>JAXLYZ010000034.1:0-104346 GCA_046351155.1 Myxococcota bacterium
CGGGATGCGCGTGGCGCCGAAGGTCGAGCCGGCGAGGCCGATGCGGTCGGCCGGGTTGTCGCCGAGGATCTGCGCGTAGCCGGTGACGACGCCGCAGAAGCCGTCGAGCGAGGTGGTCTTGCCGCGCAGGACGAGGTCGTGGACGGTGAGGAACGGGTCCTCGAGGAGCGGGAAGACCTCGGCCGGCACCGCCTGGTCGCGGTCGAAGGTCAGCGTGAAGGAGCCGTCGGCGCCCATCGCCACGCTCGGGTGCCAGGGGCCGTCGACGGGCGCGTGGGTCTCGGCGTCGAGCGGCTGGAGCGCGACCTCGAAGCCGTCGCCGGCGCGCGTCACGTCGGCGTCGAAGAGCATGGCCTGCTCGGGCCAGATGACCGGCCCCAGCGCGAGCAGGTAGTGGCCGGCGATGGCGTCGACGGTCGCGCCGGCCGGCAGCGCCGGCACCGGACAGGCGGCCTTCGGGGCCGGGTGGACGCAGGTCTCGGGCACGGCGGCGAGGTCGACGTCGGCGAGCCAGATGTCGCTCGGCGTGAACTGGCCCTCGAGCCACGGCACGTCGCGCTCGGTGGTGCTCGAGTACCACGACACCAGGAAGCGATCGCCGCCGAGCGGCGCGACCGCGGTGTAGGCGGTGTCGCCCGAGCTCTCGAAGTCGAAGAGCTCGCACACCTCGATGGGCGCGCTCGGGTCGGAGAGGTCGCCGCGGAGCTCGTACATGGCGGTGCGCTTGCGCGTGCACGGCAAGTGCTTGCGCGCGAAGACGAAGCTGCGCGCGACGCCGCGCTGGCCGACGTCGTGGAGGAGCCAGGTCGGCCCGTCGATGCGCTGCTCGATGCGGCGGCCGCACTCCCAGCTGTCGAAGGGGGCCGCTGCGGTGCATATGGCGCTCTGCCCGTCCTGCAGGATCTCCTGGTTGTCGAGCCGCACGATGGCCACGGCGGTCGCCTGGTCGGCGCCGAAGAAGTGGAGCTCGGTCTCGCTCGGCACGTCGTCGTACGAGTCGTAGATGGTCGCGCGCTGGGTCCAGCTGATGCCGTCGTCGGAGGCGAAGAGGCCGACCTGCGTGTCGCCGTCGTTGTAGGCCGTGGCGTAGAGCGTGTGGCGCGCCGTGCCGCCGTCGTCCCAGCTGCGCTCGGTGATGCGCCAGAAGCCCCAGAACTGGTTCTCGGGCAGCGTGTTGACGGGCGGCGTCCAGGTGCGGCCGCCGTCGCTCGACTCGGAGCGCACCGTCTCGGCCTTGCCGAAGAGGTCGCGGTAGTGGCCGCCGGGCAGGCGCGAGATGGCGTAGAGGTAGACCTTGCCGCCCCAGCTCACGAGCTTCGGATCGCGGATGTCGCGGCCGTCGGGGAGGTTCCCGGCGTCGACCTCGGCCTGCTTCTCGAAGGTCTTGCCGCCGTCGTCGGAGGCGTAGACGTTGAGGTGCGCCGCGGCCGAGCCGACCTGCCCGGTCTCGCCGCCGCGGAACACGAGCAGGATGCGGTCGCCGAGCGCCAGCATCTCGGTGTTCTCGTTGTGGAGGCCGTCCGTATAGATGATGCGCTGGTCGGACACGAGCGCGGGCTCGGCGGGCGACCCGCCGTCATCGCCGCAGGCGGCGAGCGCGAGCACGGCGGCGACGGAAGGCGCGAGGCGGTGGTGGTGGGCCATGGCCGCGGACGATAGGGTCGGCGGGGCCGAAGGGTCAATGGCCACGCCGCGCGCGCTCGCCGGCCGCCGCGACCTCGACTAGATTGAGGCTCGTGCTCGTGCTCGGGCTCGGGCTCGGGCTCGTGCCCGTGCTCGGGCTCGGGCTCGGGTCTCGAGCTGGTGTCTCGAGCTGGTGCTCGTGCTCGTGTCTGCCCGGGAGCCTCACCGTGGTCATACCGCGCCTGTCCGACGATCCGACGCTCGAGAACGCCATCCTGGTCGGCCTGCTGGCGCTGGGCGTGGCGCTGGTGGCGTTCCTGGTGTTCGTGGTGCTGTTCCGCGGCCTGCAGGCGCTGGCCCGCGCCGCGCGCGTCGAGCGCCTCGAGGCGGGCGTGGCGGCGCTGCGGCGGCCGCTGCGCTTCGTCCTGTGGATGACGCTGCTCCTGACGCTGCTCGGTGGCTCGGCGCTCTTCGGCATCGCCGTGTGGAAGGACCTGCTCCTGCGAAAGGAGCTCCAGGCGGTGCTCGACGACCTCGGCAACGAGACGCGGCTCGTCGCCGTGCGCATCGTGCTGGGCGTGGTGGTGCTGGTGGTCGGCTCGCTCTACCTGCGCCGCCTCATCCGCCCCGCTGCTCACCAAGGTCGAGGCCGCGTTCGCGCGCAACCACCTCCTCGCCGACCAGCGAGCGCGTCACGCGCGGTGCGACGCGCTCGATCCGCTGGCGCGCGTGGGGCTCGTCTTCGCCGCCTTCAAGGCCGGCAGCTCGTGGCTCAGGCTACCCGCCGCGCTCGACCGCGGCGTGGGCGCGCTGCTCTTCCTCCTGCTCGTCAGCGCGCTCCAGGCCTTGCCCGGCTCGCAGGTGCTCACCTTCGCGCTCGAGCGCCTGGGCCGGACGCGGCTCGCCGACACGCGCTATGGCCACTACTACGAGTCGATGAAGAACCTCTGGCCGCTGGCCCAGCGGAGCTTCGAGGCGGTGGTGTGGATCTCGGCCGCGACGCTGGTCATCGGCACGCTCGGCATCCTGACCGAGCTCGAGTCGTTCGGCCCGATGCTCATCCGCATCGTCGGCGTCGTCTTCGTCGCGCGCGCACCCGCCGCCGAGCTCACCCGCGTGCTGGTCGACGAGTGGTTCGACCGCATCGCGTCGGGCTCGGCCGACGAGATCGGCAAGCGCCGCCGCACCCTCGGCGTGCTGGTCCAGAACGTGCTCCGCTACGCCGTCTTCTTCGTGGCGGCGCTGCTCGTGCTGCGCGAGCTCGGCCTCGACCCGGCCCCGTTCCTGGCCGGCGCCGGCATCGTCGGCGTGTCGGTCGGCCTCGGCGCGCGCGACATCATCAACGACATCCTGTCGGGCTTCGTGCTCATGTTCGAGGGCCACCTGAACCCGGGCGACTACGTGCGCATCGGCGACACGCAGGGCGTCATCGAGCCTGTCGATGCGCATCACCGAGGGTGCGCGACTCCGACGGCCCGCGTGCACACGCGCAACGGACAGATCAGCACCATCGTGAACTTCAGCCGCAGCTAGGTCCTGGCCGTGGTGCAGGTGCTCGGCGCGCACGGCGTCGCCTTCGCGCGCCTCGACGCGGCGCTCCGGCGCGCCGGCGAGCGCCTGGCCGCCGAGCGCCCGGGCGTCGTGCGCGAGCCGCTCAAGGTCGAGGGCATCAGCCGGCCGGCGCCGACGGCTTCGTCGTGCGCACCACCACCCGCACGTCGGCCAGACCTCCACAGCGCCACCGAGAAGCGCCTGCGCGTGCTGGTCCACGAGGCGCTTCGGCGAGGACGGCATCGACCTCGCGAACCCGACCATCCTCATCCAGCGGCCGGAGGTTGCGTGAAGCCGAGTGCTGCCGTGGCCGACGCGGCTCTCGGGGTTCGTGGTCGGCGGTGGGTGTCGGCACTGCGGAGCCGTAGCACGCCGGCTGCGCCGTGCTGGCGCTCGCGCTCGAGCTGCCCGCCGCCAACGCCCGGACCTGCTGGCGCGGCGCCGCGGGGACGACCACCGCGAGGTCGTCGTCGCCGGTGAAGTCGCGCACGCGCAGGCGCCGCGGCGCGATCTCGAAGGTCCGACGGTCGCCGTTCACGCCGCGGAACGAGCCGCGGCCCGTGACGAAGTCCGCCGTGTAGCCGACGGGGGCGTACTCGGCGGAGCCCTCGACGTCCTCGTTCCACGACTGGCCGTGGCCGGTCACGAAGAAGTCGCCGTCGCGATAGGCGATGGTGGTGTCGTCTGAGGTCGACTCGCGCCCGACCCCGAAGGTGTGCGCGAGCGCGATGACGCCCGACTCGTCGACGCTGAAGCGCATGGGGTCGTCGTCGGCGCCGAGCCCGCTCTTGACGATGTCGAACACGGTGACGTCGCGCGTGAGCTTGCCCTCGGCGCGCTGCAGGAAGACGACGAGCGCCCGGCGCCCGGGATAGGCGTAGCCCTCGTCGTCGATACGCGGGTCCTCCTCCATCACCAGCGCCAGGTCGCGACGGCCGTCGCGATCGAAGTCGGCGCTCGCGACGCGGGTCATGCCGGCCGCCTCGGCTTCGGCGCGCGGCCGGTGGTCGTGGAGCAGCACCTGCACGTGGGCGAGGTCGAAGCCCGACGGCAAGAGCGCGCGCGTGGCGGCGTAGTCGGCGGGGAAGCCGGGCGCGGGCACCGGCCACGCGAGGGCGTCGGGGCGCGCCGGTGCGGGCGCGGGCGCCGGCGTCGGGACAGGCGCGGGCGTCGGGGCGGCTGAGGCCGGCGGCGCCTGCGTGTCGGCGAGCGCCGGTTCGGCGGGTCGCGAGCCGCAGGCGGCGACCGAAAGCAGGGTGGCGACGGAGACGGAGACGGCGAGCGAGCGGTTGAGCGACATGGAGCACCTCGTGGTTCGGGCAGCCTAACGCGCGAGGCGCGACCGCGCGGCTGAGGTGAATCGCGCGCGGCCTGAGCTGATTGTCGACCGCGCCGCGGGCCGTCGTGCTCGTGCTCGTGCTCGTGCTCGTGTCTCGTGCTCGTGCTCGGGCTCGAGGCCGGCGTGGCGGCGCTGCGGCGTGCGGGTCCCGAACTGTCGAACCCGACCGTCCTCATCCAGCGGCCAGGGGCAGCGTGAAGCAGAAGGTGCTGCCCTGGCCGACGCGGCTCTCGGCCCAGATGCGCCCGCGGTGTCCCTGCACGATGCACTTCGAGATGTAGAGCCCGAGCCCGACGCCGCGGCGATCGTTGTCGACGACCTGGAGGAAGCGCTCGAACACCACCTCGAGCTTGTCGGGCGCGATGCCGATGCCGTCGTCGACGACGGCGATGCGCAGCTCGCCGTCCCCGCGCGCGACGCGCACGACGACCTTGCCGCCGGCGGGCGTGAACTTGATGGCGTTGCTCACGAGGTTGACCAGCACCTGCAGGATGCGCGGGTAGTCGAACGCGGCCAGCTCGGGCTCGGGCGTGAGCTCGGCCTCGAGCGCGACCCCGCGCAGCGCGGCCTCGGCGTGCATGGTGTCGACCGCCTCGGTGACCACGGCGCCCGCGTCCTGGAGCTCGCGCGTCACCGCCAGCGAGCCGGCCTCGATGCTGGCGACGTCGAGCAGGTCGCCGACCAGGCGGCTCATGCGGAAGCCCAGGCGCTCGATGCGCTTGGCGTACTTGTGGACCGGCGCCACCACCTGCTCGCGCGTCGCCGCGTCGGCGATGAGCCCCGCGAAGAGGATGGTCGAGTTCAGCAGGTTGCGGAGGTCGTGGCTGACGATGCCCAGGAACTCGTCGCGCATCGCCAGCGCGCCGTCGGCGCGGGCGCGCTCGCTCGACAGGTCGCGGTCGGTCTCCTGGCGCTCCTCCGCCAGCTGGGCCACGTGCTCGGCGCGCTCCTCGCGCAGCATGGCGTCGGCCTGGGCCCGCTCGTCCTCGAGCAGCCGGTCACTCGCGCTCGCGCTCGCGCTCGATGGTCTGGGCCAGCCCAGGCGCTCGGCCTTGCTGGCGCGCGCGCCGCGGTCGACCTTGGCCGGGCACCGCGCCAAGCACCTCGTCGGCGCGCGAGCGCGCGCGGCTGATGATGGCGTCGGCGGTCTCGTCGATGTTGGCGAGCTCTTCGCCAGAGGCCAGGTCCGCCTTCTCGCGCTCGGCGCGCAGGCTCTGTAGGTCTGCTCGCGCTCGCTGGTGAAGTTCGTGGTCGGCGGTGGGTGTCGGCACGGCGGAGACCCAGCACGTCGACTGGCGCCGCGCGACGACGCGCGCATGGGGACACGGCGCGCGTCGGCCCCGCAGCTGCCGCGCACCGAGCAGGTCGAAGCTGCGGGCGGCGGCCCGGTGGCGGCGCAGGTGGCGGGCGCCGGCCTCGCCGGCGGCGAGCGGGAAGCCGGTGACGACCTGCAGTCGGAAGGTCCCGCTGCCGCCCGGCGGCTCTTGCGCGAGGAGCGCCAGCTCGTCGCCGAGACCGAAGAGCGATATCCGTCGAAGGCGGCCGGGTCGTTGGCGGCGAGGTCGACGCTGGCCGAGTAGGCGCGGACGACGTACTGGCCGGCCGCGAGGTCGCGCGTGTCGGAGAAGCTCGAGCGCGCGACGACGACGCCGCGGCGATCCTCGAGCCAGAACTGGAGATCGGCCCCCGGGTTGGCGTGGAAGACGTCGACCACCTGCTGGCCGGCGAGCGCCGGCGGAGCGGTCGCGAAGTCCTGCCATACGGCCACGCCGTCGGCCCGCATGAGGCCGATGAGGGTGTGGTGATCGCCGGCCGACCCGAGCGGGATGGTCACGCCGTCGAACGTCACCGAGCCGTCGCTCGTCGACTTGGCCCAGAGCTTCACCGAGGCCGCGAGCGGCACGCGATGCCACGCGGCGAGCGAGTTGTCGCTGCCGAGATCGGTGGCCGTGCCGGCCGCGACGTCGGCCTCGCAGGTGGCCGCCGAGGCGCAGTCGAGGAAGACGTGCTGCGGACCGACCGTGAACTGGAAGGCGCGCACCGCCATGGTCTCCTCGACCGGCTCGAGCCAGTCGGCGTCGCCGCTCCCGACCAGGCCGTTCAGCCCGAAGACGAGGGCGCGCTCGCCGTGCTCGCCGGGCGGGACGGGCGTGAAGCCGGTGCCGCCGCTCGGTCGCAGGTGATGGAGCGCGGTCGGGTCGTCGACGGCGAAGCGCTGCACGCTGCCAGGGCCGGTGCGCGGCCCGAGCGGTCCGTAGGTGAAGCGCACGTCGCCGCCGGCCGCCGGCGCGAACGAGCCGAAGGCGACGCGCGAGCGATCGGCCGCGAGGTCGTCGGTGGCGACGACCTTCGCGAAGACGGCGTAGGCCGAGTCGGCGGCGTTCCGCGCCAGCACCACATGGGTGTCGGCGTGGGCCACGAAGGGCACGCAGTCGTCGCTGGCGACCACGGCGCCGACGTCGTCCTTGGCCTCGACGCGCGCCACGACGGGCGCGAGCTTGCCCGGCAGCGGGGCGCTCGAGCCGGCCACGCACGCGATGTCGGCATCGGCGGCGCTGTCCGCGACGGTCGTCGCGTCCTGGCTCGTGGTCGCGTCGGGCGTCGCGGTCGCGTCGCTCGGCGTCGTCGCCGTCGTCGTGTCGGTCGCCGTCGTGGCGGTCGTGGCGGTCGTGGCATCATCCGCCGCCGTGGTGTCGGGTTGCGCCGTCGCCGTGTCGGCGGTCGCGGCGTCGTCCTGGTTGGCGTCGGCGGTGGTCGCGGCGTCGGCGTGGGCGACGTCGGGCGTGGTCGCGGCGTCGTCGCCGCAGGCGGCCAGGCAGAGGACGGAGAGGTAGCGGGCGAAGCGCATCGCGGGATCCGGGTTCGGGTTCGGGGAGTCACGGCGCGAGCGCGCCGCCACCCTGAGATAGCCGCTCGACGCCGTCACCGACAGGGGGTGTCAGATGGCCGCGAGATGCGGGCGCATCGGTCGGTCCGATCCGCCGCGCGCCGCGGTCCGTATCGCCGACGTCCCTGACCCAACCCACGAGGTCCCCGATGTCGATGCGTTCCTTCCGCCGCGGCGGCTGCCTGCCCCTCCTCGCCTTCCCGCTCATGGCCCTCGGCTGCGCCTCCGACGGGCCCGGCCTGCCCACCACCCCGCCGACCACCATCACCAAGGTCGCGAGCGGCAGCTCCACGGCGCCGACCGACGCGGTGGCGAGCCCCGACGGCGAGACCTTCTACTTCGCGGCCCTCGACCCGGCCGGCGACGCCGCCATCTTCAGCGTCGCATCCCACGCCGGCAGCGTCGCCCACGCGCTGGCGAGCGGCGCCCCCCTCGCCCACCCGAGCGGCCTCGTCCTGTCGTGCGACGGCCGGACGCTCTACATCGCCGATGGCGGCGACGGCGCCCACGCCGCCCTCTACGCCCTGCCCACCGCGGGCGGCAGCGCGCTCGCGCTCTCGGCCGACGGCATCGGCGAGGCCGACGGGCTGGCCATGGGACCCGACTGCGAGACGCTGCACGTCACCGGCAAGACGCCCGAGGCCGTGCCCGCCGTGTTCCAGCTGCCGCGCACGGGCGGCCTCGTCCACGTGCTGTTCGCGGGCGCCCCGCTGGTGTCGCCGACCGGCGTCCACGTCGATGGCAACGGCGTGGCGTGGGTGATGGACCACCTCGCGCCCGGCAGCGACTCGGGCGCGCTCTTCGCCGTGTCGGCCAGCGGCGACACCGCCACCCCGGTCGCCACCAGCCTGCGCATGGGCACGCCCGGCGGCGTGTCGCTCGTGGCCGGCGGCGGCACGGCCGTCATCCCGACGCGCGACGCCGACGCCACGGCCAGCTCACCGCCATCGTCATCGCCACCGGCCTGGTCACGCAGATCCCCGCGCTCGCGCTCCTCTCAAGCGAGCCGGCCGCATCCGCACCGCGCGCGCGGCCGGCGTGTTCGCGCTGGTCGACGCCAAGGGCGACGCCATCTACCGCGCCGAGTGAGCCGCTGGCGGCAGGTCGCGCGGCGGCGCACGCGGGTCGTGCGGCGCCGCCCCGACCCGCCCTCGCCCGCGCGCGCCGGCCTCCACGGCGCTCGCGCGCGTGGCACGTCGTCTGCACTCCTCGGCGCGGCCCGGCCGCGACGCGCCTCGGGCAGCGTGCACCGCGCGCGCGAGCCCGAGCCCAGCCTCGCGACGGGAGGATGCAATGGCTACGAAGAGCTTTCTCTCAACGAACGCGTCTCGATCACCGGGGTCGGCTGCACACGCTTCGGCGACCTCCTCGAGACGCCCCGAAATCGCCGGCCTCACCCTGCAGGAGTTGGCCGCCATGGCCGCTCGCGAGGCCTCGAGGACGCCGGCATGCTTGTCGCCGCTCGACGTCGGCGCCGTCTTCGTCGGCAACGTCATGGCGCAGAGCTCGCATCTGCCCGCGACGTACTCGCACGTGTCGAAGTGGCTCGGCACCCAGATGAGGCCCGGCGTGCACATCGACGCCGCCTGCTCGACCACCAACGTCGGCGTGACGCTGGCGGCGCAGGCCATCGCCTCGGGCGCCGTCGAGTCGGCGCTGGTCGTGGGCGTCGAGGCCACGCGCAACCAGCCCAAGGGCCTGAGCCCGTTCGAGCGCGAGCCCATCCCCAGCGACCAGATGTGGCTCTGGACCGACATGTGCTGCAACCAGGCCTACGCCGTGCCCGAGGGCTACGAGATCTTCTCGACCTACAACGGCATCCTCGGCCAGGCCTACTGCAAGAAGTACAACGTCCCCATCGAGCGCTACGACCGTGCCATGTTCGAGCTCGCGCGCACGCGTCGGCTCCACGGCGCGCTGAACCCCAAGGCGTTCATCCAGGAGACGCTCGAGGACGAGGCCAAGCGCCACGGCTACGCCGACGCCTACGCCTTCTGGCAGTCGCGGCTGAACCCGTTCATCAGCTGGCCGGCCCGCTTCAGGAGCGTGGTCACGCCGGCCGACGGCGCCTCGGCCATCCTGCTCACGCGGAACGACGTCGCCAAGCACGCGAAGAACACGCCCATCGAGCTCATCGGCTACGCCAGCTCGGTGTCCGACCTGCCGTGGTACGGCGCCGACCCGACCGACTGGAAGGTCGATCGCATCGCCGTCGAGAAGGCCTTCGCCATGGCCGGCATCACCGGCCGCGACATCCAGTACCTCCACACCCACGACTGCTCGCACGTCATGAGCCTCTGCACCGCCGAGCAGACCGGGTACCTGCGCCCGGGCGAGGGCGTCGTCGCCGCGCTCGAGGGCCGCCTCCGCTACGACGGCGACCGCCCGATGAGCACGCATGGCGGGCGCCACGCCTTCGGCCACGCCTGGAGCGCCAGCGCCGGCTCGGACACCTACGAGGCCGTGAAGCAGATGCGCGGCCAGGCCGGAAAGCGCCAGATCAAGAAGCCGCCCGAGATCGCCGTGGTCGGCACGCAGGGCTACGCCATCATCAGCACGATGCTCGTGCTCAAGGGGGCCTGACATGATGCAGTCCATCGTCAAGACTCACTACCAGGCGCTCGCCAAGGGACAGCTCCGCGCCCACCAGTGCAAGCGCTGCCGGCACATCACCTTCCCCATGACCACGGCGTGCGAGGAGTGCGCGTCGTACGAGTACGACGAGATCACGCTGTCGGGCCGCGGCACGCTGCTCTTCGCCTCGCACGGCGTGGCGCCGCCGCCGCACCCGCGCTTCGCCGCGCTGGCGCCGTACGTCTACGGCCACGTCCAGCTGGCCGAGGGCGTCATCGCGCAGGGCATCGTCAAGAACGTCGAGGCCACGCCCGAGGGGGTGGCCAAGCTCTACGGCAAGCTGCCGCTGCCGGTGGTCGTCGACGTGCTCGAGACGGCGGACCTGCCGGTCATCGCCTTCAAGGTGGCGTCATGACCTCCGTCGACGTCGTCAGGACGGTCATCGCCGAGGCGGCCAGGCGCCCGCTGGCGGACATCACGCCGAGCTTGCGCCTGGCCGAGACCTCGGCCTGCGCTCGCTCAAGCGCGTGGAGATCGCCGTCGGTGCTCGAAGGCCGGCTCGGCCGGCCGTCGCCGACGCCGTGGTCATGAAGGCCTGCACGGTCGGCGACCTCGAGGCCAGCCTGGCGAGGACGCCATGAGCGCCGAGCGGCCGCGCATCCTCTTCACCGATGCCGACGACGCGCGCGTGCGCGCGGCCGTGCTCGCCATCGCCGACGAGGGCTTCGCGCGGCCGCTCGTGCTCGACCCGGCCGCGGTGCCCGAGCGCGAGTCGCTCGCCACCGCGCTGGCCGAGCGCCGCGGGCTGAGCCCGGCCGCGGCCGCGCGTCTGCTGACGCGACCGACCTACCTCGGCCTGGCGCTGCTCGGCGCGGGCCGGGCCTCGGCGCTGGTGGCCGGCGCCAACAGCCCGACCGGCGACGTGCTCATCGCCTGCGACCTGGTGCTCGGCCGCTCGCCCGCCGCGCCGCTCACCTCGAGCCTGTTCGTGCTCGAGGTGCCCGGGCGCGCCGGTCGGCTGGTGCTGGCCGACTGCGCCGTGAACCCGAGCCCCGACGCCGAGCAGCTGGCGGCCATCGCCATCCTGGCCGCCGACGGCTGCCGCGACCTCCTGGGCGAGACGCCGCGCGTGGCGCTGCTCTCGTTCTCGAGCCACGGCAGCGCCACCACCCTGACGCGGAGAAGGTCGCGCGCGCCGCGGCCATCGCCCGCGCCCGCCGCCCGGACCTCGCCATCGACGGCGAGCTCCAGGCCGACGCGGCCCTCGACGCCGACGCCGCGAGCCACAAGCTCAGCGGCGCAGGCGAGGTCGCCGGCCGCGCCAACGTGCTCGTCTTCCCCGACCTCGACGCCGCCAACATCGGCTACAGCTCCGTGCGCTCGCTGGCCGGGGCACGCGCGCTGGGAGTCTTCCTGCAGGGCCATGGCGACAAGGGCCAGGGCCAGGTGGTGAAGCTCTCCCGCGGCGCGACGAGCGAGGAGATCGTCGGCACCTGCCGCCTCCTCGCGCGCTGACGCGGCCGCCCGCGAGCTCGACGCTCCCGCCACGCGGAGGCCGAGCGCGCGACCGGACCGCGCGAGAGCTCCAACCGGCGAGGTGTCGCATGCGCACCGCTCGAACCCTGGCGTTCGTCTTCCTCTGCATCGGCCCGACGGCGTGCGGCGACGGTCGCGGCGGCTCCGACACGACCGGCTCCGACGCCGACGCGACCACCCCCGATACCGACGCCACCCAGGCCTGGACGACGCTCTACGCCGGCGCCTGGGGCGAGGGCACGGCCGCGCTCGCGACCGAGCTGCCGCCGGCCACGGACGACCTGGTCGCCCCGGCGCGCTGCTCGCGCCGGCCGCGCTGGCGGTGGGGCCGAGCTGGCCTCGTGCTCGACCCGGTCGGCGGTCGCGTGGTCGCCTTCGGCGTCGACGGCTCGAGCGTCGCGCTCGTGCGCGCCGACCCGTCGCTGGTCGGCGCCAGCGACGTCGCCGAGGCCCGCGACGGCGCGCTGTGGGTGCTCGGCCCGGCCACGCCTGGCGCGGCGCGCCTGCTCGGCGCCGACGGCTCGACCCACGACGTCGCGCTGGCGCCCGAAGCTCGTCGGCGTGCCGCTCATGCTCGACCTCGACGACGACGTCTACCTCTCCGAGCCCGACGGCTTCGAGGTCCACGCGCTGCGCATCAGCGGCCAGGACGTGTCGATCGAGGACCAGGTCGACGAAGGCGATCGTCGCGGCTCTCCCGTCGCCTTCCGGAGCTACGCCGTCATCCCGCCGGCGCCGGCGGCGGCCATCGACGTGTACGACGTGTTCCACGAGGCGACGCGCTTCGAGCTGCCCGGGCGCCCGTCGGTGGTCGAGCTCTTGACCTTCGTCGGCGCCTGCGACGGGTCGCTGGTGCTGGTCGTGCGCGTGAAGGTCGCCGACGGCCTCGTCGACACGGCGCTGCGCATCGCGCTCTCCGACCGGGCGCTCCTGCGCCAGGTCTCGAGCCCGGCGCCCGAGCCGTTCCACACCCCGCTGCATCCGTTCGCGATCGACGCGAGCGGTCGCCTCTACCAGCTGCGCATCGAAGGAGACGGCTATGCCCTCGTCGCGTGGGACCTCGGATGCCCGTGATCGTCTGCCTTGGCGCCTCAGCCTCGCGACCGCGCTCCTGGCCGGCCTGGCCGCGCTCTGCCCGCCGCGCCCGGCCGCGGCCCAGGTGGGCTTCGACGCCATCTTCTATCGCGCGCGCGCCGCCTTCGACTTCTGCTACAGCTTCGACGGCACCGCCGGCTGGAGCCTGCGCACCATCCTCGGCGGCCGCATCACCCACGCGAGCCTCACCCCCTGCCCGCGCGACGGGCTCACGCCGAGCCAGCTCGCGGCCACCCTCGACTGCGGTCCCGAGTGCCACGCCGACTGCGCCTCGTTCGTGCGCCGCGCCTGGGTGGCCGGCACCGACCAGGCGCTGACGCCGCTCGAGGCCCCGAGCGGCGGCAACTGCGCCGACCCGTCCGACTACGGCGGCGAGCGCTTCGTTCGCGCCGACCAGAGCGCGACGACGGTCGACACGCAGCTCGCCGACGCGCGCCCGGGCGACTGGTGCTCGCACGCCGACCACGTGCTCATGCTGGTGCGGCGCTCGAGCCCCGAGTCGGATCGCTGGATCACCTGGGAGGCGAACAGCTCGCCGGTCGGCATCGGCCAGGGCTCGGTCGACCTGAACCTGGCGTGGCTGCGCAGCATCCCGCGCGACGACTGCCACTGGACCGACGGCCTGAAGAACCGCCCCGGCGCGTGGAAGAACAGCGGCTGCTGGCACCCGCCGGCGGTGCGCACCGGCCCGCCCGTGGACGTCGAGCTCGTGGCCGGCGGCGCCACCGTCGCGCAGGACGGCGTGGTCGCGAGCGACGCGCTCAGCGACGGGCGCCTGCGCTTCGCGCGCCCCGACGGCTTCCCGGCGCTCGGCGACTACCTCCTCTGGTTCCGCTGGCGCTCGGGCGGCAGCGACGAGGCGCCGGTGTGGGAGCATCGGCTGGTGCGCGTGCCGGCCTTCAGCCGCCGCGGCACCCCGGCCGAGCGGCTGGCGGTCTTCCCCGACGCACCCGAGGGCGGCATCCCGCTCGACCTCGATCAGAGCCGCGTCATCGAGGTGCCGCTCACCGCGCTGGCGGCGGCGCCGTCGTCGACGCCGGGCCAGTACAAGAACACCGACAGCGGCGTCATCGCCGAGGCGTGGACGCTGGGCGCGGGCATGGCGCCGGTGCCGCCGACGCGCTTCGTGAAGACCGGCGTGCCGTTCGCCGCCGGCACGAGCTACGCCTGGCGCGTGCGCGTCGAGCGCTACGGCGAGCTCGGCGCCGACGGCACGCGGCGGCAGGTGGTGTGGCCGTGCGCGACCGACGCCGGCGGCAAGGAGCAGATCGAGTACTGCAAGGATCCGCGCTGGTCGGACGAGCAGCGCTTCACCGTCGTGTGCGGCGAGGACGACTCGTGCCGCGTCGGCGTGCCGGTGGCGGGCGAGGTGTGCGTCGACGCGCCCGAGCGCCACGAGGACACGTGGACGTCGGGCTGCGCCCAGGTGTCGGTGGCGCCGGCCGAGGTGCACGCCGGCGACACGCTCACGGTGAGCGTCACCACGCACTCGGGCCTGTGCGCGGGCTCGTCGCTGTGGGTCGTGCCGGCGGACTGGGCCGACCTCGGCGGCACCCACTACGAGGCCTCGAGCGTCGACCTCGGCATCTACGACTTCTGCTACAGCGGCACCGAGCAGCCGGTGCCCATCAGCGGTCCGGCGACCCAGGTGCCGCTCGCCGACGAGTGGACCGGCACGGTCACCTTCCACATCCCGAGCGCGCTCAGCGGCCCGGCCTGCATCGACTACGTCGGCCCCGACAGCGGCGGCGTGTGCTGCACCTACGGCGGTGGCTGCACGCCGCGCGGCATGTTCCGCGGCCCGATGGCGGCGGTCGGCGGCGGCGGCGGCACCCACGGCTGGACCACCGTGCGCATGTTCGGCGTCGTGCCGCCCGGCATCGCGCCGGACCCGAGCCACCCCTGAGCCGTCGGCCGGACGTCGCGCGCGTCCCATGGGACAGCGCCCCGCGCGCGCCGCGTGTCCCAGGGGCGCCGCGCCGGCGACCTGCGGCGCACCCGCATGGGAGGCGGCCGCGCGCGCGGTCGGCGCGCGGCACGCGCCTTGCGATGAGGTCGCGACGGAGACGCCGGCCCGTTCACCCCGCGCCTCGAAGGTCACGACGCCATGCAGCAGCCCGCCCACTTCCTCGCCTCCACCGACGTCGTCGTCACGCTCGCCAAGCTCGGCCTGGCGCTCGTGGCCGGGCTCATCGGGCTCATCGCGCAGCTGTTCACGGGCAGCGAGGTGAAGAAGCGCTGGCCGCGGGTCGCCAGGCGCCTCGGCCTCGCCTTCCAGGACGAGAGCATCGTCGGCCAGCGCGGCGCGGCGCAGGTGTCGGTGAGCCTCGACGTCCGCCGCTCGCGCTACACCCACCAGAACTGGACCGTCGTCCGCTTCACCGGCGCGCGCCTCCCGGCGCGGCTCGGCCTGGCGGTGGCGTCCGAGGAGGCCCTCCGCACGGCCAGGCGCGACCTGGAGCGCGGCGACACCGACTTCGACAAGACCGTCGCCGTCCGCGGGCAGGCGGCCTGGCGCGCCATGCTGCTCAGCGACAGCGAGCGCGCGCGCATCGCCCGAGCGGTGGCCGACGGCTGGCGCCTGGACGGCGGCGCGCTCCGTCGCGACGAGCGCGGCGTGGCCACGGGCGAGATCGAGTCGCTCCTCGCCGAGGGCGAGGCCCTCATCGCCATCCTGGCCGAGCGCGACGACGACGTCGTGCGCCTGGCCGACCTCGCGCGCAGCGGCTCGCCCGAGTCGCGCGCGGCGGCCTTCGATCCGCATGGACGAGGTCTTCCGCGATCGCCCCGAGACGGCCGAGCTCGCCGGGGCGCTGCGCCACGACGAGGTCCCGGCGGTGGCGCTCCGCGCCGCCTGCATCCTGGTCGACCTGCGCACGCTGGCGGCCTTCGCAACCTCGGACGCGACCGCGCCGGCGCTGCGCCGCCTGGCCATCGCCGAGCTGGCGCGCCTACCCCGAGACGCCGGTGGCCGAGCGCACCGTGGCGGGCCTCGTCGCCGCCGGCCCGACCCCCGAGGTCGCCGCGGCGGTCGCCGCCGCGCTGGCCGACGTGCGCCACGCCCAGGCCGAGTCGGTGCTGGTCGCCCTGCTGGCGAGCGAAGCGCGCGAGACGGTCGCGGCCGCGGTCGAGGAGCCTGGGCTGCGTCGGCACCATCGCGGCGGTGGCTCCGCTCCTGACGCTGCGCCACACGGCGCACGGGCCGCGAGCGCGCGTGGCGGTGCAGGCCATCCGCGAGCGCGCCGGCAACCCCGACGCCGGTCGCCTCAGCCTGGCCGCGGCCGAGGGCGGCGAGCTCGCCCTGGCCTGAGCGCCAGCGCCAACGCGGCGACCGCAGGCCGAGGCCCTCGGCCCCGCCCGCCGCGCAGCCGTCGTCGGCCGCGGGAGGGGGCGCGTGCAGCGGGTCGCTGCCGCGAGCGGTCTCGACGCCGTCCGAGTCGCCGTCGTCGTCGCTGTCGAAGTCGTCGGGGTCGGTGTGGGTCCAGCCGCGCTCGATGTCGTCGGGCAGGCCGTCGCGGTCGGTGTCGGGGCCGCTGCTCGGGGGCGAGAGGGCGGGGTTGGGGTCGCTCTCGCCGAGGTCGACGCGACCGTTGTGGTTCCGGTCCTCGAGGCCGTCGGCCAGGCGGTCGAGGTCGGTGTCGGCGCGCAGCGGATCGGTGGTCGTGGTCGGGTCGACGTCGGGGATGAAGGCGGACGAGCTGAAGCGCGCCGGGGCCGTGCGCCCGACCTCGGTCCCGTCGCCGACGCCGTCGCCGTCGCTGTCGGGGTCGTCCGGGTCGGTGCCGATCAGGGCCTCGTCGTCGCCGTTCAGCCCGTCGCCGTCGCGGTCGAGGAGCCCGGGCGCGATCGACTTCGCGGCCGCGCGGGGAGCGACGAGGACCGCGGCGGCGACCAGCAGCGTCTTGGCGATGTGCATAGGCCCGGCACCATGTCGGCCGGGGCCGCCCGGGTCAAGCGGCGGCTCAGGGAGCCAGGCGGTGATAGAGGATGCGGCCGGTGACGCGCATGGGGCTCGACACGAAGTCGGGGAGCGTGACGCCGGCGTGGTAGGACGTCGCGGTGCCGGGCTCGTTCTTGGCGGCCTGGTCGACGTAGGCGATCCAGAAGTTGAAGCCCTGGCCGTTCTCTTCGGGGTGGAAGAGCGAGACGGGCGAGGCGACGAACGAGGCCGGGTAGTAGCCGATGGCGGTGCCCATGTCGGGCGCGAAGAGGGCCGGGAGCTCGCTCGTTCGGGCCTTGGCGTCGTCGACCCAGCGCAGCTCGAGGAGCATCTTGGCGTGCTGGGTCTTGTCGGCGTCGATGGCCTGGGCGACGTCGTAGGTGTCGAGCCGGAAGGTGCGGTGGCTCGCGTCGATCTGGCCCATGCCCTTCAGCACGGCGGCGCCGCTCGCGCTGGCGCCCGGGTCCCACAGGCCGGACAGGTCGGCGTGGATGCCGTGGGGCGGCGGCCAGTCGGCGCTGGCGGCGACGAGGCCGAGGTCGGGGTGGTACCAGAAGGTGGCGGAGTGGGTCTCGCCGAGGACGGTGACCTGGCCCTCGAAGCGGCGGCAGCCGGCGATGGGTCCGAGGCTCGTGGTGGCGACCGCGTCGGTGGCGGCGAGGGTGTAGCTGCCGACGGCCTCGAAGGCCTGGGTGCCCTGCGGCGAGGCGGGGTCGCCGATGAGGGCGGTGCCGGCGATGTCGAGCGGCTGGGCCACGCCGACGGGCGGCGCGAGGTCGATGCTGAGCGGCGTGTCGAGCTCGCCCGAGGCGAACGGCTGCCCGACCGGCACGAGGCCGCTGTCGGGCCAGTCGATGCGACCACCGGCGACGACGGCGCGCTCGTCGGCCGGCGTCCAGGTCATCCACACCTGCCCGCCCGACGGGTTGGCCGAGTCGGTGCGGTACACCGCGAACACCGGGTAGGCGACACCGCCCGCGCTGTGCGTCTCCCCGCTCGGCCCGGCGCGCACGGTCCCAGGCGTGCCGTCCTGCTTCGCCGCCGAGAAGGTGCTCTCGGCGCGCGGGCTCGACGGCCCATACGGGCTCTTGCCGCCGACCTCGTCCGCGCTCGAGTCGCAGCCGCCGACGACCGCGAGCGGCGCCACGAGAGCCAGCGTTCGCATGAAGGTGGGGAGCCAGAGCGCGGTGTTCATACGGACCTCCACCGCCGGTCAGAGGCATCGCCCATGCCACGACCGCGTCCGCACCGCCGAGCCCCTGCGCGACCGGCGAGCGCGGCGCTCAGCCTGCCGGCCTCGGCCATTGGACGTGCCGTTGACACCGCGCCGCACCTGGCGGAAGGTTTGGCACATGGACCCAGGCGAGCCACCGTCAGGGAGCTTCGGAAGCGCTCTGTCTTTCGTCGCGAGGAAGCTCGCGCTCGAGAACGCGTTCGATCTCAAAGTGCTCTCGTCGCTCAACGAGGCGCGCTTCAAGCTGGATCACGCCACTCCCGCGTGGGCCCACCTGCAGGAGAGCATCAAGGGGTTCCTCGTCGAGGCGCGGCGGAGCTCGTACCCCGTGCGCTTGCTGCGAAACGTCCTCCCGACGTCGAGCATCATGAACTCGACCGACCAGCACTTCTCGGTGTTCCTGCGGGACCTGCTCGCGGCCATCAGCACGGCCGACGAGCGCGTGGCGCACTGGTACCGGAAGAAGCTCGTGGTCTACAAGGCGGTCATCGACCTGCCATTCGCGCCCGAGGGCGGCCCCCTCCCCGAAATTCGCAAACGGCTCCTCTCGTTGGGCGCCGTCCTCTCGTCCGAAGAGCCCGGAAAGCCCGCGGCTCGCAGTGCATCGCGGTCGGACACCGGAGCCGCGCGGCCCGGGTCCATGAAGGAGAAATCGATGGGTGCCACATTCGACCTCTACGGTCCCGAGTCCCTCAAGCGCAGCATCTTCCAGTACTGGGTCTACGACACGAACACCGATGAGATCGCCACGCAGGGGAGCTTCATCGCCAAGGGCGACACGCTCCAGGAGGCGACGCGCAACTTGATGGAAGGGCTGCGCGTCAAGCTCGGCAACTCAGCCCCGAATCCGAACCTCAAGGTGCACGTGAAGATGATCGACCAGTTCACCAAGCAGGCGAGCGGCGGCCAGAAGTCGCTGGCCGAGCAGTTCGTCGAGGCGGTCCGCGACGAGATTCGTCGGGAGCAGCCCAAGCAATGAGCCGGCAGCGGCGCATCAAGGCCATCGACCTCCATGGCGAGGGTCGATGGACGGCGGTCCAGGAGCTCAACGACGAGCTCGACCGCTGCGACGATGCCCGGCTCCTCGTGATCACCGGGCGTGGCCGTCATTCACCCGGTGGCCGCCCGGTCATCAAGCCATTGGTCGAGGCGTTCCTGAACCGCAACGGCTACTGGCGACACTGGCACGACGGCGCTGCGTCCGGAGCCGTGACGGTCGACCTCGAGCCGCCGCCGGATCGCGACTGACGTCTCGCGGACGCGGCCGCGGGTACGGTCGCGCGGCATGCCCGTGCGCGAGCACGAGCACGGGCACGGGGCGCGCGCCACGAGCACGAGGCCCGAGCCACGAGGCCCGAGCGCGAGCCACGCGCCACGAGCACGAGGCACGATCCACGAGCACGAGCGCGGCACTCCCCCGCCACGGGAAGATGACACCGGTCGGTGAGCGCCCGCACGCCCACCGACCGGCGCGACCCCATCGTCAAGAGCCTTGACGATGCCTCAACCCTGGGGCCCGGCCGAACCGGGCCCCCGGATGACTCGGCCCGGGCTCAGCGCCCGCGCAGGTTGTGCTTGAGCGGACCGCCCGCCGGGCACTCGCCCGGCAGCGGATCGAGCGTGTTGATGTAGATGCGGTCCTGGTCGGCGTAGTTCACGACGTAGATGTCGAGGTCGCAGTCGCCGTCGAAGTCGTAGAGGTAGGCCTCCTGCGAGTCGTGCCAGTCCACCGGCAGGTTGCCCGTCAGGTCCTGGAACTCGGTGCCGCCGAGGTTCAGGTACATGCGATTCTGCTGGCTCGAGTTCGCCACGTAGATGTCGGTGAAGCCGTCGAGGTCGAGGTCGCCCGAGTCGCCGCCCAGCGACTGGTCCGAGACCGCCGGCAGCGCCGAGCCGGTGATGTCGGCGAACTTCGTCGTCTCGCGATAGTGGAAGCGGTCCTGGCCCCAGTTGATGACGTAGACGTCCTGGTCGCCGTCGTTGTCGAAGTCGTCGACCAGCACCTTCCTCGCGTCGTTGTCGGTCGACGGCGAGTACTGCGCCGTCACGTCGGTGAAGCTCGTGCCGCCGTTGTTGAGCCAGATCTTGTTCTGGCCCGAGCGCCCCGTATAGATGTCCGGGAACGCGTCGCCGTTGAGGTCGATGGTCTCCATGTCGCGGATGTAGTAGCGGCGGTCGTAGACCACGTTGGCCATCCACGCGTCGGTCCGCGAGAACGCGAAGGCGCCGCCCACGTCGAACGGATCGCCACCGTTGATGTAGACGCGGTTCGGCGTGCCGCCCCAGTCGTAGCTCACGAGCCAGTCGAGATCGCCGTCGTGGTCGAGGTCGGCGAAGGTCACCTTCTCGGCGCCCCAGTCCTGGCCGTACGGCACCTGCGTCGGCGCCACGTCGGTGAAGTGCCCGAAGCCGTCGTTGACGAGCATCGCGCGCCCGACGCAGTCGTTGTTGGGGCAGCTGTAGCCGTCGGCCGACGCCTCGACCAGGATGTCGAGGTCGCCGTCGTCGTCGATGTCGGCCGACTGGATCGACCCGGCGCGGCAACGCCAGGTGATGTTGGCCGGCAGGTGGTCGGCGCTGGCGTCGACCCACTTGGCCGCGCCGTCGTTCAGGTAGAGCTGCATCTTCTGGTAGTAGCCGCACTGCGCGATGTCGATGTCACCGTCGCCGTCGAAGTCGCCGAGCGTGGCGGCGTTCACGTTGTCGTAGCGCTCGGGCAGGACACGCGAGGTGTTGAACGCGAATTTGCCAATTCCGACGTGGTAGATGAAATTGCCACTCGCATCCTTGTCGTCGCGCCACGGGCTGCCCTCGCGGTAGCCGTCGTTCAGCACGATGCGGTCGCCGCGGTCGCGCCCGACGATGTAGAGGTCGGGCAGGTCGTCGTCGTTCAGGTCGCCCGGCGCGAAGCCGACCACGTCGGTGCGCGGGTCCTTGCCGTTGCCGTTGGGCCAGCGCGTCGAGGTCACGTCGGAGAAGACGCCGGCGCCGTCGGGCTCGCCGCGCGTGAAGCGGTCGTTCAGGTAGACCTTCACCTCGTTGCCGGTGTAGCGCCCGATGAGGTCGAGGTCGCCGTCGTTGTCGATGTCGACCGGGTGCAGCTTCTCGATGTTGCGGTTGGCCTCGACCTGCGGCCAGCGCAGACCGTCGTCGGCCGCGAAGCGCCCGCCGATGTTCGCGTAGACGTTGGTCGGCTGGCCGTACTGCGCGACGACCGCGTCGAGGTCGTTGTCGTTGTCGATGTCGATGAGCAGCGCGTCGTACGAGTTGCCGCCCGACACCGGGAAGGTCTTGCCGATGCCGTACTGCGCGTCGACGAAGGTCCACGCGCCGGCGCAGGTCTGGCCCTGGCCCTCGCACACGAAGCGCCAGCCCGGCGAGCACGGGTAGTCGTGCATGCAGCTGTCCTGCCCGCCGTTGCCGGCGTTCCAGGCGTAGGTCACGCAGTCCCAGCCGCCGTTCTGGCTCGGGTAGCCGCCGCACCAGTCGGTGTACTCCGACACGCCCGGCGTCACCCACTCCTTCACGTGGTCGTTGTTGGTGTCGCGCATGCCGAGCCAGATGTAGTCGCGCGGGAACATCGGATCGAGGCGGATGAAGTCGGCCTCGGCCTGGCTGTCGAGGCGCACGAGGTCGGCGCCCCAGGCGAGGCAGGTGTTGCGCGCCGTGTACCAGTCGGTGCCGTAGGGGGCGAGCGCGTAGTTCTTGCCCTCGAAGAGCTTGTTCGAAAAGTCGGGGATCGGGATGTCGCACTTGCCCGACAGCTGCAGATCGGCGCAGTTGTTGAGGTAGAGCCGGTTCTGCACCGACAGGTCGTTGGCCAGCAAGAGGTCGTTGTCGCCGTCGTTGTCGATGTCGCCGACCGCGATGCCGCGCGTCGGCTCCGCGAACGGCGGCAGCATCGAGTTGTAGGCCGCGAAGCCGCCGTGCCCGTCGCCCTTCAAGAGCGTCGGCCGGCAGCGCGGGTCGGTCGTGTTGAAGGGCAGGATGATGTCGGGCACGCCGTCGCACGAGAGATCACCCATGGCGAACGTCACCGACGGGCAGTTCGGCTGGTAGATGTACTCGCACGCCGCGAAGTTGCCGCCGCCGAGGTTGGTGCAGCGCTGCATGTAGCTGTTGGCGGCATACATACGGATGATGTCGAGATCGCCATCGCCGTCGTAGTCCACCGCCTGGGCCTGGTCGGTGTAGAAGCCGTTGTAGCCCGGGAAGTCGACCTCGTAGAAGTAGCCGACGCGGCCCTGCCAGCCGTTGATGAGCAGGCGGTCGTCGTTGTCGCGATAGACCAGCACGTCGTTGTAGCCGTCGCCGTTGGCGTCGAACACGAGCGCGCCGCGATCGGAGAAGGCCTCGTTGGGCAGGCGGTCGCCCGGGTGGCGCTCGAAGACCGGGCCCGACACGTACTCGAACTTGTCCTTGGCGTCGGCGAACTCGCCGGCGAGACCCGGGTTGCGCACGCGCACGATGATCTTCGTCGGCTGGCCGGTCGGCGACGGCGGCACCTTGGCGCGGATGAGCGTCGGGCCGAGGCGGAGCACCTCGGTCGACTCGGCGAACGGCGCGCTGGCCACGCCGCCCACGTCCTTGAAGAAGCGGACGGTGGTCCCCTCCTTGAAGCCGGTGCCGCCGATGGTGATGTACTTCCCGCCGGGCAGCGTCGAGCGGCGCGGCTCGATGTTGATGATGCTGATGGGCTGCTCCTCGGGCGGCGGGATGAACGTGAACGAGTCGGCGATCGAGTCCTCCTGACCGTCCGAGTTCACCACGCGCACGTCGACCTTGCCGGCCGGGTGCGCCGGCGTCTTGCACACGAGCAGGGTCGAGTTGTTGCGCACCTCGCAGAGCGACCCGGTGCCGCCCTGGCCCGGCGCCTCGTACCAGTCGACGCCCGGCTCGCCGATGACGCCGTTGCCGTTGGCGTCGGGCTTGCCGAGGTAGACGCGCGCCCCGGACAGGAAGGCGTTGCCGTAGACGCGCAGCACGTCGCCGCCGAGCGTCGAGCCGTTGTCGGGCAGCACGTAGGTCACCGTCGGCGGCGCCAGCGGCGGCAGGTAGGTGAAGCCGTCGACCGCCAGGCCCTCCTGGCCGTCCGGGTTCCGGACCTTCACGTCGACCGTGCCGGTGCCGGCCGGGACCATCACGCGGATGGCCGTGCTCGAGAGCCAGGTCACGTCGGCCGCCGGCACCTCGACGGTGCCGAAGAAGACGCGCGGCTTCGTCGGGCTGTTGGCGACGCCCACGAAGTTCAGGCCCTGGATGGTCGACTCGGTGCCGCCGTCCTCGGGGCCGGCGTTGGGGATGAGCTTGTCGACCGTCGGGGCCGGCAGATAGAGGTAGGCGTCGCGGTCGACGACCAGACCGCCGTCGGGGTTGCCGATGGTGACGTCCGACGGGCCGGGCGCGTTGCCGGGCGTCTTGCACTTGATGACGGCGGCGCTCTGGACCGACACCTCGGTCGCCGGCTTGCCGTCGAAGAGCACGTACGCACCCGCCTGGAAGGCCGCGCCGGTGATGGTCACCAGCTGGCCGCCGTTGGTCGGGCCGGCGTCGGGATCGATGCCGGCGACGAGCGGCACCGCCGTGTAGGTGAAGGCGTCGAGCAGCACGTCGCGCTGACCGTCGGGGGCGATGACGGCGACGTCGACCAGCGCCGGCTCGTGCGCGGGCGTCGGGAAGGTCAGCGTGTGGCCGTGCTCGGGCGCCTGGATCTTGGTCGGGTCGACCTCGGCGCAGCCCTGCGCCGCGCCCGTCACCGGGTCGTAGCTCGTGCACAGGAGGATCTGCGGGATGAGCCCGTCGGGGTCGGCGCGGAAGTCGTTGCCGTCGATGGTGACCATGGTGCCGCCGTTGGCCGGGCCGCGCTTCGGGTTCACGGCGGTGACGTCGGGCGGCGGCAGGTAGAGGAACGGCGTCTGGCTCAGCACCTGGGTGCCGTCGGGGTTGACGAGCCACACCTCGACCGAGCCCGGGGCCTCGGACGGCGTGCGCACCTGATCGTTGGTCGGCGTGGTCGAGACGTTGATGGCGTCATCGGCGCCGAAGCGCACGCGGCTCCCGCTCTGGAAGCCGGTGCCGAGCAGCGTCACCAGCGTGTTGCCGGCGGTCGGGCCGCGCAGCGGCGTGATCTCGCGGATGGCCGGCGTCGGGCCGACCGAGCTCGGGTCGAGGTAGACGAAGTCGACCGGCGCCTGGGTGGTGCGGCCGTCCGGGTTCACCCAGTAGAGGTTGGCCGGGCCGAGCGCGTGCGCCGGGGCGACGACGATGGCGCGGTCGCTGCGCACGAAGGCGTTGGTGCCCGGCGTCGGGACGAAGATGGCCTGGCCGTTGGGGTCGAAGTTCAGGCCGTCGATCGATGCGCGCGTGCCGCCCGTGGTCGGGCCGCGCGGCGGGAACACCGCGGTGATGGCCGGGGCCGGGCCGAGCGCCGAGAGCGGCTTGTAGGTGAAGGCCTGCGGCAGCGTGTCCTCGCGGCCGTCGAGGTTCAGGACGCGGATGTCGACGGTGTTCGACGCCGTCGGCGGCGGGCTCAGCGCGATGAGCAGGCCGTAGCTGTCGTAGTAGACGGTCGTGGCCTGCACGGCGCCGAAGAAGACCTTCGAGCCGTAGTGCATGCCCTTGCCCTTCACCTGCACCAGCGTGCCGCCCGAGTTCGGGCCCATCGGCGGCCACACCGCCTGCACGTCGGGCGGGTCGAGGTACTCGAAGCCGGCCGTGAGCTTGCCCTCCTGGCCGTCGGTGTTGCGCACCGTCACGTCGACGAAGCCGCGGATGAGCGACGGCGGCGTGCGCGCGGTGGCGGTCGAGACCGACTGCACGAACAGCACCTCGCCCTGGTTGCCGCCGAAGAAGACCTTCATGCCCGGCTTCATGTTGTCGCCGATGAGCGTCACCTCGGTGCCGCCCGCGACGCCGCCCAAGGCCGGCGAGATGGCGGTGAGCTTCGGCGCCGCGACGTACTCGAAGGCCTGGAGCTTCAGCGCCACCTGGCCGTCGGCGCCGACGTAGAGGAGGTCGGCCTTGCCCGGCGCGGACGGCGGGGTCTTGGCGGTGACGAGGTTCGGGCTGATGGTGGCCGCGGTCGAGAGCGGCTGGCCGCCGAGCGACCAGTTGCCGCCGGCCGAGAAGCCCGAGCCGGTGATGGTGAGCGTGGTGTTGCCGCCCTCGGGGCCGCTGCCCGGGACGACGCTGGTGATGGTCGGCGCGGTGGCCGACGGGACCTCGTAGGTGAAGCCCGACGCGAGCGTCACGCCGAGGCCGTCGGGGTTGAGGATGGTCAGCGGCACCGGGCCCGGGGCGTCGGCGGCCGGCGCCGTGAAGCGCATCTCGTGGACGTCGGTGACGGTGGCGTTCTGGACCGTGACGCCGTTCAGGATGAGCAGCGCGCCCTGGTCGAAGTGGTCGCCGAGGATGCGCACCGGCGTGCCGCCGGCCAGCGGGCCCTTGGGCGGCAGCACCTGCGAGACGACCGGCGACAGGCCCGACACCTGGTCGAGGTAGGTGAAGCCGTGCGGCAGGGTGCCGGTCGCCTGCGTGGCGCCGGGGTTCACCACGACCACGTCGACGACGCCGACCACCGAGGCCGGGAGCCGCGCCGTGAGCGTGCGCGGGTCGACCACGATGGCCTGCGGCGAGACGGCGTTACCGAAGCGGACGGTGGCGCCGGTGACGAAGTTCTGGCCCTGGACGACGATGTCGATGCCGCCCTCCTTCGGACCGGCCGACGGCGTGACCGAGGTCACGATGGGCGCCGGCGACTGGTAGGTGAACTTGTTGTCGCGGTCGGCGGTCAGGCCGTCCGGGTTGACCACGGTGATCTTGCACGGACCCGGGTCGTTGGCCGGCGTCAGCACGTTCAGCGTCGAGTTGGAGTCGAGGCTCTGCACGATGGCCGGGCGCTCGCAGAAGTAGGTGCGCGCGCCGGGCTGGAACAGATCGCCAAGGATCTTGACGGCCTCGTTGCCGAAGGTCGAGCCGCTGTTCGGCTGCGCCAGGAACACCTCGGGCGGCGCGACGCCGGCCGCGTCGTAGTACGAGTAGCCGCCGGGCAGCACGCCGATGAGGCCGTCGGCGTTGATGACCGCGACGGCGACCGTGCCCGACGAGGTCGTGGCCGGCGTGCGCACGGTGAGGTGCGTGCTGTCGAGGACGTGCACGACCGGCGCCTTCTGGCTGCCGAAGTAGACCGAGGCCGGGCCGTTGAACTGCGAGCCGGTGATGGTGACGAGCGAGCCGCCGACCATGGGGCCGATGGCCGGGTCGACCGAGGTCACGCGCGGGCCCTGGCCGAGCGTCTCCGGGCGCTGGTAGGCGAAGGCGTTGAAGGCCGTGGCCTGCGACAGATCCGGCCGCGACACGCTGATGTTGACGAGGCCGGGCAGGCCCGGCGGGGTCACCACGGTGAGGTTCGACGGCGAGATGTAGGTGACGCGCGCGGCCGCGGTCGAGCCGACGATGACGGCGCTGTCGGAGGTGAAGCCCGAGCCCTCGACGGTCAGCACGGTGCCTCCCGTGGTCGGGCCGAGGCCCGGCGTGACGGTCCGGACGGTGAGCGGCGCGAGCGTCTCGGCCTCGTAGGTGAAGCCGCCCGAGAGCGTGCCCTCGAGGTTGCCGTTGAGCACCGTGACGTCGACCGGCGGGCCGACCTGGCCCGGCGGGATGATCACCTTCATGATGGTCGAGTCGATGAACTCGGTGCCAAGCGCCAGGTTGCCGTCGATCTCGACCGACGCGCCGGGCGCGAAGTGGGCGCCGTGGATGAGCGCCAGGTAGCCGCCGGCGGCGGGCCCGTGGTCGGGCTCGATCGAGGTGACCTGGGGCGCGCCGGCCTGCGACACGTCGACCCACGAGAAGGCCAGCGGCGCGACGTCGGCCTGGCCGTCGGCGTTGATGACGCTGACGTCGACCGTCATCGGGTCCGACGGCGGCGCGTAGAACATGAGCTTGGTCGACGTCGCGGTGATGAACGTCGTGATGGTGCGGTCACCGAGGGCGACCTCGGAGTCGGAGCGGAAGTTCTTGCCGGTGATGGTGACGACGGTGCCGCCGAGGTTGCTGCCGACGTTGGGGTCGATTTGCCGGATGAGCGGCGGCGGCGCGAAGTACACGAAGGCGTCGGCCTTCGAGCTGGTGAGGCCGTCGGGGTTCACGACCGTGACGCGCGCCGAGCCGGCCGGTCCGGGCGGGGTCGTGACGGTGCGGATGCTGCCCTCGGTGGCGCGGACCAGCGTGGCGCGGCGCGTGCCGAAGTAGATGCGCGCGTCGGTCGCGAAGCCCGAGCCGATGACCGACACGTCGGTGCCGCCGTCGATGGTGCCGACGCGCGGGAAGACGTCGCCGACCACCGGCGGCGGCGCCGGCAGGTTCGACGCGCTGTAGTAGGCGAAGCCCGAGACGCGGCGCGCGACCTCGCCGTCGGGGCGGACGAGCGTCAGGTCGACGGTGCCGACCGCGTGCGACGGCGCCTCGGCGATGAGCTCGGTCGGCGAGACCCAGGTGGTCGCGGCCGGGGTGAGGCCGAACCACGCGGTCGTCCCGGTCTGGAAGCCGGTGCCGATGATGGAGACCCACGTCCCGCCGGTCGACGGGCCCATGGCCGGCCATACATCGGTGAGCGTCGGGGCGGTGCCCGGCGCCATGTACGTCCAGCCGCCAGCCAGCGAGCTGTCCTTGCCGTCGGGGTTCACGACCTTCACGGCGGTGGTGCCGACGGCGCCGGCCGGGACTTGCGCGCCGATGAGCGACGGCGACAGGACCTCCATGGTGGTGACGCGCGTCGCGCCCACATAGAGCGCCGCGCCGGGGGCGAAGTTGGCGCCGATGACGCGCACGATGGTGCCGCCGGTCGACGGGCCCTTGGCCGGCAAGACGCCGCCCAGCGCCGGGCCCTGCGTGAGGTCGACGGTCTCGTCGGCGACGTAGCGGAAGCCGGCCGGCAAGGTCGCGACGGTGGTGTCGGGGTTGACGAGCTCGACGTCGACCAGGCCGTCGACGTGCGGCGGCACGAGCGCCGTGGCCGACGACGGCGACAGCACCTGCACGAGCGGGCTCGACACGTCGCCGAAGCGCACCGACATGGCCGGGTCGAAGCCGGTGCCGGTGATGAGCACGAGCTCGCCGCCGGTGACCTTCCCCTGGATCGGATAGACGGTCGCGAGCTTCAGCTCGGCGAGGTCGACCGGCAGGTAGCGGTAGCCGTTGTCGAGCGTGAACGCGAGCGCGCCCTGGCCGGGCAGCTCGACGCGCACGCCGACGAGACCCGTGACCTGCGACATCGGCGCCACGCAGGTGATGGCGCGCGAGGAGAGCACCTGGACCTCGGAGGCCGGCGCGCCGCCGAAGAAGACCTTGGCGCCGTCGACGAAGCCGCGGCCCTCGAGGGCCACGACGTTGCCGCCCGAGACCACGCCCTGGTTCGGGATGGCGCGGAAGACCATGAGGTCCTCGCCGCCCGCGACCGGCAGGTACTCGTAGCCGTTGTAGAGGGTGTCGGCCGCGCCGTCGGGGCCGGGCAGCTGCACGCGGATGTCGACGAGGCCGGCCGCGACGCCGGGCGGCACGGTCAGCGTCATGGCCTCGGGCGCCAGCACCTGCACGTCGGTCGCCTGCACGCCGCCGAAGTAGACCTCGGCGCCGGGCACGAAGCCCGAGCCCGAGATGCTGACGGTCTCGCCGCCGGCCAGCGAGCCCTCGCCCGGCGTGACGTTCAGGACCAGCAGGCGATCGGCGTCGCCCGGATCGAGGTAGGTGTAGCCGTTGGGCATGGTCGCCGACTGGTGGTCGGGCGTCTCGACCTGCACCGTGACCGCGCCGGGGGCGGCTCCGGCCGGGGCCTTGCAGACGATGGCCGAGTCGCCGAGCACGACCGGCTCGGTGGCGAGGTTGCCGCCGATGGTGACGGTCGAGCCGACCACGAAGCCCTGGCCCGAGATAGTGATGACGTTGTCGCCGGCCAAGACGCCCGACGCCGGGAAGACGCCGTTCACGCGCAGCGGCACGGTGTCGTCGGTGTAGGTGTAGCCGCCCTGCAGCGTGTAGACGTCGCCGTTCGGGAGCTTGACGGTGATGTTGGCGCGGCTCGGCGCGGCGCCGGCGGGCGCGACGCACGACAGCGCGGTCGGCGCGAGGAAGGTGACCTGGCCGGCCGGCGTGCCGTTGAACTCGACGGTGGCGCCGTCGGCGAAGCCCTGGCCGGCGATGACGACGCGGTTCTGGCCGGCGACCGGGCCGCTGTCGGGGAGCAGCGACGACACGACGAGGGTGGTCGAGTCATCGATATAGTGGAAGCCGTCGGGCAGCGTCGCGGTCTGGGCCGGGAGGTCGTGGCCGCCCGGGACCTCGACGCGCACGTCGACGCGGCCGTCGACGACCGAGGTCGGCGCCATGCAGGTGAGCGCGTTCGGGCCGAGCACGTGCACGTCGGTGGCGCGGACGTCGCCGAAGAAGACGGCGGTGCCGTCGGCGAAGCCCTTGCCGCCGATGGTGACGAGCGTCTGGCGCGTCATCGCGCCCTGGCTCGGCGTGGCCGAGAGCACGGCCACCTCGGTGTCGATCACGTCGACCGGCGTGTAGGTGTAGGCCGCCGGCAGCGTGTCCTGGAGCGCCGGGCGCGACGCCGTCGCGGGCGTCTTCACGTGCAGGTCGACCGCGCCGAGTGCCAACCCGGTGGGCGCCGTGCAGGTGATGGCGTCGGGGCCGATGACGTGGACCTCGGTCGCGGGCACGAGGCCGAAGGTGACCTCGGCGCCTTCGACGAAGCCGCGGCCCTCGACGACGACCAGGTTTCCGCCCGGCAAGGGACCTGTCGCCGGCGTCACGCCGAGGACGATGAGGTCCTCGCCGGCCGGGTCGGTCTTCACGTAGGTGTAGGCGTTGGGCACGTCGACCGAGCGCCCGTCGGTCAGCGCTACGGTGATGTCGACCTGGCCCTCGGCCGCGCCGGGCGGGGTCCGCATGACCGCGAGCTCGTCGCCGCCGACGATGACGAAGGAGGCCTCGGCGCCGCCGAAGGTCACCGTCATGTCCGACTGGAAGCCGGTGCCGGTGATGGCCAGGAGCTGCCCGCCCTCGATGGGTCCCTCGGCCGGGTCGACCGACAGCACCTTCAGCTTCCGCGGCACGAAGCCCTCGGACGTATCATCCAGATGGATGATGGTGCTGCCGCCGGTGTCGCTGCACGCGGCGGCGAAGACGCAGAGCGAGAGACCAGCCCAACGCAGGATGGGCGTGTTCAACGCGGCGGACGGACGCATAAGGCCTCGCCTTTCGATGCTGTTCAGAGATGTGACGTGCGCGCGCTCCCGACCCGCGAAGGCTCCGGGAGCGCACTTGACCAAGGACTGTAAAGCACCGCGCGCGGCCCGTAAAGGGGCGTTCCCGACCTTTGTCAAATAACCGCGCATGCGCGCGCCGCGGGCCATCTCGCGAGTATCGTCGCGCGGTCGTGTGTGCGAGAGTCGCGAACCGGAGGTCCCCATGTCGCGATCCGTCCTCGCGCGCTTCACCCCATTCGCCGCGATCTGCCTCGGCGCCGCGAGCCCCGTGCGCGCCGCGTCCGAGCCGGGCATCCTCGATCTCACCGGCGTCGCCCACGTGCAGGACGAGCTCGCGCTCGGCGGCCGCGGCGTGACCCTCGCGGTGGTCGGCACGGCCGCCGACACGGTGGCGCTGGCGGCCGTCGTGTCCGAGGTCGCGCCCGACGCCGACGTGCTCTCGCTCGCCGCCGGCGAGTCCATCGACAGCGAGGTCGACGTCGTCGTCTTCGCCGATCCGGCCGACGCGACGTCGGCGGTCGTCGACGCGCTCGCGGGGCGCGGCGTGTCCGTCATCGTGCCGATGGGCGATGCCGGGCGCGGCGCCGCGCTGTCGACGTCGGCGCTGGCGCACGCGCTGCGCGTGGCCGCCACGGCCGGCCCGGGACGTCGCGACCGCGACCCTCGACGTGAAGGCGCCCGAGGTGCTCGGCGGCCGCTTCGGCGTGTCCGGCCGTGGCCGGGCTCGGCCTGCCGCTCGCGAGCGGCGCGCGCATCGCCGGCGACGTTCGCGCGTGGGATGCCTGCGGCGGCGCGAGCGCGCCGACCTCGAGCGGCGACGTGCTGCTGGTGCCCGACGCGCGCTGCGACCTCGGGCCGCTGGCCGCCGCGGCGCTGACCTCCGGCGCCGCGCGCGCTGCTCGTCGCGAGCCCGCCCGGCGAGGTCGAGCTGTGGCAGCCCGCGGGCGCGTCGCTGGCAGCGCTGCCGCTCTTCGCCGTCGACGGCCGGCTGGCCGCGCGGCTGGCCGCGTCGATCGCCGCCGGCACGACGGTGTCGGTCGAGCTGCGCGACGGCCTCGCGGCCGATCAGCGCCTGGTCGACACGGTGCTGTTCGCGTCGACGCGCGGGCCGACGTTCACGCCCGGCGCGACCGGTGGCAGCGCGGCCGATCCGACGCTGACGATGGGCCCCGAGCTGGCCGCGCCGGGTCAGGGCACAGCACTCGCAGCCGCCTACGTGGCGGGTGTGGTGGCCCTCGTGCGCGAGGCCCACCCCGACTGGTCGGCCGACGTCATCGCGGCGCAGCTGGTCGCGACGACGGCGCCGGCGTGGTCGGCCTCCGAGCCGCTGGTCGGCGGCAGCCCGAGCGCGGGCGGCGCCGGGAGGCGCGCGCGTCGCTGTCGCTCGGCGGCAGCGGCCGCATCGACGCCTACCAGGCGCTGGTGGGGCACGTGCGCATGCGGCCCGCCGCGCCCGGCCCCGCCTCGCCGGCGCTCGACCTCGGGCTCGTGCGCGCCAGCGCCGTCACCACGCTGACCCGCACGCTCACCGTCTCGAACGACGGCGAGACGGCCGGACGGTCGCCCTCGCGGCGGCGTTCCGCGACGCCTCCGACGCGCAGGGCGGCGTGCTGCGTCACGGTCGACCCGACCTCGCTCGAGCTCGCGGCCGGCGAGGAGAAGCCGGTCACCGTCAGCTTCCGCATCGACCCGGCTGCGCTGCGCGCCGACCGTCATCCCCACGGCCGGCCCCGTCGCCAGCGCCGAGCCGGCCAACGCCTGGGCCGCCGACGAGGTCGACGGCTGGGTGCGCGCGACGGTCGGCGACGTGCGCCTGGCGGTGCCGTTCTTCCTCGTGCCGCGCGCGACCGCGACCACCGCCGCCACGGCCGACACCTGCCTCGCGCCGTCGGCCTTCGCGCTGACGCTCGATCCGGCCGGCGGACCGGGCGGCCGCGCCGAGCTCTTCACGCTGCTGGCCGACGGCGATCCGACGGTCGGCGTGCGCGTCGCCACCCTGCCGACCCCGGCGCTCGAGGTCGCGGTGGCGCTCTCCGCGGTGCCCGTGCCCGGCCGCTCGGCCATCGCCGTGCTCGTCGATGGCGACGGCGACCACACGGTCGATCGCGTGCTGCTGGCGGCGCCCGAGCACCTCGTCAGCGGCGCGACCACCCCGGCCTCGCCACCGGGCGCCTCGTGTCGGCCGTGCTCACGCCCGCCGCCGAAGGCGCGCTGACCTTGCCGTGGGGCCGCTTCGACGTCGTCGAGACGCGCGCCGTCGTCGGCGATCCGCTCGGTCCGACGCGCGTCGTGTCGGGCTCGCTCAGCGCGCAGGGCCTCACCGCCGAGGCCGCCCCCACCCTGGCGGTGTTCTCGCTCGACCTCACGACCTCGCTCGCGACCGCGACCACGGTCGCCGCCGCGCCGGCCGGCACGACGCCGGGCGCGTCGCTGACCAGCGGCCTCGCGGCCGACCCGCGCTGCGGCTACAGCCTCGTCAGCATGGGCGTCGACGTCCGCGGCGCGACCCCGCTCGCGCTCGCCAGCGGCCCGACCTGCGACAGCGCCACCAACGCCTCCGGCCTGCTGGCGCTCGACCTCCAGGCCGACGCCGCCCACGCCGCGCTGCGCATCCTGCCGCCGGCCGACGCCGTCTACACCTGCGATGCGACCATCGGCGCCACGGCCGATCCCGAGACCTGCGCCGCGAGCCCCGACTTCCGCGCCCACGTGCACGGCGCCTGCGTCGGCGCGGTGACCGCCGGCCCGGCCGAGGCGCGCACCTACCCGCTCGGCCAGACCCCGGTCGAGGTCGTCATCCAGGATCCGTGGGGCCATCGCACGACCTGCCAGACGACTGTCGACGTCGCCGATCGCGCCGCGCCCGAGGTCACCTGCGGCGCCATCGATCTCGACTCCAACACGCTGCCGCTCGCCCACACCTCGACCGCGCACGACACCTGCGGCGGCCCCGTCACGGTGGCCATCGTCGGCGCGCGCTGCCTGGTCCAGCAGAACGGCGAGATCACCTTCGACCGCGCGAGCGAGTGCCAGGTCGGCCTCGACGGCACCTCGACCATGCAGGTCGTCGACGTCGGCCCGGTGGCCAACCTCTTCGAGTGGTCGGTGAGCGCCAGCGACGAAGCCGGCAACGAGGCCCAGGAGACCTGCTACGCCGTCGTGACCCGCGACGAGGTCGGCGCCATCGGCGGCGGCGGCTGCGCCGCGGGCGGCGGCCTCGACGGCGTCGCCGCCGCGCTGCTCACCGCGCTCCTCCTCGTCACTCGCAGCAGGGGTCGCCGCAGCAGCCGCCGAGCGTGAAGCCGGCCGGCAGCGGATAGAACGGCGACTGTACGCCGTCGACGCGCGCCGTGACGCCCTCGGGCGAGCTCGCGAAGCGGACGCGCCCATCGAGGCTCGTCACGGTGTCGACGCACACCGTGCTGGCGCTCGTCTCGACCTCGGTCGAGCCCGCCTTCAGCGCGTGCGCGAAGGCCTTCGGCCCGGCGCGCGTGTAGTCGGTCGCGACGCCGCTATCGGCCTCGTCGAGCGGGTGGCGCGTGCAGCTGAGCGCGCCGGCGTGGGCGCTCAGCGTGACGTTCCAGGTGATGAACGGGTAGACGGCGCCGGTCGGCGTGGTGTCGCCCTCGAGGCGCGTGTCGCTGGCGCTGGCCGAGGCCGTGAGCACGCAGCGGCCGGGCAGCTCGTCGGGGTGGATGCCGAGCGCGACGTTCCACGAGGTGACGCCGGTCGACGCGGTGCTGGTGCGATAGACGCCCGTCTGGAACGCGAACGGCGCCGAGCCGGGGCCGGCGTTACCAGGGCCGAGCGACGGGTCGTAGGGCCAGCTGCCGAGCAGCGCGCCGGTGGTGTCGTCGAAGCACTTCACGACCAGGTTGTCGTAGTAGAGCCACGACTCGGCGCCCGGGCCGGCGGTGCACGCCCAGGCCACGACCACGGTCGGGCCGCGGCCCTGGTCGGCCGCCTCGGGGTCGTTCAAGAGGAGGAGCGGCCCGCCCTGCGCGTCGACGCAGTCGAGCTTGGCCGAGCAGAAGACGTCGCTGAAGTTCACGGCGACGTCGAAGAAGCCCTGGTTGGCGCTGCGCGCGACCACCAGATCGAAGCGCACCGGCGTGTCGCGGTTGGCGACGCAGGTGGCCGGCACGCTGCAGCCCTCGGGGGCCGGGCACGGGTTCCGCCACTCGCTGGCCGCGATCGACGTGTCGCCCGGCGTCTCGTCGGCGCACGGCCCGCCCGTGCACAGGTCCTCCATGACCAGTTGCACGACCGAGGCGCCGCTGCCGCCCGACGCGCTGGCGTCGCAGCTCCCGACGTAGGCGACGCTGCCGACGCCGTCGCCGAACTGGCTCGCGCACACGTGAGCCTGCGACCACACGACCGGCGCCGTGTCGGGGTCGGTGCCGCCGTAGACGGTCAGCGCGTAGCAGGCGTCGCTCACGCCGGCCAAGGAGAGCGGCGCCACGCCGATGGCGAGGTGCGCGCCGCCGGTGTCGGTCGGGGCCTGGGCCTGACCGCAGCCGGCGAGCGCGAGGGCGGAGGTGACGAGCGCCGCGCCGGGCGCGGCCATCATGCCTGGGATGGGGAAACGCATGTCGGCTCCTCCTTCACTCACACCAGAGGACGGGGGCGACCACGAGCACACCGTGCTCGTCGGTCTGGCAGGTCACGGTGCCGTCCGCGTCGCGCTGGCAGCGGATGCTGCCGGCCGGCGCGCCGTTCTGGTTCACGACGCCGTAGAACACCTGGGCCTCGCCCTCGCAGGACGTGAGCGGACCGCAGCTGCCGGGTGGGATGCACGTGCGGCCGTCGCTCGCCAGCCGCCCGACGTCGCAGGCGCAGTGGAAGCCGCCCACCTCCTCGACGCAAGCCTGCTCGCAGCCGCCGTTGCCGCTGGCGCACTCGGCGACGTCGTCGGCGCACTTGGGTCCGGTGTAGCCGGTGCCGCTGCAGTCGCAGACGGCCGCGTCGTCGACCACCGAGCAGCTGCCGTGGGCGCACGGCGCCAGCACGCAGGCGCTCGGGGCCGGCCCGACCGTCACGAGGACGGTGGCGGTGTCGATGAGGCCCTGGCCGTCGGTGACGCGCACGCGCAGGCTGAAGCCGACGCCCACGCGCGCGGCGATGGCCGTCGGCGAGGCGACGCGCAGGGTGCCGTCGGCGTCGATCGAGAAGGCGCCGCCGCTGTTGCCCGACGCCATGGTGAAGCGCAGCGCGTCGCCGCCGTCGGCGTCGCTGGCCACGACCTTGCCGAGCGCGTCGCGCACGGCGCCACCGGCCAGGATGGCGATGGTCTGGTCGGCGATCTCGGGGCGGAAGTCGCAGCCCGCGGCCGGGTCGGCCAGCGTGCAGTCGCTGGCGCGCTCGCGCCCGCCCTCGCACACGGCGCAGCAGTGGGTGCCGCTGGCCACGAGGCCGCCGCCGCAGGCGCAGGCGAAGCCGCCGTAGCTGTTGTTGCAGGTGGCGCTCGGGTCGCAGCCGGCCGAGCCGTCGCTGCACTCGTCGCGGTCGACCACCGGCGTCACCGCGGTCGACGTGCTCTGCTGGCAGGGGTTGGTCGAGGTGGCGCGCACCCACACGCCGCTGCCGCCGCTCAGGCTGCCGGCGGGGAGCCCGGTGAGGAGCACGCTGTGGCTCGTCTCCGACACCGAGCCGTCGCCGGCGATGACGTCGAGGTTGTCCGGGCTCGTGCCCCAGGCGACCAGCGTGGAGGCGCCGAGGTCGGTGGTCCAGGCGATGCGCGCCGAGGTCGGGCTGACGGCGTAGGCCGTGAAGCCGCTGATGACGGGCGCCCCCTCGTCGGCGCTGGCCAGCGTCTGGCGCACGATGGGCCCGCCGTTGCCGATGTTCGATCCGCCGTCGGCCGACGACACCGCGATGCTGTACGAGGTGTTGGGCTGGAGCCCGTTCAGCGACATGCAGCGCGTCATGACCAGGCCGGCGCGCGACAGCGTGGTGGCCGCGCCGGTGGCCTGGTTGGTGTAGGCGACGTTGCTCGTGGCGGCCTCGTCGGTCTCCCAGCAGACCGCCATGGCGGTGCCGGTGATGCACTCCGTGCGCAGCCCGAGGATGGTGGGCGGGGTGGTGTCGCCGGCGGTGGTGGTGGCGACGTCGAAGGGCTCCGACACGGTCGGGCCGTTCTGGTCCGGGTCCTTCGACTCGACCGTCAGCGTGTAGGCGGTGCCGGGCGTGAGGCCGGTGATGACCACGTCGTGGTTCAGGAGGTAGTTGGAGTTGCCGGCGGTGCGGTCGAGGTCGCTGCCCACGAAGCCGTAGCGCACGGTGCTGGTGGCTGGCTCGTTGGTGGTCCACGACACGCGGATGATGGTCGGCGCGATGAAGGTCGGCGACGGCGCGGTGGTGATGAGCGGCGGCGTGGTGTCGCCCTCGAGGTGGGTCGTGAAGTTCAGGACGCCGCTGGCCACGCTGTTGTTGCCGCTGTCCTTGGACGAGACGCGGTAGGCGTACTCGGTGCCCGGCGTGAGGCCGGTCAGCGTGAAGATGTGGTCGGTGAGCGCGGTGCCGAGCGTCATGACGGTGGGCGCACCGCCGAGGTCGTGGCCCTCTTGGTACTCGAGCCGCGCGTCGGTGACCTCGTTGGTCGTCCACTGGATCGACACCGAGAAGTTCGAGTGGTGGATGACGGTCGGCCCGGTGGTGATGACGGGCGGCACGACGTCCGGCAGCTGCAGGACGATCTGCTGGGTCAGGTCGCCTGACAGCGTCGTCGAGATGTGCGCCGCGACGTAGCCGCTGGCCTCATCGGGCGTGAAGTTGTAATTGACATTTCCCGGCGTCAGATAATAGTCGAATCGCCCGTCGGCGTCGGAGCCGCCATTCTGGCTGCTGTTGCACGTGCCGCCGTCATTGGTGTTGGACGAGATCGACACGCCGGCGATGGGGATGCCGGACGCGGTCGTCACGCGCCCGGCGACGTGGGCGATATTGATGTTCACGTCGCGCGTGGTGTCGGCGTCGACCGTCACGTTGAACCATCGGCAGTTGAGATTGGTCGGCCGGTTGGCGGGGTTGCCGAAGCTCTGGACCAGGACGAGGTAGGTCCCGGTCGGAACGTCGATGCCGTAGCCACCGAGGACGTCGGTCGTGCTCGAGAACTCGTTGTCGGTGTTCTGGTTGATGAAGCGAACCGACGCACCGTCCAGCGGGGCACCGTTGCGGCCGCGGACGATGCCGGTCACGGTGAACGTCGACTGCTCGACCGGCGCCAGCACGAGACCGGTCAGGTGCTGCCCGGGCGCCAGCGAGTAGGACACCGACGCGCTCGATGACTGGCCGGGAATCTCGCTGATCGAGGCCTGGCCGGACCCCGCAACGAGGGTGATGGGACCGAAGTCGCCGTTCCCATCCGTCGCCATCTGCCCGCTCGACGAGCACGTCATCTCGCCGGCGGCGCCGTTGGCGCTCGCAGACACTCCGCGGCCCGGCAGGCGGTTGTTCGCGGGCTGGGAGATGACGGAGCCCGAGACGGTCGCGAAGTCGACGGCCACGTCCTTCACCGTCGCCTGCGAGATAGGCAGATTGAATTGCCGGCAATTGAGATTGGTCGGGAATGGACCGCCAGTCTCGCCGCCGAAGCGCTGCACGAGGAAGAAATAGGTTCCTGATGGCACGCTCAACGAGTAGCGGCCGTCCGCATCGGTCGACGTGTCGAACTCGGTGTCGGTGTTGGAGTCGATGAACCTCACAGCCGTGTCGGTGAGAGGAACGCCCTCGCCGCTCATGATGCGCCCGCTGACCTGCACGTTCGAGATCTCGGTGGGCCGGAGAACGACGCCCGAGACCGCACCCGGCGAGCTCGTGTCGACGCTCGCACCGGCACTGGAGTAGGCACCCGGCACGGCGTTCGAGGAGACGTTCGTGCCACCGCCGGCCAGCACGAAGAGGGGCCCGAATGTGCCATCGCTCGCACTTCCCGTGCTCGACGACGAATTGCAGCTGAAGTTGCCGGCGCCGACCGAGTTGCTCGCAGAAACCCCCAACCCGGCGCCGGGCTGGCCACTCGGGTCCCCGAGCACGACGCCGGAGATGGCGGCCGTGCTGACGGCGAGGTCCGCCGAGGTGGACCCGGCGACAGTGAAATTGAATTGTCGGCAATTGACGTTCTGAGGGATCTCGCTGCCGCCGCCGAAATGCTGGATCAGCAGAAAGTAGGTGCCGGCTACCACCGAGACGCTGTAGTGGCCGTTGGCATCGGTACTGGTGTCGATTTCGCTGTCCGTGTTCTGGTCGATCACGCGGACGGCCCAGTCGCTCGCAGGAGCTCCATCGATGGTCACCAGGCCGCTGACCGGGTACTTCTGGCTCGGGTTGCCGGGCAGGAACAGGATGATGTCGTAGGCCTCGGACGCGGCCACGGTCTTGTTGGTGATGGTCGCCTCGGAGCAGCCGCTGCCGGGCGGCGGCGTCACGACGAGGTCATAGACCCCGGCCCCCAGGTTCAGCGAGTAGAGGCCGCCCGCGTCGGTCGTGGCGAGACCGGCGTCGGTCTGCGTCGCCGTCAGGATGGCGCGCACGGTCGCGCCCGGCATGGCGCCGCTGCCGCAGAACGTGGTCCCGTGGAGATCGAAGGCGTGGGCTGCGACGGAGCCGATGAGCACCGCCGCGCACGTGAGGAATCCACGCAGCATCAGCATGAGGAACCTGCCTTCTCGGGAACATGACGGGCGGCACCACCGCAAGGCGCACCGGGTTCGAGGATGGCCAGCTCTCGCGCCGAAAGTCCAGGCCCCGGGCGGGTGACAGGCGGTGAACTTCGGCTGTATCGGACCGCCCACGACACGGCGTCGCGCCCGTCTGCCGCGCGGCCCCGAGCCATCTCGCCAACATCTTATTGTCGGAGTGATTCGACAAATTGCTATGGCCTCACTCGGAATTCCGCGGCCCGCGCCGCGAGCTGCGCACCGGGCGACGAGGGCGTCGGGCTCGCCGCCGAGCGCACCTTGAAGTAGGACAGCCGCATGAGCGACACCGACGCGCCCGTCCCCGACCCCACGCCCCGCCTCGAGGGCCGCATCCTCGCGCTGCGTCCGCTGCGCCACGCCTGCCACCTGTGCGGCGCCTGCTGCACCGGCTGGCACGTGCGCCTCACCGACGCCGAGGAGGAGGCGCGCGTCAGCGCCCAGGCCGCCGAGCTCGGCATCGCCGACCCCTTCACCGACGCCACGCTGCGCCACGAGAAGGGCCGCTGCGTCTTCCTCTCCGACGAGAGCCGCTGCCGCATCCACGAGCGCTTCGGCGCCGACGCCAAGCCGCTCGTGTGCCGCCAGTTCCCGCGCCGCGCGACGCTGGCCGAGGACGGCCTGCGCGTCGGCGTCGATCCGTCGTGCACCTCGACGCACCTGTCGTGGGTCGACGGGCCCGAGATCCAGCCGCTGGTCGGCATGCAGTCGCAGCTCGACCTCACGCCCGAGCTCGCCGCCTCCGAGCGCGGCCTGCTCGGCCTCCTGTCGGCGCCCGACATGACCTTCCCGCGCGCCATCGCCATCATGACCGGCTCGCCCCCGCTCGGCGCCGAGCTGCCGGTGGGCTTCGTCGCGCGCGTGCTCGCCTGCCTCCGCCTGGCCGACATCTCCAGCGTCTTCGTCGACCCCGACAACGGCTGGGAGCTGCGCACGCGCATCCGCCACCTCGAGCCGTGCCTGAAGGAGCTCGACCCGGCCAAGCCGCCGCCCTGGGAGGGCATGCTCACGCCGGAGATGGACGCCTTCGCGCTCGAGGTCATGCGCCGGCACCTGTTCCTGCGCCTCGGCGACCCGCTGCTCCCGCCCATCGCGCAGGCGTTGCTCGTGGCCATGGGCGTCATGGTCTCGGGCTGGGCCAGCCCCGACGAGGAGCACTTCGCGACCGGCCTCTCGGGCTGGGTCCGCCTCGTCCGCGTGCGCGGCGTCTGGTCGCGCATCTTCCCCGAGACCGAGACCGCGCGCTGGGTCCTCAGCGGTTGATGCGCCGCCAGCCGTTCAGCCGTGGCGCGCCGAGGCCCGCGTCAGGCGGTCGCGCACGGCCTCGGCCAGCGCGCCGGGCGGCGGCGTCTCGACCACGATGACGTCGGGGCGCGCGGCGTCGGCGCGGCGGATGGCTCCATATAATGAGTAGGCCCAGGCCTCGGCGGTCGCGCCGAGCTCGTGCGCGCCGAGCCGCACCACCTGGCGACCGGCCGCCTCGAGCTCGGCCAGGCGCGCCTCGCTGGCCGCCGGCGGCACCACCTCGAGGCGCGCGTTCGGCGCGTAGTGGTGCGCCAGCTGGCCGGGCGCCTTCTTCGGTCCGCCCATGGCGACGGGCAGCGGGCGCCCGAGCGCGTCGCCGAGCACGCTGGCGTCGAGCCCGCCCGGCCGGAGCACCGACCACTCGCGCGGGTCGCTCGGCGACAGATCGACGATGGTCGACTCGACGCCGACCCGGCACGGCCCGCCGTCGAGGATGGCGTCGATGTCGTCGCCCAGGTCCTCGGCCACGTGCGCCGCCGTGGTCGGGCTGACCTTGCCGAAGCGGTTGGCCGAGGGCGCCGCGACGCCCGACCCGAAGGCCTCGAGCACGGCGCGCGTCAGCGGATGATCGGGCACGCGCACGGCCACCGTCCCGAGCCCGCCGGTGACCTGGTCGGACGCCAGCGGCCCGCGCCGGAGCACGATCGTGAGCGGCCCGGGCCAGAAGCGCTCGGCCAGGATCCACGCGGCGTCCGGTACAGCCGTGGTCCAGCCCGGCAGCAGATCGGCGCGCGCCAGGTGGACGATGAGGGGGTGGTGCTCGGGCCGTCCCTTCACGGCGAAGACGCGCGCGACCGCGGCCGGGTCGAGGGCGTTGGCGCCGAGGCCATAGACGGTTTCGGTCGGCAGGGCGACCAGGCGACCCGAGCGAAGCGCGCTCACGGCGCCAGCGACATCGACGATGCGGGGGTCCCGCGGGTTGACGGAGGTTTCCACGAGAGTGGTTGGTAGCAAGCGCACACCCCATAACCAACGCAAATCTACCGTCGCCGCGATTGACCTCGTCGTGCGGCTCTTCTACAAGCCGCGAGCGATGGGCGTGGACACTTCCCTGGACCGAACCGCCGGAAGCCCGAACGACGGAGCCGTGCCGCCGCTCGGCGCGACTCCGCCGAGCGCGAATCCGCCGTCCGAGGTGCGCTCGGGCAAGGTCGGCTGGATCGTCATCGGCCTCGCCATCGCCATCGGCCTGGTGATGGGCGTGGTCGTATACTTCCGGGCCAGCAGCGGCTCGATGCAGATCACCGAGTGGCGCAAGAGCTACGCCACGCGCGGCCAGACCATGACCGCCACGGCGTGCGTGTCCGACGTCATCCACTTCTTCGAAGAGGACTGCACGGCGCCCGCGCGCATGTGCCTCGACGCCGTCTCGTACGGGGTCGCCGACTGCCTCGCGGCGCGCGATCGCGCCGAGGAGTGCAAGCCCATCGGCAACAGCATGAAGCCCGCGCAGTGGGCCTACGAGCGGTGCAAGGAGGTCGGCGTCGACAAGACGTCGCCCAAGGCCATCAAGGAGTCGTGCACCACGGCGTGGCGCGCGCTCGATACCTTCTGCAAGTCGGGCCAGAAGGGGGTCGTGCTGTGAGCGTCGGGCAAGCGATCACGCGCGTGCTCAAGCCGCGCACGCTCTTCGTCGTGGCCGTGCTGGGCGTCGTGGCGACCTGGCTCATGCTGCTCATCGGCGGCACGGTGAACCCCACCGGCAGCTCGCTCGCGTGCACGTGGACGCCGACCGATCTGCTGTTCCCGACCTGCAACGGCTCGGCCTTCCCGACCATGGAGGGCGGCGTCCTCTACGAGCACGGCCATCGCCTCTGGGGCTGGATGGTCGGCGTGCTCACGACCACGCTGCTCATCGGCGCCTGGGCCGCCGCCGACGTGAACCGCAAGACCAAGTGGCTGGCGGTCGGCGCCTTCTTCCTCGTCTTGGCGCAGGGCGCGCTCGGCGGCCTCACCGTCTTCGTCGGGCTGAACCCCATCCTGTCGACGGCGCACCTCGTCACCGGCTACTCGTTCCTCGCCGTCATGGTGCTCCTGGCCTGGCGCCTCGCGCCGTCGCGCCGCGCCGAGCCGAGCCTCGGCGCGACCCATCCCCGCAACGGCCTCATCGTCGCGGCCGCGCTGACGCTGCTGCAGATCCTCATCGGCGGCGGCATGCGCCACTTCGGCGCCGGCATGATCTGCGGCGACGATCCGATCGGCTGCGGCCCCCAGGGGCTCTGGCCCGACATGGGCCTCCAGCAGCTGCACATGGTGCATCGCTTCGTCGCCTACCTCACCGCCATCGTGGTCGTCACCGCGTCGGTGCAGGCCATGCGCCGCGCGCGCCGACCCGAGGTCGACCGCCCGGCCATCGCGCGCCTCGCCTGGGTGCCGCTCGTCCTCGTGCTGGCCCAGGTCGCGCTCGGCCTGCTGACCATCATCACCGGCAAGGCCGTCGCGGTGGTCATGTTCCACACCGCCATCGGCGGGCTCCTCCTGGCCGCGCTCGTGGCCGTCGTGCTCGGCTTCGGCCCGCTCGGCGCGCGCCTCGGGCAGCGGAGCGCCATCGCGCCGACGACGACGCCGCCGGCGTCGACGACCTCGTCGGCCCCGACCACGAAGGGGGTCCCGGCATGACCCTGTCGATGGACCTCACGCCGACGCGCTCGAAGGTCGCCGTCCTGCGCGACTACGTGGCGCTCACCAAGCCGGCCATCAACCGCATGTGCCTCATCATGGCCGGCGGCGGCATGTTCCTCGCGTCGCGCACCACGCCGGGCGCCGGCCTCGGCATCGGCCAGGCGCTGCTCGCGCTGGTCGGCACGGCGCTCGCCATCGCGTCCGCCAACGCGCTCAACATGTGGCTCGAGCGCGACACCGATCGGCTCATGAAGCGGACGAAGGACCGCCCGCTCGCCTCCGACCGCATCTCGCCCGACGGCGCGCTCGCCTTCGGCGTCGTGCTCGGCGTGGTCGCGGTGGTGATGCTGGCGCTCGGCACGAACCTCGCGACGACGCTCGTCGGCGGCCTGGCCATCGTCAGCTACGTCGGCGTCTACACGCCGATGAAGTACAAGGCGCCGCTCGCGCTGGTGGTCGGCGCCATCCCCGGCGCGGTGCCGCCGCTCATGGGCTGGACCGCGGTGACCGGCCGCCTCGACCTGCCCGCGCTGGTCCTCTTCGGCGTGCTCTTCATCTGGCAGATCCCCCACTTCATCGCCATCGCCGTCTTCCGCGGCCACGACTACGAGGCCGCCGGCATCCGCACCGTCGCCGCCGTGCGCGGCGTGCGCGTCGCCCGCCGGCAGGCCATCGCCTGGGCCGTGGCCATCGTGCCGATGAGCCTCCTCCTGGTCCCGACCGGCGTCGCCGGCTGGGTCTACGGCGCCTCGGCGGCCGTCCTCGGCATCGCCTTCGCGGCCTTCGCCGTGCGCCCCATCCTGAAGGGCGCCGCCCCCTCGCCCGCCCGCTGGGCCCGCCGCCTCTTCGTCGCCTCCCTCATCTACCTGCCGGCGCTGGTGCTCGCGCTGACGCTGGACGCTGCGTTCAACTGATGCGAACCGGCAACGCCCCGCTCCCCACGCATAGCGGCCCACTGGCCGGCCCCGCGTCGCGTGGGGAGCGAACGGGCGCGCAGAAGCCCGCCGAGCCGGGGGCTGGAGCTCCCGTGCTCATGGCCGCCGATCTCGCGTTCGCGTGGGGCGAGCGCGCCGTCCTCGAGCGCTTCAGCCTGTCGGTCGGAGCCGGCGAGCACGTGGCGCTGCTCGGCCCGAACGGCTCGGGCAAGTCGACGGCGCTGCGCCTCTTCGCCGGTCTCGCGCCGCTCGCCCGCGGCCAGATCCGCTGGAGCTTCGCCGGCCTCGGAGCCGGCTCCGCGGGGCTCGCGCCGACCGACCCGGCCGCGCGCGCGCGCATCGGCGTCGTCTTCCAGCAGCCCTCGCTCGACCTCGCGCTGTCGGCGCGCGAGAACCTCCACCTGGCTGGCCTCATCACCGGCCTCGACCGCGCCACCGCGAAGCGCCGGGCGTCCGAGCTGCTCGAGCTGGTCGGCCTCGCCGAGCGCGCCGCCGAGCGCGGCAAGAACCTGTCGGGCGGCATGCGCCGTCGCCTCGATCTCGCGCGCGCCCTCGTCCACGAGCCCGAGGTGCTGCTCCTCGACGAGCCGACGAGCGGCCTCGACGCCGAGCACGTGCAGCGCTTCTGGGAGCACCTCGCGGCCATCCGCCGCACCCGCGTGCTGACCGTCATCGCCGCCACCCACCGCGCCGAGGAGGCCGAGCTGGCCCAGCGCCTGGTCATGCTGCACGAGGGTCGCGTGGCCTGTGACGGCGCCCCGGCCGACGTGCTGAAGGCCCTCGGCAACGACCTCCTGGTGGTCCGCGCCGCCGGCCCCGACGAGATCGCCGGCACTGTCATGGGTCGCCTCGGGCTCGTCGCGCGCGTCGTCGCCGGCGAGGTCATCCTCGAGGTCCCGCCCGCCGACGACGCCACCCGCGCGCTCGTGCGCGTGGTCGAGCTGTTCGCGCCCGGCCGCATCGAGTCCATCGCGCTCCGCCGCCCGACGCTGGCCGACGCCTTCGCCAAGGTGACGGCGCTCAGCCTGGCGGAGGCCCCGAGCCGCTCCGCCGATCAGGTGAGGGCCGCATGAGCGCCTCGACCGCGACCATCGCCGAGTCCACGCCGCCGCCCGCGGTCGCGACCATCGCCCGGCCGACGCGCGCGCGGGCCGAGCTCGGCCTCGTGCTCGCGCTGTGGCAGCGCGACCTCCTGCGCTTCCGGAAGGACACCGGCCGCTGGGTCGGCGTCGTGCTGCAGCCGGTGCTCCTCTGGGTCGTCCTCGGCACCGGCATGGGCAAGGTCTTCGGCCCCGACTACCACCGCTACTTCTTCCCCGGCCTGGTCGCGATGATCGCGCTCTTCACGGCCATCTTCGCGACCATGGCGGTCATCGAGGATCGCCAGAAGGGCTTCCTCCAGCAGGTGCTCGTGGCGCCCGGCTCGAAGACCGCGCTGGTCGTCGGCAAGGTGCTGGGCGTCCTGTCGATCGCCCTCATCCAGCTCGCGCTGACGCTGCCGGCGGCGCCGCTCGCCGGCTTCGATCTGCTGGCGGTGGACTGGCCGCTCTTCATCGCGGCCTTCGTCCTCGGCACGACGGTCGTGACCGCGGCGTCCTTCGCGCTGGCCTGGGTCGTCTCGTCGACGCACGCCTACCACGCGCTGATGGGCGTCCTGCTCATCCCGCTCTGGCTCGTCTCGGGCGCGGTCTTCCCGCTGTCGGGCACCGGCTGGCTCGGCACGCTCGCGCTGGCCAACCCCATCACCTACATGGTCGACGGCATGCGCCACGCCCTCGACGGCGGCGCGAGCGCCCTCGGCCACGCCTCGAGCGCCGCCTCGCTGGGCGCGCTGCTGGCCTTCGCCGCCGCCACGCTCGCGCTCGCGAGCCTCGTCGCGAGGAAGCCCGTGGGGGCCCCCGAATGAGCGCCGGCACCACCGACTTCAGCGGACCGGCGCCCGGCCGCCGCGGCTTCCTCTTCCGCCACCCGTGGATCTTCTTCACCGTCTTCGGCGTGGCCGTGCTGACGCTCATGCGCGTGGCGTGCGGCTCCGGCCGCGAGCTCGGCAACCTGCCGCTGCTCGGCATCGTACCCGAGTTCAGCCTCTCCGATCAGACCGGCCAGGCCTTCGGTTCGAAGGACCTCCTCGGCAAGCCCTGGGTCGCGACCTTCTTCTTCACCTCCTGCCAGACGCAGTGCCCGGCCATCATGGCCGCCACCGCGCGCGTGCAGGAGGCGCTCGACGCCGCCGGCGCCGCGGCCGACGGGGTGAAGCTCGTCTCGTTCTCGGTCGACCCGGAGTTCGACACCCCCGAGGTGCTCGCCGGCTACGCCAAGGAGCACGGCATCGACGGCAAGCGCTGGCACCTCCTCACCGGCAAGCGCGCCGACATCGAGGCGGTGGTCGTCGGCAAGAGCGAGAAGAACAAGGACGGCGCCCTCGACCAGTGGGGCTTCGCGACCGCCATGGGCGAGCGCGAGCCGGGCCAGGCCCCCGGGAAGCCTGCCGGCATCGTCGACATCGCCCACTCGATGAAGATCGTGCTGGTCGATGCCAAGGGTGGCATCCGCTACTACTTCAGCGCCACCGAACCGAAGGACGTGGGCCTCGTCGTCACGCACGCCGTCCAGCTCGCCCGCGAAGCCGCCAAGGACGCACCCAAGGACGCCGCCCGATGACGCTCGCTCGCACCTCGCTCGGCGCTGCTCCGACCGGCGACCCCGCTGCGCCCGGGAATCGGGCATATTCCCACGCCATATGCCTGGGCATTATCGGCATATCCATGATCGCGGCATGCGGCGGCAAGGGCTTCAGCGCGCCGATGACGCTGAGCGGCCGCGTGGTCTCGGCCGAGCTGCTCGAGCACGGCAAGGACCTCTACAACCGCTACTGCGTGACGTGCCACGGCTTCGACGGCAAGGCCGAGACCCCGACGGCGCGCCAGCTCGACCCCAAGCCGCGCGACTTCACGGCCGCGCAGTTCAAGCACAAAGCCTCGCCCGGCGACGCGCTCCCCAGCGACGCCGAGCTCGGCAACGTGGTGAAGAACGGCGTGCCCGGCACCGGCATGCCGGCCTGGCAGAACCTCGACGCGCGCGACCTCGACGCCGTCCTCCAGTATCTCAAGACCTTCTCGCCACGCTGGCAGAGCGAGGCGCCGCAGGGGTCCGCGCCGGATTCCAAGAAAGGTCTCAACGGCTCAATGAACGTGTTGCCAGCCCGGGACGACGCTGTTAGCTTCCGCGCCGCTTTAGGCAACGGTCGCGACGTCAGACCAGGCCGACACAGCACCGAGCACTGAGGAGGAGCAGAGTGGCTCAAATCTTTCCTCGCTGGACCAACAAGATACCGCTCATGGTCGGGGTCGCTGCCCCGGTCGCCCTGTGCGGCATCGTGTTCGTGATCTGGTACTACTTCTCCCCGAAGTTCACGGACGTCGGCTACCAACCGGCGCAGCCGGTGCCGTACAGCCACAAGCTGCACGCCGGGCAGATGGGCATCGATTGCCGCTATTGCCACAGCTCGGTGGAGAACAACGCGTTCGCGGCCATCCCGCCGAACAACACCTGCATGAACTGCCACGCGAACCTCGACCTGGGTGAGCGCCAGCGCCGCGTGCAGCCGGTCATCGACAGCTACGAGGGCAAGTCGACGCTCGAGTGGGTGAAGGTCCATATGCTTCCGGACTACGCCTACTTCCGGCACGACGCGCACTTGAACGCCGGCGTCGGCTGCTCGACCTGCCACGGCCGCGTCGACCAGATGGAGATCGTGTCGCAGGCCGAGCCGCTCTCGATGAGCTGGTGCCTCGACTGCCATCGCAACCCGCGCCCGTATCTGCGGCCCATCGAGCAGGTCACCAACATGGCCTGGTTCGACACCGCCGAATCGCAGAGCTACGACCCCGCCAAGGACCCGACGCGCAAGCGCCGCTGGGTCGAGAATCGCACCGAGCTCGGCCAGCTCCCCGGCGACGTCATCAACCCGCCCGTCGCGAACTGCTCCGGATGCCACCGATGACCGACAACACGAAACCGCAGTGGTCCTCGTACGAGGAGCTCGACGCCCAGCAGCAGGCGCAGGCGCTGACGCTCGGCACCACCGTCACGACGACGGGGCCCGACGAGGTCGAGACCGGCGCCGACGACGACGTGCCCGTCGGTCGTGACGGCCAGGCCGAGCTCACCATGGACGGCGTCTCGCGCCGCACGTTCATCGGCGTCATGGGCGCCGGCGCCGCGCTCGCGGGCGTCGGCCTGAGCGGCTGCATCCGCAAGCCGGTCACGCCCATCGTGCCCCACCGCGACCAGCCCGAGGACTTCGTCCCCGGCAAGCCGGTGAACTACGCGACGGCCTACCAGGCCGGCGTCACCGTGCAGGGCCTGCTGGTCGAGAGCCACGACGGCCGCCCCACGAAGATCGAAGGCAACCCGGCCCACCCCGAGTCGCTCGGCGCCACCTCGGCGTCGGTGCAGGGCTCGGTGCTCGGGCTCTACGACCTCGATCGCTCGGTCGAGCCTCGCAAGGCCGGCGGCACCACCGTCGAGTGGGAGGCCGCCTGGGCCGACTTCGACGCCTTCGCCAAGACCATCCGCCAGGCCCCGGTCGCGGTCGTCACCGGCGCCGTCATGTCGCCGACCGAGCGCCGCCTGCTGGCGGCCTTGAAGCAGAGCGCCAGCGGCGCGCGCTTCTTCGTGGTCGACGCGCTCTATCCGTACGAGGCCTTCGCCGCCGGCGCAGCCGTCGGCGGTCCGGGCGCGTACTCGGTCGCCCACCTCGAGCACGCCGACGTGGTCGCCGCCTTCGACTGCGACTTCCTCGGCACCGAGCACTCGTCGGTCAGGAACACCAAGGGCTTCTCGGCGCGCCGCCGCATCGCCAAGCCCGGCGACCCGATGAACCGCCTCTACTCGGTCGAGGCGTCGTTCTCCATCACCGGCGCCATGGCCGACCATCGGCTCCGCGCCGGCGGCGCCACCGTCGGCCACGTGCTCTCGGGTGTGGCCAAGGCGCTCCAGGGCGCGGGCATCTCGCTGCCGGCCGACCTGCTCGCGAAAGTGCCGAATGCGCCCGCGGGAAGTGACAAATTCATCGCCGCGCTGGCCAAGGACCTGGCCGGCAACAAGGGCAAGTCGGCGGTGCTGGTCGGCTATCGCCAGCCGGCCTGGGTGCACGCGCTGGCCGCCGCCATCAACGAGGGCCTCGGCGCCTCGGGCCAGGGCCCCGACAGCCCGGTGACCTGGCACCAGGACGCGGTGCTCGGCGGCTTCGAGGGCCCGGCCGCGCTGGCCCAGGCGCTCGGCTCCATCGCCAATGTGCTGGTCCTCGGCGCCAACCCGGTGCAGGCCATCGCCGGCGGCAAGGCCTTCGAGGGCCTGCTGAAGGGCAAGACCGTCGTCCACGCCGGCCTCTACTACGACGAGACCGCCAAGCTCGCGACGCTGCACCTGCCGGTGTCGCACTACCTCGAGGCCTGGGGCGATCTGACCTCGCTCACCGGCGCGACCGCCATCGTGCAGCCGCTCATCGCGCCGCTCCACCACACGCCGTCGCTCTTGGAAGTGCTGGCCCGCGCCGCGACCGGCAAGGCCGAGAACGGCTACGAGCTCGTGCGCGAGACGTGGCAGGCGGGCGGTGACTTCTCCGAGAAGACGTGGCGCCGCTGGCTCCACGACGGTCTCGTCGAGCGCGGCGGCGCGCTGCCGGCGCCCAGCCTCGACTGGAGCAAGGCGGCGTCGCTGGCCGATGCCATCGATGCCCCGGCCGGCGGCTACGAGGTCGATTTCTACCTCGACTACGCCCGCCTCGACGGCCGCTACGCCAACAACGGCTGGCTGCAGGAGGCGCCCGACCCCATGACCAAGCTGTCGTGGGACAACGCCGCGCTCATCTCGAAGAAGCTCGCGGCGAAGCTCGACGTGAAGACCGGCAAGATGGTGAAGGTCACCGTCGGCGGACAGAGCGTCGAGCTGCCGGTGAAGCTCCACCCGGGCCAGGCCGACAACGTCATCTCGCTCGTGCTCGGCCACGGCCGCCGCGGCGTCGGCCGCGTCGCGGACATGAACGGCTTCGACGTGACGCCGGTGCAGCCGGTCGGCACGAATGGCCCGCGCTGGTTCTCGGCCGGCGACATCGCCGTCGGCGACGGCAGCTACCCGCTGGCCGACATCCAGAAATATGGCAATTCGGCGACGCCCGGCGTCGGTGCGCAGAGCGACTTCGGTCCGCGCGCCACGCCCAAGACGTCGTACGACAAGGGCTCGGCCGGCTACGTGCCGCGCCCGCTCGTCTTCGAAGCCACGCCGGCCGAGTACGCGGCCCAGCCGAACTTCCCCGACGACGTGCTCGACCGGACCATGAACTCCGACGAGGTCGGCTCGCTCATGTACCCGGAGCGCAAGGACGAGGTGAAGCTGCCGGGCGGCGCGAGGAAGGACGCCGACTACCTGAACGGCGTGCACCAGTGGGGCATGTCGATCGACCTCAACCTCTGCACCGGCTGCAACGCCTGCATGATCGCCTGCCAGGCCGAGAACAACATCCCGGTCGTCGGCAAGGACAGGGTCATCGTCGGGCGCGAGATGCACTGGATTCGGCTCGACCGCTACTTCACGGGCAGCGAGGACGATCCCCAGGCGGTGCTCCAGCCGCTGCCCTGCCAGCAGTGCGAGACGGCGCCGTGCGAGGCGGTGTGTCCGGTGAAGGCCACGGCGCACTCGCCCGAGGGCCTGAACGACATGTCGTACAATCGCTGCATCGGCACGCGATATTGCCTCAATAACTGCCCGTACAAGATTCGCCGCTTCAACTTCTTCCAGTACAACGGCGACATCCATCCCCTGCAGCAGATGCAGAAGAACCCCGACGTCACCATCCGCTTCCGCGGCGTGATGGAGAAGTGCACCTACTGCGTGCAACGCATCAACCTGGCGAAAATCGAAGCCAAGGTGCACGGCGACGGCAAGGTGCCCGACGGCGCCATCGTGACGGCCTGCGAGCAGGTCTGCCCGGCGGACGCCATCACGTTCGGCAATATCGACGACCCCACGTCGAGGGTGACGGCCCGCAAGTCGGAGCCGCGCACCTATCAGATCCTGCGCGAGCTCAACACGCGCCCGCGCACGACCTACATGGCGAAGCTCCGCAACACCAACCCGGACCTGGTGTGACATGGCATCGACGACCCTCGATCATCGCAACGACGCCAGGCACGACGAGCTCGACCCCATCACGGGTCGCGCGCCGCTCGTCCTCGGCAACGCCAGCTTCGCCGACATCACCAACGCCGTCGCCGAGCCGCTCGAGCTGAAGAGCTACAAGGGCTGGTGGATGGCGTTCGGCGCGGCCGTGGCCCTCCTCGGGCTGCTCCTCGTGTCGGTCGCCTACCTCGTCTGGGAAGGCACCGGCATCTGGGGCGTCACGAACCCGGTCGGCTGGGGCTTCGCCATCGTGAACTTCGTGTTCTGGGTCGGCATCGGCCACGCGGGCACGCTCATCTCCGCCATCCTCTTCCTGTTCCGGCAGAAGTGGCGCACGGGCATCAACCGCTACGCCGAAGCGATGACGATCTTCGCCGTCATCTGCGCCCTCCTGTTCCCGACCATCCACGTCGGTCGCATCTGGCTCCTCTATTGGATGTTCCCGCTGCCGAACCAGATGGGCATGTGGCCGAACTTCATGTCGCCGCTGCTCTGGGACGTGTTCGCGGTCTCGACCTACTTCACCGTGTCGCTCCTCTTCTGGTACGTCGGCCTCATCCCCGACTTCGCCACCATGCGCGACCGCTCGATCACCAAGATCCGGCGGGCCGTCTACGGCGCCTTCGCGCTCGGCTGGCGCGGCTCGATGCGGCACTGGGTGAACTACGAGAAGGCCTACCTCATCCTGGCGGCGCTCTCGACCCCGCTCGTGCTCTCCGTGCACACCATCGTGTCGTTCGACTTCGCCGTGTCGAACCTGCCTGGCTGGCACACCACCATCTTCCCGCCCTACTTCGTCGCCGGCGCCATCTTCTCCGGCTTCGCGATGGTGTTGACGCTCGCCATCCCCGCGAGAAAGCTCTTCCATCTCGAGCACATCATCACGACGAAGCACCTCGAGAACATGGCCAAGATCATCCTGCTGACCGGCAGCCTCGTCGGCTACGCCTACGGCATGGAGTACTTCGTGGCCTGGTACTCGGGTAACGAGTACGAGTCGTTCACCTTCGCCAATCGCTCGGGTGGCTCGTACGCGTGGGCCTACTGGATCATGATCACCTGCAACGTGGTGACGCCGCAGTTCTTCTGGTTCAAGAAGATGCGCCGCAGCGTGACGGTGCTCTTCATCCTGTCGATCTTCGTGAACATCGGCATGTGGTTCGAGCGCTTCGTCATCACGATGTCGCTGTCGGCCGACTTCATCCCGGCGTCGTGGGACTACTACACCCCGACCTTCTGGGACGCGACGACGCTCATCGGCAGCTTCGGCCTGTTCTTCACGCTGTTCTTCCTGTTCATCCGCTTCATCCCGATGGTCGCCATCGCCGAGGTGAAGGCGGTCATGCCGCAGGCCGACCCGCACTGGCATCCCGAGGAGAGCCACGGCGAGGGCGAGGCCAAGGAGGCCGTGGCCCATGGTTGACGGCATGACGATGACGCGCGGCAGCGGCTCGACGACCCAGCACGGGGGTAGCCATGGCAACTGAGAAGAAGACCTGGGGTCTGCTCGCCGAGTTCGAGACCCCGCAGACCATCTACACCGCGTGCGAGAGCGTGCGCGACGAAGGCTTCCGCCACTGGGACGCGCTCACGCCGTTCCCGGTGCACGGGCTCGACCGGGCCATGGGCGTGGCGCCGTCGAAGGTGCCGTGGATCGTGCTCGGCATGGCGCTCTTCGGGATGCTGGCCGGCTTCACCCTGCAGTGGTGGACCACGGCCATCGACTACCCGATCATGATCGCCGGCAAGCCGTTCTTCTCGTGGCCGGCGTGGATCCCGGTGACCTTCGAGCTCACCATCCTCTTCGGCTCGTTCGGCGCGGTGTTCGGCATGTTCGGGTTGAACCGCATCCCGACCTTCAACCACCCGCTCTTCAACAGCGAGCGCTTCCTGCGCGTCACCGACGACCGCTTCTTCATCGCCATCGAGGCGCGCGACCCGCTCTACGACGCGAAGAAGACGAAGAAGCTCCTCCAGAAGCTCGGCGCCACGCACGTCGAGGAGGTCGAGGAATGAACCTCGTCAAGACGACACTCGCGCTCGCCACGCTCTCGACGTTGGGGGGCACGGCGCTGATGGGCTGCCGCGGCAACAAGTCGCAGGACCCGCCCGTGCACCTCAACCTGAACATGGACTTCCAGCAGTACTACAAGCCGCAGGAAGAGAACGACTGGTTCCCCGACAAGCGCGCCATGCGCATGCCGGTGGAAGGCACCGTGCCGCAGGCCGTCCTGGCCCGCGACGACGCCGACCTGCTGAAGGACGACGACGCCTACTACCAGGGTCGCGGCGCCGACGGCCGGCTCATCGCCGGGCTGCCCGACAAGGTGAAGCTCGACGACAAGCTGCTCGCCCGCGGCGAGGCGCGCTTCAACATCTACTGCGCGCCGTGCCACGACAAGGCCGGCTACGGCCAGGGCATCATCGTGCAGCGCGGCCTGAAGGTCCCGCCGCCGAGCTATCACGACCCGCGCCTCCAGGCGATGCCGCTCGGCTACTTCTTCGACGTCATCACCCACGGCAAGAACACCATGAAGTCGTACGCGGCGCAGGTGCCGGTGGCCGACCGCTGGGCCATCGCGGCGTGGGTGCGCGTGCTCCAGGTGAGCCAGCGCGCCGAGCTCGCCGACATCCCGGCCGACCAGCGCGAGAGCATTGAGCGAGGTAGCCCATGACGACATCCACTCACGAGGTCGCGACCGTCACGGTCGACGAGGCGACCCTCAAGCCGACGAGCCTCTGGCGCCGCTTCCCGATCGTCTCGGCGATCATCGGCATCGGCTGCCTGGTGCTGGCCTTCGTGCTCGGCGGCAGCACCATGACGACGCCCGAGGGCCCGCAGGCGTCGCACACGCAGTTCTACTACTCGTACATCACGTCGTTCATGTTCTGGCTCGCCATCGCGCTGGGCTGCCTCTTCTTCGTGCTGGTGCAGCACGGGACGCGGGCCGGCTGGAGCACGGTGGTGCGCCGCATCGCCGAGAACTGGATGGCCACCCTGCCGCTCTTCGCGCTGCTGGTGGTGCCGGTCATCCTCGGCGTGCACGACACCTTCGAGTGGTCGCACCGCATCCCCAACGAAGACATGATGCTCGACCGCAAGGCGCCCTACCTCGACCAGGGCTTCTTCGTCATCCGCGCCGCCATCGTCGTGGTGGTGTGGAGTGCCATGGCCATCATGTTCTATCGCCGCTCGGTGAAGCAGGACGCGACCGGCGATGTCGGCCTCTCGCACAAGATGCGCGCCTGGGCGCCGGTCGGCTTCTTCCTCTTCGCCATCACCGTCACCATCGGCTCCATCGACTGGATGATGACGCTGCAGCCGCACTGGTACTCGACCATCTTCGGCGTGAACTACTTCGCGGGCACGGTCATGGTGTCGGGCGCGGTCATCGCGCTGTCGGCGATGGCGCTGCAGAAGTCGGGCGTCCTCACCAAGGCGGTCTCGACCGAGCACTTCCACGACCTCGGCAAGTGGAGCTTCGCCTTCCTCGTCTTCTGGTCGTACACGGCCGTCTCGCAGCTCCTGCTCATCTGGTACGCCAACATCCCGGAAGAGACCGTCTTCTATCACAACCGCGTGGAAGGCGGCTGGGACAAGGTCAGCATCATCCTCGCCATCGTGCACTTCGTCTTGCCGTTCTGGTACATGATGTCGCGCCACGTGAAGCGGAAGAAGGTGACGCTCGCGGTCGGTGCGGCCATCGTCGTCTTCGCGCAGTACGTCGACATGTTCTGGATCGTGCAGCCCAACATGGCGCCGATGCTCGGCGACCACCACGCGCACTTCTCGGTGCACGTGGCCGACCTGCTCTGCCTGGTCGGCATCGGCGGCCTGGTCATCGGCCTCTACGCCTGGCTCACGACGCGCAGCGCCACCGCGCCGCTCCGTGACCCGCGCCTGGCCGAGTCGCTCCACTTCGAGAACCAGTGAGGTCCGGCCATGAGTGACACCCACGGACACGACCACGGGCACGGCGACGACAAGAAGGGCGCCGACGTCATCCCGCTGCCGGCGACGCGCCTCGTGGCGTCGTTCACCGACGGCGGCCACGAGATCGACCACACCCCGAACCGGAACCTGTTCGGCTTCCTCATCGTGTTGTCGGTCCTGCTCGTCCTCACCGCGGCCGGCGTCTACCAGCTCTTCGTGAGCAAGGCCGACGCCGACATCGAGAAGGCCGCCAACCAGCCGTCGAAGCAGCTCGTGGCGCAGGCCGCGCGCGACGCCGACTTCCACGAGCACTGGGGCAAGGTCACGCGCGAGGGCCAGGTGGTCGGCTATCGCATGCCCATCCCCGAGGCCGCCCGCCTCGTGCTCGCCAACCCCGCCCGTTTCGCCGCGGCGCCGCCGCCGGCCGACTGGGTCCACCCCGACGACGCACTCAAGAAGAAGTGAGAGAGACGGAACCCTGATGCCCTACCTCGCCCCGACCCTGACGTCCGCCCCCCGCCCTGCCCCGACCCTCGGGACCGGTCGGCTGGCGCGTGGCGTCGCGCTCTTCGCCGCCGCCTCGGCCATGTCCGTCATGGCCGGTGAGGCGCGCGCGGTGGCGCCGCTCGACCCCCAGTTCCAGGGCGTCGACGTCGACAACAAGCTCGGGCAGAGCATCGACAAGAACATCCCTCTCTTCGCGCCCGACGGCTCGACCACGAGCGTGGGCGCGTTCTTCGACGGGCGGCGCAAGCGCGCCGACGGCGAGACCTCGACCGAGCCGGGCACGGCCGGGCGCCCGGTGCTGCTGACGCTCAACTACTTCACCTGCGCCTCGCTCTGCAGCCAGCAGCTGAACCAGCTGCTCGAGACGCTCAAGCAGATCGGCTGGGCGCCCGGGGCCGAGAAGTTCAGGATCGTCACCATCAGCTTCGACCCGGCCGACACGGTCGACGTCGCGCGCGGCAAGCAGGAGTCGTATCGCGTCGAGCTGGCGCGCGCGATGGCCGAGAACGACGGCGAGGACGACGTCTCCGACGCGGTTCTCATGGAGCGCGCCAAGTCGATCGACTGGACCTTCCTCGTCGGGCGCGAGAAGGCCATCCAGGCGCTCACGAAGAACCTCGGCTACTACTACCGCTACGACGAGGCGTCGAAGCAGTACGCGCACAGCCCGGTCACCTACGTGCTGTCGCCCGACGGCGTCATCACCAAGTATCTCTGGGGCCTGGATCTGCCGCCGATGGACGTGAAGTTCGCGCTCATGGAGGCCTCGGACGGCGTCCTCGGCGGCTTCGGCGACAAGATCCTGAGCTCGTGCTTCGTCTTCGAGAACGGCGGCTACCACGCCTTCGCATGGGGCTTCATGCGCATCGGCGGTGGCCTCATCGCGCTCGTCTTCGGCGTGTGGCTGCTCATGTGGTGGCGGCGCGACCGGAAGAAGCGCATCGCCGCCGAGGCGGCCGCCAAAGTGGCCGCCACGCTGGCTGCTAAAGGGCCTTCAATCAACCTCGGACCCGCGGGCGCGGGCTCCGGGGGCAGCGGCCTCGGGCCGCGGGGAGTGTGAGGAATGCTCGGCTTTGTGCCTATGCTCGCGGAGACCGACCGCGGCTTCTGGATGCCCGACCAGGGAAGCGACTACTCCCAGCACGTCGACTCGCTGTTCCACTTCATCCTGTGGCTCTGCATCTTCTTCTTCGTCCTGCTGATGGGCCTCACGGCGTACTACGTCGTGAAGTACCGGAAGAAGAGCGACACGCAGCGGAGCTCGCCGGTCTCGCACAACTTCAAGCTCGAGTTCCTCTGGAGCGCCATCCCGACGGTGCTGCTGGTGGTCATCTTCGCCTGGGGCTTCAGCGACTTCACGGCGCTCTCGGCGTCGCCGCCGGACTCGCTGGCCGTGCGCGTGGTGGCGCAGAAGTGGAACTGGACCATCTCGTACCCGGCGCTCGACCGCGAGTGCAGCTCGGAGTTCGGCCCGACCGGTGAGGCGCACGTCGACTTCTACCTGCCCGTGAACCAGCCGTTCACGGTCCAGATGTCGAGCCAGGACGTGCTCCACTCGTTCTGGATCCCGGCCTTCCGCGTGAAGCGCGACGTGCTGCCGAACCGCTACACCGGCTTCACGGTGACGCCGGTCAAGACCGGCGACTACCACCTCTTCTGCGCCGAGTACTGCGGCACCAACCACTCGCAGATGCGCGGCACGGCGCACGTCTTGTCGCCCGAAGACTGGGAGGCCTGGAAGAAGGGCGACAAGTGCAAGCTCGACCCCAAGGCGCCCGACTACAAGCCCAAGCTCTTCGCCAAGCTCGGCTGCTCGAGCTGCCACGGCGTGAAGCCCGAGCAGGGCGTCATCGTGGGCCCGAACCTGTTCGGCAAGTACGGCACGGCGGAGTCGACCAACGCGGGCGGCGTCACCATCGACGACGACTACATCCGCGAGTCGATCGAGTACCCCGAGAAGAAGAAGGTCACCGGCTTCGAGGCGAAGAACATGCCGAGCTTCCGGGGCCGCATCACCGAGCAGCAGCTCACGGCCATCATCGAGTACATCAAGTCGCTGAAGTGACGACCCGTCGGGTTCGCGCGCGAGCATTTGCGTGAACCCGAGCGCGACCTGTGACAGACCAAGCAGCATGACGTGTGGGCCGGCCGGCGACGGACGCGGCGGGGCTGAGACCAGGGGCCGGAGGCCCAGGAGAGGACGATGACGACGACGACGCTCGAAGGACAGTTGGGACATGGCCACGATGGCCATGCTCACGACGTCGACTTCTATCACTCGAAGCGTGGCTTCAAGTCGTGGGCGCTGACGGTCGACCACAAGCGCATCGGCATCATGTACCTCGTCGGGACGCTGCTGGCGTTCCTGGCGGGCGGCATCCTGGCCATCCTGTTCCGCGCCGACCTCATGACGCCGACGTCGGAGTTCGGGCGCGACACGTACAACCAGCTCTTCACGCTGCACGGCGCGCTGATGGTGTTCGTGTTCATCATCCCGTCCATCCCGGCGGCGCTCGGCAACTTCTTCCTGCCGCTGATGCTCGGGGCCAAGGACGTGGCGTTCCCGAAGCTCAACCTGATGTCGTTCTACCTGTGGTGCACGGGCACGGCCATCCTCCTGCTCGCCATCATCGTCGGCAACCTCGACACCGGCTGGACCTTCTACACGCCGTACTCGATCAAGGAAGGCCAGGGCGCGACCCCGCTCATCATCGCGACCAGCGGCGTCTTCGTGCTGGGCTTCAGCTCCATCCTGACGGGCGTCAACTTCATCGTGACGGTCCACAAGATGCGCGCTCCGGGCATGACCTGGAACCGCATGCCCCTCTTCATCTGGGCTCTCTACGCCACCGCCGTCATCCAGGTGCTGGCGACGCCGGTGCTGGCCATCACGCTGCTCCTCCTCCTCATCGAGAACCTGATGGGGGTCGGCATCTTCAACCCGGCGCTCGGCGGCGACCCGGTGCTCTTCCAGCACTTCTTCTGGTTCTACTCCCACCCCGCCGTCTACATCATGATCCTACCGGGCTTCGGCATCATCTCCGAGGTCCTGGCGGTGCACGCGAAGAAGCACATCTTCGGCTACAAGGCGATCGCGCTGTCGTCGGTCGCCATCGCCATCATCAGCTTCCTCGTGTGGGGCCACCACATGTTCGTGTCGGGCCAGAGCGAGTTCGCGGCCGCGCTGTTCTCGTTCCTGACCTTCGCGGTAGCGGTGCCGACGGCCATCAAGATGTTCTCGTGGGTGGCCACGCTCTACAAGGGCGTCATCTCGCTGACGACGCCCATGCTGTACGGGCTCATCTTCCTCTTCACCTTCGGCATCGGCGGCCTCACCGGCATCTTCCTCGGCGCGCTGTCGGTCGACGTGCACTTCCACGACAGCTACTTCGTCGTGGCCCACTTCCACTACGTGATGATGGGCGGCACGGTCATCGCCTTCCTGGCCGGCCTCCACCACTGGTTCCCGAAGATGTTCGGCAAGATGTACAACGAGACGCACGGCCGCATCGGCGCCGCGCTCGTCTTCGTCGGCTTCAACCTGACCTTCTTCACCCAGTTCATGCTGGGCTCGCAGGGCATGCCGCGCCGCTACGCCGAGTACGACCCGGTCTTCCAGCCGTATCACATCGCCTCGTCCATCGGCGCCTTCATCCTGGCGCTCGGGCTCTTCTGGACGCTCATCTACTTCGTCATCGCGCTGCGCACCGGCAAGAAGGCCGGCGACAATCCGTGGGGCGGCGCGTCGCTCGAGTGGGCCACCTCGAGCCCGCCCATCGAGCACAACTTCCACGAGACGCCGCACGTCGACACCGACCCGTACAACTATCCGGAGATCGACCGCAGCGCGGCCGCCGCCGGTGGGCACCACTGACCCTGACCCAACGGCCGGGGCGACCGCCCCGGCTTCGTCAAGCCGCTTGACGAACTGACCCGAAGGATTCGAGAGCATGAGCACCGTCGCTCACGAGGCCGGACACGGCGCAGGCGAGTCGCACGACATCGCGCACGACCACCCTGCCTTTCTCGCGCACCATTTCGACAATGCCGGCCAGCAGGAAGGTGCGGCGAAGCTCGGCATGTGGATCTTCCTCGCCACGGAAATCCTCATGTTCTCGGGGCTTTTCCTGGCGTACTTCTACGTGCGCTCGTCGTTCCCGGAGATGGTGCTGGCGGCGCACGAGCACCTCGACAAGACGATGGGCAGCATCAACACGCTCGTCCTCATCACCTCGTCGCTGACGATGGCGCTGGCAGTGCGCTCGGCGCAGACCAACAACAAGCGCCTGACGACCATCATGCTGCTGGCGACGCTGGCCTTCGCCGCGACCTTCCTCGTCATCAAGTACCTCGAGTACTCGGCCAAGATCGAGCACGGCACGCTGCCCGGTAAGTTCTACGCCGAGCACGTCAACGACCTCGTCAACGGCGTGCACGGTGTCCAGGAGGCCTGGTACGGCGGCTACCAGCTGTTCTTCGGCATCTACTTCGTCATGACCGGTCTCCACGGCATCCACGTGGTCGTCGGCATGGGCCTCATCACCTGGATCCTCCTGAAGAACCAGAACGACAAGTTCAGCTCGGCCTACTACACGCCGGTCGAGAACGTCGGCCTCTACTGGCATCTCGTCGACCTCATCTGGATCTTCCTCTTCCCGCTCCTCTACCTGGTGAAGTGACATGAGCAGCACTGCGACCGGAGCCTACGCCAAGGGCAAGACCCTCGAGCACGCCCACGAGACGCATCACCACGTGATGCCCGTGTCGACCTACATGAAGGTCTTCGGCGCGCTGCTCGTGCTCACCGCCCTCACCTACATGGTGAGCTACCTCGACCTCGGCAAGGCCGCGCTGCCGATCGCCATGATCGTGGCCTTCATCAAGGCCGCGTTCGTCATCGGCTACTTCATGCACCTGAAGTTCGACACGCGCTTCCACGCGTTCGTCTTCCTGTCGACCTTGCTGTTCGTGGCCATCTTCTTCGTACTGACGTTCTTCGACATCAAGACCCGCGACCTCATGAACCCGGTGTGGGACAACAAGGTCCTGGTGCACGACTCGGGCGCGCTCGAGCGCCCGCCGCTGAAGGATGTCGAGCCGATCCCCGCCGAGGAGCTGAAGGAGCTCCGCGCCAAGGCGGCCACCGAGCACCACGAATAGCGCGGTGGCGCTCGCCGCTCCGGGGCCGATCATCGCCGAGGTGGCGCGCATCGCGCGCCGCGCTGGAGCGGCCATCGAGGCGGTGCGGAAGAGCGGCTTCGCGGCTACCGACAAGGCGGACCTGTCGCCGGTGACCGAGGCCGACCTCGCGGCCGACCGCATCATCGCGGCCGAGCTCGCGGCGGCCTTCCCGGGCGACGGTCTCGTGTCGGAGGAGTCGCACGGCACGACGGCGCTGACGGACGCGACCTGGGTGGTCGACCCGCTCGACGGCACCGAGGCCTTCATCGACGGGCGCATCCGCGGCTACGCCGTGCAGATCGCGCGCGTGGTGGGCGGCGTCGTGACCCACGGCGTGGTGTACGAGCCGGCGGTCGACGAGCTCTTCTGGGCCGAGCGCGGCGAGGGCGCGTGGCTCGAGGTCGGCGGCGCGACGCGGCGGCTCGCGACGCGCGACGCTCGCGACGGGCTTCGGCTGGTGACGTCGACGCGGGTGGCGTCCGGCTTTCGCGAGGCGCTGTTCGCCGAGGGCTTGCTCGACGGCGGCATGTTCCGCTCGGTCGGCGTCAAGGTCGGGCGCGTGGCGCAGGGGCTGGCCGAGGTCTACCCGGCGACGCACGCGCTGTCGGTGTGGGACGTGGCGGCGCCGCTCATCGTGCTCGAGGAGGCCGGAGGGCGCATGACCGACCTCGACGAGCGGCCGGTGGAGCTCGGCGCGCTCATCCTCCCGGACGGACGGCGCGGACTCGACGACGCGCTGGTGGCGACGCACGGTCCGACGCACGGGCACTGGTGCGAGGTCCTGCGCACGATGCGGCGGCAGCACGCGCGAGGAGGCGGGCGATGAAGGCGTGGACGGCGCGCGCGGCGGCGATGGTGGTCGGGCTCGGCGCGTTGGCGATCGGCGCGTGCTCGGATGACGCGGCGCCGACGAACCCCGAGGTCACCTTCCCGGCGGACTTCCTGTGGGGGACGGCCACGGCCGGCTTCCAGAACGACCCGGGCTGCCCGACGCTGGCGCCCGAGGTGTGCGAGGACCGGGCCTCCGACTGGTACCAGTGGGTGCACGACCCGGACCTGGTCGCCGACCCGACGGTCTACGTCACCGGCGAGCCGCTGAGCCACGGGCCGGGGACGCGCGAGCTCTACCCCGAGCAGCTCGCCGAGGCCCGCAACGTGCTCCACACCAACGCCATCCGCGTGTCGATCGAATGGTCAAGGCTCTTTCCGAACGCGGAGGCCGAGGGCGCCGACACGGTCGACGCGCTCGAGGCCTTCGCCGATCCGGCCGGCGTGGCCTACTACGAAGCGCTGTTCGAGGCCGCCAGGAAGGCCAAGCTGACGCTGCTCGTCACGCTGAACCACTACACCCTGCCCTTGTGGATCCACGACGGCAAGGCGTGTCACGCCGACCTCGACGGGTGCAAGGACCGCGGCTGGCTCGACCACGACCGCATCGTCCGGGCCATCGCGCTGTACGCCGGCTACTGCGGCCGGAAGTTCGGCAAGTGGGTCGACCTGTGGGCGACGCTCAACGAGCCGTTCGCGACGGTCCTGGCCGGCTACGTGTTCCCGTCGGCCGAGCGGTCGCACCCGCCGGGCGTCGCACTGCGGCTCGATGACGCCATCGACGTCCTGTTCAACGAGATCGACGCGCACGGCAAGATGGTCGACGCGGTGCGCGCCGAGGACCACGTCGACGCCGACGGCGACGGCAAGGCGGCGCGCGTCGGCACGGTCCAGAACCTGGTGGCGGCGCGCGCGGTGGACCCGACGGCGCCGGGAGCGGCCGACGCGGCGCGCCACGCCAGCTGGATCATCAACGAGGTGTTCCTCGAGGGCACGGCGGCCGGGCGCATCGACCGGAACCTCGACGGCGTCATCGAGGAGACGCGCGCCGACCTGGTCGGGCGCATGGACTTCATCGGCATCAACTACTACACGCGCCTCGACGTGACGCCGGCGGGCGCTCCGGTCGCGGCCGCCTACCCGTGGTTCGACTTCTTCCCGAACCTCGAGGCCGGCTTCAACGTGACCTTCCCCGAAGGCATGCTCGAGGTGCTGCGGCTCGGCAACCGCTACGGCGTGCCGCTCATCATCACCGAGAACGGCACGCCCGACCCCGCCCCCGACGCCGGCGACACCTACCTCGTGCCGCACCTGCGCTACGTGGCGCAAGCCATCGCCGAGGGCATCCCGGTCGAGGGGTACTTCTACTGGACGCTGGTCGACAACTACGAGTGGAACCACGGCATGGCGATGAAGCTCGGGCTGTTCGCGCTCGACATCGACACCAAGGCGCGGACGCTCCGACCCATCGGCGCCAAGTACGCCGAGATCGTGAAGGCGCGCGGGTTCTGAGCGCGGTCTCGGGGGCTCGTGGCTCTCGGGCTCGTGACTCGGGGCTCGTGACTCGGGGCTCGTGACTCGTGCTCGTGACTCGTGACTCGTGCTCGGGGGCTCGGGGGCTCGTGACGCGGGCTCGGGCTCGAGCGCTCGCGCCTACCCGCCGTAGACCCCCTGCCCGACCAGTCGATGCCGGACGAGGTTCGTCTGCTGACAGCGACTGCAGACGACGTGCACGACGCTGGCGTCGCCGCCGCGGTACCGCTCGTAGCACTCGACGCACAGGCAGTCGGGATAGTCGCCGTCGGGGTCGTACATGACGATGGCTTCGATCGGCACCGCGCTGCCGATGACGTGCTCGCACGCCAGCGCTCTCACGCCGCTCGCGCCGTGCCGCGCGCACGCGACGAAGTCGGCGCTGTCGGCCGGAGCCAGCGCGTACTCGACCATGCAGCGCGCGTTCATGCGCTCGATGGCCTTGCGCGTGAGCGGCACCGGCTCGGCCAGCGCCGCCAGCGCCGGGTCGCGCGTCGCCGTCACCGTCGGACCGCCCGGCGCGTCCCAGGTGACCTCGACGCGGGCTCCGCGCGTGCCCGGCATGCCCGGCCAGTCCGTCTCGAGGCGGCCGTCGCCGTCGACCCACAGGACCGCCGCCGGACGCGCTCGCGCGTGACCGATCGGCAGGCGCCCGGTCACGCGCCGCGACTCCGGCGTCGGCGCCGGATACACCCACGTGGCCTCGAAGCGGTCCGGCGGGAACATCGTCAGGCAGTGCGGACAGTCGCAGACGATGAGGTGGCGATCGACCTTGATCATGGCATCCGTCGGCTCGTCGCGTGCGTCACCGTCGCGGCGTCAGTGGAGGTGCGTCGGCGGGGCATCGACGAGGTGCGCCGGGTCGATGCCCGACAGCGACAGCGCGCGCGCCCAGACATCCGCGCGCGGCGTGTCGAACACCAGCTCCGGCCGCAGCGGCGCCGTCAGCCACGAGCCCTGCAGGACCTCGCGGTCGAGCTGCCCCGGCCCCCAGCCGGCATAGCCGAGCAAGAGCCGGAAGGTGCCGTCGGGATCCGACGCGTAGGCCACCAGGCCGTCGCGCGACGCCGTCAGCGACAGCCCCTCGTCGACCACCTGCGTGCCCTCGAAGCGCTTCGACGTGGCGTGGAGGAGCCAGCCGCGCTGGCGCTCGACCGGCCCGCCGCACAACACCTTCTGGGTGTGGCCGCCGCGCCAGGCGATGCCGGCCTCCGAGCAGATCGCGGCCACCGGCAGGTCCAGCGGCTGGTTGATGACGAGGCCGAAGGCACCCTCACGCGTGTGCGCCGCCAGCACGATCACCGAGCGATGGAAGTTCGGATCGGCGAGGCTCGGCATGGCGATGAGGAGCCCGGGCGCGAGCGTGAAGCTCATGGACGGAGCATGGCAGCGTCGCGACCGAGCGACAAGCTCGTAGCAGCGAACTTCGTCGGCTGGCGCGACCTTGCACACGGCGGCGGTCGGAGGGGCCACGCGAAGGGGCGCGCGACCTGCCGCGGTGGGCTCAGCGCGCCTCGACGCCGAGGACGCCGGAGATGCCCTCGACCTCCTCGACCAGCGCCGGCGCCAGGGCCGCCGCGAGCTCGAGCCGCAGGAGTCCCGCGTGGCCACCCTCGAAGCCGTGCTCGCTCATCGAGACCACGGTCGCCCCGTGCTCGCGGAGCGCCTCGAAGACCGCCGGCAGGACGCCCGGGTCCGACGAGTGGCGCACGACCAGCTGCGCCTTGCCGAGCTCGAGCGCGTGGTTCGCCGCGTCGGGCAGCTCGCGTCGCGTCAGGAACAGCTCGAGCGCGCGCAGCACCGCGTGCACGACCGCGTCGTCGACCTCGCGCGTGCGCCCGGCCTGGCGGAACGTCGCCAGCAAGCCCGGATAGGCGTCGGCCGCGAACGGCACGTCGTCGCCGTAGTCGTTGGCGTCGTAGGCGTCGAGGCCGAGCCGCAGCTTGCCGGCCGCGAGCGCTTCCTGCGCCGCCGCCAGATCGATGAGCCCGCGCGCCGTGACGTTCACCAGCGTGGCCCCGGCCGGGAGCCGCGCCAGCCGCTCGGCGGTCGCCAGCACACCCGCCGCGGCCCCTTCCTTCGGATGCAGCGACACCACGTCGGCGCGCGCGAAGACCATGTCGATGGCGTCCGCGCGATGCACCCCCGACTCGGCGGCGAGCGCCGGCGTGAGGCTCGGATCCCACGCGAGCACGCGCATGCCGAGCGCGGTCGCCGCGGCCACCAGCGCGCGCGCGGTGGCATCGAAGCCGACGAGGCCGAGCGTGCGACCGCGGGCCGAGCGCCGGACCCGAGGCGTGCGCCAGCCCGCGGTCGAGACCGAGCACCAGCGCCAGCGTGCTCGGCGCGCGCGATGCACGTCAACCCGGGCAGTGCGCGACGCCGACGCCGCGCTCGAAGGCCTGCACGTCGATGATGTCGACGCCCACGCCGGCCCGCAGGATGGCCTTCAAGCGTTGGCCCGCCTCGACCGCACGGCGCGTGACGGCGCGAGCGCGAGACCACGAGGACGTCAGCGTCGCGCACGGACGTGGCGAGGGCATCCGGCGCGTGGGTCACGCAGCCGAGCGATTCGAGGGACGAGATGATCTCGAGGCAGCGGATCAGCGACGAGCACATGCATGAGTGGGCTCCTGCGCACGAGACCCCTAGGGTGTCCGCGGGCCGGCGTCCAGCCCGCCGGACTGGCGGCCCTGCGGCCCTGGCGGAGCGATCCGCCAGCGACCCTTGGCTAGAGACCGAGGATCATCGCCACGACGGCGTCGACCTCGGCCAGGGAATCGATGAGCGCATCGGGCTCGCTCGCGGCCAACACCTCGGCCGACGTGCCGCCGGTCGCCACCGCGACGACGCGAGCGCCGATGGCGCGCGCCGCGGCGATGTCGCGCTCGGTGTCGCCGATGACCACGACCTCGCAGCGGTCGAGCGCGACGCCGGCCAGCGCCGCGCCGCGCGCCGCGCCGATGGCCAGGAGCTCGGAGCGGACCTCGGCGTCCGAGCCGTAGCCGCCGAAGCGGAAGAGCTCGCCCATCCCCACCGCGCGGACCTTGCGCTCGGCCGCCGGCTCGATGTTCCCGGTGCCGAGCCCGACCACGCCATGGGCGGCCAGCGCGCGCGCGACCGGCGCTGCACCGGGCAGGGCCCGGAACGGCTGGCGCGCCACCATCTCCGCGTCCAGGGCGGAGAGGTAGGCCGCCAGCAGCTCGCTCACCAGGCCATCGTCGGCGACGCGGCCGCGCAGCTCGAGGCCGTGGCGCACGATGGCGCGATCGGTCGCGCCGTCGAAGCGGATGCCCGCCATGGCCCGTGCCTCGCCGAGCACGGCCTCGAACGCGGCCTCCATGGCGCGGCGGCCCGCGCCGTCCCCGCGGACGAGCGTGCCGTCGATGTCGAAGAGATAGAGCCGCGTCATCGCCGGCAGGCCCGACCGGTCGACGCGGCGAGCGCGCGCGTCACCCATGGCCACCGGCTCACGTCGGGCTCGATCAGGGGATCTGATCCGGCGTGAGCGTCGGCGCGGTGACGCTCTGGAAGAGCGTCATCTCGACGGGCGAGCCCTCGGTCGACACCAGGTAGAGGACGCCGCGATCGTCGACGCCGTGCCACAGGAGGTTCGCCCCCGGCGCGTTCGTCGCCATCCAGCAACCGGCCGGCGCGGTCGACGCGCCCTGGGTCACCGGCAGGCGGCACGCGTAGTGGTCGCCCGTGTCGTTCTCGACGATGACGCCCCAGAGGGCGGTGCTGTCGAGCGCGCTGTCGGCGTTCACGACGCGGAGGTCGGTCATGTCCTCGACGAACTTCGTCAGCGCGGTCGGGCTGGTCGAGGCGTAGCCGAAGCCGGCGTCGGTCTCGTAGGCGAACCAGATGTTGCCGTCGGGGCCGAGCTCGACCGACGACGGCGGCGAGACGAGGCCGGTGATCTGGCTCGTGAGCGCCGGCGTGCCGTTGGTCGTGACGCTCGCCACGACGAACTTCGGGGTCGCGCCGTTGTCGAGGTAGCTGATGTAGCTGTCGATGACGCCCGGCTTGAGGGCGGGTGCCTCGAAGGCGTCGTGGCTGCCCTTGATGTCGACGAGGGTCGTCAGCGTGAGCTGGGTCGAGGTCTCGTTCGAGTAGGTGAGCTTGCCGGTCGTGAGCGTGGTCATGTAGCTCACGAGCGTCGTCGTGCCGTGATAGCTGACGTTGACGCTGCCGCCGACCACCGGCGAGAGCGCCGAGGCCGGACCGCGGCCGTCTTCGGCACGGCGTTCAGGAAGTTGCCGCCGCCGACGCCGGTCAGCGAGTACTCGCAGAAGATGGTGCCGGTCGGGCCGACCCACACCTTGGCCGGCGCATCGAACGACTGGAGCGTGGCGCGCAAGGTCGCCGACTCGCCCGGGGCCGTCGAGACGCCACCCTGGAAGCGACGCGCCACGAGGCTCACGTTGGTGTCGTAGGTGGTGGGCTGCGTGCGGCCGACGACCGCGAACCAGTTCGAGCCCGGGTCGACCGCAACCTTGGCGTCGAAGAGCGGCGTCGTGCCGATCTCCTTGGGCGCGGTCGGAGCGGCCGGATCCCACCAGTAGAACTGCATGGCGAAGTCGTCGTCCGGCGTGGCCAGGCCCTCGTCGTTGCGGCGGCCGATGAAGGTGTGGCCGTTGGTGAAGTAGAAGTCGATGCCGGCCTTCACGCCGGCCGCGCCGAAGACGTCGCCGAATGGGTTCGAGCCGTCGTTGGTGACGTTCTGATCGGCGTCGGGGACCCAGAAGGCCACGCGCGTGTTGCCCGCGGTCGTGCCCGGCCCGGCGAAGAACCACACGCCGGCCGGCGACTGCTTCATGACGACCTGGTCGCAGGGCACGTTCCAGTTGGTCTTCCGGAAGTGGATGACGGTGCCGCCGTGGATCTGGAAGATCGAGGTGCGCGGCGTCGCGTCGTTGCTGATCCAGCAGTACCAGGGCGAGCCCATCACGCGGTCGGCCGAGATGAAGCGGAGGTCGGTGACGCTCTGCACGAGGAGCGCCGGCGAGAGCGGCACGGTCGCGACGCCGAAGCTGCCGTCCTTCTTGTAGGCGCCGAGCGTGTAGGTGTTCGAGCTCTTGAACGGATAGTAGAGCGTCTCGTCGAGGAAGCGGCGCGGGCCGTTGCCGGCCGAGTCCACGAACTCCTGGGCCGAGCGGATGATGGTCGGCTGGCCGCCCGAGATGTCCTCGGCGCGGTAGATGCCGGGCACCGTCACGGCGCTGGTGGTCTTCACCTCGACCACGGTCTTGCCGTCGGGCGCGTCGAAGAAGCGGGGCAGGCCGAAGACGCCCGAGGTCGGGAAGAGCGGGCTCGCGCCATGGTTGGTCGCCACCGGGTCGGGGTCGACCTTCATGAGGTTGTAGCCGCTGGCCGACTGGGCCGGGAAGTAGGCGACGCCGTTCTGGGCCACGAAGGGCGGGTAGAGGTCGCCGGCCGGCGGCTGGAGATCGAGCCAGTTGGTCGTCGCGTCGCCCGCCTCCTGGCGGTGGATGTAGGTCTCGTCGTCGGCGTTGACGACGAACACGGCCGGCTTGACGCAGCCGGCGCCGCTGCAGGGGTTGGCCCCGCGCAGCGAGAGCGCGATGGTGCCGGCCTTGGCGTCGCCGTCGACGCGCACGATGGCCGTACCCTGGTGGACCGAGAACGGCACCGTCTCGAGCGAGTCGCACTGGAAGCCGGTGCTGTCGCCGTCGGGGTTCGTCTGGTTCGGGTTCTCGACGAGCGGGCAGTTGTCGGCCGTGTCGAGCACTCCGTCCTCGTCGTCGTCGGTGTCGCAGGCGTCGCCCTTCAGGTCGCCGTCGGTGTCTTTCTGATCGGCGTTGGCCACGTCGGGGCAGTTGTCGACGCCGTTGTCCTTGCCGTCGCCGTCGCGGTCGGGGTCGCACGCGTCGCCGAGGGTGTCGCCGTCCTCGTTCGGCTGCACGCCGCCCACGGGGTCGTTCTTCAGGCCCGGGCAGTTGTCGACGTCCTCGCACACGGTGTCGTGGTCGGCGTCATTGGTGGCGTCGTTCTCGCACGGGTCGCAGCCGAGCGTGCCCTTGCTCGGCACCGCGTCGCCCAGGCCGTCGCCGTCCTTGTCGCACTGGTCGCCGGTCAGGACGCCGTTGGCGTCGATGACCGAGTTGCCGTCGCAGTCGTAGGGGTTCGCGACCTCGGGGCAGTTGTCGTACGGCTGGCCGTCCTTCGTCGCGCAGGCGCGGTCGGAGTCGGGGTCGTTGACGTCGTCGCCGGGGCACGGGTCGCAGGTCGTGCCGCTCGCGGCCGACAGCACCTCGCCCAGACCGTCCTCGTCCGCGTCGCACTGCTCGGGCGGCGTCGCGCCGTTGCCGTCGCAGTCCTCGGGGACGTTGCGGACGCCGGGGCAGTTGTCGGTCGTGTCGCACACGCCGTCGTTGTCGGGGTCGTTGAGCGGGTCGTTCGGGCAGAGGATGTCGCAGGCGTCACCGATGTGGTCGCCGTCGGCGTCGCCCTGGGTCGGGTTGGCCAGCGACGGGCAGTTGTCGACCTTGTCGTCGAAGCCGTCGTCGTCGCCGTCCTTGTCGAGGGGGAACGGGTCGCTGACATCGGGCACGCCGTCGCCGTCGTCGTCGTCGTCGTCCCGGTCGGCCGTACCGTCCTGGTCCTCGTCGTTGAGGACCGTGACCTGGACCTTCAGGTCTTCGGTGCGCACGCCGTCCGGGCACGAGGCGCTCGCCGCCACCGAGGCGATGAACTTGATCTCGGTGCTCGTGTTGGCCGCGCCGGTGCTGACCGTGAAGTCGGGCGTGTAGGTGAACACGCCGTCGTCGGCGTCGAGGCCGGCTCCGGTCGGGAAGCCGGCCATCTGGAACTTGATGGCGGACTGGTCGCTCGACGAGGCGGACAGCGTGAGCGTGAGCGTCTTGCCCTCGACCACGGTCTGGGCGCCCGGCGCGTCGAGGAAGTTCACCGTCGGGCACGTGGGGTTCGAGGTGTCGGGGTCGGGCACGACCACGATGTCGTCGCAGCCGTACGTCGCCGCGAGACCGAGGGCTCCCACGGCCAGGGTCGCTGCCTTCCACACTTTCAGCGCGTTGCGCATATCCGCTCCATGGTTAGGGGTCTGGTCCGTGACGCCGACGCGACCCCCGCTGACTTCCGAATCGATCTGTTAGCGCCGCCCGTGGAGCGGACGGCGGCCGGGAGCAGCCCCTGCAATCGGTGACGACTGCCCCGGCCCGTTGCGCATCAGCGCTTGCACTTGCCGCCCAGCTCGACGGTGAAGTCGACGGAGCGGTTTTCCTTGTTGGCCTCGGGCGACGACGCGTCGACGCGCGGCGCATGCTCGCCGAAGCCGCGCGCGGCCATCTTGCCCTGGTCGATGACCTGCTCGTTCAGGTACGCCTTCACGCGCTTGGCGCGCTCCTGCGAGAGGCGCAGGTTCTTCTCGTCGGCGCCCTCGTCCGAGGTGTGGCCGTTGATGCTGATGAAGGTGATGAGCGGCGTGTTGTTGATCTTGTCCGCCACCTTCACGAGCGTCTGCTTGGCCTCCTCCGAGAGCTCGGCCGAGTCCTGCACGAAGTAGATGACCTCGCGGATGGTGACGTCGCACTCGGGGTCGACGCCGACACCCGGGGTGACGACCGGCGCGCGGTCGGGGTCGGGGCAGCCGTCGCCGTCCTCGACGCCGTTGACGGTCTCGGCCACGAGCGGGCACTGGTCGCGGTCGTCGGGGATGCCGTCCATGTCCTGGTCCGAGAACGTCTCCGACTCGGGGCAGCCATCCTCGTCGTCGACGCCGTCGAAGGTCTCGCGCTGGAGCGGGCACTTGTCGACCACGTCGAGGATGCCGTCGTTGTCGTTGTCGGGCTCGGGGCAGCCGTCGTGGTCGGCGAAGCCGTCCTTGTCCTCCGGCGTCCGCGGGCAGCGGTCGTCGGCGTCGAGCACGCCGTCGTTGTCCTCGTCGTCGCCCGACGGGGCCCACTGCAGCGCGAAGAGGAAGCGGAAGTCGGGCGAGCCGCGGCCCTGCACGAGGCCTGCCCCGGCCGCCGCCTGGAACTGGAAGTCCTTCACGAACTGCCACTTCGGTCCAAAGAGGATCTCGAGGCCCGAGTTCGACACGCTGTCGAACGGGGCGTCGAGGGCGGTGCGGCCGAAGAGCTCGGTGCCGAGCCAGAGGACCGACGGCGCGACCTCGACGTCGAGGCCGAGACCATAGAAGAGCTCGTTGCCGAAGGTCGCCCGCGCGTCCTGGCCCTCGGGCTCGATGAACTTCGACTCGGTCGTGCGGATGCGCGTGCCGAGGTTCAGCGCCAGCACCGTGCCGCCCACGCGGTAGTCGGCGATGATGTTGAAGAGGATGCCCACCGACGGGTCGCCGCGGAACTTCGAGCCGTCGCCGGTCGGCAGCGTCGCGCCGAGCGAGGCGGCGAGGCCGAAGCCGCCGACGCGGTTGTCGATGATCTTGCCGCGGAGACGCACGCGCATGTCGCCGACGCCGCCGCCCGAGAGCGTCGTGCCGTTGGGATGCTCGGCGTCGACCGAGCCCGCCACCGAGGTGACCGTGCCGCTCTCGTAGCCGACGATGAACGGCATCTGGAGCTCGAACTGAAGCAGGTCGGCGATGCCGATGCCGAGGCCGAGCTCGGCGATCTGCTGGTTCGCGACCAGGCGCTCCTCGTGCTGGCCCGCCTTCAGGATGAGGCTGTTGCGCTCACCGAAGAAGGTGAGGCCGACCCAGGGCTTCCAGGCCGCGCCGACATCGGAGTCCTCCACCGACCAGATGCGGTTCTTCCCGCCGGCCGGCATGAACTGCTCGATGTTGACGTCGGGCGTGCCCTGCTGGGCGCGCGCCTCGGAGGCCGCACCGGCCACCACACCGCCGGCGACGAGCGCCGCCAGGCCGCCGATGTGGCGCGACGCGCGGGGCGACGGCCCACGGACGGGGCTAGTACGGGCCCGTCGGCCGAAGCGCAAGAGCGCGAGCGCACCCAGGATCGAGAACAGGGTCATGACCTCCCCTCCATTCGAGCGGCCGCCTGTGCAGCCGAAGACATTGTCACCGCTAATCGTGGCCGTTGTAAAGTCGTCCCCGGGGTCCAGGGGATCCGTTCCGTTCTGGACTTCGAGGCCGTCGATGACGCCGCCCGCGTCCGTGTCCGGCTTGTTCGGGTCCGTGTGGTGGACCTCGACCTCGAGCTTGTCGTTGAGCTGGTCGTCATCCGTGTCCGGCTTGGTCGGGTCGGTGTGGAAGATGCGGATCTCGTCGCGGTCGATGAGGTCATCGCCATCGGTGTCGTTCAAGCCGTCGCGCGGGTCGAGCGGATCGCCCTCGCCTTCGTCGAGCTTGCCGTCGTGGTTCGCGTCCTCGTCGCCGTCGATGACGCCGTCGTTGTCGGTGTCCGGGTTCTTCGGATCGGTCACCTTGGCCGGGCCGAGATCGGGTTGGAAGACCCCCGGGTCGGTGTCCACCGTGCCGAGCGTCACGCCGGTCTCCGTGCCGTCCTGGATCCCGTCGCCGTCCGTGTCGGCGTTCTTCGGATCGGTGCCGAGCACCTTCTCCTGGCCGTCGGGCAGGCCGTCGTCGTCGGTGTCGCGGTCGAGCCGGTTGGTGCCGTCGATCGCCTCCTGGGCGTCCGACACGCCGTCGTCGTCGTCGTCCGTGTCCGCGCAGTTGAGGATCTGATCGAGGTCGTAGTCGGACACGTCGTCGGCCGACGGCACCGACGTGGCGTTGCGCGGGTTGGTGCCGCAGGCCTTCTCGTCGACGTCCGACACGTGGTCCTCGTCGTCGTCGACGTCGACGCAGTTGATGTCGCCGTCGTGGTCCTCGTCGACGAGGTCCGACAGCGGCGGCACGTCCTCGGGATCGGCCGGGTCGGTGTGGCAGAAGAGCTCGACGTTGTCGGGCACGTGGTCGCCGTCGCGATCGAGCTCCGAGCCGTCGCAGGCGCCGTTCTCGTCCACGTCGAGCGGCACCGACAGCGGGTCGAGGGGGTTCGTGAGGCAGCGGCGCTCCTCGCCGTCCTTGAAGCCGTCGTCGTCGCTGTCGTCGTCGGTCGGGCTGGTCTCGTTCGGACCCACGCTGCCGTCGGCGTCGAGATCCTCCTGACCGTCGAGCAGCGTGTCGCCGTCGCTGTCGGCCTCGTAGCCCTTGGTCGCCTCGCAGGCGTCGCCCACGTGGGTGGCGTAGCAGCTCTCGGCCTCGACGCCGTCCTCGAGGCCGTCGCCGTCGGTGTCCTTGCGCGAGGGCGAGGTCTCGGTCGGGCCGCGCTTGCCGTTGTGATCCGCGTCCTCGACGCCGTCGTCCAGGCCGTCGCCGTCGCTGTCCTTCACGCGCGGGTCGGTGCACTCGGGCGAGCCATCCGGGCGGGGCGGCGGGGTATCGCAGCCCTCGAGCTCGATGACGTCGGAGATGAGGTCGTTGTCGTCGTCGGGGTCGACGCAGTTCTTCAGGCCGTCGTTGTCGCTGTCGAGCGTCTCGATCTCGAGCGGCTTCTGCAGCTTGTCGCAGGTGTCGGTGCCGCAGAGGATCTCGATGGCATCGGGCGCGCCGTCGCCGTCGTCGTCGGTGTCGACGAGGTCGCAGATCTGATCGTGGTCGCAGTCGGGCGGCACGTCGTTCTTGTCGTGGGTGTCGTAGCCATCCGGGCGGCTGGCGTCCTTGCAGCCGAGCTCCAGCGCGTCGCTCCAGCCGTCGTTGTCATCGTCGGGGTCGAGCTTGTCGCAGATGTGGTCGCCGTGGTCGCCGAACTCGTTGTCCTGCCCGAGCGCCGAGGGGTTGCTGGCGGCCGACAGCGGGTCGGTGTCGCACTGGGCTTCCTCGAAGTCGAGCCACAGATCGTCGTCGTCGTCCTCGTCGATGGCGTCGCACTTGTGGTCACCGTCGTGGTCGAAGGCCACGTCGGTCGGCTTGGAGCTGGCCTTCAACGGGTCGCTGCCGCACTGGTTCTCCTGGGTGTCGGGGAACCCGTCGCCATCGTCGTCGGTGTCGACCGCGTCGCACTGCGAGTCGTGGTCGGTGTCGGTCGGCACGCTCAGCTTGTCGAGCGGGTCGCTGCCGCAGAGCGTCTCCTCGACGTCGGTGAAGGTGTCGCCGTCGTCGTCTTCGTCGATGCAGCTCGGCAGCGAGTCACCGTCGGGGTCGCCGCGCTGGACCGTGGTCGGGATGCTCTGGCCGTCGAGGCAGTGACCGTCGACGCACTCGCCGACCGAGCACGGCAGCTGCACCGTGCAGGTGACGCCGTTGTTCTCCGGGTTGGTGTTGCACTGCGTCTCGAGCAGGTTCGACGCGCCGTCGCCGTCCCAGTCCCACTCGGGCGTCTGGCACAGCGGATCGGGGATGCAGTCGTTGTCGAAGCAGTCGACGAGGCCGTCCTGATCGTCGTCGAGGTTGTTGCCGCAGAGCGCCTCCTTCTTGCCGCACGGCGACTCGGTCGTGTCGATCTGGCGGTTGCAGTTGACGTCGCCGCCGATGATGCACGGGCCGCCCTGGTCGCCGATGGGCGCCGCGCCGACGCACGAGGGGAAGTTCACGCACGGCACGACGTTCGACTTCGGGTACTGGCTGGCGAGGTTCTTGGCCTGGCTCGAGAGGCACTGCGCCAGCTCCTGCGTGTCGGGCGCGCCGTCGTTGTCGTCGTCGGGGTCGACGCAGTTGAGCAGCGGGTCGTTGTCGGGGTTCTGATAGCGATCGTCCGAAGGCTGCGAGTCGCGCACGAGCCGGCTCACGCCGCACGGCGGCGTGATGCAGTTCTCGCAGATGAACTCCTTCAGGTTCGAGACGCCGTCGCCGTCGAAGTCGTCGAAGTCGACGCCCGGGGTGTCGCCGGCGCAGAGCGCGGCCGGCGGGTTGTGGATGTCGCCGCCGGGGATGACGCAGTCCGGATCCTGGCAGTCGGTGAGGCCGTCGCCGTCCTCGTCGCCGCCCGGGTTGACGCAGTCCTCGGCGCAGGCGGCGCGCACGCGGGCGGCCTTGCTGGCGCCGTTGGCGCAGGTGCCGACCTGCTTGACGACGACATAGTAGGTCTTGGCGGTGGACGCGTTGGGGATGACCAGCGAGCCACCGATGACGCAGTTCGAGTCGACCACCTGCGCGGCCGGCGGGCAGGTCGCCTCGTTGCAGATCGAGTCGTAGTAGCGGACCTCGTAGCGCTGGGTGCCGAGGTTGTCGACGAAGATGGTGGCGTTGCCGTTGATGGCCGGCGTGAAGGCGTAGACGACGTCGCGCTCGTTGGCGGCGTTCTCGCTGCAGGGCACGAAGTCGGCGCTGTTCGGCGTCACGGTGATGGAGTCGCCGCAGTGGAGCGGGACCTTGGTCGCGCCGCAGGTCTCGCCGACGCAGGCCGAGAGGCTCTCGCAGGAGCTGTCGAGGCAGTCGACCTTGCCGTTGCAGTCCTGGTCGATGCGGTCGTAGCACTTCTTGAGCAGCGGGTCGGCGGCGCCCTCGGCGGCGTGGCCGGGGAAGGCGTCGATGGTGCTGTCGTCGCAGTCGACGCCGGCCTGGCAGGCGGCGGTGCAGCGGCCGCTCAGGAGGCAGCCAGCGTTGGCGGCGACGACGGCGTTGGTCTGGCCGTAGCCGTCGCCGTCGGCGTCGATGCAGCCGTCGGCGCAGTCGATCTTGCCGTCGAGGTCGACGTCGCGCGTGCACTCGTTGTTGTTGTTGCTGTTGCAGGTCGGGATGAGCGCCTGGCAGTCGACGCCCACGACCTTGCCGGTGTCGTCGAACTGGTTGCACCAGCCGTCGTTGTCGGCGTCGAAGAGGATGGCCTCGGGCGGGCTCACGGTGATGACGTCGCCGACCACGGTGGTCGTCGTGCCGACATCGAGGTTGTCCTTCACGCCGTCGCAGTCGTCGTCGACGCCGTCGCAGGCGAACTCGCCGCAGCTCCCGGCCGTGCCCGGGGAGCCGAAGTGGCGGCCCGACTCGCCGTAGGTGTTCTCGTTCAGCGCACCGGCCAGGCACCAGGCGTTGGGGTTGTCGTTGAGCGTGTCGTTGCTGACGGTCGGGCTCTTCAGCATGAGCGAGCGGCCGACGTCGGTGCGGAAGTTCTGGAGCTCGCAGCCCCAGTCCTGCGGACCGCCTGGCGTGCGGAAGTCGACCTTGTCGGTGACCTCCCAGTTGGTGCCGGTCTTCAGCAGGATCTGGACGATGTCGCCGCCCGAGGCCATGGCGATGGGTGTCGCGCACGACAGGTCGATGTTCGACGGGTCGCTGAAGGACGCCAGGTTGGTGTCGCCGAAGTTGATGACGAAGTAGTCGTGGCCGTGCAGCGTCGACGAGGTGTTGACGCGGCAGGCCGGGTCCGAGCCGGTGAGCCCGAGCGCGTGGCAGCGGATGGAGTTGTCGGCGGTCGGCACGCCGCCCACCAGCTTCTCGGCCGTGTCGTCGAACGGGAAAGCATCTTTCACGGTGCCGTCGGGGTTGGTCGGGCAGCGGTCGCCGATGACCACGCCGAGCTCGAGGCTGTCGAGGTGGAAGTCGGCGCTGGTGCCGTTGTAGAGCTCGATCCACTGCTCGGCCGAGGTGCCGAAGATGATGGGCAGGTGGATCTCGTCGACGTAGAGCTTCGAGGTCTCGACCTGGCAGTTGTGGTCGCAGCCGTCGCCGTCGGTGGGCGTGGTCTGGCCGTCGTCGCAGGTCTCGTTGACGTCGATGAAGCCGTTGCCGCACTTGGCGCAGGCCGGGTCCTGGCTGTCGAGCTTGCCGTCGCAGTTGTTGTCCTTGTCGAGCGGGGAGTCGCCGGCGCGGTAGCACGCGTTGAGCGAGAACTCCGACGCCGCCGACGGCTTCGAGCTGGCGTCGTTGTCGTCGCAGTCGGCGGTGGTCTCGTCGAGGCCGGTCGAGTCGGCGTCGCAGGTGTCGAGCAGGCCGAAGATGACGGCCGCGCCGAAGCCGTCCTTGTCGGCGTCGATGCACTTGTCGCAGGAGGCGGGCGAGTTCTCGCCCTTCTCGTCGAGGTCGATGTCGGAGCGGAAGCTGATCTTGTCGACGAAGAGGCCCGTCACGTTGTTGGTCGCGGCGGTGACGGCGTTGGTGGTGTCGAAGAACACCGTGACGGTGTGGGTGCCGGTGCGCGACAGCGGGATGACCACGCGATCGACGCCGTTGTCGGTGCGCTGGATGACGCCGTTGACCGGGGCCGTCCAGGCGCCGCCCGGCGTCACGGCCGGCGTCGACTTCTTGCTCGAGAAGGCGATGTTGCCGGGCTGGGCCGGGTTGCAGGACGACGGCGAGGCCAGGTCGAAGCACACGCCCCAGGTGTGGTTCGTGCCGTCACCCTGGAAGACGTAGCTCACGTCGAGGGCCGGCGACGGCATGCCGATGGGCACGTCGATGGTGCGCGTGAGCCAGCCGCGGATGCGGCCGTCGCCCAGCGCGCCGACGGTCGAGTCGAGGTTCACGGCCCAGCCGGTGGCGTTGAGGTTCGTGCTGTGGCCGACCTCGAACGGGCACGGCTTGGTCAAGTTGCTTTCGTTGTGGCACTTGGCCTCGAGCGTGCCGATGCGGCCGGTCGGATCCCAGCCGTTGGTGCCGCCGCCGACGGCGAGATCGAAGGTGTAGCCGATGGAGCACTGCGCGCATGCGGGGTTGGTGGCGCAGGCGAGGTCCTGGCAGTCGGCCTTGCCGTCGCCGTTGTCGTCGGTGCCGTTGGCGCAGTCCTCGGTGCCGCAGGAGGCGAAGTCGGCGCCGTCGGTGAGCCCGTCGCAGTCGTTGTCGAGGCCGTCGCTGCAGTTGCCGGCCTCGTTGAAGCCCGGGCGCACGTTGGCGTGGGTGTCGTCGCAGTCGACCAGCGGGTCGTTCGGGCGGTCGAGGTTGCCGGTGCACTGGCGCGCGTCGGGCGAGAGCGCGTCGCCGAAGAAGTCGAAGTCGGTGTCCCAGCACGGGTCGCAGATGGTGCGGCTCTCGTCGAGGCCGGGGGTGGCCGGGTTGTCGACGGTGTTGCGGTCCTGGCCCTCGAAGAGGCCGTCGCCGTCGGCGTCCGAGCCGAGGCGCACCTGCTCGAGAACGACGCCGGTGGCGGCGCCCGGCAGGACGGCCGTCTCGATGGTGTCGTAGACGAAGACGAACCAGAGGTTGGCCTTGCCGATGAAGCCGGTGAGGTTGACGTTCTTGGTCGTCAGCGCGGTCGTGTCCTGCTGGATGACCATGAGGCAGGGCGTCGTCGGGTTGGCCGCGGCGCAAGCCGCGGTCTGGGCGTTGCAGCTCGGGGCGGCGCCGGCGCCGTCGCCGATGCACACGCCGAAGAGGTCGAGCTTCGAGCCGTTCGTCTTGTCGGGCGCCATGCTGAAGGTGACGGCCAGGGTCGGCGCCGGGCCGACCTTCGACTTGTCGCCGAAGGGCACCTTGAGCTGGATGTGGCCGGTCTGGCGGATCGAGCTCGCGTGGTTGAGGTTCGTCGTCCAGCGGCCGAGCGTACCGTCGTGGGCGAAGATGACGGGCGTCTCGCCGGCCGGCACGGCGTACGACGCCGACTTCTGATCGAAGGACCAGGTCAACGCGCACGGCACCGAGCACATCGGGTCCTTGTCCTGCACCGGCGGCGACAAGAGCGTGCGGTCGCAGACCGGGTCCTTGCAGTCGACGAGGGCGGCGGTGTTGGCCGGCGGCGCGTCGTCGATGAAGTCGCCGCAGTCCTCGACGCAGTACGGGTCGTCGGCCGGGTTGGCGATACCGTTGCAGTCGTTGTCGACGAGGTCGTTGCAGGTCTCGGTGACGCCCGGGTGGGCCGCGGCGTTGGTGTCGTTGCAGTCGGTGGCGCTCTGGCTGCAGGTCGGCGCGCCGAAGCTCGCCGCGCGCGTCGTCACGATGTCGCCGAAGTTGTCGTGGTCGGTGTCGACGCAGCTGTCGCCGCAGGCCAGCGTGGCGAAGTCGCGGTTGCCGTCGACGTCGGCGTCGGAGAAGACGTCCACCGACTGGATGAACGCGCCGCGGCGGCTGGCGGCGTTGGTGAGCGCCTCGTACTCGAGCACGAGCCAGTAGGTGTGATCGGAGGTGTCCTTCGGCGCGACGACGTCGAAGACGTCGCCGCCGGCCGAGCCGGTGCCGCAGTTCTGGGCCAGCGCGGTGGCGGTGGCCGGCGTCGCCGAGTCCGACACGTAGAGGCGGAGGCAGTCGCCAGCGCCGTCGAGCTTGTAGTGGACGATGACGTGCGTGTCGCGCGCCGTGCTGGTCGGGGCGATGGCGACGCGGCGCTTGAGGAGCGTCTTGAAGGGCGTCGTCGGGACCGTCGCGTTCAGCGCCGTCTCCCAGCCCGGGCCGGGGAAGGTGGCCGACGTCGTGCCGTAGGCCCAGGCGCCCACGAGCAGCGGGTTGTCGGCGCGGAAGCCGCTCCTCGCGGTGTGGAAGTCGTAGAGCGTGCCGCAGCTCTCGGTGCAGGCCACGCCGGCGACGGCGCAGGTGTAGCCCGGCGAGAGCTTGCACTGGGTGGCGCAGCCGGCCGCTGCGGCGCTGCCGCGGTCGCACTCTTCGTTGGCCGCCACGTCGAGCTTGCCGTCGCCGCACGACGACAGCGTGCAGTCCGAGTTGCAGGTCGGCGACTCGCCGGCCGTGCCGGGGTCGCAGGCCTCGCTCGGCTGGGTGGTGCCGTCACCGCAGAGCGCGGTGCAGGCGGTGCCCGAGTACTGCGCATCACACGAGCAGGTGCCGCCGTTGGGTACGGTGTTGATGTTGCCGCTGCCGACGCAGGTGCCGTGACCGCCGCAGACCTGACCCGACGCGCTCGGGCACGGCAGGCAGTTGGGGCCGTAGAAGCCGGCCGCGCACTGGCTGCAGGTGGGGCCGGTGAAGCCGGTGGCGCACACGTCGCAAGCGCTCGCCGGGCCGTTGGCCCAGCCCAGATCGCAGGTCGTGCAGGTGGCCTTGTCGGCGTTGTTGTAGGCGATGTTGCCGTTGCCGGCGCAGGTGCCGTGGTTGTTGCAGACGTTGCCCGAGACCTTCGGGCAGGTGAGGCAGGCCGGGCCGGCGAAGCCGGTCGAGCAGGCGTTGCAGGTGGCGCCGGTGAAGGAGTTGGTGGCGTTCGAGGTGCACGCGCACGAGCCGGCGTCGCCGGCCGAGTAGTTGATGTCGCCGTTGCCGGCGCAGGTGCCGTGGCCGCTGCACGGGGTCGCCGCGCCGCCGGCGCAGGCGACGCAGGTCGTGCCGGCGAAGCCCGAGCCGCAGGCGTTGCAGTTGCTGGTCGGGTTGATGTAGCCGGTGGCGCAGCCGGAGCAGTCGGCGACGCAGCGCGGGCCGGTGTCGTCGCAGGTCTCGGGCGGGTTCGTGCGCGTGTTGTCGCCGCAGTAGTTGATGGGCACGTTGGCCGTCGAGGTGTCGTTGGCCGGCGCCGAGTCGGGGAAGCTGGCGCTGGCGACGGTGCAGACGACCGAGGCGGCGGCGGTGGTCCCGGCCGGCACGCTGTAGACGAGGTTGCCGCTGATCGAGCCGGCGGCCGGCACGGTGCCGAGGTTGCAGCTGGCGTTGCCGCTCGACACGGTGCAGGCGGCGAAGCCCGACGTGCCCGAGGTGAAGGCGACGGCGCCGGCGCCATCGCAGGTGAGCGTCACGCTCGGCGTGGCGAAGGCGCCGCTGTTGGTGACGCTGGTCGGGATGGTGAGCGTGGTCGCGCCGCCGGTGCCGGGGACGTAGAGCGAGGCCGGCGGGGTCTGAGCCACGACGAGGTTCGTGTACTCGAGCTCGAACGAGCCGAGGTCGCACGAGGCGCCCTGCGGGCGCGCGACGCCGCGCTGGTCGACGCCGGTGCAGGCCGCGCCGCTGTAGCGATCGAGGGCGGCCGAGGCCTTGGCGAGCTGGAGCGTCGGCACGTGGCTGCCGCCGTGATCGCCGGGCGCGCCGGCGAAGACCGGAGCGCTGGTCTCGACCGTCGAGCCGTCGCCCTTGCACTGCGCCGTCATGCCGGTCGGCACGAGCAGCTGGCCGTTGCTGGTGCCGGACGCCAGCGCGCACTCCTGGGCCGCGCCGTTGGCGAGGCCGCCGACCAGGATGGAGCGGTCGACCGACAGCGTGCCCACCGCCTGCGCGATGCTCGGACCGCTGGCCGAGGCGCCGCTCGCGACGTTGTTGGCGAAGGTCGTGGCGTCGACGAGCAGCGTGCCCGAGACCGAGACGGCGCCGCCCTCGGCAGCGCCGGGGGACGCGGCGTCGAAGGAGGCCTCGTTCGAGTAGAAGGTGCAGCGCTCGGCCGTGGCCTGGCCGATGCCGCCCACGAGCAGCGCGCCGCCGGTGGCCGAGCCCGGGGTCGTACCGCCGCCGCCCAGCGCGCGGTTGTCGATGAAGGTCGTGGCGACGAAGTCGCAGGTACCGTTGCAGAAGACCGCGCCGCCCTGGCCGAGGTGCGAGTCGACGCCGTCGCCGGCGACGTTGCCGCTGAAGACCGAGTCGGTGACGACGAGCTCGCCGTCGGCGGTGCCGACCCAGATGGCGCCGCCCTGCGCGGCCGAGCCGGCGCCGGCGGCGGTGTTGTTCTCGAGCGTGACGCGCGTGAGCGTCACCGACTGGAGCCCCGGGATGGTGATCGCGCCGCCGTCCTGCGCGCGGCCGCCGCTGAACGTGACGTCGGTGACCGCGACCACGGCGAGGTCATCGGTCGCGAGCAGGCCGAAGGTGTCGTCGCCGGTGATGGCGATGCCGCCGACCGGGCCCTGGATGGTGACGTCATCCGTGACGGAGAGCGTCCCGTAGATGGGCACCTCGACGGTCGGCGCGACATCGAAGACGATGATGTCGGCGCCCGAACCGGCGACGCAGCCATGCTTGGGCGCGTCGTCGTTGGCCGCGAGGACGGCATCCTCGAGGGTGCAGTCCGTGGTGTTCAACGGGTCGGTCGGGCTCGGCCCGACGGTGTTCACGGTGATGGTCGCAGCGTGCGTCGCCGTCGCCGTACACAGGAGCCCCAGCAACGTGAGAGCGCTGGTCTTTGCTCGCATCCCCATGTCGATAACCCCCGGTGACGATCCGCCAGGATGTCCTGGCGTGGCCAGGCTGCCCTGGCGGGTGAAGTGCGCTGAGGCGCGGAGCGTCGCCGTTTCGTCACGACGGCGGCGCGGTGAACGGTCCATGGGCCGACCGGCCGCTACGTTACCGAAAGGGAGCCCCGAGCCGCAAGGGCACCTCGGGACCTTTGGGCGTCAGCGACCAAAGCGGGTCGGCAAGGCCGGACGCATTGACAAACCGCGGGCCGGTCCCTATCACGGCCCCGCCCGCAGTGCGCCCGGCATCGACCGCTCGGAGGATACCATGGGTCGAATCATCACGTTCCACGCGAACGGCCAGGAGTTCCAGGGCTACCTCGCCCTGGCCGAAGGCACGGTCGCGGCTCCGGGCGTCATCGTCATCCAGGAGTGGTGGGGCCTGGTCGATCACGTGAAGGACCTGTGCGAGCGCTTTGCCGCGGCCGGCTTCCACGCGCTGGCGCCCGACCTCTACGCCGGGCGCGCGACCACCAAGCCCGACGACGCCGGTCGTATGATGATGGCGCTCGACATCCACCAGACGGAGCTCGCGCTGCGCGGAGCCGTCGAGGCGCTGCTGACCGTCCCTACGAGCCCGCCCACGCGCGGGGCCGGCACGCCGCACCCCAAGGTGGGCTGCGTCGGCTTCTGCATGGGCGGCCAGCTGGCGCTCCTCGCGGCCGCCGAGAACCCCCAGATCGGGGCGACCGTCGACTTCTACGGCATCCACCCGAAGGTCCACGTCGACTTCGCCAAGGTCTCGGGGCCGGTCCTGGCCTTCTTCGCCGAGCACGACGAGTCGGTCGGGGTCGGCGCCATGATGCAGCTCGCGGGCGCATTCCAGGCCAACAAGAAGCGCCTCGAGGTGCATCGCTACCTCGACGCGCACCACGCGTTCTTCAATGATACCCGGCCCGAGGTGTTCCATCCGCAGCACGCGGCGGACGCCTGGGCGCGCACCAAAGCTTTCTTGGAGCAGTACCTCCAATCATGAACGTCCTCGCGACCCGTGAAGCCCTCGAGCGCTTCGCCCACGAGCTGCCCGCGGGCCTCGCTGGCGATCGCCTCCGCCGTCTCGCCGAGACGGCTCGTGCCCTCTACGACCAGGCGCTCGGCGAGCGCGGCAAGAACCCCATCGCGTCCGGCTGGGCCGATCACGATCTGGCAGTGCTCGTGGCCGAGAGCCTGGGCGGCGTGCACGGGGCCGACCCGGCGCTGCGCCAGCCGGCCGAGACGCTGTTCCTCGGCGTGCGCCGGCGGCTGCTCGAGGCGCTCTCGAACGACCCCGACGATCTGGCCGCGGCCTTGGCGCTGGCGCTCGGCGCGAGCCTCGGCAGCGACGACGGCCGCCTGGCCGAGGACCTCGCGGCGGTGACGGCGTCGCTGTCGCGGCCGCAGGCCGGACCGCGCCTCGTGCAGGCCGCGACGCGCCTCGTCGTGCACGCGGCGCACTCGAACAGCAAGGCCATGGAGAAGGCCGCGACCGATCTAGCGCCGGCCGTGCGCGACGCCGTCGAGCGGCTGTCGCGGCGGCTGCCCGAGCACCCCGACCTGGCGCTCGATCGCATCCGCCTGACGGTGCTGGCGGCGCGCGCGACCGAGGGTCACGACCGCGCCACGGCGCTGTCGATGGCGCGGGCGCTCCTGGCCGATCACGAGACGCGCTTCGGCCCGTCCGAGGCCCAGCGCGAGATCGTCGGCCAGGTGCTCCAGCTGCGCGGCAAGGACGCGGCGCCGAGCGATGTGGCCAAGGACGCGCTGGCGCTCATCACCAGCGACGCGCGCGAGCGCGCGCTCGAGCCACGGCGCACGACCAAGCTGCTTCGATCGGTGGCGCGCGCCGGTGCGCTCGACAAGGACACCGCCAAGAAGGTGAAGGAGCTCATCGGCGGCGAGGCGGCCGGCGGTGGCGGCCATGGCTGGGAAGAGGCCATGGCGCTCGTCTACGAGGCGCTCGGCGACGAGGCCGCGCTGGTGTCGCTCAGCGAGAAGGCGCTCGTGCGCGATCCGAAGGATCAGCACGCGGCGCGCGCGCTCTTCGATCGCCTGCTCCGGAACGTCCGGCAGCGGCTGCCCGCTCCGTTCGAGGCGACCGTCCTCGATCTGGTGGTGCAGGCCGCGCCATACGCGTCGCTCGGGCGGCTCTCGGCCGAGGACATCGACGGCCTCATGGCGCTCATCGATCATACGTTCGGCGCCGAGCGCGTGGTCGTCTTCGCCAAGCGGCTCGTGTCGGCCAAGGAGCTCGAGGGCAAGGAGTTCGTCTGGCGGAAGGCCCTGGCCGCGGCCGAGCGGGCCAAGGACACCGACGCGCTCATCGACCTCGGGCGGCGCGCGGTGCAGAAGAAGTCGGCGCCGGCCGAGACGCGGCTCCACCTCGCGCGGGCGCTGCTCGAGCGCGGCCAGGACCTCGACGAGGCCGACGACGCGCTGAAGCCGCTCCTCTCGGAGCGCGGACCGCACGCGGCCGAGGCGCAGAGCCTGCGCCAGAAGCTGCGGAGCGACTCGCGCTATCGCGACGCGCGGCTCCAGTCGCTGCTCGCCTTCGAGCACCAGCTGGGCATCGGCACCGAGAAGAGCTTCGAGCTCAAGGTCGCCTACACGAGCCCGTCGTACGCGCTGGCCGAGGTCGCGGAGCGGCCGGCCCCCGAGTTCTACGAGCACCGCCACCTGCGCGTGATGCTGCGGCCGGAGGACCTGCCGCAGGGCATCGGCCCGGCCGACCTGAAGAAGGGCGACAAGCTCACGGCGCCGGTGCGCGGGCAGGACGCGACCTTCGAGAAGGACAAGGACAACTACCGCATCTACTGGGTGGCCGACGCGCGCGCGGTGAAGTTCGCGCTCGGCGCCGACGACCTCGAGAAGCGCCTCGCCACCGAGGAGGCGTCCTTCGGCATCGGCTCGGGTCGACCGCTGCCGCTGAAGGTCGCCTGGGACGGGAAGAAGCAGCGCGTGACGGCGCGCCTCCTCGACAAGGGCGGCACCGAGTTCCGGCTGCGGCCGCGCGCGACGGTCGAGCAGCTGCCCGAAGGCATGACGCCGCAGCAGCTCGGCGGGCGCGGCAAGCGCCTGTGGGGCGTGGTGGCCAAGGACGGCGACGGCTACGTCGTCAGCGGCAAGATGCTCGGGGCCGATCCCGACGCGCCGGCGGGCGCGACGCCCGAGCCCGAGGCGGCCGACGCGGCGGCGGAGTCGGCGAGCGACGCGACCGCCGAGGCCGCCGACGCCACGACGGAGGCCGCAGAATGAGCGCCTTCGACACCTTCCAGATCGAGGCCGGCGGGCCGGGCGCGGGCCTGCTGGTGCCGGGTCGCGTGCTGCGCGCGCTGGCGCTCGGCGCCGGCGTGCCGGCCGAGGACGTGGGCCAGATGGAGCCCGATCGGCGCGGCGCGGTGAGCGTCGAGATCGCGCGCCACCGGGCGGTCGGCATCGCCACGCCGCGACACCTGGCGAGCCACGAGGGTGGCAAGCCGGCGCTCTTCGTCCTGCGCCGCGTCGACGACGAGCCCGAGCTCGACGAGGCGCGCTCGCTGCTCGTGACGTGGAGCGACGGGGGCACCGCACCCGCTCCGGGAGCGGTCGCGACGGCCCTCGTCGAGGCGGCTGGCGGCGGCCTCTTCGCCGAGGATCTCGGCTTCGGGCTGGCCGGCGCGAGCTTCCTCCAGGTGCAGGTGCCGCTGTCGCTGGTCTTGCGCGGGGTGCCCGCGACGATCCGCATCGGCGCGCGCGAGCTCCAGGTGGAGCTGGCGGAAAAAAAAAAGCCCTGAGCGGTCCGAGCGCTGACCGGCTGCCGGTCGAGCGCCTCGCCGACCGGGCCGATGCGCTGCGCGACGCGCTCGAGCGCGGCGAGCTCGAGCCTCCCGTCGCGGCCGCGCGGCTCGCGCACTTCGGTCGTCGCCTCATCGCCAGCTTCCCGGAGGACGCGGCGCTCATCGCCGCCTTCGTGCGGCTGGCCGGGCGCGGCTTCGTGCCGCCGCCGCGGCGCGAGCTGCCGGTGGCGGACGCGGCGCGCGTCTTCCGCCGCTGGAGCGCCGAGGACCGCGCCGAGCGGGCGCGCGACCTGGTCGCCCTGCCCGACCCGACGCAGGACCCGGCGCTGGCGTGGGCGACCTTCGAGCTCCTGGCGACGGTGCCGGGCGAGGAGGCGCGCGCCGGCGAGCTCATCGCGCGCCTCGAGAAGCGTGGCGCCGATCTCGGGCGCGTGGCGCTGGCGCGCTTCCGCCTGGCGCGCGGCGACTGGGGCACGCGGCTCGCGCCGCTCCGCGCCCACGCGGCGTCGGGAGCGCTGGCCGAGGGCCTGCGGCGGGCGGCCGCGGCGGTGCTGTCGGAGTCGCGCGGCGCCTTCGGCCTCGACTGGATCGTGCCCGTCGCCGACGGGACCGGTCTCGCCAACGTCACGCTGGCGCTCATGCGGCGACCGGCGCTGGCGCGCGAGCACGACCGCGCCTTCGACTGGTTGACCCAGGCCGGACCCGCGCCGTTCCTGGCCGAGGCCGAGGCGGCCGACAAGACCGGCGACTGGGCGCTCGGGACCGAGCTCGTCACGCGCGCGCTGGCGGTCCACGGCTGGCCCGGCGATCTCGAGGCGGTGCTGGCGGCGCGACAGCGCCTGCTGATGGACGACGTCGCGCGCCCGTGGCGCTTCCCCCTGCCCGCTCCCGAGGCGCCGGCGGCGCCGCACGGCGACTGGGCGCGGCGCCTGCGCGACGCGTCGGCGCGCGACGCGACGCTGCTCGAGGCGCTGGGCGATCGGCCGCGCGCCGCGGCGGCGTGGCTGGCCGAGGACGCGCCGGACGCGGTGGTGCACGCGCTGCGCTTCCGCGACGTGATCGGTGACGCGGCGTTGCTCGCGCGCCTCGGCAAGCCGGTGCCCGACGACGAGCTCGCCATCGCCAAGGACCCTGCCCTGCGCGCGCGCGCGCTGGCCTTCCACGCGCTGCTCCCGGCCGGCCTCGAGCGCGAGCTCATAGCGCTGCGGCTGGCCGGGGCGGGGCTCGCCCAGCCGCCGGTCATGGCGCCGCCCGAGGTCGCGGCCGGCGACGATCCGCATCACCCGGAGGCGCGCCTCGGCGTCGCCAGCGACCTGCTCGCGGCCGGGCGTCAGGAGCCGGCGGCCAACATCCTGGCGGCGCTCATGCGCAAGGCCGAGGACGCGCCGCCGCGCCTGTGGACGGTGGTGGCGCAGGCGCTCGAGGCCGAGGAGCCGCCCGAGGAGCTGGTGGCGGCGGCGACGCGCGTGCTCGATCGGCTGGTGCCGGCGCTGCGCGAGAACCCGACCGCGGCCTACGCGGTGCACGAGCCGCTGCTCGCGCTGGCGCAGGACGCATCGCGCGGCGACGGCGAGAGGCTGCTGGCGCTCGAGAGCTGGCTCGGGATCTGGCGCGCCACGGCGACCCCGCCCGACGCGTCGAGCCTCGAGACGCTGCGCCTCGGCGAGCCGGAGCTGCTCGCGGTGGCCGCGGCGCGGCTCGCCGGCGACCCGTCGCCCACGGCGCGCATGGACAAGTTCCTTGTCGATTACCCGCCGCGCACGACGCCGCCCGAAGCGTGGTCGGAGGCGCTGCTCGCGCTCACCGCGGCGATCTGATCGGTCCCCCACGCATCGGGCGATGCGTGGGTCTCACGAACCGCGCCTTGGAGTGAGGTCACGACCCCGCGCGGGGGGCCGATCAAAACAGGACGTTGCACTGCACCGGGTCTTCCGACATCGCGTTCTTCGGATAGGCCCCGGCGAACATCATGCACATCTCGTCGGTCGACTGCTTGTTCGGATAGACGTCGTGGTCGCGCCAGTTGAACCAGGTGCAGGTCCACTTGAAGGAGTCGCCCTTCTTCATCTCGAGCGGCGGGTCGAACATCTGCACGATCGGGTGCGCCCAGTCCTCGCTCTCGTAGACCTTGTCGGCCTGGCCCGACTTGAGGCTGTCGATCTCGAAGTGGGTGCCGAGCTCGTGATAGTGGCTCATGAGCATGAACACCTCGACGTCGTAGGGCACCTTGCACTGCGCGGTGTCGGAGGTCTCCTGTCCCTGCGGCAGGACGAAGCCCCAGTCAGCCATCCACATGATGTCGGCGTAGTGCTCGATCACCGCCTCGGGGGCGGCCGTGACGAGGTCGACCTCGACGTCGCCCTGGATGTCCTCGGTGGTGTAGTTGAGGCCGTGGTACTCGAGGATGAGGCGCTGGCCGGGCTCGAGGTGGAAGGCGACGCCGGTCGGCGTCTCCATCACGCGGTCGGGCGTGGCCGAGCCGTAGATGTAGGCGGCGTCGCCCGAGAGCTGCTCGCTGGCCGGCGAGCAGTCGTGGGTCTGCGCCTCGGCGGGCGTGACCGGCGTGAGCTTGGTGCTGTCGATGACCTTGTACAGGTTGAAGTGGTGGGACTTCCCGTGCATGCGCGACTCGATGCGCACGATGTCGACGGCCTTGTCGCCGGGGATGTTGACGGTCTTGCAGACCTGGCGCTCCTGGCCCGGCGTCACCGTGATGGTCTCGGTCGAGAAGGTGAGGCGCGGGCCGAGCGGGTTCGGCGAGGTCCCGCCGGTGTCGGCCGCGACGGCGGTGTCGGCCGCGACGCTCGAGTCCGCGGCGGCGTCGGTGGCGGCGGTGGCGTCAGGGTCCGAGGTGGCCACGGTGCTGTCGGGGGTGGCGGTCGCGTCAGGGCCCGCCTGGGCGGTGTCGGACGCGGCGGTCGCGTCGGGCGCGAACGGCTGGGCGTCCTGCTCCAAGGAGGAGGCCCCACCGCCGTCGTCGCAGGCGACGAGCGACGCGGACCCGAGGCCGATCAAGGCGAACCCACACAAGTCCCGTACGCGCATGTCTCTCCCCCTCGTCGGCTCGGCGACGTGTTGGCTCTCGTCCGCGCGAGCCGCGGCATGGTAATGCGGCGAGGTGCCGAACGGAACAGCCGAGTTCGCTGACCGCGTGACACCCGCGCCGCGCGCGCGCCGCAGCGCGTCGCGCTGTTCGTGCCGTGCCTCACCGACGCCTTCGACACGCGCGTCGCCGGGTGCAGCGCGCGCCTCATCGAGGCCGCCGGCATGGCGCCGCTCGAGCTGCCGGCCGGCCAGACCTGCTGCGGCCAGGCGCTGAGAAACGCCGGCCTCGTGCGCGACGGCGACCGGCTCGCGCGGCGCATGGCCAAGGTGTTCGCGGCGAACGACGCGGTCGTGACGCCGTCGGCCTCGTGCGCGGCGCACGTGCGCCTGCACGGCCCGCCCGAGCTGGCGGCGAAGACCTTCGAGCTGGCCGAGTTCCTGGTGCGACACGGCTTCGATCCGGCCGAGCGCGAGTGCCGCTGGGCCGGGCGCGTGGCGGTGCACCCGAGCTGTCACGGGAGGGGGCTCGCGGCGGCGGCGCGCGACGGCGGCGGGGCGGACCCGACGCTGGCGCTGCTCGCGCGCGTGGCCGACCTCGAGCTGGTGCCGCTGCCGCGCGAGGCCAGTGCTGCGGCTTCGGCGGGACGTTCGCGACGGCGTTCCCGACGGTGTCGGTGGCGCTCGGCAAGGACAAGCTCGCGTCGGCCGACGAGGCCGGCGTGACGACGCTGGTCGCGAGCGACGGCGGCTGTCGACTGCACCTCGGGACGCTGGCCGGTCGCAGCGTCGAGCTCAAGCACGTGGCCGAGATCCTGGCCGAGGGTTGCCAGCTCATGCCACGGCCACCGAAGCTCTCGAGGACCGGCGCGTGACGCGCAAGCGGCCCCACGAGCTCCTGTTCCCGGCCGAGCCCTACCGCATGGCGCCCCGCATCGCCGCGGCGCTCGGCGATGCGGGCATCCGACGCTTCGTGCCGGCGACGACGCTCCTGAAGGACGCGGCGCGCGAGGCGGCGCTCGAGCGCGCGTTCGGGGCCGAGGTGCATCGGCTGCGGGCGCTGGCGGGGCGCATCAAGGACCACACGCTGGCGACGCTCGATCGGCAGCTGGCGACGTTCGTCGCGGCGGCGAGCGCGCGCGGCATCCGCGTGCACGCGGCTTCCGACGCAGCCGAGGCGCGCGCGATCGTGCTCGAGCTGGCGGCGCGGCACGGGGTGAAGCGCGTCGTGAAGGCGAAGAGCATGGTCACCGAGGAGGTAGCGCTCCTCGACGCGCTGCTCGACGCCGGCATCGAGACCATCGAGACCGACCTCGGCGAGCTCGTGCTGCAGCTCGACGACGACGCGCCGAGCCACATCGTGACGCCGATGATCCACAAGGACCGGCATGCGGCGGGCCGCGCCTTCGCGAGCCGGCTGGGGGTCGCGACCGACGGCGATCCGGCAGCCATCACCAAGGCCGCGCGCGCGCACCTCCGGCGCTGGTTCGAGACCGCCGACATGGGCATCACGGGCGGGAACTTCCTGGTCGCCGAGAGCGGCGAGCTGGTGCTGTGCACCAACGAGGGCAACGGCCGGCTGAGCGCCAACGCGCCGCGTGTGCACGTGGCGCTGGTCGGCATCGAGAAGCTGGTGCCGACGCGGGCGCACCTCGGGCTCTTCCTCGAGCTCCTGGCGCGCTCGTCGACCGGGCAGCCGCTGACCGTCTACACGACGTTCTGCGGCGGGCCGCGCAGCGCGGGCGAGCCGGACGGCCCGGACGAGGTGCACGTGGTGCTGCTCGACAACGGGCGCAGTCGCGTCTTGGCCGACCCGGCGTTCCGCGAGGCGCTGCGCTGCATCCGCTGCGGCGCGTGCCTCAACACCTGCCCGGTGTATCGGATGATCGGCGGGCACGCGTACGGCAGCGTGTACCCGGGTCCGATCGGCGCGGTGTTGACGCCGCTCTTGCGCGGGCTCGACGCCAGCCCCGACCTGCCGTTCGCGTCGACGCTGTGCGGCGCGTGCAAGGTGGCGTGCCCGGTGGACATCGATCTGCCCGAGCTGCTCGTCCGGCTCCGGGCCCGTCGGCCGCGGCGAAGCGGGTTCCTGCGCGCGTTCGGGTTCGCGGCCGGCGGGCGCTGGCGCTGGCGGGCGGCGGGGTGGCTGCAGCGCAAGCTGCGGCTCGATCTCGGCTGGCACGTGGCGGGCGAGCGCGCCGCGCCGCGGGCCGCCGAGGCGCCGTTCCGCGTGCTGTGGCGGCGCTCGCAGGGGCGCTCCAAGTGAAGGTGGACGAGCTCATCGCGCGCGTGCGGACGGCGCTGCTCGGCTGTCCGGTGCCGCCGCTCGAGGCGGTGCCGAGCCTGTTCGGACCGGAGGTGGTGGCGCGCGAAGGCCTGCTCGAGACGTTCGTCGCGGCCGCTCGGGCGGCGGGTGCGGAGGTGGTCGTGGTCGACGCGCGGGAGGGCGCGACGGCCGACGCGGAGGGGGCGTCGGCCGTGACCGCCGTGACGGAGGTCGCGTGCGCCATCGCGGTGTCGGGGTCGATCGTGCTCGAGGGGAGCCCGCGACTGCCGTCGGCGTGGGCCGAGACGCATGTGGCCATCGTGAGGCGGAGCCAGATCGTGGCGACGCTCGGGGACTACCTGGCGCGGGCGACGGAGGTGCGTTCGCGGGTGGTGATCACCGGACCGTCGAAGACGGCCGACATCGAGGGCATCCTCGTGACGGGGGTGCATGGGCCGGGCCGGTTGGTGATCCGGGTGATCGCGGAGGAGTGATGGCCGGTCGGATCGGGTCGGCCAACGACGCGGTCGCGGCAGAAAGGGCGGATCAATTTCGGCGGTCGCGGGAACTTGAAGAGGCGGAGACCGAGATGTCGAAGCCCCGTCCGATCGTCGCTGGTGAAGTAGTGTCGGTGACGCGCCGAACCATGGCGCGGAAGTTCCTGCTGAAGCCCGACCCGTGGGTCGAAGCGGCGTTCGGGTACCTGCTGGCGCTCTACGCGACGCGCTTGGACATCGGGGTGGTGGCGGGCGTGGTGATGTCGGACCATTACCACTTGCTGGTGGTCGACCGGTCCGGCCGGCTACCGACGCTCATGAACGAGCTCAACGCGGCGATGGCGCGAGTGGTGAACGCGATGCGGGGACGCGAGGGAGCCGTGTGGGACGAGCGCCAGCCGCACTATCAGGTGATGCTGGACCCGCAGGTGGCGCTGTCGATGGCGGCGTATCAGCTCGCCAACCCGGTCGCGGCGGGGCTCGTGGAGCACGGGCGCGACTGGCCTGGGTTCCGGACGACGCCGAACGCGGTGGGGCGGACGCTGCGCTTCGCGCGACCGGCGGCGCTGGAGAGCGAGGCCGGGACGTATCCGGAGGTCGCGACGCTGGAGCTCGTCGCGCCGCCCGGATGGGGTGTCGGAGGTGCAGCGCGGTTCGGGGCGGAGCTGGCCGCGCTCGTGGCGCAGCGGGAGGAGCTGGCGCGGCGGGAGGTGCGGGCCGCCGGCCGGGAGTTCGAGGGGGTGCGGCGCGTGCTGGCCGCGCCGTGGACGACCGAAGCCACGGCGCCGTCTGATTCTCGCAAGCGGGGGGCGCGGGTGGCGGCAGCGACGGATGAAGCGCGCCTGGCCGCGTACGTGTCGGGGCGGAAGCGCTTCGTGAGGCTGCATGCGGAGGCGAAGGAGCTCTTCGTCGCGGGTGTCCGGGAGGTGTTGTTCCCGTTCGGCACGTGGCTCATGCGGGTGCTCTTTCGTGCGTCGGTCGCCGAGGCCCCTGGCTGACAGCAGCCCACGACCGCACCCGCCGCCCGTCGACACCGAATCCAGGCTCGAGCCTCCCCGCAGGTCAGCGCGGAGGCACGCCCGGACGTCGGCTCTGACGGTCGATTCCACGACAACCCGCCGCCCCCAACCGAGGACCGTCGGTCTTGGCGGCTCTCGGGCGTCAGTGTTTCGTCACCCGACCGCCGCTCGGCGCGGTGAGTCCCGGATGGGTGCGCAGGTAGCTCACCAGCGCATCCAGATCGATGACGCCGATCTTCCGCTCGCGCCCCGTCCCGAGCGTCGCGAACCCATCGCCACCCCCGGCCAGGAACGCGTTCATCACCACCCGGTACGACCGCTTCGCGTCCAACGGCTTGCCGTTGACCCTCACGCTCTTCGCGTCGATCCGGTCCCCCGCCGCCTTCTTCGTGTCCCACACGTACGTCAGCGACGCCGACACCTGCAGCATCTTCGGCTCCTCCCGCGGCGTCACCCCCGCCGCCGTCCGCGTCGCGAACTGCTCCTCCAACGCCTGCTCCAGCTCCTTCCCGCTGAGCGTCACCGTCACCAGGTTGTTCCCGAACGGCTGCGTCGCGAACAGCGCCCCGAACGTCACCGGCCCCGCCGGCAAGTCCGTGCGGATGCCGCCCGGGTTCATCAGCGCAATCTCCGCCCCACCCGTCGACGGATCCGACTCCGCCGCCAACTGCGCGTCCGCGATCACCATCCCCAGCGTCGACTGCCCGCCCGCGTCCTGCGCCCGCGTCAGCTCCTTCGGCAGCGTCGTCACCACCTCGTCGGCATACGCCTTCACCAGCTCGCGGTAGCGGTCGACGATCGCCGTCTCCGCCGCCGCCTTCGGCACATCCCGCGTCACGATGACCGCGTGCGCCTGCTTCGACACCACGTCGCCCGTCGCCTCGTCGACCACCAGATCGATGTCGGTCAGGAGCCGCCCGTAGTGCCCCGCCGACGTCACCAACTTGCCGCCGATGTCGCACAAATAGGCCTGGTGAGTGTGCCCGCTCACCACCACGTCCACGTCTTTGTCAAATCCTTTGGCAATATCGACGATGGCGCCCGAGATGCCGTCGCAGCCGTCGTAGCGCCCCTTCGGGAACCCACCCTCGTGGATGAGCACCACGATGGCGTGGATGCCTCGCGCCTGCAGCTGCGGCACGATCTCGTTGACCGTCTCGACCTCGTTCCGGAACGACACGCCCTCGACGCCCTTGGCCGTCACGACGTTCGGCGTTCCCTCAAGCGTGAGCCCGATGAACGCCACGTCGACCTTGCCGAAGCGCCGCACCGTGTACGGCGGGAACAGCGTCTTCTTGTCGTCGTTCCGCACCACGTTGGCCGCCAGGTACTCGAACTTCGCCCCCTCGAACCCGTCGCCCCCGAAGCACCCACTCGGATGGCACCCGCCGGCCTGCATGCGCGAGAGCTCGACGATGCCCTCGTCGAACTCGTGGTTGCCGACCGAGGTGATCATCAGGCCGGCCGCATTCAGCGCCTCGATCGTCGGCTCGTCATGGAACGCCGCCGACATGAGCGGGCTAGCGCCGATGTTGTCGCCCGCCGCCACCACCACCGTGTTCGGGTTCCGCTGCTTCAGCGTGTCGACCCACGTCGCGAGGTACTCGACCCCGCCCGCCGGCACCGGCCCGTTCTCGCTCGGCACCTCGCCGCTCTTGCCGGTCGGCGGCTCGAGCTGCCCGTGGAAGTCGTTCCACGCCACCAGCTGCACAGCCACCTTGCCGCACATCGCGCCCTCGCACGCGACCGGCTGCGGCGGCTTCACGACCTCCGGCGCGCACGCCCCCAGCGTGACGACCGCCCCCAACCCGACCGCCCCGACGATCCCCACGACCCCGCCGAGCACCCGACCGATCGCCGCCACCGACTCGCGCATGTCCGCCTCCCACCGTCGTCGCCCGGCCGATCACCCCGCAGGGTCGATCACAGCCGACGCCACTGGAAGCGATACTTACCCCCGGTGATCTCGAAGTAGAAGCCGAACTCGAAGCGGATCTTGCCGTCGTCGTCGACCAGCTCGGCCGGCGGGTTCAGGAACGGGTGCGCCTCGCGGAACGCGCGCTTGGCCTCCTCGTCCATGAAGTCGAGCCCCGACTGCCGCGTGGTCGTGAGGCTCGCGATGCGCCCGCTCTTGTCGAGCTCCACGCGCAGCACCGTGTAGCGGTCCTTCACCCCGTAGGCCTGCCCCGTCGGGTCGCGCCGCAGATACGCCTCCGAAGGCCGCCAGTGCTTCTCGACCTGCTGCTTCACGCGCAGGAAGAAGTCGGCGTAGCGGTACTGGTTCGCGTTCAGCACCGTCTGCCGCCCGCGGTCGAGGCTCGGCAGGTGGTCGTTCGACGTCAGGTCGCCCGCGTCGAGCGCCTGCAGGTTCGCCTGCGCCGCCGCCTCCGACGTCGACGGCACCAACAGCCCCGTGCCCGTCCCGCCCGCGCCGCTCTTGGCCATCACCGAGTGCGGCTTGTCGCCGCTCTTGGTCGTCGGCAGGTTCATCCCGCCCGACGCCAGCTCGACCTTGTCCGACTTCTGCGGCGACGTCGTCGGCTGCTCGCTCTTGGCCAGCGGCGACTGCACCGGCGACGGCTTCTGCACGTGCTGCGGCTGGGTCGCCGAGCCGCGCTTGGGCGTCGCCGGCGCCGTCACCGCCGAGCGCGTCTCCTTCTCGGTGCGCGTCGTCTTGTCCGACAGGTACTTCGTCTCGACCGGCTTGGCGTCGACCAGGTGCTCCTGCGCCGGCGTCTCCACGAACTGCGCGTCCTCGGGGATCGGCGGGGCCTTGGGCGGCGCGGGCTTGGTCGGGAAGGTGTGGATCATCATCCACTGCCCGTCGCGATTCGGCCGCGGGAACGGCTCGACCCCGTCCGACATCCAGCGGAACGCGCCGTAGAGCGGCACGTGCACGAATAGCGAGAGCAACGCGAGCAGCAGCACGCGTCGACTCTTTCGTTCTGGCAAGGACCACTTCACCGGCTTCCGAGCGTAACGACGCGCTCCCCAGGGCTCAAGCCGCGTCCGTCAATCGCGCGACTCTAACCCTGCTGGCCAGGGAAGTCATGCCCGCGGGAGCAATCGAGCCGATCGGCCCGTCGCCCCCGCCGCCGCATCGCCATCCAGCCGAGCGCCAGGCCCGCCGCCCCGAGGCCCAGCGCCGAGTCGCCGCCGCCCGCGGCGCAGTCGCTCTGGTGCCCGGTGCTCACCCGCGCGCCCGTGTCCGTGCCCAGCGCGTCGCTCCCGGCGCCGTCGCCGGCGCTCGTCGCGTCCGCGCCGCTGGTCTCGACCGCGACCTCCGGCGACGGCTCGGGCCCGACCTCCGGGCTCGCCTCGGCCGCCACCTCCGGGCTCGGCTCGGCCCCAGGGTCGGCCGCGCCGACCACGCAGTCGCCCGCCGAGCAGGTCTTGCCCTGGCCGGCGCAGTCCACCGTCTGCTTGGTGTTGCAGCCGCCCTGGCCGGCGTTGCACAGCCAGGCCACGTCCCCGTCGCAGCCGATCTCGCCCGGCGTGCACACCGCGCAGTCGCTCCGGCACTCGCCGTCGACGCACGCCGCGCCGCCGTCGCAGCTGCCGCACGAGCCGCCGCAGCCGTCGTCGCCGCACAGCTTGCCGCTGCAGTCGGCGGTGCAGCTGGCGCAGGTGATGGGGAAATCGCCCGACGGATCCGAGCCCGACTGCTGGCAGTCGTAGTAGCCGCCGAACGGGTTCCAGCCGCAGCCGGTGTTGCCGCACGTCTGGCGATAGAGCTGGCCGCCGTCGCAGTACATGACGTCGCCCGAGTCGCAGCAGCCCTCGTACGGGACGCCCTTGCACGCGTCCGCGGTGCCGCCGGTGCAGCCCGACTCGCAGTCGTTGCAGCCGCACAGCCAGGCCGGGCCCCAGCAGATGTCCTCGGTCAGGCCGGCCGGCCGGCACTCGTCGTCGTAGCCGTGCTCGGGCGCCACGCAGTTGCCGCCGCTCGTGTCGCAGCTGCCGTCGGCCACCCACGCGCTCTCGGTCTTGTCGGGGATGGTGCGCGTGATGCAGTGGATGGCGCCCGAGTAGAAGGACAGCTCGGTCGCGTCGATCCAGACGTTCTCGTGGTCGGGCAGCACCTCGTCCCACACCGCCTGCGCGGCATCGCGCGACGCCGTCCAGTTGGCGTAGACCGTGGCCGGCCACAGGTTCACGCCGTTGAAGATGGTCGAGTTGATGTACGTGAACGGCACCGAGCCCGTGCCGGTCGCCGAGCGGTGCCCGGGCATCGGCAGCCGGCGCACCGTGAAGTGCTCGCCGTTGGGCCGCACGTACGCCTGCAGGAAGGCCACGTTGTCGTCCATGAGCACCGCGTTCTCGCGCTCGTAGGCGTTGGTCGAGGCGCTGTCGTACTGGCCCACCAGGATGCGGTCGTCGGCCAGGATCTTGAGGTACATGTCGATGTGGCCGGTGCCGTCGTCGCTGATCGAGTTGGTGACGACCAGGTCCTTGCACCCGGTGTAGCTCCGGAGCGTCCCCTCCATCGCGACCGTGTACGGGTTCGTCTGCAGGTCGGCGAGCGGCGTCGTCAGGATGGCGTCGTCACAGGCGCCGGCGTAGCACGACAGGTTCCAGATCTCGCGCGAGCCGGTGACGCACACGCCCTCGGTCGTCGCCTGGAAGGTCCCGCCCTCGACCGTCAGCGGCATCCTGTAGACGGTCGCCGGGCTCGGCCGACCGAACGCGGTGGGGAGGTTGCGCGCGTAGATGGTCGGCAGCGCGTCGTCGAGCGCGCGCTCGTGGTAGTAGCGGAAGTCCGCGAACGCGTAGGTGTTGTCGGACGGGTCGACGATGGGCAGCGGGCCCGCGTCGATGAACCAGATCGAGTCGAGATCGGTCCGGAAGAACTTCACCTTGGCGCTCAGCTGCTCGGCCGACATGCCCGCCGCCGTCATGCGCGTGCGCAGCCCGTTCTCGGCCTGCGCGCCGTCGACGGCGATCCACACCTCGCCGTAGTCGCTGCCGACCTTGGCGATCTGCACGACCGTCTGGGTCGCGTTGGTCGAGCTCAGCATGTCGCCCGGGAAGGCCATGGCGATGGCGCGCATCGGCTCCCACTCGACCATCGGCCGGATGCCGGTGCGCGCCGGCGGCTCGGTGATGGCGTAGTACTCGGGGTGCTTGGCGCGCGTGTTGTCGTACTGGTCGCCCTTCAGCGCCTCGAACGTCTTGTTCACCCGGTACGCCGGCTTGACGTTCGCGTTCGAGATGAAGCGGCCCTCGCGGTCGAAGCGCAGCTCGAACGGCAGCTCGAGCCGCGCGCTCGTCGCGGTCGAGTCGCCGCCGCCCGCGGCCGGCGCCGACGGCGGCGCCTTGGCCTCGTCGCACGCCGCGCCCATCCACGCCGAGCTCACGGTCACCGCCCCCAACGTGATCCACCGCAGCAGCATCGGAACTCCAGCCGTGGCGATCGACGGGCCGGGCATCGGCCAAGGACCTCCAGCGGACCGGCGCATCCTAGAAGGGTGCTCGCCCACCGGGAAGCCGACGGCCCGCCGCGCGCGAGCGACCGCGTGACCGACCGCATGCGAGGCGGCTCCGGTGCGGGTTCCTTTTGCGAAACCCGGCCGTGCGAAGGCCCGTCGCGCGCGCGCGAACGTCGACGCCCGGCGGCGGCGTCACGCTCCTGACGCTCGCCGAGGCCTCGAGCGCCAGCCGATTGACGCCCCGCAGACCCGCTCCCCATGCGGTCCGCGGCCACGTCGTGGCACAGCCGTTGCAGCCCTCCGCCCGGGGCGCTCCGTCGAGCTGGGCGCGCCGCGGGAGAGAAGATGCGCGAGCTCATGAGTGCCATCGGGCGGATTCGGTTGGGGGTGCCGCTGTGGGCCGTCGCCGCCTGCGGCATCCTCGCGGGCGCCATCGTCGCGCAGGAGTCCCGCACCTCGCACGCGGCCGAGCCGCCGCCGGTCATCGCGCCCGTCGCCCCGGCCCGCCCCTCGGGCATCACCTTCCTCGACAGCCCGCGCAACGCCGAGCCCGCCGCCGCGCCCGCCCCCGGCACCAGCGCCGCCGCCAACGCCGCCGGCCCGGCCGCCCCGCCGCACGCCGCCTCGTCGGGCGGCTTCGAGCGCATCGGCATCATGCTCGTCATCCTCATCGGCGGCGTCGTGGCCCTGGCCTTCTGGAAGCGGAAGAAGGAGCGCCCGAGCAAGCTCTCGAACCAGCTGGCCGTGCTCGGCCAGGTGCGCGTCGCCGGCCGCTGGTCGGTGGCGCTCGTGCGCGTGCCGGGGAAGACGCTCGTGCTCGGCGCGACCGACAAGGGGCTTTCGCTTCTCTCCAGCATCGACGACAGCGATCCGACGCTCGACGAGGCCGAGGCCCGCGCCGCGCTCGAGAGCCAGGACCCGATCGACCCGCTGAGCCACCTCATCGCCGAGCAGGAGCCGGTCGCCGCCATGCGCGCCGCCCCGCCCCGCCCGCCGCTCCCGACCACCTCGACCGAGCCCTTCAGCCGCCTCCTCGATCAGCTGACCGCGGCCGGCGGCTCGCTCGGCGCCAACGACCTCTCCGGCCCCGCCGCCCCGCGCCAGTCGCGCCCGAGCTCCTACGGCCCAGGCTCACACGCCTCGCACGGCTCGGCCACGCGCGCCGCCGCGCCCTCGCAGGCCAACCCGCCGTCCGCCGCCCCCGGCCCGCGCGCCGAGCGCATGCTGACGCCCCAGGCCGACGCGCTCCGCGCCCGCCTCGAGCGCTTCACGACGCCCACGGCCTGACGCCATGACGACCCTCCCGAAGGCGCTCGCCGCGCTGTCCGCCGTCGCCGTCGCCGCGACCATGCTCTTCGGGAGCGCGCCCGCCTTCGCCCAGCCGATGCCGCCGCTGGTGCCGACGCCGAGCATGCCGTCGTCGCCCGCCACCACCGCGCCGGCCGCGCCCGCCGGCCAGCCGTCGTCCGGCTCGGCGCCGTTCCTCCGCCTCGACATCGGCGGCGGCGACGGCAACTCGTCGATCGCACCCGCGCTCAAGGTCGCGCTCATCCTCATCGCGCTGACCTTCGTCCCGGCCATCCTCCTGGCCATGACGTCGTTCACGCGCATCATCATCGTGCTGGCGCTGGTGCGGCAGGGCATCGGCGTGGCGCAGCTGCCGCCGACGCGCGTCCTCACCGCGCTGGCCATGTTCCTCACCGCCTTCACCATGGCGCCGGTGGCGAGCCAGATCTACGCCGCCGCCTACGAGCCCTGGGAGGCCGGCCAGCTCAGCGACCGCGACGCCCTCGAGAAGGCGGTCGAGCCGCTCCGCGACTTCATGCTGAGCCACACGCGCGAGGCCGATCTGATGATGTTCGTCGATCTCGCCGGCGGCCCGCCGCCGAAGACGGCGAAGGACGTCGCCACGACCACGCTCGTGCCGGCGTTCATCCTGAGCGAGCTCAAGACCGCCTTCCAGATGGGCGCGCTCTTGTTCCTGCCGTTCCTGGTGATCGAGCTCGTGGTGGGCTCGATCCTCATGTCGATGGGCATGATGATGCTGCCGCCGGCGACCATCTCGCTGCCGCTCAAGCTCCTCGTCTTCGTCGCCGTCGACGGCTGGAGTCTGGTCATCGGCTCCCTGGCGCGGAGCATCACCGGATGACGACCGACCAGATCGGCGACCTCCTGACCCAGACCATCACGACCATCTTCATGATGGCCGCGCCGGTCTTGTTCGCAGGTCTCGCGGTCGGCTTCCTCATCTCGATCTTCCAGGCCGCGACGCAGATCAATGAAGTCACGCTCGTCTTCATCCCGAAGATGTTCGTGACCGGCCTCGTGCTGTGGCTGGCCGGCAGCTGGATGTTCGAGCAGCTGGTCTCGTTCTACGGCGAGATCGGCCACGCCATCGCCTCGGCCGGGAGCCCGTAGCGTGGCCGCCATCGCCAAGGGCAAGGCGGGGCTGCTCATGCCCGGCATCATGATCGGCGTCCTGGCGCTGATGATCATGCCGCTGCCGACCATCATGCTCGACTTCCTGCTGACGGCGAACATCACCGTCTCGGTGCTGATCCTGCTGACGTCGCTGCAGGTCGAGCGGCCCCTCGACTTCTCGGTGTTCCCCTCGCTGCTCCTGGTCACGACGCTCTTCCGCCTGGGCCTGAACGTCTCGACCACGCGCCTCGTGCTCTTGAACGGCGCCGAGGGCAAGGAGGCCGCCGGCCACATCGTGAAGACGTTCGGCGACTTCGTGGTCGGCGGCAACTACGTCGTCGGCATCGTGCTCTTCCTCATCCTCACGCTCATCAACTTCATCGTCATCACCAAGGGCTCGGGGCGCATCGCCGAGGTGGCCGCGCGCTTCGCCCTGGACGCGCTCCCCGGCAAGCAGATGAGCGTCGACTCCGACCTCGCCGCCGGCCTCATCACCCAGGCCGAGGCCCGCCTCCGCCGCTCCGAGCTCGCGCGCGAGACCGACTTCCACGGCGCCATGGACGGTGCCTCGAAGTTCGTCCGCGGCGACGCCGTCGCCGGCCTGGTCATCACCGCCATCAACATCCTCGGCGGCCTCGTCATCGGCGTGGCGCAGCACGGCATGCCGTTCGGCGAAGCGGCCGAGGTCTACACCGTCCTCACCATCGGCGACGGCCTCGTGAGCCAGATCCCGGCGCTGCTCGTGTCGACCGCCTCGGGCATGGTCATCACCCGCTCGGCCGAGGAGTCCGACCTCGGCAAGGAGGTCGTCGGCCAGACGCTCGGTCGCCGCTCCGTCCTCATCGGCTCCGCCGCCGTCCTCGGCGCCCTCCTGCTCGTGCCCGGCATGCCGCTCGTGCCGCTCCTCACCCTCGCGTCCTTGCTGCTGGTCGCCGCCTCGCGCGCCAAGAAGAAGTCGGCCGCCGCCGACAAGGCCGCCGGTCAGGCCGCGGGCCTCCCGGCCGAGACCGGCATGCCCAAGAGCCGCGAGGAGGACGACGTCGCTGCGCTGGTCGGCGTCCACCCCATCGAGCTCCAGGTCGGCTACGCGCTGGTGCCCTTCGTCGGCAAGGACGGCACCACCGTGCGCCGCATCACCGGCCTCCGGAAGAACCTCGCCCGCGACCTCGGCATCATCCTCCCGGCCGTGCACGTACGCGACAACCTCGAGCTCATGCCCGGCGAGTACCGCCTGCTCATCCACGACGTCGAGACGGCGCGCCACGTGCTCATGGTCGATCGCCTGATGGCCATGGACCCGGGCGACGCGCGCGGCAAGCTCGACGGCATCCCCACCACCGACGCCGCCTTCGGCCTGCCCGCGCTGTGGATCCGCCCGACCCAGCGCACCAACGCCGAGCTCGCCGGCTACACCGTGGTCGAGCCCGAGACCGTCATGGTCACCCACCTCTCCGAGGTGCTGGCCGCCAACGCCGGCCGCCTGCTCGGGCGCGACGAGCTGCAGAAGCTGCTCGAGGTGGTGGCCCAGAAGAGCCCGCGCGTGGTCGAAGAGCTCCTGCCGAGCGTCATCTCCCACTCGGAGCTGCTCGCGGTGCTGCGCGCGCTGCTCGACGAGAAGGTCTCCATCCGCGATCTGCGGACTATCCTCGAGGCGCTCTCCGAAGCCGCACGCTATGGCAAGGCCACCGGCTTCCTGGTCGATCAGGTGCGCCTCCGCCTCGGCCCGGCCATCGTGCAGCGCCTGGCCGACCCGTCCGACAACAAGCTCTACGCCGCCATCTTCGACGGCCCGACCGAGGATCTCCTGCGCCAGTTCGTGCTGCGCAACGAGGCCGAGACCGCGCTCGCGCCCGACCTCGCCACCGCCCAAGGCCTGCTGGCCCAGCTCACGTCGGCGCACCAGCGGCTGCAGGCCGGCGGCCACGCCACCGTCATCATCACGCCCGCCGATCTGCGCCAGCCGGTGCGGCGCTTCGTCTCGCGGCTCATGCCCCAGCTGGTCATCGTGAGCCAGGCCGAGCTGCCGCCGCGCCTCGACGTCGTCACCGTCGCCACCCTGTCGGTCGCCGCCCGCGGCCGCCCGGCGCAGGGCGCGCGCATGCAGATGCCGCCGCGCGGCAACGCCCCGCAGGCCCCATGACCCCCATGCGTACCGATGAAGGACCCCCGCGATGAGCCAGCGCCTCGACGACTCGCTCCCAGGCTTCGGCATGTCCCGCGCCTTCCGCGGCGCCACCATGCGCGACGCCTTCGCGCGCGTGAAGGCGGCCATCGGCCCCGAGGCCGTCATCCTCGCCACGCGCGACCTCGGCAACAGCGTCGACAACGCCGAGCGCTTCGAGGTCGTGGCCGCCATGCCCTCGAGCATCGCCCGCGCCTCGGGCCAGGACGGCCCGGGCGACACCGGCACCCCCGCGCGCGCCGGCGGCTCCGGCGGCCCGCCCAAGGACGCCGACGAGCTGACGCGCCAGCTGCGCCTCCTCGAGCAGGTCGTGAAGTCGCTCGAGTCGCAGCTCCAGAGCCTCGGCGACAAGGACCGCCGCCCGCGCCCGAGCGCCGACGTGCTCGAGCCGTCGGTGGCCGAGCTGGTCGCGGTCGGCGTCGATCGCCAGGTGGCGGCCGAGCTGGTCCAGCGCGCCGTGAAGCGCACCGCCCCACGCCACGGCCTGATGGTCGCGAGGACGCCCGACCTCGGCGCCGAGCTCGCCCACGCTGCGCGCCGCGCCGCCCATCTGGGAGCTCGCGCGCGGCACCGTCGCCGCCTTCGTCGGCCCGGCCGGCGCCGGCAAGACCTCGACGCTCCTGAAGGTCGCCGGCCTCGCCCGCTTCGCCCACCGCCGCTCGGTGGCCATCGTGTCGACCGACCTCGATCGCCTCGGCACCTGGGAGCAGCTCGCCATGTACGCCGACGTCATGGGCATCCCGGCGCGCGCGGCGCGCGATCGGGCCGAGCTCGATCACGCGCTCGAGGTCTTCGCCGAGGCCGACCTCGTGCTGGTCGACACCTCGGGCGCCAACCCCTTCGACGAGCCGTCGCGGCTGCGCGTCATGAAGGTCATCTCGGGCCGCGAGGTGCGCCAGCACCTGGTGCTGCCGGCCACCGCCTCGGCCAGCGTGCTGGCCGAGATCCTGCGCGTCTACGAGACGCCGGCCCTCGAGTCGTTGATCGTCACGCGCATCGACGAGGCGCGGAACCTCGGCGCCGTCGTCGCCTGCGGCGTCCTCTCCGACGTGCCCGTCAGCCACCTCTCGGTGGGCCGCGAGATCCCCGACGACCTCGAGGCGTTCGACGCCGCGAGCGTCGCGCGCACGGTCCTCGCGAGGGCCTCGTGAGCCGCCTCCGCGTCATCGCGGTGGCCGGCGGCAAGGGCGGCGTCGGCAAGACCCAGGTGGCCGTGAACCTGGCCGTCATCATGGCCGACCGCGGGCTGCGCGTGCTGCTCATCGACGGCGACCTGACGCTGTCGAACGCCGACCTCCTGCTCGACGTCCGCCCCGCCGCCGGGCTGGTCGACGTCGGCCTCGGGCGCGTGCCGATCGAGGATGCGCTCACCTCGTCGGCCTACGGCGTGACGCTGCTCTCGGGCGCTCACGGCGAGGTCGTGGGCCACCTCGGCGACCGCGAGAAGCTGGCGCTGCTGGGCGCCCTCGACAGCCTCGGCGAGCACTTCGACGCGGTGCTGGTCGACACCGCCTCGGGCCTCTCCTCGGACGGCCTCTTCTTCGCCGGCGCGGCCGAGGAGGTCCTGGTCGTGACCACGCCCGAGCCGACGGCGCTGGCCGACACCTACGCCACCATCCGCGCGCTGGCCAAGAACGCGGGCCAGCGCAAGATCGCCCTGGTCGTGAACCAGGCCGCCGACGCCTCCATCGCGTGCGAGGTCCACGAGCGGCTGGGAATCTTGACGCGCCGCTTCCTCGGGCTCGATATGGCGCTCGCGGGATGGATTCCGTTCGACGTGCAGGTGCACGCGGCGGTCATGCGGCGATCACCGGTGGTCGCCAGTGCAGGGCGCTCGCCAGCGAGCCGCGCTCTGCGTTACATTGCCGATCACGTTCTCGGCCAACCCGTGGCGCGCGCGAGCGACCTCGCCAGCGTCAAGCCAGGAATCCAATTCTTCTGGCGCCACCTCCTGGGTTACGCTCGCGTGACGACAGCGGAAGAGAGATGAGCGACCCTTCGAGCCAACGAGAGAAGGCCTACGCCAAGTTTCGGACC
>JAXLYZ010000035.1:0-103293 GCA_046351155.1 Myxococcota bacterium
TGCAACGCCATCGCGCCCGCCGACGTCGTGCGCGTGCTCATCGACGAGCGCAACCAGACGATCGAGCTCATCGTCCCCGACGACCAGCTCTCGCTCGCCATCGGGCGGCGCGGGCAGAACGTGCGGCTGGCGAGCCAGCTCGTCGAGTGGAAGATCGACATCCACCCCGAGAGCAAGGTGGCCGAGTTCAAGGACGAGCTGCGCTACTACCTGACGCAGCACATGCCCGAGCTCGACGCCGACCAGATCGAGTTCATGTTCAAGCTGGGCTTCCACTCGGCCGAGAACATCATCAACGCCGACGCCGCCGAGCTCTTGTCGGTGCCGGACCTCGAGCAGGAGGTCGCCGAGCAGCTGCAGGAGGTCTGCGAGGATCTCCTGGAGGCCCGCGCGACCGGCAAGCTCTGGGGACAGGGCGGCCGTCAGGCCGCGATGCAGCGACTCGCCAATGGCGAAGTGCAGCCAGTGAACGACAACGCTTGATGATGGTAGGAGCCCCGGGAACGCCTTGCAGCACGACGCGCGCAACAACGAGACGCCCAAGCCGGGCCGTCGCCTCCCTCGCGGGAAGCGCGACGCGCTGCCGGGCTGCGTGCGCTCGTGCGCCGCGTGTCGGACGCGGGCTCCCCGGGGCGAGCTCCTGCGCTTCGCGCTCGTCGACGGCAAGGTCGTCTTCGATCTCGAGCGCAGGATCCGCGGCCGCGGCCTGAACCTCGGGCCGTCGCCGGTCTGCATCGAGCGGGCGCAGAAGCGCGGTGCGTTCCAGCGCACGTGGCGCATCGGCGTGTCGCCCGAGGACGCGCGCGTGCTCGCGGCCGAGGTCGGCCTGCGGCTGCGCGAGCGCCTGACGAGCTGGCTCGAGCAGGCCTTCGCGCGCGGCGCGCTGGCGCGGGCCGGGTCGATCGACCAGGTCGAGCCGGCCTCGGTGCAGGTGCTCTGGCGCGAGTCAGAGCTCGCCGCGGTCGTCGGCGCGGTGCCGCCGTCGTCGCCGCGGACGCCGCGCGCGGCCGCCAAGATGGCGGCTCTCGCGCATGCCGCGCGGCAGTTTACTTTGGTGGGGGCCGGTGATATGAAGCGCCGCCCCGAGCCCGTGGACCTCTGTCCCGCCCTTGCTCCGGAGACGGGGCGAGGTCGGGCGGCCCAGGTGGGTGTGGAGTCCGCGACTAGACATTCCGCGGGTGGCCGGGCCGAAGCCCGACCGCCGGCGGAGGGAGTTCGCCAGGGCGGCGCAGCCGACCCAGCGAACGCAATCATGGCCGTGGCCAGGTCCACGGCGGATGGGTCCGGGCGGACCCCTCTAGAGGTAGAGGCCGGCGTCTCCCCGAGACGCCCGAGCGGTGGTTCCGAATGAGTAAAGTCCGAGTGTTCGAATTGGCGAAGGAGATGGGGGTCGATTCCCCCGTCATCGAGGCGGCGTGCCGGGAGCTCGGCATCGACGTGCGCCAGAAGCACCTGAGCCAGCTGTCTGCCGAAGAGGTCGCGCGCTTGAAGAAGCAGCTCGACGCCGGAAGCAAGAAGGGCGCGCTCAAGGATGCCCGCGTGGACGGGACCGTGGTCCGCCGCCGGAAGAAGGTCGAGGACGAGCCCGCGGCCGTCGCGGCCCCCGCCGCCGGTGTGCCCGCGACGCAGGTCGCCGGCGGCGCCGGCGCCATCGCCACGAGCGCCACCACCGTGCGCCGCAAGCGCGCCGTCACCGAAGAGATCGCGCCGCCGTCCGCGAGCGAGGCCTACGCCGACGCGTCGCGCTCGGTCGAGCAGGCCTGGTCCGAGCCCGAGCACGTCGAGCCGGCCTATGAGCCCGAGCCCGTGCGCATGCCCGAGCCCGAGCCCGAGCCCGCGGCGCCGCCGCGCGCCGCCGTCGCCGAGCCGAAGCCCGCCGTCGAGGCGCGCCCCGCGGCGTCGACCGCGCCGGCCGCAGCGCCCGAGCCCCAGCCGCAGGCGCCGGTGGTCGAAGAGCGCGTCGGTCCGACCGACAACCGCGCCGTCATCGTCGGCTCGACCGCGCGCCCGGTGCGCCGCGTCGAGTCCGGTGGCCGCTCGCGCCAGCCCGAGGCGCAGCGTCGCAGCGAGCCGACGCAGCCGCACCAGCAGGTCGAAGCGCCGCGCGCCCCCGAGCCGCAGCGCCCGACCGGCGTCGAGGCGCGTCCGGCGCCCACGCCGACCGCGCCGGCCGCGCAGGCCCAGTCCGCGACCGCCGCGCCGGTGGCCTCGGTCCCGACCGCGACCGCCGCGCCCATCCCGGGCAGCGCGCAGGACCTCGCCAACCGCGGGAGCCTGGTGCAGGTGGTGCGTCGCGTCGACGACGCCATCATGCAGAACCTGCTGAACGAGGCGCAGCGCCGCGCCGAGCGGCAGAACCGCGACATGCGCGGCCCCGATCGCCGTGGCCCGCCGATGGGTCAGGGCCTGGGCGGATTCCATCCGGGCGGACCGAGCAATCCGCCGATGGGCCAGCCGGGTGGCTTCCGTCCGGGCGGCCCCGGCGGTCCGGCGGGACCCGGTGGACCGGGCGGTCCGCTGCAGGGCATCGGCGCCCGGGCGCCCCTGGTCGCGGCGCGCCGCCGCCGCCGGGACGCGACAAGCCGGCCGGCGAAGGCCGCGGCCGCGTCGCCTGGGAGAAGGCCAAGGACAAGAGCTTCGACGACCGCGTCATGCGCATGCGCGCCAAGCGCAAGCCCGGCGGGCGCCGCGACGACATCCAGGAGATGCCGCAGCAGAAGGCGGCGGCTCGCACCATCAAGCTCGAGGACACCATCACGGTGGCCGAGCTCGCGAGCCAGCTGTCGGTGAAGGCGTCCGAGATCATCAAGACGCTCATGCAGCTCGGCGAGATGGTCACCGTGAACCACGTCCTCGACATGGACACGGTCCAGCTGCTCGCCCAGGACTACAACTTCAAGGTCGAGAACGTCGCCTTCGACATCGAGAACTACATCCCGAAGACCGAGGCGGTCGACGACAAGGTCGTCACGCGCGACCCGGTCGTGACGGTGATGGGCCACGTCGACCACGGCAAGACGTCGCTGCTCGACCAGATCCGCAAGACGCGCGTCGCGGCCGGCGAGGCCGGCGGCATCACCCAGCACATCGGCGCCTACAAGGTGCCGGTGGTGGTGAACGGCGAGAAGCGCCACGTCATCTTCCTCGACACCCCGGGTCACGCGGCGTTCACGCAGATGCGCGCCCGCGGCGCCCAGGTCACCGACGTCGTCATCCTGGTGGTGGCGGCCGACGACGGCGTCATGCCGCAGACGATCGAGGCCATCAACCACGCCAAGGCGGCCGGTGTGCCGCTGGTCGTGGCGGTGAACAAGATCGACAAGGCCGAGGCGCGGCCCGACGTCGTGCGCCAGCAGCTCACGCAGTACGGCGTCGTGTCGGACGAGTGGGGCGGCGACGCGCAGTTCATCAACGTGTCGGCCAAGACCGGCATGGGCATCGACAAGCTGCTCGAGTCGGTGTGCCTCCAGTCGGACATCCTCGAGCTCAAGGCCATCGAGAACCGCCCCGCCAAGGGCGTGGTCATCGAGGCCGAGCTGTCGAAGGGCCGCGGCCCGGTGGCCACGGTGCTGGTCCAGGAAGGCACGCTCGAGAAGGGCGACATCGTCGTGGCCGGCAAGAGCATGGGCCGCGTGCGCGCGCTCATCGACGACCGCGGCATGCAGCTCGCGAAGGTCGGGCCGAGCACGCCGGTCGAGGTCCTGGGCCTCGACTCGGTGCCGATGGCGTCGGAGCGCTTCTTCGTCGTGAAGGACGAGCGCGACGCCAAGGCCATCGTCGACCACATCGATCAGAAGGAGCGGAAGGCGCGCCTCGCGGACGAGCGCAAGAAGGTGTCGCTGGACGACCTCTTCGAGCAGATGAAGGCCGGCGAGGTGAAGACCCTGAACCTGGTCATCAAGTCCGACGTGCAGGGCTCGCTCGAAGCGCTCCGGACCGCGTTCTCGAAGCTCAAGCATCCCGAGCTCGAGGTGCGCATCATCCACGACGCGGTGGGCGCCATCTCGGAGCACGACGTCTACCTGGCGTCGGCGTCCTCGGCCATCATCATCGGCTTCAACGTGCGGCCGGAGAAGAACGCCAAGGCGCTGGCCGAGCAGGAGAAGGTCGACATCAAGCTGTACTCGGTCATCTACGCCGCGGTGGACGACGTCCGCTCGGCCATGGAGGGCATGCTCAAGCCGCACATCGAGGAGAAGTTCCTCGGCAAGGCGGCGGTGCGCGAGGTCTTCAGCATCCCGAAGATCGGCGCCATCGCCGGTGTCGCGGTGCTGCAGGGCAAGCTGACGCGCGGCCAGAAGGCGCGCCTCATCCGCGACAGCCGCGTCATCATCGAGACCAAGCTCGACTCGCTCCGCCGCTTCAAGGAGGCGGTCAACGAGGTCGAGCGCGGCTTCGAGTGCGGCGTGCACCTCGAGAACTACAACGACGTGAAGGTGGGGGACGAGATCGAGTGCTTCGAGCTCGTCGAGATCGCCCAGAAGCTGGAGATCGCGCCCTAAATCATGCCGAGGAAGCGACCGTTCCATCGCACCGACCGGCTCAACAGCCAGATCCGGGAGGTGCTCGCCACGACGTTGGTGCGCGAAGCGCGCGAGGACATCCTGCGCGAGGTCGTCATCACCGACGTCGCCGTCACGAGCGACATCTCGGTGGCCCGCGTCTACTGGCACGGGCTGCCGGGCATCGCCGAGGCCGACCCGGAGGCGGTGCAGGCCGCCTTCGACCGCGCCGCCGGCTACTTCCGGAAGAAGGTGGGCGAGGTCATCCGGGCGCGCCAGACGCCGGAGCTGCGCTTCATCTACGACAAGGCGCTCGACCGCGGGCGCCGGGTCGACGACATCCTGGTGAAGCTCGCGCGCGAAGAGGCCAGCCGGCCGAAGCCCGAGCCCGAGCCCGAGTCGGTCGAGCCGGAAGACACCGCCGACGCGCACGATGACGACGGCGACGACACGGACGATGGCGAGAGCTGACGCCGCCCGCGGCTCGTCGGTCCATGGCGCCATCATCATCGACAAGCCGGTCGGCCCGACCAGCTTCGCGGTGATGCGCCAGGTCGAGCGCCGCCTCGGCGCGGCCCGCGCCGGCCACGCCGGGACGCTCGACCCGCTGGCCTCGGGCGTGCTCGTCGTGCTGCTCGGGGAGGGGACGAAGCTCTCGAGCCTCCTCATGGACCACGACAAGACCTACCGCGCGACCATCGCGCTCGGGCAGTCGACCGCGACGCTCGACGCCGACGGCCTCGTGACCGGCGAGGCGCCGGTGCCCGCGCTCGACGAGGCCGCCGTGCGCGCCGTCCTCGACCGCTTCGTGGGCGCCTACGACCAGATCCCGCCGGCCTACTCCGCCATCAAGAAGGACGGCCGCTCGCTCATGAGCCGCGCCCGCGCCGGCGAGACCGACATCCCGCTCGAGCCGCGCGCGGTCGTCTGCCACGGCATCGCGTTGGTAGCGCTCACCACGAGCTCGCTCACGATCGACATCGCCTGCGGCAAGGGCTTCTACGTGCGCTCGCTGGCGCGCGACGTCGCCCAGGCGCTCGGCACCCTCGGCCACATCGCGGCGCTGCGCAGGACCCGGCTGGGTGCCTTCGACGTCGCCGACGCGGTGCTTCCCGACGCCGCCTCCGTCGAGCGCGTGCTGCCGCTGACGCGCATGGTGCCCGGCCTGGCCAACGTGGCGCTCGACGCGACCGACGTCGCCCACGTCCGGGCCGGTCGCGCGATCGCCGCGGCGGCGGGCGGACCGGACCAGGCCCTGGCCGTCGATCCGGCCGGAACGGCCGTCGCATGGATTCGCCGAGACCCTGCTCAGCCCGACCGCTATCGGGTCGAGCGCGGCTTCGTTCCTGAGGGCCCGGGGCTTTCTGCGTTGACAAAGCCCCAGGCCGCCGCATAGGTTCCGCGCCGCGAAAAAGACGGACGCAAAACGAGTTTCCGAGGAGTCATCCGACATGGCGTTCACGCCCGAGCTCAAAGCCCAGATCGTCGCCACCCACAAGACCGCCGAGCACGACACCGGCTCGACCGAGGTCCAGGTGGCCCTGCTCTCCGAGCGCATCAGCCAGCTCACCAAGCACTTCGAAGTCCACAAGCAGGATCACCACTCCGCCGTGGCCTCCTGAAGCTGGTCGGTCAGCGCCGCCGCCTCCTCAACTACCTGAAGGCCGGCAACATCGAGCGTTACCGCAAGCTCATCTCGGTGCTGAACCTGCGCAAGTGATCTCGGGGCTTGGCTCCCGCACGGGCTCGCGGCACAGACCGCCGCCCGGGGATGGGAGCGTGGCCTCGTCACGAGGCTTGGTGGGTCCCGCTCTGGAACGAGGCGAGCCGAAGGCGAGCCGAGTGAAGGGCGGGGCGCGATTCCACGAAGCCGAGTGACATTCAGCTGTCCGTTTCCGGCGACTCCCCCACCTAGACCAGGGGTGTCGCACTCGGAGTGACCGAGCAGGCGACGTTCGTCGACCGCTCTTCCACTCCGGGACCGCCGCGTCGGCGTGGCCTCCAGCGCCCTTCCTCGTCGACGCGAGCACCCTCGGGGGCGCGCCCGATGCACAACCAGAGTTGTGTATCGGTGCCATGGCCACAGGAGGCCCAATGACGCTCTTTCCAAACCTCGTCACCGAGACCATCGAGTTCGGCGGCAAGAAGCTCACCCTCGAGACCGGCCGGATGGCCAAGCAGGCGGCCGGGTCCGTCCTCGTGACGCACGGCGAGACCGTCGTGCTCGTCACCGTGACGTCGACGTACGCGCCGCGGAAGGGCCTCGACTTCGTCCCGCTCGTCGTCGACATCGCCGAGAAGACGTACGCCGCCGGCAAGCTGCCGGGTGGCTTCTTCAAGCGCGAAGGCCGCCCGTCGGAAGAGGCGACGCTCATGGCGCGCCTCGTCGACCGCCCCATCCGCCCGCTGTTCCCCGACGGCTTCAAGAACGAAGTCCAGGTCATCGCGACCATCCTGTCGGTCGACCAGAAGTGCGACTCGGGCTTCCTCAGCCTGGTCGGTGCGTCGGCGGCGCTGCACATCTCCGACATCCCGTGGAACGGCCCCATCGCCGGCTGCGTCGTCGCCAAGATCGACGGCCAGCTCGTCGCGGCGCCCGACCTGAAGGACCTCGACAAGGCCGAGCTCGAGATCTTCATCGCCGCCAAGAAGGACGGCGTGGTGATGGTCGAGGGCGCGCTCAAGGAGACCTCGGAGGAGGAGACCGTCGCGGCGCTGCAGTTCGGCTTCGAGTCGATGAAGCCGGTGCTCGAGATGATCGAGCGGCTGCGCGCGAAGGCCGGCAAGGCCAAGCACCCCTGGGTGCCGCCCGCCAAGGACGAGGCCTTCGTCGCCAAGGTGAAGGAGCTCGCCTGGGACAAGGTGAAGGAGGCTTGCTTCATCCGCTCGAAGCACGACCGCTACGCGGCCTACTCGGCCGTCGTGAGCCACGTGCTGACGGCGCTCGGCGACACCGAGCGGAAGCGCGAGGAAGACGTCAAGGCGCAGATCGAGGACCTGAAGTACCAGGCCGTGCGCCACGCCATCGTCGAGGAGCGCCGCCGCATCGACGGGCGCCAGCTCGACCAGATCCGCCCCATCGAGTGCCAGGTCGGCGTGCTCCCGCGCACCCACGGCTCGTCGCTGTTCACGCGCGGCGAGACCCAGGCCCTCGTGACCGTCACCTTCGGCACGAAGAAGGACGAGCAGCGCATCGACGCGCTGAACGGCGAGTACACGAGCCGCTTCATGCTGCACTACAACTTCCCCCCGTTCTCGACGGGTGAGGTGAAGCCGCAGCGCAGCCCGGGCCGTCGCGAGATCGGCCACGGCAACCTCGCCCATCGCGGCGTGGAGCCCATCCTGCCGGCCCCCAACGACTTCCCCTACACGATTCGCCTCGTGTCGGAGATCCTCGAGAGCAACGGCAGCTCGTCGATGGCGTCGGTGTGCGGCAGCTCGCTGGCGCTCATGCAGGCGGGCGTCCCGGTGAAGTCGGCGGTGGCCGGCATCGCCATGGGCCTCATCGCCGAGAACGGCAAGTTCGCGGTGCTCTCGGACATCCTCGGCGACGAGGATCACCTGGGCGACATGGACTTCAAGGTCGTCGGCACGCGCGCTGGCATCACCGCGCTGCAGATGGACATCAAGGTCGAGTCGCTGAGCTGGGACGTGATGTCGCAGGCGCTGGCGCAGGCCAAGGCCGGCCGCCTCCACATCCTGGGCGAGATGGACAAGGCCATCAAGGAGCCCGCCGACGACCTGTCGCCGCATGCCCCGCGCATCTTCACGGTGCTCATCGACACCGAGAAGATCCGCGACGTCATCGGCCCGGGCGGCAAGCACATCCGCGCCATCGTGGCGGCGACCGGCTGCGACATCGACATCAACGACGATGGTCGCGTGGACGTGGCGGCGGTCGACGGCGAGTCGGCGGCGCGCGCCATCGAGCTCATCCGCGGCTACACGGACGAGGCCGAGGTCGGCAAGGTGTACCTCGGCACGGTCGTGAAGACCGTCGACTTCGGCGCCTTCGTCCAGATCATGCCGGGCACCGAGGGGCTCTGCCACATCTCGGAGCTGGCCGACGGCCGCGTGAAGCGCACCGAGGACGTGGTCAAGGAAGGCGACAAGGTCATGGTCAAGGTCCTCGGCATCGACCGCCAGGGCAAGATCAAGCTGTCGCGCCGCGCCGCCCTGGAAGAGCAGGGTGCCGCCCAGCAGTGATGGGCTGAAGGTGGAGGTCGCTCGGCTGGACCCGGCCGACGACCTCGCGCTGCCGTCGTACGCGACGGCGGGTGCGGCCGGGCTCGACCTGCGAGCGGCCGCGCCGGTGACGATCGAGCCTGGCCGGCGCGCACGCGTGCCGACCGGCCTGGCGATCGCCATCCCGCCGGGCTGGGAAGGGCAGGTGAGGCCGCGTTCCGGCCTGGCCTGGCGTCACGGCTTGACGGTCTTGAACGCGCCGGGGACCATCGACAGCGACTATCGCGGCGAGGTCCAGGTGCTGCTCGTGAATCTCGGAGACTCGGCGGTGACGCTGGAGCGTGGCGAGCGCATCGCCCAGCTCGTGCTGGCGCCGGTCGGTCGGGCCGAGGTGGTCCTGGTCGCGTCCCTCGATGGCACCGCGCGCGGCGCGGGTGGGTTCGGGCACACGGGCACGTCGTGACGACGCCTGCGCTCGCGCTGGCGTGCGCCGTCGCGCTCGGCCTGGCGCACGCCGACGGCGTCGGGACGGCGCGGGCGGCGGCGCCGGACGAGGTCGTGCCGGCCGGCAGCGAGCTCGTCATCGAGCTCGTCGACTGGTCTGACAAGGTGGCCGGGCCCTACCTCGGCAAGCGCTGCGTCGCCATGAACGAGCTGTGGCCGGCCGGCCTGAGCGGCACGCTGCACGAGGGCAGCGTCCGCTGCGGCGACGACGTCTTCCGCGCGACCGCCATCAAGGTGCGCATCACCAAGATGGGAAAGGTCCTTGACGATGGCCGCTACGCCGGCGAGGCGATCGCCACCGGCACCGACGTGGTGGTGGTGGGCATCCGCGACCTCGTGTCGCCGCCGCTCGGGCTCGGGGCGCGCTGCCGCGTGGCGCAGCGGCCGGCCAAGAAGGTCGGGCCGGCGCACTTCAAGGCCATGCTGCGCTGCGACGGCGTCACCTACGAGGCGCGCGCGGTGGCGCTGCTCCTGCTCGACCCGGTGCCGGCACAGGAGCTGACGCTGAGCTCGCCCGAGCTCGGCTGCGCCGACGGGCGCTGGCGCGACTGCGTGAAGGCCAGCAACCACCACTTCGACGCCGACGACGGGCCGCTGCTCGAGCGCGCCTGCGACGCCGACGATCCCCACGCCTGCCGCGATCTCGCGCGCTGGCTCGCCGCCTACCAGCGCGAGACCCGGCGCGAGATCGAGCTGCAGGAGCGCGCCTGCCAGCTCGGCAGCCAGCTCGCGTGCTTCGAGCGCGCGCGCGCCCGCAACCTCTCGGACGAGATGCCCGGCTGGTGCCAGGACGGCTTCGCCCCGGCGTGCCGCTTCCTCCAGCTGCGCGATGCCCCGCGCAAGAAAGACTCCGAGCACTGGCGCCTGGCGGCGTGCGCGGCCGATCCGGGCTGCGGGTCGTATTGACGCGCGCGCCGCGCCGCGGCGCCTGAGATCGCGGTTTCAGCACGGCTCGAGCGCGGCCGAGACCGCTCTGCCTCGTGGACCGTAGTGCTTGAACCAAGTCGGGAAGCGCCGCGTCGTCGGGACGGTTGGGGCCTCCGGGCTATCTGGTTCGTCGCTTGAACCCTTTCGGACGGGCGACTATCCTGCGTTACCGTGTGGGAGGCTGGGCGACGAAGATTCGGCGCCGCCTGCGACACCCGAGGGAGCTTATGCGCATGTCGAAGTACTCCATACTCCTCGCCTTCTCGCTCCTGTCCGCGGCCGGCTGCGGCGGCGCCAGGTCGAGTGAGGAAGTCGAGCTCGCCTCGACCGGAGGCCCGCCGGGCCTCGCCAATCGGACGGGTGTCCCGGTCACGGGCGCGGCCGACCTGGCCGCCGACGATGACGACGACGAGGACAGCAAGGACTACTGGAAGGACATCAACTTCGATCGCGCGAACTTCGAAGAGGTCCGCCAGCAGGTGAAGAAGCGGTACATCGACCCGAGCTACGACGAGGTCTGGGCCTACGCGCAGTCGGCCAGCTTCGCGCTCGGGACCGACGAGGCGCGGCCGCTGATGCTGCTGCCCGAGGCCTTCTACAAGGCGCGCAAGGACGACCCGAAGGAGAAGGGCGAGCTCCAGGGCAAGATGCTCAAGATCTCCCCGAGCGACGGCTTCGTCATCCTCGAGGAGTCGAAGGCCAAGGTCGAAGAGAAGGGGAAGAAGCGCCTCAGCGACGACGAGATCAAGGCGCTGCGCGCCTGGCAGATGGAGCGCATGACGGCCCTGCGCGCCGCCTGGGACGCCATCCAGTTCGGCGGCAAGGACTTCGACCGCGTCATGGACTTCGTCGGCCGCGAGTTCGCCGGCGCCAAGGGCTGGAGCATGAAGACCGCCTGGGTGGCGGCCTCGCAGGGCTACCTCTACGCGCTCGACCCGCACAGCTCGCTGGTCGCCAAGACCGCCTGGGACGACTCCACCAAGAAGACCCAGGACTCCAGCTTCGAGGGCATCGGCGCCGTGCTGACCCAGCGCCCCGACAGCGACTACACCATCGTCGAGAGCCCCATCGACGGCCAGCCGGCCGTGAAGGCGGGCGTCCGCGCCGGCGACATGATCACCGAGGTCGACGGCAAGGACATCAAGGGCGAGAGCCTGTCGAAGGTCGTGTCGCGCATCCGCGGTCCGAGCGGCACGCCGGTCGTGCTGACCATCCAGCGCGAGGGCGACTCGGAGGCGAAGAAGATCTCCATCACGCGCTCGCACATCGCCATGAAGAACGTCCAGGGCTCGCTGCTCGACAAGCACCCCGACATCGCGGTCATCAAGGTGACGGGCTTTGTGAAGACCACCGACGACGACCTCGTGGCCGAGGTCGACCGGCTCGAGAAGCTCACGAAGTCGGGCCACCTGCGCGGCCTCGTGCTCGATCTGCGCAACAACTCGGGCGGCCTCCTGAACCAGGGCATCAAGATGGGCGACCGCTTCCTGCGCTCGGGCACCATCGTCACGGTGAAGAACCGGAACTCGGCCGAGGACGAGGTCTACAGCGCGAGCCCGGGCGACGAGTGGGACTTCCCGATGGTCGTCCTCACCAACGACGGCAGCGCCTCGGCCGCCGAGATCGTGGCCTCCGCCCTGCAGGACAATGCCCGCGCCCTGGTGGTCGGCGACCGCAGCTTCGGCAAGGCGTCGGTGCAGACGCTCTACTCGCCGCTCCTCCAGGACGACTACTACATCAAGCTCACGGTGGCCCGGTACTACGCCCCGAGCGGCCGCACGCTGCAGGTGAAGGGCGTCGTGCCCGACATCGAGGCGCCGCCCGAGATCGACGGCAAGATGCCGCTCGGCTTCCGCGAGGAGAACCTGTCGGGCCACCTGACGCCGCTCGACGGTGACTACGTCACGGCCAACAAGGCCGCGGCCGAGCGGGCCAAGGTGTGCGCCGAGAAGAACGGCATCGCGCGCAAGACCCACATCGCCGACCCGAACCCGGCCATCAAGTTCGACTGGCAGCTCATGTACGGCGCCGACATCCTCGAGTGCTCGATCGCCGAGCGCGCGGCGATGCAGATCCCGCGCTGACCGCACGGCGGTCCTCGGACCGCCTGCGAGCGCCGCTGAAGAGCCGGGCCCGAGGGTCCGGCTCTTCGCGTCTCTGCCCCCGGCGATGCACGCCGCGCTCCGCAACGGGCCCGCGCCGCGGCGGGAAGCGGCGACGAGGCCATGTTGCGGGTCGGCCGGGGACCGGCTATTGTCCCCGCCATGACGGATCCGACCAACGCCCCCGACCTCCGCGACGTCATCCTCCGGCTCGACCGATTGGAGATGGCGCTCCACAAGCTCATCGACGTCGTGTCGCGCCAAGGCTCTCCGGCTCCGTCGCCGACCTACGCGCACCAGCAGACGCCGCAGCCGCAGTACCAGGCGCCCGCGCCCCAGTACCAGAGCCCGCCGCAGGTGCACCAGGCGGCGCCGCCGGCGCCGCGCATCGAGCCGCCGGCGCGCCCCGAGCCGCCGGTCATCGAGGTCACGCCGGCGCAGTACACGCCGCCGTCGTCGACGCCGGTCGGGCTCGCGCTCGAGCCGCGTCGCGACTACGACCCGTACGGCTTCCGCACCGACATCGTGGTGCCGCCGGCCAGCGCCAACATCCAGCAGGTGCTCACGGCGGTGTTCGAGGCGGGCCTGAAGCCCGAGCCCGAGGACACCTGGGCCATGATGACCAAGCTGACGCACGCCTCGCAGATGGTCGGCCCGCGCGCGCTCGACCACTTCAAGGCGTTCGCGTGGCACAAGCTCCGCCGCACCTCGCCCACCTACCTCAAGAACAACGACCCCTCGTCGTTTGTCATCGCCTACACCGACCCGGCCGAGCCGACCCCCGAGGTCGACCGCGTGCGCGTCTTCGTGAAGGCGGGCGAGAACCGCATGCCCGTCCCCGTCGCGTTCGCGCGCGACGCGACGCAGAACGGCGCGTGGCGCCTGACGATGATCTCGCTGTGAGGGCGCGCCGGCCGGGGTGACCCAGGCCGGAGTGACGAGCCGAGATCGAAGGGCCCCGAGCGAGCCCACAAGCAATTGACAGCGGTCGTCGGCTCGCATATCAACCCAACGCCGCGTGCGGCGCCATCGCCAAGTGGTAAGGCAGAGGACTGCAAATCCTCCACCGCCGGTTCGATCCCGGCTGGCGCCTCCAGACACGCGACCCACGGCCGAACCTTCGGACGTGGGTCGCGGTGCGTCTGGCTCCCCGCGAGGCGGCGAGGGATGCGACCATGAGCCCGTTCTTCGATCGCCCCGTCATCGAGCTCCGCGACCCGCTGCACGGCGCCATCCCGGTGGGCGCAGGTGAGCTCGCGGTCATCGACACGCCGCTCTTCCAGCGGCTCCGCCACGTGAAGCAGCTCGGCTTCGGCGAGTACGTCTTCCCCGGCGCGGTGCACCACCGCTATCTCCACTCCATCGGCGCCATGCACCTGGCCGGCGAGGTCGCGGCGCGCGCGCTGCTCAGCGTGCCGAACCTGTCGCCGGCCGCGCGCACGCGCGTCATCCAGCGCGCGCGCCTGGCCGCGCTGCTCCACGACATCGGGCATCCGCCGCTGTCGCACGCGGCCGAGTCGCTGCTCCCGACGCGCGGCGAGCTGCTCGGGCCGGGCGTCTCCGACCCCGACGTGCGCGCCTCCCACGAGGACATCTCGCAGCTCGTGCTGAGCGACAGCCCGCTCGCCGAGACGCTCGATCGCGAGTTCGCGCGGCACGGCGTCCGCGCCAGCGAGATCGCCGCCATCATCGGCGAGAAGCACCCGGTCATCGAAGAAGAGGGCATCGACTTCGGGACGCTCTTGCACGCGCTCGTGTCGGGCGAGCTCGACGTCGATCGCATGGACTACCTGCTGCGCGACAGCTACTTCGCCGGCGTGCAGTACGGCGTCTACGACCGCGGCTGGCTCGTCTCGAACGTGCGCCTCGTGGTCGACGAGGGCGTCGCGCGCCTGGCCCTCGACCTTCGCGCCGTGCCGAGCTTCGAGCACTTCCTGCTGGCGCGCTATCACATGTTCCAGATGGTCTACTACCACCCCATCTCGGACAGCTACGACGCCACGCTGCGCCGCTGGCTCGCGGCGGTCGGGCCCGAGGCGCGCTTCCCGGCGCGCCTCTCCGAGTACGTCCTCTGCACCGACGCGTGGCTGCGCGCGCGCCTCGAGGCGTCGAGCGATCCGTGGGCGCGCCGCGTCGTCGAGCGCAAGCCGTACACGCTGCTGGCCGAGCTCCGGAGCGCCAGCGATCGCGCGCTGCGCCCCGCCCTCGAGGCCGCGCTCAGCGCCGCCGGCATCGACCACATCCCGCACACCGCCAAGCCCGTCCTGTCGCGCTACGCCATGGCGCCGGCCGAGCTGCGCACGAACCCGCTGCTCGTCATCGAGCAGAAGCCCGGCTTCGGTCGCGGCCCGCGCATCCAGCGCATCGAGGACGTGACCGACCTCTTCGACCGCTACGAGCGGACCATGCGCATCGAGCGCATCTACGTGGCGCCCGAGGACAAGGCGCGCGCCCGCGACGCGCTCGCCGACCTGCGCTGACGAGCGGTCGCGTCGCGTCGTAGGCGGCGACGTCGCGCATCGTCGTCGGCGGGCTCGTTGCGCCCGCGACGTCGAAATGCTAGCGGGCAAGCATGGATGCGCTCGACGGGCTCGACGCGGTCGGCTGGGCGACCCTTCAGCACGGGAGTGGACCGGCCGACGACGTGCCGGACCTCTTGCGGGCCATCGTCAATGGTCCGCCGCACGTCTCCGACGAGGCCTTCATCACGCTCTTCGCCGCGCTGTGGAACGAGGGCACCGTCTATCCGGCAACGGCCCACGTGGTGCCGTTCCTGCGCCGCATCGCCGAGCACCCCGACGCGCCGCGACGGCCGCAGGTGCTCGATCTCCTGGGCCGTATCGTGCGCGCCAGCGCCTTCCCGGAGATCGACGACCCGCGCCGCGGCCGCGAGGAGGTGCTGGCCACGCCGGGCGACCCGCCGCCCGAGCTGGCCTGGGCGCTGGCCGCCAAGCGCGCGGTCGGGGCGGGCGAGGCGAGCTGGGTGGCGCTCCTCGACGACGACGACCCCCAGGTGCGGGGCGAGGCCGCGTTCGTCCTGTCCGGGCTCGACGAGCTGTCGGCCCACTCGGTGCTCGCGCTGACCGTGCGCGCCGTCGCCGAGCGTCACCACAGCGCGCTCGCGAGCGTGCTCCTCTCGCTGTCGGAGGTCGACGCCAAGCAGGCGCCGAGCATCCTCTCGACGGCGCTCAAGACCGGTGTGCCGGTCGTGAAGCTCGCGGCCGCGGTGGCGCTCGGGCGCCTCGGCTATCCGAGCGACGTCGAGATCGCCGTCGACCTCCTGGTCGCCGCCATCCGCGAGCCGGACAAGCTCGACAGCGACTGGCAGCTCGTGGCCGGCGCCGAGAGCATCGGCTCCGACGCGCGCGAGGCGCTGGTCACGCTGGCGCCCGAGCAGGTGCGGCTGGCCATCGGGCCGCTGCTGGCGGCGCTGCCCGTCGACGGCTGCGACACCTACCAAGCGCTGCGGGCGCTGCTCGAGCTGGTCTTCCCCGAGCAGGGGCGCGTGCTCGGCCACGAGGCGCTGAGCCCGGTGCAGCGCGCCGTCCTCGAGCGCGTGGTGGCGACCGCGACGCTCTGGGACGACATGTCCGACCGCTACGTGCTGCAGCACTACTTCCAGATGCGCGGCCTGCCCGGCACGCGCACCGAGCTGCGCTGGTTCCTCGGCTCTTAGCGGTCGAGGGCCGTCCCGGACGGACGGCCCCGTCAGCTCACCAGCCGGCCTCGTCCAGCGACGCGGCGACGACGCGCTCGTCCTCGGGCACCATGGCCTCTTCGCCGGCGACGCGCAGCGGCTCGTTCTGGATCTGGTCCTGGAGCATCAGGATGGCGTCCATCACGGCTTCGGGGCGCGGCGGGCAGCCGGGGATGTAGACGTCGACCGGGATGATGTGGTCGATGCCCGGCACCGTCGCGTAGTTGTCGTAGAAGCCGCCGGTCGAGGCGCACACGCCGAAGGCGATGACCCACTTCGGCTCGGGCATCTGCTCGTAGATGCGGCGCAGGATGGGCGCGTTCTTGTGGGTGATGGTGCCGACCACCCACAGCACGTCCGACTGGCGCGGCGAGAAGCGCGGCACCGCGGCGCCGAAGCGATCCATGTCGTGCCGGCCGGCGGCCGCCGCCATGTACTCCATGCCGCAGCACGCGGTGACGAAGGGGTACTGGAAGAGACTGAACTTGCGGCACCAGTTGATGAGCTCGGAGAGTCGGGTCGTCGCGACCTGCTGCTCGAATCCACCGGCGAGAGGGTTCTTGGCCATGTGCATTGCTCCAGGGCCGCGGATAGCATGGGCCCGCGCGGGTCGCAATCATGTCGAGCCGCGTGCCGGCCGCGGATCCCGAGGTCCGCGGCGCGGTCGGCCTGCCGTCGCCCGGGCCGGTCTTGCGCGGTCCCGGCGGCAGGTGGAGAATGTCGGGCCGGAGGTACCCCGTGGCAAGCCCGACTGACTCGACCGACGGCCCGACCCGTCCGCAGACCCTCGACTTCGTCAAGATCAAGGACCCCGGTCGCGCGGCGACGCTCACGTGGACGCACCCCGGCCCGAAGTGCGCCGGCTACACCGTCTACGCCACGTCGAACCCGTTCCCGCCGCAGATGGCGCCGCAGCTCTTCGCCGGCAAGATGAAGACCTTCATCGACGAGGAGAAGCTCGTCGCCAGCGCCAAGGAGCTGCGCGTCGCGCGCGCCGAGAAGTTCTACGCCGTGGTGTGGGCCGACGAGGACGGCAACATCCGTCCGGTCGAGTCGCTGAAGGAGCCCGAGGAGCTCCGCGACGTGTTCATCGACCTGAAGGCGACGGCCGCGACGCAGGCGCGGACCTACCTCCGCCTGCGCTACCTCCCCGGCATCGTCGAGTTCCGCGACGCGGCCGTGCACCTCTGGGTGCGCGACGTCGAGCCGAACAAGACGGCGCTCAACAAGATGGCCAGCGGCGAGGTGCCGCCCGACTACGTGCTGCCGGTGCGCGGCGACGGCGTCGTCGACACCGTCACCGAGCCCGAGTGGCGCAAGTTCTACGTGGCGCTGGCGCTCGGCAAGGAGGGCGCGCGCCGCCCGCTCGGCCTCGAGGCCGGCGGCTTCGTGCGCCTCGAGGACCCGCAGTTCCTCGAGAAGGAAGGCAAGAAGAAGTACGACGAGATCGTCGAGCTGGTGCGGAACCAGCTCGAGGTCGACCTCCAGCGGAAGAGCATCACCGCCGACGACATCAAGGCGTCGCTCAAGCGCGCCGACGATCTCGCGCCGTTCCATCCGGCGATCGCGCGGCTCCGTCAGAAGGCCAAGGAGCGCTTCGGCAACATCTGAGTCGGCGGCCGGAGTCCCTGCCGCCGGCTGCCGCGCTCGCGGTCGCACGGGCAGAGGACGCCGGGCCGATCTGCCGTCGTCGGCTCAGCGCGACGCGACGATGTAGGCGTTCCAGCACGAGCACGGCTCGGCGTGGTCGGCGACGGTGAAGATGCCGTCGCCTTCGCCTTCCTCGTCCTCGCCTTCCCAGAGGACCTCGACCTTCGAGAAGCCGGCCTCGTCGAGCAGGTCGCGCAGCTCGGGCAGCGTCCACAGGCGCCACTGGTACGAGAAGACGCGCTCGCGCAGCTGCTCGCCCTTGCGCTTGAAGTGGATGTGGAAGGTCGCCTCGTGGGTGATCGGGTCGAAGGACACCTGGTCCCAGATGTACTTGAAGCCGTGCTCGCTCCAGTCGGTCTCTTCCTCGCTGATGTCGTGGTTGTCGGGCCCGCCGAGGACATCGAGCACGAGGATGCCGCCCACCTCGAGCTTGGCGTGGCAGCCTCGGAAGTAGCGCAGCAGGTCCTTCCGCGTCCGGAGCAGGAAGTAGGAGAAGTTCAGCGCGCAGATGATGTCGGCCGACGGCAGATCGTCATCGAGCACGTTCTTCTGGTGGACGTGCACGCGCTGCCGCTGGCGCTCCGACAGCCCCGGAAGGAAGTGCTCGCGCCCGTAGGCGAGGGGTTCGGGGTCGAGGTCGACGCCGTGAGCCACCTTGTCCGGGCCGGACGCGACCCAGGCGCAGCAGTTCACGAAGGTGCCGCAGAAATCCTCGCGCAGGGTCCGCGGCTCGCTCGGTCCGAGCGAGCCCTTGGCCCCGCGACCCAGCGCGCGTCCGCGCGCGTCGCGATAGATCTCGGCGAGCTCGGCCGCCTGGCCGTTCGGGTCCTGCACCGCGGTGATGTAGTGCCAGTACTTGTCGAACGGCTCGAGCTCGCGCTGACGACGCTGGAGGATCTCGGCCTTCTTCTGCTGGCGCTTGGACTGCTCCAGCCCAGCCTTCGAGGAAGGCGCGGGCCGAGTGCCCGCGCCGCTGCGGTCAGCCGTCACGAAGACATGCTCCGCCTGATCGTGCCACCGCGTCGACCACCCTTACCGCCGCGGCCGCCCTTGCTGCCGCCCCGCTTCTTCTTCTTCTTCTTCTTGTTCTTCTTGCCGCCCTTCTTCTTGCCGGGCCGCCGCTTGCCGCCCTTCTTCTTTTTCTTTCCGCGGCGCTTGCCGCCCTTCTTCTTCTTGCCCTTCTTTCCGCCCCGCTTCTTCTTCTTTCCGCCCCGCTTCTTCATCTTGCCGCCCTTCTTCTTCTTGCCCTTCTTTCCGCCCTTCTTCTTCTTCTTTCCGCCCCGCTTCTTCTTCTTCTTTCCGCCCTTCTTCTTCTTCTTTCCGCCCTTGCGCTTGGCGACGCCGGCCGACTTCTTGCCGCCCTCGAGCTTCGCGAGGCGCTCTTCCTCGCTCTCTTCCTCTTCCTCCTCGGCGTTCTCCTCGTCGGGGTCCATGAGCCCGCCGAACTCGGCGAAGAAGGCCTCCCAGCCTTCGGCCTGCTCCTCGACGATGGCCTCGATCTCCTCGAGCTCGTCCTCGCTGACCTCGATCTCGCCGCCCTCTTCCTCGTGGGCGTCCTCGACCTCGTGCTCGGGCTCGTCGGAGACCTCGTCCTCGGTCTCCTCCTCTTGCTCTTCGACGATCTCTTCGACCGCGACGACCTCGGTCACTTCCTCGACCTCGGTGACCTCGTCCACCTCGGTGACCTCGTCGACCTCGGTCTCGTTCTCCTCCTCGGTGGAGAGCTCCTGGTCGGCGCCGCCGCCGGGCGCGAGGTGCCGCTCCTGCTCTTCGAAGGACAGGCCAGCGAGCCCCTTCTTGGCTCCGGACTTGGACTCGGCCTGCTGCTCGCCGCTCTCCTTGCCCTTCCAGAACTTCATGAGATCGCTGAATTTGTCTTTGTGCTGCATACGCGCGCGTCCTTCGACCTCGAGGCGTGGCTGTGTGACGCCAGCCGTGGCTCCCTGGGCGACCCTATCGTCGAGAGTGCCGGAATTGGTCATCGTCGGCAAGGTCCGACCTCGGCGCGACCCACGCCTGGGCCTTTTGCGGCCATTTTGCACCGTTGCGCGCCGCTCGCGCGTTATGGTCAGGCGATGAGGATCCTGGTGGTCGAAGACGAGGCGATGCTGCGCGAAGGGCTGGTCGACCTCCTGGAAGGTGCCGGCCACGAGGTGGTCGCGCTGGCCGACGGGCTCGACGCGAGCATCGTCGGCGCCACCGAGCGCTTCGACATGCTGGTGCTCGACCTGATGCTGCCGCGACTCGACGGCCTCGAGGTGTGCCGCCGCATCCGCCTGGCGCGACCGAGCCTGCCGGTGCTGATGCTGACCGCCAAGGCCGGCGAGGCCGACAAGGTGCAGGGCCTCGTCACCGGCGCCGACGACTACGTCACCAAGCCGTTCTCGCCGCGCGAGCTCCTGGCGCGCGTCGCTGTCTTCGAGCGGCGCATCGCGGCGCAGCCGGCGCCGCCCGAGGAGATCACCGCCGACGGCTGCCGCATGGATCTCGGCAAGTGCCTGGCCTGGAGGGAGCAGGACGAGATCGTGCTCACCGCGCGCGAGGTCGGCCTCCTGCGCTGGCTGCATCGCCACGCCGGGCGCGCCGTGTCGCGCGGCGAGCTGCTCGAGCACGTGTGGGGCGTCTCGAAGAACATGGAGACGCGCACCGTCGACGTGACCATCGCCAACCTCAGGAAGAAGATCGAGCGCGACCCGAAGACGCCGCGCATCGTCGTGTCGGTGAAGGGCATCGGCTACGCCTTCGGCGAGGGGATCCGCGGATGATGCGGCTGTCGCGCCGGGCCTGGCTGGCCATCGCCGCGGTGCTGATCGGTGTCGGCGGGCCGCTCGTGTTCGGCTGGGTCATCGGCCGCGACGCCGCGCTGGCCGAGGCCGAGGCGCTGCGCGCGGCCCCGCGCGCGGCCGCCACCCAGGCCGGTGAGCGCATCGCGCGGCGGCTCTCGGAGCGCCTCGCCGGCCTGGTCGATCGCGAGTCGGCGCGGCCCTTCTTCCACTACCAGAACTTCTTCGTCGACCCGCGCGGCGCCTACGCCGGCACCGCCGTCGTGCCGTCGCCGCTGGCCGATGCGCCGGGTGACCCGCTCATCGCCGGGCACTTCCAGGTCGACCCGAGCGGCCGCGTGACCATGCCGAGCGTGGCCGAGGGCGTGTCGGACGCGGCCGCGCCGGTGCCGGCCGACCTCGCGCTGCTGGCCGACCTGCGCCACACGTCGATCCCCGTGCCGCCCTCGACCGAGGCGGTCGCGTTCGCCGATCCGCCGCCGGCCGAGCCGCCGCCCGAGGAGCGCCCCGAGGTCGCCGCCGCCGAGAAGGCCCCGCGCTTCGAGAAGGATGCGGGCAAGGTCGGCACGAAGGCCGATCGGCCGGTGGCGAAGGTCGCGAACCCGAAGAAGGCGGCCGTCCAGGAGGTCGTGCTCGAGGCGGAGCAGTACCAGCAGAACGTCGACGCCAACGAGCTCTACAACGTCATCCAGATGAACAACCGCAATGGCTCGCTGGCCAACGTCGACAACGCGGCGCTCACCAACAGCCAGGGGCTGCCGATCCAGCAGGCGCAGCTCCCGCCGCCGCTGCAGGCGGTGCAGCCCGTGCAGCAGGTGCAGCAGGCTCCGCCCATCCAGCGCCAGCGGCCCGTGCAGCGGCCGGCGCCGAACCCCGCGCCGAACCAGGCGCCGAACCCACCGCCACAGCCCGCGGTACAGCCCGCGGCCATGCCCGCGCCGAAGAGCGTGGTGGTGCGCGTCGGGCCGTTCGGCTGGGAGACGCTCGAGGTCGGCGGACGCCCGGCGCTGGCCGCGCTGAGGCAGGTCGAGACGCCCGACGGCGCGCGCACCCAGGGCTTCGTGCTCGACGCCGCGGCGCTCGGCGAGCTCGCCAAGGACGGCGGCGCGCGGCGACGCTGGTGCCGCCGGCCGAGGCTGCGCCCGACGACGTCGCCATGCCCGGCCTCGACTGGCGCGTGCGGGTGCCGTCGGACGCGGAGGAGGCGCAGGCCGAGGTCGAAGCCGGTGAGCTCGTCAGCGACTTCCACCTGCGCTTCGCCGGCCTGAGCGTGCTGGCGCTGCTCGCGGCGGCGGCCATCATCGCCGCGCTGGTCCAGGCCGAGCGCCACCTCGAGCGGCGCCAGCGCTTCGCCGCCGCGGCCGCCCACGAGCTCCGGACGCCGCTGGCCGGCCTGCGCATGTACGCCGAGATGCTGGCCCACGGCCTCGGCAAGCCGGAGAAGGCCAAGGTCTACGCCGAGCGCCTGGCGAGCGAGGCCGGGCGGCTCGGGCGCGTCGTCGCCAACGTGCTCGACTTCACCCGCATGGAGCGGGGCAACCTGTCCGTGAAGCCGGTCGCGGGCGATCTCGCCGCCGCCGTCGAGGAGCAGGTGCAGCGGCTCGAGCCGGCCGTGCGCGCGGCCGGGGCGACCCTCGTCCTGCACCGCCCGAGCGGCCCGGTGGCGGCCGCGTTCGACGCCGACGCGCTCTCGCAGATCCTCGCCAACCTGGTCGACAACGCCGAGAAGTACGGGCGCGAGGCCCCCGACCGCACCATCGAGGTGCACGTCGCCGCGACCGGCGCCAGCGCCGCCTCGGGCGGCGCCGAGGTGGCGGTGCGCGATCGCGGCCCGGGCCTCCTGCCGGGGCTCGAGTCGCGCCTCTTCCGGCCGTTCGTGCGCGGCTCGGACCGGGACGGCCCGGCCGGCCTCGGCCTCGGGCTGGCGCTCACGCGGGCGCTGGCGCGGGCGCAGGGCGGCGACATCCGCTTCGAGCGGCCGCCGTCGGGCGGCGCCGAGTTCGTCGTGCGCCTGCCAGCTCCGAGCTGAGACGTTCGCCTGACGCGGTGCGTCGAGCGCTTGTGTTCCGCGAAGCGCGGCGTATCCTGCGTCGCCGTGCCTCGCGTCTCCCAAGCCGAGCTCATCTCCGGTCTCACCCGCATCGTGGGCGAGGCTCATGTGTCCACCTCGCGTGCCGACAAGGTCGCCTACTCGGCGGACCTCTGGCCGCGCGCGCAGATATGGAAGCTCGCGGGCGAGGTCGAGCGCTACCCGCCCGACTGCGTGACCTGGCCCGGCTCGGTCGAAGAGGTCGCCGCCATCCTGCAGTTCTGTGACGAGCACGCCATCCCGGTCGTGCCGTACGGCGGCGGCTCGGGCGTCTGCGGCGGCACCATCCCCATCCACGGCGGCGTGGTCGTCGACGTGAAGCGCATGCGCAAGGTCGTGTCGCTCGACCGCGACAGCCTCACCGTCGTGGCCGAGGCCGGCATCAACGGCCAGCACCTCGAGGACTGGCTCGACGCCCAGGGCCTGACGCTCGGGCACTTCCCGAGCTCCATCATGTGCTCGACCTTGGGCGGCTGGGTCGCGGCCCGCTCGGCGGGCCAGTTCTCGAGCAAGTACGGTAAGATCGAGGACAGGGTCCGCGACGTCGAGGTGGTCGTGCCGAGCGGCTCGGTGCTGCACACCAACGACCGCGCCATGGGCGCGCCCGACTGGACGCAGCTGGTCGTCGGCTCGGAGGGCACGCTCGGCATCATCACCTCGGCCGAGCTGAAGGTGCACCCGAAGCCCGCGCTGCGGCGCCTCCGCGGCTGGCGCTTCCGCCAGCTGAAGGACGGCCTCCGCGCCATCCGCGCCGTCATGCAGGCCGGCCTCCGGCCGATGGTGCTGCGCCTCTACGATCCCTTCGACTCGATGATAGCGCTCGGCAAGGAAGACGAGGCGGCGCCCAAGGACGCCGGCCCGGTCGGCGCCATGCGCGGCCTCTTCGGCGGCGCCGTGCACAGCTCGAAGGCGCGCCTCACCTCGGCCTTCGAGCCGCTCACGCGCGCGGCCAAGCGCGCCGCCATGATCGGCGCGCTGTCGGTGCCGGGCGTGGTGAATCGGCTGGCGCACGCGGCGCCGTCGCCCTGCCTCATGATCATCGGCTTCGAGGGCCCGGAGGAGGCGACCATCCTCGAGAGCGCCCAGGCCGCCGAGATCCTGAAGGAGCAGGGCGGCCAGGACGCGGGCGCGCGCCTCGGCGAGGCGTGGCTCGCCAAGCGCTACTCGGTCGGCTTCAAGCAGACCAGGATCTTCGAGCTCGGCGCCTTCGTCGACACGATGGAGGTCGCCTCGACCTGGGATCGGCTCGAGGGCATGTACGAGTCGGTGCGGAAGGCGCTGACGCCGCACGTCTTCCTCATGGCCCACTTCAGCCACGCCTACCGCGAGGGCTGCAGCATCTACTTCACCTTCGCCGGCTACAAGAAGGACCCGGCGCGCGCCGAGCAGCACTACGAGCGGGTGTGGGGCCTGGCCACCGACGCCGTGCTGGCGTCGGGTGGCACGACCTCCCACCACCACGGCATCGGCATCTCGAAGATGGGCGCCATGGCGCGCGAGCACGGCGGCATGCTCAAGGTGTGGCGCGCGCTGAAGGCGACCATCGACCCGCACGGCATCATGAACCCGGGCAAGCTCTTCCCCGACGAGTCGGTGGAGGAGGGGGCCGGGCGCCTGGCCGCCGAGGACGACGAGATGGTGCTGGCCCAGCGCGCGCGCGGCGGCGCGGTGCCGGGGGACGCAAGCTGATGTCGAACCGCACCATCCCCATCCGCCCGCCGGTCGGCACGCTCGAGGAGCTCCGGAAGATCATCCCGCCCGAGCAGATCGAGGCACAGTACGACGGCGAGCAGTCCCCGGGCGGCGCGTGGTCGGTCGAGCCGGCGGCCGCGGTCGAGCTGGTCGAGCTCGTGAAGTGGGCCAACCTCCGGCACGCGGCGGTCTTCACGCGGCGGCCGCGGCGCGGCGACGCCGAGAAGCACGGCGCGCGCCCGCGCATCTATCTCCGGTCGCGGCGCATGAAGCGCATCCTCGACCTCGACATCGTGTCGGGCACGGTGACGGTGCAGACCGGCATCACCATGGCCGAGCTCCACAAGGAGCTCGAGGAGCGCAGCTTCACCACCGGCTTCGCCACGCGCCCGTGGCGCCAGGAGCCGCTCGGCGCGGTGCTGGCGGCGGCGCTCGACGCCCACTGGGGCCCGCGCTACGGCTCGATGGAGGACCAGGTCCTGGCCGTCGGCGTGGTGTTCCCCGACGGCCACGTCGCGGCCAGCAAGGTGGCGCCGAAGAAGGCGGTCGGCCCCGACTTCGATCGGCTGTTCATCGGCACGCGCGGGCGCTTCGGCATCATCCACGAGGTGACGCTGCGCATCTATCCGCACGGCAGCCGCAGCGTGGAGAGCTTCGGCGCGCCGTCCATCCTCGCCGCGCTCGACGCCACGCGCCACGCCATCGACCAGGGCCTCGACCCGCGCGCCATCGAGATCCTTACGCCGGCCCCCGACCGCAACTGGGGGAAGAAGCGCGTCGGCCTCACCGACGAGCTGCCCGTCCTGGTGCTGGTCGAGCCGTGGGGCAGCCGCGGCACCAACGGTGCCACCGCGCTGGCCATCGAGAACGTCATGCAGGGCCTCACCAAGCTCGATCCGCCGGTCGGCTGGAACGTGCACGAGGGGCTGCTCCCGCCGCCGCGCGCCTGGACCGCGCCGGTCGTGCCGGCCAGCTGGCGCGAGCTGCGCGCGCTGGCCACCGACATCGCCGTCGATGCACCACCAGGGTTGTGGATCGTGCGCATGTCGCGCCACGGCGGCTTCCTGTCGCTGGCCGAAGGCCTGCCCGAGGGCGGCGAGGCGGCGGCGCGCGTGAAGGCCTTCGTGGCCGCGCAGAGCGCGCGTCGCGCCAGCGGTGCCAAGACCTGGGACGCCATCGAGAAAGAGCTCGAGAAGAAGCTCGACCCCAAGGGCATCCTCAACCCGACGAGCTGAGCCCATGGCCACCACCCCACGCCCCCCGGGGCCCGATCGGGCGAGCGCGCCGACGCCGCCGAAGTCGCCCAAGCCGCCGCCCAAGAAGGCCCCGCTCAAGAAGAAGGCGCCGACGCTGGCGAGCCACGGCGCGAGCTACGAGCTCTGCCTCTACTGCCCGAGCCTGTGCCAGCACGCCTGCCCGGTGGCGACCGTCGAGGGCCACGAGACGTTCACGCCGCAGCGGCTCATGAGCCTCGCCGCGCACGTGCCCCACGGCCGGGTGACGGCCAGCGCCGACGTGGTGAAGACGCTCTTCGCCTGCTCGGGCTGCGGCGCCTGCACCTCGGCCTGCAACTACGAGAACCCGGTCGCCGACGCGCTGGTCGAGGCGCGCGCGAGCCTGGCCGACGCGGGCGAGACGCCGGTGCCGGCGGCCGTCGTCGAGCGGCCCACGCTGCCGGCCGACCACCCGGTCTTCGAGTCGCTGCGCCAGCACTCGCGCTACGAGGAGCGGCCGGCGGTGTCGCTGGTGCCCGGGCGCGGTCTCGTGGAGGGCGACCCGACCGCCATCGACGCGCTCTTCGGCATGGTCGAGCGCCTCGACGTCGAGCCGCTGGCGTGCGGCGAGCTGGCGCGCATCGACCCGGGCTACGAGCTCTGGTTCTTCGGCCACCACAAGCGCTTCGCCGAGCGCGCCCAGAAGGTCGCCATCGCCGCCCGCGGCGCGCGCGACATCGTGGTCTGGTCGCCCGAGACGCTCTACCTCCTGCAGACGATCTACCCGCGCTTCGGCATCGAGATCGACGCCGCGGTGGCCCACGTCTCGGAGTACCTCCTGCCGGTGCTGAGCGGCGCGGTCGTCAAGCGGCTTTCAGGTCGCGTCGGCTATCACGAGAGCTGCCACCTGAAGCGCCACACGCAGGTCGGCGACGTGCCGCGCCAGGTGCTGAAGCGCGTCTTGAGCGGGCCGCTCATCGAGCTGCCGGCGCGCGCCGACATCCAGGGCTGCTGCGGTGGCTCGGGGCTCGAGCCGCTCTACGCCGAGACCGCCGCCAAGATGGCCGACGCCAGCGTGCTGGCCGCGCGCGAGCTCGGCATCGAGCGGCTGGTGTCGTTCTCGCCCGAGTGCGTCGCGGCGCTGCGGCTGGCGGCCGCGCGCCTGCCGGCGCGCGCGGGCGAGCCGGCGCTGCGCGTCGATCACGCCGTGACGCTCGTGGCCGAGGCGGTCATCGGCGATGGTGTCGGCTGAGCGGGCCGCGCGACCTCTGGACTGTCGACTGTTGAACGGGAAGCCACGCGCATGAGAGACACCCTCGTCATCGTCAACGAGCACGCCGGTGGCGGCCAGATGGCCGACACCTTCCGGCGCCTCGAGCACCCGCTCCAGGATGCCATCGGCATCTTCGATATCGCCTTCACCGACGGGCCCGGCCACGCCATCGAGCTGACGCGCAACGCGCTCGCCGCCGGCGGCCGGAAGCGCATCATCGCCGGCGGCGGCGACGGCACGCTGAACGAGGTCGTCAACGGCTTCTTCGATCCGCAGACGCTGGCTCCGCTGGCGCCCGACGTGGCCTTCGCCGTGCTGGCCGGCGGCACCGGCGGCGACTTCCGGAAGACCATCCGCGTGAGCGGCCCGGACGCCACGCTGGCGGCGCTGCGCGGCGGCAAGACCATGGCCATCGATGTCGGCCTGGTCACCGCCAGGGACGAACGCGGCGGCCCGGACCTCAAGCGCTTCTTCCTCAACATCGCGAGCTTCGGCCTGTCGGGCCGAGCCGACCGCATCATCCCCGAGTTCAAGGCGCTGGGCGGCAAGCTCGGCTACTTCGCCGCCATGGCCAAGGCGCTCTGGGGCTGGAGGAACCCGCGCGTGCGCCTCACCATCGACGGCGAGCCGCTGCCGCCCCAGCCCATCAACACCGTCGCGGTCGGCAACGGCCGCTACTTCGGCGGCGGCATGATGGTCTGCCCCGACGCGCGCCTCGACTCGGGCGTGCTCGACGTCACCGTGCTCGGCGACTTCACGCGCCTCGAGTCGGTGCTGCAGACGCGCGCCATCTACTCGGGCGACCACGTGTACCACCCCAAGGTGAAGACGCGCCGCGGCAAGGACATCGTCGCCACCGTCGACGACGGCGAGAGCGACACCGTCGCGCTCGACATCGACGGCGAGGCCATCGGCCTCCTGCCGGCGCGCTTCGAGGTGCGCCCGGCCGCGCTGAAGCTCATCGTCCCATGACGACCTCGACGCCGGCGGCCGCGCCTCGCGCGACCAGGGACGCCAGGAAGGCGAAGAAGCGCGCGTTCCGGGCGGAGATGCGCTGGCCGCGCGGCGACAAGCTGCGGCGCCTCGGCTGGGCGACGCTGGCCGGCGTCCTGACCTTCCTGTCGTTCCCGTTCTCGACCACGCCCGACACCAACCTGTGGCCCTTCGCGTGGCTGAGCCTGGTGCCGTTCATGTGGGCGCTGCGCGGGCGCGAGGGCAAGCCCACGACCGATCGCCAGGGCTTCTGGGTCGGCGCCTGGATGGGGCTCGTCACCAACTTCGGCGGCTTCTGGTGGATCTCCGAGGTGCTGTCCGCCTTCGGGCACCTGCCGGGCTACGTGAGCTGGCCGCTGACGGCGCTGAACGCCTTCTACCAGGGCCTCATGTGGGCCTTCGTCGGGCTGTGGTGGGTGCGCGCCGCGCGGCGCGGGCCGGTGCCCATCTGGAAGACCGCGGCCATCTTCACGGTGGTCGAGTGGCTCTATCCGATGATCTTCCCCTGGTACCTCGCGAACAGCCAATATCGCTTCCTTCCGGCGATCCAGATCGCCGAGCTCGGCGGCGTCATGGCCATCACCTTCACGATGGTCGCCTTCAACGCGGCGCTGTTCGCGGTCATCGATCAGCGCGTCCGGAAGACCGCGCTGCCGCGGCGCGCGGCGCTGCTCGCGTTCGGCGGCACCGCGCTGGTCATCCTCTACGGCGTCCTGCGCATCGCCATGGTCGAGGGCGACGTCGATGGCGCCGAGAAGTTCAAGCTCGGCCTGGTCGAGGCCAACATCGGCATCTTCGAGAAGCAGGCGAAGCACCTGCCGCCGCGCGAGCAGGCGCTCATGCTGCACCGGAACCTGCTCCGCCATCAGCTGATGTCGCAGGAGCTGGCCAAGCGCGGCGCCGACCTCATCGTGTGGCCCGAGTCGAGCTACTTCCCGCTCGACGATCCGTTCATCAAGCGCAAGGACCAGTTCGCGCTGGGCCTGGCCGGCGACGGCGAGCTCTTCGCCTGGCGCGACCTCGGGCCCGACGCCGCGTACGAAGGTCAAGCGACTTTCCAATGGGTGCCGCGCATGGAGACGCCGGCCTTGCCGAGCGGCGTCAAGATGCGCGCGGTCGGCGCGGCGCGCGAGGACGCCTGGGCCATGGCCGGCGACGGCGGCTGGCTGGTCGTGAACGGCACGGCCGTGGCCACGCCGACCACGTCGCGGCTCCTGGCGGTGGCGCTCATCGAGGGCCTCGGCCACACGCGCGCCGAGGACGGCGCGCCGGTGACGCTGTGGGCGGCGGGCGAGGGTGGGACGCTCCTGCGCTACGAGGACAAGCGCGCGGTGGTCGTGCCGACGGGCGTCACGACCGCGCTGCGGGCGGTCGTGGCGGGCCCGGGCCGCACCGGCTGGGCGGTCGGTGACGGCGGCGTGGCGCTGTCCCTGGATGGCGAGACGGCGCGGCGCGTGCCGCTCGGGACGAGCGCCGATCTGACCGCGGTGTGGATGGAGCCGTCGGGCGAGGGCTCGCTCGTTGCCGGTCGCTCGGGCGTCCTCGTCTTCGTCGACGCCGCTGGGCGCGCGACGCCGCAGACGCTGCCGCCGGGCACGCCGGCCGTGGACTTCAGCGGCATCGCGGTCGACGCGAGCGGCGCGGTCAGCGTGGGCGGCACGGGCGGCGTGGTGCTCACCCAGAAGGGCCGCGCGTGGACGCGCGACGACCTGCCGGCGCACGTCGACATCGTGTCGCTCACGGCCGACGCGTCGGGCGAGCTCCTGGCGGCGACGGCCGACGGTCGCGTGTTCGCCAAGGCGGCGCGCGGCTGGCGCGAGACCGACGCTCACGGCATCCAGCGCCTGGCGCCGCTGCCGTACGTGCAGGCGCGGCCGCTGCCGCGCGATGTCCGCTACGTGCAGCAGTCGCCGGCGCCGCTGCCGCTGGAGAGCATCGAGACGCTCGACCCGGCCGACGACATCCGCAACACGCCGGAGATGGAGCGGAGCGCCATCCAGCGCGGCTTCACGACGCCCATCCTGCTCGGCGCGCTGACCTGGGAGGACCCGGTCCAGAGGCCGGGCGAGCCGCCCAAAACCAGAAAGGTGCTTTACAATACCGCCGTGCTCATCGACGACTTCGGGCGCGTGCTGGGCACCTACGACAAGGTGTTCCTCCTGGCGTTCGGCGAGTACATGCCGTTCGGCGAGACGTTCCCCGGCCTCTACGACGCCTTCCCGACGGCGGGTCGCTTCACGGCCGGCAAGGAGGTCCGGACCTTCCACTGGGGCTCGCGGAACCTCGGCATCATGATCTGCTACGAGGACATCATGGCCGGCTTCACCGCCAAGCTGGCCGACCTCCAGCCCGACATCATCATCAACGTGACCAACGACGCCTGGTTCGGCAGGACCAGCGAGCCCTACCTCCACCTGGCGCTGGCGGTGTTCCGCTCGGTCGAGAACCGCCGCATGCTGGTGCGCTCGACCAACACCGGCGTGTCGGCGATGATCGATCCCACCGGGCGCATCAACGCGCAGACGAGCATCGACGGGGCCGAGACGCTGATGGAGGACGTGCCGCTCATGCACGGTCGCACCGTGTACGCCGCGGTGGGCGACGTGTTCGCGTGGTCGCTGCTGGTGCTGCTGGTGGCCGAGGGGCTCCTGGCCTGGAAGCGGCGGCGGGCGGCGGCGGCGAGCGCGGGCCGGGCGGGAGCGGGCCAGGCGGGAGCGGGGGGCACATGAGCAAGCTGGTCATGGAAGGCATCGAGGACTACGCCCGGGCGCACACGACCGAGCTCGATCCGCTCTACCTCGCGCTGCGCGACGCGACGCTGGCGCAGACGACGCGCGCCGGCATGCAGGTCGGGCACCTCGAGGGTCGGCTCCTGAAGCTGCTGGTGCAGCTGACGGGCGCGCGTCGCGTGGTCGAGGTCGGCACGTTCACGGGCTACTCGGCGCTGTGCATGGCCGAGGGGCTCTCGGGCGACGGCCGCATCGACACCTTCGACGTCGATCCCGAGGCGACCGCCATCGCCAAGACGTTCTGGTCGAAGGCGGTGTGGGGCCAGCGCATCCACCTCCACCTCGGCGACGCGCGCACGACGCTGCCCGCCTTCCTCCACGCCAACCACCCCATCGACCTGGCCTTCATCGATGCCGACAAGGGCGGCTACATCGCCTACTGGGACGCGGTCATCCCGGCGCTCCGGCCGGGCGGCCTCGTGATCGTCGACAACGTCCTCTGGAGCGGCCGGGTGCTCGACCCGCAGGGCGGCGACGACCATCACATCGTCGCGTTCAACCGCCACGCCGCGGCCGACCCGCGCGTCGAGCAGGTGATGCTCACCGTGCGCGACGGCATGCTGCTGGCGCGCCGGCGCTGAGCCGTTCACGGCGCGTCGCGCCCCGCCGCGCGCCGCCGGGCGTGCGCCGAAACACATCGGAAACCGCGGCCTGCGATAGTCGTCGTGAGGGCCCGCACCCTCGTCTCGCACTCCGAGGAGGTCCGATGGACACCGGCAACCTGGTCGATCGCCTGCTCCGCATCCCCGGCATGGCCGCCGCCTATCGCGCCGTCGTGGTGCGCGTCGTCCGCTTCGCGCTCACCTGAGCCGCGCTCGTCACAGCCGTCTTACAGGCCCGGTCCCTGACGCCCCGCGTCATGACCTCGGTGCGGGGGCGCCCCGCCGCGAGTGACGCCGCGCGCGCGACCCGATCGACAACCGAGGTTGTGCATGTGGTCGCTCGTGCTGGTGGTGTGGCTCGCGGGCGTCGGCCCGCAGGTGGAGCGGGTCGGGCTCGGCTCTGCGCGCGACCAGATCGCCGTGGCGCAGTCCGCTCCCGGGCCCGCCTCGGGCCGCCTCGGCGCCGACGACCTCCGCGGCCTGCGCGCCGCCATCGCGCGCACCACCTTCGCGCTGGCGCCCGAGACGGGCGAATCGCGCTGCATGGCCGAGCCCGATCACTTCGTCCGCATCGAGGCCGGCGCCGCGAGCATCACGTGCTACGGGCCGTGCGCGGGTGGCCCCGACGGCAGCGTCATCCAGCTCCTGGACGAGGTGCGGCGGGCCGTCCCCCGCTGAGCGCCGTTGCGGGCGCCGGGAGCGTGGGCTAAGGTCGGCGCCCGCTTCGGGAGCCCGTATGCCGTCTCGCATCCCCACCGCTCTCTCGACCGCCGTCCTCCTCGGCCTGGCGCTCACCGCGACCCTCGCGGGGACGCCGGCGCGCGCCCTGCCGCCCGACCCGCGCCTCTTCGAGGTCCCGCCCGCCGAGGCCGGCAAGGACGACTGGTTCGTCAACGTCTACCCCGAGTATCGCGTGCGCCTCATCCGCATCGATCCGCTCGAGGTGAACGGCGTCGTCGCGAAGAAGGTGGCCTGGGGCGAGCAGCGCTTCCGCCTGGACGCCTCGATGGGCCGCCGCGGCATCGGCGCCGTCCACATCCAGCTCGACGCGCTGAACGGCGTGCTCTTCGGCGACAACTGCGAGTTCGGCAGCGACCCCGAGCCGTCGACGGGCGTCGGCATCGCGTCGCGCCAGGTGAACCTCGCCGGCTGGAACGTCGGCCTCCTGCCGGGCGCCGACCCGCTGCAGGTCGACAGCTACGGCCCGGTGCTCCACGACATCCAGCCCATCGACATCAACTACCTCTACGGCGAGCTGTTCCTGCCCTTCGGCGTCCTGCGCATCGGCCGCCAGCCGCTGGCCGACGCCGGCACCGTGTCGCTCAACGACGGCCGCACGGGCCGGAACCTGTGGGGCGCCAGCTGGTACCACGAGTCGGTCGACCGCCTGCTCTTCGGCACCAAGATCAGCGAGCTCTTCGGTGTCATCTCGCAGGGCCCGACCTACAAGGTCGACCGCTCGCTCGACAACGGCGTCTTCCTTGGCCTCGTGTGGGACTACCTCGTCGAGGACCAGATCCAGAGCTCGGCCGACGACCTCCAGGGCTTCTCGGCGCAGCTCGACTTCCGCTGGAAGCACCCGCAGATCCTCGGCGACGCGTGGGGCCCGATCCGCTTCACGGCCACCACCACCTACCGCTGGGACGACCGCTTCAACACGTCGGTCTTCGCGCTGCCGCTGCGCCTCCAGCTCTCCATCGCCGACTTCGTCTTCCTGGGCGAGTTCTCCTACATCACCGGCACCACGCGCGAGCTGTCGGCCGGCTTCGCCGCGCTCAACAGCCAGCCCGTCACCGACCAGGACATCCGCCTCATGACGGCCCGTGCGGTCGGCGAGTACACCGTCGCCGACCAGCTCACGTTCCGCCTCGAGTGGGCCTACGCCGCCGGCGACGACGACCCGCGCACGACCACGCCGCTCACGCTCTCGACCTGGCCGCGCGACACCAACCTCGGGCTGCTCCTCTTCGAGCACACCGTCGCCTTCCAGACCGCGCGCTCGGCCGCGGTCGGCATCGAGAACCTGAAGAAGGTGAAGGCCGAGAGCTTCCCGCTCACCGAGATCGCCACCGACGGTCGCGTCGTGAACGTCAACGCCATCTTCCCGCAGGTCTTCTGGGATCCGTTCCCGACGCTGCGCCTGAAGGCAGGGCTCTTGCTCGCGTGGGCCGCCTCCGACGTCGTCGACCCCATCCAGTCGCTCCTCCGCTTGGACGGCGACGCCATCGCGGACGACGCGATCAACTACAACGGCGGCAAGCCGGGCGGCTACTGGGGCACCGAGATCGATCTGGGCCTCGAGTTCCACTACGAGCAGTTGTTCGACGCCGTCGTCGAGGCGGCGGTGCTGTTCCCCGGCAGCGGGCTCCACGACGAGAACGGCGACGCGGTGAACAGCTGGATGCTCGAGACCGCTTCGTTTTCCACCCCTGAGGTCGCGATGCGCTTCACCTCGCCCATCATCGTGTCCGCGCTCGCGGTCGGCTTCGCCGGCCCCGCCTGCGAGACCTACAACCCGCCGCCCGAGGCCACGCTGTTCCAGCCGCAGCTCGGCTACTGGACCTCGGAGACGCCCATCGTCATCGACTTCTCCGAGCCCATCGATCCGACCACGCTGGTCGTGACCATCTGGCCCGGCGACAAGGACATCGAGGGCAACTTCCGGCCCGACGTGAAGCCGCTGGTCGAGCACTGCTCGCTGGCGACCTCGCCGTGCTCCGGCATGACGCTCACGTTGGACGCGGACGCGACGCAGGCGACCATCCTCCAGAACGACGTCTTCGCCGACAAGGTCGGAACGCCGCTGGTCCTGCGCGTCGAGAAGGGGCCTCGCCGACCCGCTCGGCCGGACGCGCGACGTCGACACCGACTTCGACTTCCAGATCAACCCGCTGTGCGGCAACGAGCCCATCTCGATCGATCTCCAGACCGGCGTCATCACCATGGTGGCGAACCTCCAGGTGCTGCCCATCTGGCTCCACATGTACCTCGACCTGGCCGTCGATCCGCACACCGGCAAGGTGCTCGTGGTCGGCACCTTCGCGCGCGTCGACAAGGATCACGTGCCGACGCTGCCGACCAACTATCCCTATTCGGACGGGCACTTGCCCGAGCTCAGCAGCACCGGCTGGGCGGTCACCTTCAACGGCTGCCTCATCGATCAGCACGACGGCACCTTCTTCTTCCAGAGCGAGCCGTTCGACGTCCACATCACCGTGCTCAACACCATCCCGGTGACGCTGTCGGGCTTCCAGGTGCAGGGCACCATCGTCCCGGGCGGCGGCACCACCGCCGACTGCGCCGACTTCCCCGGCGCCTGCGAGGGCCACGACAAGGGCTCGGGCACGCTGTCGACCTCGGGCGGCGAGTTCGGCGATCCGCCGACCACGGTCGACCCCATCACCACCGCCTGGAGCGGCTACGGCGTCACCCAGGCCGAGCTCGACGAGTACCCCGGGCTGCCGCGCGCCTGCGCCGACGACCCGTGCGCCGAGATGCGAGCCAACGGCGGGGACTGCCAGCTGCCCGACCCGTGGGATCCGGGTGCGGCCTGTGAGTGACGCGCCGGCGCACGCCTCGGGAGCGCAGAAAGCCAAGGTCGTCGTCACGCCGCAGACGGCGGGGACGCGCCTCGATCAGGCGCTGGCCGCGCTGGTGCCGGGCATGTCGCGGCGCCTGGCGCGGAAGGTCATCGCCATGGGCGCCGTGCACGTGAACAAGAAGCCGGTGCGCATCGCGTCGTGGCTCGTCCGGAAGGGCGACCTCATCGCGGCTACGTGGCACCCCGACGTGCTCGAGCCCGAGCGCTATCCGCTCGACGTGGTGCACGAGGATGCCGACGTCATCGTGTGCGTGAAGCCGGCCGGCCAGCTGTCGCAGGGCTCCGAGCTCGGCGACACCGGCTCGCTCGTGCGCGACCTGCAGAAGCGCTTCGGGATGGAGCTCCGCCTGATGCACCGGCTCGACAAGGGCGCCAGCGGGCTCCTCGTCGCCGGCCGCAACCCGGGCGCCACCGAGGCGCTGACGCCGCAGTTCAGGGATCACACCATCGGGAGGAAGTACCTGGCCGTGACCGCCGGCGTGCCGGCCGAGGGCACCTGCGAGATCCCCATCTTCCAGCACGGCCGCTTCGTGCGCGCGGCCAGGCCGGGCGAGGATGGCGTGCCGGCCCGCTCCGACGTGATGGTCAAGCGCATTGACGAAGTCGCCGCCCCGGTCGAGCGCCGCGCGCTGGTCGAGGTCGAGCTGCACACCGGCCGCACCCACCAGATCCGCATCCACCTCGGCGCGCTCGGCGCGCCCATCGTGGGCGATCCCGACTACGGCGGGCCGCCGGCCGAGCGCTTGTGCCTGCACGCGGCGCAGCTGACGTTCGTGCACCCGAGCGGCGCGACGCTGAGCTTCGAGCGGGCGCCGGGCGAGGACTTCTGGCGCGCCGCAGGGATGGCTCCCGACGCCGCGGCGCCATCCGACGTCGCGGAACCTGCGCTCGAACCTTGAAGTCGGGGCGCGTTCGTGGCATCGCCCCGCGGCCTATGTCCTCGACCGCACCCCGACCGCGCCGCACCATGATGGCCTTCGCCGATCCCGAAGGCCGCGTCATCGAGCACCCCGACCTCGAGATGATCGGCTGGGACGGCGAGTGCTGGCGCCCGGTCGAGGACGACGAGCTGGTGCCGCTGCCGCGCGGCTCGGACGTCTTCACCATGCCGGCGCGCCGCGCCGCGGGCTTCGACCGCGCCGCCGACGACGTGGTGGTCTTCGACGAGCCGGGCACGACCGCGGTGTCGTGCTTCATCGCGCCGGCCTACCTCCGGACGTTGCTCCCGGCCTACGAGTCGAAGGACGACGCGCCGGCCTTGCCGCTCTTCGCCTACAGCGCGGTCGGCATCCGCGACGGCGAGCTGGTGACGGCGACCCTGCGCGTCGACGAGGACATCCGCCAGGACCCGTACCGCTTCGACATCGAGGTCATCGCCCGGAACGTGGCCGCGCGCCTGGCCGCGCACCCCGAGAACCGGCTCATCAAGCACCTCGAGAACTGCGCGCTCACCTACCACTGCCGCGCCGCGCAGAACTACTTCCTCGACCGCTTCGAGGCGCCGCTCCCGGCCGCGCCGACCTGCAACGCGCTGTGCGTCGGCTGCATCAGCTTCCAGCCGAAGGCCGGCGACGACATCCCGACGCAGGCTCACGACCGCATCCAGTTCGCGCCGACGCCGGCGGAGCTGGCCGAGGTCGCGCTCGGCCACATCGCGCGCGTCGGCGAGGACGCGGTGGTGTCGTTCGGCCAGGGCTGCGAGGGCGAGCCGCTCATGCAGCCGCTGCAGCTCGAGGCCCTGGTGCGGCGCGTGCGCGCCGAGACGAGCCAGGGCGTCGTCAACCTGAACTCGAACTCGTCGCGGCCCGACGTCATCGAGCGCCTGGTGAAGGCCGGCCTCGACAGCCTGCGCATCTCGACCAACAGCGCGCGCGCCAACGTCTATCACGCCTACTACCGGCCCACGAACTACACCTTCGAGGACGTGCGGCGCTCGGCGCGGGTCATGCGCGACCACGGCCGCTACCTGATGCTCAACTACTTCGTCTTCCCCGGCGTGACCGACACGGCGGCCGAGCTCGACGCGCTCTCCGAGTGGGTGACCGAGGCCGGCATCCACATGATCCAGCTCAGGAACCTGAACATCGATCCGGAGCAGTACCTGCGCGAGGTCACGGCCGCCGGCCACGTCGCCGAGCCGATGGGCATCCGCCCGTGGCTGGCCGAGCTGTCGCGCCGGTTTCCGCGCCTCGCCTTCGGCTACTTCAACCCGCCGCGCCGACGCATGGACCTCGGCGCGCGCGTGCATAGTCCAATGGCGACCGCTTCGTCGGCGGTCGAGACCTCATCGAGCCAGAGCTGAACCCATGCCCATCTACGAGTATCGCTGCGAGAAGTGCGGCACCGTGATCGAGAAGATGCAGCGCATGTCGGACGCGCCGCTGGTCCACTGCGACGCCTGCGGCGAGGACGCGCTGAAGAAGATGATCAGCCAGACGAGCTTCGTCCTGAAGGGCTCGGGCTGGTACGCCACCGACTACAAGGCCAAGCCGTCGGAGTCGGGCGGCGCGTCGGCGTCGACCAAGTCGGAGTCGAAGGGCGAGTCGTCCGCGGCGAAGAGCGAGTCGAAGTCGGAGTCGTCGTCGAGCACGACCACGAAGTCCGACGCGTCGTCCTCGTCGTCGAGCGCGACCAGCACCGCGGCACCGACCAAGAGCTGAAGACGCCCCTGCGAAGGCGCGAGCCCCTTCACGGGCGCGCGCCGCAGGGCCCGCGAAACGCGGGTCCAAGGCCGTCGCGAGTCTGGCGATAGTCAGAGGGCCTTCCGAGCCGCCCTGACTATCGATCCTTTTTGATGCGCAGCACCGACACCAGGTAATAGTTGTCGGAGTAGGCGTCCTGCACGCGCTCGATGTCGAGGCGCACGCGGTAGTCGGACTTCTTCAGCGCGTCGAAGAAGGCGATGGCGACGGGCCGGCCCGGCTCGGCCAGGAAGGCGGTGCGCCCGGGTGCGAGGTTGTCCTTCAAGAGCCGGAAGACGTGCTCGAAGTTCTCCTGCTCGTTCAGGACGTCGGCCATGATGAGCGAGCCGACGTGGTCGGTGAAGCGGTCGTTCTTCCAGTCGAACTCGAGCGTGCGGACGTGGGTGAAGCCGTTCTGCAGGGCGTTGAAGCGCGCGAAGCGCAGCGACTCGGGGTTGGCGTCGGCGAGCGTCACGCGCGCGCCCTTGGCCGCCGCGCCGAGGCCGGCCGTGCCGAGGCCGCAGTGGATCTCGACGGCGTCGACCGAGCGCATGCGGACGCTGTGCCCGAAGTAGCTGGCCATGGCGCGCGACGACGGCCACAGCTCGGCCCAGTTGGACTCGCCGCGCGACGACGACTCGGGGGAGGGGGCGAGCCCGTCGCGGCCATGCAGCAGCTCGGCTGACGCGTAGCGCGCGTCGCGGGACTTGGCGGTCGCGCCCTGCAAGGCCGAGCGCCGGATGTCGGGGCCCGTGATGCGCAGGACCTTCGGGCCGGCGTCGACCTCGTAGTCGCGGAGCTCATAGTCCTCGGCCAACGTGGCCCGGAGGCGGCTCAGCTCGTGGGTCGAAACGGCGCGTCTTCGCATGCTCCTCACCCTCCACGGCTGAGAGTAACACGGACCCCAAATGGGACTCCAGGGGTCCTATTACGTTCCCTTGCCCTTCGCGAGCCCGAGCCGTCCGCGGCCGGAGCGATGTGGCGCGGGGCGTCGAGGCCCGCGCTTGCATTTCTGCGAAGAAGCGAACCCCGGAGGGGCCGAGGTGCACCGCGCGGGGCGCCGACCTTTCGCGAGGCCGGAGCAAGCGTGGCCCTGAAGGGCCGCGCGCCGCGGAGGGCTCGTGAAAGGTCGGATCCAAGCCCCGCGCGGATATGAGAGAGAGAGCCCCGCGCGGATATGAAAGAAATGCGCTAAGCAAGCGCGGTGACCGGACTCGTACGCCTAGACAGCACGGCGGCGCAGGCCCGGCGCGTGGCCGCCGAGGTCATCGCGCGCGAGGCGGCGGCCATCCTGATGGCGCATCGGCAGGGCAACACCGTGACGTGGAAGGGCGTCGGCGATCTGGTGACGGCGGCCGACCGCGCCTCCGAGGCCCACGTCGTGGCGCGCCTCGCCGGGCTCTTCCCCGACGACGTCATCGTCGCCGAGGAGGGTGGGGGCTCGGCCGGAGGGCTCGGCACGGCCCGGAACGACTGGGTCTGGTACGTCGACCCGCTCGACGGCACGACCAACTTCGTCTGCGGCCTGCCGCACTTCTCGGTCTCGCTCGGCGCCTTCCACGGCGGCCAGGCGGCCGTCGGCGTCATCGCGGCGCCCGAGCTCGGCAAGCTCTGGAGCGGCGCGCGCGGCCTCGGCGCGTACGTCGAGGGCGGCGGCGGACGCGAGCCGCTGCGCGTGTCGACGGTCGCGACGCTCGAGCGCGCGCTGGCCGCCACCGGTTTCCCCTATGATCGGTCGCGGCGCGCGGCCGATCTCGTCGGACCCTTGCGACGCGCGCTCGAGCGCTGCCTCGACGTGCGCCGGCTCGGCTCGGCCTCGCTCGATCTGGCGCTCGTCGCCGACGGCAGCTTCGGCGTCTACTGGGAGCCGCGCCTCAAGGCCTGGGACCTCGCGGCCGGCGTGCTGCTGGTGCGCGAGGCCGGCGGCACGGCCACCGACCACGCCGGCCTCGACGGCTTCCTCGCGAGCGGCGACATCGTCGCGACGAACGGCCTCCTGCACGCGGCCTTCATGCGCGACGTCCTCGCCGCGTCGGACGCATGAGCTTCGACCGCCTCGCCTGCGCTCTCGCGGCCGTCGCGGCCGTCGCCGCCTCCGGCCTCGCCGGCTGCGCGCGCGACCCGGCGCAGGTGAGCTGGGACGACGCCTTCGACGCCGCGCTGCGCGAGCCGCCGCGCCAGCGCTCGGCCGCCATGCACGCGCTTGCGCAGAGCGCGCCGCGCGTCACCGACCGCGGCGAGGCCGACTTCGAGTCGGCCATGGCGCTGGTGGAGGCGGCGCGCGCGAGCGGCGAGCCGCCGCTGGAAGCGGCGCGGGCGTGGGCCGATCTCACGCAGCGCGGCGCGCGCCGCGTCGACCGCGCGCGGGCCCACTATCAGCTCGGGCGCATCGCCGAGGAGACCGGGCACCTCGCCGACGCCGAGGCCATCGACAAGGCCTGCGTCCTCCACTTCCCCGATCTCATGCCCGGCGAGCGCTCGCTGGCCCACCTCGTCCGGCGCGCGCGCGAGCGCGGCGACGCGGCCATGGACGCGCTCCTCGACTGGCTCGTCGCCGAGCCGGTGGTGCTCGACGGGCCGCTCGCCGACAACGTGCGCTACCTCGAAGCCGACGAGGCCGAGCGACGCTTCCGCCGCGACCGCGACCCGCGGCTCGGGCTCGAGGCCCAGCGCCTCTACCGCGCCATGGCCGACGCCTACCCCGAGAGCCCGCTCTGGAACGACGCCCTCTGGAACCTGTCGATCCTCTACCACGAGGCCGGGCGCTTCGACGACGAGATCGCCGCCATCCGCCGCATCCAGCGCTCGCGCGTGGCGGTGTCGCTGTTCGGACAGAACGAGCACGAGTACTACTGGAAGGGCCAGCTGCGCATCGCCCGCGTGCAGTGGCTCGACCTGCATCGCCCGCGCGACGCCGCGCAGAGCTACCTCGACTACCGCACCATGTACCCGTTCACCATCCGCCACGACGACATGCTGTTCTACGCCGGCTGCGCGCTGAGAGCCGCCGGCGCGTCGCCCGAGGCGCTGTGGGACGAGCTCCGGAAGGAGTTCCCCGACTCGAAGTTCGTGCGCCGGCTGCCGACCCCGAACGAGCGCCAGTGCCTGCCGCCGGAGGGCTCGTGACCGCCGCCCCGTCGCGCGCGGCGCGCACCCCGCGAGCCGTCCCCGTGGGCGCGACGCGCATCCGCGTGGACGGCGTCGGCAAGCGCTACCGCGACGAGTGGGTCCTGGCCGGCATCGACCTCGAGCTCCGGACCGGCGAGATCGTCGGCATCGTCGGGCCGGGCGGCCACGGCAAGTCGGTCCTCCTGAAGCACCTGCCGCGCCTCATCGCGCCGGACAAGGGCAGGGTGCTGGTCGACGGCAAGGACCTCGGCACGCTGAGCGCCTTCGATCTGGCGCGGACGCGCGACACCTTCGGCTACCTCTTCCAGAACTACGCCCTCTTCGACTTCATGACCGTCGGCGAGAACGTCGCCTTCCCGCTGCGCCAGATCTCCGGAAAGGCCGGCGGCCTCGCCGCCCAGGAGATCGAGGCCCGCGCCCTCGCGCGCCTCACCGACGTCGGCCTCGGCCACGCGTACGCGCAGTATCCGCGCGAGCTCTCGGGCGGCATGAAGAAGCGGGTCGGCCTCGCGCGCGCCACCATCGCCGACCCGGAGATCGCGCTCTACGACGACCCGTCGGCCGGGCTCGACCCGGTGACGTCGTCGAAGATCTTCGCGCTCATCGATCAGATGCACGCGCGCGTGCCCGGCGCGACGACCGTGGTCGTGTCGCACGACATCGATCGGATGAGGGCCATCTGCGACCGCTGGATCATGATCCAGCACGGCAAGGTCGTCTTCGACGGCCCCGACGAGGCGCTGGCGACCGCTCCCGAGGCGGTCCAGAGCTTCTTCGGTCAGGGCGTCGCATGAGCGTCGCCAGCGCCCTCCGCGGCAGCGCCGACCGCTTCTTCGGCGGCATCGGCGTGGCCGTGCTGCACGTGCTGTCGACCTTCGGCGGCGCCTGCATCCTGTTCTGGCGCATCCTGAAGGCGCTCTTCCCGCCGCGCTTCGACCGCCACGAGACGTGGCGCCAGCTCTACCACGTGGGCGTGCGCTCGGCGGCGATCGTGGTCGTCACCGCGGTCTTCGTCGGCGCCATCATGGTGCTGCAGTCGGCCTACTTCGTGAAGCGCACCGGCGCCACGAGCCTCTTGGGCTACGGCGTCGGCTTCACCGTCTTCGCCGAGGTCGGCCCCATCCTCATCGGCCTCATGTTCTCGGGCCGCGTCGGCGCCAACAACACCGCCGAGCTCGGCACCATGGTCGTCACCGAGCAGGTCGACGCGCTGCGCGCGCTGGCCATCGACCCGCTGCGCTACCTGGTCGTGCCGCGCTTCCTCGCCATGATGCTGATGCTGACGCTGCTCATGGTGCTGGCCGACGTATTTGCCATATTCGGGGCGGCCGTCACCTCCGACGCGCTCATCGGCCTCGACTGGCGCGTGCTGCTCTCGAACCTGGTCGAGAGCCACCTCCTCGACGAGCTGCTCATGGGCGTCGTCAAGGCCATGTCGTATGGCATCGCCATCTCCTGCATCTCGTGTCACTTCGGCCTCACCGCCACGGGCGGCGCCACCGGCGTCGGGCGCGCCACCAACAACTCGGTGGTGGCCAACGCCACCGCCATCTTCTTCCTCGATTTCGTCGTGGGCTGGCTCTACACGCTATGAGCCACGCGCCTCCCAGCGGCTTCATCAATGATCGGCTCGCCGGCATCGGTCGGCCCATCGTCTACACCTGGCGCATGGGCCGCGACCTGGCGCGCCTCTTCTTCGACACCTTCCGCGCCATCTTCCGCGGCCGGGTGCGCGGGCGCGAGGTGATGCACCAGGCCTACGAGATCGGCAACCGCTCGGTGCCGTTCGTGGCCATCACGCTGGGCGTGCTCGGGCTCATCTCGGTCTTCCAGGTGGCCACGCAGATCAAGCAGGTCATCCCCGATTTCACCATGCTCGGCGCGGCCTTCCTGCAGATGATGATCCGCGAGTTCGCGCCCACCATCACCGGCCTCATGGTGGCGACGCGCGTCGGCTCGGGCATCGCCGCCGAGATCGGCTCGATGGTCGTCACCGAGCAGGTCGACGCGCTGCGCATGTGCAACGCCGACCCGGTCGAGTACCTGATTGCGCCGCGCACCCTCGCGTCGGCGTTCATGATGGTGATGCTGACCATCGTCGGCATCCTGTGCGCCACCGTCACCGGCATGCTCATCGCGCGCTCGGGCTTCGGCGTGCCGTTCAAGACCTTCCTGAACCTGCAGCTGGTGCAGCCGGCCGACCTCGTGCTGGGCGGCGCCAAGGCCTTCGCCTACGGCGTGGCCATCCCGGTCATCGCCGGCCAGGCCGGGCTCGCGGCCTCGGGCGGCTCGGCCGGCGTGGGGCGCGCGACGACGCAGGCGGTGGTCGCCACCAGCTTCGCCGTCATCGTCCTCGATTTTGTCATATCGGGGATCTCCTACGTGGTGTTCGGCCGATGAATCCCCGGGGGCGCGAGCGCGATAGCCGGGGGCCGAGGGGGCGCGATGATCGCTTCGAGGCCATCCACAAGGCGTTCGGCGACCGCAAGGTCCTGGACGGCGTGTCGCTCGACGTCGACACCGGCGAGGTCCTCTACATCGTCGGCAACTCGGGCGCCGGCAAGTCGGTGTTGGTCAAGCACCTTGTCGGTCTCCTGCGCCCCGACGCCGGCCGCATCCTGCTCGGCGGGCGCGACATCACCTGGCTCAGCGAGGCCGAGTTCTATGCCGTGCGCAAGCAGTGCGCCATGGTGTTCCAGAACTCGACGCTCTTCGACGCCATGACGCTGATCGAGAACGTGGCGCTGCCCTACCGCAAGCACTACGGACTGAGCGTCCGCGCCGCGCGCACTCGCGCCCTCGAGAAGCTCGACCTCGTCGGCATGCGGCATGCCGCCGACTGGCTGCCCGGCGACATCGGCGACGGCCTGAAGAAGCGCGTCGCCATCGCGCGCGCGCTGACGCTCGAGCCGAGCTACGTCATCTTCGACGAGCCCACCACCGGCCTCGACCCGCTGGCCGCGGCGCAAGTCGACGCGCTCATCCGATCGCTCAAGCACGACACCGGCGTGACCTCGATCGTCGTGTCCCACGACCTGCGCAGCATCTTCGGCGTGGCAGACCGCATCGCCATGATCTACCAGGGGAAGATCCTCATCGACGGCACCCCGGCCGAGATCCGCGCCTCGCCCGATCCCATCATCGATCAGTTCTTCCACGGGCGGCCCGAGGGCCCGATGCGCATCTAATCCGAGCGGAGGCCGCCCCGGCCTCTGGACGGAGGTGCGCGCGAGGAGCGCGCACCGGAGGAAGAGCCGGATGAGGGCGGCCGGAGCGAGGCCATCTCAGCCAAGGGCGAGCAGCGCCTGGGCGAGCAGGATCTTCATGAGGATGGCGATGGGCACGATGGCGGCGTAGGTCGTCTCGGGCGCGTCGGAGCCGGCGTGCTCGCAGGCGGCGGCGAGCGTCGCCGGCTGGGTCAGCGCGCCGGCCACGAGCCCGCCCACCGGCGCGAAGCCGAGCTTCAGCGCGCGCGCCGCGACGAAGCCGACGCCGGCCGCGACGACCAGGCTCAGCGCCAGGCCGGAGAGCGCCAGCGCGAGGCCCTCGGCTGAGGTCACGGTGGCGGCGAAGCGCTCGCCGGCGCGCGTGCCGAAGGCGGGGAAGAACAGGACCAGGCCGAGCTGGCGCAGCGTGGTGCCGGCCCCGTGGGGCAGCTGCCAGACGAGGGCGCCCGAGCGCGCGCGGGCACCGAGCACGAGCCCGACCACCAGCGGGCCGCCCGCTTGTCCCCGGGCGACGCTGCCGCCGCCGGGCAGCGGGATGGGGATGGCGCCGACCAGGAGGCCCACGGCCAGGCCGGCGCTGAAGGTCAGGACGTCGACCTCGCCGAGCGAGCGGTACGAGTCGCCGAAGAAGCGCGCCAGCTCGGGCAGGCGCTCGGGCGGCGCGAGCACGCGCACGCGGTCGCCCAGCTCGAGCTCGAGCTCCTTGTCGCCGATGAGCTCGGTGTCGCCGCGCCGGACGCGCGTGATGAGCGCGCCAAAGCGCTGCGGCAAGGCCAGCGACGCGATGGTGCGGCCGGCCAGCTTCTTCGACGACACGAAGATGCGGCGGTAGTCGAGGGCCTCGCGGTCGTGGACCAGCTCGGTGGCGGCCGGCTCGCCGCACAGCGCGATGGCGCGCTCGAGGTCGTGGGGGTGGCCGACGAGGCTCACCACGTCGCCCGGCTCGAGCACCATGTCGGGGCTCGCCACGTGCGTCTCGGCGCCGCGCACGACGCGGCCGACCAGCACGTGGTGGGTGAGCGTCGCGTCGAGGTCGGCGATGGGCAGGCGCTGGCGCACGCGCGCGCCGCGCATCACCACGCCGCGGTCGGCGTCGCCATCGGCGTAGGCCGCGTGCGGCATGTGGGCCACGGCGCGGCGCAGCCAGGCCAGCACGAGCAGCGATGCCAGCACGCTGCCCGGGTAGGCCAGCGAGTAGGCCACCACCGCCGACGGCGCGTCGCCGCCGTGGGCGCGCGCGGTCTCGACGATCGAGGCCAGCGCCGGCGTGTTGGTGAGGCCGCCGGCGAAGAGGCCCGCGCGCTGGGTGTCCGACAGCCCGAGCAGCGCGGCGCCGCCCCACACCAGCGCCGCGCCCACGACCAACACGATCACGACCAGCACGAGCTCGCGCCAGCGCGTCTTGAGCGTGTCGACGAGCGCCGGGCCGGCCGACAGCCCGAGCGTGTAGACGAAGAGCGCCAGCCCCAGCTCGAGCACGATGTTGGGCAGCGCCAGCGCCGGCTCGATCATGCCGACGACCAGGCCCGCGAAGAGCACGCCGGCCACGCCCAGGCGGAAGGCGCCGACCTGGATGCGCCCGAGCAGCTGGCCCGCGGCCGCCACGAGGAACAGGACCAGGACCGGGGCAGCGACGAGGATGTCACGCATCGGCGCCGAGCCTGACAGGCTCGGAGGCAGTCGCCAAGCGGCTTTCCGAGGCACGGAGGCGAAAAGTGCGCAGCTGCCGATCGCAGCGCGATCCGGCGCGCGATGTCGCACGTAAGGCCTTCGTGTCACGCACCGTGACATGAAGGCCAACCCCATGACACACGTCGCCAGCCTGCGCGATCGGCAGACCGTCGCCACGCGCGATCTCATCCTCGACTCGGCCGTCGATCTGCTCGGCACCGACGGCGCGTTCGAGTTCTCGTTCGCCGCCATCGCGCGCAAGGCGGGCGTGGCGGTGCGCACCATCTACCGCCACTTCCCGACGCGCGACGCGCTCTTCGGCGCCATGAGCCAGCGCGTGAACGACCGCGTCGGGCTCGCCGAGCTGCCCGAGGGCGCCGACGCCATGGCGGCGCTCCCCGAGGCGCTGTTCGCGGCGTTCGATCGCAACGAGGCGCTGGTGCTGGCGCAGATGCAGACGCAGGCCGGGCGCGAGGTGCGCACGCGCGCGCGCTCGCGCCGCATCGCCAAGATCAAGGAGGTGGTCGAGCAGGAGGCGCCGGCCTGCACGCCCGAGGCGCGCCGCCGCATGGCCGGCGTCGTGACCTGCCTCCTGTCCGCCAACATCTGGCACCGCATGAAGACCGAGCTGGGCATGGACGGCGCCGAGTCGGGCGCCGCCGTCGCCTGGGCCCTGAGGGTGATCATCGACGCCGTCCGCCGTGAGAACCGCCGGGCCGAAACCGCCAAGAGAGGAAGCGACCAATGACCGCCACCGCATCGACCGCATCCGCCCCATCCAAGCCCTCGAGCGCGTCCGTCGCCGCCCGCGCCGACCTGCGCTGGGCCATCGACGAGCCCGGCCAGTGGGAGATCGACGAGGCCCACTTCCCGACGCCGCTCACGCCGTACTGCGCCGAGATCCTGGCGCGTGAGTTCCCGCGCGGCTTCCGCGAGGGCAGCGCGCGCATCGGCCTCCTGCTGTCGCACTTCGACCATCAGATCGTGAACGGCTTCGACTACATCGCCCCGCGCATCGTGGGCGCGCCGAAGGGCATGAAGGGGCTGCCGCCGCGGCCCATCTTCAAGCTCCTGTCGTGGCTCCACCCCGAGATGCGGCGACGCCTGAAGACGGCGGCGCGCGCCTTCGAGGTGAAGCCGTGGCGCGAGGACGTGGCGCTGTGGGAGACGGAGATCCGGCCGCAGTCGACGGCCACCCACCTCGAGCTGCAGCGCGTCGAGCCCGACGCGCTCGACGACGCCGGCCTCGGCCGCTACCTCGTCCGCCTGCGCGAGAACGCGGGCCAGCAGTACTTCCTGCACCACCGCTTCACGGTGAGCGCATTCCTCCCGGTCGGCGATTTCATGGTCCACGCGCAGGAGTGGACCGGCCTCCCGACCGGAGACCTTCTGCAGGCGTGCCGCCAGAAGAAGGGCGTGGCGACCGTCGCCGGCGAGCAGTTCGAGCGCGTGGTGGCCGCGTTGCGGGCCGACCCGACGATGGTCGCGCGGCTCGGGACGGGCAGCGCCGCGAACGACGCCGCGGCCACCGTCGAGGCGCTGGCGGCCGACGCCGGCCCGGTCGGCGCGGCGACGCGCGCGTGGCTCGAGATGACGGCGCATCGGCTCGTGACCGGCTACGACATCACCGATCTGGTGGCCCTCGAGATGCCCGAGCTGTTGGTGCGCACCCTGCGCATCGCCATCGATCGCGAGCGCGTGGGCGACGGGCGCGAGGCGCAGCGGGCGCTGGCGGCGAAGGTGCGCGACGCGGTCCCGGACCGCTTCCGAGGCCGCTATGACGAGCTCCTCGCCGAGGCCATCTCGATCTCGAACCTGCGCGAGGAGCGCGCGCTGGTGTGCGACTTCTGGGCTTACGGCCTCGTGCGCCGCGCGCTGAAGGTGGCCGGCCGACGCCTGGCCGCGCGCGGGCGCATCGCCGATCCGGGCCACCTCTTCGACGCCAGCCACGCCGAGATGCTGGCGCTGGTGTCGGGGGTGGGACCGGCCCCGAGCGCCGACGAGCTGGCGCGCCGCTACGCCTATCGCACGAGCGTCGACAGCGCCATCGCGCCCAAGGCGCTGGGCCTGCCGCGCTCGCCGCCGCCGCCGCTCGCCTGGCTGCCGCCGGCCGTGCGGCGCCAGTCGCGCGCGGTCGAGATGGTGGTGGCCGCGCTCTTCGACGAGGGCGACCCGCGCAGCGAGCCGAAGGTCGTGAGCGGCCTGAACGCCAGCGCCGGCTCGTACGAGGGCACGGCCCGCGTGGTGCTGCGCGCCGAGGACTTCCCGCGCATCCAGGCGGGCGACGTGCTGGTCGCGCGCATGACCACCGAGGCCTACAACGGCATCATCCCGCTGCTCGGCGCCATCGTCACCGATCGCGGCGGGCTCCTGACGCACGCCGCCACCGTGGCGCGCGAGTTCGGCATCCCCGCCGTCGTCGGCACCCACGACGCCACCCAGCGCCTGCCCAACGGCGCGCGCGTGCGCGTCGACGGCGGCCGCGGCGAGGCGCGAGTGATCGGATGAGCGGTCTCGTCCCGCTGGCGGCGGCGCGCGACGCCGCGCGCTTCGGCGGCAAGGCGGCGGGTCTCTCTCGCGCGCTGGCCGCCGACCTGCCGGTGCCGCCCGGCCTCGCGCTCACGCCCGAGGCCGCGGCCGCCTTCGCGGCCGCCGGCGACGACAGCGCGCACGCGTCGCACGCAGCGCGGGCGGCGCTGGCACATGCAACCGCGGAGTTGCCCTTTCCGTGGGCCGTTCGATCGTCGGCGCTCGACGAGGACGGCGCGCGCGCGAGCTTCGCCGGCATCCACCTGAGCGTGCTCGGCGTGACCAGCCTCGACGAGGCCGTGGCCGCGGTCGCGAGCGTGCTGGCCAGCGCGGACTCCGACGGCGCGCGCGCCTATCGACGGCGGCTCGGCCTACCCGCGAGCGGCGCCGAGCGCATGGCGGTGGTCATCCAGGCGCTGGTGCCGCGCACGGCCGACGTGGCCGGCGTGCTCTTCACGCGCAACCCGGCCAGCGGCGCGAGCAGGCGCGTCATCGAGGCGACCTGGGGCCTGGGCGAGGCGGTGGTGGCCGGCCTCGTCGCCGACATCGTGCGCGTGGCGCGCAGCGGGGCGCTCATCGGGGCGCATCGGCGTGAAGGACGTCATGCTCGCGGTCGGGCCGACGGGCGGCGCGTCGAGCGCGAGGTCGAGCCGCGCCCGCGCGCAGGCGCTCGCGGCGCCGATGCTGGCCGCGCTCGAGCTGGCGAGCCGCTGCGAGGCCTTCCTGCAGGCCGAGGCCGAGGCCAGGCTGGCCGCTCGGCTGCGACCTCGAGTGGAGGCCTTCGCGGCCGACCGACTTCATCTCTTGCAGTGCGGAGGATCACCCGATGAGCTACGCCCTCGATAGGCTGAACGTCTGGGAGCTCGGTGGCCTGGTGGCCAGCATCGCCGCCGTCGCGCAGCGCAGGCTTGCTGGCGCCGCTGGCCGCCGGGCCAGTGGCGCTCGAGCCGCTGGCGCGCGCCGCCGACGTACCACTTGAGCCGCTGGCGGCGATCCTGGCCGTGCTGGTGCAGGCCGGCCTGGCCCACGAGGACGCCGCGGCTACGCCGCTCCGCGCCGACCTCGCGCGCGCTCGTCGAAGGGCCGGGCGGCGTCGACGCCATGGTGCGGCTGTGGGCGCACACGCCGCGCTTCGTGGCCGACAGCGGCGCGCGCGTCGGCGCGCATGGACGGCACGCCGGCCGACCGCGCCGGAGCCTACCAGACGACCGCGCGCGGAAGCTCGGTGCGCTCTTCGCCGGCGCCGCCGAGCGCCTCGCCCAGGCGCTCGACGCGCCGTTCGGCACCGTGCTCGACGTCGGCGCCGGCTCGGGCGTGTGGAGGCCTCGCCATGGCCGCGCGCGACCCCGAGGCGCACGTGACCGCGCTCGATCTGGAGCCAGGTGCTGCCGCGCTTCCGCAGGCGCGCGGCCGACCTCGGCCTCGGCGCGCGCGCGTCGCGACGCTGGCCGCCGACTTCCACGAGGCGGCGCTGGCGCCGGCCAGCTTCGGCTACGCTGGTCCTGGCCAGCGTGCTGCACCTCGAGGGCGGCCCGCGCAGCGGCGATGCTGGCGCGCCGGTCCAGTCGCTGCGCCGGCGGACGCGTGGTCATCATCCGGACGCCGGCGCCACGACGTTGGCGCGCGCAGGCTCGCCGCGGCTGCCGCGCTTCACCTGAGCATGCGCACGGCGCACGGCGCGCGCATCCCGAAGGGGAGCTCCGCGCCTGGCTCGCGCGCGTCGAGATGGCGAATCGACCCGCATCGACCTCCACGAAGGCGCTCACGTACGTACTGGCGCTCGTCGCGCAGGCCTACGGCGCGCCGCCGGTGGAGGCCAGCACCGCCGCCCGCCGCCGTGGTCGGTCGCGCCGTGCAGGTGTTCGCGCGGCTCCGACTGCCTGACGAGCATCACGTCGATGCCGGTACGGTGATCTCATCGGGCGTGCCAGCACAACTGCCGTGCGCCTCGCGGCCGCGCATCTCAAGGCGCGCGCTGCGACTTGCGCGGCAAAGACCTGCGCCTGCACTCGCGCTGCACGGTCGCTTCGCCATCAGCCAGACGGTGACGAAGCGACCTCGCCCACTTCGCGCCGGGCCCAGATCATCCATGTACCAGGGCTCAAGTTGATCGTGGTCGCGATCTGCGCTGCAGGACGGCGTCATCGCCGGCATCGAGGCGAGCATCCGCGCCAAGATGCTGCCGCCGGTGGCCTCGGTCTTCGCCGCCACAGGCCAGGTCGTGCCGGGCTTCGCGCCCGACGCCAGCGCGCTCCCTCTGGACCGCCAGCCGCTTCATCTACCTGCGCATCCCTGGCAGGCCGACATCGCGCTGGTGCCGGAAACCGACCTTCGCGCTGGCCGACGCGACGACTATCATCGTCTCGATCGCGCTCCCTGGCGCCGACACGCCGCCCTGAGCGCGGCGATGACCTCGACGCGCCGGCTCGTCATCGTCCTGCGCTTCGACACCGTCCACATCACCGCGGCGCCACGGTCAGCGCCATCGACCTGGCATGCCGGCGCGCCTCCTGTCCGAGCTCGGCCTCGCCGGGCGTGCGATCGAGTGGCGCACGCTGGCGCGCGTCTACGCCGGCCAAGGCGAGGCCGGCGAGATCGCGACGCTGCACGGCCGCCCTCGACCGCGTGCTGACGCGCCCTCCGTCAGCAACTGCGCGGACGCCGGCATCCGCCGGGACCTGTACGCCGCGCAACGGCTCGGCCGCCTCGAGCTGATGCTCGACCCAAGGACGCCATCAAGGACGCGACGTGAGACGCCTCGGCGCAGCAGGCAGCCTCGACGAGCCGGCTGGCGACAGCGGTGTCGACCCGCTGACCGGCACCAGCGTCGCCGCCGCGGCATCGATGCCGAGGCCTTCGGCGAAGCCTTCGCCGACAGCAGCGCCTTCATGGGCGGCGCGCCGACATCGCGCCAGCGGCGCAGGCTGGTGGCCGCTCGCCGACCGGCGCCTCGGCCGCGAGCTGGCCGTCAAGACGCCGGCACCGCCGCCGACTGCGCGCACCTCGTGCGCGAGGCCATGATCACGGCCGGCCTCGAGCACCCCGGCATCTCGTCCTCGGTCTACGACGGCGGCGAGCCTCGACCGTGCCGTGGTTGCCGCCGCTGCGCCTCGTGCGCGGCGCTCGCTCGCCTCGCTCTCGACGACGCGCGCGCCAGCCGAGAGCGCATGCGCCTCGTGCGCCGTGTCGCCGCCGCCGAGGCCTGTCGCCTTCGCGCACGCGCGCGGCATCGTGCATCGCGACCTGAAACCAGCCAACGTCGCGATCAGCGCCTTCGGCAGACGCAGGTCATCGGCTTCAGGCTAACTGCCTCGCGCTCGCGTCGCGAACTCTGACGCCAGCCGCGCCAGCGCCGCCATCAGCCGCCGGCCCAGACGGCGCGCGCGACGACCGTCGACGCGCGCAAACGTGTGAGCGCTCGGCGCCATGCTGCGCCACGTCGTCCTGTGGCCCCCTCATCAGCCCAAACGGAAGCCGTGCAAAGGCCACGCTCGGCGCGCTCGCCCGAGCGCACGCATCCGCCCGCTCGCGGGCGCCAAGCTCGCCGAGCTGCTGGCGATCGTACAGCGCGCCTTTTTGGCCCCGCAGGCCAGCGTACCTCGACATGCCAAGGAGCTTCGCCGACGATCAGCGCGCTTCCTCCAGTAGGCGCCGCGACGCGCTTCCCGCCGCTCGGCTCCCGCCACGGCGTCTGCTCGTCGCCGCGCGCTTTATCCCCTGCTCATCGCCGGCATCCCGGCCTGATCGCCATCGCTCGTGTCTGTGATCGCCTTCGCGCATCACCGGCAGGCGCGATCGTCGAGCGACCAGCCATCTGCTCATCGCCAGGCGCGCGCGCGCGGCGGCGACGCGCGCGCCCGCCAGATCTGGCGGAGCGGCCTTCAAACCGCATGCTGTGCCGTGCAGAAATTGCTCATAGCGCTGCCAGTCGCGCGCCCCCGAGCGCCGCGCGTAACGCGAGCTCGTAATGCGCGCCGACGACATCGCCGACGCCAGCGCCGAGCACGCCCATCGTCGCCGCGACAGCGCGGTGTACTGCTCAACACGGCAGCGTCGTCACTACTGCGGTACCGTCAGCGGGTATCCAGATACGGCGCTCTTGATCGGCAGCAGACGGTGTTGCTGGCGCGCAGCACCAGCCGATCGGGCAGACCGCCAGCCGCCGACAGACGTAGCTACTCAGGCGCCATTGCGGCCAGCTCATCACCCGCCTCGGCAGCGCCCGACGACACCTCCGCCAGCATCAGCAGCGCCTGCGCGACGCGCGTGCAGCGCAACGACGGACGTCGTGCCGGCGGAAACTCTGCACCAGCGCGCTCATCCGCGCAGCGCTGTCACCCGGCAACGTGTATTCGAGCCATCGTGGCCGACGACGGCGCGCTCGTCGTCGGCGCTTCGCCGGCGACGCCGCCGCCTGACCGCCAGCGCGCGCCGCGTCGAGGGCGAGGCCCCCGCCGCGTGTCCGCCGCACGCGCCGCTGGCGTCGAGCCTGGCGTTCGAGAGCGCATCGACGCGTGCGCGGTGGGCAACGACTCGGGCGAGCTCTGGCGCATCGACGTCACGCCGGGCGCGATCACGTCGCGGCGGGAACCGACCCGCGCCGAGACGCTGCGCATCGAGCGCGGGCTGGTGCGCGACATCGTCTTGGCGCCCGACGGCGCGAGCGCTGTGGTGGTCCTCGACAGCGAGGCGCCGAGCGTCGTCGACCTCGCGCGCTGGACCTCGCTCGGTCGGCTGCCGATGGATCGCGTCACGCTGCGGCCGCGGCTCGCCTTCGGCGCCGATGGCCGCTTCCTGCGAGCGCAGACCCAGCTCGAGCGCTGGGACTTCCGCGCCGTGCGCGCGCGAGAGGTCACCTTCGCCAACGGCCTCAGCGCGCTGGCGGTGTCGGCCGATGGACGATACGCGGCGGTCGGCGCGGGCGGCGCCGTCGCCCTCGTCGACACCGAGGCGCGGCAGATCATGGCCACGCATCGCTGGCAGGACAACATCGTCAAGACCTGCGCCTTCGGTCCCGGCACGAGCCTGGCGGCATCCGGCCTCGGCGCCGTCGCGGCCCAGCGCTTCGACCCGCTGGCGCCGACGCCGCCGTTCCGGAACGAGCGTGCCCTGCGCCGCCTCGGCGTGCTCGCCGACGGCAGCGGCCTCGGCGTCGACTTCACCCGCGCCGTGGTGCGCATGTGGACCGACCGGCCCGAGGCGCCCATCGCCGACCTCGCCGGCATCGACCTGGCCGTCAGCGCCAACGGCCGCGAGGCGCTCGTCGTCGACGCCGATCGCGCGCTGTGGCGGGCGCATGATCTGCACGCCGGCGGCGGCTTCGAGCGCCTCGTGGTCGACCCCGCCGTGGTCGACGTGGCCATCGACGATGCTGGCGTCGCCTACGTCGCCTCCGCCGACGGCATCCGCTGCTTCGACGCCGACGGCGGCGATGGCCCGCGCCGGGCCACCCCCGACGCCGACCTGGTCGTCGTCGCCGCCTCCGCGGACCTCGTCGCGGCCGGCGCCAAGGACGGCAGCGTGCGCGTGTGGAAGGTCGGCGAGGTCGAGCCGTGGGCCATCCTGCGCGATCACGACATGCGCGCCGACACGCTGGTCATCGAGCCCCGCGGGCGCTGGCTGGCGTCGGGTGCGTGGGATGGCCGCCTCCACTTCCTGCGCCGCCCCGACGACCTCGGCGCGACGTCGCTCGGTGAGGCCGAGGCCGCCTGGGGCACGAGCCTCGGGGCGCTGCTCGCGCGCCGCTGAGCCGACCACGGCAGGTCGCGTCCCCGCGGGCCGCGGCGGGCCGGAAGACGAAAGGCTCCCTCGGGGACTGCGGGTCCCCGAGAGAGCCTCGATCCCGTCATCGAACGATGGCCGGGCTCGTCACTTGCCGATCAGATGATCACAGGCCGCAGGCGTTCGCCTGATCGCGGTGCAGCACGAGGCGTCCGCCGTTCTCGTCGCACTTGACGAACTCGGCGTTGCCCTCGCTCACGATGTGGCAGACCACCGCGCCCACGACCTTCCCGTCCTTCGAGACCGGCAGGTAGAAGGGGCGGTCCTGCTTGCAGTCGAACACCTCGCTGAAGCCGCACTGGCCGGTCGACGGGTTGCACTTGTCGCTCGTGCAGGTGGTGCCGTCGTCGCAGGCCGTGACCTGCGTCGGGGTGCACGCGCCGGCCTGGCACGCCGCCGCGGTGACGCAGCGGTCAGCCTCGATGGCGCAGCTCGTGCCGTTGTCGGCGTTCACCACGATGCACGCGCCGTTGAGATCGCACGCGCCGGTCGAGCACGCGTCGGCGGGGGTCGGGTCCGGGCAGCTGCACGGCGCTGCGCACAGGCTCGGGTCGACTCCCACCTCCTTGGTCGGGGTCTGACCGAGCTCGAACGAGTCGGTCCGCACCCACGCGCCGCCGTCGATGGTGCTGGTCGGCGCGTCCTCGTCGGCGATGATGCCGACGAAGAACGACGGCCGCTTGGCGCTGAGACCCTCGCCGAGGATGTCGATGCCGGTGGCGCGCACGTCGGTGACGGTCGCGTCGGCCAGCGTCGGCGCCGGGCCCCAGGTCGTGCCGTGGTCGCGCGACACCTCGAGGGACGAGCCGGCCGGGAAGTCGGGACCGGGGAGCGCGATGCGGTAGATGCCGTACTGCGGCACGATGAAGCGCAGCTCCATGTCGCTGAGGTCGTCGCTGCCGCGGTTCACCGCCGTCGCCTGGTAGAGGAGGAGGCCCGGCTGCGGCGGCTGCACGGGGCTCGCGCTCGTCCAGCAGCCGCCATCCAGCAGCACGTCCATGCCGGTCGTGACCTGGGCGAAGAACGAGATCGCGGCGGTCTTCGCGGGCGCGCCGTCGGCGGTCCCGGTGGCGTTGAAGGTGATCGCCTGCCCGTCGATCCACGGGTAGTCCGGGTCGACGTTGAAGTCGATGCGACCGACCAGCGTGCAGTTGTCGGGGGCGAGCGCCCACGGCTCGCTGGCGTCGCCGGCGCTCCACTGGGCCGGCGAGGTCCACGGGCCGGCGCCCGGCGAGGTCTGGTGGGCCGCGTCGGGGGTGCCGGCGCTGCAGTTCTGGAACGTCAGATCGGTGATGCCGCTGACGATGATGCCCGGCGGGTAGCTCATGGCGATCTCGGGGTTCGAGCTGTAGAGCCCGGTGCCGTGGGCCATGTGGACATAGGCCTTGCCGGCCCCGCCGTTGGCGTCGACGAGCGATGAGCCCGGGTTCGTCGGCACGCCGTTCCGGCTCATGCTGAGGTTGTTGGTGCCGGACGTCGGCACGGGGTCCGACAGGCGTGCCGCCTCCCAGGGATCCTCGCTGCCGGTCTCGACGGCCGTGTCGCCGAGGTCGGCGAAGACGTCGACGTCGCCGTTGAAGTAGACGGTGTTGCCGAGCTTCATGCCGGGGTTGGCGCGCGCCCAGGCCTCGCTCGTGCGCGTCATGAGCCACAGCGTCACCGGGCGCAGCGCGCCGTCCTCGGCCTGCCACTCGGGGGCGAAGAAGACGACGTGGGTGTCGCCCGGCAGGAATGCGAGGCCGGAGCGGCAGTTGGCGTCGCGGCGCGCGAGGAACTCGGCGGCCGTGAAGTAGCCCGGGAACGCGCTGAAGTTGCAGGTCCAGCGCGTGAAGTCGGTGTCGCTGCTGTTGCCGCCGTACAAGCTCACGCCCTCGGTCTCGGGCGGGAGCACGTCGACCAGCATGGCGTCGTGGATCACCGAGACGCCGAAGGGCGGCGCGATGCCGAGCTGCCAGCGGAAGCCGGTGCCGCCGAGCACGATGCCGTCTTCGATCTTCGTGACCTGGCCGCCCTGGCCGCAGGTGCTGGTCAGCGTCAGCGCGCCGATGGGGGCGTGGGTCAGATCGAAGGTGTTGATGACGGCGCCGGTTGCGTCGGTCTGCACCGCGTGCGCGGTGGCGTTGACGAGGTAGGCGTCGCCCTGCGCGTCGCTCTCGGCCTGGCTCTTGCCGAAGGCATCGCACGGCACGAACAGGTCGACGTAGAAGGCCACGCCCACGTTGGCCGTCAGCGAGTGCGCGGCGACGGTCGCGGCGCCCGTGGTCCACGGCGCCGGGGCGCTGTCGACGACGAGGTTGGCGTTGGGGTTGTTGGGGTCGGGCAGGAAGGTCGAGCTCCAGCTCGAGCCGAAGGCGCGCACGAACGTGTAGCCCGAGCCGAACGACGCGGACCACGTCGTCGGCGCGTCGAGCAGCGCGTTGCCGCCGTTGCCGGGCAGGAACACGAAGCGGCGCAGGATGCCGGCGCGCGGGGTGGCCTCGTCCGAGAGGATGGCGCCGCTGCCGTTGCCGCCGCCGAAAGCGGTCCAGGTGAAGGTCGCCGTGCCGTGCAGCGTGGTGGCGTGATCGGCCGGGGTGTAGGTCACCGGCACGGCGTTGCCGCCGACGTCATCGGCGACGTTGCCGGTGAGGTGCACGGCGAAGTCCTTGATGGTTCCCTCGCGCGCCGTGCGCGTGGCGGTGCTGACGGTGATGTTGAACTTCCGGTTCGCGGCGCCGCCCGTGAAGTCGAGCGTGTTCTGCTGTAGCCAGCGCCGGCCGCCGGTGATGGCGATCGAGTTGTCGAACTCCTGCGTCGTGGGCGACGCGCTGCCGACGTAGCTCACGCCCGAGGGCAGCGTCACGTCGAGCGCCATCTGGCGATAGTCGCCGGCCGGGAAGTGCACGGTGATCTCGACCTGGAAGGTCGCGCCGACGTTGGCGTCGTCGGGGCCGACGACGTCGAAGTAGACGGGGCAGTCCTGGCCGCCACCGACGCAGGTGTCGTCGGCGTGGGCGGGGGCGGGGAGGGCGGTGACGGCGAGGGCGCCGAGGGAGGCGGCGACGAGGCCGCGAGTCATCTTGCCGAGCGATTTCATTCCGGGGTCTCCTCACAGCACGGCTCGACGCAGCACTCGCCGGTGCCGGTGTCGAAGGTGGTTCCATCAGGCAGGGCGAAGGGCCCGTAGGTCTTGCCGCCGTAGGTCACGCTGACGCTTCCATCGGCGCTCGGGACGAACGCGAGCTCGCTCCCGGCCGACGTGCCGCTGCACGCGAGGTGGTTGAAGAAGGGCTTGCCGCCGCAGGCCGCGCCGGCCTCGAACTGCATGCCGTCGAGGCTGGTGTACTCGGTGGTGACGCCGCTGTGCGGGCCGTTGAGCGCGTTCGCGCCGCAGAGGAGCTCGCGCTTCGAGCCGGTGAGGGGCACCTTCCAACGGATGAGCGGGTAGACGGTGTCGGTCGGGGTGTGGAGGTATGGGTCGGTGAAGGCGTGGTCCCCGGCCGTCGCGGTCGCTTCGAAGGTGCAGTTGTCGCCGAGCTTCGTGAGGTCGAGGCCGAGCGCCGTCACCCACGAGCACTTGTCGAGGCCCTCGAACTCCTCGACCGTCTGGTAGTTGGCCGACTCGTAGACGCCGAAGTTCTTCGGGTCCTGGGTCGAAGCGATGGGGCCGTGGTTGCCCTCGCCCGAGGCGGGGTGGACCGGGTAGGTCGCGGTGATCTTCTCGCCGTCGCGGCAGACGATGGAGGCGTCGCCCCAGTAGAGCGTCGTGTCCTGGTCCTTGCCGGCGGTGCAGGCGAAGGCGACGACCGCGGTCAGGTCGCTCTTGCCGCCCTTCCCCGGGTTCTGCAGGAACTCCGGCTCGCAGTCGAGCTTGGCCGAGCAGAAGATGTCCGAGAAGTTGATGGCGATGTCGAAGAAGCCCTGGTTCGCGCTGCGCACGATGGTCAGGTTGAAGCGCACCACCACATCGGAGTTCTCGACGCAGTCGACCTCCTGGACGATGGGGTCGGGCTTGTCCCAGTCGGCGTCGCCGAGCGCGTCGCCGTCCTCGTCGTCGAGCTCCACCACGCTCAGCGCGGATGGTGTTGGGGTTGGCGCCCTCGCTGGCGTCGCACGGGCCGACGTAGCGCAGCGAGCCCTTGCCGTCGCCAGGTGCTCGACGAGCTCCTTGTCCCACACGGTCTGCCCCTGGGCGTTCACGACGGTGACCGAGTAGACGGCCTCGCCGATGCCTTCGAGCGCAAGGGGCGAGGTCTTGATGGTGACGCGCGCCTCGGGCCCGGTCGGCCCGCTGCTGCACGCCATGGCACCGAGGAGGCCGAACGTCGGCCCCCATCTCCAGAGATGTGACTTCATGCTGACTCCGCGTTGCGGCGTGACGGTGGGTGCGCATGGCGCCGCCCGGGTCGTCCCGCAAAACGACCCCGACGCGGAGCCTTCTGAGGGGCCGGGGCGCGTTCGTCCACGCTCGCTTCATCGACCGATGAAGCGTGTTCGATCGGCCTCGATGGCGGCCGCGCGCGATGCGGTCCGGAGCCGGGCGAGCCGAATCTCCACACCGCAGCGCGCGCGCTCACACCGGCGCGCTCACACCCCAGCGCTCGCTCACACCGCTTGCGCTCGCGACCTCGCGCTCACGACCCTGCGTTCATTCCTTCCAGATGAACTTCCAGGGGTGGCGCTTCAGGTCCTTCATCATCTCGCGGATGTCGTCGTACATCTCGCGGTCGCTCATGAGCGCGCCGATGGTGCCCTGGCCGTCCTTCAGGCGCTGGGTCAGGACCTTGGCGTCGGAGAGGATGTCGCCCACCTTGGCGACCGCCTCGAGGATCTGCTGCTTGGCGTCCTCGACCAGCGACTCGGCCACCTCGCCGAGGTGGTCGACGCGCTTCATGAGCGCGCGCGCGTCGTCGGCGATGGGGCCGATCGCGCCCTTCACGCGGCCGGTGATGGCGGCCACGTTGACGACCGTCTCGCGCAGCTCGGAGCCGTCGCCGACGGCCTTGTTGACGCCGGCCAGCGTCAGCTTCAGGTCGTCCTCGAGGCCGGTGAGCTTGTCGATGACGCGGTCCACCTTGGGCGCCGCCGCGACCATCAGGCCGTCGATGCGATCGACGGTGCGGCGGATGGTGGCCATGGCGCCGGCGGCGTCGACGATCATGTCGTCGATGGCCTTCTCGTTGCGCTTCAACACGTCCGCCAGCGTGGCCAGCACGCGGTTGGCGTTGACGGCCATGACCTCGAGGCGGAGCGGCGGCTCGCCGACCAGGATGTCGCCGTCCTTCAGGAACGGCTCGCTGGCGGTCCGCCCGGGATCGACCTCGACGTACTTCTCGCCGAGGACGCCCTGGGTGGTGATGTAGAAGCGCGAGTCGTGGCGCAGCGTCTTCAGCATCGGCGCGTCCACGCTGAGCGTGACGCGCACCAGCACGGGGCGGCCGACCTTCGGGTCGACCTCGCCGCCGCGGTAGTCGACGGCCGCGACCTTGCCGGCGTTGACGCCGGCGATCTTCACGACCGCGCCCGGCTTGAGCGACGCTGAGGTGTCGACGTCGAGGTAGAGCGTCGCGCCGCTGGCGGCCGAGAAGTCCCCGAGGACGACGATGAAGGTGACGAGGATGGCGACGCAGATGGCGACGAGCAGCCCGACCTTCACCTCGATGTGCTTCTCCGACGCCATGCCAGCCGCCGCTCGGCGTCAGTCCCGACGCTTGGGGATCTTCGGGGCGTCGGGCTTCGTCTGCTCGGTGTCGTCGGTGTAGGAGACGGTCTTCTTCTCCTCGGTCCGCTCGACCACGACCTCTTCGTAGCTGACGTTGGTGATGATCTCGTCGATGAGGCCGATGGACTTCGCCTCGTCCGAGAGCATCCACCACGCGTCGCGGATGCGCGCGCGGTACTTCTTCAGGTCCATCTTGATGTTCTTGGCGATCTCCTCGTGCAGGCGATCGAGGTACTTGGTCAGGAAGTCGAGCTTCGAGCGGTTCTGCGGGTCCTCGCCGGCGGTCCCGTACGAGGCCTCGTGCAGCATGTAGGTCGCGTGCGGCAGGCCGTAGCGCTTGTCGCAGAACGTCAGCAGGATGGCCGCCATCGAGTAGGCCGACGACTCGACGACGCAGTTGATGGGGCTCTCGATCGACTTCATGGTGTCGATGAGGATGAGGCCGGCGTCGACCGAGCCGCCCGGCGAGTTGATGCGGATCCAGATGGGGTCGTGGCCCTGCGCATCGAAGTCGAGGAGCTGCTTCTGCGCCGCCTTCATGTTCTCGAAGGCGATGCCGCCGGCGATCTCGACGACGCGATTGGTGATGACCACCTCGTTGCCGGAGACGGTCTTGCCCTTGGGCTCGGCCGCCGTGACCGGGCCGGTGGCGCACGCGAGCAGCGCGGCGGCGAGGGAGAGGGCGAAGGCTGAGCGAGCGGACATCCGTACTCCGTGGAGCGAGCGACGAGCGAAGCTATCCGCGCCGCGCTCGAAGGTCAATTCCGAGCGGAGCCGGGTCGCCGGGCGGACTCTGGACGTGGCCCGCCGCCGGCGGGCGGAGGAAGAGGCCGACATGGCGGCGACCCGCGCGCGGAGGAAGAGGCCGACATGGCGGCGACCTGCGCGGAGCGAGGCCACAGAGCGCCCGCGGCGCGAGCGGCCGGAACCATTCCCAGCGCAGCCGGGTCGCCGGGCGGACTCTGGACGTAGCCCGCCGCCGGCGGGCGGAGGAGAGCCGACATGGCGGCGACCCGCGTGGAGCGAGGCCACCGCAGTGACGCCGCAGGGAGAGATGTCAGTGCTTGAGGACGCCCGGGTAGTACTTGTCGATGACCGCGGTGAAGGCCTCGAGGTTGTAGCCGGTCGCCGAGCTGAACTTGCGGCCCTGGATGTAGACGGTCGGGGTGCCGGCCACCTCGATGGCTCTGGCGTTGGCCATCTGGCGATCGACCAGCGCGGCGGTGGCCGGGTCGGCGCGGCAGGCCGCGAGCTTCGCCGGGTCGAGCCCGAGCGTGCGGGCGGCGTCGTCGATGGTCGCCGGGAGGTCCTTCTGGCCGTCGAAGACGAGGCCCACGTAGTCCCAGAACTTGCCTTGCGCCTCGGCGCAGGTGGCGGCGAGGGCGGCGTCGCGGGCCGAGGTGTGGAACGACAGCGGGAAGTGGTGGAACGTCACCGAGACCGCGCCCGGATAGGTGTCGACCAGCTCCTGGAGCCGCGGGAACAGGCGCGCCGAGAACGGGCACTGCAGGTCGGCGAACACCGCCAGGTGAATCTTGGCCTTGGCGTTGCCGAGGCGCGGCGCCCCGACCTCGTCGATGGTCGCGACCTTCGACTCGAGCGGCTCGAAGACGGTGCCGTCGGCGATGAGCGCGGGGTAGAGGTCCTTCAGCGCGGTGCCCGCCGCGAGCTGCTTCTTGGCCGTCGCGAGGGCCTCGTCGATGATCGTCTCGAACTCCTCGACGGGGCGCGCGCCGGTGACCTTCCTGCCGTTGATGAACGAGTTCGGCGTGCCGCGCGCCGTGACCATGCCGGCCAGCTCCATGTCGGCGGTGATGCGCGCCGCCGTCTTCGGATCGGCCAGGCAGGCCGCGAACTTCTTCGCGTCGAGCTTCAGCGTCCGGGCCAGCGCGGCGGAGGTGCCGTCGTCGAGCTCGACGTCCATCAGCAGGCCATGCGCGGCCTCGAACTGCTTCTGCGCCTGCGCGCAGATGGCCGCCTTGGCGGCAGGCATGGCCTGCTCGTGGAAGGGCAGCGGGTTGTGCTTCACGACGATGCGCAGGTCGGTCTTGTACTTCTCGCGCAGCGCCGCGAGCGTCGGCTGCAGCTTCCGACAGAACGGGCACTGGTAGTCGCCGAAGTAGACCAGCGTCACCGGCGCCAGCGCCGGCCCGAGGATGGCGTCCTTCGCGTCGACCGTCACCTTGTAGATGGTCTTGTCGACCACCGCGGACTTGGGAGCGGGCGCCGGCGGCGGGGTCTTGCCGCCGTAGACGTAGTCGAAGAGGTCCTGGTTCTGCGCGGCGAGGCGCGCCTTGCGGTAGGCCTCGCCGCCCTGCGCGCCGGCCGTCGCCAGCTCCTCGTCGACGAGGGCCGTGAATTGGTCCAGCGGCTGGGCGCCGCGCAGGCTCCGGCCGTTGATGAAGAAGGAGGGGGTGCCGGTGGCGCCGACGGCGATGGCGATGCGCTGCTCGAGCTGCACGCGCGCGAGCGTCGCCGGGTCGGCGATGTCCGCCTGGTAGCGGCCGAGGTCGAGGCCGATCTGGCGCGCGTAGCCGAGCAGGTCGGCGTCGCTCAGGTCCTGCTGGTTCCTGAAGGCCAGGTCGAGCATGGCGTCGAGCTTGCCCTGGTTCCGCGCCGCCTCGAGCGCCAGCGCGCCGGGCAGCGCGCGCTGGTGGAAGGGCAGCGGGTTGTGGAGCCAGCGCACGGTGAGCTTGACGCCGTACGTGCTGCGCAGGTCGTCGATGGTCTTCTGGGCGCGCCCGCAGAACGGACACTCCAGGTCGCCGACCTCGACGATCTCGACCGCCGCCATGTCGGCCGGCTGCGCCGGGAGCGGCCGCGGCGTGGCGGCGCCGGAGGCGGGGACGAGGCCGGCCGCGAGGACCAGGCCGAGGGCGAGGGTGAGTGCTGAGCGTGCGGGCGTCATGGGCTGCGCATAGCCCATCGTCGGTCGTCCGTCATTCCCGGGACGCTCACGTTTCGGGCGCGGGCGTGACGACTTGAATATCGCGGGCGTCGCTGGCACCCTGCGAGCTTCAATCGACGGCGGTCCAAGGGGGAGGTCCGATGAGAGCGATGAGCGTGTCGCGCCTGTGTGCAGGCGCGATGGCGGTGATCGGCTGTCTGTTGATCGGTGGCGCGGGGCGGGCTGGCAACCCGACGAACCCCATCCTGTTCGTCACGCAGGTGCCGATGCCCGAGGAGGTGAACTCCGCGCGACGTGCTGGTGAGCTACCAGTCGTGCGTGTCGCCGTTCAGCAACCACCTGGCCGACACGGCGCACTGCGGCCGCGGCGGCTCGCTGATGATCCGCTTCGCCGACGGCCAGGTCGTCGACCTCCTGGCGCTGGCCGACTGGAGCGCCGTCGCCGGCGGCAAGCCGGCCGCCAACACCGTCGCCGTGCGCCACCCGGCGGTGTCGTTCGCGGCCGACAAGGCCGCCTTCAGCATGGTCATCGGCGCGCCGACGGGCCCGGCCGACACGAGCGCGTTCACGTGGCAGCTCTACGAGATCACGCTGCCGACCCAGGCCATGCTGGGCGCCGCGGTGAAGCCGGTCGTCACCAAGGTCGCGAACCAGCCGGCCTACGACAACATCGATCCGGCCTACGCGCCGGGCGGCCGCATCGTCTTCGCCAGCGCGCGCCCGTATAATGGACAGCCGCACCTCACCCAGCGCGAGGAGTACCTCGGGCTGCCGACGGTGAGCGGTCTGTGGATCCTCGACCCGAGCGACGCCTCGTCGCTCCTCCTCCTGCATCACGCGCCGAGCGGCGCCTTCGCGCCGACCATCGACAGCGCGGGACGCGTCGTCTTCGACAGCTGGGACCACCTGGCGCGCGACTCCGAGGCGGTCACCGACTCGCGCAACGGCATCACCGCGGCGCCCTACAACGAGACGTTCGTCCAGACCTTCAACGGCGCGGGCAACTTCGCCGACGAGAGCGCGGGCGCGGCCTTCACCCAGGTCACCGCGATGGCGCCCGAGACCTGGGACACCTTCCCCGAGCCGCGCAACTTCGATCACAAGACGCTGCACGACATCTACGGCGACACGCTCAACGGCAACGCGCAGAACATCTTCCTGCCGTGGACCATCGCGCTCGACGGCACCGGCGGCGAGATCCTGAACCACGTCGGGCGCCACGAGGTGGCCGGCGGCGTGTCGCGGAGCTTCAAGAACGACGCCAACGTGGTCGACCTCAATGCCAGCGTGAACCCCGGCTACGGGGGCCTCGCGCCGCACCGCTTTTTCAACAACTTCCAGGCGCCGCGCGAGGACCCCACGACGCCGGGGCGCTTCTACGGCGCCGACGCGCCCGACCTCGGCACCCACGGCGCGGGGCAGATCGTCAGGCTCGAGCAGGCCGGCGTCGCGGCCGACGGCGCGCCGCAGAACCCCGACCAGATCACCGTGACCTACATCACCGCGGGCGCCAACGGCGCGGCCAAGCCGGGCTTCATCCCGGTCGTCAAGCCGAGCATCGACCTGCCCGCGACCGGGCAGACGGCCCTCACCGCGGCCAACGCCGAGAGCCTCTATCGCACGCCGCTGCCGTGCGCCGACGGGACGCTCGTCGCCTCGCACGCGGCGGCGGTGACGCAGGCCGACTACAACGTCGGGACCCACGCCCAGCCGCTGTCGCTCTTCACGTTCCGGCTGAAGTCGCTGAAGCCGTCGGGCTCGACCTGGGTGCCCGACGTGACGCTCACGAGCGGCGTCAACATCAACGCGAGCTACTACGTGGGCGGGACGCTGGTGAGCTACAACGGCCCGGCCTGGGAGCTCGACCCGGTCGAGGTCGCGCCGCGCGCGGTGCCGAACGCGGCGCCCGCGGCGGCGGTCGACCCGGTCGAGGCGCAGGTGTTCGACGCGGTCGGCGTCGACGTCGCGACCTTCCAGAGCTACCTCCGCGACAACGACGCGGCGCTCTCGGTGTCGCGCGACGTCACGCTGCGCGACGCCCACGACCGCCAGCAGCCGTTCAACCTGCGCGTGAAGTGGTCGGGCAAGACCTCGGTCGCCACGACCGGCAAGGTCTACGACGTGGGGTGGCTGCAGTTCCTCGAGGCCGATCTGCGCCGCGGCTACCTGCTCGGCGGCACGACGCCCGCGCCCGGGCGGCGCGCGGTGGCGACGCCGCTCCACGACGGCTGGGACGAGAATGTGCAGGCACCGGGGGCGCCGCCGGGCGCGGTGAAGATCGCCGACGACGGCTCGTTCGCGGCCATCGTGCCGGCCGGGAAGGCGCTGACCTGGCACCTCCTCGACGACGACGCGGCCAAGACGAGCCAGGTGAAGGAGCGCTTCTGGGTCACCTTCCAGCGCGGCGAGATCCGCACCTGCGCCAACTGCCACGGCATCAACACCTACGATCAGACCGGCGTCGCTGGGAAGCCGACCAACCCGCCCGCGGCGCTGACCTCGCTGCTCACGGCCTGGAAGGCGCGCTACCCGGCCGGCGCCATGGCTCTCAGTTCGGCCGCCGCGAGCGCGCTCTGGAGCGACGACGCCGTGACGCTGACGGTCGCGCGCACGGGCGGCAACGTCGGGCCGGTGTCGGTGGCGTACGCCACCAGCGACGGCAGCGCGCACGCCGACACCGACTACGACGCGACGAGCGGTCGGCTCGCCTGGGCCGACGGCGACACGGCGCCGAAGACCATCCACGTGCCGCTGCTCGGCGCGGCCTTCAGCGGGCCCGATCGGACGTTCATCGTGACGCTGTCGAGCCCGCAGTACGGCTCGCTCGGGACCATCGTCATGGCGGTCGTGAGCATCAGCGGGCAGCCCGACGTGGTCGAGGTCGACGCCGACGTCAGCGACGACACGACCGTCGCCGATGACACCATCGCGCCTCCCGACGACACGGTCGCGCCGCCCGACGACACGGTGATTGCGGTCGACGACACGAGCACGGCGCCCGAGGACACGAGCACGACGCCCGAGGACACGAGCACGACGCCCGAGGACACGAGCACGACGCCCGAGGACACGAGCACGACGGCCGACGACACGAGCACGACGGCCGACGACACGAGCACGACGCCCGACGACACGAGCACGACGACCGAGGTCGCCGAGCGACGCCAGTCGAGCGACGACTCGGGCTGTGGCGCCGCGCCGTCGGGCGAGCTCGCGGCGCTGCTCGCGGCCGTGGCGCTGGGCCTGCGGCGCAGGAAAAAGCCGGCCCAGGGGTAACCTGCGGCGCATCCGGTGCGTAGAGGTGTGCCTCGACCGCCACCCCAGGGACGGGGACCAAGCATGACCGGACACACCGCACCCCCCGGACACGCCGACGAGCTGGCCGCGCGCTTCGTCGCAACGCGCGGGCGCACCGAGGCGCTCGCTGCGCCGCTCTCGGACGAGGACCAGCTGCTGCAGTCGATGCCGGCGTGCAGCCCGACCAAGTGGCACCGCGCGCACACGACCTGGTTCTTCGAGACCTTCGTCCTGGGCGCACTCGAGCGCGCGCCGGCGCCGCTCGGCGACGCGCGCTCGGCCTACCTCTGGAACTCGTACTACGAGGCCGTCGGACCGCGCCACCCGCGGCCGCAGCGCGGCCTCCTCTCGCGGCCCTCGGCGCGCGAGGTCACCGACTATCGGCGCGCGGTCGACGGTGCTGTGGTCGAGGCGCTGATCGGCCTCGACGCCGCCACGGTCCAGCGCATCGCGCCGCTGGTCGAGCTCGGCCTGGCCCACGAGGAGCAGCACCAGGAGCTCATCCTGAGCGACATCCTGCACGCGTTCGCGCAGAGCCCGCTCTTGCCGACCTACCATGCGGTCCCGCGGCCCGCGGTGGAGAGCGCGCCGGCGCGCTTCCAGCCGATCCCGGGCGGCCTCTGCGCGATCGGCCTCGAGCCCGGTTCGGGCTTCGCGTTCGACAACGAGGGGCCGGCCCACAAGGTCTGGCTCGAGCCGTTCCTCATCGCCGATCGGCTGGTCACGGTCGGCGAGGTGAAGGCCTTCATCGACGGCAGGGGCTACCAGACGCCGTCGCTGTGGCTGTCGGCCGGCTGGGACTTCGTCCGCGCCGAGGGCCTGAGCGCGCCGCTCTACGCGACCTACGAGGGCGGCGCGTACCGCGTCTTCGGCCTCGACGGCGAGCGCGCCGCCGACGACGCCGAGCCGGCCGCGCACCTCTCGTGGTACGAGGCCGAGGCCATCGCGCGCTTCCTCGACGCGCGCCTCCCGACCGAGGCCGAGTGGGAGGTCGCCTGCCGCGCCGGCGTCCTCGGCCAGGCGTTCGACGAGGCGTGGCAGTGGACGCGGTCGAGCTACGAGCCGTATCCTGGCTTCCGTCCGCCGAGCGGCGCCATCGGCGAGTACAACGGCAAGTTCATGTCCGGCCAGCGCGTCCTGCGCGGCGGCTCGTCGTTCACGCCGCCCGGCCACAGCCGCCCGACCTACCGCAACTTCTGGTTTGCCGACACGCGCTTCCAGCGCGCGGGGCTGCGCCTCGCGAAGGATGGCCGATGACCGTCGCCCTCGCCGCACACTGTACCGGCTCGCCGCTCGCGCGTGCCGTGTGGGAAGGTCTCGCGCGCCGCCCGAAGCGGCTCCCGCCCTGGCTCTTCTACGACGAGGTGGGCTCGGCGCTCTACGAGCGCATCACCGAGCTCGACGAGTACTACCCGACGCGCACCGAGCGGCTCATCTTCGAGCTCCACGCCGACGCCATCGTGCACGCGGCGGCGGGCTTCGGCGACCACCCGACGGTGATCGAGCTCGGCGCCGGCACCGCCACCAAGACCGAGCTCCTCCTGGCGGCCTGGCGGCGACGCGGCGCGGAGCCGCTGTTCGTGCCCGTCGACGTGAGCCCGACGCCGCTCGCCATCGCGGCCGAGCGGCTGGGGCGGACGCTGCCCGGCCTGGCCGTGCGCCCCCTGGTGGCGACCCACGACGAGGCCTTCGCGTCCGTGGCGACGCTGCCGTCGCCGCGCGTGGTGCTGTTCATCGGCAGCTCGATCGGCAACTACGAGGATGCTGACGCGCGCGACTTCCTGCGCGGCGTGCGCACGGCGGTGGGCAGCGGCGGCCGGCTGGTGCTGGGGACCGATCTCGCGAAGTCGCCCGACGTGCTGGTGCCCGCCTACGACGACGCGCAGGGCGTGACCGCGGCCTTCAACCTGAACCTGCTCGAGCGCATCAACCGCGAGCTCGGCGGCCACTTCGAGCGCGAGCGCTTCCGCCACGTGGCGCTCTGGAACGCGGCCGCCTCGCAGATCGAGATGCACCTCGAGAGCCTCGTGACGCAGCGCGTCGCCATCGAGGGGCTCGATACGAGCTTCGTCTTCGAGCGCGGCGAGCGCATCCACACCGAGTCGAGCGTGAAGTACGATGTCGGGCGCGTGGACCGGCTGCTTGCCGCCGCGGGGTTCGTGCGCGAGCGGACGTTCCACGACCCGCGCCAGTGGTTCGCCGTCCACGTCGCGGTCGTGCGCTGACACGCGCGGTCGCGGGCGGATGGGTCGCCCGCTCGCCGGAGCACGCTCCTTCGTCCGGAGCATGGCATCCGAATCCGGCGGAGCACGCTCCTTCGGCCGGAGCATGGCATCGAATTCCGCCGGAGCACGCTCCTTCGGCCGGAGCATGGCATCGAATTCCGCCGGAGCATGCTCCTTCGTCCGGAGCATGGCATCGAATTCCGCCGGAGCATGCTCCTTCGTCCGGAGCATGGCATCGAAGTCCGGCGGAGCACGCTCCTTCGTCCGGAGCATGGCATCGAAGTCCGGCGGAGCACGCTCCTTCGCCCGGCGCATGGCATCGAAATCCAAAGGAGCACGCTCCTTCGTCCGGAGCATGGCACCGGATTCGCCGGAGCCCGCTCCTTCGTCCGCGGACGTCAGTCGCCGTCGCGCAGCTCGGGCGGGTGGGGGAAGCGCGCGAAGTCGATGTCGTGCCACTTGAAGGACAGCGATAGCCAGGCCACCTGGCGGTCCATGTCGCGCAGCGACGACGGCGCGTCGGAGAAGCCGGCCACCGTCATGCGCCATGACACGCCGAGCCAGAGCGACCACGGCGCCGCCGATGGGCGCGTCAGCGGCACCTCGAAGCCCAGGCCGAAGCGCAGGCCGAAGCCCAGCTGGGTCGCATCCTGAGCCGGTCCGGCCACCGACAGGAGCTCGAGCGCGCCGCCCAGCGCCAGGTGGATCGACGCCATGACGTTGGCCAGCGTGCCGCCCTCGAGGTAGCGGATGAACATCGGATGGAGCCGCAGCTCGAGGCCGATGGAGGTCAGGCGCAGGTCGTGCTCGGCGCGCGCGCCGCCGGTGCCGACGGGCCCGCCGCGGCGCGTCATGGCCAGCGTGTCCACGCCGAGCTCGGCGTCGACCAGCGACATGAGCGTCGCCACGCGCAGCCCGAGGCCGAGGTCGGGGATGGGCCGGAGCGTCGCGTCGGCCGCGCGCGAGGCGACCCCGCCGCGTAGCTCGATACCCCAGAAGGCGCCGAACCACGGGGACCGGGGAGCCTCCGAGGCGTCGGGGGCGCCCGCGGGCTCGGGCGCCTCGGCGCGCGCGGCGGCCGACGCGCCCGCCATCGCGGCGAGCGCCAGGCACAGCGGGACGAGGCGCGCAGACGTCACGCCGAGCGCTTAACACGAGTCGCGGCGCCGCGTCGTGCGCGCCGATGGGGTATGAGAAGCGCCCGACGGAGGCGGAGGACGGCGCGCGCTGACCGCGGGACGGGGTGCCTCGGGGGTTGTCGCAAACGGCCGGCTCGTGTACCGAGAGGCTCCGGGAGGGCTGCGGACCGATGGCTGATTCGTCCGATACGCCGGTGAAGGGTGATGTGACTCGGGTCCTCCAGCGCATGCGCGAGGGCGACAAGCGCGCGCACGAGGAGATCGTGCCGCTGGTGTACGAGCACCTCCGGAGCCTCGCCGCCTCGCAGTTCCGCGGCCGCAGCGACCAGACGCTGCAGCCGACCGCGCTCGTCCACGAGGCGTTCCTGCGTCTGGCCGGCCAGGAGGCGCCGTCGTGGGAGAGCCGCGGCCACTTCATGGCCGTGGCCGCCACCGCCATGCGCCAGATCCTCATCGACCACGCGCGCAAGAGCGGCGCGGTCAAGCGCGGCGGCGATCGCGCGCGCGTGTCGCTGTCGGACGCCGACCCGGGGGTGGCGGCGCGCGACGTCGACGTCATCGCGCTCCACGACGCGCTCGAGCGGCTGGCCAAGCTCGACGAGAGGCAGGCGCGCCTGGTCGAGCTGCGCGTGTTCGGCGGGCTCTCGAACCAGGAGATCGGCGAGGTGCTCGGCGCCTCGCTGCGCACCGTCGAGCGCGAGTGGCGCGCGGTGAAGGCGTGGCTCGCCAAAGAGCTCGCCGACTTCGCGCCATGACCCACCGCAGCCTGCCCGCGAGGCCAGAGGAGCCCTGGCCGCCGTGAGCACCGACCCGGCCGCGCGCCACGCGCGCCTCATGGCGCTGTTCCAGGAGATCTGCGACCTCGACCCGGTCGAGTGCCAGAAGCGCCTCTCCGACGTCGCGACCGAGGACCGGTCGCTGGCCGACGAGCTGAAGGCGCTGCTCGCCTTCGACACCAAGGGGCCCGACGACGTCCTCGACATCACGCGCCGGGGCGCCATCGGCGCGGCCGCGCTCGGGGTGGCGCTGGCCGCCGATCGCGGCGAGCAGCCGCTGCCCGACAAGATCGGCCGCTACCGCATCATCAAGAAGCTCGGCGAGGGCGGCATGGGCACCGTGCTCGAGGCCGAGCAGAGCCAGCCCAAGCGCCGCGTGGCGCTGAAGGTGCTGCGCGCCGACCTGGCCGGCGAGCGCATGCGGCGCCGCTTCCAGGCCGAGGCCGAGGCCCTGGCGCGCCTCACCCACCCGGGCATCGCGCGCGTCTACGAGGCGGTCGTCGACGGCGCCGAGCCCTACCTCGTCATGGAGCTCGTCCACGGCGAGGCGCTCGACGACTACATCGCCGCCCACCACCCGAGCCTGTGCGACAAGGTCACGCTGCTGGCGCGCATCGCCGATGCCGTCGACCACGCCCACAAGAACGGCGTCGTCCACCGCGACCTGAAGCCGCCCAACATCCTGGTCGAGGCCGGCCTCGCGCCGAAGGTCCTCGACTTCGGCATCGCGCGCGTGCTCGACGCCGACACCCAACCCGGCGACCGCATGACGCGCTCGGGCGAGATCATGGGGACGCCGGCCTACATGAGCCCCGAGCAGACGATGCTCGACCCCGAGCGCATCGATCACAGGACCGACGTCTACGCGCTCGGCGTCATCGCCTACCAGGTGCTGGCCGGGCGCATGCCCTATCCGATCGATCGCTCCGACCTCGTGAAGGCCTTCACCACCATCCGCGAGCTCGAGCCCATCCCCGCCGGCAAGGTGCGCCGCGAGCTGGGCGGCGACCTCGAGGTGATCCTGAAGACGGCGCTGGCCAAGGACCCCGAGCGCCGCTACGCCAGCGCCGCCGCGCTGGCCGACGACTTCCGCCGCTGGCTCGCGCACGAGCCCATCCGCGCGCGCCGCCCGAGCGCCTGGTACCAGCTGAGCCGCTTCGCGCGCCGGAACCGCGTGCTGGTCGCGTCGCTCGGCATCCTCTTCGCCGTGCTGGTGGCCGGCGTCATCGTGTCGACGAGCCTCTGGCTCTCGGGCGAGGAGGCGCGCGCCGAGCTCGCCCACCGCGTCGACGAGCTGGTGCTGCTGCAGGCGCGCTCGACGCTCGACGACGACCCGACGCGCGCCGTCGGCTGGCTCGGCGATCTGTCGCCCGACGCGAGCTGGGACCGCGCCTGGGCGGTGGCCTGGGACGCGGTCGGGCGTGGCGTCTCGAGCGCCATCCTGCGCGGCACGACCTCCGACGTCGAGTGGGTCGACGCCGACCCCGAGGGCGGCCGCGTGGTGAGCGCCGGCTACGACGGGACGGTGCGGCTCTGGGATCTGGCGACGGGCGACGGTCGCATCTTGAGCGGACACAGCGGCGAGGTGAACCGCGCCATGTTCTCGCCCGACGGGAGCCGCATCGCCAGCGCAGGACGCGACGGCCTGGTCGGCGTGTGGCGCGCGCGCGACGGGGTCTTGCTGGCGCGGCTCGAGGCCAAGCCGGGCGAGCCCGAGCGAGGTCGAGGACATCGCCTGGTCGCCCGACGGCCAGTGGATCGCCGCCGTCGGCGCCGACGGCGCGCTGCGCGTGTGGCCGCGGCCCGGCCGCGACGATCGCGGCGGCGCGCCCGCGTCGAGCGACCTCGCGCCGCGCGTGCTCGCCTCCGACGGCGTCGGCCTGAGCGACGTCGACTGGTCGTCCGACGGCTCGCGCATCGCCGCCGGCATGCTCGGCGGCGGCGTGCGGCTCGTGGCCTGGTCGCCCGGGGCGAGCGCTCCGGTGAGCCAGCTCCTGACCGGCCCGGCCGGCGACGTCGAGCACGTCGTCTTCGCGCCGGACGCGGCCACGCTGGCGGTCGGTACCAAGAAGGGCGAGCTCTGGCTCTGGCGCCTGACCTCGGCCGGCGGCGCCGGCGCGAGCGCGGCCGAGCCGCTGGCCTTCGAGGGGCGCGCGCTGCCGCCGCTCGCCGCCGGAGTGAAGGGCCTCGCGTTCGTCGACGCGCACACGCTGGCCAGCGTCGATCGCAGCGGCGAGCTGCGCCTGTGGGACACGGTAGCCGGCACGTCGCGGCGGCTCGGCCGGCCCGGGACGAGCGGCGGCGTCTATCGCGACGTCGAGCTCTCGCCCGATCGCGCCTGGCTCGCCACCGCCTCCGACGATCGCGCGGCGGTGCTGTGGGATCTGCGCTCGGGCGCGCCGCCGTTGGTGCTGCGCGGGCACCGCGACGCCGTCCTGCACGTCGCCTTCACGCCCGATGGCAAGGCGCTGGTGTCGGCCAGCAAGGACGGCGACCTCCGCGTCTGGCCGCGGCCGTCGACGCGCACGCGCTGGGACGGGCTCGCCGGCTGGCCGCGCGCGGCGGCGGTGTCGCCGGACGGCAAGACGCTGGTCGAGGTCGAGACGGGCGGCGTCCTGCGCCGGCTCGACATGACCACGCGCGTCCTGAGCACGCTGCCCGAGCCCGACGACGTCCACGCCATCGCCTGGTCGCCCGACGGACAGCGCTTCGCGACCGCGCGCAGGGACGGGGTGGTCCACCTGTGGCGCGCCGACGGCGAGCTCGAGCGCACGCTGCCGAAGACGACGCGCGTCCATCGGCTGGCCTTCGCGCGCGACGGGCGCTGGCTGGCGGCGGCCATGGCCGGGCCGCTCATCGACATCTGGGCGGTGGGGCCGGGCGCGAGCGGCGCGCTCACGACGCTGAGCGGCCACACCGACGAGGGTGAGGGCGTCGCCTTCCCGGCGCTGCGCGACACGCTCATCAGCGCCGGGCGGGACGGGCGTGTGCGGCGCTGGGTCCTGACGCCGGGCGGCACCGAGCTCGGCAGCGGCGACATCGCCGCGCTGGGCGGGCCGGCCATCGCGCTCGAGCTCTCGCCCGACGGCGCCTGGATCGGCGTCACGGCCAAGAACGGCGCGGTCCGGCGCTGGCACGTGCAGGGCGGCGACCTGGCCGTGGCCGGCGAGCAGAGCCACGACGGGCCGGCGCTGTGCCTGTCGCTCACCGACGCCGGGCTCCTCGCCTCGGGCGGCCACGACGGCCTGGTGAAGCTGCTCCCGGCCGAGCCGGGCGTCGCCCCGCGCGTCCTCGCCGGCCACCAGGGCGCGGTCACGGCGCTGGCCTTCGCGCGCGACGGGCGTCGGCTGGTCAGCGGCTCGGACGATCGGACGGTGCGGGTGTGGGACGTCGCGAGCGGCGAGGCGCACATCATCGACCTCTTCGACGGGCCGGTCGTGGCGCTGACCATGCTCGGCGACAGCTTCGTGGCGCTGGCCGACGAGCCGGTGCTGCGCCTCTGGCCGCTGGCCATCCCCGCCGAGCGGGCCGCCGTCATGACCTGGCTGCCGCGCGTGGCGCGGCCCTGAGGCCACTCGGGCGAGCGCGACGCGCTGGGCTCGCGGCGTCCGGGCGCCGGGCCCACCGCATTGACAACGGCGCCGAGTTGGGTTGCCCTGGTCGGGTGAAGCTCCTCGTCTCGTCCGCTCCGGCCGCGCTCGTCGCCGCGCTGGCACTCGGCCCGTCGGCCGCGGCCGCTCCGCCGCCGCCGCCCACCCCGACCGCGCCGACGCCGCCGCCGGCCGCGCCGACCGGTCCCAGCTCGACCGGGGCCGACGCCGCCAAGTCGGCCGAGGTCTTCCAGAAGGGCATGGAGCTCGACCGCGACGGCAAGCTCGCGGCCTCGTGCGTCCTCTACGCCGAGGCGGTGCGCCTGACGCCGGTCTTCGGCCTCGCGCGCTACGAGCTGGCCCAGTGCCTGCGGCTCACCGGCGACATCGAGGACGACGCGCTGGTGCACATCACCGAGGCCGAGAAGGACATGAAGCGCCCGCCGATCTACATCGAGCGCGGGCGCATCCTCGAAGACCGCGGCGACAAGGACGGGGCCGCGGCCGCCTATAAAGAGGCGCTGACCTTGCTCGCCGCCGAGGTGCGCGCGCAGGCAGGGCTGGCCCGCGTGGCCGAGGCCGCCGACGGCAAGCTCGCGCTCGAGCGCCTCCAGGTCTACACGCAGTCGAACCCGCAGGACCCAGCCGGCTGGAAGAAGCTGGCCGAGATCGCCGAGGCCCAGAAGAAGCTGCCCATCGCCGAGCAGGCTCTGCTCCAGCTGGTCGAGTGCGCGAAGAACAAGAAGCAGGCCATCGGCGCGCTGCACGCCTTCGCCGTGCGCACCAAGAAGAAGGACCTCGCCGACAAGGCCATGGACATGTGGCGGCGCGGCGGGCCCTGAGGCAAGGGCAGGTCGCGTCCCGCGGACCGCAGACGTTCGCTCGCTCGCGCAGGCGAGCGATGGCGAACCGCGCAGGTCCCACCGGGGACGCGACCGATACGGCGGCCCTGAGGCAACGGCAGGTCGCGTCGCGGACCGCGGACGTTCGCTCGCTCGCGCAGGCGGGCGATGGCGAACGGCGCGCGGCACGCTCATTCGATCTCGCTCGGCCGCATGATGCGCAGCACCGGCTTGCCGGCCGCGCCCTTCGGCAGCGGGAAATAGACGCGGTGGGTCGTCGGGTCGACCGCGACCGTGTGGGCGTTGGCGCCGGGGTGGTCGTGGCCGACGAGGGTCAGGCCGGGCGCGGCGATGTCGAAGACGGTGAGGTCGCCGCTCTCGGCCGCGACGTAGATCCAGCCGAGGTCGGGGTCGATGCTCAGGACGTCGGCGCCCCTCCCGGTGGCACTCGTCGTCAGCGCGTGATCGCCGTCGAGCGCGACGCGCACGAGCCGGTCATTGCCCTCGCACGCGACCAGCGCGCTCCCGCCGTCGGGGTGGATGCGCAGCCCGTGCGCCCCGTCGCAGCCGGGCAGGTCGATCGTCGTCATGATCTTCGCCGACAAGGGATCGACCGCGATCAGCGCGTCGGGCGGGTGCGCGCGGACGACGGTGATCCAGAACCAGCCGCGCGGCGCGTCGAAGACGACGTTGCCGGTCTCGGCGCCGAGCGCGACCTGCTTCCGCACGCCGGCTCCCGCGTCGGCGATGAGCGACAGCGCGCCGTCGCCCTGGTCGGAGACGCCGACGATGCGGTGCGGCCCGTCCCAGGCGACGCCGTCGGGTCCGCTGCCGGTCGTCACCCGTCGCACCTCCGTGAGCGTCTCGTCGTCGATGACCACCAGCGCGTGCGGCGAGCTCGTCACGAAGGTGAGCTCGACGTCGCCGGCCACCACCACGCCGCGCGCCGTCGCGATGTGGCCGAGCTCGGCCAGCACCGAGCCGGTCGCCAGCTCCACGAAGAGCAAGGAGCCGTCGTTCATGTGGGCGATGACGAGCCGCCCGCGGGCGCGGTCGATGTCCTGGTAGTCGAAGCGCGTCGCGCCGCCGGGCAGCGGAACGTCCGCCACCAGCTCGAGCGGCAGCCTCGGCGCGGGCGCGGTCGCGTCGGGCGGGACGCTGACGATGGTCGCGTCGGTCGCGTCGCTGGCTTCGGTCGTGTCGGGCGCGGTCATGGTGACCGTCGGCGGGCTCGTCGGAGCGTCGCCGTGCGTCGCGCCGCGCGACTCGACGCCGCGACACGCGGCGGGCTCGAGCAGGCCCCAGGCGATCGCCGCGAGCGGCCATCGGCTCGGCGTCTGTGCGGACGGCTGCGTCCGGAGCTCGCGCGCGCCCGGCGCGCCCGTGGTCGTGCAGCGGGTGGGGTTCGGCATGCGCGAACGATACAGCCTCGGCGGCACGCGTCGAGCCATGGGCCACCGGTGCGGCGGCGCGGCCGCCTCCTCGGTTACTGGCCTCGACCCGGGCCGGACCGGCGCGCGCGGTCGACGTCGCGCGCGTAGCCGCGCAGCGCCGGCTGGGCGACGCGCCCGGTGCGCACGCGGATGATCGAGCCCGGCACCGCGGCCGAGGCCTTCACCACGGTCCAGCCCTCGGGCACGGCCGGCGCCGTCCAGTGGTAGAGGACGCGCGCGTCGAGCGGCGCGAGGTTGATGCAGCCGTGGCTCATGCGCGCGCCGAAGCGGTCGTGCCAGTAAGCCGCGTGCGTCGCGTACGGGCCGTCGTAGTACATGGTCCACGGCACGTGGCCGCGGTAGGGGCTCGCGGCGCCGGGGCCCGACTCCATGAGCGCCAGCGCGCGCTTGTCCTCGATGCGGAAGGTGCCGAGCAGCGTCAGGTGCGACGGCGTGCCGGTCGACACCAGCGTTGCGTACATCGGGCGTGTGCCCTCGTAGGCGACCAGCACCTGCTCGTCGAGGTCGACGTCGATCAGCGCTCGTCGGGCGCGAAGGCGTGGCGGCGGCGGGGCTGCGCGCACCACGTGGAGTCGCGCGTCGCGACCCAGGCGTCGAGACCCGATGGCGACGAACAGGCCGCCGCGCGAGGTGGCGCCGAGGCCGACGCGCGTGCGCGGCGCCAGCGTGTTCACGATCGGTGCGTCCGAGGACGGCGTGGCACGCACCGGCACCGGCTGGCCGACGGTCGTTCACCGCGAAGCCAGGCGAACAGCAGCGCCGGCGCGTCGAAGCGCAGTCGAGGCGCAGGCCGGCCAGTCGGACACGGCGATGTCAGGCGCGTCGGCGCGCGGCCAGCCTCGGCGCAGGTGCGCTTGGCCGTCGGCGTCGATGAAGGTCGGGGCGCGGGTTGGCCGGTGTAGCCGCAGGTGCTCGGCACCTTGCCGCCGAGATCGACCGGCAGCTGGGCCAGGCCGTCGGGCACGAGCGCCGAGGGCGCGACGTCGTCGGCGCAGAGCCAGCCGCGCGGCGCGATGGCAAACCGGCGCCGGCACGCGCCGCCCGGCGTCGCACGGCGCCGAGCCACCCGACGCGCGTGTCGACCGCCACGCGGCCGAGAACACCATCGACCCGCCGCTGCGCCTGCCGACGCGTCGCGCAAGGCGCAGCGAGCGCGTCCCGGGCGGCAGGCCGGCAGCCAGCACGTCGGGCGTGGCCTGTGGGTCGGACGCCGTGGCCGCGGCCTCGTCCGACCCGGACTCCTCGGCGCGCACCTCGCTCGCGAGCGCGACGATGGCGCTCATGCCCAGACGACAAGGACCTTGACCAATCGCGGCTCCGCGCTCGTACGGCGCGACGTGACGTGACGACGGGGTACGTCGGCGCCGCAAGGAGCATCAAAAAGCTCGCCCAACACCGAGACAACCCTCGGAAACCGGCCCGCCCGATCACCCCAGAGAAGCTGCGCGTGACGGAGCGCGGATCCCGTCTCTGCGAAGAACAGGCAGAGCCGAGGCACCCGGCGCGAAACGTCGGATCCGGGCCTCGCGCCGATACGGAGATCTACTCGCCGCGGCCTGGGTTCGAGCGCGCCTGCTTCACGACCAGGGACGGTGTCGCGCCCGGCGTCTCGGCCTCGAACTTCGAACTCGATGTCCATGGCGTACCAGCCGGTGTTGCCCGCGGCTGGGCCGTAGGCGGCGAGAAAGCGCGCGTGGATGGCGGCGAGCGCCTGGCCGAGCTGGTAGATCTGCGCGCGCGTGAGCACGGTCGTCCGGCGGGGATGTCGCTCGAGTGGCTGACGTAGGTGATGGGCTGGCCCGGCTCGTCGTACTGGTAGTGATCTCGTCGCTGGTCGTGCCCGGGTTCGGGTGCGCCACCTCGTTGTCGCCGCCCACCTGGACGTTGATGTAGAAGCCCGGCTGGAGGCCGGTGGGAATCGAACAGGTTGGCGGTGGCGAGCGCCACGCCGTTGGCGGCCTCGTCAGGGAAGTTGTGGTGGACGGGGAGCGGCATCACCACCGACTCGTGGTCGACGCCGTAGTAGGTGCGCTCCTCGTAGGTGCGGAACAGGAAGGCGCTGGCCCAGGTCTTTCGGATGGCGTCGAGCACGTCCTCCCAGTCGTCGGCGTCGCCGGTGTGCGACTCGTAGCGGCCGGCGCACGGGAAGCCGTCGAGGTCCTCGCTGTTGGTGCTGCTCCTGAAGCGCATCGGCTGGTTCGGATAGTCGGCGGCGAGCTTGGCGCGCAGCAAGCTCCTGGAAGCCCGCGTCGACCGGCGCCGCCTCGATGGCCTGGCGCAGGTCGGCCAGGAGCACGCGTCGCGCACGGCCGGGTCGTCCTTGAAGTCCTGCTCGGCCTGCATGGCGCGGAGCGCTCGTCGGCCAAGGCCGTTGTCGGTCATGAACTGCACGAAGTAGAAGGCCGGGATGGCGAGGCCTTGCGCAGCGGCACGCCCTCCGTCTTCGCCAGGATCGAGTAGTGCGCGGCCTTGCCGCCGAAGCGCCGCACCGCTGGCGATCGACTGGCGCAAGGTCGGCTAGTCCTCGGGCGTCACGTCCTCGATGTCGCGGAGGTCGGTGACGTCGAGGTCGGGAGCCGAGCAGCACCACCGGCGTCGGGCGGTGCGCCTCCCACCAGGCGTCGGCGTCGGCGCTCTCGACCTCCTCGATGCTCCAGCCGAGCGCGCCCACGGCAAGGCGCACCGCGCACGTCGAGGGCGCGCAGCGGGGTTGGTCATGAAGCTTTCAGGCCCATGTTCGGGGTCTTCCGGTTGTTCGACAGGACGTTGATGTGCGACAGCGGCGTCTGGAAGGCCTCGGTGATGATGCCGCTCACGACCGAGATGTCGTTGGGGATGGTGTCGAGCACGACGATGTCGCGGTACGACAGGTACTGCGTCGCGAGCTCGGCCACGGTGATGAAGTGCGAGGCGCCCGACCGCAGTGGCGGGTTCAGCGGCTGGTAGTCGATGCCGGCGTAGATCTCGTCGAAGTCGTGGCCAGCGCGCTGGCCGGCAGCGTGGCCGCGGTCGCGAGGACGCTCTCGAGGTGGGATGGAAGCGCAGCTCGGCCCGACGAACGCGGCCGCCTGCACCGCCTCGAAGAGGTGGTGATGAAGCTCGTCGAGGCCGTGTCGTAGGGGGCGATCTCGAGCGCCCAGAGGTCAACCCCTCGTAGTAGGTCAACGCCCCGAGGATGAAGCGGCGGTCAGGCGAGAAGTACTCGGTCTGGTTGAAGTCGGCGAGGCCGAGCACCAGCGGCAGCCCGCCGCCCGACAGGTGCGCGGCCGCCTTGAGGTCATGGTGGATCGGATACTTCTGGCTGTTCTGGAAGTACGGCGCGCCGCCGCCCTGGCGGTCATAGACGACCTTCACCGAGCGCGCGCCGAGGATGCTGGTGTCGAGCGGCGCCGAGGCCAGCGCGCTGAAGTCGCCGGCGCAGGCCGAGCGTCGTGGTAGTCCGGCGCCGGGTCGCTGGCGCGCCAGGTGCAGCTCCAGCCGGGCGCCATCGGCGTCGTCGGCCACGGCGTCCGGGCCGACGTCGAAGCGGCGTCGGCGCGTCGCTGGCGACCGCGTCGAGCACGGCGTCGGAGCCCGTGTCGGATGCGTCGTCGTGGGCGTCAGGCGCCGGCGTCGCGGCGTCGCCGCAGGCGCCGAGCAGCGTCGCCGAGACCGTCAAGGCACTTGTCCAATGGTGTCGGGTCATGCGCGCTCTCTCGAGGCCCGGCTCTAGCGACACGAGGGTCGTCCTGGCAGGTCTCACCGTCGGGGCACTGCGACGTATGGGTGAGCACCAGGCCGGGGATGTTCACTGCCTGCTCAACCGGCCGACTCGATGGCGAAGATCGACGCGGCCGACCTCGATGGTGTGCGAGTCGGAGGTCGAGGCGCGCGCGTCGATGATGGTCAGCAGGCCGGCGAGCCGGGTCGAGCAGCGTGCGGTGACCAGCCCGCCGTCGATGTCGAGCGCGCCGTCGTCGGCGGTGGTGCAGCGCGCAGCACCTTCGTCCGCCGTGGTGGCTGATGTCGAGCTTCACGTCGATCGACGACGCGGCCGGCGCGGCCGGCAGCGCGTCCACCGGAGCGCCAGCGCCTGGCCGCGCTCGAGCGTCAGCAGGGAGCTGGTGATGACCAGCTGAGCCACGCCAGGGGCCGCCAGGTGGAGGCGCGCGTAGACGTCGCCGCCGGCGTGGATAGCGACGGTGTCACCCTCGGCGAAGCCGGGTAGGGCAGGCTCGGGCCGCGCGGCTGGTAGCTGCCGCGGCGACCAGCTCGAACAGGCGGTCGCGCCGGCAACCCGGTGCGCATGCCGGTGACGACCACCTGGCCCACCGACTGGGCGCTCGGGTAGGCCTGGCGTCGGTGTCGACGCAGGCGGCGCTGCCGCCCGCCGGCCGTCCTGGTGAGGACGACCAGGACCAGCGCGGCGGTCGCCGGCGGCGGTGGTCTCGGCGAAGCCGACCAGGTCAGGGACTCGGGCCGTCGGACACGCGCCCAGGCGATCGACGTCGTGCCCGCCGTGTCGATGGAGCCGTCGTCGGCCAGGACCGGCGCTCGCGCACGGGAAGGTCCCGACCAGCACGTCGAGTCGCCCGCTGATGTCGGGATCGGAGTCGTCGATGTCGAAGGTGACGTTGACCGACGCGTCGGTCGTGGCCGTGGTCGCCGTGCCGGTCGCGGTGCCCGTGGCGCTGTCGTCGGCGTCGGTGAGGTCGGTCGCATCGCCGCCGCTCGCGTCGCCGACAGCGTCCGCGCCGTCGACGGTCCCGCTCGCCGCGGGATCGGAGCACGCCGGAGCGAAGGCCAGGCAGGCCAGGACCGACAGCGACAGCACACGTCTCATCACGCTCCGGGGTCGAGAGGGCGGGGGCCCGCGCCTTGTGACACGTGAGCGCTGCCGGAGCGAAGGCGCTCCGGCGAGTTTCGACCGATCGAGAGCGGCTCTACGACTCGGGCATGGCCGGGGTCAGCACCGTCCGCTCGCCCTCGGGCGGGGACTTCTTCTTGCGGTTGAAGATCTTGTAGATGCTGACGAAGAACACCGGCACGAAGAGGATGCCGAGCAGCGTCGCCGTGAGCATGCCGCCGAAGACGCCGGTGCCGACCGCGTTGCGGCTGCCCGAGCCGGCGCCGGTGGACAGCGCCAGCGGCAGCACGCCGAGGCCGAACGCGAGCGACGTCATGAGGATCGGGCGCAGCCGGAGGCGCGCCGCGTGCAGCGTGGCGCTGACGATGTCCTCACCCTCATCGACGAGCGACTTCGCGAACTCGACGATGAGGATGGCGTTCTTCGCGGATAAGCCGATGGTCGTGAGCAGGCCCACCTGGAAGTAGATGTCGTTCGACATCTCGCGGACGAGCGCCGCCAGCAGCGCGCCGATGACGCCGAGCGGCACGACCAGGAGCACGGCGAAGGGGATGGACCAGCTCTCGTAGAGCGCGGCCAGGCAGAGGAACACGACCAGCAGCGACAGCGCGTAGAGGAGCGGCGCCTGCGCGCCCGACAGGCGCTCCTGGTACGACAGGCCGCTCCACTCCATGCCGATGCCGGGCGGCAGCTTCTTGGCGATCTCCTCCATGGCCAGCATGGCGTCGCCCGAGCTCACGCCCGGCGCGCCCGACCCCTGGATGTTGACGGCCGGCATGGCGTTGAAGCGCTCGAGGCGCGGCGGGCCGTAGCTCCAGGAGCTGGTGGCGAAGGCCGAGAACGGCACCATGCCGCCCTTGTTGTTGCGCACGTACCACTTGCCGAAGTCCTCGGGGACCATGCGGAAGGGCGCGTCGGCCTGCATGAAGACGCGCTTCACGCGGCTCCGGGCCACGAAGTCGTCGATGTAGGCGCCGCCCCAGGCGGCCGCCAGCGTGAAGTTGATGTCGCCGAGCGACACGCCGAGCGCGCCCGCCTTCTCGGGGTCGATGGCCAGCTTCAGCTCGGGCTGGTCCTCCATGCCGTTGGGGCGCACGCCGGCCAGGCGCGGGTCCTGCGCCGCCATGCCGAGCAGCATGTTGCGCGCCTCGATGAGCGCCTCGTGGCCGAGACCGGCGCGGTCCTCGAGCTGCATGTCGAAGCCACCCGCCTGGCCGAGCTCGAGCACGGCCGGCGGCGACAGCGCGAACGCCATGCCGTCGGGCAGCATGAACAGCGGCCCGGAGACCTTCTGGACCACCGCCTTCACGCTCAGGTCGGCGCGCTTCCGCTCCGACCAGTCGTGCATGGCGATGAAGGCGATGGCCGTGTTCTGGCCGGCGCCGCCGAAGCTGAAGCCGGCCACCGCGAAGATGGAGCGGTTGGCTTCCTTCTCGGCCAGGAAGATCTGCTCGACCTGCTCCACCGTCTTGAGCGTGCGCTCCTGCGTGGCGCCGACCGGCAGCTGCACGACGGCGATGATGAGGCCCTGGTCCTCGTCGGGCAGGAACGAGGTCGGCAGCTTCTGGAACAGCAGCACCATGGCGGCGGTGATGCCGCCGAAGATGAGGATGTAGAAGACGGCCCAGCGCACCATGTGGCCGACGATCGACTTGAAGAGGTTCGCGCCCCAGTCGAAGGTGCGGTTGAACCAGCCCGCGAAGCCGCGCCGCGGGCCGGGCGGGTGCGCCTTGAGCAGCGTCGCGCAGAGCGCCGGCGTCAGCACCAGCGCCACCACCACCGACAAGAGCATGGCCGACACGATGGTCACCGAGAACTGGCGGTAGATGACGCCGGTCGAGCCGCCGAAGAAGGCCATCGGCACGAACACCGCCGAGAGCACGAGCGAGATGCCGATGAGCGCGCTGGTGATCTGCTGCATCGACTTCTTGGTGGCCTCCTTCGGCGACAGGTGCTCCTCGCGCATGATGCGCTCGACGTTCTCGACCACGACGATGGCGTCGTCGACGAGGAGGCCGATGGCCAGCACCGTGCCGAACATGGTCAGCGTGTTGATGGAGAAGCCGAAGGCCTTGAGGATGGCGAAGGTCCCGAGGAGCACGACGGGCACCGCGATGGTCGGGATGAGCGTGGCGCGGAAGCTCTGGAGGAAGATGAGCATCACCAGGAAGACCAGGCCCACCGCCTCGGCCAGCGTGACGATGACCTCGTCGATCGACACCTCGACGAAGGGCGTCGTGTCGTAGGGGATGACCGCCTTCATGCCCTTCGGGAAGAAGGTCTCGAGCTCGGCCACCTTGGCGCGCACGGCCTTGGCGGTGTCGAGCGCGTTGGCGCCGGTGGCGAGGATGATGGCGAGGCCGGTGGCCGGCTTGCCGTTGAAGCGCGCCACGACGTCGTAGCCCTCGCCGCCGAGCTCGACGCGCGCGACGTCCCTCAGGTGGACGGCCGAGCCGTCGGGGTTCACGCGCAGCAGGATGGCCTGGAACTGCTCGCGCGTGGAGAGGCGCGTCTGGGCGGTGATGGTGGCGTTCAGCGCCTGGCCCTTGATGCTCGGCGTGCCGCCGAGCTGGCCGGCCGAGACCTGCGCGTTCTGCGCCTCGATGGCCTGGCTCACGTCGGCGGCGGTGAGGCCGTAGGCGGTGAGCTTGCCCGGGTCGAGCCAGATGCGCATGGCGTAGGGCGAGCCGAAGAGCTGGACGTTGCCGACGCCGGGCACGCGCGAGAGCACGTCGGAGACGTTGGTCGCGACGTAGTCGCCGAGGTCGATGTCGGTCATCGAGCCGTCCTCGGAGACGAAGCCGATGACCATGAGGAAGCCGGCCGACGACTTCGACACCTGGATGCCCTGGCGCTGAACCGCCTGCGGGAGCAGCGGGATGGCCAGCTGCAGCTTGTTCTGCACCTGCACCTGGGCGATGTCGGGGTCGATGCCGGCGGCGAAGGTGAGCTGGATGCCCATCGAGCCCGACGCGTCGCTCGAGGCCGACATGTAGAGGAGGCCGTCGAGCCCCTTCATCTTCTGCTCGATCACCTGGGTGACCGAGTCCTCGAGCGTCTTGGCGTTGGCGCCCGGGTAGAAGGCGCCGATCGACACCGAGGTCGGCGCGATGTTGGGGTACTGCGCGATGGGCAGCGTGGTGATGGCCGCGACGCCGGCCAGCATCATGACGATGGCGATGACCCACGCGAAGATGGGCCGCTCGATGAAGAAGCGAGCCATCTAGCGGTGCTCCTCCGGCTTGCCCTCGGGAGGCTTGCCGCCGTCCGCCGGAGGCTTGCCGCCGTCAGCCGGAGGCTTGCCGCCGTCCGCGGGAGGCGCGCCGCCCGGAGCCGCACCCTTCTCGAAGCTCGCCGGGCCCGGGGCCACCGGGGCGCCGGGCCGCACCTTCTGCAGGCCCTCGACGATGACCTTGTCGCCCGCGGCGATGCCGCTGGTGACGAGCCACTGGTCGCCGATGGTGCGGTCGACCGTGAGCACGCGCAGCTCGGCCATGCCCTGCGCGTCGACGACGAGCGCCGTCGGCTCGCCCTTCGGGTTCCGCGTGACGCCCTGCTGCGGCACGAGCAGCGCGCTGTCGCTGACGCCCTCTTCGACGATGGCGCGCACGAACATGCCCGGCAGGAGGTCCTTGTCCGGGTTCGGGAAGATGGCGCGCAGCGTGATGGAGCCGGTCGACGGATCGACCGAGGCGTCGGCGAACTGGAGCGTGCCCTTGTGGGCGTAGTGCGTGCCGTCCTCGAGCACGAGCTCGACCGCGGCCGTGGCCTTCTTCGCCAGCACGCCGCTCGACAGCGCGCGCTTGAGGCGCAGCATGTCGACCGTCGACTGGGCGATGTCGACGTAGATGGGATCGAGCTGCTGGATGGTCGCCAACGGCGTCGGCTGATAGGCCGCGACCAGCCCGCCCTGGGTGACCATCGAGCGGCCGATGCGCCCCGAGATGGGGGCCGTCACCTTGGTGTAGGCGAGCGAGAGCTTGGCCTGCTCGAGCGCGGCCTGTCCGGCCATCACCTCGGCGCGCGCCTGCTGTGCCGCGCCGCTGGCGTCCTCGACGTCCTGCTTGGCGACGACGTTGCCGGCCGAGAGCGCGTCGAAGCGCTTCGAGCGCCCGCGCGCCGTCGCCAGCGCGGCCTGCGCCCGCTGCAGCGCGGCCTCGGCGCTCGACACCGCGACGTTGTACGGCGCCGGGTCGATTTCATAGAGGACGTCGCCGGCCTGGACGTCGGCGCCCTCCTCGAAGGCGCGGCGCATGAGCAGGCCGCCCACCTGGGGTCGGATCTCGGCGACCAACGAGGCCGACGTGCGCCCGGGCAGCTCGGTCGTGAGCGTCACCTTCTTGGGCGTGATGGTGACGACGCCGACCGGCGTCGGTGGCATCTCGCCGCCGGGTCCGCCCGGACCACCCGGTCCACCGGGCCCGCCGGCCGCGTCGCCCTTGCAGGCGGGCGCGGAGGCGAGGATGGCGACCAGGGCCACGGCCAACAGCACGCTGCCCGCGGATGGGCATCGGGGTTCGATCCGCATCAGGAACCTCATTCGAGTCTACGCGAGCCGACTGGCATACCCGCGTGAACGCCGCGGGGGGAGGGCTCGCCGGCCCACCTCTACCGGCATCGGCCGGCCGGGAGCAACCGGAAACGACCGATCCGACGGGTGTCTCGCCCTGCCCGAACGGTCGGGTTTGTCGCCGCGGATCGGTGCCTCGCCCTCCCATTGGAATTTGTCATATCGGCGATATCGCGCCGCGCGGTCCGGGCCGGTCCGAGGCCGGGCACCGCGGGGCTTGCTTCCCCGGCGCGGCGGGCCTATGGTGGCCGGGTCGCGCGCCAGGGCTGCGAGGTCCCGGCGCGGGAGCTCTTTGAGGACGAAGACATGGGGGCGAATGGATTTCGACGGGGGTGTTGAGGTTCGGATTGCGTGTCCGCGGACCCGCTACTCGGTCAATAATGGCGGGGAATCACAAACGCCAACGATAACGCGTTTGCTCTCGCAGCCTAAGAAACTGTGAGCGGTCGGCGGAAAGCCTGCTCGAGGCGTTCCGTTCGATTGTAATTCAATTCGAGCTCGGTTGGGTCGACGCCTTGGCGGCCTGACGACATCCAAGAGGATCGGTGCGACGGATCCCGCCCGTGGGAGCCGGCGTACTCAAATCAAATCACGGGGGCTACGCACGTAGACATCCGACACCGATCATTTTCGGACCGGGGTTCGAATCCCCGCGCCTCCATTAGATCCCCCGCGGCTCCGTTCGAGAGACGACGCCGGCCTCCGCTTCGCGGTGGCCGTCGCGCTCTCGAGGTCGCCGCGCCCCCGTAGCCCGCCCTGGCGGGCTACGGGGGGAGAGTGTTCTCGGCCGGAGCGCCCCCTTCGGGGCGCTCCGGGCGAGCACACTGTCAATGTGACATTTTCCTTGGTTGGGTCCGACGTGTCTGGCTTGGTCCTGCCTTGGCTGGGCTTTCGGCTGGTCGTCGTTCTGTCTGCGGTCCTGATGCTGCCGATACGTGGTCCTCGGCGTTGCTGCTTGGGCTCGCGCTGCCTGGGCTCGCGCAGATGCTGCTTGGGCTCGCGCTGATGCGTGGGCTCGCAGCTGATGCTGCTTGGGCTCGCAGCTGATGCTTCGGGTTCGGTTGCTCGCTGCTTTCGCGTCGCCTGAAACGACGAAGCCCACGCTGGGCGTGGGCTTCGGGCGAGGACCTCTCGGGTGGCTCAGCTGCGCTTGTCGCTGGGGACGAAGTCGCGCGGGGCGTGACCCGAGTAGATCTGGTCGGGGCGATAGATGCGGTTGTTCTCGAGCTGCTCGAGCCAGTGCGCGAGCCAGCCGGAGACGCGGGCGATGGCGAAGATCGGCGTGAAGAGGTCGGGCGCGATGCCGAGCTTGGCGTAGAGGATGCCCGAGTAGAAGTCGACGTTCGGATAGATGCCCTTCGGGGCAAGCTTCTCGAACGTGATGGTCTCGATGCGCTTGGCGATCTCGTAGCGGGTGTCCACGCCGAGCGACTCGAAGAGGTTCACCGCGAGACCCTGCATGATGGTCGCGCGCGGATCCTTGGCCCGGTAGACCCGGTGGCCGAGACCCATGATCTTCTCCTTACGCTCGACCTTGCCGTCGATGTAGGCGTCGGTCTTCGCCAGCGAGCCGATCTCGTCGAGCATCACCAGCACCTCTTCGTTGGCGCCGCCGTGGAGCGGGCCCGAGAGCGCACCGATGGCCGAGGACACGACCGTGTAGGGGTCGGCCAGCGTCGAGCCGACCACGCGCGCCGCGAAGGTCGACGCGTTCATCGAGTGCTCGGCGTGCAGCACGAGACACACGTCGAGCGTCTTCGCCGAGACCGGGTCCGGCTCCTTGCCCGTCAGCATGTAGAGGAAGTTCGACGCGTGAGCCAGGTCGTCGCGCGGCACGATGGCCTCGTCGCCGTTCCTCACGCGATGGAACGCCGCCACCAGCGTCGGCAGCTTGGCGATGAGACGGATGACCGACTCCTCCTGCACCTTGCGGTCGTTCACGTCGCGCGACGGGTAGAACATACCCATCGCCGCCACGCCGGCCTGCAGCGCATCCATCGGGTGCCCCGTCTCGGGCAGCGTCTTGAGGACGTCGATGATCTTGTACTTCAGGCGGCGGTGCTCGCGCAGCCGCGCATCGAAGGCCGCCAGCTGCGACTTCGTCGGCAGCTCACCATAGAGGAGGAGGTAGCTCGTCTCCTCGAAGGTCGTGTTCTCCGCGAGGTCCTCGATGGTGTACCCGCGATAGTAGAGCTTGCCTTCGTTGCCGTTGATGTCTGCAACCTTGGACGCGGCCGCGGGAACGCCAGCCAGGCCCGGAATCAGCTCCGTCGTCATCGTCCTCTCCTGCGGCCGCCGCGGGCGGCCCGCTTTGTCGATCTCGCCGCTCTTCGGTGAAGCCGCGGTGCGGCGCGGGGCGAGACGGCGCGGACACTAGCCGAGCACCCCACGGGTGGCAACAGCATTGATGGGGCCCGAACGGCGGAGGTGGGCGCGTTGGCGCGGACCGCCGCTAGAGGGCCGTCCAGCTCACGATGTCGAGCTGCGCCGGGCAGTACGACGACATCGCCACCTTCACCACGCGTGCCTGCACCGCCAGCGCGATGTCCCGATGCAGCGCGATGCGATCGACCAGCTCGCGACCGCGCTCGGTCTTCGGCAGATAACCGTAGATGACGCGGCCCTTGCCATCGTGGAGCTCGAGCGCCCAATGCGTCTTCCACGCGCCGCGGAAGGCGCAGTGGAAGGCCGTCCCGAGCCGCGCACCGCCCGCCACCTGCACCTGCTGTCCGATGGGCGCCGTGTCTCCCAGGAGATCCTTCCACACCTGCGGCTGCGCGATGGCGTCGAGCCGCTCCTTGGTCGGCAGCATGCCCGGGTCGGGGCGCTCCGGCGGCAACGTCTCCGGCGGGTACTGCCAGCCGCGCGACCACTTGAGGATGTCGACCTGGTCGATGCACAGGTCCGAGAGCCGGTCCGGGTCGAACTGCACCTGCACCGTGATCTCCGCCCACGGGTCGTGCTCGAGCACGCGCACCAGCACCTTGCCGAGCTCGACCGGCATGTAGCCGGTCAGCGTCTCGAACGGCCCGCCGAGCAGCGTGAAGGCCATGAGCCGACCCTCGGTGCCGTGGTAGCCGCAGTTGAAGTAGTCGCTCTCCTTGGCGTGCACGCGCAGCGTGAAGACGCGGCCGGCGAGCTCGTAGCGGTCGCCGATGAGGCGGGTGATGGTCGGCCAGTTCCGCGGGTCGCGGTCGGGCGGCGTGGGCGCGTCCTCGCCGGGCGGTGCGGGCGTCGGCGCCGGCTCGGCCGCCGACAGCGGAGTGGTCGTCGCGACGACGAGGACGGACGACGCGAGGATGGCCAGGCAGGCGAGGCGTTGCACGCGGCGGAATCTAGGGGGTCGCCGGATTGCTGACAAGGAAACGCGCGCAGCGCCGCGCCGTGCGCTACGATCGCCCCCCAGACCCCCTCCAGGCCCCGGCGATCTCCGCTGTTGCCTCGAACCCTCGGCCTTGCTAACTCGCCCGCCTATGCGCCTCCCGCCCTTCATACAAGCGCTCGCCGTCGTCGCCGTCGCGGCCGCTCCCGCCGTCGCGTCGGCCCCGTCGAGCCTGGTCGGTCGGGGGCTCGCTCCGGTCGGCGACGCGCTGTTCGACGTCGGCTTCGCGCGCCTGGCGCCGCGCCTCGGGGCCGCCGCCCGGCAGCGCGACGACGCCGGTCCCGGCGACGCGCTGACCAAGGCCGTCGCCGCCGACGCGCTGCTCGCCGCCGCCTACGGTCCGACGCCGAGCTTCGTCCTGACCGACGACGCCGGCCTGTCGCCGGGCGGCGCGACCGTGCTGAGCCTGCTCCAGGCGGCGCGCTATCATGGCCTCGAGCTCGCCCCCGAGGCGGCCGCCACCGAATGGACCGGCGCGCCGGCGCGGCCGCAGCCGCCGGCCGTGCCCGACGCCGAGATCCGCGCCGCCTGGGAGAGCGCCTCCGCCGCGTCGATCGAAGACCGCGTGGCCCGCGCCGTCGCCGACCTGAAGGCGCGCGTGCCCGCGCTCGCCATGCCGGCGCCCGACGACTCCGGGGTCATGGCCAAGCGCGTCGCGGCCGAGGTGGCGCTGGCGCGCGGCCTGGCGCGCCTCACCGCCGAGCTGCCCGCGAAGCCGCGCACGACGCCGTCCTCGAGCACCCGACCGAGCACTACTACCTCTCGCCCGACGTCGAGTGGCGCGGCGTGCCGCTGCCAGAGCCGACCGCCGCCGACCTGTCGGCCGCGCTGGCCGCGGTGGCGCAGGGCAGCGGTGACCGACGCGTTCCTCACGGGGCGCATGCCGACCCACCCGCAGTACGCCAAGCTCGCCGCCGCCGCCGAGCGCCACGGCGGAATCTGCGCCGCGGGCGAGTGGGCCGCCGTCGCGCTGCCGGCGTCGGACAAGCTGGCCGAGAAGCCCGAGGTCGCCCACGCCATCGCCGTCCGGCTCGCGCGCGAGGGCTATGTCGCCGGCGAGCCCGCGGCCGCCTGGGACGACGCGCTGAAGGCCGCCGTCGCGAGCTACCGCGACACCCACCAGCTCAAGGAGCGCAGCCTGGTCGACAAGGACCTTGTCGATTCGCTCAACGTGCCGTGCAGCGAGCGGCTGCGCCAGCTCGAGCTCAACGTGCGGCGCTGGCGCCACACCGGCTGGACCCCGAGCGACACCTGGGTGCAGGTGAACCTCGCCGGGCAGGAGCTGCGCTTCTACAAGGACTCGAAGCTGGAGATGTTCCAGCGCACCGTCGTCGGCAGCGGCAAGCACTTCCTCAACACGCGCCTCCAGCGCCAGTGGTACCCGAACGCCACGCCGGTCCTGATGGATCACATCGCGCAGATCATCATCGACCCGGAGTGGAACGTCCCCAACCGCATCGCGCGCGACGAGATCTCGGTCGAGATCGAGAAGGACCCGACCTACCTCGAGTCGACACTTCCGCGTCGTCACCGGCAAGGACGGCGGCACCTACTACATCCAGGACCCGGGGCCGTGGAACGCGCTCGGCCAGATCAAGATCTCTTCCCCAACGACGAGAGCGTCTACCTCCACGACACCCCCGGCAAGGCCGCCTTCAAGCAGTCGGTGCGCGCCCTGTCGCACGGCTGCGTGCGCGTGCAGAACGCGCTCGACTTCGGCATGGCGCTGCTCGCCGCCGACGCCGCGGCCGCCCACGAGGCTTTCGACGAGGCCGAGATGCGCGCGCGCACGTTCCACCTCGGCCAGAGCGTCATCAACCTGAAGCGCGAGGTGCCGGTCTACCTCGAGTACTACACCGCCTCGGTCGGCGAGGACGGGCTCGTGCGCTTCCATCCCGACATCTACGGCTACGACGCCGAGACCTTCGCCGCCACCGCGCTCGCGCCCTGAGCCCTCGCTCGGACCGGCGCCGCGCGTGCGGAGCGACGTGACAGCAACTGCGAGCGAGGGCCGCCGCCGACCTCCCAGGCGGCCCCGAGCGAGGCCAGGGTAAGATGCCCAACGACAGCTACCAGGACGTCTACGCCTCCGACGCCGATCGCTACGACGCCATGGTCTCGGCCGAGGACGCCGAGCAGAACCTGCCGAAGACGCTCGCGCGCGTGCTCGTCGGCGCGCGCCGCGTCATCGACATCGGCTGCGGCACAGGCCGCGTGACGCGCGCCATCATCGCCGCCACCGGCGCCCAGGTGGTCGGCGTCGAGCCGGCCCCGGCCATGCTCGAGGTGGCGCGGCGGCGGAGCCCGGGCACGACCTTCCTCGAAGGTCCGGCCGACGCGCTGCCGGTCGCCGACCGGAGCTTCGACGCCGCCGTCGCCGGCTGGGTCTTCGGCCACCAGGTGAGCTGGGCCGGCGAGCGCTGGCCCGACACGATAGGCAAGTTCCTTGACGAGATGCGGCGGGTGGTGCGGCCCGGCGGCACGCTGGTCGTCATCGAGACGCTCGGCACCGGCCGCGGCGAGGAGCCCGAGCCGCCGTCGCCGGCCAGCGGCGCCTACTACGACTGGCTCGAGGCGCGGCATGGTTTCACCCGCCACGCCATCGACACATCATACCGCTACGATTCGGTCGACCAGGCGGTGGCGGGCATGGCATTCTTCTTCGGGTCACGCCTCGCCGAGCGCATCCGTCAGCACGGCTGGACCCGCGTACCGGAGTGGACCGGCCTGTGGGTGGCGTCGACCTGACCCCCGTCCACCTCTGGTACCACCCGCGCGCTCGCGCCGGTGGAAGCGACCTGCGATGTCCGCCCCGATGACGCCTCCCGTCCCGCCCTCGCCGAGCGAGGCGATGGACGACGACGTCCCGCTCGAGCTCGAGCTGGTGCGCGGCGACCTCGCGCGCCTGGCCTTCGTGCTGGTGGTCGCGACCGCCATCCACGCGGCCCACGTCGCGGTGTTCCTGCCCGGCCTGCTGGCGCCCGACCCGGGCGACACGAGCCGCCACCTGCTCTGGCACCAGCTGCTGGCGCTGGCCCACGGCACGATGGGCGTCCTGGCCGCTTGCGCCGCGCTGGCGCTGCGCCACCACCGCCGCGTCGACCTCGCATGGGTGCGCGCGCGCCGCTGGGTGCCAGGCGTCGCGGGCCTGGCCTACCTCGTCTTCACCGCGCTGCTGAGCGGCGTCGATCAGCTCGGGGCGCCGTCGGGGACGGCCTTCGTGGTCGGCTGCACCGGCGTTGCGATGATCCTGCGGCTCGATCTGCGCACCACCATCGCAGCCTACACGATCGGCCTCGCGACCTTGGTGGTGGTCGTCGTGAGCCTGCAGCCCGACGACGCGCTCCGGAGCTCGGTGCTGCTCAACTGCATCTCGATGGCGGCGCTGGCCTTCATCCTGGCGCGCGCCAACCAACGCCTGCACCTGCAGGTGTTCTCCGATCGGCGCACCATCGCGCTCCAGGCGCGCCGCCTCGAGGCCATGAACCAGGAGCTCCGGCGCGAGGCCGAGGAGCGCGCGCGCGCCCACGCCGCGGTCGAGCTGGCGGCGCGCCACGACTCGCTCACCGGCGTGCTCACGCGGCGCGCCTTCTTCGAGGTGGTCGGGCGCGCCGAGCGCGAGCGCGATCAGGCGCTCGTGCTCTTCGACATCGACTCCTTCAAGGCCGTGAACGACGACTTCGGCCACGCCGCCGGCGATCGCCTGCTGGTCGACGTGGCGGCCGCGGCGCGCGGCGCGGTGCGCGACGGCGACGCGGTCGGGCGCCTCGGCGGCGACGAGCTGGCCGTGCTCCTCCCCGGCGCGGACCTCGACGCGGCGCTGGTCGTGGCCGAGCGCATCCGCGCCGCGGTGGCCGCGCTGACGCCGCTGAGCGGGCCGGCGACGGTCAGCGTCGGCGTGGTGGTGCGGCTGCCGGGCGAGGCCGTCGACCCGTGGGTGGCGCGCGCCGACCAGGCGATGTACCGCGCCAAGCACGCGGGCCGGAACCGCGTGTCGACCTGAGGGCCGGGCCCTGGCCCAGGCTCAGCCGGGCTCGACGCCGTCGCCGAGCCAGCGCGCGATGGGCGCCCAGACGGCCGCCTCGGCGCTCGGGCGCATGGCGCCGAAGTGGCCGATCGAGCGCAGCCCGACCGCCTTCGGGGCGACGTGGACGGTGCGCGCGTCGGCGGCCTCGAAGCCGGCGGTGAGCGCCTCGACCGAGCGCGGCGGCGCGTAGCCGTCGTCGGCGATGGCGAACGAGCGCAGCTTCCCGGCGAAGGTCTTGAAGCCGAGGCCGCCGCGCTCGCGCGCGTAGCCCATGATGTAGTCGCGGCTCCGCCCCCAGCGCGCCCACTCGAGGCCGACGCCGGCCGGCACGTCCTCGCCCTGGCCGAGCGCGCGCATCGGCAGCTTGCCGGTGAGCGTCACCACGCCGGGGATGAGGCCGTACCAGAGGCCGGCCATGAGCAGGCTCTTCGGCGCGCCCCACAAGCGCCAGTGCCCGCTCTGCGAGCCGACGAAGGCGGCGCGCGCGATGGGCGGGTGGGGCAGGAGCCCGAGCAGCTGGCCGCCCACCGAGTGGCCGAGCCAGTGCAGCGGCAGGTCGGGCCAGCGCGCGCGCGCGAAGGCCACGACGGCGGCCAGATCGAGGTCGGCCCAGTCGTGGAGCTCGGCGCGGAAGCCGCGCAAGCTGGCCGGCGCGCTGTCGCCGATGCCGCGGTAGTCGAGGCTCACCACCGCCAGGCCGCGCTCGGCGAGGTAGCGCGCGATGGGCCGGTAGAAGCCGCGCTTCACACCCATCGCCGGCGCCAGCACCACCGCGGCGCGCGCGCCGGCCATCGCGCCGGGCGGGAGGTGGATGTCGATGGCGACGCGGTGGCCGTCGGTCGTGGCCAGCGTGCGCTCCTCGCTCGGCCGGATCGGCTCGCGGCGCGCGCTCGCGGTGTCGGGTCGTCGGGCGGCGCGCTGGCGGCGCGGGGCGAGCCAGGTGGGCATGGCCATGGGAGCCTCGTGGATGAACGGTTCGCGGCAATGTCTCCAGTGGAGACATTGGCGAGGATGGCAACGCCGGACGTGCCCGTCAAGACCGGGGCAACGTCGGCGCGCGACGTCAGGGCAGCGTCAGCCCGACGATGGCCGGGCGCACCAGCGCCAACACGAAGGCCTCGGCCGCCGCCTTCTTCACGCGCAGCCGCCGCATCTGGTGGAGGTGCAGCACGCCATGCAGGTTGGCCCACAGCCCGAGCGCCGCGGTGGTCGGGTCGCGCGGCGCGAGCTCCTTCCGATCGATGCCGCGCTGGACCTCGCGGCGCACCACGTCGAGCGCCTCTTCGAGCGGGCCCTCGAGCTCGGGGTGGCGGCCGTCGAGGTTCAAGCGCGGGCCGTGCATGACGCGGTAGTGGGCCGGCCTGTCGAAGGCGAAGCGCGCGTAGGTCCGGGCCACGACGACGAGGCGCTCCACGGCGGGCCGGTCGTCGTCGCGGGCTCCGGCGTCGCCGTCGTCCGCGGCGCCGGCGTCGTGGCACGGAGCGGGCAGGGCGGCCGCGAAGCGCTCCACCAGGTCGACCCAGCCCTCGTGCGCGATGGCCGCGAGCAGCGCGGTCTTGTCGGCGAAGTGGCGGTAGACCGCGGCGTGGTTGACGCCGACCTGGCGCGCCGCCTCGCGCAGCGTGAACGACGCCTCGCCGTCCCGCTGCACGAGGCCCAGCGCCGCGTCCATGAGGGCGCGCGCCAGGTCGCCGTGGTGGTAGCCGCGCGCGGTCTTCGCCATGGCGTCAGAACCGCAGCGTGGCTTCGAGCTTCAGGCCGTCGAAGTTCGGGAACACGCGGCAGATGCCGCCCGAGCACTTGAGGCCGCCCTTGCTGCGCCCGACGAAGAGGCGGATGAAGCTCTGGCTGTCGAGCTTGTACTGGAGGAAGCCGCCCGGGAACATCGGCCGCTCCGTCGCGTCGTCGGTGAGGTACTCGAACTGGCCCGTCACCGACCAGTGCGGCGGCAGGTTCACGGACAGGTAGAAGGTGCCCTCGGCGTAGCCCTCCTGCAGGCTCGGCGCGCCGATGTTCTTGTCGCGGAACTCGTGGGTCCAGTGGAGCTGGAGGTCGACGCCGGGTGTGATGACCGCGAACCAGTCGAGGTCGAGGTGCACCATGCGCAGGCGGATGATGTCCTCTCTGGGCGCCTCCTCCTGGCGGAAGCCCATCTGCAGCTGCAGGCGCATGCCGTCGGGGGTGGTGCGCTCGAAGCCCATGTAGCCGTGGAAGGTCCACTCGTTCTGGGCCGGCGCGTCGGCGAAGAAGGCGGCCGAGGCGAAGATCGAGTGGCGCGGCTTCTTGAAGTCGCCGTCGCCCAGCGCGTGGTCGACGCGCAGGTGCACGCCGGTGACGTCGGTGTTGTTGACGACGCGCTGGTCGATGCGCTCGAGCGTCGGCGGCGCGATGTAGGGGAAGGTCTGGGTGATCGACTGCTGGTCGAAGGTGTCGGGGTGCGGGCTCGAGCGGACGTCGTAGTGGTCGTAGCGCTTGCCCTCGAGCAGCACGCCGGTTGCGCCGAAGGTGCCGCTGGCCGAGACGTAGAGCGCCGATCCGTCCTTGCCGGCGGGCACGTCGCCGGCCAGCGTGGCGCGCGTCTCGTCGTTCACGAGGTAGTCGAACTCGGCGAAGAGATCGACAGCGTCGGCGATGCCGTTCACGTGGACGTCGGCGCCGCCCACGAGCGAGCGGATGTACTTCCGACCCGAGAGCGCGTCGTCGTCGTCGTCGCCCAAGAGCCCGGTGATGGCGTTCCGGAGGCCCGAGTGGCGGCGCTCGAGATCGACGACGTGGGCGCCGACGCCGACCGTCTTCCCGAGCGGGATGTCGACGCGCGCCAGCGCGACCAGGTCGAGCGGGTCGGGCACGAGCTTCTCCTCGACCAGGTCGACGTTGACGACGTTGGTGAGGCCGACGCCGACGCGGAAGCCGATGGGCCCGCCGGTGTAGATGAGGTGCGCGCCGCGGAGACTCGTGGTGAAGCCGATCTCGTCGAACTTCCGGAGCGAGAGCGCCATGCCGCGGCCGACGGTGAGGTAGTCGTCGCCGGCCACCCAGCGCCAGCCGCCGGGGTGCTCGCCGCCGATGAACATCTCCTCCGGGCGCACATCGTTCTGGTACTGCGACGACGGCGGCGCGGTGAAGACGGCGGCGTCGAGGCGCAGGCCGAAGGTGTTCTGGTTCCAGCGCATGCGCGCGTTCAGCCGGTTCCGGAGATCGATGACGTCGTGGCGCCGGTCGGGCGCGAGCTGCGCGTCGTCGAGGGTCCAGTGCCAGTCGGCGAACAGGCTCTCGGTGAAGTCGAAGGTGACGTCGTCGGCGCGCGCCGCGCTCGGCGCGAGCAGCGTCAGGGCGGCCATGCAGGCGGCCGCGAAGGCCACGGCGCCGCGCACGCTCAAGATCCAGTCAGAAGGCCTTCGGAGCCGGCCGGCCACAGCGGACGCAGTCCGCTCGCCGGCGGGCGCAGAAGGCTGCCCTGAGTGGTCCCTGCGGGCTCGGCGAGGAGGGCCTGGAGCTCCTTCTCGAGCTCGGGCGCCTCCGAGCCCTGGAAGCCGGAGATGCGCTTGCGGACCTTGCCGTCGCGGCCGACGATGATGGCGTAGGGCGCGCTGGTGGTGGGGTTCAGCGACTGGGCCACGGCGCCGTCCTTGTCGATGACGACCGGGAAGGTGTAGCCCTGCTTGCGGATGTAGGGCGCCACCTCGGCCTGGGTCTCGGGGCCGTCGATCGACACCGACACGACGGCCAGGCCCTGGGTCTTGTAGCGATCGTGGAAGCCCTGGAGGAACGGCATCTCGGCCTTGCAGGGCTCGCAGTAGGTGGCCCAGAAGGAGATGAGCACGACGTCCTTGCCGAGGTGCTGCGCGAGGTCGACGGTGTCGCCGCCGAGGTCGCTCAGCCGGAACGGCCGGATCTCGTTGGCGCCGGCGGTCGCGCCCGACGTGCTGGCGCAGGCCGGCGCCAGCGCCACGGCGCAGGCGATGGCGAACCACGAAAGTCCCTTGACGATGGGGTGCTGCAGCATGCTTCAGGCCTCCGCTTCCAGGTCGCGGTCCAGGTCGGTGTCGACGTCGAACGGCAGCCCGCCGTCGGCGTCCATGAGCTCGAGCGCCTCGGGGCGATCGCCGCGTCGGGCGCCGCGGTCGGCTCGGCGGGCGGGCTCGGGCGGGCGCGGCGGCGCGACCAGCACCGAGTCGTCGAAGAGGTCGACGGCCACGCCGTCGCGCAGCGCGAAGAGCCCGGTGCGCGCGGCCAGCACCTCGGTCTTCATGCCGAGCAAGCCCTGCACGAGCTCGATGGCGCGGACGTGCGCGCCCTTCACGAGGTCGACGCGCCAGCGCAGGACGGGCTTCCCGCGCGGCACGTCGAGAGCGCTTGTCTCCTCGGCGGTCGGCACGTCGACGGCTGTAGCGCGATGAGCCCATCGCGGACGTCGATGGTCTTGAGACCGTGCTTGCGCTCGACGTCGACCAGCAGGCTCGCCGGCCGAGGCGCGCGCGACCGCGGCCGCCAGCGCGTCGGCGGGTGTAGCCGAGGGCCATGGATGTACTCGGCCACCTTGGCGATCTTGGCGATGGGCGGCGCGTGTAGCTCGACGCGCACGGCGCCGATGATGTGGAGGCCCGGGTCGGTGACGGCCTCGATGCGCTCGCGGACGTCATCGGCGGACATGTCCTCCACCAGGAAGACGTCGGCCACCTCGGCGATGCTCTTCACGCCGAGCGACAGCGCCGGGCCGTACGACACCAGCGCGCGCGGCGTGAAGCCCGAGCTGTATCATGGTGAGGCCGGCGCGGCGGATGATGCGCGGCAGCACGCGGGCCAGGTCGAGGTGCGAGGTCACGGCGATGGTGCCGAGCTTGGTGAAGGCGATGCGGTAGCGCACGACGTCGCCCTGGCCGTCGTGCACCGGCGGTGCGTTCTTGCCGTTCATGTCCTTCCGGACCGTGCGGTAGGCGCGGGACGAAGCCCGCCGCCTTGACGTCGTCGCGGGTTAGCGCGCCGAGGCGCTCGAGGTAGGTCGCGCGGTCGTCGCGCATCTTCTGCATGTCGCAGGCGATGCCGCAGTGGTAGCAGACGAGCTTGCGCTCGTCGGCCTGGTGGTCGGCCAGGTTGGTGTGGTGGACCTGGTCTTCACTCCTCGGCTTGCCGCACGGCGGCGACAGGCGGTTCTTGTTGGCCTTTTCACTCCTGCGCCAGGAACCCGGGCTCGAGGCCGACGTCGAGGTGGTCCCACGGCAGCGCCGCGTCGACCGGTATGGTGCCGAGGTAGCGCTGGTGCGGGTCGATGCCCAGCTCGGCGATGGCCTCCTCGAGCCACAGGTCGAGGCGCAGGTGCTCGTCCCAGCCGTCGAGGCGCGCCCTTCTTGAACGCCAGCTCCACGAGGTCGGCCACGCGGCGGTCACCGCGCGAGAGGATCCTCGACGAAGCTCTCGCGCCAGTTGTGGTACTTGACGTTGATGTTCATGCGCTTGGCGAGCTCGCGCAGCAGGTGCTGCTTGCGCTGGATCTCGTCGACGCCGTCCATGGCCGCCCACTGGAACGGCGTGTGCGGCTTCGGCACGTGCGAGCTGGCCGACGCGGTCACCTGGACCTTGCCGCGCGCGTGGTACTTCGTGCCGATCTGACGCGCGCGCGCCGCGGTCTCGATGATGCCGGCCACGTCCTCGTCGGTCTCGGTCGGGAGGCCGATCATGAAGTAGAACTTCATCTTGGCCCAGCCGCGCGAGAACACGCGGTGCGCCGTCTCCTGGATGTTCTCCTCGGAGATGTTCTTGTTCACGACGTCGCGCATGCGCTGCGTGCCGGCCTCGGGCGCGAAGGTGAGCCCGGTCGCCTTCACGTGGAGATCTCGTCGAGCAGGTCCTCGTCGAGGCCGTAGGCGCGAAGCGAGCCCACCGACAGCGACGGCGCGCCTTCGCGAGCTTCTCCATGACGCGCCTTTGATGAGCGGGCTGATGCACGAGTAGTCGGCGGTCGAGAGCGACGTCAGCGACACCTCGTCGTAGCCGGTTCTTCTCGATGGCCTTGAGCACCGTCTCGATGATCTGCTCGGGGTCGCGCTCGCGGACCGGTCGATGTGATCGGCGCCCGCCTGGCAGAAGCGGCAGCTCCCTTGCAGTTGCCGCGCGCGATCTCGACGACAGGATCGAAGATGGCCCCGGCCGCGGCCACCGGCGAGTCGGGCCGGGAACGGATAGCGGTCGAGGTCGAGGACGATGGTGCGCTTGACCGGGTAGGCCGCGCGCCGTCGCGCCGTCGACGATGAGGAAGCCGGTGCGCTCGTCGAGGACCACGTCGGCGGGCCGGCACGTACCAGCCCTCGTGGGTGTTGGCGAGGCGGTGTGCGCTCGGCGCGGGTCAGGCCCTCGGCCTTCCAGGCGGCCAGCGACGAGCGCCTCGGGCAGCGCCCCCCGGCGTCGCCGGCGAGGAAGGCGTCGATGAAGGGCGCCATCGGCTCGCAGGGTCGCGGTCAGGCCGCCGCCGAAGACGATGGGGTCCTCTTCTCGGCGCGCTCGGCGCTGCGCAGCGGGATGCCCGACAGGCGCAGGAGGTTGAGCGCGTTGGTGTAGGTCATCTCGTACTGGAGCGACATGCCGACGACGTCGAAGTCGCGCAGCGGCGCCGCTGACCGAGCGACACCACCGGCAGCTGGCGCTTGGTCAGCTCGGCCTCCATGTCGACCCACGGCGTGAAGGCGCGCTCGCAGGGCGATCCGCGGGTGCTTGTTCAGAAGATCGTAGATGATCTTGGTGCCGAGGTGGCTCATCCCGATGTCGTAGATCCGGGAAGCGCCATGCAGATGCGCACGTCGACCGCGCCCTGCCCTTCTTCCGGGCTTGCACTCGCCGCCCAGGTAGCGGGCTGGCTTGAGCACCTCGTGGACGAAGTCGAAAGTAGGGTGCGCGCGGTTCGGTCAAGCAGACGCCTGCGCGGCTGCGCGCGGGCGACGAGGAACCGGGATACCGTTAGCCACGAGGCACGCGCAGAGTCAAGGAAGGAGCGGGCGCGCGCGGGCCCGATCGAGTTCATGAACGAGCCCGCGCGCGTGCTGGACACTGCCATGGGCCCTCCGTAGGTTCCGCCGCCCATGGCGTAGGCCGCGCATTCTCTCCCGGAGCTCCTTCACGGCGGCATCACCTTCATCGGCGGCAATCCTCGTCGGCGTGCGGCGGCGACACGGGCGGCAAGGTCCTCAGCGACGCCACCACGGCGACCAGCGCGGACTCGAGCGACGCCACGACGAGCACCGGCGACACCACGGCCACCACGACGACCGCCACCCACGTCGGCCACGACGACCACCAACGACACGAGCGTCGTGAACTACGACGTCATCGACGACACCGCCGTGGTCGACAACGGCGAGGCACCTGCCTCGGCATCACCGCCTGCGTCACGACCAACTGCGCCTCGGCGTCGAGCCAGGCCGCCTTCAACGAGTGCGTCCAGACCTGCGCCGCGCCGGCCGAGTCGCAGGACGAGGTCACCGCCTTCAGCGACTCGTTCGACTGCCAGATCGGCTGCCTCCCCGACCTGCCCGCCGGCCAGACCGAGCCGACCCCGGAGCAGGAGAAGGCCATCTACCAGTGCCTGCTCGACGGCTGCGTCGACGCCACGACGGCGTGCGCCGGCGGCACCGACTTCGGCACCAAGACCTGCCTCCAGCTGAACGCCTGCCTGACGGCCTGCGGCGCCGACGCCACCGCCCGCTGCGAGCGCGACTGCTACACCGAGTCGACCGAGGACGCGGCCAAGACCTTCACGTCGCTCAACTTCTGCGTCTTCGCGCAGTGCGCCGACAAGACCGGCGCCGAGTTCAACAGCTGCGCCACCGCCGCCCAGCAGAACCCGCCGTGCGTGACCTACGTCAACCAGTGCCGCGGCAACGCCGGTGGCGCGCCGGCCGCCGGTGGCGCCGGTGGTGCGAGCGGCGCGTTCGACCCGTCGGCCTTCCGCCACCCGGCTTCTTTCGGGCACCGCTGAGCTCGCAAGTCGGCATCCGGTGCCACGGCGGCCGACGCCGTGGCGCTCCGCGACGGCAACGTCGCCATGGCGCTCGAGACCGAGTCGCTCGCGCTCGACCCCGACCGCGTCCTGCGCGGGGTCGAGGCCGTGCTGGCCGACCGCACGAAGGGCTTCTACCTGGTCGCGGTCGGGCCCGACGGCGCGGTCGTCGGCCAGCTCATGGTGACCTTCGAGGGTCTGGACTGGCGCGATGGTATGCAGCGGGTGGATCCAGTCGGTCCACATCGCGCTCGCCTGGCGCCGGCGCGGCATCTACCGCGCGCTGCACGAGGCCGTCGTCGCGCGCGCGCGCGCGGCCGGCGCGGTCGGCATCCGCCTCTACGTGGCCGCGAGCAACGACCGCGCGCAGACGACGTACGCCGCGCTCGGCATGGTCGAGACGCACTATCGACTCTACGAGCAGGAGCTCTGACCGCAGGGCTGCTGAAAAGGGTCATCCGCGGCGTCGCTGCGCTCGCTCGGCAGCGGGGCGCGGGGCGCAGCGCCCGAGTACTCGAGTACGCCTCCGCGCTCGTCTCGCTGCTCCTTGCGGCTGACTGACCCGTTTTGAGCAGCCCTGAGGGTCAGGTGGCGTCGGGAGGGCGCGACGCGGTCTCGGCCATCGCGCGCTCGTTGTGGGCCTCGGCGAGGGCGGCGAGCTCGGCGTCGACGTCGGCTCGGACCTTGTCGACGTCGACGGGGGCCTCGTCGTTCCGGGCCAGCGTGATGAGGATCATGCGCCGCGGCTGGAGGTTGCCGCGCCAGAGCGCGACCACCTTCCAGGCCACGTCGCCGTCGAAGGTCGGCAGCGGCACGAGGTTCACGCAGATCATGAGCAGGTTGATGTCGATGTAGACGAAGCGCAGGTCCTGGGCCCAGCCGGCCGTGACCTCGCCGCCGGTGAGCTGGTAGACGCCGAAGCCGAGGCCCACCGCGGCCAACGCCACCGCCTGCGCGAAGACGCCGGCCCAGGCCATGCGCACCTCCTGGCGCGGCGTGGCCTCGCCGCGCCAGCGCGTCTCGCCGCCGAAGGCCTGGAGGTCGACGCCGATGGGCGTGAAGCCGTGGAAGCGGATCATGGCGTGGTGCCCGGCCTCGTGGACGAGGATGAGCGCCAGCGTGAAGAGCGAGCACAGCGGCCGGAGCGAGTAGCCGCCCGCCGGGTCGACGTCGAGGCCGACCACCGCCAGCATGACGAGCAGCGACCAGTGCCAGCGGATGGGGACCCCGCGGTACTTTCCGAGCTCGGCGTATCCGGCCGTGAACATCATGACGCGTGGAGCCTAGCCGATCACAGGCGTCCGAGCACGAGCGCGGCCGCGTCGGGGGGCTCGTCGCCCAGCTGCCACGCGGCCCGGAGCCGCGCGATCGCCAGGCCGTCGGGCGCTCGCCCGGAGCCCGCCCCGAGCCCATGGAACACCGTGACCAGCGGGGCGCTCGGGCACACGCTGGCGCCGCGCGGCGCCTCGACGCGCACGCCGACGGTCGGGTCGATGGGGTCGCCGGCCTTCTTGCGGCCGGCCCCGAGGCCGACCAGCGCCAGCGCCACCTCGAGCCCGTCGATGCCGGTCACGAAGCCGTCGCGGTCGGCGCGCACCACCGTCTCGCCCGGCGGCTCGGGCAGCGCGTCCAGGTCGCCGCCCTGGGCCGCCACCATCTTGCCGAAGACCTCGCGCGCGCGGCCCGAGTCGAGCTCGGCGCGGGCGCGGACGAGCGCGTCGTCGAGCGCCAGGCCGTGGCCGAGCGCCATCTCGGCCGCCTGCGCCAGGCACAGATCGGTCAGCGCGCGGTCGCCGTGGCCCTCGAGGCAGGCGACGGCCTCGCGCACCTCGTTGGCGCTGCCGACCATCGCGCCCAGCGGCTCCTCCATGCGCGTCAGCATGGCGCGCGTGCGGACGCCCATGCGGAGGCCGACGGCGATCATGCGCTGGGCCAGCTCGGTCGCGGCGGCCACGGTCGGCATGAAGGCGGCGCGCCCGACCTTCACGTCGAGGAACAGGGCCGACAGGCCCTCGGCCAGCTTCTTCGACATGATCGAGCTGACGATGAGCGGGATCGACGACACCGTGGCGGTCACGTCGCGCAGCGCGTAGAGGCGCTTGTCGGCGGGCGCGATGTCGGCCGTGGCGCCGATGATGGCGCAGCCGACCTGGTCAAGGACCTTGTCGAACCCGGCCAGGTCGAGGTCGGCGCGGAAGCCGGGGATGCTCTCGAGCTTGTCGATGGTGCCGCCGGTGTGGCCGAGGCCGCGCCCCGACACCATCGGCACGAGCAGGCCGGCCGCGGCCGCGATGGGCGCCAGCACCAGCGAGACCTTGTCGCCGACGCCGCCGGTCGAGTGCTTGTCCACCACCGGCTTGCCATGATGGCCGAAGTCGAGGACGCGACCCGAGCGCAGCATGGCCTCGGTCCAGGTTGCCGTCTCGCGGTCGTCGAGGCCACGGAAGTAGATGGCCATCGCCAGCGCGGCCATCTGCTCCTCGGCGAGCGCGCCCGAGGCGTAGGCGGCGATGATGCCGCGGATGTCGTCGTCGCCGAGCGCCAGGCCGTCGCGCTTCCGCGCGATGACCTCGGGAGGGCTGCGGCCGTCGGATGTGGTCAGACCCCGATCGGATGCCATGCGGTCTTGAGCTCGATGAACGGCAGGATCCAATAGGGGCTCTGGCGCTTCTCGGAGCGCCACTCGGCCGGCGACGCGTCGTCGACGAAGAAGGTGCGCTTCACGCTCTCGGCCGCAACGATCTGGATCTTCTTCCGCTCGGCGTCGTCGCAGCCGATGCCGAAGACGGCGTCGACGTCCATGTGGGCGCCGTACTGGCCGAGCAGCTCGGCGCGCTCGGCGGTGAGGATGTTGACGACGCCGCCCGGGAGGTCGCTCGTCGGCAGCACCTCGGCGAGCTCGATGGCCAGCATCGGCTGCGCGCC
>JAXLYZ010000036.1:0-101798 GCA_046351155.1 Myxococcota bacterium
CTGGTCTGGGCGACCGACGCGCGCGCGGCGGGCGGGCGATGGTCGTTGACACCACCGCCGCCGATCACTACCCAGGCGGCGATGAAGCTGACTCTCTGCCTTGCCTCCTCCTTCCTGGTCGCGAACCTCGCCCTCGGCGCGTGCTCCGACGACGCCAAGACCGGCACCGACACCGCGGTCGACACCACCTCCGATGTCGGCGGCGACGCCACGTCGGCCGCCGACTCGAGCCCGACCACGGCCACCGACACCACCGCCGACAGCCAGGCCGACGTCGGGCTCGACACCACCGTCGCGCCCGACAGCGGCGACGCGACGGTCGCCGACACTGGCGATGACGTCGGCGCCGACACCGGCGATGCCGCCGACGGCGACGCCACGGCCGAGTGCATGTACTTCGAGGAGCCGCGCCTCCTCGAGTGCGGTGACGACCTCGGCTCGTTCCTCTACTGGCAGGACTTCGGCGAGGCCGGCTGCCCGGCCTACTACACGGCCGGCGACCAGCGCTTCGACACCCTCGCCGAGCTGGCCGCGGCCAAGGGCTGCAACGCCGACTGCGAGTACATCGCGCGCATCTCGGTCGACGTGCTCGGCTGCCTGAGCGGCCACCGCACGGGCTTCGACGAGTACTCGGCCGACGGCGAGGGCTGCCTCGAGGCGGTCTACAACACGCCCATCGGCCCGCTGAAGGACATCTGCGACTGGCAGGAGCGCGCCTGCTACTGCACCGACGGCGACAACGACACCATCGTCGACGGCGAGGACAACTGCCCGGCCGACCCGAACCCGAGCCAGGACGACGGCGACTTCGACGGCGTCGGCGACGCCTGCGACCCGTGCCTGGCCGACCCCGACAACGACGTCGATCAGGACGGCGTGTGCGGCGACGTCGACAACTGCCCCTCGATCTCGAACCCGCCGAGCGACTGCGACAGCAACGCGGCGACGCCGCCCACCCAGTGCGACAGCAACGACAACGGCGTCGGCGATGTGTGCGAGCCGTGAGCGGGCGCCGTCCTCCGGTGTGACAAGTGCGCTTTACATGCTCGTGGCCGCCGCCAGCGGCAGCCCGAGCGCGTGGCGCAGCTGCGCCTCGGCGAGGCGTCGGCCGATGCGCGCGCGTCGACGACGCCGAGGCGGGCGCGGGTGAGCTCGCGCTCGGCGTCGGAGAGCTCGACGCTCGAGGCCTTGCCGGCCTGCAGGCGGGCGCGCACGCGGTGTCCTCCTCGGCCGCGACCAGCATGACCTCGCTGGCGCTGGCGGCGGAGTCGGCGTCGGCCAGGTCGCGCAGCGCCGCCGCCACCTCGAGCGCGATGCCGTCGCCGAGCCGCTGGCGATATCTCGAAGCGCTGGCCGCGCGCGGCCAGCTCGTCGTCGCTGGCGTCGGCCTCCCAGAGGCCGTTGACGCTCCAGCTGGCGACGAGCGAGGCGTCCCACAGCGCCACCGCGCTCGCGTCGTTGCCGAGCCCGCGCGGGCTCGGGCTCGCCACCTGGGCGTTGGCGACGAGGTCGAGGCGCGGCCAGCGGCCAGCGTCGGCGAGCCGACCTTCGTGGTGGAGCGCGACCTTCGCCGGCGGCGATGGCGCGCGCCTGGCCGCTCGGCGGCCTCTCGGACGAGCGTGGCCTCGTCGCCTTCGGGCGCCGGCCAGGGTGACGCCGTGGCGTCGACGCGGGCCACGCCGAGCGCGCCGTCGTCGAGGTGGAGCGCGGTGGCCAGCGCGCGCAGCGCCAGCCTCTCGGCGTGCGCCAAGCGCTCGACCTCGAGGCGCGCCTGGGCCACGCCGGCCTCCGCCAGGCGCACGTCGGCGATCGATCCGGCCGAGGCCTTGGCCAGGAGCTCGGCCACGCGCAGGTGCGCCTCGGCGTCGGTGAGCCCGGCCTGGGCCGCGTCTTGGCCGAGGCGCGCGCGCTGCACCTGCCAGTAGAGCGCCACCGCGTCGGCCGCGGCCTTTTGCCGCGCCACCTCGACCAGCGCGCGCTCGGCCGCCTCCGCCTCGCGCCCGGCGGTCTTGGCGGCGTCCCAGCGCGCGAGCCAGTCCGACAGCGGCAGCGCCACCTGCACGCCGACCGCCAGCTGATCCTCGAGCGGGCCGGGGATCTCGACTGGGATGGGCAGGCCGTCGATGCTGGTCGGGTCCGACGGCGACAGGCGCGTGTAACGTGCACTTGTCACGATGCGCGGCCAGAACTTGCGGTCGATGCCGCGCGTGCGCGCCGCGGCGGCGGCGGCGTCGGCCAGCGCTGCGCGCCCGTCGGGGCTGGTCGCGGCCGCGCGCGTGGCGATGGCGACGAGGTCGAGCGCGGGCGGCGCGAGGGTCGGATCGGGGCCGCCGGGCGGCAGGTCGTAGGCGTGCGAGGGCGCCGCGGCGGCGAGCGCCGCCAGCACCAGGTGCGTCCACATGACAAGTCTCCTTGACAGGGTCGGGGGGGCGACCGGGCTTCAGGCCGCGGCGATCTCGGGGCCGGCCGCGCTCGGCTCGGGCGTCGCGTCGGGACGCGACGGCGTCGGCTCGGGGCTCCGCTCCTTGGGCGCGAGCAGGAGGTACATGACCGGCGTCACGAGGCGGCTCAGCACGGTCGAGCTCACCAGGCCGCCGATGATGACCCAGGCCAGCGGCGAGTAGAGCGACGAGCCCTGGATGGCCAGCGGCACCAGGCCGCCGATGGCCGTGAGCGTGGTGAGGACGATGGGCAGGAAGCGCACCTCGCCCGCCTTCTGGACGGCCTCGACCAGCGGCAGCCCGTCCTTGCGCAGCTGGTTGGTGAAGTCGACCAGCAGGATGGAGTTCTTGATCTCGATGCCGATGAGCGCGACGAAGCCGATCATCGCCGTGAAGGACAGCGTGTAGCCGGTGAGCCACAGCGCGACGAGGCCGCCCAGCACGCCGAGCGGGATGACCGACGCCACGACGAGCGTGCCGCGGAAGGTGCCGAACTCGAGGACGAGGATGGCGAGGATGCCGAAGATGGCGATGAGCACGGCCGCGCCGAGGCCGCCGAAGCTCTCCTGGCGGCTCTCGATCTCGCCGGCCGCGACCCAGCGCACGCCGCCGGGGAGCTCGGTCCGGCCGAGCTCGGCCAGCACCGCCTGGGTCACGCGATCGCGGTTCTCGCCGGTGGCGACGTTGGCGCGCACGGTCACGGCGCGCTGCTTGGCGCCGTAGTGCTGGATGGAGGTCGGCGACGACTCGAAGTCGAGCGTGGCCACGTCGGAGAGCGCCACCGTCTTGCCGGTGACGGTGGGGATGCGCAGGTGGTCGAGCGCGCCGAGCGAGGCGCGGTCGCCGGGCAGCGTCACCGTCAGCGGGATGGCCTCGCCCGACGGCTCGCGCAGCGTCCCGACCTGGAGCCCGGCCACCGCCATGCGCACGCCGCGCGCCACCCAGCCGGTCGGCACGCCGACCATGCCGGCCTTGGCGCGGTCGACCGAGGCCACGAGATCGGTGCGGCGCGAGCGGTACGGGTTCACGACGTCGATGGTGCCCGGCGTCTGGCGCATGAGCGCCTCGACGCGCGCGGCCGCCTCGGTGAGGGCCGCGAGGTCGTCGCCCAGCAGGCGCACGGCGACCGGCGCGTCGATGGGCGGGCCGTTCTCGAACTCCTTCACCTCGATGCGCGCGTTGGGTCGGTTGGCGACCTCGGCGCGCAGCCGGTCGTAGAAGGCGGGGCTGGTCTTCGGGTCGAAGTCGCGGAGCTCGGCCAGGAGCTCGCCGTAGCTCGACGACTCCTGGCGCTGGGGCAGGTTGTAGTAGGCCTGGGGGTTGCCCTTGCCGACGTTGGCCATGACCCACTTCACCTCGGGGGCGGCCAAGAGGAGACCCTCGACGCGGCGCACCTCGGCGTCGGTGGACTCGCGCGAGGCGCCCTCGGCGGCCTCGATGCTGACGATGAACTGGCGCGTGCCGGCCTTCGGGAAGAGCGAGAAGCCGATCTGCGGGACCAGGAGGAAGCTGGCGGCGACCAGGCCGGCGGCGGCGCCGAGGGTGAGGAGCTTGTGGCGCAGCGCGAAGCGGAGGATGGGGCGATAGCCGGCCTCGATGGCGCGGTTCAGGAGGCGCAGCAGGGTGTTGCCGTGCTCCGCGCTCGAGCGGGGCAGGGCGAGCGAGGCCATGAACGGCACGATGGTGAGCGACACCAGCAGCGAGGCGATGATGGTCATGACCACCGCCATCGGCAGGCTGCGGATGAAGTCGCCGGGGCCGCCGGGCAGGAACAGGAGCGGCACGAAGGCGAAGACCAGCGTCGCGGTGCAGCCGACGACCGCGACGGCGATCTGGCGCGTGGCGAGGATGGCCGCCTCCTTGCGCGTCTTCCCCTCGCGCAGGAAGCGCGTGATGTTCTCGACCACGACGATGGAGTCGTCGACCAGCAGCCCGAGCGCGATGACGAAGCCGACGATCGACAGCTGGTTCAGGTTGAAGCCGGCCAGGTTGAGCAGCGTGAGGCCGATGGCCAAGGACAGCGGGATGGCGATCATGACGATGAGGCCCGCGCGCCAGCCGAGCGGCAAGAGCGTGATCAACACCAGCAGGATGGCGAAGGCGAAGTCCTCGTAGAGGCGGTCGAGGCGCAGGTGGACGTTGTCGGCCTGGTCGAAGCCGCGCTCGAGGTGCATGCCCTGCGGCAGCGTCTGCTCGAAGGCGTCGAGCACGGCGGCGACGCGGCCCTGGATGGCGAAGACGTTCTGGCCATCCTTCTGGGTCGCCGTGACGAACACGGCGCGACGGCCATCGAAGCGGGTCTGGACGTCGTGGGGCGCGACGTCGAAGGTCACGTCGGCGACGTCGCCGAGGCGCACGACGCCCTGGCCGTCACCGCCCACGACCACGCCGCGCACGTCTTCGAGCGAGCGGAAGGTGCCGCTGGTCTTGATGCCGAGGCGGCGGCCGGCGACGTCGACGTTGCCGCCCGGGATGGTGATGGCCTCGCTCGAGAGCGCCTGCAGCACGTTGTCGAGCGGCAGGTCGAGGCTGGCCAGCTTCTCGACGTCGAGCGCCACGCGCGCCTCGCGCTCGGGCAGCCCGTGGACCTTGGCCTCCTTGATGCCGGGCACGGCCTCGAGCCGCTCCTCGAGCGCCTCGGCCTGGTCCTCGATGGCGCGCCAGGGGGCGCCGTCGCTGGTGAGTGCGACCTGGATGAGGCTCACGTTGGAGGTCGCGAAGCGGATGACGTCGAGGCTCGCCAGGTCCTTCGGCAGCTCGGCGCGCGCGGCGTCGACCTGGCGCCGGACCTCCTGCTCCTTGGTGTCGGCGTCGGCGTCCTGCTGGAACTCGATGGTCGTGACCGAGACGTTCTCGCCGATCTTGGTCTGCAGCTTCCGGATGTCGTCGAGCTCGTGGAGCTTCTCCTCGATCGGGTTGGCGACCAGCTCCTCGACGTCGAGCGGCGCGCCGCCCGGGTAGACGGCGACCACCACGAAGCCGGGGATGGGGAACTGCGGGTCCTCCGAGCGCGGGATGGTGGCGAAGGTGTTCACGCCGAGCGCCGCGAGCAGCGCGAAGACGACGAGCGTGAACTGGGGGTTCTTGACGGCCAGCTCGGCGATCTTCACGGGCGGTCCTCCCGCGCGTCGCCGGCCTTCGGGGTCGCGGCGGCGGCGGTCTTCACGACCACCGCGGCGCCGCTGTCGAGCCAGCTCGTGCCGGCGTCGACCACGCGGCTCACGCCGTCGAGGCCGCTCTGCACGAGCACCATGCCATCGGGTCGCAGCCGATCGACGACGATGGGGCGGCGCTCGACGTGGGTGCCGTCGGCGCTCAGCGTGTAGACGCTGGCGGCGCGGCCCTGGACCTCGACCAGCGCGGCGATGGGGATGGCGGCGCGCGTGCCGCCGCGCGGCGGCGTGAGCTCGAGGCGCGCGACGAGGCCGCGCGGCACGGCGCGGCGCTCGGCCAGGCGCAGCTTCACCAGCACCTGATCGGTGCCGGCCACCAGCGTCGGCGCCAGCTCGGTGACGGTCGCGGCCGACGGCGCGAGGTCGCCGTCGAGCGTCACCTCGGCGCGGTCGCCGATGGCCACCAGCAGCGCGTCGCGAGCGGGGATGCCGGCCTCGATCAGCGTCGCGCCGTCGGCCGCGTCGGCGCCGATGACCAGCACCGGCATGCCCGGTCCGACCACCTCGCCCGGTTCTGAAAGGCGCTTGACGATCACGCCGGAGACCGGCGCGACCAGCGTCGCCGTCTCCTTGTTGAAGCGCGCGCCGGCCAGCTGGGCCGAGGCCACGCGCGCGGCCGTGCGCGCGTCGTCGGCGCTCGAGCCGGGGATGACCTGATCGGCCGCCAGCCCCTGGGCGCGATCGAGGTCGCGCTTGGCCTTGGCCACGCCGGCCGAGGCCTGGGCGACGAGCGCGTCGATCTCGCGCGCGTCGAGGCGCGCGATGACCTGGCCGGCCGTCACGCGGTCGCCCTCGTCGACCAGCACCTCGCCGATGACACCGCCGGTCTTGAAGCCGAGCTTCACGTCGCGGTCGTGCGCCACGCGGCCCATGGCGTGGATGGGGCTCGCGGCCGGAACCTGCTGGACGGGCGCCACCGTGACCGGCACCGGCGGCTCGGACTTCACCGGCGTCGGCTTGGCTTCGGCGCTGTGGCCGGTGGACTCGCAGGCGGCCAGCGGCGCGATGCCGACGGCCATGAGGCTGACCGGCAACCAGGTGGTGAACATGGGGCGGCGTCTCGTCATCGTTCGGCTCCTGAACGTTGTTCAATCACGAGGCAAAAAAAGGGGGCACCGCCCCGGGCCCGACTCAGTGGCCCGCGCGGCGAGCACGGCGCGCGGCGCTGTGCATGACGGTGACGTACTGCTCGTAGGCGAGGCCCACGACCTGCACGTGGTCGACGGGCATGGGGGTGCAGCGGTCGCAGATGACCAGCGAGACCATGCCGTGGACGGCGGACCAGCACCCGAAGGCGGTCACGTCGACGTCCCAGTCGAGCTTGAACTTGGCGACGAAGGCCTGGACGGTCTCGCGCAGCGTGCCGTACGCGCGCATGCCCGGCTCCCACTCGTTGCTCTCGACGATCTTCTTCCCGGTCTTCCGGGAGATGAACATGAGGTCGTAGAGCGCGCGGTTCTCGAAGGCGAAGCGGATGTAGGTCTGGCCGACCACGCGCAGGCGCTCGACGACGTCGGTCACGGTCGAGAGCGCCTCGGCCGTCATCGCGTTGAGCTTCTCGAAGCCCAGGTGATGCAGCGCGTAGCAGATCTCGTCCTTGTCCTTGAAGTAGGAGTAGATGGCGCCCGGCGTGTACTCGATCTCGTCGGCGATGCGGCGCATCGTCGTGCCCTCGAAGCTCTCGTCCACGAACAGCCGGAGGGCCGTCGAGAGGATGAGCTCCTTCATCTCGGATCGTTCGCGTTCACGTCGGTCGGCGCTGCCCACGAGCCGAGTGGTAGACGCCCGTCGCCGACATGTCAACGTCTAATCGCTAAACGCTGTTCAATCTCTGCGGCGACGGCAATCCGAGCGGCGGCGAGACCCCCGTCTCGTGCGAGACCCGCGGCCGCGTCCGTGGCCCATGGCTGGATTGACGGACGCGGCAGGGGGGCCGATGCTGGCGTCGATGATGATTGCAGACATCGCGCCGCGGGTGCTGGGGATGTCGCCGGGCTTCTGGATCGCGGTGGCGGTCGCGGTGGCGCTGGCGGCGATGGTGTGGGTGGTGATGAAGCCGCTGCGCGGCTGGAAGCGCTTCGCCGCGCGCCACGGCCTGACGGTCGCGGGCGACCGCATGCAGGGCACCGTCGAGGGCGCCGAGGTCGTGGTCGAGCTCGTGCGCGACGCGGTGCCGCCGAAGACCGTCGTCATCGTCCGGCGCACGCGCAAGTTCGAGCGCGACGCGCTCGGCCGCATGCCCGAGGCCGCGCTCGAGCAGGCGCTGCGCGAGGGCCTGGCCGCCACGCATGACGGCTGACGGCGACGCGCCGCAAACGCACGGGCCAGCGCAGCGTCCGATCTAGCTGATGCGGACGGCGCCGATGCGCGCCGCGTGAGCGAGGTAGCGCTCGGTCTTCCGCCGCTGCTCGTCGGGGCTGTCGGGGCGGAGGCCGAGGCTGCGACCGAAGGCCTCGAGCTCCTCCTGGTGGAAGCGCGAGCTCCGCAGCGCGCGGTCGATGCGCGCCGCGTCGAGCGTCAGCGGCGGCAGCTCGGGCGGCGGCGGGCGCTTGGCGTCGAGCGTCAGCTCGAGGTCGAGGGCGCCGGCGAAGTCGCCGGCCAGGCGCGCGCGCTCGTTCACGTGATCGAGCTGGAAGACGCGCGCGATGAGCCCGGGCACCGAGCTGTGCTCGACGACGTCGTGGAAGACGTGGCCGCGGCGCGCCAGCGGACCGATGACCAGGCCGGGCACGCGGAAGCCCATGCGCTGGAAGTCGCTGCGCAGCTCGGCCGCCGGCACGGGCGGCGGCACGTGGTCGAAGAAGCCGCCGTGCTCGTCATAGAAGACCAGCATGAGGCAGCGGTCCCACTGCGGCGACTGCCGGAGCGCCTGATAGATCGACTGGATGAAGGCCTGGCCGAGGCGCACGTCGTGCGGCGGGTGGTCGTCGTCGAGGCCGTAGTCGGGCTCGATGACGGTGACGTTCAGCAGCGTGCCGGCGGCCGCGTCGACGAAGAACTGGTCCATGTCGTTGGACGGGTAGCTGCCGCTCGCCGGGTCGAGCAGCGTCAGCGCGAAGTAGATGGGCGAGCGGTGATAGACGCCGTAGCCCAGACCGGCCGCCATGACGCGCGAGTAGATGGTCGGCGACGACAGCGGCGCGAGGTTGGCGGTGAGGCCGTCCGACGTGGCCGCGTGCGAGTAGAAGCGGTTCGGCCAGGTCGGACCGAGGAGGCCGCAGTGCCAGTGGTCGCAGAGCGTGTAGGCGTCGGCCAGGCCGTAGAGCGCCGGCACCTCGGCGCGCAGGTGGTAGCCCATCACCTGGCTCAGCTGCTCGAGCGAGGCGCCGACCGGGTTCTTGCCTTCGTATTGGCTGACGAAGCCGCTGAGGTCGCCGTCGGCCCACTGGGCGAGCGCCGCGGCGTGGCCGTGCGGCGGGTCGGGGTCGACGACCCAGTGCGGGCCGCACGCGAAGACGGGCACGCGCGTCCCGCCCTTCGTGAGGTTGGCCATGTCGGCGCGCAGCCCCTCGACGTCGCTCCGGCCCTCGGCCAGCGTGAGCGAGCCGAAGTAGTGGTCGAAGCTCCGGTTCTCCATCTCCACGATGATGATGGTGTCGATGTAGTCGTAGGGTGGTCGCCGCTGCCGCGCACCGGCTTCAGGCTCGGCGCCGGGCCGACCGCGTCGACGTGGCCGGTGTCCTCGCGCTGCCGTCGGGCCGCGTGTCGGCCCCATCGGGCGCGGTCGCGCCGGTCGCGCTGCTGGCGTCGCCCGCGTCGGGGCTGGTCGTGGCGTCGGCGTCGGCGCGCGCGGCCGGCAGCTCCTCGTCGCAGCCGAGCTTGTCGAGGACCGAGAGCCCGAGCGCGGCGGCGCCCGCGTGCTTCAACCAGGTGCGACGATCGATGGCCATGCCTTCCCCCGACGACAGTCGGACGACGATGGCGCCTCGGGTCGGGGGCTGTCAACGCGCGGCTCGGCAACTTCTCCGCGTCGCGCGCGGCCGCCCGGTCACACCAGCGGCACGACGCGGACGCCGCACACCGAGCGGCGCAGCACGCTGCCGTCCGCGCGCTTCTCGACCAGCAGGAGCTCCTGCGCGTCGGCCCAGCCGAGCAGCGCCGGCCCGATCGGGATCACCATGCGGCCGCCCGGCGCGAGCTGTTCGATGAGCGCCGACGGGACCTCTTCCGGCGCGGCGGCGACGATGATGACGTCGAAGGGCGCCGCGTCGGGGAGCCCGAAGCGCCCGTCGCGGCAGTGGAGCGTCACGCGCGTGACCCCGGCCGCGGCCAGGTTGCGGCGCGCCAGCTCGCACAGCTCGGGGACGATCTCGACGGCGTCGACCGAGGCGCAGAGCCGCGCCAGGACGGCCGACTGGTAGCCGCTGCCGGCGCCGATATCCAGCGCCCGATCGCGCGGCTGCGGCCGCGCCAGCTCGGTCATGAGCGCGACGATGTACGGCTGCGACAGCGTCGCGCCGTGGCCGATGGGCAGCGGCCCGTCGCCGAACGCGTCGATGCCGCCGCCGCGCGGCGCGAACAGCTCGCGCGGCACGGCGCGCATGGCTGCCAGCACGCGCTCGTCGGCGACGCCGCGCGCGGCGATCTGCGTCTCGACCATGCGGCTCCGCGCTTCGAGCCCGACATCCGAGCGATAGGCAGACATGCCGCGACGATGACCGCGTCGCGTTCACTTGTCGAACGCGGTGGCTCGCGTTAGCCGATGGGCATGCTCAGAGCCGCGCCGTTCATCGCGTGTCTAGTCTACTTGACATCGGGCTGCGTCGATCGCGGCGGCCAGGCCGAGCTCGGACCGCAGGCGGCCATCCGCTTCGCCGCCCGCATCCGCCAGCTGCCGGTCTTGCGGCCCATCCGCGGCGGCTGGCTCGACGCCGACGAGCTGGCGACGCGCCTCGAGAAGCTGGTCACGCCCGCCGATCGCGCCGCCATGGACGCCTTCGGTGAGGCGATGGGCGATCTCGGCGTGCCGTCGGGAGCGACGCCCTTGTCGCAGCAGATGGTGGCGGCCATGGCCACCCAGATCGCCGGCTACTACGACCCGAAGGAGAAGGTCCTCTTCGCCATCCGGAGGAAGGCGTCGTTCCCGCTCGAGCAGACCTCGGTCCTCATCCACGAGGGCGTTCACGCGCTGCAGGACCAGCACGGCCTCATGGCCTCCTTCGGCGAGTCGGTGCCCGGCCTCGACGACCTCGACGCCGCCCAGCAGGCGGGCATCGAGGGCGACGCCACGCTGGCCATGGTGCTCGGCACGACGCTCTACCAGGGCTCGGACGAGTCCGCGGCGCGCACCGCCATGGCCACGACGAGCTTCATCCTCGGCGGCGTCGTGAAGGCCTTCGTCGATCGCGAGCACGTCGCGCCGGTGGTGGGCGAGCTCCTGGCCTTCCCCTACATCGCCGGCTACGCCTACCTCCTCTATGGGCCGCTGCATGACGGCGGCTGGCCCGGCGTCGACGCCGCGCTGAAGACGCCGGTGCCGTCGACCGAGCTCGTGCTCCACGTCGAGCGCCTGGCCCAGGACGACTACCCCAAGCTCATCGCCTTCGACCCGGGCCCGCTGCCCGGCCTCGTCGAGGCGCCGACCACGGTCCTCGGCGAGCGCTGGCATCGCTTCGTCTTCCACCAGCGCGGCCAGCCGATGCGCGCCGCCGAGGGCTGGGGCGGCGACCGCGTGCGCCACTATCGCGCGGCCGACGGCCGCACGCTGAGCGTGCTGGCCAGCACCTGGGACTCCGACGCCGACGCCGCCGAGGCCGAGGCGGCCTGGCGCGCCATCGCCGCCGCGCACGACGTGACAAGCGCGCTTTACATCGTGCGCGACGGGCTGCGCGTGGTGGTGGTGGGCGGCACCGCCCCGGCCGAGCGCGAGCACGTCGCGGCCGCCGTGCTCGCGAGCTGGCGCGAGCAGCGCTCGTCCACAACCGCGACGAGGCCCGTGCGTTCATGCAGGCACCATCACCCTGACCCGAGTACGAGCCCGAGCCCGAGCACGAGCACGAGCCACGAGCGAGCCACGAGCCCACGAGCCACGAGCCACGAGCCCGAGCCCGAGCACGAGCACGAGCCCGAGCGCAGGGGTTTCCTCCGCGGTGCACACCTGCTAGCCTCGCCGGCTGACGCGGCGCGTCAGAGCGGCCGCGGCCATCCCCTCGAGCGTGGAGCCCACGATGCCGGAAGCCCCCGAGATCTTCGCCCTTGGTGACATCCCTCCGCTCGGCGTCGTGCCTCGGATGATGCATGCGTCGGTCATCCGCAAGGAGCGCCACGGCCGCCCGGGCACCGCCATGGTCGAGGAGATCGTGCCGGTCCCCGAGCTCGAGCCGAACGAGGTGCTGGTCTACGTGATGGCGGCCGGCGTCAACTACAACGGCGTCTGGGCCGCGCTCGGCAAGCCGCTCTCGCCCATGGACATCCACAAGGAGGCCTACCACGTGGCGGGCTCGGACGCGGCCGGCGTGGTGTGGAAGGTCGGCAACGCCGTGCGCTCGTGGAAGGTCGGCGACGAGGTCGTCGTCCACTGCAACCAGAGCTGCGGCGAGTGCCACCACTGCAACGGCGGCAATCCGATGCTGTGCCGCAAGCAGCAGATCTGGGGCTACGAGACCTCGCACGGCAGCTTCGCGCAGTTCTGCAAGGTGCAGGGGCAGCAGCTCCTGCCGAAGGCCAAGCACCTCACCTGGGCCGAGGCCGGCTGCTACATGCTCGTCTACGCGACGGCCTGGCGCATGCTCTTCGGGCACCCGCCGCACGTGCTCAAGCCGGCCATGAACGTGCTCGTGTGGGGCGGCTCGGGCGGCCTCGGCACCATGGCCATCCAGATCTGCAAGGCCGCCGGCGCCAACGCCATCGCGGTCGTGTCGAGCGCCGAGAAGGGCGAGTACTGCAAGGACCTCGGCGCCAAGGCCTTCATCGATCGGCGCCAGTTCAAGTGCTGGGGCGCCATGCCCGACCCCGACGACGCCGAGGCCTACGGCCGCTGGGTCGCCGAGACCAAGAAGTTCGGCAAGGCCGTCTGGGACGTCACCGGCGGCATCGACGTCGACATCGTCTTCGAGCACCCCGGCGAGGAGACCTTCCCGGTCTCGTGTTTCATCGTCCGCCGCGGCGGCATGGTCGTCTTCTGCGCCGGCACGACCGGCTACAACCTGACCTTCGACGCGCGCTACGTGTGGATGCGCCAGAAGCGCATCCAGGGGTCGCACTTCGCCTCGAAGCACGAGGCCGACGAGGCCAACCACCTCGTCAGCGACAAGAAGGTCACCACCGGACTGTCAAGGCTCTTTCGCTTCCACGACCTCGCCCTGGCGCACGAGCTCATGCTCGACAACCGCCACCCGCCGGGCAACATGGGCATCGCCGTGAACGCCACCGCCGAGGGCTGCCGGAACCTCGAGCAGTCGCGCCACGCGCAGAGCTCCGCCCTCTCCAACGGCGGGGCCGGCATATGAGCGCGGCCCCCGGCGCGTCGGCGACCCCGCACAAGAAGCCCGACGCGCCGTGGGTCATGCGCACCTACTCGGGCCACTCGTCGGCCGCGGCCAGCAACGCGCTCTATCGCGAGAACCTGTCGCGCGGGCAGACCGGCCTGTCGGTGGCCTTCGACCTGCCGACCCAGACCGGCTACGACGCCGACCACCCGCTGGCGCTGGGCGAGGTCGGCAAGGTCGGCGTGCCCATAGGCTGCATCGCCGACATGGAGACGCTCTTCGCCGACATCCCGCTCGAGCGCATGAACACCTCGATGACCATCAACGCCACCGCGCCCTGGCTCCTGGCGCTCTACGTGGCGACGGCCGAGGCGCGCGGCATCGAGCGGCGACGCCTGGCCGGCACGACCCAGAACGATCTGGTGAAGGAGTTCCTGTCGCGCGGCACCTACATGCTGCCGCCCGCGCCGTCGCTCCGCATCCAGACCGACCTCGTCGCGTTCGCGGCGCGCGCCATGCCCGAGTGGAACGCCGTCAACGTCTGCAGCTACCACCTCCAGGAGGCCGGCGCGACGCCGGTGCTCGAGGTGAGCTACGCGCTGGCCAACGCCTGCCTCCTGCTCGACGCCGCGCGCGCGCACCCCGACGTCGTGGCGGCCGCCGGGGCCGGCCTCTTCGACGTCTTGTGCGGGCGCATCTCGTTCTTCGTGAACGCCGGCATCCGCTTCGTCGAGGAGATGGTGAAGCTGCGCGTCATGGGTCGCCTCTGGGACCGCATCCTGGCCGAGCGCTACGGTGTCGCCGACCCGAAGCTCCGGCGCTTCCGCTACGGCGTGCAGGTGAACTCGCTCGGGCTCACCGAGCAGCAGCCGGAGAACAACGTCTATCGCATCGCCCTCGAGATGCTGGGCGTCGTGCTGTCGAAGTCGGCGCGCGCCCGCGCCGTGCAGCTCCCGGCCTGGAACGAGGCGCTCGGGCTGCCGCGGCCGTGGGACCAGCAGTGGTCGCTGCGGCTCCAGCAGATCATGGCCTACGAGACCGACCTCCTCGACTACGCCGACCTCTTCGACGGCAGCCGCGAGGTCGCGCGCCTGGAGGCCCTGCTCGAGGCCGAGGTGGAGGCCGAGCTCGGCTGGATCGAGAGCCAGGGCGGCGTCCTCGCCGCGGTCCAGAGCGGCGCCATGAAGGAGCGCCTGGTCGTCGCCAACGCCGCGCGCCTCGGCCGCATCGAGCGCGGCGAGCAGGTGGTGGTCGGCGTCAACCGCTACCCCGAGTCGGCGCCGTCGCCGCTCGTCGCCGGCCAGGACGGCGGCATCCTCACCGTCGACCCGGCCGCCGAGCGCGAGCAGGTGCAGCGCCTGAACGCCTGGCGCGCGCAGCGCAACGACGCCGATGTCAAGTCCGCTTTACAGAGCCTCGCCGACGCGCTGCAGGCGGGTCACAACGTGGTCGAGCCGTCGATCCGCTGCGCCCGCGCCGGCGTCACGACCGGCGAGTGGTCGGCCGTCCTGCGCCAGGTCTTCGGCGAGTGGCGCGCGCCGACGGGCGTCGTGGCGGCCGAGGTCGGGCACGCGGGGGCCGCCAGCACTGGCGAGGGCGACCGCCTGGCGGCCGCTCGCCGCGCCGTCGAGCGCGCCTCGGAGCGGCTCGGGCGGCGGCTGAAGCTGCTGGTCGGCAAGCCCGGGCTCGACGGCCACTCGAACGGCGCCGAGCAGCTCGCGGTGCGCGCCATGGAGCTCGGCATGGAGGTCCTCTACGAGGGCATCCGCCTCACGCCACAGCAGATCGGCGCCGCCGCCGAGGAGGAGGGCGTCCACGCCGTGGGCCTGTCGATCCTCTCCGGCAGCCACCTCGTGCTGGTGCCGGCGGTGCTGGCCGAGCTCGCGCGCCGCGGCGTGGGCGTGCCGGTGTTCGTGGGCGGCATCATCCCCGAGGCCGACCGCGCGACGCTCATCGCCGCCGGGGTGGCGCGCGTCTTCACGCCGTCGGACTTCGATCTCACCGCCAGCCTGGTCGCCATCGCCGACGCCGTCGCCGCCGGCGCCGCGCCTCGACCCGCGCCCGGCGCATGAGCGGCTGGGGCCGCGCCGAGGTCGCGCGCGCGCTGACCGCGCTCGAAGGGCAGGGCGGCGCCGGCGACGCCGTCGGCGCGCTGGTCGACGCCGCCGCGCAGGCGCCGCGCCCCGGCGCACGCATCGTCGGCCTCACCGGTCCGCCCGGCGTCGGCAAGTCGACGCTGGCCGGCCGGCTGGTCGGCGCCTGGCGTCAAGCGGACTTGACAGTGGGTGCGCTGTGCGTCGACCCGAGCTCGCGCGCGTCGGGCGGCGCGCTCCTCGGCGACCGGCTGCGCATGCGCCTCAGCGGCGACGACGACGGCGTCTTCGTGCGCTCGATGGCGGCGCGCCAGCACCTGGGCGGGCTGGCGCCGGCGACGCTGGACGCGGCGCTGGTCATGCGCGCGGCCTTCGACCGGGTGCTGGTCGAGACGGTCGGCGTGGGCCAGTCCGAGGTCGAGGTCGCCGACCTCGCCGACGTGACCGTGGTCGTGGTCCAGCCCGGCTCGGGCGACGCGCTCCAGTTCGTGAAGGCCGGCCTCATGGAGGTCTTCGATCTGCTGGTCGTCAACAAGTCCGACCTCGGCGCCATCGCCGACGCCGCGCTGCGCGAGCTGCGCCAGGCGCTGCGCATCCGCGGCCGGCGCGACCTCGCCCGCGGCGACGGCCAGGCCATCGCGCCGGTGCTGGCGGCGTCGGCCGAGTCCGGCGCGGGCGTCCCGGCGATCGTCGAGGCCATCGACGCCGTCTTCACGGCGCGGCTGCCCGCGCTGGCGGCGCGGCGCGGCGCGGCGCTCCGGGCCTCGGTCGTGCGCCGCTTCGCCGAGTGGCATGGAATGGAGACCGTGGCTAAGCTCGGCGGGCTCGCTCGCCTGCGCGAGCACCTCGACGGCGTGGCGCTCGACGCGCCGCCGAGCCGCCTGCGCCAGAGCCTGGACGCCCTCACGCATGTGTAAAGTGCACTTGTCATGGTTCGCGAGCGCCGTCGCGCTGGCCCTCGCGGCCGGCGCCGGCTGCTCGGACGGCGCGCCGGCGAACCCCGACGCGCTGTCGTGCACGCCGGTCGCGGCCGGGCAGTCGCGCATGCTGGTCGACCACGACCTGTGGCGGCTGGCGACGCCCGAGGAGGATCCGTGGGCCGAGTTCCGGCCGGCCGACATCACCTGCCCCGACCGCTCGCGCCAGCCCGAGGACTTCGCCGGCGTCTACGCCTACGGCGTCCTCACCGACGGCTGCCAGTACACGACCGTGGTGCAGGAGACGACCGCCGACGCGTGCGCCGGCGAGACCTTCTACGTGTGGATCTGGAACTTCGCGCTCACCGGCCCCGAAGGCGCCTCGGCGCACCTCGGGGTGAAGGTCGGCGATGTCCTGTGGCAGGCCGAACGGGCCATCCCTTCGACGGCCGCGCTGGCCACCGACCGCATCGTCCTCGCGCACGACATCCCCAAGGGGACGCCCATCTATTACCATGTGCGCAACCACGGCTCGAACAGCTACGAGCTGATCGAGCTCTCCATCGTGAACCCCGATCCAGACGGCGCGCCCGCGCAGTGAGGTGAGCATGAGCGACCCGGTGCCGCCCCCGTCCCCGCGGCCCCCGCAACCGTGGTCGGCCGAGCGCGTCGTCGAGCGCGCGCAGGCGGAGGCTATCGCGCGCCGCTTCGTGCCGGCCGCGACCCTCGAGCGCATCGGCGCCGGCTGGGACAACACCGCCTGGCTGGTGGACGGCGCCTACGTCTTCCGCTTCCCGCGGCGCCGCATCGCCGTGCCGCTGCTCGAGCACGAGGTGGCCTACCTCGGGCCGCTGGCGGCGCGCCTGCCGCTGCCGGTGACGGCGCCGGTCTTCCACGGGCGCGACGACGACGGCTGGCCGTTCGCGGCCTACCCGTTCATCCCCGGCCACGTGCTGGCGCTCGACGAGCGCGCGCCGAGCCCCGAGGCCGCGGCCACGCTCGGCGCCTTCGTGCGCGCGCTCCACGAGAGCCCGGCCCCGGCCGGGCTCGGCGGCGACACGCTGGGCAAGGTGGACGTCGTGCGTCGGCTCGACATCACCCGGGCGCTCGGCGCGCGCTACGGCGTCGAGGTACCCGAGGACATCGTCGACCTGGCGCTGTCGGTGCCGCACCTCGGGCGGCCGCAGGTGGTCGTGCACGGCGACCTCGACGCGCGCCACGTGCTGGTCGACGACGCCGGCAACCCGACCGGCGTCATCGACTGGGGCGACCTCCACCGCGGCGACCCGGCCACCGATCTGGCGCTGTGCTTCTCGGCGCTCGACGGCATGGCGCGCGACGCCTTCCTCGAGGCGTACGGTCTGGTCTGGGACGGGCTGCCGACGCTGGCGCTGGCGCGCTTCCGCGCCATCCACGTGGCGCTCGCGGTCCTCGACTGGGCGACCGACCTCGGCGATGACAAGATGGCCTCGGCCGCGCGCGCGGCGCTCGGACGTAGTGTCAAGTACGCTTGACATGGTCCCACCCCGAGCCGGGACGACGGCGATGAGTAAGCCATGAGCCTGTGCGGTCTCTGTGGTGCCGAGAGCGAGGGCACGCCGGCCGTGTGCCCGGCGTGCGGGCGCGACCCGCTGGTGGCGGGACGCTACGTGCTGCTGGGGGTGCTCGGGCGCGGTGGGACGGGCGTGACCTGGAAGGCGCAGCGCCACCCCGACGGGCAGCTCGTGTGCCTGAAGGAGCTGCGCTGGGACCGCATGGGCTCCTTCAAGGACGAGGAGCTGTTCGAGCGCGAGGGGGCCATCCTCAAGACGCTGCGCCACCCGCAGATCCCCGAGTACCTCGACGCCATGGCCTGGCCCGAGGAGGTCGACCAGCGCCACGCGCTGTGGCTGGCGCAGGAGCTGGTCGACGGGCGCTCGCTCGAGGCCGAGCGCAAGGCGCGGCGCTACAGCCTCGATGACGTCCTGGAGATCGGCGAGGACGTGGCCGGCATCCTGCGCTACCTGGTCGAACAGCGGCCGCGGGTCGTGCACCGCGACGTGAAGCCCGGCAACATCATGCGTCGGCTGCCGGCGCGCGGGGCCAACCGCAGGAAGGACGGCGGGCTCGTGCTGGTCGACTTCGGCGCGGCGCGGGCGAGCGGGCTCGTCGAGAGCAGCGGCACCACGGTCGCCGGCACCTTCGGCTACATGGCGCCCGAGCAGCTGCGCGGCGAGGCGACGCCAGCCTCCGACGTGTACGGCCTGGGCATGACGCTGGCGGTGCTGTTCGCCGGCGCCGAGCCCGAGGCGCTGCTCGACGTCACCAATCGCCCCGACCTCGATCAGATCGCCGGCCTGCCGCCGGGCTTCCGGAGCCTGCTCGAGGACATGCTCGGCGCCGATCCGCGCGCGCGCCCGAGCGCCGCCGAGGTGGTGCTGCGCATCCGCGCGCTGCGGCAGGGTGGGGGCGCCATGCGCGTGTCGTTGCCGCTGCGCATGGTGCGGCCGCCGCCGCCGGTGCGCACGAACCCGGTCGGCAAGGTGCTGGTGCTGACGCTCGCCATCGGCATCTTCGCCGTCGCCGGCTACATCGTCTTCACCGTCGCCGACACCTTCGACTCGAGCCTGAAGCTGGCCACCACGCCGCGCCCGCAGCCGACGCGGCCGAACGTGGTGGTCATGACGAAGGCGCCCGACGTGGCGGTGGCGGCGCCGCCGCTGGCCGAGCCGCCGGTCGACCCGGAGGCGCTGGCCGCGGCCCAGGCCGAGGCCGACAAGAAGGCCCACGACCTGGCGCTCGTCGCGGACGACGCGGCGTGCAAGACCGGCGACGCGGCGGCCTGCCAGCGGCTGTGGCGCGGCTACCAGGGCGACGACAAGGCGGCGGTCCTGGCGATGGGCCTGCCGGCCACGCTGGCGGCGGCGTGCGAGCACGGCGACGGCGAGGCCTGCGGCCTGCGCGGCACGCTGTCGATGGACGGCGCGGGCGTGCCCGAGGACCGCGCCGAGGGGCGGCGCTGGTACGTGAAGGCGTGCGACCAGGGCCACGTCGAGACGTGCGCGCTGTCGGGGCGCATGCTCATCGACGGCGAGGCCGGGCCGGTCGACGCCAAGCTCGGCGTGGCACAGCTCCAGAAGGCGTGCGACGCCGGCGACGACGTGGCGTGCATGAACATCGGCGTGGCGCTGACGCGCGGGCAGGGGATCCGCGTCGACCATGCGCGCGCGCTGGCCATCTTCGAGAAGGCCTGCCGCGCCCACGTCTCGGTCGGCTGCCAGAACCTCGACGGCATCGTCGGCAACAACCAGGGCTGCCGGCCGACCCGGTCGAGCGCTTCGCCGCGCTGGTCCGACTGTGCGATCTGCGCATCGGCACGGCCTGCGCGCGCCGGCGACGCGGCCGCGAGCGGGCGCGGCACCAAGCGCGACGCGGCGGCGGCCACCGACTTCCGCCGCCGCGCGTGCAACTTCGGCGTCGAGAGCGCATGTCGTCAAGCGCCTTGACGAACGTGGTGGCTCGTCAAGGGCCTTGACGAGCGCGCACGGCACGAACGTCGGCTCGAATATGCCTTGACGGGCATATGCCGTCAGCGGCATGCTCGCGCTCGTGCTCGAGACCTTCACCGCCCTCGCCGAACCGAATCGCCTGCGCATCGTCGACCTCCTGCTGGCCGGCCCACGTCCGGTGGGGGCCATCGGCGAGGCTCTGGCGCTGAGCCAGCCGAAGGTGTCGAAGCACCTGCGCGTGCTCAAGGCGGCGCGGCTGGTGGCGGTCGAAGCGCGCGCCCAGCAGCGGGTGTACGGGCTCTGTCCCGAGCCGCTGCGCGAGCTCGCGGACTGGCTCGAGCGCTATCGCAGCATCTGGGACGAGCGGCTCGATCAGCTGGACGGGGTCATCCGCGCGCTGGTCGAGGCGCGCGCCCGACCCGAGCACCCGACGAAGCCAGCGAAGCGGCACGCGATCGAGCAAGCGAACAAGCATCCAAAGACGCACCCGACGAAGCACAAGGAGAAGTGACATGAGCCTGAACCGGACCTCCCTCGAGCGCACCTCCGATCGCGAGATCGTCATCATGCGCACCTTCCGCGCGCCGCCCGACATCGTCTTCGACGCCTGGACGCGGCCCGAGCTGGTGAAGCGCTGGTGGGCGCCGGCGTCGCGGGGCGTGACGATGATCGAGTGCGCCGCCGACGTGCGCCCGGGCGGGACGTACCGCTACGTGCTCGCCGCCGGACCGGACGCGGCCATCGCGTTCGCGGGCGAGTACCGCGAGGTCGCGCGCTCGACCGGCCTCGTCTACACCCAGCGCTTCGAGCCGGTGCTGGGGCAGCCGGTGCCGGGCGAGGCGCTGGTGACGATCACGTTCGAGGCCCAGCCCGGCGCGACCAAGGTCATCGCCCACGAGGTCTATCCTTCGAAGGAGGTGCTCGACGGGGTGCTGGCGTCGGGTATGGAGGAGGGCCTGCGCGAGACCTACGAGCAGCTCGAGCATCTGGTGGCGACGCTGGCGGCCTGAGCGCCGGGCGTCCTCGACACGGAGGTCATCATCATGGCTGAGGGACCCCAGGCCGTGCCCGACAACACGGCGGTTCGCGTCGCGCTCTGGCGCGCGCTGCACGTGCTCGAGGACGCCCCGCCGCACGTGCTCGACGACCAGCTCGGGCTGGCCCTCGTCGCGCCGGACGACGACTGGCGGAAGCGGCCCGACATGAGCCCGTTCACGCGGCCCTTCCGGGCGTCGATCGTGGCGCGGGCGCGCTTCGTCGAGGATCTGGTCGAGGCGCGCGAGGCGGGCGGCGTGCGGCAGTACGTCATCCTCGGCGCCGGGCTCGACACCTTCGCCGAGCGCCGGACCGAGCTCGCCGCGCGCATGCGCGTCTTCGAGATCGATGCGCCCGAGACGCAGGCCTGGAAGCGGCGGCGCCTGGTCGAGGTCGGGCTCGGAATCCCGCAGTGGCTCGCGCTGGTGCCGGTCGATTTCGAGCGCGGCGAGTCGTGGCTCGCGCGCCTCGCGGCGTCGGGCTTCGACGCGAGCGAGCCGGCCGTCGTCGCCTCGACCGGCGTCAGCATGTACCTCACGAAGGAGGCGATCGCGGCGACGCTGCGCGAGGTCGCATCACTCGCGGCCGGCTCGACGCTGGTGATGTCGTTCATGCTGCCCATCGAGCTCGCCGAGCCGGCGATGCGCCCGGGCATCGAGGCGGCGGCACGCGGCGCCCGCGCCAACGGCACGCCGTGGGTGAGCTTCTTCACGCCCGAGGAGGCGCTGGCGCTGGCGCGCGAGGCCGGCTTCAGCGCGGTCGAGCACGTGTCGGCCGACGCGCTCACCGCGCGCTACTTCGCCGGCCGCGCCGACGGGCTCCGCCTTCCGAGCCACTCCGAGGAGCTCCTGGTTGCGACGACCTAGGCCCGGTCTCGCCCCGCGCGCGGGCGCGGCGGTCGGGGTGGCGGCGCTCGGGCTCGCGCTCGGCGCGTGCCGCGGCGACCCCGCGTCGATCGAGCCGCCGCTGCCGCCGGGCGAGTGCCTGCTGCTCCGCGACAACCCCTCCGGCGTCATCGGTATGGACGTCGGCGGCTCGGTCGCGCTCGGTGGCGGCCGCTCGCTCTTCGTCTTCGGCGACACCTTCCTCGGCGGCTTCGTCGACGACGTCGCGCGCGACGTCGCCCGCGCCGTGCACAGCTCGGTCGCCGTCGTCGACGATGCCGCGGTCGCGAGCTGCTTCGCCGGCTCGGCGTTCCGCGCCGGCGCCGACGGCCGCGTCGCGCAGTGGCTCGACCCGACGTCCGATCGGCTGTGGCCGCTCGGGCCGGCGCGCCTCGCCGACGGCGGCTCGCTGGCGTTCCTCTTCACCTGGGTCCGGAGCGATCCGTCGAACGGCCTCGGCTTCGCCACGCTCGGCAACGGCATCGCCGTCGCGCCTGCCGACGCGGCCGTCGTGCCGGTCGACGTGCACGCACTGGCCGCCCCCGCCAGCGAGGCCATGCCGGCCGCGTGGCACGCGCAGGGCGGCGACGCCTACCTCTATCGCTGCGGCCCCTCGCTCGGGACGGGCTGGTACCCGTGCATCGTCGGCCGTGCCGCGCTCGCCGACGCGGCCTCGCTCGAGGCGTATCGCTACTACGTGGCGGGGCAGGGGTGGGTGGGGGCCTACGCCGAGGCGACTGTCGTGACCGAGGGGGCGCCCGCCTTCAGCGTGACTCACAGCGCCTACCTGGGCGCGTTGCTCGAGGTCTACGTCGAGCCCTTCGCGCCCTTCGTCAGCGTGCGCACCGCGCCGGCCCCCGAGGGCCCGTTCTCCGCCAAGCGCGACCTGTGGCCGTGCAGCCTGCCGGCGGACGACGCGCGCGCCTACTGCTACGCGGCGTTCGAGCATCCGCAGCTCGACTCGGCCGACCGGCGGCGCATCGTCGTGACCTACAGCACCAACACCACCGACTTCGCATCGATGGTGCGCCACCCCAACGTGTACTGGCCGCGCCTCGCGACGCTCGACCTCGGAGCGCTCCGCCCGTGAGCACGGCCGGGAAAGGCCGTGAGGCTCGCACCTCGCGGCGCGTGCCGGCTCCGCATGGGACGAGGTTCACCGCCCGCGCGCGCTCGTGCTCGTCGCGCGCGCCCAGCACCGCCTCGGACAGCGGCACTGCCTCTCGCAGCGAACGGCAAGCCGCTTGACCATCGCCAGCGTCGCCGGGAGCGCGCCTCGAACCAGGTGGACGTCGCGATACGCCACGGCGTCGATGTCGGCGCGGTCGAAGAGCGCGAGCCCCTCGGCTGTCCCCTTCGGCCGACCGCGAACGCTCGGTCGACCCGCACTCCCGGCTTCGGCCGAGAGCCCTCGAGCATAGCGTAGAGCGAAGCGACTTCGACGCCCGGCCGGCCTCGACATATGCCTCGAGCCCGGCGAAGGAGTTCTTCACTCCCGCGTCCCACCTGCGCCTGACGACGAGCGCGTCGAGCAGCGCGCCGAGCGGCCCGTACTTCAGCGTGTACTCCTGGGTCTGTTCGACGCGGGTAGGATTCGTGTCCTCCGTCGTCATCGGGCCTTGGGGCGGCGCCCGACCGACTTCTTCGTGGCCTTCTGAGGCTGCAGCGCCCGGTCGCGAGCGAGCTCGAGCCACGCCCCGAAGCCCGCCGCTGTGCTGGTCGCCTCCGGTCCGACCAGCAGCCAGCCCTTCATGGGCCTGCCACCGGAGAGGTCGAACGCACGAACGCCCTCCTTCGCGAGCAGCGCGTCGGTCTCGTCCTTCGCGCAGCGGACGATGAGGTCGTCCTTGTCGACACCGATGCACATGGTGCCGTCCACGAGGAACGCGATGCCCCCGAACATCTTCTTCTCGGTGAGCCCCTCGGTCCCCGCGAGGGCGCGGCGGACTCTGTCTGCGAGCGCTTCGTCGTACGGCACGATCAGTTCCCTCCCGTGGGCTTGGCGCCGGTCGCCGAGCCCTCGACATGGCGGGCGAGCGATGCGAACAGCGCGTCCAGGGTCGCGGTCAGCTTGCGCCTCATCACCATCCGGTCGAGGAGCCACCCGAGCGGCCCGAGCTTGACCTGGTACTCGAGAGACTGGGTGATTCGGGTGCCGCCCCGCTGCGGCTCGATGCGCGTCACCCAACGCATGAAGTCGACCGGCCAATCGTGGCGCTCGAGCTCGAGGCCGATGGCACGACCGTCCTCCCAGAGGGTGACGCGCTCGACGACGCGGCCCTTCGGGCGGAGCTCGCAGGCGCGCCGAGCGCCGACGCCCGTGCGGAGCGAGCCCTCGATGGCCGCACGGCGCACGCCAGGGTTGTAGTGCTGCACCGCTTCGAGATCGGCGAGGAGCGCCCAAACGCGCTCCGGCGGACAGGCCGCCAGGACTTCGTGGTAGATCGTCGTCATGAGTCGCTCCACAAGCAATTGCGTGTGGTGTAGCAGCGACGGCCCCGTTCCACAAGTGGATGCCTGTGAAGCAATCAGAGCAACACGCCGCCCTCGCATTCAAGGCACTCGGCGAGCCGAGGCGCGTCGAGATCATGCGCCTCCTGCGAGGAGGGCCGCGCGCCGTCGGCGAGATCGCCGCGGAGATCGAGGTGACCCAGCAGGCGGCGTCCCAGCACCTGGCCGTGCTGAGCAAGGCTGGTCTGGTGGAGGCGCGTCGCGAGGGGACGAGGGCCCTCTACTCGATCAAGCCCGAGGGCTTCGCGCCTGTCGCCGCGTTCGTCGAGTCGTTCTGGGGCGGCAAGCTCGCGGCGCTCAAGCGGGAGGTCCAGCGTAAGCCATGAGCGAGACGGTTCGGATGAGCATCGACATCGAGGCGCCCCCCGACCGCGTCTTCGATCACTTCGTCCAGCCGGAGCTGCTGGTGCGCTGGATGGGGGACGTCGCGCGCCTCGAGGCCACGGACGGCGGACTCTTCTCGGTCGACATCAACGGTGTGGCGATACGCGGGCACTACGTCCGCGTCGAGCGCCCGCGCCTCGTCGAGATCGCTTGGGGCGAAGCCGGGAACGCAGCCATGCCACCCGGCGCGACGCGGCTGCGCGTGACGTTCGAGGCGCGCGGGTCCGTCACGCACGTCGAGCTCACCCACAGCGGCCTCGTGCCTTCCGAAGCGGCAAAGCACGCGATCGGCTGGCCGCACTTCACGGAGCGTCTGATGACGGCCGCAGCCGGCCGAGACCCGGGCCCCGATCCCTGGAAATCGGCGCCCCCGAGCTGAAGACCGACCCCGTCTCCAAGACCCGCGGCGTGTGCTGCGACGACGCGATCATGCCGCGACGATGACCGCGTGCGCGCGCTCGCCGCTCGACGACCCATCATCCATCGAGGAATGAGGCGACAAAGACGACGGCCCCCTGAGATTGCTCTCAGGGGGCCGCGGGGAGGTGCGGGTCGCGTTTGCGCGAGCCCGCATGGTTGGCTCCGGCTGTTGGACTCGAACCAACGACCTGGCGGTTAACAGCCGCCTGCTACTACCAACTGAGCTAAGCCGGACCATCACCGAGCTCGGGCTGCCGCGCGCGGCACCCTGGCTGGTCCGCGCGATTTAAGGGCCTCGGCCGACCTTGTCAAGGCTTTCGATGCCGCGCGGCTGTGACCGACACGGACGCCGATGCTTTCCGCGAGCGCTCCGTCCGTGCTATCCGCCCGCCGCCGATCGCGCCCCATCCTGCACCCAGGCGGTCGGCCCCCGAGCCTCCTTGAAGAACGACATTTGACGAACCATCCGCTCTCCATCCTGCCGCTCGGCGGCCTCGGCAAGATCGGCATGAACGCCATGCTGGTGGGCGCGCGCGACCGCTACGTGCTCGTCGACTGCGGCGTCGGCTTCGCCGCGCCGACCGTGCTCGGGGCCGAGAAGATGCTGCCCGATCTGGGGCTGCTCGCGGCCTGGAAGGATCGCATCGAGGCGGTGCTCATCACCCACGGCCACGAGGACCACATCGGCGCCCTGCCGTGGGTCCTGCCCCAGCTCGACCCCGAGACCCCGGTCTACGCCTCGGCCTTCACCACCGCGCTCATCCGCCATCGCCTGGAAGAGGCCGGCGAGTGGGACGCTGGCCGCATGCGCCGCTTCGCGCCTGGGCCGGCCTTCGCCTGCGGGCCGTTCGAGGTGCAGGCGCTGCGCGTCACCCACTCGCTGCCCGACTGCGCGTCGCTGGTTCTGCGCTCCGACGTCGGCAGCGTGCTCCACACCGGCGACTGGAAGATCGACGACGAGCCGATGGACGGCGAGCAGTTCGATCGCACCGGCTTCGAGCGCATCGCCAAGGACGGCATCGACGTGATGCTGTCCGACTCGACCAACATCCTCGCCGCCGGGCGCACCACCACCGAGGCCCAGGTGGTGCGCGAGCTGGCGCGCCACATCGAGCGCTGGCCGGGCCGCGTCGTGGTCACCATGTTCGCGTCGAACCTGCACCGGCTGCGCGGCCTGGCCGAGATCGCCAAGGCCACCGGGCGGAAGCTGGTCTTCGCCGGGCGCTCGTTCAGGAAGTACCTCGAGGCCGCGGCGCAGGCCCAGGACGGGCGCGCGCTGCCGGTGCCGCGCGACATGATGCTCGACATCGAGGAGGCCCGCGGGCTCTCGCCGCGCTCGGCGCTGGTCATCTCGACCGGGTCGCAGGGCGAGGCGCGCGCCGCGCTGGGGCGCGCCGCGGTGGGCGAGCACGACGATCTGGTGCTCGGCTCCGAGGACCTCGTGCTGCACTCGGCGCGCATCATCCCCGGCAACGAGGGCGACGTGCACGACATGTGGAACGCGCTGGCGCACCGCGGCGTGCAGCTCGTCGCCGAGCGCGCCATCCACGCCTCGGGCCACGCCCAGCGCGAGGAGCTGGCCGAGCTGCTCGCCATCGTCAGGCCGCGCCTGTTCGTGCCGGTGCACGGCGAGACCACCTTCCTCAAGGCCCACGCCGCGCTCGGCAAGAGCCTCGGCATCCCGTCGATCGCCATCGAGAACGGCGAGCACCTGAGCTTCCCGCGGCCCATCACCTCGGCCGACGATGTCCGGCGCGTGCCGGTCGACGTCGTGCAGTACTGGAACGACGGCCCGGCCACCGGCGACGAGGACGACATGCGCCTCCGCGAGCGCAAGCGCATCGCCTGGAACGGCGTCATCGTCTTCGACGGCCACGTGCGGCGGGCCCCGACCGGGACCGCCGAGCTGGTCTCGTCGCGCGTCGACACGCGCGCGCTGTTCCTGGGCGAGGACGACGCGCTGGTGGGCGAGCTCGGGCGCGTGGCGACGCGCGTCGTCGCCGGCTGCCCGGCCGGCACGCCCTGGGGCGAGATCGTCGAGGCGCTGAAGGCGTCGCTGCGCGCGACCGCCAAGCGCCTCACCGACAAGCGGCCCGACGTGCTCGTCGTGCTCCACGAAGGACGGATCGCATGAGCGCCAAGCGCCCGCTGGGGCTTCGGCCCGTGCCTGCCCCCGAGGGCTTCCCCGGTCGCATCGACTTCGTGAAGTCGGCGGCTCATATAAAGGACGCGCCGTCGTCGCTCTTGCCCGAGGTGGCGGTGTGCGGGCGCTCGAACGTGGGCAAGTCGAGCCTTCTGAACACGCTCTGCAATCGCCGCCAGCTGGCGCGCGTGTCGAGCACGCCGGGGCGCACGCGGCTCATCAACTTCTTCGACGTGCAGGGGCACGTCATGCTGGTCGACCTGCCCGGCTATGGCTTTGCGCGCGCGCCGAAGAACGACGTCGAGCAGTGGGGCGAGACCATCCAGGCCTATCTGCGCGATCGGCCGCAGCTGCGGCTCACGCTCTTGCTGGTGGACGCGCGGCGGCTGCCCGAGAAGGAGGAGCAGGAGCTGCTCATGTGGTTCCGCCAGACCGGGCGGCCGTGCCTGGCGGTGCTCACCAAGGCCGACAAGGTCGGCAAGAGCGAGCTCGAGCACCGGCGCCGGAAGGCCGCCGAGCTGCTGTTCATGGAGCCCTCCGACGTCATCCTGTTCTCGACGCTGACGCGCGCCGGGAAGGACGAGATCTGGTCGACCATCCTCGCGGCCTGCGGCGTCACGCCCGAGGCGCTGGCGCCGAGCGGCGGCCCGGGTCGATGATCGACGCCATGCGCACGCAGGACCTCGAGGAGGTCCTGGCCATCGAGGCGGCGTCGTTCCCCGAGCCGTGGCCGCGGACCGTCTTCGAGCGCGAGCTCGGGGCGGAGGCGGCGCAGGCCGGCTCGGTGGCGCGCGTGTGGCGCGACGCGACGGGCGCCGTGCTGGGCTGCATGGTCCATCGCCACGGCGTGGACGAGGTCGAGCTCCACCAGGTGGCCGTGCGCCCCGACGCGCGCGGCCGCGGGATCGCAAAGGCGCTTGTCCAATCGCTGCTGGCCGACGCGCGGGCGCGCGGCGAGCGCGTGCTGCTCGAGGTGCGCGCCGGCAACGTCGCGGCGCGCGCGCTCTACGCCTCGCTCGGCTTCGCGCTGGTCGGCACGCGCAAGGCCTACTATCGCGACAACGACGAGGACGCGCTGGTCCTCGGCTGGAGCGCGCCATGACCGTGTCGGGCCTCTATCCGCTGCTCAGCGAGGGCGCGCTGCCGCTCGCCGACTTCCCGCCCGCGGCGCGCATGCTGGCCGACCTCGGCGTGTCGGTCCTGCAGGTGCGGCTGAAGGGCGCGTCCGATCGGCAGCGCCTCGGGGTCCAGCGCGCGGTCGCCGACGCGCTCACCGACGTCGGCTTCCGCGGCACGCTGGTCGTCAACGATCGCGCCGATCTGGCGCGCGTGCTGGCCGACGAGTACCCCCTGCGCGTCGGCCTCCACTTGGGCCAGGACGACCTGCCGCCGCGCTCTGCCCGCGACATCGTCGGCCCCGACGTCGTCATCGGCCTCTCGACCCACGACGCGCAGCAGCTCGCGCTCGGCCTGGAAGCGCCGGTCGACTACCTCGCCTTCGGCCCGATCTTCGCGACCGCGACCAAGGCCAAGGCCGATCCGGTGGTCGGGGTGGAAGGGCTCGCGGCCGCCTCCCAGGCGGTCCGGAGCCACGCGCGCCCGCGCCCGCTGGTGGCCATCGGCGGCCTCGATCCGGCGCGCGCCAAGGCCTGCGCCGCGGTCGGCGCCGACGCCTGGGCGGTGGCGCAGGCGCTCTTCGCCGACGGGCTGGTCGGCATGGTGCATCGCGTCGGAGCCTTCGCATGACCGCAGAGCCGCAGACCGTGCTCGACTACCTCAACGTCACCACCGAGCACTTCAAGAAGTACGGCGTCGAGTCGCCGCGCCTCGAGGCCGAGCTGCTCCTGGCGAAGGTGCTCGGGACCAACCGCGTCGGCCTCTACGTGAAGTACGACATGCGCCTCCAGGCGGCCGAGGTGGCGGCCTTCCGCGAGCTGGTGAAGCGCCGCGGTCGCCACGAGCCCATCCACTACATCCTCGGACAGCGCGAGTTCTGGTCGCTGTCGTTCGCGGTCGAGGACGGCGTCCTCATCCCGCGCCCCGACAGCGAGGTCCTGATCGAGGAGATCGTGCAGGCCATGGCGGCGCGGAAGGACGAGGCGCTGAGCGTGGCCGACGTCGGCACCGGCACCGGCTGCCTCGCCATCGCGCTGGCGACCGAGCTGCCGCAGGCCAAGGTGTGGGCCGGTGACATCGCCGACGTGCCGCTGCGTCTCGCGCGCGCGAACGCCGACGCGCTGGGCGTCGGCGCGCGCGTCGAGGTCGTGCGCGCCCGCGGCCTGGGCGAGCTGGCCGCGCTGGCCGGGCGCCGCTTCGACGTGGTGGTGTCGAACCCGCCCTACATCCGCACCGCCGACATGGCCAAGCTGCCGCCGCACGTGAAGAAGGAGCCCACGCTGGCGCTGCACGCCGGGCCGGAGGGGCTGGACGTGCTGCGCACGCTGGTGGCCGACGCTCCAGCGGCGCTGGCGCCGGGCGGCATGCTGGCGCTCGAGGTCAGCGACCAGGCCCAGGCCGACCAGGTCATGGCGCTCTGCGCCCAGGTGGGGCTCTCGGAGTTACGGATCCGACAGGATTATGCCGGGCTCGCCCGCGCTGTGGTGGCGCGTCGTCCCGAAGCGGTCTAATATCGCGCCGCCATGCCGAAGTTGATCGTCCAGCTCTCGGGAGGTCGATTCCGAGAGCTCGAGCTCGAGAGGAGCAACACGCTCGGTCGCCATCCTGACCAGGACATCCAGGTCATGGACCCGCTCGTGTCGAAGGAGCACCTCGTCATCGAGCAGCTCGCCGGCGAGTGGTATCTCCGCGACCTGGAGAGCCGGAACGGCACCTGGGTGAACGGCGAGCGCGTGAAGGGCCGCGTCCGCATCCAGAACAACGATCGCATCAAGGTCGGGACGACGCACCTCGTCTTCATCCAGCGCGGCGATCGGCGCTCGACCGGCGATCACACGGTCACCATCGGCACCTCGCTCGAGAGCTCGATCCAGGGTTCCTTGTATCGGGAGTCGGCCGAGGAGTTCCTGCCGGTCGACCTCATCCCGAGCATCGACACGCTCAAGCGCGACTACGAGAAGCTCCGGCTGGCGGCGCGGCTGCACCGCGAGATCGCCTTCGACGTGCGCCTCGACGTGCTCTTGCCGCGCATCCTCGACCACCTCTTCGGCCTCTTCAAGGCGGACCGCGGCGTCATCCTGCTGGCCGACGATCACAGCCAGCTCCAGCCGCGCGCGGTGAAGGTGCGCGGCAAGGAGGAGCCGGAGTCGATCCAGCTGTCGCAGACCATCCTGAACAAGGTGCTGTCGGAGCGGGCGGCGGTGCTGACGCGCGACGCGCAGATGGACGATCGCTTCCAGCGCGCGCAGTCGGTCATCATCCAGGGGATCCGCTCGACCATGTGCGTGCCGCTGCTCGCCAAGGACTCGAGCGTGCTCGGCGTCATCCACCTCGACTCGCTGGTCGTCGCCAACGCCTTCACCGAGAAGGGCCTCGGCATGCTGCAGGCGGTGGGCATGCAGGCCGCCATCGCCATCGAGAACTCGCGCCTCGTCGAGCGCATCGAGCGCGAGGCGGTCACGCGCCAGAAGCTCGAGAAGATGATGTCGCCGAACCTCGTCGAGAAGGTCGTCTCGGGCGACATCCAGATCACCAAGGGCGGCCAGCTGCGGCAGGTCGTCGTGCTGTTCACGGACATCCGCCACTTCTCGCAGCTCACCGAGAAGATGCCGCCGCAGGAGGTCACGAGCCTCCTGAACGAGTACTTCGAGCTGCTGGTCGATGTGGTGTTCGAGCTGGAGGGCACCCTCGACAAGTTCACCGGCGACGGGCTCATGGCCATCTGGGGCGCGCCCGTCGTCGACGAGCACATGGAGGAGAAGGCCATCCGCTGCGCCGTGGAGATGCAGCAGGCGGTCTCGCGCTTCAACGCGCTCCGGCGGCTCGACGGCAAGGAGCCCATCTGGACCGGCATCGGCCTCGATCGCGGCGAGACCGTCGTGGGCTACGTCGGCTCCACCAAGACCATGTCGTTCACCGCCATCGGCCCGACCGTCAACGTGGCGTCGCGCCTCTGCGCGGCCGCGCGGCCGGGCGAGATCCTGGCGAGCCAGGCGGTGTGGCAGGCGGCGCCCAACGTGGCGCCGGCGATCCAGCGGAAGCCGCTCATGCTGAAGGGGATCTCCTACCCGGTCGAGACGTGGTCGATCGCGGTCGGCGACATCACCCAGCTCAACACGGCCGAGCGCGAGGCCGCCGAGTTCCGGGTCAAGGATCCCGCGGCCCCGGGGTCGTGAGGCGCCTCGGGCGCCGCGAGGTCGAGCGTCGGGGTAACCGGGTTCGACACAGCGAACCCGAAACGCGAGACGGACCGTTTCGGAAGACGCCAATCCAGGGTGTCATACCGAGGTGACCGACGATCTCCGCGCCGCGTGGGCAGCTCGAGGTCGGCGCGGTCCGGGAGTCGATCATGTCCGTGCAGTCCGAGAGGCCGCAGCGCCTCATGCGAGCTCCGACCGCTCCGCGCGCCCAGGCCTACGTGTCGCCCGCGGCGACCGAGGCCGAGCCGCCGCGCGCCGAGTCGCCGCGTTCCGAGTCGCCGCGCGCGTCGAGCCGGGCTCCGAAGGACGCTCCCATCGAGAGCATCGTGGCCGATCTGCAGGGCGCGCCGCGCTACCTGCTGCCGCTCATCGCGCTCGGGGTCGCGCTGGTCGGCGCGGTCGCGGCCGTGATCCTCACCTGACGAAGTGAGACGGCTCGGCGTGAGGCGTCCACCTCACGGCGGGCACACGAAGGTGAAGTTGACGAGGGCGCCGGCGCGGACGCGCGTGCGCAGCGCCCGAGGGTCATCGGTCGGCCAGCCGAAGCCGCCGCGGCAGTCGCGCGTCGGGTGGCTGATGGTCACGACGACGTCGTCGCCGCTCGCGCTCTCGGCGAGGTCGACGAAGACCGCCGGGCCGCCGAGCGTGCTCGCGTCGAGGGCAGGGTCGGGGAGGCGGGCGTCGCTGACGTAGGCCAGGCCGCCGCCGGCGGGCGCGATCGACACGGTGGCGCCGGCCACGCGCACCTTCCGGAGGACCAGGTCCTCGTAGATGTTGGCGGTGATGGCGCCGGTCTCGGGCCAGGTGGTCGCGCCGGCGAGCTCGACGAAGGCGTCCTGGAACTGGGTGTTGAGGAGCGAGAAGGTGCCGGCGTCGATGTCGTCGCCGCCGGTGGCCCAGGTCATGAAGGCCGGGCCGTGGTTCGCGCCCTCGCAGCGGAGCTGGATCTCGGCGTGCGCGGGGACCTGCATCGCGACGCTGCCGTCGGCGGCCGAGGTGGCGCAGGCGAGGGCGCCGGCCGCGAGCGGCGGCCATCGCCTCGCGGCGGTCCATTCGTCGTGGCTCACGACCGGGTGCTCGGAATGGGGCCTCCGTGGCTCGGCGGCCGCGCTCGGCGCGACGCGTGGTGGCTCCCCACGATAGGCCGCGTCGCGTCCGACGACAACGCGGCGCGGGCCCGCGCGCGGGCTGACCGCCGCTGAGTCGCGTCGGACCTCGACGGGCGCTGAGCGGTGGAGTTCACCGGCGTTCTGCCGCATGCTGCACGGCCGAGGAGGCTCGACGAGCCCATGACGGAGAACCGCCCGCTCAGCACCCCTGGTCCGCGCACCCGCGAGGCGCGCTTCCTCGCGCAGTCGCTCGTGCCGTTCGTCGAGCGCGCCATCGATCGCGCGCTCGAGGTCCGCGCCGGTCCGCACCACGGCGCGTGGCAGCCGCCGCCGGCGCCGCTGTCGGGCGACGGCATCGGCCTGGACGCCTTCCTCGACGAGGCCGCCGACGCGAACTCGTCGCTCATCCAGGTCGGCAACGCGCTCGGCCTCGAGTCGACCGACCTCGGCATCCTCGCGTTCGCGGTCGCGCCGTATCTCGAGCCGCGCATCGCGCGCCGCTACCGCGAGCTGCAGGAGTCGGTGCTCGACGACCGCGTGTCGGTGGGCCTGGCCATCGAGCTGCTCGGCGCCGAGGGCGAGGCGCGCTACCTCGAGATGGAGCGCTTCCAGCCCGAGCGCACGCTGTTCCGGGACGGCGTGCTCACGCTCGAGCTGCCGACCGGCGCGCGCGGCGACGCGCTCGTCGATCGGGTCTTGTGCGCGCCGCAGCGGACCATCGATCGTCTCTTGGGCTGGCCGCGCCTCGACGAGCGCGTGCGCCCGTTCTGCGCGCTCGAGACCATGCCCATCCCGCTCGAGAGCGTCATCCTGCCGGAGAGCAAGCGGCGCGAGGTGATGTCGCTCGTGCGTCACCACGACGCCTATCGCGACGCGGTGCGGCGGCTCGGCTTCGCGCGCGCCATCCCGTACGGCCGCGGCGTGACGCTGCTCTTCGCCGGCCCGCCCGGCACCGGCAAGACGCTGCTCGCGCGCGCGCTCGCGAACGCGCTCGGGAAGCCGCTCTTGCGCGTGTACGCCGATCGCCTGGCCGAGACGCAGGACGCGGTCGAGCCGCTGGTGCTCGGGCTCTTCCGCGAGGCCGCGTTCGCCGACGCCATCGTCTTCTTCGACGAGTGCGAGAACCTCTTCTCGAAGCGCTCCTCGAAGCTCGCATTCCTGCTCTCCGAGCTCGAGCGCTTCGAGGGCATCTGCATCCTCGCGACCAACACGCCGGCGCAGATCGACGACGCCATGGATCGGCGCATCGTCTATCGCCTCGACTTCGACGTGCCGGAGTCGGAGGACCGCCTGCAGATCTGGGAGCTGCACCTGCCGCCCGAGGCGCCGCTGGCCGAGGACGTCGACCTGCCGATGCTGGCGTCGCTCTTCGCGTTCCCGGGCGGCGCCATCAAGAACGCCGTGCTGGTGGCACTGAACCGCGCCATCGACAAGGACCCGCGGAACCCGGTGCTCGACATGGCGACGCTGCGCCAGGCGGCCGAGAGCCAGCTCAAGTTCAACCTCGAGGACCTCGCCCACAAGTCGAAGATCACGCTGACGCTCGGTGACCTGGTCTTGCCGCCGTCGGAGCGGGCCAAGGTCGAGGAGGTCATCCAGGCCTGCAAGAACAAGGAGTACGTGCAGAACAAGTGGGGCTTCGGGCGGCGCCTCGTGACCGGCAAGGGCATCTGCGTGCTCTTCGACGGGCCGCCGGGCACGGGCAAGACGCTGTGCGCCGAGATCATGGCCTCGGCGATCGACAAGGCGGTCTACCGAATCAACGTCGCCAACGTGATGAGCAAGTGGATCGGCGAGACCGAGAAGAACATCGCCCAGATCTTCAGCCGCGCGAAGGCGACGCAGGCCATGCTGCTCTTCGACGAGGCCGACTCGCTCTTCGCCAAGCGCACCGAGGTCACGAGCAGCAACGACCGCTTCGCCAATCAGGAAGTCAACTTGCTTTTGCAAGAGGTCGAGCGCTTCGACGGCATCGTCATCCTGACGACCAACCTCTTCGGCGGGCTCGACGACGCGCTCAAGCGCCGCATCCAGTATCGCGTGACGTTCCCCAAGCCGACGCACGCCGAGCGCCTGCGCATCTGGAAGACGCTCATGCCCAGGGAGGCCCCGGTCGGCCCCGACGTCGACTTCGACGCGCTGGCCCGGACCTACGAGTTCGCCGGCGGCAACATCAAGAACTCGATCCTGCGCGCCGCCTACCGCGCGGCCGCCGACGGCGGCTTCATCTCGATGGCGCACCTGGTCGCGGCCTGCCGGCGCGAGAGCGAGGCGTCGGGCATGCTCTTCCGCGAGATCGTCGCCAGCGGCGACGAGCCGCCCGAGCCGTCGATCGAGCAGCTCGAGAAGATGGCCAAGGCGCAGGCCGAGTGGCGCGCCGAGGCGAAATCGCTCTTCAGCGCGGCTGCGCCGTCGGGCGGCGACTCGGGCTGACGGATCATCCGAAAGCTGCCCTGACGGATTCGGCGCGCCGCGAGCAAACGCTGTCGGACCGGGCGGTGCCGCGTGCGCCGCCCCCGTGGTACGAGGGGTTTGCGATGCGCGCGTGGATGACGGCGATGACGGCGATGGCGGCGGTGGGCTCGGCGGCGGCCGGGGTGAGCGGGTGCCTGCAGGCGCCGGTCGACCTCGGCGACCCCCACGCCCGAGGTGGCGAGGACAGCGCTGCGAGCGGGACCGCGGCTGGGGGTGCCGACAGCGGCGGCACGGGCAGTGGGTCTCGGCTCGAGGCTGGCGAGGGAGACGCGGCCGACGCCGCGGGCCCGAGCGCGGCGTGCGCGCGGGCTGTCCCGAGCGTCCTGGAGTTCGGCATCACGCCCGTCGGCGAGACGCACACGATGGTCGTCGTGGTCACCAACTGCGGCGACATGGCGGTCGACCTCAACGCTGCGGAGATCGAGGAAGCCGGCTTCTACGTCCACGGCATGCTGCCCGGCCCGCTCGCCCCGGGCCAGGCCAAGGAGGTCACCGTCGCGTTCGCGCCGCTGACGCCTGCTCGCGTGAGCTCCACGCTCCGCTTCTTCGGCGACCGCAGCGACGGCGGTCGCACCGAGCTCGCCGTGGTCGAGCTCCACGGCGGGGAGAACCGCGGCCATCACGTCGGCGTCGAGCTGACGTGGCATACGCCCGGCGCCCCCGAGGGGGCCTTCCCCGCGGGTGGCGACCTCGACCTGCACTTCGTGCACCCAGCCGCGTCGTCGGAGTGCCAGTCCGACCTGTGCGCGGGCATCGGCGGGCCGTGGTTCGACCCGCTCTACGACTGCTTCTGGCAGAACCCGCGGCCGGTCTGGGACGACATGCTCGACCCCGAGCAGAGCCCGACCCTCGATGCCGACTCGACCGACGGCACCGGGCCCGAGACGCTGCGCTTCGTCCCGCCGCCGCTCGACCGGACCTATCGCATCGGCGTGCACTACTTCGACGACGCCGGCTATGGCCCGGCGACGCCGACGCTGGTCGTCAGCCTGGACGGCGAGACGGTCTTCAGCCTCAGCCCCGGACCGCTCGAGCCCGGCTGCCTGTGGGAGGCCGCGGAGGTCACGCAGGGGAGCGCGGAGGGGCCGGTCATCGGCAAGGTCTACGGCGTCGACGGCCGACCCGCGATCCGCTGCGCGCCGACGCGCTGATGGCCGGGCGTTGACGGGCGGGCGCGCCGCCGTGAGCCTGATCGCGGTCGCCCTGGCGTGCGGAGGACACGCGCGGGCGTCGGAGCCGCGCGTCGCGCTGACGGTCGAGCGCACGCAGGGCGCGGAGCGCTGCCCCGACGCCGCCGGGCTTCGCGCCAAGGTGGTCGGCGAGCTCGGGCGCGACCCGTTCGACGAAGGCGGCGCGGAGCGGCTCGCGGTGCGCTTCGCGAGGGTGCCGGGCGGTGGCTTCACGGCGACCATCGCGCGCGCCGCCGCGCTCGGCAGCGGCGGTGAGCGCGCCCTCGACGATCGCGGACCGGGCTGCGCGCGCCTCGCGGCGCGCGTCGCGTTGGCCCTCGTGGTCGCCATCGAGGCGCTCCCGGTCGCGCTGCCCGATCTCCGCCGCGGGCTCGACGACGACGCCCATCGCGTCCGAGCCGAGGTCGAGCCGACGCCGCCGGCCAGAGAGGTCGTGCGCCCGAGGACGACGCACGCGGTCGATGTCGTAGCGGTCGCGGGCGGCGCCGAGCTCGGCCTGGGCTGGGGCGGGGCCATCCTTGCGAGCGGCCTCGCGCGCGCGGGCGTCGAGTGGCGCATGCGACCGTGGTGCCTGGGGCTCGAGGTCGTCGGCGGGGCAGGGCGGCTCGCCCTCGCGGCGGGCGACGTCGCTGTCGGTCGCGTCGAGCTCCGGCTTGCGCCCGCGCTGGCGTGGAAGGCGCTGACCGTCGGGCCGCTGGTCGCGCTCGGGGCGGTGACCTTCAGCGGCTCGGGCTTCACCCGCGCGGGCACCGACGTCCGACCGTGGCTGGCGTTCGGGCTGCGCGCGGGCGTGGCGCTGCCTCTGAACCCGACGCTCGTGCTGCGCCTCACGACCGACGTCACCTGGCCGCTGCTCGGGCGCTGGCTGGCCGTGTCGGGCGCGACGGCGTGGACCTGGACGACCGCGCTCGGCGTGGGCCTGGCGCTCGTCGCGACGCTGTGATCGAGCCGCGATGACGGATTCGATCGACCGCGAGCAAATAGCCCCGTGAGCCTCTTCGCCAAGAAGGTCCCCGCGACGCCGACCGACCCGGCCGCGTTCGACGCGCTGTATCGCAGCCAGGTCGACTGGGTGGCGCGCACCTTCCGTCGGCTCGGCGCGCGCGAGCCCGACCTCGAGGACCTGGCCCACGATCTGTTCGTGGTCGTGCATCGGCAGCTCCCGAGCTTCGATGCCGCGCGGCCGCTCCGGCCCTGGCTCTTCGGCATCGCGGTGCGGGTGATGGCGGCCTATCGGCGGCGCGCGTCGCACCGGCGCGAGCGGCCGGTCGCGGGTCCGGCCATGGAGTCGGTGCTCGAGTCGCGGGCCGACGCCCCGGGGCTCACGGCCGACGTCGCCGCGGAGGACGGGCAGCTGCGCGACGAGCTCCTGCGCGCCCTGGCCGAGCTGCCGCTCGAGCAGCGCGCGGTGTTCATCGCGGTGGCCATCGACGAGACGCCGGTGCCCGAGGTCGCGCACGCGCTCGGGGTGCCGCTCAACACCTGCTACTCGCGGCTCAGGCTGGCGCGCCAGCACCTGGCCGCGACGTTCACGCCCTCGCGCGAAGAGAGGCGACGATGACCGACGTCCCCGAATCCGATCGGCTCGCGCGCGCGGTCGCGCCGAGCAGCCCGTGCCGCCGGTCACGCCCGCGTTCGCCGACGCGCTGCGCGCGCGCATCGCCGAGACGGTCGCGAGCGGCGGTGGCGGCGGCGGAGGCGGCGGCGGGCTCGCGCTGCGCATGGGCCTCGCGAGCGCCCTCGGCGCGGCCGCGGTGATCGCCGTCGCCGTGCTCGCGACGCGCTCGGGCCCGTCGCCGTCGCCGACGGCTGCGACCGCGAGCGTCGCGGTGCCGTCGAGCGGCGACGAGAAAATGAGAAAAGAAGTAGTCCTGACCCCAGGGGGCGACACCGGGAAAATGAGAAAAGAAGTAGTCCTGACCCCAGGGGGCGAGACCCCGCGGGGCCGCGCAGGCGCTGGCGGCGAGGCCATTCCGACCCCGTCCGCGTCCACTTGCCGCGTCCCCGCCGACGTCACTGCCCACGACCGCCCCGGCGCGCCGCGTCGACGACGTCGACGCCGAGCGCCTCCTGCTCGAGCGCGCGCAACGCCTGCTCACCCGCGGCGACGCGACCGGCGCCCTGGCGCGGCCAACGACCATGCCCGCCGCTTCGCTCGCGGCGCGCTCGCCGAAGAGCGCGAGGTCCTGCGCATCCGCGCGCTCGCCGCCTCGGGTCGCGCCGCCGACGCGCGCAGCGCCGCCGACGCGTTCCGCGCCCGCTGGCCGAAGAGCATCCACCGCGACGTCGTCGATCGGGCCGCGCCCTGAGCCCTACCGTCGCGGCTTCGTCGTCGCGTCGGTCGCCTTCTTCGAAGGCTTCGTCGAGCCGCTTCACCGCCGCCTTCTGCGCCAGCGCGCGGCCCTTCTGCTCGAACGCCTCGAGCGCCGCCGCGACCCGCTTGGCGCGCGTCTCGAGGCCGCTTGGCATCGATGATGGCCTTCACGTGCTCGCGCCGATGCGACGGCGCGATGCCCTCGTAGCCCGCCTGCGCCAGCGCGTTGGTCGCGAGCGCCGCCGCCAGCTCGGGCGGCGCCTCGTCGGTCAGGAGCGGCGCGTCGTCGGCCTCGATGGCAACCTCGACGACGGCCTCCGGACCCGCGCCACAGGCGGCCAGGACCGCCTTGTGGAGGCCCAGGTGGAAGACGCCGCCGTACATCATGAGCGAGCTCCGGTACGCCGCGCCGTCGACCGTGCCGCGCACGCGCAGCCCGTGCCTCAGGCCCGCGGCGAGCGCGACCTCGGGCGGCACGACCACGTACTGCCCGCCATGCGGGACCGGGACGAGGGGCGCTCTGAATCGCTCCATGCCGCGCTCCCCGACGACCTCAGAAGTACCAGCTCACGCCGCCCGACAGCTGCGGGAAGAACATCACCGTGTCGGGATGGTCCTGGTCGAACGGCGTCAGGAAGGCGATGCCGAGATAGATGTCGAGGCGATGGACCGGCGTGTAGGCGAGGCCGATGTCGATGTGCAGCGCCTCGCCGAGCTCGTAGAGCGCGCGGAAGCTGCCGATGTCGAGGTCGAAGCGGTCGGTCGCACCGAACGGTACGATGAGCCCGGCGCCGACGTACGGTGTGAGGCAGCGCTTGAGCCCGAGCCAGCGGAAGCGCACGTCGGCCGTCGGATAGATGATGCCGAGCGCGACCTCGACCAGCCACTGCTCGTCGACGAGCCAGCCGACGTCGGCCGCCAGCACGCCGTCGAAGCCGACCGACAGCCCGAGCCCGAGCGAGCGGCTCCAGCGCGGACCGGCGTCCCCCGGCGGGCCCTTGGGCGGCGCGACCACGACCGGCTTCAGCGGCTTCACCTCCGGCGGCTTGATGTCGGGCGGCTTGATGTCCGGCGGCGTCACATCGGGAGGCTTCACGTCCGGCGGCTTCACGTCCGGCGGCTTCACGTCGACCGGCACCGACGCGAGCTTCTTCGCGAACGCCGGGTCGTCGAGCAGGCGCGGGTCGAGCGACGCCGCCTGGAGCCAGCGCTTCTTGGCGTTCTCGGGCGAGCCGGCCGCGAGCAGCTTGTCGCCGACCACGACCATGGCCTGCGCGCAGGTCTGCTTGGTGGCGTCGTCGCTCAGCTTCTGCGCCCGCTCGGCCTCCTCGCACAGCACCACCGCGCTGCCGATGCGGCCGCCCGAGTACTCGGTCGCGATGGCCTTGGGATAGTCGTCGACCTCGGCCGCGCGGGCCGACGCGCCGGCCATGACCGCGACGAGGGCAGCGACCAACGACAGCGCACGCGTCACGAGCCACCTCCCACCGGCAGCTCGAAGTCGAGCTGACGCGACAGGTCGGGCTCGAAGCAGCGCCGGCAGCGCGGCTCGTAGCTCTCGGCCGCCCCGACCAGGACGCGGCCCTCGCTCGAGGTGAGCCGCTGCGAGCGGCCGGCCGGCGCGCCGCAGCGCACGCACACGGCCAGCGTCTTGGTGACGACCTCGGCCACGGCCATGATCTGCGGCATCGGCTCGAACGGGCGACCGAGGTAGTCCTGGTCGAGCCCGGCCGCGATGACGCGCACGCCGCGGTTGGCCAGCGTCTCGAGCACCTCGACGATGCCCGGGTCGAAGAACTGGACCTCGTCGACGCCGACCACGTCGGTGCGGTCGTCCACCGCCTTCAGGAGGTCTGCCGACCCGCTGAGCACCTTGGCGTCGAAGCGGTCCTGCGTGTGCGACACGACGGCGTCGGTCCCGAAGCGCGCGTCCAGCGCCGGCTTGAACACCTGGATGCGCTGCCGCGCGATGCGGGCACGGCGCAGCCGGCGGATGAGCTCTTCGGTCTTGCCCGAGAACATCGGCCCGCAGATGACCTCGATCTGACCTTGAGCCCAGCGCGGAAACATCGCCCGGACCTTAGCAGGCGCCCCGTCAGCGGGAAAGGCCTCGTTGTGACGCGGCGCCGGACGCTCGTCGCGGCGCATCGCAAGATGGACGAGCCCTCGCGAATCAGGCATATGGCGCGGTCCGGAGGCGCCCCGACATGACGACGACACCGCCCAGCACCGACACCGAGCCCAAGGGTTATCCCCACGCCGAGGTCGAGCCGAAGTGGCAGGCACGCTGGCTCGCGGAGAAGACCTTCCGCGCGCTCGACCCCGAGGACCCGGCCGCGGCCGGCAAGCCCAAGTTCTACGCGCTCGACATGTTCCCGTACCCGTCGGGCGCGGGCCTCCACGTCGGCCACCCCGAGGGCTACACCGCCACCGACATCCTCTCGCGCATGAAGCGCATGAAGGGCTTCAACGTGCTGCACCCGATGGGCTGGGACGCCTTCGGGCTGCCCGCCGAGCAGCACGCGCTGGCCACCGGCACGCACCCGGCCGCCACCACGCGCGTCAACATCGACACCTTCCGACGCCAGATCCGCCGCCTCGGTCTCGGCTACGACTGGGACCGCGAGGTCGACACCACCGACCCGAAGTACTACCGCTGGACGCAGTGGATCTTCCTCGAGCTGCACCGGCTCGGGCTGGCCTACCAGGCCGAGATCCCCGTGAACTGGTGCCCCGCTCTCGGCACCGTGCTGGCCAACGAAGAGGTGAAGGACGGCAAGTCGGAGCGCGGCGGCCACCCCGTCGTGCGCATGCCGATGCGCCAGTGGATGCTGCGCATCACCGTCTACGCCGAGCGGCTCCTGAACGACCTCGAGACCCTCGACTGGCCCGAGTCGATCAAGGCCATGCAGCGCCACTGGATCGGCCGCTCCGAGGGCGCCGAGGTCGACTTCGCCGTCGAGGGGCCCGGCGTCGAGCCCGGCCAGAAGGTGCGCATCTACACGACGCGCCCCGACACCCTCTTCGGCGCCACCTACCTCGTGCTCGCGCCCGAGCACCCGCTCGTCGCCAAGGTCACGACGCCCGCCCAGAAGGCGGCCGTCGAGGCCTACGTCGCGACCTCCTCGTCGAAGTCCGACTTCGATCGCACCGAGCTCGCGAAGGAGAAGACCGGCGTCTTCACCGGCGGCCACGCCATCAATCCGGTGAACGGCAAGACCATCCCCATCTGGATCGCCGACTACGTGCTCGTGTCCTACGGCACCGGCGCCATCATGGCCGTGCCGGCGCACGACCAGCGCGACTGGGAGTTCGCCCGGACGATGGGTCTCCCCATCGTGCCGGTCGTCGCCCAGCTCGACGGAACGCCCGCCGACATCAGCGCGTCGGCCTGGGCCGAGGAGGGCATCGCCGTCAACTCCGGCCCCTACGACGGCCTCACGACGGCCGAGTTCAAGCGCAAGGTCGCCGCCGACCTCGATGCGCGAGGGCAGGGGAAGACGGCGGTCAACTATCGCCTGCGCGACTGGCTCTTCTCGCGCCAGCGGTACTGGGGCGAGCCCATCCCGATGCTGCACCTCGAGGACGGCACGACCGTCGCGCTGCCGCACGACGCGCTGCCGCTGACCTTGCCCGAGGTCGCGAGCTACCAGCCGTCGGGCACCACCGAGAGCCCGCTCGCGACGCTCACCGACTGGGTCAACACCGTCGACCCGACGAGCGGCCGCCCGGCCAAGCGCGAGACCAACACCATGCCGCAGTGGGCCGGCTCGTGCTGGTACTACCTCCGCTACATGGACCCCCACAACGACGCCGCCGCCTTCGCCAAGCAGAAGGCCGACTACTGGCTGCCGGTCGACATCTACGTGGGCGGCGCCGAGCACGCGGTGCTGCACCTCCTCTACGCGCGCTTCTGGCACAAGGTGCTCTACGACGTCGGCCTCGTGCCCTGCATCGAGCCGTTCCAGAAGCTCGTCAACCAGGGCATGATCCTCGGCTCCGACGGCCAGAAGATGTCGAAGTCGCGCGGCAACGTCGTCAACCCCGACGACATCGTGCGCGAGTTCGGCGCCGACGCCATGCGCCTCTACGAGATGTTCATGGGCCCGCTCGAGGCCGTGAAGCCTTGGCAGACGAAGGACATCGTCGGCATCGCGCGCTTCCTCGACAAGGTGTGGCGACTCGGCCTGAAGGTCGCGCCCGACGCTTCGACGGCCATGGACGCCGACACCACGCGCGCCGTCCACAAGGCCATCGCCAAGGTCAGCGACGACATCGAGAACCTGCGCTTCAACACCGCCATCTCGGCGCTGATGGTGCTCTCGAACCACCTCGGCAAGCTCGAGCTGGTGCCGCGCGCCGCCATGGAGGCGCTCGTCCTGTGCCTGAGCCCGTTCGCGCCGCACATCGCGGAGGAGCTCTGGTCGCAGCTCGGCCACCCCGAGTCGCTGGCGCGCGCGCCGTGGCCGACCTGGGATCCGGCGCTCACCCTCGAGAGCCAGGTCGAGGTCGTGGTGCAGGTGAACGGCAAGATCCGCTCGCGCATGGAGGTCGAGAAGGGCACGTCGCAGCCGGTCCTCGAGGCGCTCGCGCGCGCCCAGCCGCGCATCGCCGAGATGCTCGAGGCGCAGACGGTGCGCAAGGTCATCATCGTCCCCGACAAGCTCGTGAACTTCGTCGTGAGCTGAGCCCACTCGGGAGAGGACCGCGCGATGCGCTTCGAAGAGACCACGAGCATCGAGTACCCGGCCACCGGCGTCCTGGGGTCCATGATCTGGCACCTGGAAGAGCTCGTGCCGTTCATGGACAACGTCTCCGAGATCAAGACCGAGGTCTTCGACGAGCGCCCCGACGGCAGCATCGTCACGCAGCGCCGCTGGCAGGGCACGGCCAAGTCGGTGCCGGCGCTCATGCGGCCCTTCGTGTCGAAGAACTCGCTGGCCTGGACCGACCACGCCACCTGGTACCCCGACCGCTGGCTCTGCGAGTGGCGCATCGTGTCGAGCCACTCGAAGTACTCGAGCTGCTCGGGCATCAACCTCTTCGAGCCGCACCCCGACGCCCCCGAGACGCGCACGCGCTGCGTCATCGCCGGCGACTTCGTGGTCTTCGGCGACAAGCTGCCGGCCATCCCGAAGTTCCTCGGCCTCAAGATGGCGCCGAAGCTCGAGTCGATCATCCTGGGCTACATGCTGCCCAACTTCCGCCAGCTCTCGGTCGGCATCGGCGACTACCTCGCGGCCAAGGGCGAATCGGCGCGCCCCGCCGGCCGCGCGCCCGGCAGCGCCTCGGCATGAGCGCGCTCGGCCCGACGCGCGACGTGCGCGGCCTGGGGCTGGCCATCGGCGCCGCGACCGGCCCGGCCGGCGGCTTCGCCCAGAGCTGGAGCGGCGTTGCCGACGGGCGCTGGCACGTGTGGGCGCTCATGACGCTGGTCGGCGCTCTCCTCGGTGCGCTGGCGCTGCCGCTCTTCGCCGACCGGCCCGCGCCCGCCGCCGACGCCGCCCCCGACCTCCCGTCGCTCCCGCGGCCGGACTTCTCGCTGCCCTTCCTCGCGCTCTTCGGCTTCGCCGTCGCCGTCGTCGCCGGCACCTTCGCGGCCTTCCCGGTGGGCGCCTCGGTGGGCTCGCTCGGCGGCGCCGCCGGCGGCGTCGTGGCCGGCCTGGTGTGGCGCATCCGCCGCCTCGACCAGAGCCGCGCGCGCACGCCGGCGACGGCGCTCGTCGCCGCCGGCGCGGCGCTCGTCGTCGTCGCCACCTGGCTCAACTGATCGCCCGGGAGGGCTGACGCGATGTCGGGCAACACCTTCGGCCGCCTCTTCCGCGTGACCACCTTCGGCGAGAGCCACGGCCCGGCGCTGGGCGCCATCGTCGACGGCTGTCCGCCGCGCCTGGCGCTCACCGAGGCCGACCTCCAGCCCGACCTCGACCGCCGCCGCCCGGGTCGGAACCGGCTCATGAGCGCGCGCGCCGAGGAGGACAAGGTCAAGATCCTTTCCGGTGTCGACGGCGGCCTGACGACCGGGACGCCCATCGCGCTGGTCATCGAACACCGACCAGCGGCCCAAGGCCTACGACGGCATGGCCGACCTCTTCCGCCCGTCGCACGCCGACTACACCTACCAGGCCAAGTACGGCCACCGCGCGCGCTCGGGCGGCGGGCGCGCGTCGGCGCGCGAGACGGCGGCGCGCGTCGCGGCCGGCGCCATCGCGCGGAAGCTCCTCCACGAGGCCCACGGCATCGAGATCGTCGCCTGGGTCGAGCAGGTGGGCGACCTCCGCGCCAGCGTCGACCCCGACCGCGTCGCGCTGGCCGACGTCCTCGCGAACGACGTGCAGTGCCCGGACGCCGCGGCCGCGACCGCCATGACCGCGCTCATCGAGGAGGTGCGGAAGGCCGGCGACACCATCGGCGGCGTCATCGGCGCGGTCGCGCGCACGTGCCGGCGGGGTGGGGCGACCCGGTGTTCGACAAGCTCGAGGCCGACCTCGGCAAGGCCGCCTGCTGTCGCTGCCGGCGGCCAAGGGCTTCGAGTCGGGCAGCGGCTTCGGCGGCATCGCCATGCGCGGCAGCGCTCACAACGACCCATTTTATAAGGATGAGCTCGGCCGCGTCCGCGCGCGCACCAACCACTCGGGCGGCATCCAGGGGGCATCTCCAACGGCATGCCCATCGCGCTGCGGGTCGCCTTCAAGCCGGTCGCGACCCACTTCCAGCCGCAGGAGACGGTGACCGCGGCCGGCGAGCCGGCGACCTTCGCGGCCAAGGGCCGCCACGATCCCTGCGTCCTGCCGCGCGCCGTGGTCATCGTCGAGAGCATGCTCGCGCTCGTCCTCTGCGACGCCTGGCTGCGCCAGCGCGGTCAGTGCGGCTAGGTCGTCGCGTCGGGCCGGCTCGGCCGGGTCGGTAGGCGGGTCGCGGTTCGGGCTGGGCGCCGGGTTCGCTTCTCCGGACGGTTACACCGCCGGGCCCGCGTCCGAGCGGGCGGTGGCCCGCAGCCGGTGCGGAATCTTCGACGGCGGCGTCGGACTCGGGGAAGAGCTCGACGATGCCGGGGCTCGGACCTGCCCGTGGAGCCGAGCCCCTCGATTGACCAGCGCGACCCGAGGACGTTAGACTACCTCTGATTATCACCCTCCGCGGGTTCGACCGTAGAGACGGGGGAGTCGAAGCGCCGCAAAGCCGCGAGGAGCCTGACCGCCATGGAGAAGTTCTGCCCGGCCTGCAGCCGCGTTTATGGGGAAGACGCGGTGAACTGCGAGCTCGACGGCGAGCGGTTGGTCCTCCTGTCGGAGGAGCCGAGCCTCGTCGGTCACGTGCTCGACTCGAAGTACACGCTCATCTCCAAGCTCGGCGAGGGCGGCATGGGCTCGGTCTACCTGGCCGAGCAGGCGACCATGGGCCGCGAGGTCGCCATCAAGGTCCTGCGCCGCGAGTTCTCGCAGAACCGCCAGGCCATCAAGCGCTTCCTGCGCGAGGCGCGCGCCGCCTCGAAGCTCGCGCACCCGAACACCATCACCGTCTACGACTTCGGCCAGTCCAACGACGGCCTGCTCTACCTCGTCATGGAGCGGCTCTCGGGCCGCCCGCTGGCCGACATCCTCGACTCCGACGGCGCCCTCTCGGTCGAGCTCTCCATCCACATCGTCTCGCAGATCTGCGACTCGCTGGCCGAGGCGCACCGCCAGGGCATCACCCACCGCGACCTGAAGCCCGAGAACATCTTCATCGAGCAGAAGGTCGGCAACCAGTTCTTCGTCAAGGTCCTTGACTTCGGCATCGCCAAGATGGCCGGCGACGAGGCCACCACGCAGGCGACCGCGACCGGCATGATCTGCGGCACGCCGTCCTACATGTCGCCCGAGCAGGCGATGGGGAAGGAGATCGACGGGCGCAGCGACATCTACGCGCTGGGGGTCCTGACCTACGAGATGCTGACGAACGAGAAGCCGTTCGAGGGCGACACCCCGATGGAGGTGATGCTCAAGCACATCAACGAGCCGTCGCCGAACGTCTACCAGCGCACGCAGATCCAGATCCCGCAGGGCATCCAGGATGTCCTCGACAAGATGCTGGCGAAGAAGCCCGAGCAGCGGCCCGCCACCTGCGAGGAGGCGAAGTCCCTCCTGCACGCGGCCATGGGCACGCCGCTGGTGGGCCCCATCACCTCGGTGAACGACCCGAACCTGCCGCGCAAGCGCCGGGACGACACCAACGAGCGCATGGCCTCGTCGGAGAAGACCGGCCTCGCGCCGGTGGTGCTGCCGCCGCCGCTCCTCGTGGCGCCGATGACCGAGAAGAAGAAGAGCCGCGCCTGGCTCTTCGCGATGCTGCTCGTGCTGGCTGCGGGCGGGGCGCTCGTCGGCGTGGCGCTGTCGGGCGGCGACGAGAACGCCAAGGCCGGGCCGCTGCCGCACGAGGTCGCCGAGAAGGCGCCTACGGTGGCGAAGCTCGGCGAGCAGGGCGGGGCGAAGGCGCCGGTGAGGCGGGCGAGCCCGCCGCGACGCCAGTGACGCCGGCCAGCAATGGCGGGCCGGAGCGCATCGCGCCGGTGCCAGTGCGGGCTGGCCTCGTGGCCGGTGAGGCCGCGGGCGTCGCGGCCGACCGAGGTCTGGCCATGCCGCAGCAGGGGGCCCCGGTGGTGGTCGCGCCGCCGGTGGTGGTGGAGCCGCAGAAGGTGACCATCAAGCTCGATAGCTCGCCGACCGGCGCCGACGTGTTCGACGGCGAGACGCTGCTCGGCAAGACGCCGCTCGCGTTCTCGCGCGAGAAGGACAGCGGCACGCTCAAGCTGAGCGTCCAGCTCAAGGGCTATCAGCCGTACCCGATCACGCTGGGCACGGTGGCCGACATCGAGACGACGGCGACCCTCAAGAAGGGCAGCAGCGGGACCCACAGCGGCGGATCGAAGCCGCTCACGGGCGGCCAGGGCGGCACCATGGGCGGGACCTTCTGATTCTGCCGCGGGCCGGCTCGCGGCCCCGGCCTCGCTGCTCGGCCGAGTCGTGGCGCTTGCGCCGCGCCGGGATCCGTGAAGGATAGGCGGCGTGTGGAAGGGACTGAAGCGACTGTGGGGCAAGGGCGACGCGCCGCGTGACCCGGGCCTCGATCCGGCATGGGCCGCGAGCCTCGCGTCCGCGCCGGCCGAGCCCGGCCCGCCGGTCCAGCCGGTCCCGGTCGACCCGCTCCAGGGCGCGCTGGTGGCGTTCGATCAGGAGGTCGCCGCGCGCGGCGCCGAGGCGTCGGTGCCGGCCATGCGCGAGCTGCTCCTGCGCGCGCCGACCGATCCGCGCGTGCTGCGGCGCGCCGCCAGCGTGCTGCGCGCGCTCGGTGACGAGGCGCTGGCGACGAGCTTCGACCAGGCGGCCGCGACGAGCCAGGGGCAGCCGCTGCTCGAACTGTCGTGGTCCTTCCTCGAGATGGACGACGCGCTGCTGGCGCTGGCGCTGGCCGACGGCGCGCTGGCCCGCGAGCGCGGCTGGCGCCAGGCGGTGCTGGCCGGGGCCGAAGCGCTGGCGCGCCTCGGGCTGCATCGTCGCGCGCTGAGCCGGCTCGGCACGGTGAGCCTGGGCGAGGACTCGGCGCTGGCCGTGCGCACCGCCATCTCGTCGATCCTGGCCCACGACCTCGAGCGCTTCGCCGCGGTCGCGAGCGCGCTGCCCGAGAGCCACGAGTGGCTGGTCGGCGCGGCCGAGCGCGCGGCCAACCACCCGCCGACGCACCTCGCGACGACCGACGGCGAGGATGCTCCGCAGGCGCGGTCGACAGCGAGGACCTGCGCCAGCGGCTGCTCTTCAACCTCTACGGCACGCTCCTCCTCGACGACGCCGGCGAGGGCGAGGAGCTGGACGCGCTGCGGCTCTCGCGCTGGCTCGCCGCGGTGGCCGAGCTGGCCAAGGCCACGCTCGACCCCGAGACGCGCCCGGCCTGGGTGTCGCCGCGCGGCGGGTGCTGGCGCGCTGGCTCGGCTCCCTCCTGCCGGTGCGGGCCGCGCTGCCGCTGTCGGCGCGGCTCCCGCGCCAGCCGGTGCTGGTGGTGCTGGCCGATGATCAAGATCTGGCGACGCTCTACGAGACCAAGGCCTGGTTCGACGCGCCGGCGCCGCTCTTCCAGGCGCTGAAGGATCCGGCGAGCTCAATAGCCCGATGGCCGACGTCATCGGCGTCTTCCGCGCCCACGTGAGCCTGCCGTTCGCCGGCCTCGACGCCGAACGCGCGGCCGATCGGCTGCCGCCGAAGATGCTCGCCACGCGCCTCGAGACCGAGGCCGGCCGCGTCGACCCGGCCGAGCTGCAGGGCTTCCTCGCCCTGGGCCCGCGCCCGCGCCGACGAGCTGTCGCTCACGCGCCCGCCGGCCGCCGAGGCGCGCATCGCGCTGCTCGGCGACCTGCCGAGCAGCGACTGACTCAAGGCTGTCTAAAATGTCGGAGTCGCATCTGGCTCACTTCGGTGAGCGGAGCGCCGCATGGCGCGCAGCGAACCATGCACGGCCCCCGAGCGCAGGCCGCCCCGTCTTCTGGACGGAGGCTCGCGCGAAAAGCGCGAGCCGCAGGAAGAAGACGGATGAGGGCGGCCGGAGCGAGGCCATCCGATCGACTCATTCGCGCATGAGGAACGCGATGGTCACGCCGTCGCCGCCCTCGTGGCGTCGCCCGCGGCGATAGCCCAGCACGTATGGCGAGCGCGCCAGGAGCTCGCGCACCTCGTCGCGCAGCGCGCCGGTGCCGTGGCCGTGGATGATCCAGATGGCCTCGCCGTGATCGCGGTAGACGCGGTCGAGCACCGGCTCGACGCGCTCCTGCACCTCGTCGCGCCGCACGCCGCGGAGGTCGGCCGTGACGTCGGGCGTCTGGAGCGGCGGCACGCGCTCGTCGTCGTCGGGCAGCTCGGGCGCGCGCCGGCCCTTCACCACGAGCTGCGCCTTCGGCGTCTGCTCGACGCGCGGCGCGCGTGGGCCGCCGAGGCGCCCGAGGTCGACCAGCGCCACTGTCGTCTTGAGCGCGCCGATCTGGACGATGGCCTTGTCGCCGCGCAGCTCCTGCACGTCGCCCGGCTGCGACAGCGGCCGCACCCACACCGGCAGGCCGACGCGGATGGCGCTCGCCTCGAGGTCGCCTCCGTCGTGGGGCACGTCGCTCTTCGGCTTCACGTGCCGCGGCGCTTCCTCGTCGACCTCGGGCGCGGGCAGGGTGGCGCGCAGCCGATCCTGCACCTTCGACAGCGCGCGCTGGTCATCGGCCAGCGCCGCCGCGTCGCGCGCGCCGCCTTGCGCCAGGCCCTGCTGCCGCTCGCGGATGAGCGCCGTGGCCGCGCGGATCTCGGCCCGCGCCTCGGCGTAGAGCAGCTCGATCTCGGCGCGCGCCTCGCGCCGGAGCCGTGCGCGCTCGATCTCGAGGCGCACCTTCTCGGCCTCGAGCTTCTGCTCGGCCGCGCGCGCCGCGAGCTCGGCGCGGTGCGCCTCCTCCTCGGCCTGCTGCAGCCGCTCGAGCGCCTCGGCCAGGCCCGAGTGGCCGCCGGCGATGTGGCGCGCGCGCTCGACCAGGCGCGGCGAGAAGCCGAGGCGCAGCGCGATGTCGAACGGGCTCGACGAGCCCGGCCGGCCGGTCGTCAGGACGAAGCTCGGCGCCATGGTGTCGGGGTCGAGCCCGACCGAGGCGTTGGAGAAGCGCGCGTCCTCGTAGGGCAGCGTCTTCAGCCGCTCGTAGTGCGTCGTGACCAGGCCGCGCGCGCCGCGCGAGGCCAGCGACTCGAGCACGGCGATGGCCAGCGCCGCGCCCTGGGTCGGCTCGGTGCCGATGATGATCTCGTCGAGCAGGACCAGCGTGCCGGGCTCGGCCGCGTCGAGCACCACCTGGATGGCCAGCAGGTGGCCCGAGAAGGTCGAGAGATCGCGCTCGATGTCCTGCGCGTCGCCGATGAGCGCATACAACGATCGGAAGGGCGTCAGCACCGACTCGGGCGAGGCCGGGATGGGGATGCCGGCCGCGACCATCAGCACGCACGTCCCGACCGTCGACAGCGTCACCGTCTTGCCGCCGGTGTTCGGGCCGGTGATGACCAGGAACGACTGCGTGGGCTCGAGGGTCACGTCGTTCGGGATGACGCGCGTTCCCTTCAAGAGGAGGTGCGGGTTCCGCGCGCGCAGGAGGCGCAGCGCGCCGTCGGTCGCGAACGACGGCACCGCGGCGTCGAGGTCGTTGCCGAGGCGCGCGCGCGCCTGCAGCGTGTCGAGCTCGACCAGCGTCACGAAGGCCTGGGTCAGATCCTCGGCCTCGGCCGCGACCCACTCCGAGCGGATGCGCAGCACGCGCTCGACCTCGAGGCGCGCCGTCGACTCGGCCAGCTTGATGGCGTTGTTGGCCTCGATGAAGTCCGACGGCTCGATGAAGACGCTCTCGCCGGTGTTCGAGGTGCCATGGATGATGCCCGGCACCTGGTGCTGGAAGCTGGCCACCACCGGCACCACGTAGCGATCCTCGCGCTGGGTGTAGAAGACGTCCTGCAGGTGCTCGCGGATGTCGAGCCGGGCCAGGAACTTGTCGAGGCGATCCTTGATGGCGCGGTGCAGGCTCACCACGCGGGCGCGCGCCGCGGCCAGCTCGGGGCTCGCGTCGTCCCGCACCTGGCCGGCCTCGTCGAAGGTCGCGGCCAGCTCGCCGGCCAGGAGGCCGATGTCAGGAAGTTGACGCGCGAGCTCGCCGAGCTGCGGCGCGACGTCGGCGTGGTGCAGGATGTGGCGCCGCGCGGCGACCGTCGCGCACCCGCGGTGCGAGCCACCGCGACGAGGTCGGGCGGCGCCAGCGTGGCGCCGCGGCGCGCGGCATCCAGCGCCGGCCGGATGTCGTAGACGCCAGCGAGCGGCACGTCGGAGCCGCGGCCGGCGAGCTTCATGAGCTCGTCGACGCGGGCCAGCGCGAGCTTCATGGCGTCATCGTCGAGGAAGCGCAGCGCGAGGCACGCGTCACGTCCCGGGTCGGTGGCGGCGCGGTCGGCGACGGCGCGGAGGATGCGGGGCCAGCCGAGATCGGAGAGCTGGTTCGACGTGACTTGGAGCGCAGAAGACATAGGCGGCGCAGGATGAGGACCGCCGCACGGCAGGTCAATGACCCAGTTCGGCCGCGTCATCTTCGCTATACGCGGAGCGCCGATAAGTCGTATTATGTCAACTTTCGTGGGTGGGTCCCGGCCGGGGTCCGAGCGCTCTCATTTGGGTCCAAGGCTCAGCGGGTATGGGGCGTCGCTTGCCGAGTTCGGGACCTCGATATAAGGTCGCGCCCGCTCGCGATTCGGTGCGCCGGGCTTCGACGCTAGCGGGCATCTCGTTGCTTCCAGGTCGAGTCCCTATGCCCTATCTCCGGTTCACCCAGGATGATGGTACCCCCTCCGAAGTCGCCATCGACGCGGAGAATTCGATCATCAAGATCGGCCGGGCCACGACCTGTCACATCCAGACCAAGAACAGCACGGTCTCGCGCCAACACTGCCAGGTGGTCTTCACCGGGTCCGGCTACAAGCTGATGGACCTCAAGAGCAGTAACGGCACGTTCTACGCCCGTGAGCGCGTCGACGAGCACGAGCTCAACCTCGGCGACACGTTCTTCTGCGGGAACTTCGAGATCCAGTTCACCGAGTACTCGATGTTCGAGGAGCCGCCGGCCGCCGAAGAGGCCCCGGTCGCGCTCGATGTCGACGTCGCCGCCATGACCGGCGAGCTCGAGCAGCTGCGGGCCGAGGTCGAGCAGCTGCGCGTCGACAACGCCGCGCTGCAGGAGGCGCTGGCGGCGAACCAGACCCAGGCCGAGGGCGGCGGCGGCGACGCCGAGGCGCTGGCCGCGGCGCAGGCCGCGCAGGCCGAGGCCGAGTCGCGCGCCAGCGAGACCCTCGCCGCCTACGAGGCGGCGCAGACCCAGCTGGCCGAGACGCTGGCCGCCTACGAGACCGCGTCGGCGCAGATGTCCGAGGCGGTGGCGGCGGCCGAGGCGGCGCAGGCCCAGGTGGCCGAGCTCGAGGCGGCGCGCGCGGCCGATGCCGAGGCGGTGGCCGGCTGGGAGCAGCGCTCGAACGAGCTCGAGGCGGCGCTGGCCGAGGCCCAGGCGGCCGGCGGTGGCGGCGGCGACGCCGAGGCCGTGGCCCAGCTGACGGCCGACCTCGAGGCCATGCAGGCCGCGCTGGCCGAGGCCAACAGCGCCAACGAGGCGTGGCAGACGCAGTACGGCGAGCTCGAGGCGGCGCGGAACCAGGACGCCGAGAGCTACCAGGCGCAGATCGCCGAGCTCGAGGCGCAGCTCCAGAACGTCGGCGACGCGGCCGCCATGGAGCAGGCGCGCCAGGATCTGGCTGACGCCAACGCCGAGATCCAGGCGCTCGAAGAGGTCCGTGCCAACGACCGCGCCCTCCTCGAGGGCGAGCTCGAGTCGCTGCGCGCCGAGCACGAGAAGGTCCGGGCCGAGCTCGACGCGATGCGCGCCGAGGCCGACAACGCCCGCGCCGACGGCGACCAGGCGCGGGCCGATCTCGACGCCGCGCGCGCCGAGGCCGACCAGCTGCGCGCCGACCTCGAAGCGGTCCAGGCCGGCGCCTCCGACGCGGCCGGGGTGGCCGAGCGCATCGCCGAGCTGGAGGCGACGCTCGAAGGCGAGCGCGCCACCCTCTCCGTCACGCAGCAGGAGCTCGAGACGGCAACCGCGTCGGTGGCCGCCGCCGAGGGCGAGCGCGATCAGATGAAGGCCGACCTGAAGGCGCTCCGCAAGGAGTCGGAGGCCGCGGCCAAGAAGGCGCAGAAGGAGCTCGGCGAGGTCCAGCAGAAGCTCGACAAGGCGCTTTCCGATCTGGAGGCGCTCGAAGCCGCGCGCGCCGACGCCGAGGCCCGCGCCTCGGGCGCGAGCGCGGCGGGTGCCGACCTCGAGGCCTTGAAGGCGAGCCACGACGAGGTCCAGGCCGAGGCCGCGACCCTGCGCCAGAGCCTGGAGGACCTGCAGGCCGAGGTCGCCGACGTGCGGCGCGCGCTCGAAGCGGCCGAGGTCGATCGCGACGGCGCCACCGCCGAGCGCGACGGCGCGGTCTCCGAGCGCGATGCCCTGAGCCCGAGCGCGATGCGCTGAGCTCCGAGCGCGATGCGCTGAGCTCCGAGCGCGACGCGCTGAAGTCCGAGAAGGACGCCCTCGCGGCCGAGCGCGACACGCTCGCGAACGACCTCGAGACGGCGGCGCGCGACCACAAGCGGCCGAGAAGCAGATCGTCAGGCTCACGAGCGAGATCGAGCAGCTGAAGGCCGAGGTCGAGGGCTCGTCGGCGAGCGCGTCGGCCGATGCCTCGGCGGCGCGCGCCGAGGCCGAGCAGCTGAAGGCCGACCTCGAGGCGGCGAAGGCCGAGCTCGAGGCTGCCCGCGCCGAGCTCGAGGCCGCCCGCGGCGCCCACGAGGCGGCCCGCGCCGAGGTCGCGACGCATCAGACCGCCGAGTCGCTGCGCGCCGACGCTGAGTCGCTGCGCGCCGACACCGAGTCGGTGAAGGCCGAGCTGAGCAGGCCAGGGCCGACCTCGAGCAGGCTCGCGCCGAGGCCGACCAGGCCAAGGCTCGCGGCGACGAGGCCGAGGAGAAGGTGCACGCCGGGGAGCGCGAGCAGAAGCGCCTCGCGCGCCAGATCGCGCGCCTCACCGAGGAGCTCGAGACCCAGCGCCAGAGCGCCGGCGACGTGTCCAGCGCCACCGAGAGCCTGAAGGCCGCGCTCGACGAGGTGCGCGACGGCAAGGCCAACGCCGAGAACCGGGCCGCCGAGCTCGAGGCGCAGCTCGCCTTCGCCGAGCAGGGACAGAAGACGCTCGAGCGCCAGCTGGAGAAGCTCCAGGCCGAGGTCGACGGGCTCCGCGCCCAGGCCAGCGCGGCCGAGGGCGAGGCCGGCTCCGCGGGCGTCCAGCTGGCCGAGCTGCGCGGCGAGGTGTCGACGCTGCGGACCGACCTGGCCGCGGCCGAGGCGCGCGCCGACGAGGCCGCGTCGCGGGCCGCGGACCACGAGACGAAGCTCGGCCAGGCCGAGGCCCACCAGGCCGAGCTCGAGAAGAACCTGAAGCGCGCCGAGCGCGAGGCCGAGAACCTGAGCGCCGAGGTCGAGGCCGCGCGCGGCGAGGCGGCCCAGGCGGCCGGCGCCGGTGGCGCCGACCTCGAGGCGGCGCGCGAGGCGACCGAAGAGGCCAAGCGCGCGGCCGCGACGGCGCAGCACGAGGCCGAAGCGGCCCGGCGCGAGGCCGACCGCCTGGCCCAGCGCGTGAAGGCGCTCGAGGACGACCTCGAGGCGGCGCGCGCGAGCGCGGCCGACGCGGGTCAGGCCAGCGAGCTCGCCGAGCGCGCGGCCGAGCTCGAGAAGAGCCTGGAGAAGAGCGAGGCGCGCGCGCTGGCCATGGCCGACGATGTCGACCGCCTGCAGACCGCGCTGGATGCGGCGCAGAAGGCGGCCGACAGCGCGGCCGGCGCGAGCGACGAGCTCGAGAGCCTGAAGGCCGACGTCGAGCGCGCCACGCAGAAGCTCGAGCGCATGCGCGAGCAGCTCGACGAGGAGCGCGAGAAGACGAGCCGGCTCGAGCGCGAGCTCGAGGCGGCCAAGAAGGCGGCGGCGAGCGCCAAGCCGGCGGCCGGCGGCGCCGATGGCCTGAAGGACGAGCTCGACCTCGTCTACCAGGACATCAACGCCATCACGCGCGACTGGCGCACCAACGTCGAGACGCTCGGCGACCTCATGACCGAGGTCGAGGGCGACGCCAGCGGCAAGCTCAAGCCGACGCTCGAGCAGATCACCGACGTGCTCTCGACCATGAACGACAGCTCGGCCGGCATGAAGCAGGCGCTCAAGCAGATGAGGTCGCTCCTCACGGGTGACGAATGAGCCTGGGCGCGCGCTCCGCGCGATCCATGCGAACGAAGGAGGTCTCGCGATGACCGGGCAGAACCCCCTCCCCGCACTCCCCGACGAGGACCAGCAGATCACGCTGGTCTCCGTCTGCGACGGCAACATCTCGGTGCTGCCGGCGCGCGTGCTCGTGACCAAGGCGCACATCATCGCGCTGTCGCTCGAGGCCCCATCCAGCGAGCCCCAGCGCTGGGAGGAAGGCCAGATCGTGACGCTGCTCTACACGCGCGGCGAGCACATCATGCGGCTCCGCGCCGAGCTGCGCGAGCGCGTGGCCGACGACCGCCTGACCGTCGAGCCGCTGGGCGAGGCCAAGGAAGGCGACCGCCGCGACTTCCGCCGCGCCGACCTCGACACGCGCATCTGGCTCAAGCGCTCGCCCACGCGCGACCCGGCCGAGGCGCGCGCGCTGCAGGCCCAGACGCACGTGCCCGACGACGACCCCGGCTTCGAGGTGCAGACCCTCAACCTGTCGGGCTCGGGCGCTTCGTTCCTGGCCGCCGAGCCGATGGAGGCCGAGGACCTGGTCGACGTGCGCATCGCGCTGGACATGCGCCCGCGCCGCACCGTCTCGATGATCGCCCGCGTCGTGCGCGTCATCCGCATGGGCGCCGGTCGGCCCGTCATCGCCGTCCGCTTCGCGGAGATCAGCGAGGCCGATCAGGACGCCATCATCTACAGCGTGTTCGCTCGCCACTTCGCCACGAGTGGCCTCGGCGACGCGCTCAACGATCTCGAGCTCGGCTCGGCCAAGGACGAGGACGACGCCGAGGCCTGAGGCCGCGGCGGCCGCCCTCGCGCGGCCTCGCTCAGAGATTGTCCTTGTCCGGCGGCGGCGGCGCCACGTCCGGCTCCTTGGGCTTCGGGTCACCCGGCTTCGGGTCGCCCGGCGCGGGCACCGGCGCCTTCTCGAACTGGACCGACTTCGTGGCGACGAGGAAGTAGAAGCGGCCCTTGTGCTGCTTCTTGAAGTCCTTGGCCACGACCTCGAGGTCGAGCGGCTTCAGGCCGGACTCGGCGGTCGGCACGAGCGTCACGGCGTTGTGGTCGAGGCTCGTGTCGAGGCCCTTGATGATGACCACCTTGCCGTTCTTCTCGAACTCGGTGTTGTCGGTCTCGACGCCGTTGACCTGCACCTTCACGTACTCGGCGTTCTTGGTGGTGACGTGGAGCTCGCCTTCCTCGGCGTGGGCGACGGCGCCGAAGGCGCCCATCCCGAGAGCGAGTGAGAACAGAGCGGACAACGCGAACTTCATCGGGACACCTCCAGGCTCGACGGGCGTGCATCCTAAGGAGAGTCGGAACAACGGACAAGGTTCGTCCGAGCCTCGCTCGAACCGGTCCGCGGTCTCGCCTATGCCCGGGCTACGCCCGCGAGGTCGGCGTGGCTGCAACTTGCGCGCCCGCGATGAAGGTCCGCGCGATCGGCCGGTGTCCGAGGCCGTAGAGGAGGTGTCGCCACGAGGCGATCGCCGGTCCCGCGACCGCCAGATCGGCGGGTGCGCCGAGGGCGATCGCGCCCCGACCGTCGCCGAGACCGAGCGCCAGGGCCCCATGGCGCGTGAGGCCGAGCAGCGCCTCGGCCGGCGTGAGGCCGTACTGGGTGCAGGCGAGCGTGGCGACGAGCCACGGGTCTGCGGTCGGGCTCGAGCCCGGGTTGAGGTCGGTGGCCAGCGCCATCGGCACGCCCGCCGCGCGCAGCGCCGCCACCGGCGGGCGCGCGCGGTCGCCGAGGAAGACCGACGCCCCGGGCAGCAGCACGGCCACGGTGCCGGCCTCGCGCATGGCCGCGATGACCTGCGCGTCGACGTGCTCGAGGTGCTCGAGCGAGCGCGCGCCGAGGCGGCAGGCGTCGACGCCGAAGCCGGTCGCTGTCAGCTGCTCGACGTGGGCCTTCACGTCGAAGCCGAGCGCGCGCGCGTGCGCGAGCAGCGTCTGGGCCTCGTCGCGGCTGAACGCGCCGACGTCGCAGAAGACGTCGACCGCGCGCGCCAGGCCCTCGTCGCGCACCGCGGGCATGAGCGTCTGGCAGCACTCGCGCACCCAGCCGGCGCGGTCCTGGGCGCGCTCGTCGGGAACCATGTGGAGGAGCAGCGTCGGCACGAGGCGCTGCGGTCCGTGGGCCAACCGGCGCACGACGCGCAGCTGCTTCAGCTCGTCGTCGACCGACAGGCCATAGCCCGACTTCACCTCGACGGTGGTTGCGCCGGCCGCGAGCAGCGCCGCCAGACGCGGCCGCGCCAGCGCCTCGAGCTCGTCCTCGGAGGCGGCGCGCGTGGCCCGGACGGTGGTGCGGATGCCGCCGCCGCGGGCGGCGATCTGGGCGTAGCTCTCGCCGCGGCAGCGCGCCTCGAAGTCGGCGGCGCGGTCGCCGGCGAAGACCAGGTGGGTGTGCGGGTCGACCAGGCCGGGCAGGACGACCGCCCCGCCGAGGTCGACGCGCTCGCCGTCGGGAGCGTGCTGCGCGACCTCGGCGGCGGGCCCGAGCCACGCGACGCGGCCGGCGTCGTCGACCGCGAGGGCGGCGTCGCCGACCACGCCGAGGCGATCCTCGGGCGACGGGCCGTGGCCGCTCATCGTGACGAGCTCGCGGATGCCGACGAAGACCTTCATGGCCTCGCCATACCATGCTATGCGCCCGCCATGCGCGGTGTCGTCCCGAGCGGTCTCGTCGTCGTGTGGCTGGCCTTCGTCGCCCTGCTCGCGACGTTGGCGGTCGGCGCCTGTGGCGGCAGCCGCGGCGACGTGTTGGTGCGCGACGGCGTCGAGCACGCCCAGCGCGGCGAGGCCGACGAGGCGCGCATGGCGTTCCAGAAGGCGCTGGTCGCGACCCCGGGCGCACCCGGCGCGCGCACCGGCCTGGCCGTCCTCACGAAGGACCCGGCCAAGGCGCGGGCCCTCCTCGACAAGGAGCTCGACAGCCACCCGGCGCTCGGCGCCGCGCGCTTCGATCGCGCGTTGCTGGCGCTCGCCACCGGCACGCCCGAGGACGCCAAGCGCGCCGCCGACGACCTCGCCACGCTGCCGGCCGACGACGCCGAGGCCCAGAAGCTCCTGGCCATCGCCCGCTTCATGGCCGGCGCGTCCGACACCGTGCCGCCCGAGCTCGTCGGCGTGACGACGTCGAGCGCCGAGGCCCAGACCGCCTGGCAGGCCTTCAAGGACGGCGCGCCCGGCTCGAGCGCGGTGCCCGAGGCCATCCTGGCCTTGTCGCCACGCCTCCGCGCGGCCGTGCTGGCCAAGGCCGGGCGCTGGGAGGAGGCGCTCGCCGCCCTGCCCGTCCAGCCCGAGACCGCGCTCGACCGCGCCATCGCGCTGGCCTGGCTCGATCGGCTGGACGAGGCGCGCGCGCTGGTCGCCGAGGCGCTGCGTCGCGACGCGAGCGATGCGCGGGCCCAGGCGCTCGGCGCCGTGCTCGCCACGCGCGGCGACTGAGTCTGCGACAGACCTGGAGCTCGCCTGTGAGGAAAAGGTCTCGCGCGCGAGATCGATTCTCACGCCCATCCGTCGATGGGGACCGTTCGCGCGCAGCGCCAGCACGGGAGTGCCCATGAAGATCAGGTCGGTTGCGATGTGGGCGACGCTGTCGCTCGGTACCCTCGGCGCGGCGGTGGCCGGCGGCTGCGGCGGCTATGCCAGCTACGTCGAGTCGGGCTCGGCGCTCGGCAAGGTCGTCGTCTACCGGAACGGCATCGCCTACTACGAGCGCAAGGCCAAGGTCGAGAACGGCCAGGTCACCCTGACGGTGCCGTTCGACAAGGTCGACGACTTCCTGAAGTCGCTGACGGTGGCCGACGCCAAGACGCACGAGGCGCTGCCCGTCGCGTACCCGACCGCCGGCGCGAACAACGACAACAAGGTCGACATGACCATCCAGGTGAGCAAGCCCGGCGTGACCGACGTCGTGCTCACCTACATCACCGAGGCGCCGGCCTGGAAGCCGTCGTACCGCGTCGTCATCGACAAGAACGACAAGGTCGCGCTGCAGGGCTGGGCCATCGTCGACAACACCTCGGGCGAGACGTGGAAGCAGGTGGAGGTCGGCGTCGGCTCGAGCTCGGCGCTGTCCTTCCGCTTCGATCTGCGCTCGGTGCGCAGCGTGTGGCGCGACACCCTGAAGGCCGACGAGCGCTTCGCCGTGGCCCCGCCGACCGGTGGCGCGACGCGCAGCGAGACGCCGGTCCAGGAGCAGGTCGTGGCCCAGCTCGACACCGGCGAGATCCCGACCCCGGGCGAGAGCTACGGCTATGACGCCCCCGAGGCCCGGCGATGCCGCAGGTCATGCCGGACGCGGCGCCCACCGTCGCGCTCGCGCGCGAAGAGTACGTGCACCGCGGCGGCGGTGGCGGTCGCGGTCGCGGCGCGCTGCGCGTCGACGACGACGCCCGGCCGACGTCCAAGCGCCCGGCCATGAAGCCGTCGCCGAAGGTCGACCGCGTCGCCGACAACGTCGACGAGGAGGACTGGGGTGCGCGCCCGTCCGCCGAGCCCACCGTGATGCCGCCCCAGATCGCCCAGACGACGCCCGCGCCGACGCCGCCGCCTGCCGCCGCGCGCGGTCATGACGCGCTCGAAGGTGCAGGAGCTCGCGGCCAAGCTGAACAGCACGCAGGGCGACGTGACGCTCGAGACCTTCGCGCCGGGCAGCGACCCGAACGCGGTCGCGGTCGCCGAGGACAAGGCCAACTGGCTCCGGAACGAGCTCATCCGCGAGGGCGTCGCGCCGGCGCGGCTCAGGGTCGAGGCCAAGAAGAGCGAGCCGGGCGTGCCCTACCAGCAGGGCGTGCGGCTCGTGCAGACGCAGGCGGCGCCGACCGGCAAGGCCGGCGATCCCAACGCCGAAGGCGAGCCGGTGGGCGAGAGCCACTTCCAGTCGACCACGCCGATGACGGTCGAGCGCGGGACGTCGGCGATGGTCGCGGTGCTCGACGACGGGGCCGAGGGCGACGTCGTCTACCTCTATGATGCCGAGAGCGACCGCGGCAACAAGCGCTACGCCTTCAAGGCCATCCGCTTCAAGAACCCCACCAACTACACGCTCGAGACCGGACCGATGACGGTCTACGGCGAGGGCCGCTTCGTCGGCGAGGGCCTCACCGAGCCGATCCCGCCGCGCGCCACCGCGGTCGTCCCCTTCGCGCTCGATCGCGAGATCGTGGTCGAGCCGGAGAACGACGACGAGGACCGCATCACCAAGCTCGTGACGCTGCAGCGCGGCATCCTCCGGACCGAGGTCGCCCACCAGCGCGTGACCAAGCTCAAGGTGACCAGCATGCTGGCCGACCCGACGCGCGTCTTCATCCGCCACACCGTGAGGAAGGGCTGGACGCTCGAGACCAACGCCAAGAGCCCGACGCTGGTCGAGCGCATGGGCGAGGCCCACCTCTTCGCCATCGACCTGCCGGCCGGCCAGACCAAGACCATCGAGATCGTCGAGTCGACGCCCATCCAGCGCGCGCTCGACCTGCGCTCGCCCGAAGGCATCGCGCTGGTGAAGGTCTTCCTCGAGGGCAAGGAGGTCGACCGCAAGTTCGCCGAGCCGATGCAAAAGCTGCTTTCGATCTATACGGAGATGGCCGACATCCAGCAGTCGATCGAGGTGGCCCGCGTGCGCATCGACGAGTACCGCGAGCGCATGCAGGAGCTGCAGGACCAGATCCTCACGCTGAAGAACGTGCCCAACTCGGGCCAGCTGCTGGCGCACCTGCAGTCGAAGCTGCGCGAGATGTCGGACGGCGTCCAGAAGAGCACCATCGACGTCGTGAACCTCGAGCAGAAGCTCATGCTGGCGCGCATCCGCTTCCAGGACGGCGTGTCGGAGCTGCGGCTCGAGCCCGCCGTCGCCGAGCGGCCGAACCCCTGAGGGCCTAGCCGCGGCTAGCCGGTGCGCCAGTCTCTTCGATAGTTGCGCTGGATGCGCTCGCGCGGCACTGCCGCCGCGACGAGCGCCGCCTCGACCGCGTCCTCGAAGGCGTCGCTGCCGGCGATGAAGGCCCACGAGTCGCGCGTCGCGAGGTCGGAGAGCCAGGCCTGGACCCAGCCGGTCGGGCCGCTCCAGCCATCGCTCGGCTCGGGGCGGCTGACGACGATGCGCAGCCCGAGCCCCCTCTCCTGCCAGCGCGCGAGCTCGGACCGGAAGGCCAGGTCCTCGGGTCGCCGGACGCCGCACGCGAGCGTCACGCCGGCGAGCGCGCCGCGCGTCGCGAACGCGCTGGCGACGCCCGAGCGCAGGGCCGCGATCGAGGTGCCGGCGCCGACGAAGAGGAGCGGCGCGGCGACGTCGTCGGGCAGCTCGAAGCCGGCGCCGAACGGCCCGCGCACCTCGACCTCCTCGCCGGGCAGCGCCTCGGCGATGGCGCCCGACGGAGTGCCGGCGGGCTTCAAGAGGAAGGCGAGGTCGTCTTCCTCGGGCGCCGACGCGAGCGCGAAGTAGCCCTCGGTGCCCGGCCCGCGCACGAGCTCGGCCACCTGGCCCGGTCGATAGCTCCAGCCGCTGGGTCGAGCGAGCACGAGGCGCCGGACTCCAGGGGTCTCTTCCGCGTTGGCCAGGACCCGCATCGCGGCCAGTATGCACACGCGCTCGGGGGGCGCCAGCGCAAGCGTCGGCGCGCTGATCGAGGCGCCGACCGCGGCGCCGATCGCGCCGCGCATCTCCGCGTCCGGCCCTCGTCGCGCGCGGCCCCCCGGCACCAGTTGGAAAACTCGGCAGGCGTGATAATGTCGCGCCGCGATCGATCGTGATCGACCGGCGCCCGCGCCCCGCTGCGCAGTGCCACCGCGAGGAACCATGACGTCAGGAAACGACAAGAAGGCCCCGCCTCCGCGCCGCCCCGCCCCCGGTCAGCCGCCCGCTCCCGGTGCGGCCCCGCGTCCGGCGCCCGGCGCTCCCGCTCGCCCCGCTGGCTCGGCCACGTCGGGTGGTGCCGCGGCTCCGCGCCCCGGCCCCGTGTCGGGTGGTGCGGCCGCAGGTGCCCGCCCCATGCCGCCCGGCGGTCGCCCGCAGCCGCCCGCCGCGAAGGCGCCGGTCGTCCAGGAGGCCGGCGCCGAGGACAAGACCTCGGCGATCAACCTCGCCGACTTCGGCCTCGCCGGTGAGGACGAGTCGACGGTCTCGGTCGACGCCAACACGATCCGGGCGAAGGCTGCCGCGCGTTCGGCACCCGCGCCCGAGGACAGCGAGAAGACGACGGCCTTCCGCGTCGACGACCTGCCGCCCGAGGACGACGCCACGGCGCGCGGTCCGCAGAAGACCCTGCTCGGCCACCCGGTGCCGCGTCCGGGCGCCGCCGTGCGCGGCGGAGCGCCTCCGGTCAAGCGCCAGGAAACGCTGGCGATCGCGCCGGCCGGGCGCCAGGCCGCCGCGGCCGTCCCTCAGGACGAGGACCAGGACAAGACGAGCGCGCTCTCGCTCGACGACGTCGAGCGCATCGACGCCGCCCCTGCCCCGGCCAAGCCGGCTCCGCGGCCCGCCGCGCCCGCGCCCGCCCCGGCTCGCCCGGCGCCGAAACCGGCGCCCGCGCCGGTGCCGCAGTACGAGGACCAGGACAAGACGAGCGCGCTCTCGCTCGACGACATCGACAAGATCGATGCGCTCCCGGCCCGCTCCGCCGCGCCCGTGGCGAAGCCCCTGCCGAAGGCGGCCCCGGCTCCCGCGGCCGAGGAGAACGAGAAGACGACCGCCTTCTCGCTCGACGACCTCGATCAGATCGACTCCGCGCCGCCGCCGAAGAAGCCGGCCGCGGTCGCCGCGAAGAAGCAGATCATCGAGGAGTCCGAGAAGACCATGGCGGTGCCGCTCGATGACGCCATCGCGGCCATCGACGCGGCCCCGCCCGCGCGCGCCCAGCAGGCCAAGCGCGCCGCTGCGGCGGCTCAGGCGGCCCAGGCGCTGGAGGACGACGACGCCCCGCCGCCCGCGCGCCGCTCGGCGGCCGCTCCGGCGCAGAAGCGCGCGTCGGCCGGCAAGGGTGGAGGTGGAGGCGCGGCCGCCGCGCTGGCGAGCTTCGATGCGGCCGGAGGATTCCTCGGCAACATCGGCTACTTCCTCACCTACGAGGGCAACAAGGCGAAGATGGACGCGGGCCTCGCGCCGCAGCAGGAGCTCGACGAGGGTGCCCGTGCCGCCGGCATGAGGAACTTCATCATCCTCACCGGCGCGATCGGCGCTTTGATGCTGGTCTTCGGCATCATCCGGTGATAGGACCCGTCGCGCGTGTCGGACCATCCGCGATGCCGGCGGATGCGGGTCATCTCCATCGTCAATCCTGAGGACGATTTTCTGGCGCGCGTGAACGACTGACTCTAGCGTGCGAAGTGTTCGTCAGGGGCTGCTGGCCTCGCGGCGAACCGCTCCGGCGCCCCAGATGGGGTGCGCCGGAGAGCGCGGCCGTCAAGCCGCGTGGGGAGAGTGCCGGAACCGGGGGTAGCCGCGAGGTGGCCTCCGGCAGCGTGTCTCGCGCGACACGGCACCGTGTACATCGGACCGCGTTCGCGCCCCTCGCCGGGGGCGCGGTGGTCACGGCGAGCGCCAGGCACGCGGTCTGCGTGTCGCGGCATAGGACTTGCCGTGCATACGTCCGTGCGCCGCGCGCGCGTCTCCACCGAGACACGACGCGCGACCCCAGAAGAACCAAACCCAGCCCGCGGGCGGCAACATCAGGAGAGTGCGATGGAAGGCGTGGTAGGAGTGCTGGCAGTGGCAGGTGGATTCGGGCTCGCGCTCGGCCTCACCGTCCTCGGCATGAACCTCGTCCTCGGCCTCATGCCGACCAAGGCCCGCCGTGCAGCGGAGCCTTCGAGCAGCACGACGTCGACCGGGAAGTGATGATCGTCGGGATGGGCCCGAGCTCGAGCCCATCCCTTGCGCACCGCGTCCGCGGGCGCTATGGTGCGAGCGTTCCTGGGGTTCGGGGTCGGTCCTTTCGTGATGCCCATCCGAAGGCCCGTTGGCGATGACCAGCGGCTCGGTGCGCACCGGTTCGAGGCAAGTCCCCGGCAGGTCGCGACTCCCGAGAAAGGGTTGAAGCAGCATGGCGACGCAACCGAAGAACCCGAAAGACCCGAAAGACCGCGAGAAGGACGAGATCCTCGACCAGGGTCTCGAAGCCCTCGCGGACCAGGACGCGGACGCGAAGGAGCTCGCCGAGCGGAAGAAGATCTTCGCTCAGATGGCGGACATGGTGGAGCAGCCCGGGCTCCAGTCCGACATCCTCAAGCGCTACGAGTCGACGGGCCGTCAGATGCTCGCCGACGCGCTGCCGAGCAAGGTCGACCCGAACCTCGCCCGCTCCCTGCGCGGCATCCTCGGCAAGGACGTCTCCGACGTGCGCGTGCACAGCGGCAAGGTCGCGACCGAGGCGGCCCGAGCCATGGACGCGCGCGCGTTCGCCATCGGCGACAAGGACGTGTTCGTCGATCAGGGTGAGCTCGCGAAGGGCTCCGGCCATCGCGACGCCCTCCTCGCGCACGAAATCGCGCACACCACCGACGCCGCGACCGGCTACGCCCTGTCGGCGCGCTCGGGCAACAACGTCAGCGCCCGTGAGCAGTTCGCGCACGAGGTCGAGAACAAGTTCGCCCGCGAGATGGTGGACCCCGGCGACGGCATGACCCGCGACGACTCGGCCAAGGGACACCACACGCGCTTCGACGGCCAGCCGTCGGAACCGACCGTGGACAAGGTCCTCCTGGCCCAGAAGATCGCCGAGATCCTCCAGAAGCAGGACGACATCTTCTCGCTGCGCCACGGCCACTGGACCGGGCGCGGCTGATCGAGTCGAGGTCTCCGCAGGCCGCCGCGGGCGGTCTTCAAGAACCGAGCGGCGAGCGCTCCGACAAGGCCCGGGTGACCGGGCCTTGGTGTTTTCGGGCCCCTTCGATCGCGACCACCGGAGCCAGCGGGAGCAGGCTCGAGCTGGCGAAGACCTCGCTCGCGAGCGTGAGCTCGACCCAGCTCGGAGCCTCCTCGCGGACCGGGATGGCGAGCGCGTGAAGCGCCTCGAGGGCGCGGCGGCGCGCGATGCCGGGCAGCAGCGGGCGCGTGAGCGGCGCGGTGCGGACCACGCCGTCCACGACCGCGAAGAGGTTGGTGGTGTTGCCCTCGAGGACGGCGCCGTCCGCATCGAGCCACACCGCCTCGAAGGTCGGGTCGTGGCCCTTCGCATGGAGCTTCTGTACCGGGTACCAGGCCAGCGTCTTGTGCTGCGGCAAGGCGCGCGCGCCGGGGATGCGCCAGAGGTGGAGGCCGTCGCGACGGGCCCGGACGATCGGGCGGAGGAAGGCCCACGCGGTGCCGGGCGTGACGGTCAGGCGCAGCGCGCGGTCCTCGCCGAGCCAGGCCGCGTTGGCGGCGACCACGTCGTCGATGGTCGCGGCCAGCGCGTGTCGCTCGGGGACGACGAGGCGGAGCGTCGCGGCGCTGGCGAGGAGACGGTCGAGGTGGAGGTCGACATCGACGACGGCGCCGCGCGTCACGAGCAGCGTCTCGAAGAGGCCCTCGGCCGACAGCGCGCCCGGGTCGGAGGCCGGGATCCGCGCCTCGGAGGCGGGTACGACGGCACCGTCGACCACGAACCAGGGCGAGGTGAGAGGCGGCACGCGGCCCATGCTGCGGCATCGCGGTCGGCGACACAACGGCTCGGGACCTCGCACGAGCGCGTCGTCATCGCCTCGGGGCCGGTTGTCGCCCAGCGGATCTTGGGCTATCGATGGAAGGTCGTTGGTCGCTGGAGGGGACTCGTCGGCACATGGCGTCGACGCTCGAACAACTCACGGGAGAGCTCGCGAAGAATCCGGCGGACGCGGACGCAGTGCAGCGCTTTGTAGAGCGCTGCCTCGACCGCTCCGACGCCGGTCCTCTTAGGAGCGGGCTCGAACCGACACTCGCGGGCGTGATGGGCCCGCTCGCGGTGCGTCCGATTGCGCAGGCGTTCGCGCGTGCGCTGACGCGCGCCGCGGAGCGCGCCTCGACCCCGCTCGAGGCCGTCGAGCTGCATCTCCGCGCGGCGCGCGTGCTGGCGCAGATCGCCACCGACCGGCTGGGTGCGGCGCGCTCGCTGGCCAACGCCTGGCGCCTCGCACCCGACGAGCGCGTGGCCACGCTGGCCCAGTCGCTCTTCCAGGGGACGGCCGACGTCCCCGAGTACACGCTGGCCGCGCTGGCCAACGTCGGCCAGGGCGAGCAGCGGCTCCTGGCCATGCGGCGGCTGGCCGCGACCGCGCTCGAGCGGAGGAAGCTCGACGCCGCCGAGGCGCTCTTCCAGCGCCTGCAGTCGCTCTTGCCGAGCGACGTCGACGCCGCCGTCGGCCAGGCCACCATCGCGCGCCTCCGCGCCGACGCCGACACGCGCGTGACGGCGCTCGAGGAGAGCCTCCAGAAGGCGGTCGACGGCGATCGCGCCGTGCTCCAGCGCGAGCTCGGCGACGCGCATCGCTCGGCCGGTCGGCGCGAGCAGGCCGAGCAGGCGTACACGCGCGCGGTCGAGCTCGGCGACGAGCCGGCGCTGCGCTCGCTCGAGCAGCTGCTGCGCGATGCCGGTCGCCTCGACGGGCTGGTCGCGCTCTGGGAGGACCTCATCCCGAAGCTGCCGCGCGAGCGCCAGCTGGCGCTGCGGCGCCGCCTCCACCACCTCGTCAACGACGAGCTCGGGCGCCGCGACGACGCGCGCCGGCTGCTCGGCGCCCTGCCCTCGACCATGCGCCCGACCGCGGTGCAGCCGACGCCCGAGGCGGCGCGCGCGCTCGAGCTCCAGGACAAGCCGCGCGACGCGGCGGCGCGCTGGGAGGAGGTCGCCAGCCAGGCCGGCGAGCGCCAGGTGCGCATCCACGCGCTCGAGCGCGCGGCGGCGCTGTGGGCCGAGGTCCACGAGGACGCGGCGGCCGAGCGCTGCTTCCGCAAGCTGCGCGCGCTCGACCCGCACTCGCGCGCGGCGCTGGACTTCTTCCGCGAGCTCTAAAATGACCAGGCCGACGCGCGGCGTGCCTACCAGAACCTGGCCCAGCTGCACTCGCTCGAGCCGAAGCGCGAGGCGCGGCGCGCGCTCGCCACCGAGATGGCGGCGCTGGCCGAGGACGCGCTGCAGAGCAACGAGAAGGCCATCGAGGCCTGGCGCCTCATCGAGAAGGACCTCGAGCCGGGCGCCGATCCGCTGCCGACCTGGGCGCAGCTGAAGCGCCTCTATGCCGCGGCCGGCCGCTGGCACTCGTACATCGATCTCCTCGAGCGCTGGATCGAGCGCCTCGCCGAGCACGACACGGCCGCCAAGATCGAGCTCCTGTTCGACATCGTCGAGGTCTACCAGGACCCGCAGAAGCTGCCGATGCCGGCCATGGTGCTCCAGACCTACCATCGCATCGTGTCGATGGCGCCGACGCATCGCGTGGCGCTCGACCGCCTGGCGGTGGGCCTCGAGGCGCGCGAGCAGTGGAACGACCTCCTGCCGGTATTGGCCCAGAAGATCGATCTGGCGACCGAGCCGAAGGAGCTCATCCCCCTCTTCCAGCGCGTCGCCGAGATCTACCTCGACCACATCCGCTCGGAGTCGCAGGCGGTCACCGTGCTCGAGCGGCTGCTCGAGCTGACGCCCGACGACCTCGACGTCGTGCAGCGCCTGCGCGAGCTGCATCGCCGACGCCACGACTCGGAGCAGCTCTACCAGACGCTCGGGCGCGAGCTGGCGCTGACCGACCCCAACGCCCAGGTCGACCGCATCCGCGTCCTCTCCGACATGGCCACCATCGCCGGGCAGGAGCTGCTGCAGCCGAGCCTGGCCATCGGCCACTGGAAGGATGTCCTCGCGCTCGACCCGCAGAACGCCAAGGCGCTCGAGGCCCTCTCGGCGCTGCATGCCGAGGAGGAGGACTGGCCGGCCTACGTGAAGGTGCTCGAGCAGCGCGTGGCCGACGCCAAGACCAAGACCGCCAAGCTGCCGCTGCTCCTCGAGCTCGGCGAGGCGCTCTACACGCGGGTCGGCGAGGTCGAGCAGGCCGAGAAGATCTTCCAGGCCATCGCCGAGACCTCGCCCACGTCGGCCACCGCGCGCCGCTTCCTCCAGCGCATCTTCGTCACGCGGCGGAAGTGGCCCGAGCTGGCGCGCCTCTTCACCGGCCGCGCCTCGAAGGGCGCGACGCTGCCGGCGGCCAAGTGGAAGGAGTACGTCGCGCTCTTGCGCGACGCGGCCAAGCACGAGGTCGACGCGCCGCTGGTGGCCGACATCCAGGTCGAGATCGCGCGCGTCCTGGAGGAGCACCTCGACGACAAGAAGGGCGCGCTCGACGCGCTCGAGGCCGCGCTCCGGACGGCCGAGGATCGCACCGAGCTGGCGCACCGCGCGCAGGCGCTCATCGGCGACGACGTGCCCGGGCAGCGCCGGCTCACCGTGCTCGGCTCGCTGGCGCGCCACTCCCCCGACCCCACCGAGCGCCACCAGGCCTGGCTGCAGATCGCCGCCATCCATCGCCGCGCCAAGGACACCGTCCACGCCACCGACGCCTGGGGCCGCGCGCTGGTCGCCGGCGCCGAGCTCGGCCTGGCCGAGGCGCTGCCGAACCTCGAGGAGGAGGCCGGCGTCAGCGGTCGCTGGGAGCAGGCCTACCAGGCCATCGACGAGGCGCTCGGCCGCCTGCCGCCCGACGCGGGCGAGGCCCGCATCGCCTTCCATCGCACGCTCGGCAACATCGCGCGCGCGCGCCTCCTCACGCCCGAGGCGGCCATCCGCCACTTCAAGTGGGTGCTCCAGCTGAAGCCGGGCGAGCCCTTCGCGCTCGAGGAGCTCGAGAAGATCCATTTCTCGCGGAACGACTTCGGCGGCCTCGAAGAGGTCTACCGCGCGCGCCTCGACGCCGTGGTCGCGAGCGGCGCGCCGGCCGAGGAGCGGGTCGCCGCCGGCTTCAAGCTGGCGCGCCTCTACGAGGACGTGCTGCTCGATCCCGAGCGCGCCGCGTACGGCTACCAGGAGATCCTCTCGCTCGCGCCGAGCGACGAGGAGGCGCTGGCCGGGCTCCAGCGCTCGCTGGATGCGGCCGGCGCCTGGGGCGATCTGGCGGCGTCGCTCGAGGCCGTGCTGACGCGCGTGCCGACGTCGAGCCGCGCCAAGCGGAACGCGCTCCACCTGCGCCTCGCCAACCTCTACGCCGATCGCCTGGGCGAGCCGCTGGCGGCCATCGATCACGCGCGCTCGGTGCTCGACGGCGAGGGCGACGGCGCGCCGGTCGACGGCGCCATCGCGCTGCTCGAGCGCCTGGTGCAGGAGCCGCTGCTCCGCCAGGACGCCTCGCCGGTGCTCGAGGCGACCTATCGCAAGCGGAAGGACCTCGACAAGCTGGCGCTGCTCCTCGAGGCGCGCCTCGACGACGCGCCGAAGGACGAGCTGCCGGGCCTCCTCGACGAGCTCGCCATGCTGGCCTCGAGCGCGCTGGATGCGCCCGACAAGGCCTTCGAGGCGCTGCTCCGCCGCTTCCGCCTGACGCCGGCCGAGCCCGACGTGTGGGTCGAGCTCGAGCGCGCGGCCGGTGCGCTGGGCTCCATCACCGGCTGGGAGACGCTGGCGGCCGCCTACCAGGCGGTCATCGACAGCGGCAAGAACCTCGGCCCGGCGCGCCCGTCGCTGCGGCTCCGGCTGGCCGACATCCCCCATCGCCGCCTCATCGAGCTCGAGGAGGCCATCGTCCAGACCGAGGCGGTGCTCACCGAGTCGCGCGACGAGGAGGAGCTCCTCAAGGCCTACGAGAGCCTCGAGGTCCTCTACAAGAAGACGGCCGACCTCGAGAGCTTCGTGAAGGTGAAGCTCGAGTCGTCGCGGCGCGTGATCTCGCGCGCCATCCGCCGCCAGAAGGTGAGCGAGGCGGCGCAGGCGCTGGCCGGCGCGCTGGGCCGCCCGCAGGAGGCGGTGACGACGCTCGAGCCGCTCTGGCGCGAGGACCCGGGCGACCCCGAGACCTTCGACCTCATGGCCCAGCTCATCGAGCGCACCGGCGACTGGTCGCGCCTCGACAACCTCTACGCCGAGGCCATCCCCGTCGCGCGCGACGCCGTTCGGCGCGACGACCTGCGCTATCGCCGCGCGCTCCTCCGGCGCGATCGGCTGGGCCTCTGGGAGACGGCCATCTCCGAGCTCATCGGCCTGGTCGAGTCGAGCTCGGCCGGCGAGCGCGCGCGGACGGCGCTGCTCGAGATCGCGCGCGCCGGCGAGTCCGAGGCCCAGCGCGACGTCATCCTCGAGGTGCTCGACGCCTACCACCGCGCGCAGAAGGACGCCGACGGGCTCCTGTCGGTGCTGCTCGTCACGGCCGAGTTCGCCGCACCCGGGCCCGACAAGGCGCGCGTCCTCCGCGACGCCGCCGCGGTCGCCCTGCCCGCCCCCGACGAGCTGGCCCAGGCGCCCGAGCGCGCCCACCACGCCCTCTCGTTGTACATGCAGGCGCTGCTCGAGCACCCCGGCGACATGGACGCGCTGGCCGCCATGGGCGAGCTCGCGAGGAAGGCCGACCTCTGGCAGGACTACGCCGAGGCCATCGCCAGCTGCGCCGAGGCGGCCGGCGAGACCAGCGTGGCGCGGCCGCTGTGGCGCGCCGAGGCCCGCGCCGCGGCCGACCACCTGGGCCAGGACGATCGCGCCATCGCCTCGTGGACGCGCGACCTCGTGCTCGGCGAGGCGCTCGGCGACACCGACCTCGACGCCACGCTCGACGCGCTCGACGCGCTCCACCAGAAGGTGGGCGACACGCCGGCGCGCCTCGAGATCCTCCGTAAGAAGGAGGAGCGCGCCAAGGACCCGCTCGTGCGCGCGGCCATCCTCGAGGAGATAGCCCTCCTCGAGCTCGACCAGGGCCTGGTCGACGACGCCGTCACCACGCTCGAGCGCGCCCTCGAGGAGCTCGGCCGCACCGCGCGCGCCAAGAGCCGCGCGCCGCGCCAGCGCATCCTCGCCACGCTCGAGAGCGTGCTGAAGCAGGGCGAGCGCTACGGCGAGATCGTCGATCTGCTGGTGCAGGCGGCGGCGCTCGAAGACGACCCGGGCGAGAAGCGCGAGCTCCTCCACCGCGCTGCCGAGATGGCCGCCGACGCGCTCGGCGACGACGCGCGCGCCATCGTCCTCTACGAGCGCCTGGTCGAGCGCGACCCCTCCGACGAGGCCGCCATCGGCCGGCTGGTCGGGCTCTACACCCGCACCGAGCGCTGGGCCGAGTGCGTCACCGCGCTCGGACGGCAGCGCGCGCTGGCCGAGCAGGCCGGCGCCGAAGCCGAGTCGCGCGAGCTGTCGTTCCGCATCGGCGAGATCCTGGCCGATCGCCTGGGCGAGATCGCCGCCGCGGTCGGCACCTTCGGCCGCGTGCTGCGCGCCGACCCGGCCCACCCGGGCGCGCTGGCGGCGCTCTCGCGCTACGAGGACGACGACGCCGGCGTGGCCACCGAGGCGCGCTCGATGCTGGCCGACGCGCACCGCACGCGCGGCGATCACGCGGCGCTGGCGCGCGTGCTCGAGCTGTCGGTGGCGGCCGGCGAGGAGACGCCGGGCATCCTGCGCGAGCTGGCCGGGCTCTGGTCGGGGCCGCTCGGCGAGCCGGTGCGCGCCTGGCCGCACGCGGCCGAGGGCTACGCGCTGGAGCCGCTGGGCGAGGACGGCGCGGCCTGCCGCGTGCAGCTGCTCGACCTCGGGCGCATGGCGGTCGACGCCGGCGAGGGCGCGCGGCGCCTGGTCGAGGCGCTGGTCACGGTGCTCGAGACGCTGCCCGAGGGCGGCGTGCGCCTCGAGCGCAAGCGCGCCGATCTGCAGGCCGTCATGGCCATCGGCGCCAGCGACGCCGACCTCGTGCCGCTGTGGCGCACGCTGCTCGTCGACGACCCGAAGGACCAGGCGGTGCTCGACGCCTTCGAGGCCTTCGCGCGCACGTCGGGTCCGGCGCTGCTCGCCGAGGCGCTCGGCGCGCGCGTGGCGGCCACCGATCCGGTCGCGGCCATCCCCATCGAGGTCGAGCTGGCCGGCGTGCTGGGCGGCATGCCCGGCCGCGCGCCCGAGGCCATCAAGGTCCTCCAGAGCGTGCTCACGCGCGAGCCCGAGCGCGTCGACGCGGTCGACGCGCTGGCCCGCCTCTTCGCCGAGACCGGCCGCCACGCCGAGCGCGCCGCGCTCTACGAGGACCAGCTGAAGCGCACGCCGGCGCGCACGCGCCTGGCAGAGCTGCGGCGCGCGCTGGCGACGACGCTGTGGAAGCACCTCTCCGAGCCGGGCCGCGCCGTGGCGCTCTTCGGCGAGATGCTGCAGGCCGACCCGGGCGACGTCGGCGCGGCCGAGTCGCTCGAGGCCATCTGGGGCGAGGGCAACGAGCGGCCCGCCATCTACAAGATCCTCGAGCCGCGCTACCAGGCGCTGGCCGACTGGGACAAGCTCGTCGCGCTCTACACCTCGACCCTCGAGCAGGACGACGAGGAGCTCCAGATCGAGTGCCTCTCGAAGCTGGCCGAGCTCGAGCGCGCGCAGCTCGACAAGCCCGAGGCCGCCTTCACGACGCTGCTCGCGCTGGTCGAGCGCCTCGACGCCGACCCGGTCGAGACCAAGGTCCACCTCGACGCGCTCGAGGGCCTGGCCCAGCGCCTCGGTCGCTGGGACGAGCTGGTCGAGCAGCTCGAGGCGCTGGTCGCGCTCGGCCACGGCAGCTGGCCGCTCATGGTGCGGCTCGGCCGCATCCACGACCGCGCGCGCGACGACGCCGAGCGCGCCATCTACTTCTACGGCTTCGCCTACGAGCGCGCGCCCGACGATCGCGAGACGCGCGACGGGCTGGCCGAGCTGCTCGAGCGCACCGAGCGCTGGGAGGAGCTGGCGCGCCACCTGCTCGGCGCCGTCGATTTCAGCCAGGATCTCGACGACCGCCTGCGCCTCCGCCGCCGCGCCGCGCGCGTGCTCGACGAGAAGCTCGGCCGCCCGCGCGAGGCGGTGGCCGCGCTGGAGGCCATCGTCGAGGAGGCCGCGCCGGGCCAGCCGCTGCACAGCGAGGCGCACGAGACCATCATCGCGCTGCTCGAGCGCGTGCAGGACTACGGCGCGCTGCATCGCCACTATCGCCGCTGGCTCGAGCAGGCACCCAGCGACGAGGTGGCGGTCGACCTGCAGGTGCGGCTCGGGCGCTCGCTCATCCGCTTCCCCGAGACGGCGCGCGAGGGCCTGACCGAGCTCGAGGAGGTCTTGCGCACGGCGCCCGGCCGCCGCGACGTGGTGCCCACGCTGTGGTCGATGATCATGGCCTGCGACAAGCTCGAGGCCGGCGGCGACGAGGTCGACGAGGCCTACGCCGACGCCACCGCCGACGCGGCCCGTCTGCTCGAGGACGTGCTCGGCGACAACGCGCCTGCCGGCACGCTCGCCGGCATCGTGCAGGCGCAGCTGCGCGTGCAGCCGCCGGGCGAGGAGCGGCGCCAGACGCTGCTCCGGCTGGCCGCGCTCGAGACCGAGCTCGACCGCGCCGACGCCGCCTTCGAGCACTACGCCGAGGCGCTCCGGAGCTCGCTCGGCGACGCCGCCATCGAGGCCAGCCTCGAGCGCCTCAGCGAGCAGAACGGCACCTTCGCCGAGCTGGCCGCGCTCTACGAGGAGTGCGCCGCCGAGCCCGAGCACGAGGCGCGCTACGGCCTGAAGGTGGCCGACCTCCTGCGCGTGCGCCTCCAGCGCCCGGCCGAGGCGGCGCAGTGGTACGAGCGCCACCTGCTCGTGCGCCCCGGCTCGCGCCCTGCCCTCGAGCCGCTGGCCGCCTACTACCGCGACGCGCGCGACCCGACCTCGGAGGCGCGCGTCCTCGTCGCCTGGATCGACTACTCGGCCACGCCGGCCGAGCTGCCCGAGCTGCGCATGCGCCTCGGCATCCTGCGCATGGACCAGCTCGGCGACGCGCAGGGCGCCATCGACGCGCTCGAGGGCTGCCTGCCCGAGGGCGCCAGCGATCCCGAGCTGGTGAAGCGCCTCGAGCGCCTCTACGTGCGCGGCAACCACTACGAGGCGCTGGTCGAGCTCTACCAGGCGGCGCTCGGCCACGTGCCGGCGACCGGCCCCGACGCGCGCCCGAAGGAGCACCTCGAGATCCTCGCCAAGATAGCCCAGGTGCAGGAGACGCGCCTCGGCGACCTGCCGTCGGCGCGCGAGGTGTGCCGGAAGATGCTCGCCATCGAGGGCCTGCACCGCTTCGCGCTCACCACCCTCGAGCGCGTCGAGCGCCAGCTCGGCGACTGGGACGCCGTCGACGAGGTGCTCGGCAAGAAGCTCCAGAGCGCGCCCAACGACGCCGCGCGCGCCAAGGTCCTCATCGATCGCGCCGACGTCGCCACCAACCAGCGCCGCCGCCCCGACGAGGCGCTCGAGCACCTGCTCCAGGCCGACAAGCTGCTCGGCCCCGGCCCCGGCCCGGACGAGCTGGTGAAGGGCCTGGAGGGCATGCTGCGCGGCGAGGCCAACGCGCGCTTCCAGGCCGCGCGCGCGCTGCAGAAGCGCTATCGCGCGCGCCAGTCGTGGACCTCGCTCATCAACGTATTGCTGCTCGAGCTGGTCGCCAGCGGCTCGCCGGCCGAGCGCTTCCAGCTCGCCCAGCAGGCCTACGAGATCGCCACCGAGCGGCTGAAGGACCGCACGCTGGCGCTGCGCGTCTTGCTCGCCGCGCTGCGCCAGACGCCGCAGACGCAGGCCTTGCGCGACCTCGTGACGCAGACCGCGGCCGACGTCGGCGACTGGGGCATGGTCATCCGCACCGCCGACGAGACGCTGAAGCGCCTCGACGAGAAGGACGACGTGCGCTCGTTCGCGCTGTGGCTGGGCGGCGTCATGCTGCAGCACGGCCAGGCCCACGCCTCGAGCGCGGCGGCGGTGAAGGTCTTCGAGCGCGTGCTCGAGGTCGACCCCGGCAACGCCGAGGCCTGCACGGCGCTGGCCGGCCTGTATCGGGCGCGCGGCGACTGGGGTGCCTTGCGCGGGCTCTACACCGAGCGCATCACCATCGCCGACGCGAGCGAGCGCGCGCGCCTCGAGCTCGACATGATCATCGACCTGGCCGAGGCGCCCGAGTCGGGCGGCACGGACCAGGTGGTCCAGGCCATCCGGCGCCACCTCGAGGCCAACCCGGGCGAGGCGCGCTTCGCCGACGACCTCGAGCGGCGCGTGACCGACGCGGCCGGCGGCGCCGTCGCGACGCTGGCGCTGGCGCAGGGGCTGCGCGAGGCCCAGCGCTGGCCCGAGCTGGTCGCGCTGTATGCGCGCCGCGCGGCCGCGGCGCCGTCCGAGGAGCGCGCGCGCCTCCACGCCGAGGCGGCCAGCGTGCTCGAGACGGCGCTGGGCGATCGGACGGCCGCGCTGGCGTCGCTCGGGCGCGCGCTCGACGCGACGCCGAACGCCGCCGGGCTGTGGCGGCGCGCCGCCGAGCTCAGCCAGGCGACCGGCGACTGGGCCGCGCTGGCGGCGCTCTACGCGCAGCTCATCGCGCGCGTCAGCGACGTCGTCCTGGCGCGCGAGCTGGCGCTGGCGCAGGCGGCGGTGCTGACCGATCGCCTGGCCGACAGCGACCAGGCGGTGGCCGCGCTGCAGGCCGCCATCGCTCGCGACGCGACCTTCATCGAGGCGCGCGAGCGGCTCCTCGGGCTGTGGAAGGCGCGCGGCGATCTCGACGCCTACGAGCGCGACGTCACGACGCTGGCGGCGCTGGTCGAGACCCCCGAGTCGGCCTGCGAGCTCTGGCGCGCGCTGCGCGCGTTCGCGACCGAGGTCGGCGACGAGCGCCGCGGCGTGGTCGCCGACGAGGCGCTGCTCGCCATCGACGGCAACGACGAGGAGGCGGCCGACCACCTGAGCGCGCTGCACCGCGCGGCGGGTCGCGGCGAGGATCTGTCGGACCTCCTGTTCCTGCGCATCCAGGGCGCGCAGGACGACCCCGCGCGCGCGGCGCGCTTCTGGGCCGAGCTGGCCGAGCTGCGCGCGACCTCGCTCGGCGACCCGCAGGGCGCCAGCGAGGCGTGGCGCGAGGCCTTCACGCTGGACGCCGCCAACGCCGACGCCGCGGCCCAGACGCAGGCCGCGGCCGAGGCCATCGGCGACTGGACGCGCGCGGCCGAGATCGGCGCGCTGCACGCCTCGGCGCTCGAGTCGGGCCCGGCGCGTGGCGGCCTGGACCAGGTGGCCCACCTCTACGAGGACAAGCTGCGCGCCACGGTCGAGGCGGCCGGCGCGTGGGGAGGCGGTGCTCGAGGACGCGCCGGGCGACCTCGACGCCATGAACGCGCTCATCGGCCTCTACGGGCGCGGGCGCCGCTTCGACGAGCTCGCCGACATGCTCGAGAGGAAGGCCAAGCACGTGCCGACCGCGGCCGAGCGCCACACGACGCTGGTGCAGGCGGCGTCGATCCAGCTCGATCAGCGCCAGGAGCTCGACGCCGCGCGCGTCCTGCTCGACGCGGTGCTGCGCGACGAGCCGGCCCACACCGAGGCGCGCCTCCTCCTGGCGCGGCTGCACGTGCGCATGGGCGAGCCGCGGCTGGCGGCGTCCACGCTGGCGTCGGTGGCCGAGGAGGTCAGCGGCAAGCGCAAGGCGCGCATCCTCATGGACCTGGCGCGGCTCGAGAGCACCGAGCTGGGCGAGCCGGAGTCGGCATCCCAGCACGTGCGCGAGGCCTGGCAGATCGATCGCGCGGTGCCCGGGCTCGAGGCGCTGGTGGTGCAGATCCTGACGCGCGCCGGCGACTGGCGCGGGCTCGCCGCGCACTGGGAGTCGGTCTACCAGGGCGCCACGCTGCCGGCGGCGCGCGCCGCCGCCGCGCTCGAGCTGGCGCGCCTCTACGCCTCGCAGCTGGCCGACGACGCCGAGTCCGCTCCGGCGCTCGAGCGCTGGCTCGCCGAGGCGCAGAAGGGCGACACCGAGAACGTCGACCTGCGCCTCCTCGAGGCCGATCTGGCCATGCGCCGCGACGACCTGGCGACGGCCGAGGCGCGGCTCGCGGCGGCCATCGTGCAGCTCCAGGAGAAGAAGCTCACCGACCAGGTGGTGCGTCGCAGCCACGAGCTCGGTCGCGTGCGGGACCGCCTCGGCAAGCGCGAGGCGGCGCTCGAGGCCTTCGCCAAGGCGCACGAGCTCGATGGCAAGTTCCTGCCGAACCTGCTCGACTACGGCAACGCCCTCATCGCCGCCAAGAAGTGGCCCGACGCGCTGGCCATCCATCAGGCGCTGCTGCTCCAGCGCCAGGCCATCACCGACGAGGCCGAGCGCCACGGCATCCTCGAGCGCCTGGCGCTGGCGAGCTGGGAGGTCGGCCAGCGCGAGCGCGCGCGCCAGTACCTCCAGCGCCTGCTCTCCGAGCGCCCCGACCACCCCGGCGCCCTCGCGCTGAAGCGCCGCTTCACGGCGCCGGGCCCGACGACCTGAGCACCCGCGCTGCGGACTTCCGCATGCGGGCGCAGACTTTCGGCTTGACAGCGGCGCCCCGCTGACTAGATTCCGCCCTCGCTCCGGGGCGCTCAGACGGCCCCGCAGCATCCCTGGCCAGGTAGCTCAGTTGGTAGAGCAGGGGACTGAAAATCCCCGTGTCGGTGGTTCGATTCCACTCCTGGCCACCAACCTCACCCCGCACGCGAAAGCCTCTGCGGGGTTCGGCGTCTCTGGGGCCCGAGCGGGTGCGTCGCCCGGCCCGCCCGCGGCGGCAGGCTTGTCAGCCGAGCGCACCAGGTTTAGCGTCAGGGCATGGCTCGCCGTATCGCTTTCAACGCCTCCGTCGCGGCGCGTACGCGCGCCGCCGCCGCCATCAAGGACTCCCCCGAGCTGCTCGCCGCCTACCAGGCGCGCGGCGGGCTCGCCGCCGATCTGGCCGTGATCGTCCAGCGCGGCGAGGAGGCCGAGGCCGCCAACCTCGCCCAGACCGCCAGCGGCGCCGACGGTGCCGCGGCGACCGTCGACGTGCTGCGCTCGTTCGCGGCGCTGCAGCGCGAGTACAAGGACGTCATGGCGGTGGTGCAGGCGGTGCGCGACGACCTCGACGACGCCGGCGCCGACCCGCAGACGCTGGCCGCCATCGACGCCATCCTGGCCGACGAGACCGCGGTGCTGGTGAAGACCGTGAAGGCCGACGGCGGCGCCGCGCGCAAGAAGGTCCAGAAGGCGCGGAGCCAGGAGGCGGTGCGCGCCGAGATCCACAAGGACGCCGCGGCGCTGCTGGCGCTCACCGCGCTGGCGCAGCCGCTGGCCGACCGCCGCGTCACGAGCGAGCGCCTGACGCTGCTGAGGGACGGCGCCCAGGGGCTCGCCGGCGCGCTGGCCGATCGCAGCATCAAGAAGGCCTCGAAGAAGTCGGCCACGACCGCCGAGACCGACGCCGTGCAGGCGCAGCGGAAGAAGTGGGGCGCCTGCTACCGCATCCTGGCGCGCCTCGACGACGAGCGCGTGAAGGCGCTCTTGAAGGACGCCCGCCGCGACTGACGCGACCGGGTCTGCCGAGCGCCGTGACCGGGTCTACCGAGCGCCGTGACCGGGTCTACCGAGCGCCGTGACCGGGTCTACCGAGCGCTGTGACCGGGTCTACCGAGCGCCGTGACCGCCCCGCCCGCTTGCGCCCACCCCCCTGCTCGACGATGCTCCCCGCGTGCGCGCCTTCCTCGCGGTGCTGGTCGTCGTCGCCGCCTGTGCCGGCGAGGCCGACGCCCCGCGCGCGCGGCGCATCGCCGCCGACGGCCAGGTCGCCCTCGCGCTCGAGCTGCCGGCCGACGCGAGCTCGCCCGCGCTGACGCTCGCCGCCCACGACCTGGCCGACGCCTTCGCCGCCATCACCGGCGCGGCGCCTCGCGCCCCGGCGACCTCGACGGCGCCGCCGCGCGCATCGTCGTCGCCCTCGCGCCCGACGCCGAGCTCGGCGCCGAGGGCTACCGCCTGCGCGCCCGCGGCGACACGCTCATGGTCGAGGCCGCGACCGCGCTCGGCGCCGCCTACGCGCTGTGGGGCCTCGCCTGGGACCTCGGCGTGCGCTGGCTCCACCCCGAGGAGACGTTCACGCCGTCGGCGCCCGACGCCCTCCTCGCCTGGGACCAGGACGGCCGCCCGCAGCGCCCCGACTTCGCGCTGCGCGGCTTCCACGAGCACACCCAGCACCCGATCCCGCTGTCGGACACGCTGCTCCGCCCCGACTTCCCCGGCGGCCGCGCGGCGGTCTCGCGCGAGCTGCGCTGGCTCGCGCGCAATCGCCAGAACATCCTCACCTTCCACCTCCTGAACACGGTCGACCTCGACACCTGGCTGCCCTACGTGCGCGGCGTCGCCGACGAGGCGCGCGGGCTCGGCATCGACCTCGGCGTCGTCGTGAGCTTCGCCGACCAGCAGCAGCACGCCTTCAAGCTCATCCACCCCGAGGCCACCGACCGCGCCGGCCAGCCCATCCCCGCCGAGCAGCAGATCGCCGACGGCCTCGACCGCGTGCTGGACGGCGGCTTCCGCCACGTCGGCCTGCAGTTCGGCACGAGCGAGTTCACCGCCCCCGATCGCCAGGTCGCGCTGGGCTGGCTCGACAGCGCCGTGGCCCACCTCGCCGCCACCCACCCCGACGTCACGGCGCACGCCTGGGTCCATATCACCTGCGGCCTCGAGACGGACGGCGGCGCGGGCGCCGAGTCCTTCTTCCACCTGCCGCTCGACGCCGACCCCCGCCTCGGCGCCTTCGTCCACACCACCATGTTCTACACCCTGACCGACCCGGCGCCGGTCTACGGCTGCCATGACTTCAGCCACCAGGCCGCCTTCATCGACGCCGCCGAGGGCACGCGCCAGCTCACGTTCTACCCCGAGTCGGCGTGGTGGCTGGGCTTCGACGACAACCTGCCGCTGCTCCTGCCGCTGACGGGCTGGTCGCGCGCCGCCGACATCGCGCGCGTGAAGGGCCACGTCAGCGGGCACGTGACCTTCACCACCGGGCGCGAGTGGACCTACTGGCAGTACGACCACTTCGTGGCGCGCGCCGGCTGGGACGCGAGCCTCGGCTGGGACGACTACCTCGCCGCCATCGCGCCCAGCTACGGCGAGCACGGGCCGCTCGTGCGCGAGGTGCTCTCGGCGTGGACCGCGCTCGAGCGCCGCGACTTCTTCGACACCAACCCGTCGATCTACTTCTACCTGGCCGGCGAGCTGCCCCAGGACGAGCTCGGCGCCGCCGCCGGCGTCCTGGCGCGCCAGCCCAAGGTGCCGTTCATCCGCGTCCGCGACATGGACGACGCCGCGTTCGCGAGCTGGAAGCGCGACGACTACGATCTGCTCGGGCGCATGCGCGACGACTACGCCGCGCTCCTCGCGCGCCTGCCCGAGGCGCCCGCCGCCGGCGCCGCCGCCGACCGCGACGGGAGCCTCCACCGCTATCGCGAGCTGCGCCGCGCGGCGACGCTCTTCGTGGCGCGCATCGACCAGACGCTGGCGCTCTACGGCGGCGCTGCGCTGCGCGCCGCCGATCGCCCGGCCGCCGAGGCGAAGCTCGCCGAGGCGCGCCGGATCACCGCCGCCGCCAGGGTCGAGCTCGGCCTGGCCGAGGCCGACTACCGCGACCCCATCGCGTGGCTGGCGCGCCCGAAGCCCGACAGCCTCACGGTCTACCCCTTCGGCTACCTCTACGAGACGTCGACCGCCTACTTCTGGACGCGCCGCGACGACCAGCTGGCCGCCCTCGTCACCGCCACCTTCGACGGCGCGCTGCAGCGCTGGCCGGCGGCGCCGCTCGGCCTCTTCCGCGCGCCGGCCGAGACGACGACGCTCGTCGAGCCCGACGACCCGGTCGCCACCAACGTGCTCGGCGGCTTCGTGCCGGGCATCCTGGTGGGCGCCATGTCCGAGGTCGAGGGCGGCCTGGTCCAGCTCGCGCTGGCGGCCGATCGCGACGGCAACGCGCTGCCCGACGAGGAGCCGCTGGCGCTCACCGCCGCCGCCGGCGACCGGCTGACGGCCACCATCCCGGCCTGGGTGCTGACCATCCACGACCAGGCCGATCAGGCGGTGGGGAACCTCGTCCTGCGCGACGCGACGCTCGACGCCGAGGCGACCGTCGCGGCCGGGCGCGTGACGGCGCTGCCGGCGCTCACCCTCTCCGGCGCGGTCGAGTCGGCCGAGCTGATGGCGCTCATCCGCGCGCTGGTGGGCATCGACGAGGACGGCCTGGCCACGCTCATCAAGACCGTCTGGCACCTCGACGCGTCGGCGCCGCTGCCCGAGCGCCTGCCCTTCGCGCTGTCGCTGGCGCCCGAGCCGGTGGCGCTCCCCGCCGCCGACCGGGGCCGCTGACGCGTCAGCTCGCGCTCGGCACCGCCGGGCGCGGCGCGTCGAGCGTCGCGCGCACCTCGCGCGCCAGCATCTCGGGCGTGAACGGCTTCGACAGGAGGCGCGTCTCGGCGGTGATGTCGCCGCGCCGATCGACCGTGTCGGCGGCGTAGCCGGACATCAGCAGCACGCGCAGATCGGGGCGCCACACGCTGAGGCGCGCGGCCAGGTCGAGCCCGCCGAGCTGCGGCATGACGATGTCGGTGAGGAGCAGCGCGATGGGCTTCACCGTCTGCGCGCCGAGCGCCAGCGCCTCGTGCCCGTTGGCCGCGCGCAGCACGGTGTAGCCGTAGTGGGTCAGCGTGCGCACGACCAGCTCGCGCACGTGCGGGTCGTCCTCGACCACCAGCACCGTCTCGCTGCCGGCCAGCTCGGCGCGCGGCGGCAGGGCCTCCGCCGCCACCTCGGTCCCGGTCGCGCGCGGCAGGTAGACCTTGAAGGTCGAGCCGCGGCCGAGCTCGCTCTGGACGCCGATGAAGCCACCCGCCTGCTTGACGATGCCATAGCAGGTCGAGAGCCCGAGGCCGGTGCCGCGGCCGACCGCCTTGGTGGTGAAGAACGGCTCGAACAGCCGCTGCAGCGTCGCGGCGTCCATGCCGGTGCCGGTGTCGCTGACGGCGATGACCACGTAGTCGCCCGCGCCGAGGCCGCTGTCGGCCAGCTCGGGCGCGCCGTCCTTCAGGCTGACGCGCCCGGTCTCGAGCGTGAGCTTGCCGCCGTGCAGCATGGCGTCGCGCGCGTTCACGGTGAGGTTCACCAGCACCTGCTCGAGCTCGGCCGGATCGATGGTCACGCGCCAGCCGTCGGTCGTCAGGCGCACGCGCATGTCGACGTCGGCGTCGAGCAGGCGGCGCAGCATGCGCTCGAGGTTGGTCACGACCTCGTTGACGTCGACGATGCGCGGCGAGGTCTTCTTGAGGCGCGAGAAGGCCAGCATCTGGCCCGTCAGGCTGGCCGCGCGCCGCGCCGCCATGAGCACCTCGTGCATGTCGTCGCGCAGCGGGCTGTCCGGGCCGAGGCCGTCCATCACGAACGAGCCGAAGGCGAAGATGGCGGTGAGCAGGTTGTTGAAGTCGTGCGCCACGCCGCCGGCCAGGCGGCCGATGGCCTCCATCTTCTGCGCCTGGCGCAGGCTCGTCGCCAGGCGCTTCTGCTCGGTGAGATCGAGCACCACCCCGACCAGCTGCGTCACCCGCCCGTCGGCGTCGCGGGCGTCGGCGCGGGCGCGCACGTCGAGGTCGAGCCAGCGCCCGGGCCCCTGCCCGACCCGCACCTCGAGCCGCAGCGCGTCGCTCTCGCCCAGCGCGAAGGCGTGGCACGCCGCCACCACCGCCTCGCGCTCGTCGGCGTGCACGAGCCCGACGAGCCAGTCGAAGACGCGCGCCGGCGCCGGCAGCTCGGTGGCGCGCACGCCGAGCAGCTGGGCGCAGCGCTCGGAGATGTAGGTGCGATCGTCGGCCGGCAGCGGCGACTCGAAGACGCCGCCGCCGCTCACCTCGACGGCCAGGCGCAGGCGGCGCTGGTGGCGGCGCGAGTCCTCCTCGGCCGAGCTCTGCTGGCGCCGCGACTCGGCCGCGCGCAGCTCGCGCCGCACGGCCACGGCCAGGCGCCCGAGCTGGCCCTTCAGGAGGTAGTCGCGCGCGCCGGCGAGCATGGCCTCGACGGCGCGCTCCTCGCCGAGCGCGCCCGACACGAACACGAACGGGATGTCGAGGCGGCGCTCGAGGAACAGCGTGAAGGCCTGGATGCCGTCGAAGGACGGCATGGCGAAGTCGGAGATGACCGCGTCCCACTCGCGCTCGTCGAAGGCGCGCACGAAGGCCTCGGCGGTGTCGACGCGCTGCCACTCGAGCTCGAAGCCGCCGGCTTCCAGTGCCAGCCGCGTGAGCTCGGCGTCGGCCTCGTCGTCCTCGACCAGCAGGACTCGCAATCGCTCAGCCATGCGACACCTCCGTCGTCTGCGGCGGCTCGTTCAGGACGAGCCAGTAGAGGCCCAGGCGCCGCACCGCCTCGGCGAACTCGCCGAACTCCACGGGCTTTCGGACGTAGCTGTTGACCCCGAGGCGGTAGCTGCGCGCGATGTCGGCGGCCACGTCCGACGAGGTCAGCACCACCACCGCCACCTCGCGCGTCTCGGCGCGCGCGCGCAGGCGGGCGAGCACCTCGAAGCCGTCGAGGCGCGGCAGCCCGAGGTCGAGCAGCACCACCGCCGGCAGCGCCGCCGGCTCGCGCGCCTCGAGCCACGCCAGCGCGTCGACGCCGTCGCGCGCCACGTGGATCGGGTTCTTGATGCCGGCGTCGCGCAGCGACATGAGCGTGAGCTCCTCGTCGTCGGGGTTGTCTTCGACCAGCAGGATGGGTCGGTCAGCGCGCGCCATGCTCGGCCTCGGGGACGTCCAGGGTGAAGTAGAAGGTCGCGCCGCGATCGGGCGCGCTGTCGGCCCAGATGCGGCCGCCGTGGCGGTGCACCACGCGCTGCACGGTGGCGAGGCCGATGCCGGTGCCCTCGAAATCGGCGGCGGCGTGCATGCGCTGGAACGGCCCGAAGAGCTTCTTGGCGTAGGCCATGTCGAAGCCGGCGCCGTTGTCGCGCACGAAGAAGGTGGGCGTGCCCGAGCCGGGCTCGGCGCCGACCTCGATGCTGGCGCGCGCGCGCCGCGCCGTGAACTTCCAGGCGTTGCCGAGCAGGTTCTCGAGCACCGACTCGACCAGCGCCGGGTCGGCCTGGGCGCGCAGGTCGGGGGCGATGACCACGTCGACCGCGCGCGCCGGATCGCCGTCCATCAGGCGCGCCACGACCTTTCGCGCCAGCTCGTCGAGCTTCACCGGCCGGCGCGCGAGCGGCTGGCGGCTCACGCGCGACAGCGCCAGCAGGCCATCGATGAGCTGGCTCATGCGCTGCGCCCCGGCCGAGATGCGCCCGAGGTAGTGGCGCGCCTGCGCGTCGAGGCCGTCCTGGTGGCGCTCGAGCAGCACCTTCGAGAAGCCGTCCATGCCGCGCAGCGGCTGGCGCAGGTCGTGCGACACCGAGTAGGCGAAGGTCTCGAGCTCGGCGTTCAGGCGCTCGAGCTCGGCCGAGTGGCGCGCCAGCGCGGCGTTCTTCTGCGCCAGCTCGTCGAGCAGGACCTGGCGCGCCTCGGCCGCGGCGCGTGCGGCGGCGGCCTCGGCCTCCTTCCTGGTGAGCGCGTCGCGCACGCGGAAGTGCTCGTCCTCGAACTGCTTCCGCCGGAGCTGGGCGCGCACGCGCGCGCGCACGATGCCGAAGTCGCCCGACTTCACGACGTGATCGTCGGCGCCGGCGTTGATGCTCTCGATCATCGCCTCCGGCTCCTCGAGCGACGTCAGCATGACCAGCGGCACGCGCCGCAGCTCGGCCACGTCCTTCATGCGCTGGCAGGTGGCGAGCCCGGACAGCCCGGGCAGCACGCGGTCGAGCAGGATGCAGTCGACGCTCTGGTGCGCCAGCAGCGCCAGCGCCTCCTCGCCCGAGCGCGCCTTCACGACCTCGTAGCCGTCGTCGCCGAGCGCCGTCGCCAGCGCGTCGAGGAAGGTCGGCGAGTCGTCGACGGCCAGGATGCGCTTGGGCCCGAGCAGGCTCGCGCTGCTGCCGCGCCGCATCGACTCGCGCGACGAGCGCATGAGCGCCGCCACGCGCGCCAGGACGATGCTCGGCTCGTCGGTCTTCCGGGCGTAGGCGTCGGCGCCGGCGTCGAGCGCCTCGACCTCGACCACCGCGCCCTCGGACGCGGTGAGGAGCAGGCACGGCGTCGAGGCCAGGCCCGGGTCGAGGCGGATGCGGCGGATGACGTCGGGGCCGTCGAGGTCGGGCATGACGCCGTCGACGACCACCGCGTCGGGGCGCTCGTCGACCGCGCGCCGGAGCCCCTCCTCGCCCGAGGCCGCGCTGAGCACGGCGTAGCCGGCGTCGCTGAGCATGGCGCACAGCGCGTTGCGATAGGTCGGGCTGTCGTCGATGACCAGCACGCTGGCCCGGTCCATGGCCCGGTCGTGGCCGCGGTCGCGCTCCTTCCGCAGGAGCTCGGTCACGCGGCTCGTGAGGTAGGCGGCGTCGTAGGGCTTGGCGATGTAGGCGTCGGCGCCGCGCTCGAGCCCGCGGATGCGGTCGTGCACCTCGCTCTCGCTCGAGAGCAGGATGACCGGCACCGCGGCCGTGCGCGGGTCGGCGCGCAGCGCGCCGAGCAGCTCGACGCCGTCGCCGTCGGGCAGCACCACGTCGAGCACCACCAGCGCCGGCAGGCGCCCGGCCAGCGCGTGGCGCGCCTCGGCCAGGCTGGCGCACAGCTCGGTCGCGTGGCCGGCGGCGTCGAAGGCCTCGCCGAGGTCCATGCGCACGGTGAGCGAGTCGTCGACCACCAGGATGCGCTCAGCCATCGACGCCTCCTTGCGCCGTCGCGCCGGGCCCGGCGGCCAGGACAGGCGCGATGGCGTCGCGGGCCAGGACGGGGGCGGCGGCGCCGAGGCGCACCGCCTCGCCGGGCATGCCGAAGACGATCGAGGTGGCCTGATCCTGCGCCACGGTGAGGCCGCCGCGCTCGCGCAGCGCGAGCAGCCCGGCGGCGCCGTCCTTGCCCATGCCGGTGAGCAGGCAGGCGACGGTGTCGCGCGGCGCGTGCAGCGCCAGCGACTCGAAGAGCACGTCGACCGAGGGCCGGCACGACCAGCGCTCGGGGTCGCCGGTGAGGCGCAGGCGCGGCCCGTCGACCAGCAGGTGGCGGCCGGGCGGCGCCATCAGCACCAGCGCGCGCCCCGGCTCGGGCAGGCGCTCGCCGTCCTCGGCCAGGCGCACGCGCACGCTGGTCTGGGCGTCGAGCCAGTCGGTCATGGCCAGGCCGAACGGCTCGGCCATGTGCATCACCATCAGGATGGGCAGGCGGAAGTCGCGCGGCAGCGCGCGCAGGATGCTCAGCACCGCGCCCGGGCCGCCGGTCGACGCGCCGACGCCGACCAGGCGGCGACGCCCGTCGCCGTCGGGGCGCGGGGCGGTGGTGGACGGCGGCAGCGCCGGGCGCCCGACCGCGCCCAGGCGACCGCGCAGGTGCGTGATGACGCGCACGCGCGAGGCGACGCGCAGCGCGCCGAGGATGCTCATGGCCCAGGCCTCGTCGGGCTCGTCGCCGCTCGGCTTGTCGAGCACGTCGACGGCGCCGGCGGCCAGCGCGTCGTAGGTCCGGAAGAGCTCGCCGCGGTTGGTCGACGCCGACACGATGAGGATGGGCGTCGGGCAGAAGGCCATGATGTACTCGGTCGCCGCCACGCCGGTCATGACCGGCAGCATCATGTCCATGGTGATGACGTCGGGCTTCAGGCGCTGGGTGAGCTCGATGGCGCTGCGCCCGTCGCCGGCCTCGCCCACGACCTCGAAGCCCGGCGCGCGCGCGATGAGGTCGACCAGGAAGCGCCGCACGGTGAGCGAGTCGTCGACGACCAGGACGCGGATGGGCTGGCCGGTCATGGTCCGACCCCCGCGGGGCTGGCCGGCGTGGTCGCCGGCGTGCTCGCCGGCGCGGGGCGCGCGGCCGCGGGCGCCAGCGCCAGGCGGCGGATGGCGTCGAGCAGCAGGCGCTGATCGAAGTCGCTCTTCACGATGTAGGCCCCTGCCCCGGCCGCGAGTCCGCGCCGGCGGTCCTCGGGGTCGGCGCGCGAGGTGACGAGGATGGACGGCAGGCGCGCGAGCTCGGGGTCCTTCTGCATCAGCTCGAGCAGCTCGAAGCCGCTCATGCCCGGCATCTCGACGTCGACCACCATGACCGCGAAGCGCCGGGCGCGCACCTTGACCAGCGCCTCCTCGGCCGAGGCCGCGACCTCGACCGCATAGCCGGCCGACACGAGGATGCTCTGCTCGAGCATGCGCGTGGTCAGCGAGTCGTCGACCACCAGGATCGGCCGCTGCTCGACCTCGGCCGGGCGCGCGCGCCGCGCCGCATGCGCCGCGGCCACCGCCGGCCCCGGCGCCAGCACGAGGCGCGGCACGCCGTCCTCGTCGAGCGCCGCGCCGACCACCACCGGATCGGCCCCCAGCGCGGCCGGGATGTGCTTCAGCACGACCGGCTCGGCGCCGGCCAGGCGCTCGACGCCGAAGGCCGCCAGGCGACCGCCGGCCTCGACGATCACCGCCGCGCGCGGCGCGCGCGACGCCTCGCGGCGCGAGCCGGCGCCGCCGTGCCCCAGCAGATCGGCCAGCGGCACGAACGGGACGCCGACGCCGTCGACGATGAGGCGCTCGCCGTCGGGGCTCCGGGCCAGCTCGGCGTCGGCCATGCGCACGGTGCGGCGCACGCTGTCGAGCGGGATGAGCGCCACGCGCCCGCCGGCCTCGACCGACAGCGCCTGGAGCGCGGCCAGCGACAGCGGCACGCGCAGCTCGACGGTGGTGCCGACGCCCGGCTCGCTCAGCACGTCGACCTCGCCCTTCAGGGCCTGCGTCGCCTCGCGCACGGCGTCGAGCCCGACGCCGCGGCCGGCGAGATCGCTCACGCCGCCCGCGGTCGAGAGGCCGCCGCGCAGCGCCAGCTCGACCAGCGCGCGGCGGTCGAGCGCGTGGGCGGCGGCGGGCTCGATGAGGCCGCGCTCGAGCGCCGCGCGGCGGAGCGCTTCCAGGTCGAGGCCGCGGCCGTCGTCGCGACAGGTGATGAGCAGGCGGTAGCCGGCGCGCGCCACGCTGACGGTGACCGACCCGGTCGGCGGCTTGCCGGCGCGGGCGCGCGTCGCGGCGTCCTCGATGCCGTGGGCCACGGCGTTCCGCACGACGTGCCGGAGCGCGCCGCGGACGCCGGCCACCACCGCCGCGTCGACGCGCAGGTCGGCGCCCTGGCCGTGGAAGGCGACCGGCTTGTCGCTGGCGCGCGCGGCGTCGCGCGTGGCGCGCTGGAGCTCGTCCAGCAGCACCGAGGCCGGCACCAGGCGGAGGTCGGCCGCCAGCTCGCGCGCCTCGCCGAGCAGTCGGCCAAGCGCCGCGCTGCGGTCGCCGGCGTCGCGCGCCGCGCGCTCGAGCTCGCCGCGCACCGCGTCGACGCGCGCCTCGCCGCGCGGGCCGCGGCCCTCGAGCAGCGCGCGCGCGCCGTCGGCCGCGGCGCTGAGCGCCGCCACCTCGCGCCGCAGCGCGGCCGCCGCCGCGACCGCCTCGGCGATGCCCTCGACCAGCACGTCGAGCTCGGAGACGCCGACGCGCACGCTGGCCGGGCCCTCGTCGGGCGGCGCCGTCGTCGCCGCGGTCGCAGGCGCGACGGCCGAGGTCGACGCGGGCGCGGTCGTCGCGTGCGCCGTCGTGGCGGGCGCAGGGGGCGCCGGGGCCGCCTCGGCGGCGGTCCCGAGCGTCGCCAGGCGCTCGCGCATGGCGTCGACCAGGGCCAGGGCGCCGTCGATGAGGGGCCGCTCGGGCGCGTCGTCGCGCTCGCGCAGCGGCGCCAGCACGTCCTCCAGCTGGTGCGCGAGATCGCCGACGGCGGTGACCTTCACGACGCGCGCCGCGCCCTTCAGCGTGTGCGCGTGGCGCAGGAGCTCCTTCACGCGCGCGCGCGGCTCGACGCCCGGCTTGTCGAGCTCGAGCAGCCCGCGCGCCAGGCCGTCGACCAGCTCCTGGGCCTCGATGCGGAAGTAGCGGTAGGGGTCGCGCGCCATGTCAGCGGGTCTCCGTGGCGGGCGTCGCGGCGGCGGCGAGGCGCGCCAGCAGGGCGGCGACGTCGACCACGTGCCGGCGCTCGGCGCCGAGCGCGACGACGCGCCGGAAGATGGCGTCGCTCGCGGCGCCGGCCAGCGGCTGGAAGTCGTCGGCCGCGGCGCGCACGTGCTGCTCGAGCTCGTCGAAGACGAGCCCCACCGCGGCGCCGCGGACGAGCGCGGCCCAGCCCCGGCCCTCGCCGTCCTCGACCGCGTCAGCGCCGCACAGGCGCCCGAGCGCGTACATGCCGACGAGCTCGCCACGGAAGGCGCCGAGGCCCAGGAGCTCGGGCGTGCGCGACGGCAGCGGGGCGATGTGCGGCCGGCGCCGGATGCCGGCCAGGGCGTCGACCGGCAGCGCCAGGCGCAGCGATCCGGCGCGCACCGCCCGCAGCGCCTCGGCGCCGGCCAGCTCCGGCGACGCCGGTGGCGCGGCGAAGGATCGATCGAACGCCTCGCGCAGCAGGGCGGCGCTGAGCTCGAGCTCGTCGCGTGCGCGCGCCGTCATGCCGTGCCTCCGCGCGCCAGCGCCGCGCGGCACATGGCCATGAGCGCGTCGCGATCGAAGCCGCCGCCGAAGAGCCGCATGCGCGCCGGGTCCTCTTGCGCGAAGAGCGCCTGCGCCAGCTCGAGCTCGCGCCGCGCCTCGTCGGCATCGCCCGCCCGCCGCGCCAGGAGCCCGAGGTGGAAGCGCGGCATGGCGAAGGCCGGGTCGAGGCGCGCCGCCACGCGCAGCCGCGCGGTGGCGCCGGGCACGTCGCCCTGGTGCTCGCGGCAGAGCGCCAGGAGGTAGTGCACCCCGGCCTCGAGCTCGTCGTGGCGGAGGAGCTCGCCGCAGGCGGCCTCGGCGCCAGCGACGTCGCCGCTCTGCACGAGCAGGACCGCGCGCAGGAGCCGCGCGTCGAGCCCGGCCCCACCGTCATCGCCGTCTCTGGACGGCCCGAGCAAGGCCAGCGCCTCGGCGAAGCGCTCGCGCCCGAGCAGCTCGAGCGCGCGCTCGAGCGGACCCGCGTCGGCGTCGCCCTCGCCGGCGCGCGTCGCCGCCGCGGCCTCGGCGGGCCCCTGGGCCAGCGCCGCGACGCGCACGCTGGCCTGCGCGATGAGCTCGTGCCACGCCGGCTCGGCGGCCGGCTCGACGCGCGGGATCGGCGCTGCGCGGAGCGGCGCCGGATGCAGGTCGTCGGCCCGCCGGCGGCGATAGCAGAAGGCGCCCTCGCGCTGGCGCAGCTCGAGCTCGGCGCGCCCGTCGCCCTCGTGCCCGACGTCGTCGCGCGCCAGCGCGCGCAGCGTCTCGGCGTCGCCGAGGAAGAGCCAGCCGCCCGGCACCAGCGCGCGCGCGATGCGCGCGACCACCTCGCGCGCCGCCGCGGGCGCGAAGTACATGAGCACGTTCCGGCAGAAGACGACGTCGAAGACCTCGTCGCGCCAGAAGGCCGGGTCGGGCGCGACCAGGTTCCGCGCCTCGAAGTGCACGCTGCCGGCCAGCGCCGGCGCGACGCGGTAGCCGGCCCCGTCGCGCGGCAGGTAGCGCTCCTGCATGGCGGGCGGCGTCTGGCGCAAGGACCACGCGCTGGAGCGCCCGGCGCGCGCCTTGGCGATGGCGTCGGGGCTCACGTCGCAGGCGTGGATGGCGACCTTTCCGGCCGCCTCGTCGCCGAGCGTCTCGCGCGCGAGCAAGGCCAGCGAGTACGCCTCCTCGCCCGACGCGCAGCCGGCCGACAGCACGCGGAAGCTGCGCTGCCCGCTGGCGTGGCGCTCGCGCAGGATGCTGGCGAAGGCGCGCATGTGGTCGGCGTTCCGGAAGAAGTAGGTCTCCGACACGGCCAGGTGGCGCGCGACCTCGCTGAGCTCGCCGGCGCTCGCGAGCGTCGTCGCGAGGTAGCCGTCGGGGTCGGCGCCGGTCGCGTGCAGGCGCGCGCGCAGCACGCGGCCGAGGTGCGGCAGGCGATCGTCTTCGACGCGCAGGCCGAGCCGGAGCGCCAGCGCGCCGCGGAAGGCCTCGAGGTGGGCCGCGTCCTGGTGCGGGTCGGAGTTCATGGCGGCATCGCCTCGACGGCGCGGAGCTCGTCGGGCAGGAGCCGCGCGAGGTCGAGCAGCGTGAGCAGCTCGCCGTCGCGCTGGCCTATCTGGTCGACCACGCCGGCCCGCGCCGCGGCGAGCATCGGCGACAGCGCGGCCAGCGCGAAGCGGTCACCGTCGACGAGCCCCTCGACCGCGCTCACCGCCAGCGCCACGCGCCGCCCGTCGGCGAGGCGCAAGCTCACGAAGCGCGCGGCGGCGCTGTCGTCGAGCGCGCCCGCGCCGCTCTCGGCGCCCGCCTCGCGCTCGGCGTCGCCGGCCAGGAGCCGCGCCGCGTCGATGACCGGCACCGGCTGCCCGCGCAGGAGCGCCGCCCCCAGCACGAAGTCGGGGACGCCGCGCAGGGGATCGACCGGCAGCGGCCGGAGCGTCTCGGCGACGTCGCTCGCGGGCAACGCGCAGCGGCGCGTGCCCGCGCGAAAGATGAGCAAGGTTCGACCCACCGGGTCTCCGTGAGAGAGAGCTCGACGCTGCGATCCGCGTGGCTGTGTGTGACCGCACTCTCATGCTACCCGCTCCGGCGGCGCCATCCAACAATGCGAGCGCGCTCGGGTTACAAGTATTGGATTTTCCGGTTGCACCGCCGACCGCTCGGATCGCGCCCCTGGCGCGACGAAAGATCGGTCGGGGCGATGGTGCCCACCCGGCCCGCTGGACTAGCATGCGCGCGCATCAGCGCGGTAAGCCGCCGCGCGAGGAGCAGCGCGATGTGGACATTCGGCAAGAAGATCGCCGCGGGTTTCGCCTTGTCGTTCACGGTCTTGCTGGCCATTGGCCTGGTCTCGTACCGCGGCCTCGATGGCCTGACGCAGACGAGCTACCGCGTCGACCACACGCATCAGGTGCTCGACCGGCTGGCGCTCCTGCGCAACGACCTGATCGACGCCGAGACCGGCCAGCGCGGCTTCATCATCACCGGCGACCCAGCCTTCCTCGAGCCGTACACGACCGGATCGGCCGACATCGACAGCCAGCAGAAGGCGCTGCGCGAGCTGACCGCCGACAACCCGCGCCAGCAGGAGCGGCTCGACGCCCTGGCTCCGCTCGTGAAGTCCAAGCTCGACGAGGTGTCGGGCCGCATCGAGATACGCCGCACGGCCGGCTTCGACGCTGCGGCGAAGGAGGTCAGTGCCGGCACCGGCCGGGCGCTGATGGACAAGATCCGCGGCGTGCTCCGGGATATGGCCGATGAGGAGCGCGCGCTCTTGAGCCAGCGCGCCGACGAGGTCGAGTCGACGTCGTCGAGCGTGCGCACGACCATCATCGTCGGGACGCTGCTCGGCCTGCTGCTCGTGGCGGCGGCCGGCTTCTTCATCACGCGCTCGCTCAGCGGACAGATCGGCTCGGCCGTGCGCCATGTGCAGAGCTCGTCGGCCGAGCTCCAGGCGGCGGCCAACCAGCAGGCCACCGGCGCCAAGGAGCAGTCGACGGCCATGAACGAGATCGCCACCACCATCACCGAGCTCCTGGCGACCTCGCGCCAGATCGCCGACAGCGCCAAGCGCGTGGCCCACATCGCCGGCGAGACCGAGGGCGCCGCCAGGAGCGGCGATCATACCGTCCAGCGCACGCAGGACTCGGTGCTGGCCATCCGCCGCCAGGTCGACGTCATCGTGGCGCACATGCTCGAGCTCGGGAAGAAGTCGCAGCAGATCGGCGGCGTGCTGGAGATCATCAACGAGCTCGCCGAGCAGACCAACATCCTCGCCATCAACGCCACCATCGAGGCGGTCGGGGCCGGCGACAGCGGCCGGCGCTTCGCCGTCGTCGCCGACGAGATCAGGAAGCTCGCCGATCGCGTCGGCGGCTCGACCAAGGAGATCCGCGGGTTGGTCGACGACATCCGCGCCGCCGTCAACACCACCGTGATGGCGACCGAGAGCGGCTCGAAGGCGGTCGACGCGGGCGCGCGCCAGTTCGGCGACGTCACGACCGCCTTCAAGCAGATCGCCGGCATGGTCACGACCACGACCGACGCCTCGCGCGAGATCGAGCTCAGCACGAAGCAGCAGTCGACCGCGGTCGAGCAGGTCATCGTCGCCATCGGCAGCGTGTCGCAGGCGGCCAAGGAGACCGAGTCCAGCTCGGCCCAGACGCTGCAGACCGCCTCCGAGCTGGCGACCTTGTCGCGCAACCTGACGCGCCTCATCCAGCCGCAGGCGCTCGGCTAGTCAGGTCTCCGGAGGCGCGGCGCTCGCGGTCGGCGCCAGCACCTCGCGCGTCGGCCCGCTGCGCACGACCGCGCCGCGCTGCATGACCACCGCCCAGCTCGCCAGCGCCAGCGCGTCGGCCCGGTCGTGGGTCACCAGCACGCCCGGGATGCCGGCCGCCGCGACCTCGCGGGCGACCGTGTCGCGGAGCCCGCCGCGCAGGTCGGCGTCGAGCGCGCTGAACGGCTCGTCCAAGAGCAGGAGGCGCGGCTCGCTGGCCAGCGCCCGGGCCAGCGCCACGCGCTGCGCCTCGCCGCCCGACAGCGTCCACGGCCTCCGGTCGCCGACGTGCCCGACCTCGCAGCGCGCGAGCCAGCGCTGCGCCCGGCTGGCGCGCTCGCTGCGCGTCGGCGCGGCGATGCCGAAGGCGACGTTGTCGCGCGCGCTGAGGTGCGGGAAGAGCGCCAGCGACTGGAACACGAGCCCGACGCGGCGGCGATCCGGTGTCAAGTCGACTTGACTCGCCGAGTCGAAGAAGACGGTGTCGCCGAGCGCGATGCGGCCGGCGTCGGGTCGCGCGAGGCCCGCCACGAGCGCCAGGGTGGTGGACTTGCCGGCGCCCGACGGCCCGACCAGCGCGGTGATGCCGGGCGGCGCGGCGAAGCTGACGGCCAGCTGGCCGGACTCGCCGGGTAAAGTGTACTTGACGTCGACGGTGAGCACGTCAGCGCCTGCCCAGGCGTCGGCGCACGAGCCGGTTGGCGATGACCAGCGCGCCGACGGCGCAGGCGGTGGTGAGCGCGATGAGCCCGGCCGCCTCGGCCGAGCGGCCGCCGAGGACGGCGTCGTAGATGGCCAGCGACGCGGTGCGCGTCGAGCCGGCGATGTTGCCCGACAGCATGAGCGTCACGCCGAAGTCGCCGAGCGCGCGCGCGAAGCCGAGCGAGAGGCCGGCGGCGATGCCGCGTGCGGCCAGCGGCAGGGCGACCGCGACGAAGGCGCGCCGGCGCGAGGCGCCGAGCGTCCGCGCCGCCTGCAGCATGCGCGGGTCGACGTCCTCGAGCGCCGCGCGCGCACCCTTCACGACGAACGGCAGGGCCGCGATGAAGGCGGCGAGCACGAGGCCGCTGAACGAGAAGACGAGGCTCGAGCCGGTGAGCGCCTCCCAGGCCTGGCCGATGGCCGAGTCGTGGCCGACGGCGACGAGGACGTAGTAGCCGAGCACGGTCGGCGGCAGCACCATGGGCGCCGTCACCAGCGCGTCGACCAGCTCGCGGCCGGGGAACGGGCGCGTGAGCAGCGCCGCCAGCGGGACGCCGACCAGCGCGGCCAGCACGGTGGCCAGCGCCGCGATGCCGAAGGACAGGGCCAGCGGCTCGAGGTCCATCAGCGGTCGAGGCCCCAGCGCGCGAGGATGGCCTGGCCCTCCGGCCCGAGGATGAAGTCGGCCAGCGCCTTGCCGCCATGGCACACGACCAGCGCCTGCTCGATCGGCGCGTGCAGCGCGTCGTCGATCGGATGCCAGACCCCTTCGAGCCGATGGCAAGCGAACGCGACACGATGGCGACGTCGGCGTTGCCCGACTCAGCCATCTGCAGCGCTTGGCGCAGGTTCTCGCCCTTCACGATGCGCGCCTCGAGCTCTGACCACAGGCCGGCCTTCTCGAGCGCGGCCTTGGCCGCCGCGCCGTAGGGCGCGGTGTCGGGGTTGGCGATGGCGATGCGACGGAAGCGCGCGTCGGCGAGCTCGGCCAGCGACTCGGCTCCTTCACGCCGCCGTCGCGCGTCCAGATGACCAGGTGGCCGCGGCCGTAGAGCGCCTTCGAGCCGGCGTCGCAGCCGCCCTCGGCGATGACGGCGTCGATCTGCTTCACGTCGGCCGACATGAAGAGGTCGAACGGTGCGCCCTGGTTGATCTGCGTCGCCAGGAGCTTCGAGGCGCCGAAGGTCGGCGCGACCTCGATGCCGGTCTTGGCCTGGAAGGCGGCGCCGAGCTCGCCCAGCGCGTAGGTCAGGTCGGAGGCTGCGGCCACGACGATGCGCGGCTTCTGGCCGCCGCAGGCGCCGACGGCCAGCGCCAGCGCGACGCAGGCGGCGAACCGGCGCGGCATCACGGCACGACCCGCTGTCCGGCGCAGGCCGCGTCGTAGCCCAGGGCTTCGAGGTCCTTGCCGAAGCGCTTGCTGGCGATCATGTCGAGCACGCGGCCGATCTTCGGGTCGTCCTTGTGCTCTTCGTCGAAGACCAGGTCGAAGCGCTCCTCGACCAGCGGCACGAAGTCGACACCCGACGCCAGCGCCGCCGGCCGGATGGTGACGCCGACGTCGGCCGTGCCGAGCGCCACCGCCTGGGCCGCCTCGACGTGGCCCGGCGCGTGCCACGCCTTGGCCAGCACCTGCTCCGGGCGCAGCCCGTCGGCGCCGAGCGAGGCGTCGAGCCAGCGCCGCGCCCCGGTCCCCGGCGCGCGCGCGGCGATGCGCAGGCGTCGCGCCGCGAGGTCGCGCGCCTGCTGGATGCCGCGCGGGTTGCCCTTGGGGACGGCGAAGCCCGCGTCCCAGCGCGTGAGCGCGATCATGGTCGGGTGCGGCACCGCCGCGCGGATCTCCTCCGTCGAGGTGGCGTGCACGCCGGCCATGTGCACGCGCTTGTTGCCGAGCGCGGCCAGCGCCTCGCGGCTCGACGCCTGCACCCACCAGGCCTGGAGCAGCGACATCGCCGGCGCGCAGCCCATCACCACGGCGGAGGCGCCCTCGGTCAGGTGGGCGGCCGCGCCGGGCTCGCCGAAGAGCGCCTCGACCGGGTGCTGGAGCGCCTCGGCCAGCCGGAGCGCCACCACCACCGAGGGCATCGACTTGCCCGACTCGATGGCGACCAGCGCCTGACGCGAGATGCCGACCTGCTCGGCGAGCACGCTCTGGGTGAGACCCAGCGGCTCGCGCAGACGTTTGACGTTGGAGGTGCGATGACGACGCATGCCCGGAGGCTAGCGCATGACAAGTGCGCTTGTCACCTGCTCCGGGCTCGCCGTGGGCAACCGGCACGTCGTCCCCTCGCACACGTAGGCCTTCACGGCGTCGCCCTTCCGGTGCTCGAGCACCGGCCAGGCGATGTCCTCGTGGCTGGCGGTGGGGATGGCGCTGACGTCGCTGCGGGGCGCCCTGCGGGCGGCCGCGAGCAGGCTCCCCACGAGCGGATCGCCGGCCGGACCGGACACCACCACGGTCGTCGCGCCGCGCTCGAGCTCGAACAGCGCCTGCAGCAGCGTGGCGCACGCGCTCGGCGCGCGCGCCAGCATGCCGGCCTGGGCGCGGCACACGCCGGCCGCCAGCGATGTCAAGTACGCTTGACTCGTGAGGTGGCCCAGCCGGACCGCCGCCAGCGCCAGCGCGTGCGCTCCGGCCGGGTAGGCGTTGTCGCTGTGCTCGACGCTGCGGCGGATGAGGTCGCCGCGCCCGGCGGGCGTGGTGTAGAAGCCGCCGCTCTCGGCCGCCAGCCGCTCGCGCGCCTCGTCGACGACGGCCACCGCGCGGCGCACGAGCTCGGGCTCGCCCAGCAGGCGATAGGCCGCGACCAGGCCCAGCGCCAGGTGGCCGTAGTCGGTGACGTAGGCCGGTCGCCCGGGCATGCGCTCGAGGCCGCCGGCGCCGTGGCGCACGACCAGCGCCGCGGCCAGCTCGCGCGCCGCGTCGGCCCAGCGCCGCTCGCCGGTCACGCGCCCGAGCACGCCGAGCGCGGCCAGCATGAGGCCGTTGAGATCGGTCAGCACCTTGTCGTCGCGGATGGGCCGCGGGCGCCGATCGCGCGCGGCGCGGAGGCGCGGGAGCAGCGGCTCCCAGCTGGCCCGCAGCGCTTGCGCGTCGGCGAAGCCGAGGGCCGCGGCGCGCGCCGCGACGCCGGCTCCGCGCGGGTGCGGGATGTGCGAGGTGACCGGCTCGAGGTGGCCCGAGCGGCCGACGTGCCGCTCGCCCGAGCGCAGGTCCCAGGCGCTGACGAGCGCCTCGGCGTCGGCGCCGAGCTCGGCCCGGAGCGCCTCGGGCGACCAGGCGTAGAAGCTCCCCTCGCCGCCCGGATCGTCGGCGTCCTCGGCGCTGGCATAGCCGATGAGCGAGCCGTCGGCGGCGCTCACGCGCAGGTCGCGCAAGACGTAGTCGGCGGCGTTCCGCGCCGTCTGGAGGAAGTCGGCGCGGCCGAGGCGCGCGCCCGCGAGCGCGTACGCGGCGATGAGCTGCGCCTGGTCGTAGAGCATCTTCTCGAAGTGCGGCACGCGCCACTCGGCGTCGGTCGAGTAGCGGTGGAAGCCGCCGCCGACCCGCTCGTGGAGCCCGGCGTCCTGCATCGCCTCGAGCACCGCCTCGGCCTGCTCGAGGAGGCGCTGGCCGCTGGGCGTGCCGTCGACCGGGCGCGACACGAGGAGCTGGAGGAGCTGGCTCGGCGGGAACTTCGGCGCGTGCGCGAAGCCCGGGTCGTCCGCGTCGTAGCGCTGCTCGAGCTCCTTCGCGAGGAGCCCCCACACGTCGGCCGGCACCTCGCGCGGCCGCGTCAGCGCGAGCTTGCCGATGTGGCCGGCGATGTCGGCGGCGGCGCGCAGGATCTCGCCGCGCTCGCGCGTCCAGGCGTCGGAGAGCCCGGCCACGATCTGCTGCCAGTGCTCGCGCGGGAAGTAGGTGCCGGCGTAGAACGGGCGGCCGTCGTGGTCGACGAAGGCGTTGAGCGGCCAGCCGCCGTGCCCGGTCAGCGCCTGCACCGCGTCCATGTAGATCTCGTCGACCTCGGGCAGCTCCTCGCGGTCGACCTTCACGCACACCATGCGCTCGTTCATGAGCCGCGCGGTCGGCTCGTCCTCGAACGACTCGTGGGCCATGACGTGGCACCAGTGGCAGGTGGCGTAGCCGATCGACACGAGCAGCGGCACGTCGCGCCGACGCGCCTCGGCGAACGCCGCCGGCCCCCACTCGACCCAGTCGACCGGGTTCTCGGCGTGCTGTCGCAGGTAGGGGCTGTGCGAGCGGGCGAGCGCGTTGGCCATGCGCGCTCGTACGCACGGCGCCGGCGAATTGCAACCCGACGTCCGTCGGGGCCGCGAGGGAGTGTCAAGCGCGCTTGACACCCCCTCGGAGGCTCAGCCGGGCTGCGCCGGCGCCAGGCCGTGGTGGCGCAGCAGCGCCATGGTGGTCGGCTCGCGTCCGCGGAAGGCCTTGTAGACCTCCATCGGCGGCACCGAGCCGCCGAGCGCCAGGATGGTCTCACGGAAGCGCCGACCCACCGCGGCGATCTGCGCCTCGTCGTCGAGGCCGGCCTCCTCGAAGGCGGCGAAGGCGTCGGCCGACAAGACCTCGGCCCACTTGTACGAGTAGTAGCCGGCCGCGTAGCCGCCCGCGAAGAGGTGCGAGAAGCTGCACAGGAAGCGGTCCTCGGGCAGCAGCGGCAGCACCGTGTTGTCGGCCGCGACCCGGCGCTGGAGATCCCAGATGACGACCTGGCCGGCCGGGTCGAAGTCGTGGTGGAGCGCCATGTCGAGGCGCGCGAAGTAGAGCTGGCGCAGGAAGCCCGAGCCGGCGCGGAAGGTGGTCGCCGCCAGCACGCGCTGGGCGAGCTCCTCGGGGATGGCCTGGCCGGTCTGCCAGTGGCGCGCGAAGGACGTCAGCGTCGGGCGGTGGCGGAGCCAGTTCTCCATGAACTGGCTCGGCAGCTCGACCGCGTCCCACTCGATGCCGTTGATGCCGGCGACGGCGCCGACGTCGACCTCGGTGAGCATGTGCTGGAGGCCGTGGCCGAGCTCGTGGAAGAGCGTCGACACCTCGTTCCAGGTCATGAGCGAAGGCTTGCCGTCGACCGGCGGCGACTGGTTGCAGACCAGGTAGGCGATGGGCGTCCGCACCGCGCCGGGCGGCGTGTCGCTGGCGGTGATGCGGCGCGAGCGCCCGCGGCACTCGTTCATCCAGGCGCCGCCGCGCTTGTCGGCCGGGCGGCTGTACGGGTCGAGGTAGAAGCCGGCGATGACCTGGCCGGCGCCGTCGAGCACGTCGTGATAGCTGACGTCCGGGTGCCAGCCGGGCACGTCGCCGCGCGGCCGGATGTGCACGCCGAAGAGGCGCTGCACCAGCGCGAAGGCCCCCTCCAGCACCTGCGGCAGCGGGAAGTACGGGCGCAGGTCCTCGTCCGAGTAGGTGAAGCGCGCCTCGCGCAGACGCCGCGCCCAGAAGGGCACGTCCCACAGCTGGAGGTCGGGGTCGCCGCCCTCGCCCGCCGCGAACGCGCGCAGCTCGTCGAGCTCGCGCAGCGCGGCCGGCTTAGACGCGGCGTGCAGCGCGGCCAGGAGCTCTTCGACCGCGGCCACCGACGGCGCCATCTTGGCCGCCAGCGACAGGTCGGCGTAGGTGGCGTAGCCGAGCAGCTGGGCCTGCTCGCGGCGCAGCGCCAGGATGCGCAGGACGCGCGGCGTGTTGTCAAGCGCGCTTGACACGTCGTCGCCGGCCTTCACCGACGCCGGCCCGGCCCGGCCGACGAAGGCGCGGTAGGTCTGCTCGCGCAGCGCGCGCCGATCGGAGTACTCGAGGAAGGGCGAGAACACCGGCCCGTCGAGCGTCACGCGCCACGGGCCGGTGACCTCGCTGGCGTCGGCGTGGCCGGCGGCGCGCGCCTGCTGCGCCAAGAGACTCTTCAGGCTCGGCGGCAGGCTGGCCACGTCGGCCGGGTCGGTGAGCACGAGCTCCCAGGCCTTGGTGGCGTCGAGCACGGCGTTGCCGAACTCCATGCCGAGCTGGGCCAGCTCCTGCTGGTTCCGGTTGAAGCGCTCGCGCGCCTCGCCGCGGAGCCCGACGCCCGAGTGCTCGGCGCCGCGGATGGCCAGCCTCACGATGCGCTCGACGGCCGCCGGCAGCTGGTGGAGCTCGCTGTCGCGCACGCGCGTCATGGCGTCGAAGAGCGGCTCCGACTGGCCGAGCCGCGACTGGAACGTGACCACGTCGGGCTGCACCTCGGTGATGGCCGCGCGCAACGCGTCCGAGGTGCGCACGCTGTTGAGGTGGTTGGCCAGGCCCCAGGTCCACGACAGCCGGTCCTCGAGCTGCTCGAGGCGCGCCACCAGGTCGGCGCCGTCGATGCGGGCGGCGTCGGCTTCGATGGCTGTCAAGTCCGCTTGACACCGCTCGAGCGTGGCCCGCACCGCGGGTACCACGTGCTCGGGTCGCACCGCGTCGAAGCGGGGCACCTCGCCCCAGGCGAGCAGCGGGTTGTCGGACGGGGTCGTGGCCTGGGTCTGGCTCTGGCTCGCGCTCTCGGTCGTCTCTGGCGACATCTCGCCTCGCTCCTTCAGCCGCGGCCTGCTAGGCTCCCGGCCATGCGTTGTCTCGTCACCGGCGGTGCCGGCTTCATCGGTTCGTTCCTGTGTGAGCGCCTGCTCGCGCAGGGTCACGAGGTCATCGCTCTCGACAATTTCTTCACCGGTCGGAAGCACAACATCATCCATCTGATGGACGACCGTCGTTTCGAGCTGGTGCGGCACGACGTCACCGAGCCGATCCTCATCGAGGTGGATCGCATCTTCAACTTCGCCTGCCCGGCCTCACCGGTACACTACCAGTACAACCCCGTGAAGACCGTGAAGACCTCGGTCATGGGGACCATCCACATGCTCGGCCTGGCCAAGCGCGTGCGCGCGCGCATCCTGCAGGCTTCGACCTCCGAGGTCTACGGCGATCCCGAGCGGCACCCGCAGACCGAGGACTACTGGGGCCACGTCAACCCCATCGGTCCGCGCGCGTGCTACGACGAAGGCAAGCGCGTGGCCGAGACGCTGTGCTTCGACTACCACCGCCAGAACGGCGTCGACATCCGCGTCATCCGCATCTTCAACACCTACGGCCCGCGCATGCTGAAGGACGACGGGCGCGTGGTCTCGAACTTCGTGGTGCAGGCGCTGCTCGGCCACGACATCACCATCTACGGCGACGGGCAGCAGACGCGCTCGTTCTGCTACGTCGACGACCTCGTCGACGGCATCGTCAAGATGATGGACCAGATCGAGACCCACGGCCCGGTGAACCTCGGCAACCCGAACGAGTTCACCATCCGCGAGCTGGCCGAGCTCACCATCGCGCTCACCGGCAGCGCCTCGCGCATCGTGCAGCGGCCGCTGCCGAAGGACGACCCGGTGCGGCGCCAGCCCGACATCACGCGCGCGCGGACGCACCTCGGCTGGGAGCCGAAGATCCAGCTCCGCGAGGGACTGCAGAAGACCATCGAGTTCTTCGACGCGCTGCTGTCGGCCGAGCGCCTGAAGCGGCTCGAGGGCTCGGGCGCCTGAGTTGTTGATCGGGTGGCCTCGCTCCGGCCGCCCTCATCCGGCTTGTTCTTCCGGTGCGCGCTCT
>JAXLYZ010000037.1:0-101187 GCA_046351155.1 Myxococcota bacterium
GCGTGTCAGGAGCGTTGCGGCGGCACCTGCGACGGCTGCAAGGCGGCGTGCGCGCCGGGTGACGCGGCCTGCGTGCGCGGCTGCGCCGAGGCGCGCGCGAGCTGCCGCGACAGCTGCGACGAGGCCTCGACCCACTGCCGCTACACCGAGTGCGGCGCCGCCGCGACGGCGTGCTGGGAGCCCATCGATCGGACGTCCCAGGAATGTGACAAAGACGCCTGCAACGGCTGGTCGAAGTGCCGAAAATCCGGCAGCGAGGCCAAGTGCCAGACCAAGTTCCCCGAGCTCAGCGACTTCTGCCGCCAGAGCTGCCGCGCCGAGGGCTGGGGCCTCATCGACCGCCTCGACGCCGCGCAGCAGAAGCTCGACGAGGAGACCTACCAGGCGCAGGTCGACGACGGCCTCGTCGACTATCTGGGCGAGCCCGACGACGAGCTGGCCGGCCACTGCACGCCGGCCGCGCACTGCCCGGCCGACTACGCCATCGCGTCGCGCTTCCTCGGCCTGTTCTGCGACAACAGCCTGAGCGACGCCGGCCTCCGCCTGCTGCAGAAGGCGGTGGCCGAGAAGAAGGTCGGCAAGGCCGGCCTCGAGGTCATCTTCAACGCCTACGGCGCGTTCTACGGCTACACCTTCACGCAGAAGACGTGGCTCAACGACTTCTTCTACGCGCATGGCGCGTGGCTGCCCGCCAACTGCGAGGGCAACATGAAGCGCTTCGCCAGCGAGCGCGAGATGGGCGGCATGTACATGCGCGCGCGCGACCGCGTGAAGCGCATCTGGAACACGCTCCATTGACCGCCCCTCTCGGATGGTCAGGACCGGCGCCTCGCCCCTCCTCCGGCGCATGCTCACGCGTCTGGCGCTGACGGCCGCGCTGGCGCTGGCCGCGTGCGCTGGCGCGGCGACGAGGCCGACGCCCGACCTCCTGCCGGTGCCGGCCGGCAGCTTCGTCATGGGCCACGACGAGGGCGGTCACGCCGACGAGCGGCCGGCCCATCGCGTCTATATCGACGCGTTCCTGCTCGAGCCGACGCTGGTCAGCTACGACGCGTTCGCCGCCTTCGTGCGCGCGACCGGCTACGTCACCTCGGCCGAGCGCCGCGGCACCGGCAAGACCGCCATCGTCGGCATGGCCGACTGGGAGTGGCGCGAGCTGCGCGGGCTCACCTGGCGCGCGCCCTGGGGCGAGCACAACGCCCGGGCCATCCCGCTGCGCGGCGATCTGCCGGTCACCATGGTGTCGTGGTACGACGCCGACGCGTACTGTCGCTGGCGCGGCCGCCGCCTGCCGACCGAGGCCGAGTGGGAATATGCCATGCGCGCCGGCGCGACCACGCGCTTCCCGTGGGGCGACGGGCCCGAGCGCGACGGGCGACCCGGGCTCAACTACTGGGAGGGCGCGACGCACGCGACCAACCCGGCGACCGACGGCTACACCTACCTCGCCCCGACGCGCGCCTATCGCCCGAACCGCTGGGGCTTCCACGACCCGGCCGGCAACGTGTGGCAGTGGGTCGCCGACTGGTACGCCGACGACACCTTCGCCCGCGACGCGCGCGCGCATCCCGACGGCGTCCGCAACCCGACCGGCCCGGCCGAGGGCGAGCTCAAGGTGGCGCGCGGCGGCTCGTGGTGGTGCTCGGCCGGGACCTGCCACGGCTACGGGCTCGTCATGCGCGGCAAGACCCACCCGGCGGCGAGCTTCTCCAACAACGGCTTCCGCTGCGCCCAGAGCGTGCGCCCGAGCGCGGGCCCGGCCGCGAGCCCGGTCAGCGGCGGCGAGCCCTGAGCGTGAACTCGTCGATGACCTTGCCGCCCTCGTCGCGCGCCACCCAGTGGATGCGCCGATCGCCGATCTCCATCATGGCCCAGTGGTGGACCAGGATGTCCTTGTCGAGCGGCCAGTGGCCGGTGCGATAGGTGTCGATGCGACCGCCGGCGCCGCCCACCGTCACGTAGCGGACGCCGTCCTTATCGATGCGCTGGTAGGCGTGGGTGTGGCCGGCCACGACCAGGTCGACGCCGAGGCGCTTGAACTCCGGCACCCAGTTGTCGCGCACCCAGTCCTCACCGTCGTATGTGGATTTGGCATTCGACCAGCGATTCGAGAATGGCGTCTTGTGGAATGACACGACGCGGAAATCGGCGTCCTTCGACGCCGGGCTCGCCAGCTCGGCCTCGAGCCACGCCAGCTGCTCCGGCACGACGCCGTTCTCGGCCTCGGTGTCGAGCACGATGAAGCGGACATTGGCGCGCGTGAACGCGTACCAGGCCTCGTTGCCGGGCAGCGTCGTGAAGGCGTACGACAGCGCGTGCTCGCCGTCGTGATTGCCACGCGCGAAATAGACCGGCGTGGTCTGGCCGAAATCGGCGACGGCCAGCGTGCTGAACCACTCCGTCTGCCACTCGCGCAGCATCTCGCCGTGCTGGACGATGTCGCCGGCCAGCACGATGAAGTCGGGCTTCGACGCCGCGATGGCCGGCAGCATGCCGCGGAAGGTCTGCCAGCCGATCTGGTTGTCGGCGGTCCAGGCGATCTTCAGCGGCTCGGCGTCCGACGGGCCGCGGATGATCCACTCCTGCGACTGCCACGGCCCGACCTCGACGTGATAGCGGTAGGCGCGCCCCGGCTCGAGCGGCCCGAGCACCACCTCGTGCACCTCGTTCCGCGGCGAGATGGTCGTGCGCACGATGGGCGCGCTGCGCTGCAGGCTGGCCTCGCCGGCCGCGTCGGCCGGGCCCCACACCACCTCGGGTGGCGTCGGTGCGGTCGGTCTCGAAGAGCAAGGCCAGCTTGTCCCGCGCGTCGGTCGGGCTGACGATGGGCTCCTTCGAGAGCGGAGCGGCGCCGGCGCCGCGTCGGCGACGAGGCGCAGTGATACGTCGTCGACCGCGACCTCGAGCTTGCCCGCGCCGCTGCGACGCGCTGACGCCCACCTCGAGGGGCGCGTGCCGACCGGCATGACCGCGCGCAGGCTCCTCCGCGCCCAGGCGTTGTCGTCGACCGACAGCGACCGGGCCATGCCGAGGTCCTCGCCGGCGGCGCCGCGGAGTTCCACGCATCAGCTCGCCGCGATCGTCGAAGCGGCCGGGCTTCTCCTTGCGCAGCATGGCCGCGCCGGCCTCGACCACGAGGCCCATGTCGCAGAGCGGCGCGGCGATGCCGTAGCCGCGAGGTCGACGACCTGGCTGACGCTGTAGTCGCCCGCCTGCCCGACGATGTCCTGGCCGGGGCCTCTGCCCCGAGCCGGGCCCCGCGCCCGGCCCGCCGCCCACGGCCAGGCTCGAGCCCTTGCCGAGCGCGACGTTGCCCTGACGGTCCAGCGCCGGCCAGCTCTGCTCGAAGCCGCCGTTCACCACCACGTCCTGGCCGAGCGCCTCGACGCTCGGCGCCGCGCTGTCGACGACCAGTTCCGCGTTCGCCTCGCCCGCCTTCCAGCGCGCGCGCACGCGCCACGACCCGGGCTCGAGGTCGACCGGCACGCGGAAGCTCGCGTCGCCGATGCCCATGGCCACCGTGCCGAGCACCTCGGCGCGCGTCGGCGACACCAGCGCGAGCTCGACGTCAATACCGCGTGCGCCGCCTGCCAGCGCACGGTGACGAGCGCGCCGCGCGCGACCTTGGTCGCGCCCGTCGACTCGAACGCGCATCCTTGCTCTGGGTCGGCAAGGCGATGCTCCGCCGCCTGCGCCCCGCCGAAGCGCCGCCACCACGTCGGCCGAGAGCGCCTCGCCGCGCACCTGCACCGACGCCAGCCACACCGTCGGCCGCTCCTTGGGATCCTCGTCGTCGCTGAACAGCACCAGCTCCGGCTCGAGCGACCAGCGCGAGTCGGTGATGGTGCGCTTCTCGCTCACGGCCTTCTGGCCGTCGACGTAGTGCGTGACCATGCCGGCGCGCCCGTCGACCACCATCGCCAGGCGGTGCCACTCGCCGAGCGTGACGCTGCCGCCGCGCGCGTCGGCGCCGCCGAAGGTGATGGCCTTGCCCTTCTTCTTCACGACGATCTCGGCCTCGGCGTCGTCGTCGTCGTCGACGTCCATCTGGACGATCGGCGCGCGCGACCACTTGCCGTCGTCGACGCGCACGTCGAGCAGCACGGTGAAGCCGTCGACGAAGCCGGGCCCGGCCGGCACGAGGTCGGTCGGCACGCGCACGCGCGTCCCGGGCGGCACGCGCAGCGCCGACGCCAGCCCGCCGGGCATGGGCTGCTGCGAGAAGTCGGGCGCACCCGGCTCGACCTTCAGTGACGGCCCGCCGACCGCCGAGTCGAGCGTGCCGTCGAGCTCCCAGTGCTGGATCTCCGCGGTCGGGACCGGGGTCGACGGCAGGTGCAGGAGCGCGAGCTGGAGAGCGAGGGTCCACATGATGAGGCGCAACATTCCGCATGAGGTGCCTCCGTGTCCACTTCCGCTGCACCGGCGGTCATCCTTGCCCAGCCTCGGGTTGACAAGGCCTGCATCACGGGGGACCACGGCTGCATGGACGAGACGATCCTCTATGCGGGCCGGTTCCTCCGCGCGGTGCGCCGCGGACACTGGGAGTACGTGAGCCGCCAGAGCTCATCGGGCGTGGTGGTGCTGGTCGCGACCACCCCGGCCGGCGAGCTGGTGCTGGTCGAGCAGTATCGCGCGCCGGTCGATCGGCGCGTCATCGAGCTGCCGGCCGGGCTGGCCGGCGACATCGCCGGGCAGGAGGACGAGCCGCTCACGCGCGCCGCCGCGCGCGAGCTCGAGGAGGAGACCGGCTGGCGCGCGGGCCGCATCGAGGCGCTCGTCAGCGGCCCGGTGTCGGCCGGCCTGACCACCGAGGTCATCAGCTTCTTCCGCGCCTCGGAGCTGACGCGGATCGGCCCGGGCGGCGGCGACGAGCACGAGGACATCGAGGTCCACCACGTGCCGCTCGGCGAGGTCGCGAGCTGGCTCGCGGCGCGCACCACCACCGGCGTGATGGTCGATCCCAAGGTGTACGCCGCGCTCTACTTCACCAGCCTCGATCGATCATAGGCCATCGCCACCTGGCCGAGGTCGAGCTCGGGCCATGGCAGGGCGCGCATGAAGCGGAGCAGCGCCTGATCGGCCTCGGCGTGCTGGCGCGCGAAGAACGTCGCGCGGTACTTCAGGCGCCACGGCCCGTGCTGGAACAGGAAGAGGTGCGAGATCTGCGGCGGCGTCTTGCCGCTCGGGTCGCGCACGAGGTAGTGCGCGCGCCAGCCCTCGTGGCTCTTGCCGCCCTCCTCGAGCGAGATGCGCCCCTCGGCGAGCAGCGTCGCCCCCGGGCGCTGCTGGAGGACGGCCGCCTCGGCGGCCACGAAGTCGTCGTGCAGGGAGCCGCTGCTGGGATAGACGTAGACCGTCGCGGTCATGGCCACGGCGGCGTCGATGCGGTGGTAGCCGACCGACAGGTCCTCGGCCAGCCCATCGAAGGTCCCGACCGCGTCGCGCTCGAGCCCGGCGAGCCGCGCCGGGAACAGCATGCCCGACGGCGCGTGGCGGACGGGCGGCGTGTCGAGGGGCAGCTCGGCGGCGGCCGACAGCGGCGCGACGTCATCGGCGCCGGAGAGCGAGCCACACCCGGCGATGCCCGCGACCAGAACCCCGACGAACCACGGCGAACGACTCCCCACGATCGCAGTATCGGGATGGGCCGCCGTCGAGGCAAGGCCGCGGCCGGGCGGCTCGGGGTTAGCCCGAGCTCCGCGCCAGGCGCAGCGTGACCCAGCCGCGGTCGACGGCGCGCTCGACCAGGCCGAGCTCCTTGTACGCCGCCAGCACGCCGTCCTCCTTCGAGGTCTGGATGCCCGACAGGATGACCTCGCGCCCGGTGGCATCGAGGATGGCCGGCGCCAGCGCGATGAGCACGCTGGCCAGCACGTTGGCGACCACCACGTCGCGGCGCACCTGCTCGCGCTGCAGCGTGTCGTGGATGATGGTGACGCGCTCCGAGACGCCGTTCAGGCGCGCGTTCCTCTCGGCGTCGACGCAGGCGGTCGCGTCGATCTCGACGCCGACCACGTCGGCCCCGAGGTGGGCCGCCGCGATGGCCAGGATGCCGGTGCCGGCGCCGACGTCGAGGACGGTCGGCCGCGCCACACCGGTCGCGGCGACGCCCGCCAGCGCCCGGTCGAGCATGGCCAGGCACGCGGCCGTGGTCGGGTGGAAGCCGGCGCCGAAGGCGCGCGTCGGATCGATGATCACCTCGGCCCGCCCCGGCACCGCCGGCTCCCACGCCGGCCGCACCCACAGCCGGTCCGAGATGCGCGTGGCGTGGAAGACGGCGCGCCAGCCCTCCTGCCACGGGCCGTCGCCGCGGCGCGTGACGAGCTCCGAGCCGGCCAGCCCGAGGTTGTCGATCCAGGCGCCGAGCGCGTCCATGATGATGAGGTCGGCCTCGCCGTTCACGAGCGGCAGCTCGGCCACCAGCATGCCGTCGACGGTCTCGACCTCGGCGCCGCGCGCCTCGAGCAGATCGGCGAGCTCGTCCCAGCCGAGCTCGACGCCCCGCAGACCGAGCGCCCACGTGGTCTCCGCCGCCTTCGTCACATCGCCTGCGTGCGTCGTCGTCATGCCCGACTTATCGAACGGCGCCCCGAGCCTGGCAAGGCCACGCGCCCCTCGACCGGCGCGCGCGCCGCCGCGCTTGCCAGCGACGGCCGGGCTGGCGCATCGTCGGGCCATGGAAGCGTCACCGTTCACGCTCACCGAAGAAGCCAAGAAGCAGATCGAGGACACCGCCTTCGCCTATGGCCTGTCGCGCTTCGCCATGCGCGTGCGCATGGTCGGCAAGGACCTCGGCAAGGGCTTCGACCTCGCCGTCGAGGAGTACCCGCTGCCCGACGACATGACCTTCGTCGAGCAGGGCCTGCGCTTCCACATCGCGCGCGACCTGGTCGGCCACGTGCGCGGCCTGGTCATCGACTACAAGCACGCCGGGCGCCTGTCGGGCTTCGTCTTCCGCCCCGCCACGCCCGAGCCCTGAGCCGCCCGCCGTGCCGCAACGCTTCTCCGTCGCGACCTTCGGGCGCGTCTTCGACATGACGCCGCAGGGCGACGCGCTGACGCTCGACGAGCTCGCCGCGGCGCTCACGCGCTTCCAGCTGAAGGCGCAGCTGGCCGGCCGCATCCGGAAGGAGCTCGAGCGCTTCCAGCGCGGCGAGGGCCCCTACGCCGGCGTCACCGCGGCCAAGGTCACCGCCGGCGACATCGAGCACCGCATCCGCCGCGAGGCGAAGACCGACCTCCGCATCTGGACGCCGGCCCTCTTCGCGCCGGGCGCGCGCCGCGAGACGAGCGGCCTCCTCCACGTGTCGGGCCTCGTCTACGACATCGATCAGCACCTGACGCTCGAGGCCGCGCGCGAGGCGCTCCGCCCGTGGTGGCACGTCGGCCACTCGACCTGGTCGCACAGCCCCGAGGCGCCGAAGTTCAGGGTCTGCATCCCCTTCGCGCAGCCCATCGTGCCCGAGGATTTCCTCACCGTGTGGGACTGGGGCAACGACGCCATCGGCGGCGTCGCCGACCGCACCGGCCGCTTCCTGGCGCGCGGCATGGCGCTGCCGGCGGTGCCGTCGCGCGAGGCCCCGCGCGCCGCCTGGGTGCACGTGGCGCCACTCTTCGACCCGGTGAAGGAGGGCATCGCCCAGGCCTCGCCGCACGCGTCGCCCGAGCCGACCGGCCTCTCGTTCATGCGCGCCGACCCGACCGAGATCTACCTCACCGCCGAGGAGATCCCCGACGAGGGCGACGACGATCCCTGGAGCGGCGGCGCGCCCATCCCGTCCGCGCGCGCCGTCCCGGTGACGCCCGTCGCACGCCCGTCGACGGTGACGATGGCGGCCGTCGCGCCGCCCGCGGCGGCGGCGCCCGCAGCCCGACCGAGCCCCGCGCCCGCGCCCGACCTCGGCGCCATCCTGGCGCGGCTCGACGCGCTCGAGCAGCGCCTCGCCGCTCTGGAGAAGAAGGCACCGTGACGCGGCGCGCGAGCCAGCCCGAGGCTGCGCCGACGGACGGCCGCTCGCGCCGCGCGCAGGCGCTGCGCGAGGCCACGCGGGCCCGCATCCTGGTCGCGGCGCGCAAGGTCTTCGCCGAGCACGGCTTCCACCAGACGGCGCTGCCCGACCTGCTCGAGGCCGCCGACGTCGCGCGCGGCACCTTCTACCTCCACTTCGACTCCGGAGGCGGCCTTCGCGGCGTTGGTCGAGGACTTCGACGCGCCCACGCCGCCCTCTTCGCGGTCACGACCGCGTCGCCCGAGGCCGCGCGCGACGAGCTCCTGGCCAACATCGAGCGCGCGCTGGCGCTGGTCGACGAGGAGCGCGATTCGTCGCGTATCCTCTTCACCGAGGTGGCGATCCTCGACGAGCTGCGCGGCCACATCGATCGCTTCCTCGACGGCGTGCTGGCGCTGCTCACCCGCGCGCTGAGCGCCGGCCAGGAGCTCGGCCTGGTCCGCCCGGGCGACATCGGGCTACGCGCGCGCTTCGTGCTCGGCGTGCTCACCGAGGCCGCCAAGGCGCGCGACAAGAAGCGCCGCTCAGCCGCCGACCGCGCCGCCGTTGCGCGCGAGGTGCTCGACTTCGTCCTGGCCGGTCTCTTGCGCGACCCGCGCGCCATCGCCGCGGCCCTGCCCGTCACCGCGCGCAAGAAGCGCTGAACGCCGCCCCGCTCCACCCCCGGGGCCTCCGGGGCGAAACCCGGGGGTCACCACTCGGGGGTCACCACCCGGGGTCAGGACTACTTCTTTTCTCATTTTCGGGGGTCTCCGACCCGGGGGTCAGGACTACTTCTTTTCTCATTTTCCGGGCGCGCCCCCCTCACGATCCCAGGCGCCCCAGGCCGGCCTCATGACCGCGAGGTCAGGACGAATTCGCACCCCGACAGCGCCGCCCGATTGACTAGACTAGACTCACAGTCTATCCAATCGACCCATGAGCCAGCACACGACGGACGCCACCTCCCCCGCTGCTCCCCCTGCCTTCGACCGCGAGGTGCCGAGCGCGGTGACCGAGCTGGTCATCGGCATGGACGTCGGCTCGACGACCGTGAAGGCCACCGCGGTCGACCCGACCACGAAGGCCATCCTGTGGTCCGACTACAAGCGCCACAACACGCGCCAGCCGGAGACGGTGCTCGACTTCCTCGACCGCATCCGCGCGGCCTTCCCGTCGGTGCCCGACGCCGGCCTGCGCGTGTTCGTCACCGGCTCGGGCGCGAGCCCGCTGGTCGGTCCGCTGGGCGCCAAGTTCGTGCAGGAGGTGAACGCCGTCGCCATGGCGGTCGAGGAGCTCCACCCCGACGTGCGCTCGGTGGTCGAGCTCGGCGGCCAGGACGCCAAGATCATCATGTTCCGCGAGGCCGAGGCGGCCGACGCCGACCCGAATCAGCCGCCCCAAGCGAAGCCCCAGCGCCAGGTCGTCACCTCGATGAACGACAAGTGCGCGTCGGGCACCGGCGCCACCATCGACAAGTGCATGATCAAGGTCGGCATGCCCGAGGCCGAGGTGCGCGCGCTGCGCTTCGACGCCACGCGCCTCCACCACGTCGCGGCCAAGTGCGGCGTGTTCGCCGAGACGGATATTGTCAATCTCGTCAAATCCGGCATCCCGGCCGGCGAGATCCTGTGCTCGCTGGCCGACGCCATCGTCATGCAGAACCTGTCGGTGCTGACGCGCGGCAACACGCTGAAGGACCGCGTCATCCTGCTGGGCGGCCCGAACACCTTCCTGCCGTTCCTCCAGGACTGCTGGCGCCTCCGCATCCCCGAGACCTGGGAGTCGCGCGGGCACGCCTGGGACCACGACAAGCGCGTGGAAGACCTGGTCTTCGTGCCCGACAACGCGCAGTACTACGCCGCCTACGGCGCAGTGCTGCACGGCCTCCACGAGGCCCCGCACGTCGGCCGCTTCGTCGGCCGCGACGGTCTCAACCAGTTCATCGAGCACGGCCGGAAGGCCCACCTCGCCGCCACCGCCGGCCCCGGCCTCGTCGCCCCCGGCACCGACGAGCTCTCGCAATTCCGCGAGCAGTATCGCATCCCGAAGTTCGTCGACGCGACCTTCACGCCCGGCCAGGTGGTGCGCGCCGTCATCGGCCTCGACGGCGGCAGCACGTCGTCGAAGGCGGTGCTGGTCGACGAGGGCGGCAATATCCTCTTGAAGGAGTACATCCTCTCGAAGGGCAATCCCATCGCTGACTCGAAGGAGATGCTGGCGTCCATCCGCCGCCGCGTCGAGTCGACCGGGGCTACCCTCGAGGTGCTCGGCTTCGGCGCCACCGGCTACGCCGCCGATGTCCTCCAGGAGTCGCTGCACGCCGACGTCAACATCGTCGAGACGGTCGCCCACATGATGTCGGCGGTGCACTTCTTCGGCCCCGAGATCGACGTCATCTGCGACATCGGCGGCCAGGACATCAAGGTGCTGTTCATGCAGCGCGGCGACGTGAAGAACTTCCGCCTGTCGAACCAGTGCTCGGCCGGCAACGGCATGCTGCTCCAGGCCATGGCCGACCAGTTCGGCGTGCCCGTCACCGAATATGCCGAGCACGCCTTCGGCGCGCAGCTCTCGCCGAAGTTCTCCTACGGATGTGCCGTATTCCTCGACTCGGATCGCGTCAATTTCCAGAAAGAGGGATATTCCAAGGAAGAGCTCCTGGCCGGATTGGCGATGGTCTTGCCGAAGAACGTCTGGCAGTACGTCGTGCAGATCCCGCGCATGGCCGCGCTCGGCACGCGCTACGTGCTCCAGGGCGGCACGCAGAAGAACCTGGCCGCGCTGAAGGCCCAGGTCGACTACATCAAGGCGCGCGTGCCGTCGGCCGAGGTCTACGTCCACCCGCACTGCGGCGAGGCCGGCGCCATCGGCGCCGCCATGGAGACCTTGCGCGTGGTGCAGAGGAAGGGCAGCTCGCGCTTCATCGGCATCGATGCCGCCATCGATCTGAAATACACCACCAAGAACGACGAAGAGACGCGCTGCCACTTCTGCCCCAACAACTGCAGCCGCACCTTCATCGACACCGAGACGCCCGACGGTAAGACGTCGCGCTACATCTCCGGCTTCTCGTGCGAGAAGGGCACGGTCGAGAGCATGGACGCGCTGAAGGTGCTCCAGAAGGAGCGGAACAAGCTCAAGAAGGCCTACCCGAACCTGGTCGACTACGAGGCCAAGCTGCTCTTCCGCGACTTCTTCGAGGGCCAGCCGCTGCCGGCCGCCGGCACGCCCATCGACGCCACCGACGTGGTCGTGAGCAAGAGCCTCCTGAGCTCCCTCGGCATCGGCGGCCCGAAGGTCACGCGCACGGCCGTCCGCCGCGGCTTCGAGCGCTCGTCGCCGGCCGCCCAGAAGAAGCGCGCCGAGGTGCGCATCGGCATCCCGCGCGCGCTCAACATCTGGAGCACGGCGCCCTTCTGGCGCACCTACCTCCAGACCGTCGGCGTGCCGCGCGAGCACGTCATCTTCTCCGACGAGACCACCGAGGAGATGTGGCTCGAGGGTGGCAAATACGGCTCGGTCGACCCTTGCTATCCGGCGAAAGTGACGCAGGCGCACATCCACCACTTGCTGTTCCACGGCGAGTCCCACGACCACGGCAAGCTCGACTACATCTTCTTCCCCTGCATCACCCACCTCGACAGCCCGCTGCGCGGCATGATGGACACGGCCGCCTGCCCCATCGTGGCCGGCACGCCCGAGGTGATGAAGGCGGCCTTCACCAAGGAGATCGACTTCTTCGCCAAGCACGGCGTCGAGTTCATCGATCCGCCGGCCACCTTCCACGAGCCGAACCTCTTGAAGCGCCAGCTCTTCGAGTGCTTCGGCCCGCGCCTCGGGCTCACCCGCGACGAGAGCGACTTCGCCGTCGACCAGGCCTTCGCCGCGCTGGCCGAGCTCGACCGCATCATGGAGGAGAAAGGCCGTGAGGTCCTGGAAGCCGTCGAGCGCGACGACACCATCGCGCTGCTCATGCTCGGTCGCCCCTACCACCTCGACCCGGGACTGAACCACAGCATCATGGACGAGTTCCAGGTGCTGGGATATCCGATTTTGTCAATTCGCGCGATCCCGAAGGACCCGCTCTGGCTGGCGCGCTTCTTCGCCGAGGACATCAAGGCCGGCCGCGTCGACGACGTGCTCGGGCTGAAGGACGTGTGGCCCGAGAGCTACAGCGCCAACTCGGCCATGAAGGTATGGGCGGTGCGCTTCGCCGCGCGCCACCCGAACGTCGCGCTGCTCGATCTCTCGAGCTTCAAGTGCGGCCACGACGCCCCCACCTACGGCATCATCGACAACATCGTGTCGAGCTCGGGAGTGCCTTATTCGGCGCTCCACGACATCGACGCCAACAAGCCGTCGGGCTCCATCAAGATCCGCGTGAAGACCTACGCCTACACCTTGCAGCGCCACGCCGAGCGCCTCACCGACGTCGGCGGCAAGAAGGCCGAGCTGGCCTACAAGCTCGAGGAGAAGCGCGTGCGCCTGCTCGAGCTGAAGCAGCTCCAGTCGGGCCCGCGCCTCGACCCGGCTCTCGCCGCCGACCTCGCCGCGGCGCGCGAGCGCATGCGCAAGTACGAGGCGCGCTGGCAGGAGAAGGCCAAGGTCACGGCGCCGGCCGGCCTCATCCAGCTCGGCTCGCTGAAGGTCGGCCAGCGCATCGCGCCACCGTCGCACCACGCGCCGACCCCGCACAGTCACGCCGAGCCGCTGCACTCGGCCCACCTGCCCATCGCCTCGTCGCACGCTCACCCGCACCCGACCCCGCACCCGACCATGCCCGCCCCCACGGAGGCCCCATGACCGTCGTCCCGCTCAGCCAGCTCGGCATCTCGCACAACGCTCCCGACCTCGACCTCGACATCGACCAGGAGCTCGCCCGCTTCGAAGCCGAGGAGCGCCAGCGCCTCGGCCTCGGCGACCGCAAGCAGTACGTCGAGAAGACGTTCCAGGACCCGACGCAGGCCGACAAGGCCAAGACGACGCTGCTCGTGTCGGGCCTCACCATGGCCCACGACTACCTCGTCTCGGCGGCGCTCGCCGGCATCGAGTACAAGGTCGTGCCGCTCGACTGCCCCGACGAGGACGCGCTGCGCTACGGCAAGGAATATGGCAATCGCGGCCAGTGCAACCCGACCTGGTTCACGGTCGGCAATCTCGTCAAGCACCTTGTCGAGCTGCGCGACAAGCAGGGCATCCCGACCGAGAAGATCATCTCCGACTACGTCTTCCTGACGGCCGGCTCGTGCGGCCCGTGCCGCTTCGGCATGTACGTCACCGAATATCGCAAGGCGCTGCGCGACGCGGGCTTCGAGGGCTTCCGCGTGCTGCTCTTCCAGATGGCCGGCGGCATCAAGCAGGCGACCGGCGACACCAAGAAGGGCCTGGTCTTCGATCCGAAGTTCTTCCTCCAGATCGCCAAGGCGCTGGTGGTCGGCGACGTGCTGAACGCCATCGGCTACCGCATCCGCCCCTTCGAGGTCGAGCCGGGTGCCACCACGCGCGCGCTCGACCTGGCCAAGGGCCACATCGCCGACGCGCTGCGCCGCCAGAAGTGGCTCATCCCGGCCATGCTCAAAGCCCGCAGGGAGCTCGCCCGCGTCAAGGTCGACCGCCTGCTGCCGAAGCCCAAGGTCGGCATCATCGGCGAGTTCTGGGCCATGACCACCGAGGGCGACGGCAACTATCACATGCAGCGCTTCCTCGAGCAGGAGGGCGCCGAGGTCGACGTCCAGCTCGTGACGGCGTGGATCCTCTTCATGGTCTGGGAGGGCGCGCGCGACACGCGCCACCGCATGACGCTGCCGGCCGACGACAAGGGGCGCAAGGGCCTCGACGGCAAGGACCCGGTGAAGAAGCTGCGCATGCTCTGGCTCGGCGAGCGCGTCCTGCGCGGCATGTTCCAGGGGATGGCCCAGCTCATGGGCCTGCACGGCTACCACCTCCCCGACATGGACGAGATCGCGCGCATCGCCAAGGACTTCTACAGCCTCGACGTGCGCGGCGGCGAAGCCCACATGGAGGTGGCGAAGAACATCCTGAATGTGCTGCACGCCAAGGTGAATATGACACTCTCGGTGAAGCCATTCGGCTGCATGCCCAGCGGCGGCGTCTCCGACGGCGTGCAGAGCGCCATCACCGAGCTCTACCCCGAGGCCATCTTCCTCCCCATCGAGACCACCGGCGACGGCGCCGTCAACGTCTACAGCCGCGTCCAGATGATGCTCTTCAAGGCGCGCCAGAGCGCCCGCAAGGAGCGCGACACGGTGCTCGAGGCCTACGGCATCGACGAGGCCAAGGCGCGCGCCGTCCTCGCCAAGGTCCCGCTGGTCGGTCGCGCGCTCGCCCGCGCCCCCCACGTGCATGCCTCCACTGCCGCCAACGAGGCCGAGCTGGCCGGCTTCCTCGCCAAGCCGCTCACCGGCCTGAGGCGCTGGTGGGAGCGCCGTGGGCATTCCCCCCACGAGCGGGTTGCACGCCACCTCGCCACGATGGCGGCCGCCAAGCCCTGAGTCCTGTGGCGCGGGCCGGGCCTCGTGCTAGGCTCTGCCCCGATGTCGAATGCTACCGACTGGCGGGCCAGCGTGGCCCGCACCATCCTCATCACCGCCGCGTCCATCTCGGCCGTCGCCACCGCGGTCATCGTGCTGAACTCGACCGCCGGCCCGCGTCGCACCGCGATGGGCCTCATCGGCGGCGCGACCGCGCTGGTGGCCGGCGTGACGGTCTTCGTCGAGCGGCGCTCGACGACGCGGCAGGCGTGGGTCGCGGCCGCCGCGCTGGTGGTCTCCGGCCTCGTCGGCTACGTCGGCGTCGGCTTCCTGGCCGGCCCGGCCATGGTCACCACCTGCGGCGTCATCACCGCCGCGCTGCTCCTCGGGCGGCGCGCGACCGCGGCGCTCATCGCCGGCGTGACCCTCGTGCTGGTGGTCCTCGCGGCGCTGGCCGTCAGCGGCACGCTGATGCCACCGGACGCGCACGACACGGCCTTCGACACCCCGCGCGGCTGGCTGCGCACGACCGTGGTCACGGTCGGCGTGCTCGTCATCCTGGGCACCACCATCACGCACGCCGTGGGCTGGCTCGAGCGCGCGCTGGCCACGGCGCGCGAGGAGACGCGGCTTCGCGCCGAGGCCGATCAGAAGCGCGCCGAGGCCGAGCGCGCCGCGCAGGACGCGCGCCGCCTCGAGCTGGTCGGCCGCCTCGCCGCCGCCGTCGCGCACGACTTCAACAACGCGCTCCTCGTCATCCGGATGTCGGCCGACCTCATCGCCGGCCCGAACGCCGGTCCGGCCGACGTGCTCGCGGCCGCGCGCGACATCAGCGACGCCACGCGCGACGCCGGCGCGCTCACGCGCAAGCTGCTCGTCCTCGGCGGGCGCGAGGCGCGGCAGCCGCGCACGCTGTCGCTGCGCGGCATCGTCGACGACTATCGCGCCACCATCGCGCGCGTCCTCCCCGCCGACGTCGCGCTCGTCGTCGAGCACCGTGACGACGCATGGGCGGTGGTCGACGAGCTACAGCTCCACCAGGTGCTGTTGAACCTGGTCGTGAACGCGCGCGATGCGCTCGGCGCCGACCCGCGCCTGGTGCTGCGCACGCGCATCGAGGAGCTCGCCAGCGCGCGCCCCGCCGGAGCCGGCGCCAGCGGCGAGCTCCCGGCCGGCCGCTACGCCGTGCTCGAGGTCGAGGACAACGGCGTCGGCATGGCGCCCGAGACGCGCGCCCGCGCCTTCGAGCCGTTCTTCACGACCAAGGTCGCCACCGGCGGAACCGGCCTCGGGCTGGCGAGCGTGCTGGCCATCGCCGAGCAGAGCGGCGGCCGCGTGGTGCTCGAGTCCGAGGTCGCGCGCGGCACGCGGGTGGCGCTGTGGCTGCCGGCGGTGGCGGCGATCGAAGCCCCGGTGCGCGCGCCCGAGCCCGCCGCGGCGGCGCGGCCGCTGGCCGGCCTGACCGTGCTCGTGGCCGAGGACGAGCCGTCCATCCTGCGCATCCAGACGCGCGCGCTCGAGGGCGCCGGCGCCAAGGTGCGACGCGCCACGGACGGCGACGCGGCGCTGGCGGAGATCCGCGAGGGCGGCGTCATCGACGTCCTCTGCACCGACGCCATCATGCCCGGAGCGCCGGTCTCGAAGGTCATCGCCGCGTTCGAGGACCGCTACCCGGCGGGCGCGGTCGTCGTGTGCTCGGGCCACGTCGAGGAGGCGCTCTTGCGGCGCGGCATCGAGGCCGGCCGCTACCTTCTCATGCCGAAGCCGTTCGGTCCGCAAGAGCTGGTCGAGGCCATCCGCGCGCGCGCCGCGGCGTCGGCCGACCGCAGCGCCGCCCCGGCGGCCTGACCGCCGCCCGATCTATCTAGAAGATGAAGTCGGTCGACAGGAAGCGCGACATGCGGCCGGTGACGATGTCGGTCACGATGGCCTTGTTGTCGGTGGTCGCCGCCGACGCGACCACGGTGCGGATGGAGAAGGCGCGCAGCGCGTCGGACACCGACAGCGTGCCCTCGGCCGAGTCCTTCCGGCCGTTGAACGGGAAGGTGTCGGGGCCGCGGCGGCACTGGCTGTTGAGGTTGATGCGGCAGACCTGGTTCACGAGCGCGTCGATGAGCGCGCCCAGGCGGCGTCGGTCGCGTCCGAAGATGGACACCTGCTGGCCGTAGGGGCTCTCGCGCATGAAGTGATCGATCTGCGCGTCCTCGGTGAACGACGCGATGGGCACGATGGGGCCGAATTGCTCCTCCGACCAGAGTGCCATATCCGGGCGCACCGGATAGACCACGGCCGGCGCGTAGTACGTCGCGAGCGCGGCGCCGCCGCCGTTCACGACGCGAGCGCCCTTCTGCACGGCGTCGTCGACCAGCGCCGGCAGGCGCGCGGCCTTGTCGGGCTCGGGCAGCGGCGTGAGCTGGGCGCCGGGGCTCCACGGCATCCCTGGCTTGAGCGCGTCGACGGCATCGGCAAGGCGCTTGACGAACTCGTCGGCGATGGACTCGTGCACGAAGAGCAGCTTGAGCGCGGTGCAGCGCTGGCCGTTGAATGACAGGGTGCCGCTGGCACATTCGCGCACCGCGATGTCGAGGTCGGCGTCGGGCAGGATGACGGCCGGGTTCTTGGCCTCGAGGCCGGTGATGCAGCGCAGGCGGTTGGGTCGCGGGTGCTGGCGCTTGAGCAGGTTGGCGACGCGGCTCGTGCCGATGAAGGCGAGGACGTCGACCTCGCCCGAGGTCATGATGGGTCCGACGGTGGTGGCGCCGTCGCCCTGGATGACGTTGACGACGCCGGGCGGGAACGCGTCGCACATGGCCTGGAAGAGTGGCACATGCGCGAGGCCGCCGTGGCGCGGCAGCTTCGACACGACGGTGTTGCCCATGACCAGCGCCGGGATGAGCGTCGTGAAGGTCTCGTTGAGCGGATAGTCGAAGGGCCCCATGCACAGCACCACGCCGAGCGGCGAGCGGCGGATCTGGCCGAGGAAGCCCTCCTCCATGACGAAGCGGGCGCCGGTCCGATCGAGCTCCTTCAGCGCCTCGACGGTGTCGGCGATGTACTGCACGGTGCGGTCGAACTCGCTCTCGGCGTCCTTCCGCGTCTTGGCAATCTCCCACATGAGCAGCCGCACGACGTCCTCGCGCACGGCGCGCATGCCGCCGACGAAGCGCTCGAGCGCGTTGATGCGCGCGACCACGCGCATGCTCGGCCACTCGCTGCGCCCCTCGTTCCAGGTGCGCGTCGCGGCCGCCAGCGCATCCATCGCCGCGTCGCATCGAGCACGGCTCGTGGCCGACGAGCACGCGCCTGAGCCGCCCATCGGGGAGGCGCACGCACACCGGCGAGCGCACCTCCTGGGTGGGGCCGTCCCAGCTGCGGATCTGGCCATCGCAGAGCCACTTGCGCGACACGGCCTGGGCGTCGACGCGCACCTCGGCGGGGATCTGTTCGGGGGTGGGGAACTCGACGAGCATGGGGGCCTCCGAGACTCGGGCGCCTCCTTCATACATGAGCCGCGCGCGTTCGTCGTCAGCCCTGGACCGGATGCCGCGGCTGGCGCTATGCTGCCGCCGAATCTAGGGAATCACCGTCTGGGGAAGGGGTGGGAAGATGCGCATCCGCACTGCGCTGCTCTTGGCGTACACGGCTTCGACCGCAGCTTGCTTCCCGGGCCCGATCGAGGTCGACGCGACCGCGGCGGACTCCGCCGGCGACGCCGACACGACAGCGGCGAGCGACAGCTTGGTGACGGACAGCGTCGCGGACTCGACGGTCGCGCCCGACGTGGCCGACAGCACCGACGTGGCCGACAGCGCCGACGCGGCCGACAGCGGCGACGTGGCCGACAGCGCCGACGTGGCCGACGGCGGTTGCGCGACCGACTGCCACGAGCTCGACGACACGTGCGCCATCGGCGTCTGTCGCGGTGGGCAGTGCGTCGTGGCCGGGCTCGACAGTGGCACGTGCGACGACGGCGACCCGTGCACGCGCGAGGATCAGTGCGACGGAGGCGTGTGCAAGGGCATCCCGCTGCCCTGCGACGACGGTGTCGCGTGCACCGTCGATAGCTGCTCGGCAGGCGCGTGCGAGCACGACCCGGCGAGCTGCGAGTGCGCCAAGGACGAGGACTGCAGCGACCACGACGCATGCACCGGCAAGGAGCTCTGCGGCATCGATCGGGTCTGCCGGGAGGGTGCTCCGGTCGACTGCGCGCCCGCGACATCGCCGTGCCTCGAGAACACGTGCGACAAGGAGACGGGCCAGTGCGGCCTGGTACCGGCGCATGAGGGAGCGGACTGCGATGACGGCGACGCCTGCACGACGGTGGACAAGTGTGCCAGCGGGTCGTGCATCGGCGGCACACCGGTCGTGTGCGCGGCGAAGGATGACTGCCATGTCGCAGGCGTGTGCAACTCGGCCAGCGGCGAGTGCTCGAACCCGACGGCGCCGCCCGACAGCGAGTGCGACGACCACGACGCCTGCACGCGCGACGACCGCTGCGCAGCCGGCGTGTGCGAGGGCCGCAACCCGGTCACGTGCCAGGCCAAGGATGCCTGCCATGTGCCGGGCGTCTGCCAGAAGGCGACCGGAGTCTGCACCGACCCGGCCGGCAACGAGAATGGCAATTGCGATGACCAATCCAAGTGCACGCAGAACGACAAATGCCACGGCGGCGTGTGCAGTGGGAGCGCCATCGTGTGCCAATCGACGGGACCTTGCCGCGAGCCGGGCACCTGCGACCCGGCGACCGGCACCTGCTCGTCGCCGTTCAAGCAAGACGACACCCCCTGCGACGAGGGAAACCTCTGCACGCTCGACGACCACTGCGAGGGCGGCACCTGCATCCGCACCGACCTCGAGTGCCAGCCGCTCGACGAGTGCCACGTCGCCGGTACGTGCAACCCTTCGACCGGCCTCTGCACTGACCCGGAGGCCTCCGATACGACCTCCTGCGACGATGGCGACTACTGCACCGTCACCGACACCTGCGACGCCGGGGCGTGCTTCGGTTCCGGCCGCCCCGACGACGCCCCCACCGACTGGGTCGTCGGCACCACGCCGGTGACCGTCTACGGCGTGGTACCCTCCACCGGCGGGGGGGTCGGTCCTATTCCAATATGGCACGCCAGTGAGCCTCGGCCCCACCCCAGACGGCGGCAACACCCTCCTCGACCTCATGAACGGTGACACCTCGGGCGTCGGTGCAGCTCGGCTATGATCGCAGCCGGCGAGCTCGTGAGCTTGCGAGAGATCATCGGCGTCCTGGAGAACGGCGGTGGTCCGTTCTGGTTCGCATCAAGCACGAGCTCTGGTGGATTCGCGCTCCTGAGCAACGCCAACGTCGATATGCGGTTCGGTGACTCCACCTCACCGCCGAAGGCGCCCAACAACCGCTGCTTCTTTGCTGCCAGATACGATTTCGAGGCAGGAATTCCTGTGGGTCCACAGAGGCGAGGACGGCGTTGGCCCGTGCTATCTCTTCGAGACCCGCACGACTGATGGCGACGACATCGGCGTCTTCTCCAACACGAAACGCGCTGTCGCTAGACCGGCCGGACGGGCCGCCTGTCTCGCCCGCCGACGCCGGCAATTCCCTCGTCCGATACTCCCCGACCGGCGCCGTCACTATCACCCCGATCGCGGGCAGCCCTCCTTCGACCGTCCTGGGGAGCGGCGGGGACTTGAGATCGAGCGACGCAGTCAAGGAGCCAGTATGGGAGCACTGTCTCGTTCGGAGAGTCGTCTCTCACCGCCAAAGGCCAGGCCGACGCGGTCGCCATTTCCTACCAGCTTGATGGTACCGTGCGCTGGGTCATCGGCCTCGGCCTGGCCGGTGCTGGCAATCCAGGCGGACCCACGATCATCCGGTGCGCCACGCTCGGCCTGGGCGCAGTGTGCCTCGCAAGGGCGCAAACCGGTTCGGTCTTGTATGGCCCGTCGGGCACTCTGGCGACGGTCTCCGAGAGTGCGCCGGCGCTCGTGTTCGCGATCGACGGCACCGGAGACCTTGCGTGGTGGCACTCCATCGGTGGTGACGTGGACGTGGCGCAGGATCTCCGCGCTGGCGGCGCAGCCGTACGAATCCTCGGAAACGCAAGGAGCTCTCTGACGATCGACGGCATCGGGCAACCACAGGTCGATGTCGCCGGAGGGCTCGGGAGGTGGGTCGGAGAATTCGATCCCACCGGGCGGATGCAGTGGTTGAGACTGGTCGCACGCAGCACTCAATCCGGGGCCGTGTCGCCTTTTGTAGCCTGGAGCAACGTCGGCCCCCACGGCGTGGTATTCGCGGATTCGTTGAGCGCTGCGGTGACCGTAGGTGTAGCGCACCCAGTCGCGTTTGCGGCGGCCCCACGCACCCTCATCTTCGAGGTGGATTCCGCCGGTGCGCTGTCGTGCCCGTAGCCGTGAAGGTCAGCCGCGACCGGCGATCGGCTGCACCCGATTCTTGAGCTCCCAGAAGAGACGATATCCCGGCAGTCGCGGCAGATGCGTCTGCGACGGCGGCTCTTTCCGAGTGCCACGCACCTGGTGGAATATGGCAGTCCGCTCGGCGACCTGATATTCGATTTCGTAGCGCGCGTCTCCGGTGTCCAGGGTGCGCGGGAAGCGGCGCGCGAGCTCGTCGGCCACCGCTCCCGACGGCCGCGCCGGCACCAGGTCCTCGACGTTGAGCAGCGCGAGGTCGTCGCTGCTCTCGAGCCCGAGCGCGGTGAGGCGCGCCAGCAACCACTCGCCGAGCGGCGCCAGCGACTTCTCGCCGGCGACCTGCGCCGCCAGCGTCGCCAGCTCGTGGCGCTCCTCGAGCGTCGCGCGCAAGCCCTCCTGCTTCATGATGCGCCCGGCCAGCGCGAGGTCGCGGATGGCGATGCGCGCGGCCTCTCCGGTGGGCGCCTCCTCGCGCGTCGCGAGCACCTTGCCGGCATAGACTTGCGACACCGTCACGACCAGGCCGTCGTCGGTGAGCTCCGGCTTGCTGATCTTCGTCTCGCCGAGGCCCGCCGCGGCGAGCCAGGCGATCGGCACCGGCATGGCCGCGGTGATGAGGAGCCCGCTGCCGGCCCGACCCTGCTGCGCGGCGACGGCGCGCGAGTCGAGCACCAGCAGCGCCTCGGTGTCGCCCGCGCGCACCGCGCTGTCGGGGTCGAGCTCCATCTCGGTGCTGCCCGCGGCCCAGGTGTAGCGATGCTTCTTCTGGTCGCGCCGGATGTGCGCGCAGCCGGGCCACACCTGCAGGAGCAGCTCGGCCAGCGGTCGCCGCGGCAGGGCGCCCGACCAGCGCGGGTCGCCGAAGCCGAGCTTCCGGAAGCGGTCGACCGCGGCGCGCGCCTCGTCGAGCGCCTTCGGGTCGAGGTCGTGACGGCGCGCGTCGCCGCTCCGCACCGCCTCGATGAGCGCCACGGCGTCACAGCCGTTGCCGCGGAGGTCGTCGTAGCCGCCTCGCCCCCCACCCGGCTCCGGCCGGCGGAACAGCGGTCGGTCGACGCTGAGCGCCGCCGCGAGCAAGAGCGTCGGCTCCTGCAGCCCGGGCGACAGGTCGCCCTCGACCAGGAGGCGCGCCAGCCCGACGTCGAGCGGCAGCGAGAAGAGGCGCACGCCCGCCTCGGTGATGGCGCCGTCCTTCACGCAGCCGAGCGCGGTCAGCTCCGCCATCGCCGCGGCCACCGCGAACGACTTCGGCTTGTCGAGCCACGGCAGATCCATGCCGCGCGGGCTGCACGCCAGCGCCGACAGCGTCAGCGACACCAGCGACTCGCGGTGGATCTCCGGCACCGTCACCTCGGCCAGCGCGCTCGACGCGTTCCACAGCCGGATGCACACGCCGGGGCCGAGGCGACCGGCGCGGCCGGCGCGCTGCTCGGCCGAGTCGCGCGCGATGGGCAGGAGGCTCAGGTAGGCGCGGCCGGCGCGATAGACGGTGCCGCGCACGAGCCCGCTGTCGATGACCACGCCGATGCCCGGGATGGTGAGGCTCGTCTCGGCGACGTTGGTGGTGAGCACCACGCGACGGCGCTGCGAGGCGGCGCGGCGCGCGTCGGGGCGGGCGTCGCCGCGCGGGCGCAGCACGTCGGCCTGGTCGCGCATGGTCATGCCGCCGTGCAGCGTGGCGATCTCCCAGCGGCCGTTGCTCCGCGCCTCGAGCGTCTGCGCCGCGCGCGCGATCTCGGCCTTGCCGGGGAGGAACACGAGCACGTCGCCGGGATCGGCGGCAGAGCCTTCGAGCGCCGCCACGAGCCGGTCCTCGAGGCCGCGCTTGGTGGGCAGCGCGGCGTCGCCGGGCAGCCAGCGCACCGCGATGGGGAAGGTCCGGCCCTGGCCGGAGATGTGGATGCCGCCGATGTGCTCGGCCAGGCGATCGGCCTGGATGGTCGCCGACATCACCACGAGCGAGAAGGGCCGAGCGGTGGGTTGGCTGCGTCGCTCCTGGAGGAGGCACAAGAGCAGATCGGTGTCGAAGGCGCGCTCGTGGAACTCGTCGAGCACCACCGCCGCGAAGTCGTCGATGTCGCCCGACTGGACGATGCGCAGCGCGACGCCGGGGGTGACGAAGGTGATGGCGGCGCGGTCGGCGACGCGCCGCTCGTCGCGCACGATCCAGCCGACGTCGGTCCCAGGCGCGCAGCCGCGAGCTCGGCGACGCGCACCGCCAGTGCCCGGACACGCGACCCGGCGCGGCCTCGATGACGAGCACGCGACCGAGCGCGGTCAGCGTCGGCGGGACGCACGTCGACTTGCCCGAGCCGGTCGGCGCCGACACGACGACCGGCCCCTTCCGCGCCTCGGCGAGGATGCGCGGAAGGAGCGGCGTGATCGGCAGGGACTCGGTGGTCGGCGGCATCGGCCCGGGACCATACCCGACGGGCGTTGCTGCGCCAGACAAAGGCGACAACGTCGCACAACGGGCGTCAGATGGTATGGCGCTTCATGGCGACGCTGCGGTCCTTACGTGCGGCATCACCCCAAGTGACGCCGCACGCAACCGACGCATCCGGTGATCGGCGGGCGATCCGCGCTCCGGAACTCACCGCAGATTGTCGCTGTATACGCAGCGGAATCCGATGAAATTTGCTTCGTAGTAGAGATTTCCATCCGTGCTGTTGTAGGCCCAGCTCGTGGTGCCGGTGCCGTTCCACCGCCCCGTGTTCTGGCCGTACGCTCCACTATACCAGTACTCAGGTTCCGCCATGTGAATCGCCGAGTTCGATCCGTTTGGCGCGCCCCCGTGGACCATATCCGCGAACTCGTCGCCGTTCGGCAGGTGGCCACCGAAGTACTTGCACTCCCAATAGGCGCTCGCATACGAAACGGGCGCGCGGTCGTATTTGTCGGTTCGGAGATGCTGACCGGGAACCTCGAAGCAGGGCGCGCTCGGTTCGCCGTAGCAGACGTGACCGCTGAACTGATCGGGCTTGGTCGCGCGCCAGATGCAGCGGAACGGCAGCTTGCTGCCCGTCGGTGCGGTTCGCGTGTCGTAGTTGTTGGTGGATCCGTTGTCGAGCCTGATGGCGATATTCTGATCGGGGATGTAGTTAGGGGTGATCGACCAATTGTAATTCGTAGTAATATTGTCGATCTTCGGAACGATTGCCTGGCCATTGCGAACTCGCCAGAGCTCGCTGACGGTAGGTAGATCGCCGCCCACCGACGCGCAGAGTTGCTTGGCGGTAGGATAGTCGTCCTGCCCCCGCTCGATGGGATCCCACGCGTTGCCCCACCCATCGACGAACGCATCAGCGCCTGGCGGATTCGCTTGCCCTGCCGCATCTCCACCGACCGCTGCGGCGCACGTGAAGGCCACGGCGCTTCCATTCCACTTCTGCACTTGGCCCTGCGGACATGTTTTGTGAGTCTGCTCGATCGTCTCGTGCCAGATGCACCGGAATTTGTACGTCGCGTCAGGGGTGCCGATCGTGCCCGACTGATACGCGCCCGGATCGTTGCCGGCCCCGTCATCGCCCCAGATCCAACGGTCTTGTCCGGTTCCAGCCCAGGTGTAGAGCATGTAGCCGTAGTTGCCGCTGTACCAATATCCAGGCTCGCTCGTCCAATACCACGAGCTCACGTCCCCAGCCGGAAGCCCCTGAGGGATGATGTCATTCATCTCGGCAGGAGTCGGCAGGGAAGCGCCCTGCGCCCTGCAGGTCGCAGCGGCGGTGGTCCACTGCGTAGCGGAGCGATCGGCCTTGTCCATCCATACCCGGGCGCGACGACTCGATGTGGTGAAGCATCCTCCGTTGCAGAACGAGGTCTTGTCAGGTTGAACGCCGATGGTCGACGACTTCTTGCCGACACACTGGAACCAATATTCACTCTCCTTCGAGGACCACGTCCACTCAGCGCCGTAGCCTGAACCGTTGTCGGGACCCCACCACACCTCCGGCTTGGTAGCTTCGGTCCATCGATACAGCCCAGTCTCCGAATAGGGCGCATGTTGGCCTTCGTAGTCGGTGTTGGCCATCCAATGCCAGTCGTTGTAGGCGCCGTCTCCACCATCCCCGTACGAGCGATTGTTCGCCCATTGGCCGGCTTTGACATAATCCGCGACGTCGGTGACGGTCGGCAGTGACGCGTTAACCATATGGCATTCGAACGTGGCACCGGCGACGTCGAGGGCCGGGCGGGTCCACACGTCAGAGTTCCAGACGCGATCCTTCTCAGCGCATTCGGCGCCCGGAGGTCCGAAGCAGCGATTGCCGTCAAACGCGGTGCTCACGCGGTTCGGCCACACACAGCGGAAGCCAAAGGTCGACGTCAGGCTCTGCCGGGTGTGATAGCCGTCGCTCAGCCGGGTGGTGTAGTAGTAGTCGTCTCGATAGCCTGGCGTCAGGCTCCAGAGGTCGTCCGTGTCTTGAGACATGCCGAGATTGCCGGTTCCGGTCTGGGTATTATTGCGGACCAGTTCCGTGACGGTCGGAAGGCGCCCACCTTGGGCCAGGCAGGCGTCGCGGGCCGCCGCCCAGGCGACCTTCGCGCGTGGCACGCCATCCCATGCATAGCCCCAGGCATCGACCGCGAGATATCCGTTGGCAATTCCACCGGTGTCACCGACCGCATTCCGGCTTCGGCAGACCCACGCTGTCCCATTCCAGTATTTGACCTCGTCGAAGCGGGTGCACGGAGTCCCCGGGTCGCTTCCGCCGCCCACGCTCGCGCATTTCCATGCGCCCCCGCCCCACTGGAGCACCTGGTTCGCGGCGCAGGCGGTCGCGGGATCGAACGTCCCGAGCGTGGCACCGCAATTTCCCGACGAGTCGCAAACTGGGTTACCCCCCTGCTGGAGCACGGGGGCCGAAACCTTCGTCGCCGATGCGACGTCGCCGCTGACCGTGCCGCCCGAGAGCTCGGAGATGCTCGTCGGCACATGCGGCAGGTCGGCCGTCTTCGCGTATGGGGCGAGCGCCGTCGTGATGGCCGAGTTCATCGCCGTGGTCGTCGAGTACGACGCCAGCGCGTTCGTGATCGCCGTGGCGATCGCCGTGTTCGTCGCCGTCGTCGTCGAGTACCCCGCCAACGCGCCCGTGATCGCCGTGTTCATCGCCGTCGTCGTCGAGTAGGACGCCAGCGCGTTCGCGATCGCAGTCGCGGTTGCCGTGTTCGTCGCCGTCGTCGTCGAGTACGACGACAGCGCGCTCGTGATCGCCGTGTCCATCTGGGTCGTCGTCGAGTACGGCGTCAGCGCACCCGTGATCGCCGTGTTCATCTGGGTCGTCGTCGAGTACGGCGTCAGCGCGCCCGCGATCGCCGTGTTCATCGCGGTCGTCGTCGAGTACGGCGTCAGCGCGCTTGCAATGGCCGTGTTCATCGCCGTCGTCGTCGAGTACGTCGACAGCGCCGTGGCGATGGCCGTGTTCATCGCCGTCGTCGTCGGATACGACGACAGCGCCGCGCTCACCGCCGTGTTCACCGCCGCCGTCAGCGCAGCGCTCGTCACGTAGCCGTTCAGCGTCGTGTTCAGCGACGCCGTCGTCACGTACGTCGCCTTCACCGCGTCGAGCTCAGCCTGCGTCGCCGGGTCGAAGTCCAGCTCCGTCACCGACACGCATCCGTTCGCGCACACGAGACCGATGGCCGTCGTCGCCGTCGCCGCCGTCGTCGCCGTCGTCGCGCTCGTCGCCGTCGAGGCCGTCGTCGCCGTCGTCGCCGTGTTGGCGTGCTGCGCCACCATCGAGTACGCCACCGACGTCAGCTGCTTCCGCGGCAGCGGTGCCTCGTTCTGCGCCACGCCCGGTCCGTCGATCATCTGGACCTGCAGCCACACCTCCGTGTGCGTCTTGAAGTCCTCCACATCCAGCGGATTGAGGATCGGATCGTCGTCGCCGAGAATGGCATCGAAGAGGCCGTTCACCAGGTCGACCGACTTCCGCTCGGTCCACAGGCTGGTGCCGCCAGTCTCCGCCGTGAACAGCTGGAACTCGACCGTGTAGGTGCCGTCCGTCGCGGCCCCACCCGAGTTCTGCAGCGCCCCCTGAACCGTGATCAGGCTCGGGACGGCCAGCGCATCCGATGCAGTCGCCACCCCGACGAGAGTCAGGAGACTCCCGAGAATCCGCGTTCCCCACATTCTGGACATGACCATCCTCCAAACCTGATGAGAGTCGTCAGCCGGCGTGTGCACCGGCAATTTGCGATGCGCCCGGCGCTCAGTGATGCATGCCGGGGTGGAATCCGAACTGGACCTTGTGCTTCGTGTTGGCGACGTTGCCGACCGGCGATTGGTGGCCGGCGCTGCCCACGAGCCACGTGCCGCCGCTGCCCTTGGTCGAGAAGGCCGCCGACGGCATGTGCAGGCGAATCGACGCCACGCCGCACGCCAGCACCTGCGCGAAGCAGCCGCCAGCACCGTTGCAGACGCCCTGGTGGCAGGCGTCGTCGAGGTTCGAGCAGTCGACCTCGTCGCCCACGCACTGGCCCGTCGCGCAAGTGTCACCCGTCGTGCACGGGTCGCCGTCCTCGCACGCGCCCGTCGTCGTCACGTGCTTGCACCCCGTCCCGCTGTCGCACGAGTCGATGGTGCAGAGGTCCGTGTCCGTGCAGTCCTTCGTCGTGCCCTTGCATGCACCCGCCTGGCACGTGTCCGCCTCCGTGCAGGCGTTGCCGTCCGAGCACGAGCCCGTCTTGTTCGGGTACGAGCACTTGTTCTGCCCGTCGCAGGTCGGCGTCACGCACGCCAGGTCCTTGCCCGACGGCGGGCTCACGCACTTCGTCGCCACCGTCGCCGGCGTGCAGTCGACCTCGATACCCGTGCACACACCGCCCACGCACTGGTCCCCAGTCGTCGCCGGGTTGTTGTCGTTGCACGTCACCACCGGCGAGTCCGCCACCGCCGGATGCTGGCAGCCACCGATACCCGCGCAGATGTCCTGCGTGCACGGATCGCCGTCCGAGCACGCGCCCGACACCTCGTCGACCTGGACGTCGCAGTCGTCGTCCACGCCGTTGCACACCTCGTTCTTCGGCGTCGCCGCGTTGCACGCCGTCAGCGTCCCGTCGCCCGCGCACACCCGGATGCCCGAGCACGTGCCGAAAGAGTTCGTCGTCGCGCACGGCGTCTGCGCCGCGAGGCCCACCGCCACGTCCGAGCAGCCGCACGTCCCGCTCGTCGGAACGCACTTGCTGCCGTTGCACGAGAACCCGTCCGGGCAGTCGCCGACGTTCGCGCACGACGTCGCGCAGAACGAGCCCGCGATCCCCTCCGCCACGCACGTCGCGTCGCCACCCGCACGACGGCAGTCCGCGTCCGCCGAGCACGGCACGCAGAGGAAGTCCTCTTCCACAAGGCACAGGCCCTTCGTCTGCCCCACCGGGACTACGCACGTGCTCCCCGTGTCCGGATCGCAGTCGCCATCTCCCGAGCACACCGTCGTGCAGTAGCTCCCCATCGGTCCGTCCGCGCACAGATCCGAGGCGCACTGGCTCTTGTCGTCGCAGGCACAGCCCTCGCCCCGACCCGTCGCGTTGCCGCACGTGTCGACGACCTCCTCCACCGCGTCTGTGTCGTCGACGACCTCCGCCGACGTCGTCGTCTCCTCCACCGTCTCCGGGGTGACCTCGTCCTCGATCGCGTCGGTCGCCACCGAAGTGTCCGTCTCCACCGACGTGTCCGGCTCGACCGACGTGTCCGCGGCGTCACTCGTGTCGGGCGTCACCGTCGTGTCGGCCCCATCGTCGAGCGTGTCGGTCGGAGGCGTCGTCAGCGTGTCGACCACGACCGTCGTGTCTTCGACGTCAGTCGTGATCGACGAGTCTTGCGAGACCTGGGTGTCGCTGGTCGTGCCGGTGTCACTCCCGCCGCACGCCGCGACCGCGAGGCAGGCAGAGTACGACACGAAGCGATGGAGGACAGACCACCACGACGTCGGGGACAGGGGCACAGGGCACCTCCGACATTGCTGCTTCTCTCTCGAGTGGGCCGCGTGACGGCGGGAGAAATGCCCCTCGATTGGGGGATCGTGCTCGCGCTCCAATGGCGTCGTCAATCCAGCAATACCCAATGAAAATCGATAGGCACACTTTGTTACGCAAAAACTATCACTCGATTACTGTCACCCGATCGGGGGTACAGGCGAACTACGAGCGTCGCTCGCATATCGCATTTACCGGCGTGCGGGAGCGGGTCTGAGGCTGTGGCCGCCGCTTGGATGGCGGGCCTGGAGACCTCCGTCATGAAGCGCCTCGCTCGACTCGCCCTCGTCCCCGCCCTCGCCTTCGCGGCCTGCGATGATCTCGCCACCGACGCTCCCGACCGCGCCGCGATCACCACCTCGGAGGCGCCGCTCACGCTGGCCGCCGACGGCTGGGAGATCCACTTCTCGAACCCCGGCACGTCGGCCGCGACCCGCGTCGACACCCTCATCGACGACCGCGTGATCGAGGCCATCGATCAGGCGACCACGACGCTCGATCTCGCGGTCTACGACTTCGATCACCCGGGCATCACCTCGGCCGTGCTGCGCGCCAAGGCGCGTGGCGTCGCGGTGCGCTTCGTCGGCTTCGGCGAGCAGGCCTCGTCGAACGGCTACAAGGCGCTGGCGGCGGCCGGCGTGCCGATGACGCTGCGGCCGGGCTCGAACCTCATGCACGACAAGTTCCTCATCGCCGACTCGACCACCGTCGTGTCGGGCTCGATGAACTTCACCACCTACGGCGCCGACTGGAACGACGAGAACCTGCTCTTCGTGTCGAGCCCCGCCCTCGCCGCGGTCTACCAGGGCGAGTTCAATCAGATGGTCGCCGGCACCTTCGGCCGGAAGAAGGTCGCTCGCGCCGTGCGGCCGGTGGTGCCGGTGCAGGGCGGCTCGATCGAGGTCGCCTTCAGCCCGAAGGAGGACACCGCCGGCAAGCTCCGCTCGGTGCTCGCGACCGCCCAGACGCGCGTCTACTTCATGATCTACAGCTTCACGCTGGCCGACGTCGCGGCCGACATGATCGCGCTCAAGAACGCTGGCGTCGAGGTGGTCGGCATCTTCGACAAGGCGTCGGCGACCAACGCCTACTCGGTCGACGAGACGCTCGCGGCCGCCGGCATCCCCGTCTTCATGGACGGCAACGAGAACACCGCGGGCTTCGCCGGCGGACGCCTCCACGACAAGGTCATGATCGTCGACGGCGGCACCGACTCGGATCCGACCGTCCTCACCGGGTCCTTCAACTGGTCGACCGGCGCCGCCACCGACAACGACGAGAACCTCATGGTCGTGAAGGGCAAGAGCCTCGTCGCCCCCTACATCCGCGAGTTCTGCCGCGTCTACGCCGTATCGTCGGCGAGCACCACCGCGGGCGCCGCGGTGCCCACGCTGTGCCGCCCCCGCCCGCTCGTGCGCCTGACCGAGATCCTCGCCAACCCCGACGGCACCGACCGCAACGAGGAGTTCGTCGAGCTCGCCAACCTCGGCAACGGCCCCGCCGACATCTCGGGCTGGAGCATCGCCGACGCCGTCGCCACGCGCCACGTGTTCGCCGCCGGCACCACCCTCGCGCCGGGCAAGTCCATCGTCGTCTACTCGGGCCCGTCGACCACCGGCGCGCCGCGCCTCATCGCCTCGACCAACCAGCTCGCGCTCAACAACGACGTCGAGACCACCACGCTGCGCGACGCCGGCGGCGCCCTCGTCGACCAGGTCGCGACCGGCCTCGCCGTCTCGGGCGAGTCGATCCACCGCGACGTGCTGCCGCTCTCGCCCTTCGCCGACCTCGACTACGACGGCGCCCCCGACGTCGACCGCTGGGCCCCGAGCTCGAGCCTCGGCGCGTTCCACCTGACCCCGGGCCTCCGCCCCGACGGCTCGGCCTACGACACCCAGGCCGCCGGCCCCACCGCCGACCCGGTCGATCCCGGCCCGAGCGGCCCGCTCGCGTCGGTGGTCGTCGCCAGCGCCATGCCGAACCCGGTCGGCACCGACCGCCCCTTCGAGTACGTCGTCATCGAGAACCGCGACGTCGTCACGGTCGACCTCTCCGGCTGGGCCATCGGCGACCTCACCTCGCCCCACCGCCACGTGTTCGCCCCCGGCACGCTGCTCGCCCCGGGCGCGAGCCTGAAGATCTGGGACGGCGCCGGCACCCAGGTGCAGCCCGGTGAGCTGGTCGCGTCGTCGGGCGCCCTGTCGCTCAACAACGACGTCGACTCGGCCCTCCTGGTCGACGCCTCGGGCACGCTCGTCCACGCGCTCGGCTGGAAGAACGCCGCCGACGGCGCCATCGTCGTCGCCCCCTGAGCCGAGCTCGGGGCCACGCGCCTTGACCGGGGTCGCGCGGGCGCCGAACCTCTCCGAGGAGGCGCCCATGACCACGTGGCTCGTCGCATATGATTTCTCCGATCAGGCTCGCGTCGCGCTGCGCCTGGCGATCGACCAGCTCTCCGGGCTGGGCGGCGGCACGCTCCTCCTGCTGAACGTGCAGCCACCCATGCCCGACGGGGTCGGCGTCGACCTCGGCGGCATGACCTCGGTCGTCATCGCGTCCGATCGGGACGCCATGGACGAAGCGCGGCGCGCGCTGTCCGAGCACGTCGCGACGCTGCCCACGCGGCCGGGCGTGACGCTGACCCACCGCGTGGCGCTCGGTCGACCGGCCGACGCCATCGTCGAGACCGCCACCGAGATCGGCGCCGACCAGATCGTCATCGGCAGCCACGGGCGGCGCGGCATCGAGCGCATGCTGCTGGGCAGCGTCGCCGAGCGCGTCATCCGGCTCGCCGATCGGCCGGTGCTGGTCGTGAAGACCGCGACCGTGGGTTAGAGCCGAGGGTGGCGCGGAGGCCGCGGCTTGTGCGCGGGCTTCGCGTCGGGAGCCGGCTCGGGCGGAGGGTCGTGCACGTAGACGCGCTCGATGAAGGCGCGATCCTCGACCACGTCCTGATCGGCGCCGGGCAGGTTCGCGACCGCGATCCAGGCGGCTGAGATGGCCAGCGCCAGGAGCGGCATGGCGGCCGACCGGAGGCGCTCGAGCGTGGTCGCGACCGCGGCGCGCGCATCGGCGACCGAGCGCCACACGAGATCGCCGAAGACGATGGCCAACGCCAGCGCGATGACGATGGTGCCGAAGATCCAGGGCGACACGCCGAGCGGCGACAGCATCGACGGCACCGCGAAGCCGTCGCTGTAGAGCGGCCAGAGCACGTGCCAGAACGGGTTCACGATGTCGTCGGGCGGATACGGGAAGGCCAGCGTCGCCACGCTGCACGCCACGATGGCCGGCAGGATGAGGCCGACCGCGATGGCGTGGCGGAGGCGCGTGGTGGCCGGTCCGAAGCGCTCGATGAAGAGGCCCACCGGCAGGACCAGGAACGGCACCATCGGACACAGGTGGCGCTGCGACACGGTCCAGCCGCCGCCCGGGAAGACCATGGCGCTCACGAACAGCGCGTAGAGCGTGACGTAGATGGCGGTGAAGCGGCGCTCGCCGCGCACCGGGTGACGGAAGAGACCGGGCACCGCCAGCGCGAGCCACGGCGCATAGAAGAGGAGCCCCTTGGTCGGCGACAGGAACGACAGGAAGGCGTGCTCTGGCGTGGGCAGCGTCACGCCGAGGAGCCCCTGCGCGTGCACCTCGGCGAACGACGACGCGATGAAGCTGTAGCCGGTGAGGAACGGCGAGCCGAACGCCGCCTGGTGGTAGGCGAGCAGCGCCACGACCAGCGGAATGGCGCCTGCCAGGGCCGCGAGCAGGCCGAGCGGACGCAGCCTCGAGCGCAGCGCGTACCACACCGCGAACGGCAGCAGCATGAGCACGTTCTGGTACTCGACGATGAGCGCCGCCGACGCGAGGAAGCCGATGAGCGCGTGGCGCGGCAGCGGCGAAGCGCGGTCGACGCGGCGCACCGCCAGGAACAGCGAGAACAGGATCAGCGCCGAGAGCTGATGGCCGATGAGCAGCATGGAATAAGGCGTCGCGACGGTTCCGAGCGCGTAGGCCAGGACCAGGATGGCGCCGAGGCGTCGGTCGGCGAGGTGCTCGGCGAGGTAGCGGATGAGGAGATAGAGGAGCAGCAGCGCCGGCAGCGTGATGGTGAAGAGGCGCGCGACGCGCACCTTGCCGTCGAGGTTGGCCTGCGCCTGCGCCGGGTCGGGCGTCGCGGGGAGGTCGCTCAGCGCGTCGTAGAGCGCGACCACCGGGAGCGCCAGGAAGGCCACGCCGGGGGCCTTGTCGGAGTAGTAGCGCTGCACGCCGTCGACGGTGCGGACCGAGGCGTCGAAGATGCGCCCGTGCTTGGCGAACTGCGCGTCGACCGACACCTGGCCGTCCTCGACCAGCGCGTTGGCGAGGTAGATGCGCGTGAGCTCGTTCGGCGAGTGGAGCTCGGGGAACCAGGGGAAGAAGCCCGCCAGGAAGACGGTCGCGAGCGCCAGCACCGAGCGCTCGAGGACGGTCAGCCGAAAGCCGGCGGTCCGCCCTGGCTCGAGCGAGCCAGGGTAGGCTTCCGCCTCGGTCACCCGCTCACCTTGCCGGCGGCCCTGCCGATGGCGAGACCGCCGAAGAGGTAGGCCACGAGGCCGGCCACGAGCGTGGCGCTGAAGCCGACGTTCATCGACAGCACCACCGCCAGCGCCGAGCCGACGACGCTGGTCGCGCCGTTGATGCCCCAGCCCCAGGGCACGAGCTCCTTGTCGATGCCGAGCGCGGTGCGCACGCCGAGCGGCAGCATCATGCCCATCACCGTGCCGAGCACGCCGACCAGCAGCGCCGCGATGACGATGCGCAGCTCGAGCGGCAGGCCGAGGAGGCCCTGGAAGAGCGGCGGCAGCACGAAGAGGTAGGCGAGCAGCGTCAGCACCAGCGCGATCATGGCCACGCGGATGGCCTTCTTCAGGCCGTATTTCGCGACGAGCCGCGGCGAGAGCGCGCTGCCGATGCCCGACGACAGGAGCAGCGCGGCGATGACGACGGCGAGCGCGTAGATGGGGTGCCCGAGGAAGAGCACGAAGCGCTGCATGAGGCCGAGCTCGACCAGGATGAAGCCGAAGCCGAGGCTCATGAAGTAGAGCAGCACGCGCACCTTGTCGCCGCGGTTCTCGCGCAGCGCGCCGCGGCGGAAGACGAAGAGCGGCACCAGCACGAGCAGGATGGTGAGCACCAGCGACACCAGCAGGACGAGCTGGAGGAGCGCCAGGCCGAGGTTGTTGCGGTCGAAGTTCCCGAACTGGCCGAGGCGCGCCATGAAGTCGGATGGCCACACGGTGTAGAAGAAGAAGGGCCGGTCGTCGGTGGTCGGGCGCGCGTCGAAGTCCTGCTTGGCGTAGTAGTCGGCGGGCGCGGTGGCGAAGTAGTCGGCCAGCTCGGGGACGGCCTTGGCGGCGCCGCTCGAGCCGGTGGCGACCTGCGAGGCGGGCCGGAAGAAGACCGTCAGCTGCGCCGCGCGGCACTCTCGGTCGAGCGTCGCCAGCTCGGCGTCGGTGAAGGGCTCGCGCTTGAGCAGCATGGTCGCCATTCTATTGTCGGCCGCGACAAAGAAATGGCGCGCGTGCTCGGCCTCGGGGACGCCGCGGCGCGACAGCGCCTCGCGCCCGAGCCCGAGGAGGCGGATGAACTCGCGCGGCGGCTTGCCGTACCAGCGCGTCATCGAGAGGATGCCCTGCGGCTGGAGCTTGTCGAGGTACTCCTCGAAGGCGTCGGCGGTGTAGAGGTTGTTCTCGGTGAGCGCGAAGGCGCCGGCGGAGGACGCCGCCCAGGTGTCGACGAGCGTCGCCTGGATGGACGAGAAGGCCTCCTCGGAGCGGCGCACGAAGCTGCGACCGTCGTCGACGACCACGTTCACGTCGGGGCGGTTGTAGAGGTTGCCGCTGAACTCGGCGAAGGCGCCCTTCATCACCGTCTCGGCGATGAGCGGGTTCACCTCGACGCCGACCACGCGCGGCACCTTGCCGCGCAGCGCCGCGACCACGTCGGGGCCGCCACCTGGGCCGATGATGAGTGCCGGGCCCTCGTTCCGGACGGAGTAGACCAGCGCCGACACGCGGTGCTCGCTGTAGCGGCGCGGCGCGTCGAGGTGGTGCTGGGTGACGTCGGCCGACCAGATGCGCGTGGCGGCGTCGGCGTCGATGTGGATCCAGCGGTGGTCGTCGTTGCCCGAGGTCGAGACGGTGATGCGCGAGAGCGCGTTCCAGCCTTCCCAGATGACATCGTTCTCGACCAGGAACTTCGAGCCCTGGACGAAGCGGAAGGCGTCGCGCGTGCGCGCCGGGCCGAAGCCCATGTAGAGGCCGACCAGCGCCGTGACGCCGGCCACGGCGGCGGCGACGATGCGCTTCTTCGGGGTGGTGGTGGCGGCGAGGCAGAGGAGCAGGCCGCCGATGGCCGAGATGCCGCCGGCCGCGGCCAGCGCGCCGGGGCCGCCGGCCGCGGAGATGAGCGGGATGATGGCGAGGCAGCCGAGCGCGGCGCCGCCGAGGTCGAAGGCGTAGATGCGGCCGATGTGCTCCTTGGCGGACGCCATGACCAGCGTGATGGCCAGGCCCGAGGCGAAGAACGGCAAGGACGTCGCGAAGTAGACCTTCAGGAGGCGCGACACGTTGTCGCCGGCCAGGTCGACGCTCATCGGGTTCGACACCGCGACGTCGATGGCGAAGAGCGTGAGCGGCGCCACGGCGGCGGCGAAGAGGCCCGCCAGCAGCAGCATCCGCTCCTCGCGGAAGACCTTCGGCAGGATGTAGACCAGCACGCCGCCCAGCGCGATCCCCAGCAGAGCCAGGGACACGATGAAGAAGGCGAAGTGGTAGTACATCGTCACGCTGAAGAGCCGTGAGAAGAGCAGCGACAGGGCGAGTGCCGCGCCGCTCGTGAGCGCAACGCCAGCGGAGACGAGTTTGAGCCGGGCCATCGGGCGGGCTCCTAGCATCCGACCGCGAGGCCCGCAACGGAATCCCCGAGGATCGCCGCGCACGTTCGGGCGCCCGAACGCTCTTGCCGGCGCGGGCTATCCTTGTTGACACCGCGCGGTGCGGTCGCTAGACGACGAGGTCGTATGCGCTCCTTCCTTATACAGACGGTCGGCCGGCGAATCTCCCGCGGCGTGCGCGTCGCGCTCGCGCTGCTCACGGTCGCCGCGGCGCTCGGCGCGGCCCCCGGCGATGCGGCGCACGCGGCCGCCCCCGGCCCGCGCGTCATCTACGGCGGGCGCCTGCAGGACACGCAGGGGCGACCGATCGCCGGCATCTATCCGCTGACGTTCAACCTCTACAAGGCCGAGAAGGGCGGCAAGCCGGCCTGGAGCGAGACCCACTTCGTGGCCGTCGACAACGGGCAGTACGCCGTCGAGCTCGGCGGCAAGCGGCCGCTGCCGGCCAACCTCAAGATCGAGAGCGCGTGGCTCGGCATCGCGCTCACCGGCGGCAAGGAGGTCGTGCGCGAGAAGTTCGCGGCGCAGGATCTGCCGGCCTCGCCGGGCGCCAACGGCGCGGTCGCGACGCCGCCCGGCTCCACCCCCGGCACGACGGCGACCGGCAATCCGCCGGTGGCCGGCGGGCAGAGCTACGCGGCGCTGGCCGGCTTCGCCAACGAGGCCGAGCGCGCCAAGACCGCCGACGCCATCGGCGACATGCCGGCGGCCGACGTGAAGGCGCTGGCCAAGAACGCGGGCGCCGGGGCCAAGGTGAAGCTCGGCGCGACCAAGCGCTACAGCGAGCAGACCGGCGGCGGCGGCGGCAACCCCTACACGCTGCAGTGCCCGCCCGGGTTCATCGTGACCGGCATCAAGGGCGCGGCCGGCGGCTACGTCGACTCGCTCACGCTCATCTGCAGCCCGCTCGAGTAGCCGGACGTCGCGCGCGGAGGCGACTCAGCGAATCGGCGGGATGGCCTGGGCCGGCGTCCACCACTCGAGCGTGCCGGCGGGCCGCACGATGAGCACGTGGGGCGCGTCGCCATCGTCGACCGTCAGCGTCGTGCGCTCGCCGCCCGCGAGCGACGGGCCGCTCACCGGGTCCGACCAGCCCGACGCGTAGCGCACGCGGAAGGCGAGCCGGTCGCCGTCGGCGTGGACGAGGTCGATGAAGCCCTGGCTGTCGACGGCCGCCAGCGGCCGGCGGAGCGCGTGGCCGGCGCGGTCGGCGACGTCGATGGGGTCGAGGTCCCAGCGCGCTCCGGTCCAGGTGCGATCGTAGAGCACGCCGCCATCGGCGTCGGCGTAGTGGAAGATGACGTGCGGGTGGTCGCTGGCGTCGACGGCGATCGCCAGGTCGAGGTCGAAGGGCTGGCCGGGATCGCCGCCGTCGCCGAGCGTCTCGCCGACCCAGTCGGCGCCGGTGTAGCGCGAGTACTGCAGCTGGGGCTCGGCGCCGCAGCACCACCACGCCGCGTGCGGTCGGCCGTGGATATCGACGGTCCAGGCCACCGGCCGCGTCGGATCGGCCTCGCCGCCGGTGCTGACGGCGGGGAGGTCGGCGACCGGGAGCCAGGCCGGGTCGGCGCCGCTCTCGTCGAGCCGCAGCACGTGGAGTTCGTGCGCGCCGGGCTCGACGCAGCCGGCGTAGAGGTCGCCGGCCGCGCGCTGGAAGCGCGGCTGGGCGCAGCGCGCGGGCCCGAAGGCGGCCTGGTGCCAGGCGCCGAGCGCGTCCTGGTGGGCCCACGCGACGGACGGGTCGATGGCGGTCGTCTGCTCGAGCAGGACGTGGATGGCGTTCTTCGCGCTGTGGCCGAGCGCCAGCGCGGTCGGGCGCGTGACGTCGAGCATGACGTCCTGGCGGGGCCAGCTCACGACCTGGTCGAAGCGCAGGAGCACCACGTCGGTCTCGTTCGAGAAGGGCTGTCGCAGCATGGTGACCAGCGCGCGGCCGGCGGCGTCGACGTCGCCCGCGCCGGCCACGAAGACGAAGGGATCGACGGGGATGCCGGCGTCGCAGTCGCGGCTGCACAGGCACAGGAACGACTCGCACATCGAGAAGCCCGGACAGCCGCACGCGCCGCCGCAGTGATCGGTCTCGCAGGCGCCGACCGCCAGGCTCTCGTCGCAGCGCGGGACGCAGGGCTCGGCGGCGTCGGCGTCGGTCGGGGTGGTCGCGTCGGTCGGGGTGGTCGCGTCGATCGGGGTCGTCGCGTCGGTGGCGACCTCGGCCTCGCTCGGCTCGAAGCGGGGGTCGCCCGGGCAGGCTGTGGCCACGCAGACCAGCAGCGCGCCAACCCGCTTCATGGGTCGGTCGCCTTCAAGAGGATCTCGGCCGAGCTGCCCTCGTCGCGGGCGAGCTGGCCCGCCTCGCCGCTCTTCACCAGCGCCATACGGAAGAGCACCGGGCAGATGAGCTCGTTCAGCGCCACCACCGCGAAGACGAGCGCCGAGGCGTCGGCGCCGAAGCTCGGGAAGCTGCGCTGGAACAGGATGGCCAGCGCCAGCGCCAGGCCGGCCTGCGGCATGAGGCCAAAGGCAGCCCACTTGCGCACCGACGGCGCGGCGCCCGCCACGCGACCGGCGAGCCGCGTGCCGACGAGGAAGCCGAGCGCGCGCACGACCACGAAGATGGCGGCCGGCAGGCCCACCGTCTGGAGCGCGTCGAGGTGGACGGTGGCGCCGGCGACGGCGAAGAAGGCGACGTAGACGGGCAGCGACGCAGCCTCGATCTCGTGGTGCAGGCGGTCGGCGACCTTGGTCGTGTTGCGGATGATCATGCCGGCCGAGAGCGCCACCAGCAGCGGGTCGAGGCGCAGGCGGTCGCCGACCTCGGCCACGACGAAGCACACGCCGACCACGAAGAGCGCGCCGCCGCCCTTCACCTTCGAGAGCCACACCGCGAGGAGCAGCGCCACGATACCGCCGGCCGCGACCGAGCCGAAGATCTCCCAGGCCAGGCTGCCGGCCGTCTCGAGCGCGTCGGCGCCCTCGCCGAGCGCGCCGCGCGCGAGCGTCGTGGCCAGCGCGAAGAGCGAGATGACGACCAGGTCGGCGAGCACCACCACCGCCATGACGGTCCGCACCATCGGCCCGTCGGCGCGCATCTCGTCGCGCAGCGCCACCACCACCGCCGGCGACTGGGCCACGGTGGTGACGCCGAGGACGGCGGCGACCGCGATGCCGCCGAGGTCGTCGAGGCCGGCCGTGAAGGGCAGCATCGGCTCGAGCAGCCAGGCCGTCACGCCCAGCAGCAGGGTGGTGCCGATGACGGCGATGAGGGTGATCCAGGCGATGCTCCTGAACAGCGGGCGCAGCACGTCGAGGCGCATCTCGGTGCCGGCGGTCAGCGCGATGAGCGCGATGGCGACGCCGTTGACGAGGCGCACGTTGGCGACCATGCCGGTCGACACGAGGCCCAGCACCTGCGGCCCGACGATGATGCCGGCGGCGAGGTAGCCGGTGAGGCGCGGCAGGCCGATGCCCTTGAAGATCTGGCCGGCGAGGAGCGCCGTCAGCAAGAGGTAGCCCACGGCGAGCGCCGTCTCGCCGGCCGTGGCCGAGGCGTGCTCGGCGGTCGGGAAGGTCGTGACCGCGTGCACCAGGCCGCCGAGGATGACGAGGAGGACGATCCTCATGGCACCGTTTCGCTCGACGGGCGCGGCCCGAGCGTACCCGCCGGCAGCGAAGGTACGACGCCCTCCGCGCCGTCATCGTCGTCGTCGGGCGCGGCCGGCATGTCGGCCACGACCTTCGGCGTCTCGTTGATGGCGAGCAGCGTGGACTCGCTGGTCGGGCGGCGCGTGCTGCCGCGGTCGCTGAAGCTCGTCACCTGGACCAGCACCTCGTTGACGATGGCGCCGGCCAGGACGGCCGTGACGATCCACGGCACCGAGCCGCCGGCGTAGAGGTCCTGCGCCGACACGACGATGGCCACCGCCAGGGCGCCCATCGGCGACACGGCCACCACGCGGCGCTCGCTCGGCGACAGCAGATCAGGGTTCCGGCGCAGCGACAGGCGCACGCCGGCCCAGCGCCCGACGATGCGCGCGAGCACGAAGAGCGCCATCAGGGCCCAGCCCTCCCACACCCCGACCTCCCAGCGCGCGCCGGCGATCATCAGGAAGAGGAGGTAGATGGGGCGCTCGAGCCGATCGATCGCGCGCTTCATGTCGGCCTTGAAGTCGCCCGGGAAGTTGGCCAGCAGCGCGCCCGCGATGAAGCACACCACGAGCGGCGAGAGGCGCAGCGTCGCGGCCGCGCCGGCCGCCAGCGCGATGGCACCGAGCGTGACGACGTTCGTCTCCGAGCGGCCCGACACGACCTGCATGAGCGCATAGATGAAGAAGCCCAGCGCGCTGCCGATGCCGAGCGTGACGAAGACCCAGCCGAAGCCCGGCAGATCCCAGCCGAGCACCGCCTCGTGCGGGCGGAAGAAGGCCGCGACGGTGACCAGGCCGGCGAAGGCGGCGAGCTCTTCCAGCTGGATGATGTGGACCATGCGCTCGACCACGTCGGGGCCGGCGCCGCGGCGCTCGAGGATGGCCGGCACCGTGCGCGCGGTCATGGTGCCGGCGGTGGCGAGGAGCAGCGCGTCGCGCACGAAGTAGGCATCGGCCGACACGCCCTCGGTGAGCGCCAGCATGACGCCGGCGGCCAACACGATGAGCGCGAAGGGCGTCATGGTGGTCAGCGCGAAGGCGCCGCCGAGGCCGGCCGGGACCTCGTCGAGGCGCTTGAAGTCGAGGCGGAAGCCGACCGCGAAGCCGATCCAGCCGAGGCCCAGCGGGAGCAGCGGCGAGATCGCCTGCAGCACCGGCTCGGACAGGATGCCGATCGAGTCCATGCTGGCGATGAGGCCGATGAAGACGAACGGGAAGCCGGCCGTGACCACCTGCGAGATGCGGATGCGGTGCTCGATCCGCTGCACCACCGGGTGCCCGCCGGCGTAGGCCAGGCCGAGCAGCGCCACCAGGCCGAGGATGGCCTTGATCGCGTCGCCGGTCGTGAGGGGGGCATGCTCCACCGGGCGACCGTAGCCGATGCGCGCCAAAGCGGCGAGGGCCTATCGCGCCCGCGTCGCCGGCCGAGGCCGCGCCGCCTGGGGGATTTCCGAGCGTTGCCGGGTCGTCGCGCGGCCTCCATTGCGAACTCCACCCGCCCCGCCGAACGTGCTAGAGGGTCCGCTGGACCCGCCCGGAGCAGCCTGATGAGCCACGACGCTAGCGCTTCAACCCGCCCTGGACAGCCTCGAACCGGGACCGTGCCGGCGCCTCTGGCGCTGGTGCGTCAGCACATGGCCGAGCGCGGCCTCGACTTCTTCCTGGTGCCGTCGTCGGACGCCCACCAGAGCGAGTACGTGCCGGGCGCCTGGCAGCGCCGCGCCTGGGTCACCGGCTTCACCGGCTCGATGGGCAACGCCGTCATCGGCAAGGACGGCGCCTGGCTGTGGGCCGACTCGCGCTACTGGCTCCAGGCCGAGGCCGAGCTCGACCGCGCGCACTGGTCGCTGATGATGCAGGGCGCCCACGGCGTGCCGTCGATCCCGCGCTTCCTGGCGGCCGAGGCCGAGGGCAAGGTGGTCGGCTACGACCCGCGCCTGTCGTCGCCGGCCGAGGCGGCCGAGCTGGCCGACGCGCTGGCCCCCGCCGGCGCCACGCTGTCGGCGCTCGACGAGAACCTCGTCGACCTGGCCTGGACCGCTCTCGGCGGGCGCCCGGCGCTGCCGAAGAACCCCATCACGGTGTGGCCCGAGAGGCACGCCGGCGAGTCGGTGGCGTCCAAGCTGGCGCGGCTGCGCGAGGGCACCGCGGCCGCGGGCGCGCAGCACCTGGTGCTGACCACGCTCGACGAGATCGCCTGGGCCATGAACATCCGCGGCACCGACGTGAGCTTCAACCCGGTGGCCATCGCCTGGGCCATCGTGTCGCGCGCGTCGGCGACGCTGTTCATCGACGGCGGTAAGGTCGGCGCGGACGCGCAGGCCCACCTCGACGAGGCCGGCGTGCGCGTCGCCAGCTACGCCGCCTTCGGCGCGGCGTTGGCCGGCCTCGACGGCAAGGTCGTCGTCGACAGCGACCACGGCAACCAGTGGATCCTCGACGTGCCGGAGAACGCCGGCGCGCGGCCGGTGCTGGTGCGGAGCCTGGTGCAGCCTGCGCGCGCAAGAACGTCCGCGAGCTCGACGGCATGCGCCAGGCCTACATCGCCGCGACGCGGTGGCGGTCATCCGCTTCCTCCACTGGATCGAGGGCGCGTGGTCAAGCCGAAGCCTCGACGAGCTCGGCGCCGCCACCGAGCTCGAGCGCTTCCGCGCCGAGGGCGAGCTCTTCCGCGGCCTGTCCTTCGATACGATTGCGGGCTTCGCCGGCAACGGCGCCATCGTCCACTACCGAGCGTCGCCGGCGACCAACAAGAAGATCGACGACTCGGCTACGTTCCTCCTCGACTCGGGCGCAGGTACCTCGACGGCACGACCGACATCACGCGCACGGTCCACCTCGGGCTGCCGACCGACCGCCAGCGCGAGCACTACACGCGCGTCCTGGAAGGGCACCTGGCGCTGTACACGCCGTCTTCCCCTGCGCGGCACGACCGGCACCCAGTCGACGCCTTCGCGCGCCGCTGTGGCAGGTCGGCCTGAACTACGGCCACGGCACCGGCCACGGCGTCGGCGCGCGCACCCGTCGGTGCACCAGGGGCCGCACCCGCATCTCGCCGGCGCTGAACGACGTCGGGCTCGAGCCGGGCATGGATCGCCCCGGAACGAGCCAAGCTTCTACCTGCCGGCGAATATGGCATCCTGATCGAGAACCTGGTGGCGGTGGTGCCGGCGCTCGCCAACGACCACGGCTTTCGGTCCGTTCTTCGGCTTCGAGGACCCACGCTCGTGCCGTACCGCCGGGGCTCATCGAGCGCCTGCTGCTGCTCTCGGCGCAGGAGGTGGCCTGATCGACGCCTACCACGCGCTCGTGCGCGACCAGGTCGCCCCAAGCTGCCTGATGCCGACAAGGCCTGGCTCGAGCGCGAGGTTGCCCTGCTCGACGCCGCTCGAGGAGCTCCCGCCGCTCATGATGCGCCATCGCCTGTTGTCACTGTCGACATTTCCGGCACTCTCGTCACTCTCGGCATTTGTCACTCTCGCCGCCTTGCGACGACGCTCAGCTCGGCGCGAGCGCCGACACGTCGTCCGCCGACGCGCCCGACGCCACCGGCGACACGAGCGGTGACGTCGCCGACGCGACCGCGCGCCCCGACGTCACGGTGGACCCGAGCGCCTTCGCCAGGGCATCGACCCACTTCCCGTGGGACCCGAGCGCCGGGCAGATCTCGCCGCCAGCTCGACGATGCGCCTGGCCGCGCGACGACCCGGCCTCGCCTACCTGGGCGCCGCGTGGCGCTCGGCGCGCCGGCCTGGCTCGACGCCGAGCCGGCGCCGTTCCAGCCGGTGTGGCACCAGCTCGAGGACCTCGACGGCTGGGGCACGAGCGGCGGCGTGGTGCTGCGCTTCGACGCGTCGGTGGGCGAGCTGCCGTCGGGCACCGAGGCGTCGCTGGCGTCGGACGAGCTGCGCTTCTACGAGCTCGGCGACGACGGCGCCGTGCGCGTCGCCTACGAGACGCAGGTCATCGAGGACGGCACGACCGCCATCCTCTGGCCCATGCACCCGCTGAAGCAGGACACGCTGCACGCGGTGGTGCTCACCAAGGCCCACCACGCGGCCGATGGCGGCTGCGTCGCGCCGTCGGCGCCGCTGGTCGCGCTGGTGTCGGCCACGCCGACCACCGACCTGGCGGTCCTGCGCCAGGGCGCCGCAGCCGATCAGGCTTCTTCGCTGCCACTGGCATCGCGCACAGGACGTCGGCGCTGACGCTCTTCACGACCTGTGACGTGAGCACCGTCACGCTGGCCCAGCGCGACGACCTGCGCGGCCGGAGCTACGAATGGAAGACGGCGCCGAGCTGCCAGACGAAGACCGACTTCACCTTCTGCAAGGGCACCTTCGACGCCGCGACTACCGCCGCGAGGGCTACCCGGCGACGCCGTCGAGGCGCCGACCTACACGCTGCCGGTGCGCGTGCGGCTGCCGAAGGCCGCGCACCGGCAAGCAGCCGCTCGTCTTCGGCCACGGCCTCGGCGGCGACGCCAACCAGGCCGCCGGCATCGCCCAGCTGGCGGCGCTGCTCGGCATCGCCGCGGTCGCCCTGCCCGCCCTGCGCCACGGCGACCACCCGACTGCGCGCCATGACGACTTCAACGCCTTCTCCTCGATCTGCTCGGCATCGACCTCAACGCCTTCACCATCGACGGCTTGTTCCTCCGCGAAATGCGCCAGGGGCCGCCTTCGACAAGCTCCAGATGATGCAGCTCCTGGTCGCCCACGCCGACATCGACGGCGATGGCCAGGACGATCTCGACACGAGCGACGCCGCCTACTGGGGCATCAGCCTCGGCGGCATCATGGCAGCGACTTCTGCGCGCTGTCGGACCGCATCGGCGCCGGCATCTTCTCGATCCTCGGCGCGCGCGTCCCGTCGATCGTCACCGATGCCGCCGGACTTCGCGACCTTCAAGAACCTGCTCGCCTCGGTGGCCGGCAGCGAGGACGCCGAAGTTCGCCTGGCCCCGGTGGCGCAGGCGTTGGTCGACGCCGGCGACCCGGTGAACTGGGCGCCACACGTCATCCACGATCGCATCGACGGCCAGGCCGCCCTGACCTGTTCGTGCAGATGGTCATCGACGACGGCGTCGTGCCTAACGTCGCGACGCGCTCGCCGGTGCGCGCGCTCGGCGCCGACGTCGGCCAGGTGCCGCTGGTCATCCGCGCCATCGACCCGCTGAGCCCGACCGGACCGGCGCCCATCCACGCCAACTTCGGCAGCGCCGAGACGGTCGGCCTCTTCCAGTTCGATCGCGTGACGACCACGCGGCGGAAGCCCGAGGCCGCCACCCACAACATCTTCTCCGGCATCGAGGCCATCGGACCAGGTGAACCACTTCCTCGAGATGCGGGCTGCGAGCCGCGGCAAGGATCGCGCCCTGGAGATCCTCGACCCCTACGAGCACAACCAGACCCGCCCTGGAGTGAGGCCAGGAGGCCTACGCTGGCGACCTTCGAGTTCCTCGACGCGCTGACGCTCCGCAACGACCGAGAGTGGTTCGAGGCCAACAAGGCGCGCTACGAGGTCCGACGTGCAAGAGCCGGCGCTGGCCTTCATCCGCGCCATGGCCAAGCTGCTGGCCGGCATCATCTCGGCTTCGTGGCCGACGATCGCAAGGTCGGCGGCTCGCCTACGCGCGTCTGGCCGCGACACGCGCTTCGCCCACGACAAGACGCCCTACAAGACCAACGTCGGCATCCAGTTCCGCCACGTCGGCGGCAAGGACGTGCACGCGCCCGGCTGGTATCGTCCACGTGTCGCCCGGATCTCCGTGCTTCCTCGGCCTCGGCATGTGGCGCCCTGAGCCGCCGCAGCTCCTCGCCATCCGCCAGAAGATCGACCGCGAGGCGTGCGCTTCGCCAAGATCGTCGACCCTGCTGGGCGCTCGCCAAGAAGGGCCTCGTCCACGGCGACGGCGAGCCGCCGAAGCGCATCCCTGCTGGCTTCAGCGCCGACCACCTGCATGCCGACCACCTGCGCTGACCTCCTTCATCCTGCACACCGACTTCACCGCCGACGACATCACCGCCAAGACCTTCGTGAGCTTCGTGGCCAAGGCGCTCTGCGGCCGGCGCCGACTACATGCGCTTCCTGTGCGAGGCCGTCGGCGTCGCCTTCTAGCTGGTACCCTGAAGCCTTCGACGACGCCGGAAAACGCGAACCACTATTCGCGTTTACTGCATGCCCTGCCGGCCCGAGCCCCGCGACGGAGGGTCCATGAAGGCTGCCGCTCGGTGTCGGTGGCGCGGGTGGGTGTGTTCATCGGCGCGGCTGCGGCTCGCCGGGCGGAGCGACGTCGGCGACGCCCAACTGCGCGCTTCATCCCAACGCGCCCGCCTGCGCCGACGCGACGCACGGTGGACGCGAGCGGCACGACCTCGTCGCCGACGACGCCACCAGCGCGCCCGACGGCGCGCAGTGCAACGCCGACTGCAGCGGCAAGACCTGCGGCCTCGACGGCTGCGGCGCTGCGGCAGCTGCGGCGCGGGCATGACCTGCATGGCCGGCGCCTGCGTCGCGGGCGAGTGCGGCCAGGGCGGCGTCATCGCCAGCGGCGAGCTGAAGGTCGGCCAGGGCATCGCCTTCGACAAGGCGACCATCGCCGTGGAGCACAAGATGGACATCGACGCCTTCGAGGACGGCTGCCTCACGTCGCTGATCGTCGATCTCGGCAAGGGCTTCGGCTGTACGCTGCACATCGAGGCCGGCGGCGCGGTGGCGCCCGTTTCGGCGGGCTGCGCGTGACCAGGCTCGCGTTCGCGGCCGACTCGCAGTGCCCGGGCTTCCCCGACGAGAGCGAGGGCGATCATCAGGACACGAGCGCCATGCGGGTCATGACGGTCGTGCCCGATCTCGCCAAGGTGCCCGACCAGAACGCGCCGGCCTCGTGCCTCACGACCCCAACTTCACCGTGCAACTCGAGGGCACGCTCATCGACACGAGCGGCAAGCGCCTGAACGTCGCGCCGACCTCACCCTGCGCGTGAGCGGCGAGGTGAGCTCGCGGGCTCGACCACCGCGTCGTGCCTGTGCGCGGCGGCCGTGCGGCGGCGCGACTGTGGCCCGGATGGCTGCGGCTTCACCTGCGGCGCGTGCGGCGACAACGAGCTGTGCGGAGCCGTCGAGCGGCCAGTGCCTCTGCACCCCCGACTGCGACGGCAAGGCCTGCGGCGACGACGGCTGCGGCGGGAGCTGCGGCGAGTGCGGCGCGCACGAGGCGTGCGGCGACGGGCAGTGCATCGCCTGCGAGCCGCAGTGCGGCGGCAAGACCTGCGGCGACGACAGCTGCGGCGGGAGCTGCGGCAGCTGCGACGCCAATGAGACCTGCGGCGGCAACGGCCAGTGCGGCTGCCCCACGACGAGCTGCGGCGGCGCGTGCTGCGACGCCGGCGACAAGTGCTTCCAGAGCGAGTGCTGCACGCCGCGCTGCAGCGGCAAGGAGTGCGGCAGCGACGGCTGCGGCGGGACCTGCGGCACGTGCGGCAGCGGCGAGACCTGCGGCAGCGGCGGCCAGTGCACCTGCACGCCCGACTGCAGCGGCAAGGAGTGCGGCGACAACGGCTGCGGCGGGAGCTGCGGCAGCTGCGGCAGCGGCGAGACCTGCAACGCCGCCGGGCAGTGCACGAGCGGCAACGCGCAGTGCAGCGGCGAGGGCTTCGACGTGAAGCGCCAGAGCGCCACCGACAACGGCACGTCGATCAACTGGGTCGGGCTGAACACGCCGTCCGGCGCCTTCGACGCGCTGACCGTCGACTTCTACCAGGTGCAGGGCGCCTCGGGCCCCGAGTACCCGGTCGAGTCGCAGGCCGCGTACAACATCCCCGGCGGCAACTACCAGACGTGCGTCCTGTGCGTGCTGCTCATGAAGGGCTGCACCGCCGCCGGCTCGTGCGCCAACGCGACCTACTACTTCGCGACCTCGGGCATCCTCACGCTGGTCGAGTTCACGCCCGGCGTCGGCGGCCAGCTCGAGGGCGTCATCACCAACGCCGTCCTCGAAGAGGTCACCATCGACGCGCAGGGCGTCTCGACCATCGTGCCCGGCGGCAAGAAATGGTGCATGGAGAACCAGGTCTTCCTCGGGCCATCGACGCTCGTCGCGCCCTGACCCGCCTGCCCCGGACGGTGAGCCCATGACGATCGTGCTGCGACGCTTCCTCCTCGCGCTGACCTCGAGCGCGCTCGCCGCCACGGCGGCCCGCGCCGACGCCCCGCTCCCGTGCGGCGACCCGGGCTGGCACGGCGGGGCGGTGCCGGCGGGCCTCGAGGCGATGGCCTGGCGTGGCGACGCGTTCGTCGCCAGCGACGGCCGGCGCGCGCTGCTGCTCGCGCCAGATGGCGCGGTGCGCGCCGAGGTGGCGCTGCCGGACGGCGTGTCCGCCAGCAGCGTGGCCGCGGTCGGCGCGGCCGGCGCGCGCGGCTTCTGGGTCGTCGGCGGCGGCGCGAGCCCGCGCACGATGTGGTTCGGGCGCGTGGCCGAGAGCGAGCGCGGGCTGCGCGTCGCGGCGAGCGCCTCGGTCGAGGTCGAGGTGGGCGGCGAGATCCACGACGCGGAAGGCGACGGACGCGGCGGCCTGATCGCCGTCGGCCTCCACAACCCCGTCGTCAGCAAGGTGACGCACGCGTGGATCGTCGGGCTCGACGGCGACGGCACGAAGCGCTTCGAGCGCCGCCTCGGCACCGGCTACAGCATCTTCACCGATCTCTTCCGGAGCCCGACGTCGCCGCGCGAGTGGGTCGCCATCGGCGCCGCCAAGCCCGACGGCTACGTGCCGCTGACGGTCCGCTTCGATGACGGCGGCAAGGTCGTCGATCAGATCATGGGCCTCGCCAACGAGACGCACCTCGACGTCGGCGCGTGGCAGCAGTCGACGTACACGCCGTCGTACGCGATCGCCAGCGGCGGCGGCCTGACCTTCATCGGCACCGGCCCGTCGGGGACGCAGCAGGTCGTGTGGCTCGAGCGCGTCGACCGGGCGCTGGTGCGGCAGCGGCTCCTGCCTCTCGCGCTGGGCCGCGAGGCCGCCGCGGTCTCGCGCCCCATCGCCATCGCCGGAGGCATCGCGTTCGTCGCGCTCACCGGGCCGCTCGACGGCGACGAGCATCGGGACGTGCTGGTGCGGCTCGGCGACGACGCCAAGGCGCGGCTCACGCCCCTCGACCTCGACCTGCCCGGCCGCGGCGATGACGCGTCGACGCCGCTCGCGAGCGACGGCGAGCGCGTGGCGCTGCTGCAGATCCGCTCGACCCCCGAGCCGGGCTGGCGCTGCGTCTGGCGCTGAGGCCGAGGCCGTCGGAGGCCCGCCCCGGGTCGCCGGGGTCGCCCGACCCCACCGCGCCCGGCGACAAAATCTTACGCCATCACAGACACTTACGCGACAAGGCTCGGCCTCGCGCGGCGTGGCATGCTACTGGCACTAGAGCCGGCGGCGCGCCGCGCCGGAGCCTCCAGGCCCCAGCTCGGCAGCCGCTTCGCCGGAATCCCGCTCGACGACCAAGGGAACTCATGACGCCTCGCAAGACGATCATCGCCCCGCTCGCCTCCTTCACCTCGCTCGTGACCGCGACCGCGTTCGCGGCGCTCGCCGGCTGCGACGACGGCCAGACCACCGCCGCGCCCGACCTCGCGTCGGCGCCGTCGGCCAAGGGCGACTCGAGCGTCGAGGCGGTGTTCCTCGAGTTCAACTTCGACGGCAAGCTCCGCACCTCGTCGTGCTGGGACAACAAGACCGCCATCCAGGACCAGCTGCTCTTCACCATCGGGCAGCTCAACGGCGACCGCGCGGTGGGCCGCCTCGACACGGCCGAGCTCACCAACATCAAGCGCACCGTCGAGGGCGACGGCTCGCACTGCGCCATCACCTACCACGCGCGCCTGCCGGTGACCTGGGCCCAGAAGAGCGCCATCCCCGCGCGCTACGACTTCAAGCTCCCGGCCGACATGAGCTCGGACAAGGTCGAGGCCTTCACGACCAAGTACAAGACCAAGTGCGCCGAGGCCGGCGCCCACGACGTCGACTCGGGCAGCCTCTTCTACTACTGGCGCCCGAACAACTCGGGCTGCAAGCTGGCCGACGCCGACGCGCTCAGGGCGCGCGCCACCGTCACCGCCAGCACCCTCGGCACGACCGGCAAGTACCCCGAGTACCACAAGGTCTGGGAGGACAACGTGCTGCGCGTGGTGGCCGTGTTCGGCAAGTACGAGGACGGCGCGACCACCTCGGCCGACGCCGGCATCGAGGCCTTCAACACCTTCGTCGCCAGCGTGAAGAGCGAGCTCAAGAACAAGAACCTGGTGACGACGCCGGCCACCGTGCCGGTCGCGCCGGGCGTCTCGACGCCGGACATCACCTTCGATGCCGACCTCGGCGGCGGCAAGAAGGTGAGCATCGTGGCGCTGCTGGTCGACAACGTGCGCCAGGGCGGCCCGGCCTTCAACGCGCGCTACGAGGCGCTCTCGACCAAGGCCGACGTCATCACCTACAACGGCCACGCCGGCCTCGGCAGCAACGTCCGCTTCCTGGCGAGCCAGGGCGAGTGGGTGAAGGGCCAGTACGTCATCGTCTTCATGAACGGCTGCGACACGCAGGCCTACGTCGACAACGCGCTGTCGGCGGCGCACGTCGCCGTGAACGACGACGACACCACCGGCAACAAGTACGTCGACATCGTCACCAACGGCATGCCCGCCTTCTTCGCCAACATGTCGGCCTCGACCATGGCCATCGTGCGCGGGCTCCTGGCGTGGGACGCGCCGCGCACCTACGAGCAGATCTTCAAGAACATCAGCTCGAGCCAGGTGGTGCTGGTGTCGGGCGAGCAGGACAACGTCTACTACCCGGGCTACACGCCGGGCGGCACGCCGGTCGACCCGGGCACCGGCGCGTGGGCCGGCATGAGCGAGCGCGGCACGGTGGCGACCGACGAGGAGAAGGCCTTCTCGACCCCGACCCTGGCGGCCGGCAAGTACCTCTTCGAGCTCGCCGGCGACGGCGACGCCGACCTCTATGTGCGCATCGGCAGCGCGCCGACCGCCGACACCTACGACTGCCGCCCCTACCTCACCGGCTCGGCCGAGACGTGCGAGGTCACGCTCGACGGCGCCGCCAAGGTGTTCGTCTCGGTGCGCGGCTACGAGGGCCCGGCGAGCTTCACGCTCGTCGGCCAGACCGACGCCGACCGCTGATCGAGTCAGAAGGCCTTCGGAGGCGGAGGGCCACAGCCGACGCAGTCGGCTCGCCCTCCGACGGAGAAGGCTGCCCTGACTCGATCGAGTCGGACGGGAGCCATGATCGCCGGGCCCATTCGCACCGCGTCTTGTCGTGAGGCGCGGGGTGTCGCGAGGTTCGGCGACGGAGTCCCAGAGCCGACCTGAGACTTCTCTCAGTCGCGCGACGATTCAATCAGAATGCCTTCGCGCGGCTCCCTAAGCCGGGTGCGAGCGGTGGACAGTCCCCGCTCGCACACCAACGTGCTTGGGGGGTCATGATGAAGGTGCGTCTCGGGTCCTGGTCGTGGGCGGTGCTGATGGGGAGCCTCGTGGCGTTCGCGGCGGGCTGCGACACGCCGCTCACGCAGCCGGGCGCGGGCTCGAACGGCGAGTCCGAGTCGGGCGAGGTCGGGTCGGCCGGCAACGGCGGCTCGGGCAACGTCGGCGAGGAAGGCGAAGGCGACGACGACGACGAGGGCGGCGGGACGGGCACGGGCACCGGGACTGGAACCGGCACCGGCACGGGGACGGGAACCGGCACGGGGACGGGAACCGGGACGGGGACCGGGACCGGCACGGGGACGGGCGCCTGCACCACCGACACCTGGGGCAACTTCGCGGCGTTCTTCTTCTCGGGCAACTGCACGCGCTGCCACGCGTGGGCGACGTCGCAGGCATCGGTGAAGTCGAAGGCGTCGTCGATCAAGTCGCGCATCCAGAGCGGCAACATGCCGCCGAACGGCGGCGTCTCGGCGCAGGACGAGCAGCGCATCCTGGCGTGGCTCGGCTGCGGCGCGCCGTGACGCGAGCCTGATCGCGCTCAGCGCCGCCAGGGGATCGGTCGGCGCGTGCACTCCGCGGAGGGCGCGCCGCCGAAGAACGCCGTGCAGGTGTGGTCGACGCAGCGCGCCGGCCCGCTGCCCTTGCTGGTGCAGCCGTCCTCGCAGTCGGGCGTCAGCTCTTCGCGCGCGCCGGCGAGCCAGGCGGCGTTCACGGCGCCGGCGGCGCAGGTGGGCGTGCACTCGTCGTCGCGCTCGCAGCGATAGGGCTCGGGCGCGCTTCGCTCGACCACCGACTGGCCATAGACGAGCGCATCGCCGCTCGGGCCGTCGCCGACGAGGACCGCGAAGCGCACGCCCTCGGCGGGGTAGCGGCCGGCGATGAAGGTGAGCGTGCCGCGGCGCTGGGCGGTGTCGACGACCACGCCATCCCAGCGCGCGCGCCCGTGGCGATAGGGCGTCAGCGTCGCCTCGAAGGCCTGCGCCAGCGCCGCGTCGGAGGCCGGCTCGGGCTTGCCGGGGGCGGCCGCGAAGACCTGCTCGAGGCCGGGGTCGGCCAGCATGACCGAGAGCGCGTAGTTGCCGTCGCACACCGACACGCGCCCGGCCTTCACGAAGACGAGCGCCACCTCACCCGCCTGGTAGGCGGCCGCGCAGCCGTCGTCCGCGGCCCGGCCCGCGGCCAGCGCGACGCTCTTCCCGGGTCGGCCCTTCAGCACGTGCAGGACCTGCATGCGCTGCGCGACGGCCGGCGTCGGCGGCGCGACCCCGACGAACACGGCGTCGGCCGCGGCGAAGTAGTCGAGCGGCGGGCGGCCGGCGCAGCTGCAGGCGCGCGCGGGCGCGCTCGCGAGGAGGCTCGGCAGCAGCGCGGCAGCGAGGAGGAGAGACAGGGCGTTCAATCGGCACCTCCGACGGGGTGGACGCAGGCCACGATAGACGCACGGGCGCACCGTTCGTGCTCCGCCGGGCGTGCCCAGGGCCGGCAGCGTGCGCGTTTTCAGGTTCTCGACTACCTTCGTCTCCACACAGCCGCCCGCTGCCTCCCCCAAGGACCACCCATGCACCGCCCGTCACGCTCGGCCTTCACCGCCGTCGCGCTCGTCGCCCTCGGCCTCGACGCCTGCGCCACCGCCCCGCGCGGACCAGCCCCCGCGCCCGCGGCCGAGCTCGAAGCCGACGTCTGCGCGACGACGCAGTCGTTCTCGGCGCTCATCCGCGACAAGGGCAAGGAGCGTCCGCCGAGCGTCCGCCTCGCCCACGCCGCGGCGTGGTTCGACATGGGCTTCGCCTACACGACGGCCAAGCGCGAGCTCGAGCGCTGCATCGACCCGGCGCTCGAGGCCACCGTCACGACCGGCACCGAGGTCTGGGAGGGCATGCCCCCGGTCGCGGCCACCGCGAAGTTCGACAAGCACGACATCGGCTCGTTCACGGACAAACCCAACGACAACGGCTGGGACACGCAGAGCTCGCTGTCGCGCATCGACCTCGAGACCGTCGACGTCCCGGGCGGCGTCGAGCTGCGCCTGAGCGTGCACTGATGACGACCGCGACGACCGGCCTCGGGCTCGCGCTGCTGGCTGGGCTGGCGGCCTGCGGCGACACCGGCGACGACTTCGCCCTCGCCTGCCCGCCCGGCACGACCGCCTACCGCGCGCCGGGCGCGGCGCTGCAAGGCGGCGCGGTGGTGGTCGAGGAGTGGTGCAAGACCGCGCTCGGCGTGGCCGAAGGACCGTACCGCGCCGTCGACGAGACCGGCATCGGCACGAACGGCGAGCGCGGCCACGTCGTGCCCGGACCGGTGGTGCTGGTCCTCGGCCAGTTCGCCGACGGCCTGGCCGACGGCGAGTGGCTGCGCTGGACCAAGCGCTACTACGCCGCCAACTTCACGCTCGACCCGCTCGGCCTGGAGCGCTGGGATCGCGGCCTGGCCGAGGGCACGTGGCTCGACTACAGCGGCGAGCTCGACGCCGCCGGAGTCCCGGTCGTGGCCGGCCAGCGTTCATACAAAGGAGGCGTCGCCTGCGGCACGTGGAGCTCGGGCGCCGCAGTGACGCAGTACCTGCCGTGCGCCGACGTCGGCCTCGTCGCCGCCAGCGACACGCCGCTGCCGCCGCCCGACGACCCGCTCGGCGCGCCCGTCACGACCGACACCGGCTGGGACGGCCTGAGCTGCCCCGACGGCAGCGCGCCCATCCCCGAGGCGAGCGACGTGCACGCGCTGGCGTGCTGGAAGGCCGGGCTCCGCGACGGCCCGTTCGGTCGCTGGCTCGGGGTCCCCGGCGCGGCGCTCGACGCCCCGTTCGCCGTCGGCCGGAAGCGCGACGACGGCGCCTACACGGCCGGCAAGCGCTCGGGCACGTGGCGGAGCTGGCACTCGAACGGCATCCTCGCCGCGGTCGGCGACTTCGGGACGGACGGCGAGCGCAGCGGGTCGTGGCGGCGCTACTACGCCGACGGCTGGCTCGTCGAGCGCGCCGACTTCGTGGCCGGGCTGCGCTCGGGCGCGGTCGAGACCTACCACGACGGCGGCCACCGCGCCTCGACCGAGACCTGGCTGCACGGCTCCCGCGACGGCGCCTATGCCGCGTGGCTGGCCGACGGGACGCAGCTCTACGCCGGCCGCTACACACACGGCCTGAAGGACGGCGACTGGAGCGTGTGGAGCGACGAGCTCGGCTCGCGCACGAAGCTCGTCGAGCACTGGGACCGCGGCACGCCCGTCGGCACCTGGTTCATGGTGTACGAGCCGAGCGGCGCGCGCGCCGGCACGACGACCTTCGTGAACGGCCTCGGCGAGGGCCCGGTCACGCAGTGGTGGGAGTCGGGCGCCGAGCGCCTCACCGGCCACCTCGCGGGCGGCGAGCGCTGGGGGACGTGGAAGACCTTCTACGAGGACGGCACCGAGGCGAGCGAGCAGACCTTCGTCGGCGGCCACCTCGAGGGCCCGGCCAAGACCTTCTACCCCCACGGCTCGCCCGAGTCGGAGGGCGTCTACGAGCAGGACGCGCGCGTCTACGTCTGGACGTTCTGGGACGCGGCCGGCAACGCCCGCACCTGCGACTACGCGACGTCGGGAGACCCGTCATGCCCGTGACCGCTCGCCTCGGCGTCGTAGCGCTGGCCGTGCTCGCGGCGTCGGTCGAGGCGCACGCGCAGGCGCTCTTCACGCTGCCCGGCGACGTGCGCGTGGTCGAGGTCGACGACGCCGGATCGCCGGTCCTCGGCACCGACAAGCACGGCTTCGTCTGGGCCTACGGCAATGGCGGCATCTACTGCTACGATCCCAGCGCCGTCGATGGCAGCGGCCAGCCGATCATGGTCCGCGCCTACGGCGCCTTCGACCACCCCGGCATCGCGCAGGCCCAGGTGTGGGTCGACCCGAGCTGGGACGGCGCCGTCTCCTACGAAGGGCTCCACACGCCGAACCCGGACTTCGAGCCGGGCGGGCCGCAGCTCCAGTTCCAGTCCTACGCCTGCGACGCCGCCCTGGCGCTGCCCGCCGCGGCGCGCGTACCGGTGAGCGCCGACCCGGGCTACGCGCTCGGCTCCGACACGGCGGCCTGGCCGAGCGGCGACACCTTCCTCCGCGCCGGACGCCTGTGCGCGGCGCAGCGCTTCCAGGTGCCGGGCTTCCGCGACCCGCGCCCGCGCGGCCGCGTCATGTGCGTCGACTTCCCGAGCGGCGGCGCGCCGGTGGGCTCCGTCCTCCTCGGCGAGGACGGCCTCGACGCGCGCCTCGGCGTGCCGTCCTGGGAGGCGAGCTACCCGGGCGTCCCGAAGCTCATCGAGTACGCCTACGGCGGCGACAGCGGCCAGACCTACCAGGGTCCGCCCTTCGAGGGCTGGAGCTTCGCGGCGCCGGTCGTCACACCCGAGGGGCGCGTCTTCCTCATCGCGACGCGCCAGACGGCGGTCTACGCCAACGGCAGCGCCGGCTGGCAGGGCGGCTACGGCTACCCGCGCTGGGTGCTCGAGCTCGCGCCCGACGGCCAGGTGACGCCGACCCTCTCGCCCGATCCCATCCTCTCCACGGCGGACGGCCCGGTGGGTCTCGGCCTGTCGTGGCACGCCGCCACCGGCTCGCTGCTGGTCACGCCGAATGGCCAATTCGAATTTGGCAATTACATCCAATGCGGGCCCGACGGAAATGGCAATCTCGACTGCAACCCGCACGGCCCCGGCGGCGTCGGCTTCCTCTACCTGGCGGTGGACGGACCGGGCTTCGGCTACTTCTCGATCCGCGACGCGCTGGCCCGCGCCGCGCGCTGCAGCCACGACGACAGCCACACGGCGTGCACGCTCTACGGCCCGAACGTCATCCCCGACCCCGCCGGCCGCGTCATCCTGTCGTTCATCAATCGCGAGTACAACCAGCCCGACGCGCTCGGCGGCTGGAAGGACGTCGTCGACAGCCCGCGGCGCTTCCGCCTCGACTTCGACCCGAGCGCCTTCGACATGGACGGCGACGGCCTCACCGCGGCCGACGAGGCGCTGCTCGGCACGAGCGACGACGACGACGACAGCGACGACGGCCTGACCTTCGACGCCGCCGAGGCCGGCGTGCTCGGCACCGACCCGGCCGACGCGAGCGACGACGCGCGCCCGCGCGACGACCTCGTCGAGCGCGCCGAGAGCGGCTACGGCACGAGCCGGCTCGTGCGCGCCTGGCTGCCCCAGGACGTCTCCGACTACGCCGACTCGCGCGCGCCGTCGCTCTCGCCCGACGGCCCGCTGTGCTTCCGCGGCCGCTGCCTCGACGTGCACGCCCACGAGGTCATGAGCTACCCGACGGGCGACACGATCAGCGACGTGACCGTGTCCGCCGACGCGTCGTTCGTCGCCTGGCGCGAGGGCACCGCCTTCCGCATGAAGCGCTTCCGCGCGCCCGGCGAGGAGCCGACGACGTTCGTCCAGCCCGGCGAGCTCGAGCGCTTCATCGGCGCCGCGCCGCCGCTCGGCCGCCTCTTCCCGATCTCGGAGACGCTGACCTACTGGGTGCAGACCGCGGCGCCGCCGCTCATCGTCGCCTTCGACGGCGACGGCAAGGGGTCGCTCGTCTTCGATCTCATGGCCGCGGCCTGCGACTCGGAGCTCGACGCGTGCGCGCCCGACCCGATCGACCCGAGCCAGGTCGGCGCGACCGACGCGCTCGACGCGCTGTTCCCGGCCATCGACGTGGTGGGCTTCGCCGCCGCCACCCAGCGGATCCTCTTCGGCGTGAAGACCAACTGGCGCCAGTTCTTCCTCGCCGTCGCAGCCGGCAAGGCCCCGGTCGTGCTCAGCGCGCTGAGCGTGCCGCGCAACTACCCCGACTGGTTCGTGCCGACCGGACACGGCGACGCCTACGTCGAGTCGGAAGGGGGCGCCGGCATCATGACGCCCGACCTCGCCTTCTTCGCGGCGCACGTCGCCGGCCTGAACGTCTGGCAGCCGCGCTCGGCGCGCACCTACTGGGGCGACGTCACGCTCGTCCAGGCCTACAGCGGCCGCTCGCTCGGCAGCGAGCTGCCGCAGGGCGCGCTCGAGGCGGTGTGGTTCCCGGCCGACATCCAGCCGGGCGAGACGCTCGGCTTCTCGCCCTACCGCGCCATGCTGTCGCGCCTCGGCGCGCGCGGCGGTGCCTTCGATGCCTGGCGTCAGCCCGAGCCGGACGAGCACGGCGTGAGCGGCATCGACGTCGCGGCCGATCTCAGATTGTGCGCGGCCAACCCGCGCGCCGGGCGCGTGCGCGAATATCTGCCCATCTCCGGACGGCGCGCGCCGAGCGTCACCGTCGCGCCCGACATCGCCATGCCGCACGCCGTCGACTGCGCCTACGGCGAGGACGGCGCCCTGCGCGTCTTGGTGTCGGACCCGCCGGCGGTGTGGGTGCGCGCGGCCGGCGCCACCACGTTCGAGGTCGATGCGAGCGTCACCGTGCCGGCCGGGCCCAAGCGCTTCGTGCGCGGCCCGAGCCCCCCCGACCACCCCGCCCGCGGCTTCGCCGACATCGCCGGCGCCGACGACGAGGCCGCGGGCCGCGTCGTGACCCGCGCCGGCGTCACCGTCGACATCCCCAAGCACAGCTGGAACCTGCGCTGGAATGGCGTGGTCGTGGCGAATCTGCGCAGCACGGTGTTCTTTTTTGCCAATGACCCGGCAAATGTCAATTTCCACAACGAGGTGCCCGGCGACGTCAGCATGGTCGAGCGCGCCGACGGTCGCATCGCCTTCTCGGTCCTCGGCGACGCCGAGAACGAGTTCCCCGGGCCCTACCTCTACGACCCGCGCAGCGGCTCGGTCATGCGCGCCGACGAGGGCAACACCGACGGGCGCCTGCTCGCGGTCGTGCCGGGCGGCGACGCGGTCGACCCGTGGAGCGGCGATCGCCTCGGCCCGCCGGTGCCGACCTCGCTGCTCGGCCCGGTCGCACCGCCCGCACCGCCGGCTCCGACGGGCGGCAGCGCGGCCCCGGTGGCGGCCGACCCGGGCTGCGCCGGCGGGGCTCCGGCGGGCTCGGCGCTGGCGGTCGCGCTCGCCCTGCTGCGGGCGGTGACGGCGCGGCGCCGCGCGCGCCCTTGAAGGTTGCACGCGCGCACCCTCCCGTGAGATCCGAGGCGCATGTCGCGTGCGCCCTCCGCCGAATCCGCCGCTCCGGTCCTGGCCGATCCCCACGCCCACCACCACGGCAGCCTCGGCGCGCTGACCCGGCGCGCTCGGCGTCGTCTACGGCGACATCGGCACGAGCCCTCCGCTCTACGCGCTCAAGGAGTGCGTCACGCCGCCGCACGGCACGGCGCCGACCGAGGCCAACCTGCTCGGCATCCTGTCGCTCATCTTCTGGGCGCTGACGCTGGTCGTGACGCTGAAGTGTCTGCTCAGCATCATGCGCGCCAACAATGAGGGCGAGGGCAACTTGCCCTGCTGGCGCTCGTGCCGCAGCGGCAGCGCCAAGGCGCTCGGCAAGATCGGCCTCGCCGCGGTGCTCGGCATCACCGGCGCGGCGCTCCTCTACGGCGACGGCATGATCACGCCGGCCATCTCCGTGCTGTCCGCTGTCGAGGGCCTGAAGGACCTGACGCCCGACCTGCAGGACTGGATCATCCCCATCACGTGCGCCATCCTGTCGTCCTCGCCATCCAGCGCAGGGCACGGCCGTCATCGGCAAGGCCTTCGGCCCGGTCATGCTGCTCTGGTTCGGCACCATCGGCGTGCTCAGCCGACGCAGATCCTCCACCATCCCGGCGTCCTCGCGGCGCTCTCGCCCCACTACGCCGTCCAGCTCTTCGCCAACCACGGCGGCGAGGCCTTCCTCCTCCTCGGCTCGGTCGTGCTCGTCGTCACCGGCGGCGAGGCGCTCTACGCCGACATGGGCCACTTCGGCCGGCGGCCCATCCAGCTCGCCTGGCTGGCGCTCGTGAAGCCCTGTCTCCTGCTCGCGTACTTCGGCCAGGGCGCGCTCCTGCTCGAGCACCCCGACCTCGCCGACAACCCCTTCTACGGCATGGCGTCGGGCCGCGGCGTCACCATCTACCTCGTGCTGCTCGCCACGCTGGCCACCGTCATCGCGTCGCAGGCGCTCATCTCCGGCGTCTACTCGCTGACGCAGCAGGCCATCCAGCTGGGCTACCTGCCGCGCTTCCAGATCAAGCACACGTCGTCGGACGCGGCCGGGCAGATCTACGTGCCGGGCATCAACTCGATGCTGGCCATCGCCTGCATCGCGCTGGTGCTCGTCTTCAAGGAGTCGGCCGGGCTGGCCGCGGCCTACGGCATCGCCGTCGCCGGCACGATGACCATCACGTCGATCCTCTATTACGTGGTCGTGCGCGAGACCTGGGGCTGGTCGCTCAAGAAGGCGCTCCCGCTCTTCCTCTTGTTCATCGTGGTGGACCTGGCCTTCCTCGGCGCCAACGGTCCGAAGATCGTGCACGGCGGCTGGGTGCCGCTGGTGCTGGCGTTCATCCTCGTCGTGGCCATGCTGACCTGGCAGCGCGGGCGCGCGCTGTATCACGAGTTCGTGCGCTCCGAGGCCATGAGCTGGCCCGAGTTCCTGGAGAAGGTCGAGCGCGAGAAGACGCAGCGCGTGCCCGGCACCGCCATCTTCCTCGCCTCGAGCGTCGACCAGGTGCCGTCGACGATGCTGCGCCACGAGAAGATGATCTCGGTGCTGCACCAGAACGTCGTGGTGATGCACCTCGAGTTCCACCGCCTGCCGTGGCACCGCGGCCGCCGCTACGAGGTGCGCTCGCTCGGCCACGGCTTCCACATCGCCACCGCCCACTTCGGCTTCATGGAGAAGCCCAATGTGAACCTGCTGACGCTGCAGGTGCTCGAGGACCTGAAGGACCCGACGCCGCGCGCCGAGCTCACCTACTACCTCGGGCGCGAGACGTTCCTCGTCACCAACCTCGGCAAGATGCGCGGCATGTCGGAGCGCATCTTCGGCTGGATGCAGAAGAACGCGCTGTCGGCCGCCGAGTACTTCCAGATCCCGCCCGACCAGGTCGTCGAGCTCGGGCGCCAGATCGACCTCTAGCGACAGGCAGGGCAGCCTCCTCCGTCCACCGGCGAGCGGACTGCGTCCGCTGGGGCCGGTGGCTCCGGAGGCCTTCTGGCTATCGATACAGCGACTCGTCGGCGTTGGCGTGGGCCACCGCGGCCTGCAGCTCGGGCGACAGCCGATCGAATGCCAGCACGACCTTGCCCTCGTGCACGGCCTCGATCTGGCTCGCCGGCAACGACACGTCGCCGAGCCCCTCGATGTCGATGGTCAGCGCGTGGGCCTCGACCGCGCGTACCGCGCCGACCGACGGGCCGCCCTCACGGCAGAAGACGAGATCACCGATATTGACGTTGACGTTCTTCGACACGGCTGCTCCTGGGTGGACCCGACGCGGAACCGCTTCGGCGTCGCGCAGGCCGAGCATAGCCACACTCATCGTCCCGGGCGAGGGCGTTGACAGGGCTCGCGCGGCGGGCGGACACTCGCCGCAGGCGGGCGAAGGCGGCCGACGCGGGGCGACCCGTCGGCGCCCGGCCACCGCCGCCCACTTGCGCGGGAGCAGCAGCGATGAGCACCGACCAGAAGCCGTTCGAGCCCCCGTCCCGCTTCGCCGCGGTCGAGTTCGCCATGAACGTGGAGCCGCGCTGCTCAGGCATCCTCTTGCTCGATACCTCGGGCTCGATGCAGGGCGCTCATCGAGAGCCTGAACGCCGGCATCCAGCAGTTCCAGGACGAGCGGTGAAGGACGCCCTGGCCAGCAAGCGTCGAGGTCTGCATCTACACCTTCGGTCCGGTGCAGAAGGTCGTCGACTTCGTCGGCGCCTCGCCCTCTCGGCCCCGACGCTCGTGGCCGACGGCGTGACGCCCATGGGCGAGGCCATCGAGGCCGCGCTCGAGCGCTCGCCGCGCGCAAGGCCACGGCGGCGCCAACGGCATCTCCTACTATCGACCGTGGATGTTCCTCATCACCGACGGCGCGCCCACCGGACGCCGAGCACGCCGTCGCCGCGCCGCTGCGTGCGCGAGGCCGAGCTCCAGAAGGCGGTCGTTTTCGGCGTCGGCGTCGAGTCGGCCGACATGGCGGCGCTCGCCAGATCCCGGTGCGCGCGCCGGTGAAGCTGTAGGCGACCGCCTTCCGCGAGTTGTTCTCGTGGCTGTCGAGCTCGCTCCAGCGCGTGTCGCAGTCGTGCAGGTCGTGGCCAGGAGGTCAGCTGCCGGCGCCGGTCGGCTGGGCGTCGGTGTGAGCGCGAGCGACTCGCCCGGGCAGCCGGGTCTGCTGGTCGTCGGCCGGCGCCTGGCGCGTCGTGTCGACCTCCGTCGTCGGCAGCGATCACGTGCGCGCGGGCCTGCTGGTGCTGGTGGACGCGGCGCTGGCCGCGACGGTCGCGGTCGGCGACGAGCAGCGCCTGGTCGTCGCGGTCTCCGACGGCGCCGGCAGCGCGCGCTTCCCCGAGGTCGGCGCGCACATCGCCTGCGTCACCGCGCTGGCGAGCCTGTCGCTGCCGACGCTCGCGCCGCCCGCGACGGGCGACGGCGAGCGCGCGCTGGCCGAGCGCCTGGTCGCCGACATCCAGCAGGCCATCGGCGTCGAGGCCGAGCTTCGCGGCGCGGCGCTGCGCGACTTCGCCTGCACGCTGCTGGCGGCGGTGGTGGCGCCCGAGTGGTGCTTGTTCCTGCAGATCGGCGATGGCGCCATCGTCGTCTCCGAGGCCGCCGCGCCGGCGTCGTACGCGTGGGTCTTCTGGCCGGGCAAGGCCGAGCACGTCAACGAGACCTCGTTCGTCACCGGCTCCGACGCCGCGCAGCGCATCGACGTCGCGTGGCGCAGCGCCGTCGTCGACGAGGTCGCGATCTTCACCGACGGGCTCGAGCGCCTGGCCCTCGACTTCGCCAACAAGGTCGCGCACCCGGCGTTCTTCGCGCCCATGCTGGCGGCCATCCGCCCCATCGCCGCCCACGACACGAGCGAGCTCCAGGTCACGACGGCCGAGCTCTCGGCCTTCCTCGGCTCGGAGCGCATCAACGAGCGCACGGGCGACGACAAGACGCTGGTGCTCGCCACGCGCCGCGGGGTCTGACGACCCATGGCGCACGGCCAGCTCTGGCGCTCGCAGGGCGCGGCGGTGACGCTCGGGCCGGTGCTCGGCAAGGGCGGCGAGGGCACGGTGCACGAGGTCGTCCACCACCCGACGCTGGTGGCCAAGCTCTACGGCGCGCGCCCGACCGCCGACCGCGTCGAGAAGCTGCAGGCCATGGTGGCGCTGGCCTCGCGCGGCGACGGCGCCGGCCTCATGAAGATCGCCGCCTGGCCGGTCGACGCGCTCTACGACCGCCCGCCGCCCGCGCCCGGCAGCGCCCCCGCGGGCGCGCACGCCGCGGCAGTGGTCGGCTTCCTCATGCCCAAGGTGGCCGACCACAAGGAGCTCCACAAGCTGTCGCACCCGATGGATCGGCTGCGCCACTTCCCCGACGTCGGCTTCGACTTCCTCGTGCACGTGGCGACCAACATCGCGCGCGCCTTCCAGGTCATCCACGAGCGCGGCATCGTCATCGGCGACGTCAACGAGAGCGGCGTCATGGTGCACCGCGACGGCACGGTGAAGCTCATCGACACCGACTCGATGCAGCTGACGGTCGGCGCTCGCACCTTCACCTGCGACGTCGGCAAGCCCGAGTTCCAGCCGCCCGAGCTGCTGGCGCAAGCCAGCTTCCGCGGCGTCCATCGCAAGGTCGAGCACGACGCCTTCGGCCTCTCGGTCATCATCTTCCAGCTGCTCTTCTTCGGCTGGCATCCCTTCGCCGCCAAGATGCTGGTGGGCGATCAGAAGACGCAGGCCGAGAACATCAGCGCCGGTCGCTTCCCCTATCTCCTCGGCTTCCGCTCCTCGGAGTATGCGCGCCCGCCGCACGCGCTCGACCCGGCCGTCTACCCCGACTACGTGCGCGACCTCTTCGAGCGCGCCTTCGTCCGGAACCGCCCGCGCCCGAGCGCCGCCGAGTGGGTCGCGGCGCTCATGCGCTTCGTCGGCGAGACGCGCGCCTGCCCGCGCTTCGGCACGCACGCCTTCCACGCCTCGCTCGGGCGCTGCCCGCTGTGCGACCTCGACAGCCGCCTCGGCTTCGCCATCCTGCCGCACATCGCGCTCGACGCGGCGCAGCTCCGCCAGATCTGGGGCGCCGTCCAGCGCGCCTACTTCGAGCTCAGCGCGCCGCTCGACGAGCCCGAGATCATCGCGCCGCGCCCCGACGAGGTGCCGCCCGAGGTGGTCGCCCACGCGCGGAAGACGATCGCGCTGACGTACGCCGAGTGCGCCGTCCTGGCGCTGGCGCTGGGCCTCGCCTTCGTCGACGTCGCGCTGGTGGCGCTGGCCGGGCTGGCGCTGCCGCTCGAGGCGGTGGTCCACCTCACCAAGCCGCCGAGCCAGCGCCGGCTCGAGGCCGAGCAGCGCCGACGCCGGCGCGAGCTCCGCCAGGCGCGCGTCGCGCTCACCGCGCCGCCGGGTCCGGCGGTGGTGCAGAACTACGACGCGGCGCGCGCGGCCTACGACCGCATCGTGCGCTTCGAGAGCCGGCGCCAGGTGGCGCTGTCGCAGCTCCAGGACCGCTTCTTCCCGACCCAGCTCGGCCGCTTCCTGGCGAGCCACCGCATCGCTCCCGGCATCCTGCCCGGGCTCGGCCCGAAGCGCGTGCAGTGGCTGGCCGGCCACCGCATCCGCAGCGCCGCCGACCTGGCGCGCGGCATCCCCGAGGGCCTCGGCGAGGAGCTCGAGACGGTGCTCGGGCGCTGGCTCGAGTTCCTGCAGAGCCAGTTCATGCCCGACCTCGAGGACCCGCAGTACCTGGCCCAGGTGCGCCAGCTCGACCAGCGCCTCGAGGCCGAGCACGCGCGCCTCGTCGAGCAGCTCAAGCTCGGGCGCGACTGGCTCGAGGAGGCGCTGCCCGGCGACCGCGAGCGCCGCCGCGTGCTGCTGCGCGAGTTCGCCGACAAGGCCGCCGACGAGGCCGAGCAGGCCCCCGCCTGGGCCGTCGCGCGCGCGCGCTTCCGCCTGCCGCGGCGCTGACCGCGCTCGCCGCTACGGGTCGGCCAGGCCGAGCGGCGTGCAGGCGCTGCCGTCGGGGCTTCGGCGGCGCTGCCTGCCACGCGGCGTTGCAGTCGTCGGGATCGGCGCACGTCGAAGGCGCAGCCGGCGCGCCGAGGGTCACTCGTCGGAGCTGGCGTCGACCGGATGACCGTCGGCGCAGGCCTCGCAGGCCGGCAGCTCGGGGTCGGCGAGGCACGCTTCGCGGTCAGCAGGCCGGCACCACACCAGGTGCACGCGCCGGCACAGCGGATCGATGAAGGCCGCGCGCGCGTCGTCGCCAATCCGCGGCGTGGCGGCGATGGGGATGCGCACCTCCGACACGAGCAGGCCGATGAGCCCGTCGTCGCCCTGGCAGCCGGCCAGCAGCATCGACGAGAAGCCCTTCGGCACGTGGATGCGCGGGCCGTCGACGTCGGTCTCGGCGAAGACGAGCGCGCTGGTGCCGACGCCGAAGAGCGCCTCGCGCTCCTCGTCCCAGGTGGCGTCGCCGTCGGCGTCGTCGTAGACGGCCACCTGCCCGATGGCGATGCGGCCCGACAGCGGCTGGAGCGGCAGCATGGCGGTGCGCGGCGGGCCGCGGAAGGCCGACAGCTCGACCGCGGTCGGGAACGACAGCGCCAGGCTGGCCGGCTGCTCGGGGACGACCACCTCGCCGAGCCGGGCTCCGCGGCTCGAGCAGGCCACGGCCGCGCGCAGGTGGCGCCCGTAGGCCCAGCCGCTCGGCGCCTCGCCGACCAGCACCACCTGACCGTCCACGGTGAAGACCGGCGCGCCGAGGTAGCGCTCGTCGCGCCGCGTCGCAGCGCGTGAGCGCCAGCGCGAGGCCGACCAGGGCGAGCGCGCGCCGGAGGGCGGGCGGCGTCACGGCGCGACGCACTCGCCGCCCGAGCAGGCCATCTGGAAGCCGCAGTTGGTGCCGTCCGCGCGCGGCGACCAGGCGTCGAGGGCGAGCTCGGGGCGGCACGCGCGGCAGGCGACGCCGGGCTGGATGGTGCCGTTCTGGTAGAGCTTGCCGTCGATGACGCAGCCGTCGACGCAGGCGCCGGAGGCGCACACCTCGTGATCGAGGCACGGCGTGCCGTCGGGGACGGTGGCCAGGTCGTGGGTCGAGAAGCTCGGGTCGCAGAAGAGGCACGGGTTGTCGAGCGCGAGGTCGCCGGGCGCGTAGACCGCGCCGTCGGCGACGCAGCCCTCGACGCAGGCGCCGGCGACGCAGGCCTTGCGGAAGCCGCACGGCACGCCGTCGGGTCGCGGGTCGTAGTCGAGGTGGTCGCCGTGGGGGTCGCACCAGCGGCACGCGTCGGAAGGGTCGTCGGTGTAGGGCAGGACCACCAGGTCGTCGCCGACGAGGCAGCCGTTCTGGCATATGCCGTGGCCGCAGAGGCCGCCGTCGCAGGCCGTGCCCCAGGCCACGTCGGTGAAGCCGAACGGCGCGTGCTCGCGCTCGCAGGTCTGGCACTCGTCGTGGACGTTGTAGGCGCCGAACGCGTAGTGCTGGCCGTCGACCCAGCAGCCCTCGCTGCAGACGCCGGCCTGGCAGGTGCGGGCGTCGCCGCAGCCGACGCCGTCGGCGACGGGCGACCACGCGTCGGTGGCGCGCGAGCGGTCGCACATGCGGCAGGGCTCGGTCGGGTCGTGGTCGCCGGACGCGACGAGGTGGCCGTCGATGAGGCAGCCGAGCATGCACTGGCCGTCGCCGCAGCGCTTGCCGTCGCCGCAGGCGGCGCCGTCGATGGCGACGCTCCACATGGTGGCGTTGCGCTGCGGGTCGCACACCAGGCAGGGGAAGCCGGGGGCGTGGTCGTAGGGCTCGTAGGCGATGCCGTCGATGAAGCAGGCGACGGCGCACGCGCCGCCGAGACACACGCCGTCGTCGCAGGTGTTGCCGTCGGCGGCGGGCATCCACGCGTCGACGGAGGTGAAGGCGTCGCAGCTCCGGCAGCTCGCGTCGGGGACGGGCTCGCCGTTGCCGACGAACTGGCCGAACCAGCAGCCGAGCGTGCACACGCCGTCGTGGCACACGCGGTCGACGGCGCAGCGCTGGCCCTCGTTGAAGCACGACGGGTCGGCGGCATCGGCCGCGTCGCCGTCATCAGAGAGGGCCTCGGCGACGGCGTCGCCGGCGTCGGCGCGGCTGTCGACGGCCGCCGCGCTGTCGCCGTAGCCGACGTCGGCGCGGCCGAGCGAGGCCGAATCGACGCAGCCCGCGAGCGCGACACCGGTCAGCGCTGCGAACCCACGGCACGACGCCCAGTGACGGAAGGACTCGGTCATGGCACTCCGGCGACCGAGTCTAGCAAGCGCCCGGCCTCATCGCCAAGGCCCCGCGGGGCTCACGCGTCGGGCCGCCGCGTCGAGCGCGGGGCGCTGCGCGAGACGCGGTAGAGCGTGTCCTCCTCGAGGGCGAGGAGGCTGTCGGGCCCCACCTCCGCGCGCTCGAGGTCGACGTCGGGGCGAAGCGCGATCCGCTCGGACAGGCCGCCGCGATACCAGTGGAAGAAGAGCCCCACCCACGGCAGGCCATGGTCCAGCAGGGCGTCGATCACGTCGAGCCAGCGCTGGAGGTCGGCCTCCGCGGTGCGCGCGCGCTCGACGCCGCGCTCGGTCGCGACGCGGTCGTCGCGGGCCGCCGTCTGGCGCTGCTGCTCGAGCCAGCGCTCGATCTTGCCGGGGCTCCACCCCTTCTTGGCGAGCTTCCTGACCTCGGCCTCGCCGAGCGGCGACTCGGCCCGCGTCCGGCCGACGCTGCCGAGCGCGGTGCCGCAGTCGCACGGACCGAGCGTGGTCGAGGCGAGCCGCTCGCCCGGTCGCAGGTGCGACGCGAGCGACGCGTTGGAGTATGGCCTGAGCCCCACCTCGAACGGCGCGACGATCTCGCCGAGCGCCTCGAGGCTGGCATCCCCGGGCACCGTCGCGCTGATGAAGTGGCACATCGGCGGCAATCTAGCCCCGAGCCCGCGGCGACGGAAGCCCGCCGGCATCGCCAGCCGACCGCGACGCCGCGATGATCGGAGAACAGCCTCGGGCACGCGACGCGGCTCCGGCCCACGCCTGGACATGACCACCGACCGCGCCGGCGCGTCAGTGCGAGCGCGGCCGCGGCTCGCCGAACACCTTCACGATCACGATCTGCTCGGGCTCGTCGCGCCGCGCGTCGTAGTGCTCGTCGGTCACCGGCGCGGCGGCGAGCTCGCCGAACGCGCCCACGTTGATGCGCACGCCCGGCCCGACCCACTGCTGGAGGAGGCCGCGCACGTGCGCCCCGCGCTGCGCCGACAGGCGGCCATTGAGGGCGGTCGGGCCGGGGTGGCTGGCGCGCGCCTCGAGGTCGATGAACATCGTCGGGTTGGCGCCCACCAGCGAGTCGAAGACGCGCGGGTACCTGGCGCGCAGGGCGAGCGCCCAGGTGACGAGCTGCTGCGCGTCGGTGGCGGTGCTGCGGCCGCGCGGGAAGTGGATGGTCTGCGGCGGCGGGAGCGGCGTGGGCGGGTCGGCCGGAGGCGGCGTGACGTTCACGGTGACGTGGGCGCTCGCCGAAGCGGAGGCGGAGGCCGCGGCCGAGGCCGCCGCGGCGGCGACCGGCGGGGCCGCCGGGGTCGTCGGCGGCGGCACCGGCTGCGGCGGCTTGCCGTCGACGATGACCTTCACTCGGAAATAGCGCTCGTAGTGCCCGCCGACGCGCGGCTGGATCTGCACCGGCACGCTCACCGGCCCCAAGCTGACGCTCAGCGGCTCGGGGTGGGCGGTGGCGTCCAGCGCCAGCTTCATCACCACCTCGTCCCCCTGGTTGGAGATGCTGCTCGACAGCGTGAAGCTCGGGAACGAGGTCGGGCTGATCCACGAGCGCGCCTCGCCGAGCCACTCGATGGTCCCGTCCGGCTTCACCTGGACGTTCATGCCACGGTACACGCGGATGCTCCCGTTCTCGTTCTTCAGCTCGTCGATCATGTAGGTGCCCGCGGCCCCGACCTGCACGGTTCCGCGAAATCCCATCGGCAGGTGCACCTCGGTCTCGTCGTTGACGAGCGGCTTGACCCCGCCGCTCAAGACCCCCGACAGCAACACCTGACCCCGCCCCTCGGCGAAGAGCCGCACCGCCGCGTCGAGGTCGATGGTCGACTCGTCGACGCGCGTCATGTTGTAGCCGGGCAGCGGCAGGTTCACGAGCACGCTCGGATCGGCGAAGTGCTCGAGGCGCTCGGGCTTCTGCGCGCCACCGCTCGCGTCGTCGCCGCCCCCGCTGCCGCCCTTCTTGCGCGCGCCGACGCCGTCGCGGATGCGGGCCGCAGCCGCCTGCGAGGCGCTCGCGAGGCCACCGGTCGCGGCGGCATCGGGGCCGTGGCCCGGCATCGGACGCGCCGGTGCGCCCGGGCGGTCGCCCGAGGGCGAGCCCGGCCTGGAGGTCGGAGCGGTGGCGGACTGCGGACGCTGGCGGCGAGCGAGCATGCAGACCCAACGCCGCTCGCCGACCGGAACCGAAACGGCGACAGCGCGCCGCGCCGACGAACCTCAGGCCCCCTTGTACGAGAGCAGCGGCCACAGCGTGCGCTCGATGCGGGTCAGCTCGCGCTGCGCCCGCATCACCCTGCCGATGTCCTTGTAGGCGCCCGGCGCCTCGTCGCGCAGCCGATCGGACAGGCGCCGATCGAACCACACGCCGCCCACCTGCCTCTCGAAGGCCGCCAGGCTGATGTGCCGGCGCGCCTCGCCCCGGCTCATGGCGCGGCCGGCGCCGTGCGAGCTCGAGCACAGCGACGTCGGCTCGCCGCGGCCGCTCACGTGGTGGCTGGCGCTGCCCATCGAGCCGGGGATGATGCCGGGCACGTCGAGGCCGGCGTGGATGGCGCCCTTGCGATGCACCCACAGCGCCTCGTCGCCGTGGCGCTCGCGGCGCACGTCGTTGTGGTGGCAGTCGCGGTAGCTGGCCCAGTCGGGCTCGGCGCCGAGCACCGCGGCAACGCCCTCGGCCGCGCGCTCGACCATGGCGCGCCGCGCGAGCCGCGCATACGCGAGCGCCCAGCCGAGGTCGGCGAGGTAGTCCGCGCCCGCCGGCGCCTCGGCCGCGAGGCAGGCGAGCCCGCTCGGCAGCGCGCGGGCGCGGGCGCGATGGTGATCGCGGATGGCCTGCCCGATGCCGCGCGAGCCGCTGTGGAGCATGAGCCACAGGCGGTCGGACTCGTCGCGCTGGAGCTCGACGAAGTGGTTGCCGCGCCCGAGCGTCGCGAACTGCACGCGCCCGACGGTGGCCGCGGCCTTGGCCAGGGCCGGCGCCGACAGCGGCCCGAGCTCGGGCAGGCGCGCGCCGGCCGACGCGTGCTGCAGCACCGGGATGACGCGGCCCAAGTGCCACAGGAGGCGCGCCGCGTCCTCGCGGCCGAGCGCCGGCACCTCGGCGTCGAACGCGAGCGCGGCCATGCCGCAGCCGATGTCGCCGCCCACGGCGTCGGGGTAGAGCGCCGAGCGCGTCGCGGTGACGCACCCGACGCACACGCCGTCGGCCAGGTGGACGTCGGGCATGGCCGCGACGTGGACCACGTCCTCGCTCGCCGCGAGGCGCGCCAGCGCCCGCTCGACCTCGCCGTCGAGCGGGCCCGGCACCCAGCAGGTGATGCGCGCCAGCGCGGCGTCGCCAGCTTCGAGGCTCATGGCGCCTCCTGCACCGGCACGACCACCACCACCAGCTCGGGCACGCGCTTGCGCTCGATGGCGTCGGCCACCTCGCTGCGCAGCCAGCCGAGCGCGCGCTTCACGTGCGCCTCGAGCTCGCGCACCGCCCGATCGGGCGGCGCCTCGAGCACCACCTCGAGGCACGCCGAGCCGCGCCGCGGCGTCACCGCCACCACCACCAGATCGCGCAGAGCCGCGTTCTGAGCGGTCGCGAGCGCCAACGTCAGCGCGTCCGCGACCTGGGCGCAGAGCTGCTCGCCCTTGGTGTCGCGCGCGGCGCGCACCTCACCCGAGCCCGAGCTCGCGCCCGGACCCACGCTTCCAAAGAAGAGGTCGGCGACCTCTTCGACCGAACACAGAGACACATCGACGGGGGCGCGGCGGTCACTGCGACCGTGCGCTCCCGACTTGCGAGAACGTCCCAAGACAGACCTCGTACGCGACGACTTCGGTCGCGTCGGAGTCCTCGAAGCCCGCTCAGCGAGCGGCGCTCAGACCCACGACACGACGGGAGGGGAAACAGGGAACGATCGAATTCGGGTCGACACGAAGCATGGTCCGCCTCCTCTTGGTCTGCGGGTTGGGGACGCCTTCTACGCGCGGCGCGGCGAAAGAGTCAAAGGTCGGGGAGATTTCCGAGCGAAGCGCAGCGGAGCGAGGCCACAGGAGGACGCTCGCGTCGCGAGCGGCCGGAGTCGTTCGAGCGAAGTGCAGCGGAGCGAGGCCACAGGAGTGACGCTCGCGTCGCGAGCGGCCGGAGTCGTTCGAGCGAAGCGCAGCGGAGCGAGGCCACAGGAGTGACGCTCGCGTCGCGAGCGGCCGGAGTCGTTCGAGCAAAGTGCTGCGGAGCGAGGCCACAGGAGTGACGCTCGCGTCGCGAGCGGCCGGAGTCGTTTCCGAGCGAAGCCGGGTCGCCGGCGGGCTCAGGGCTCGCGGTGGCGCGTGACGACGAGCGAGAGGTGGGCCTCCGCGTCGCTCGGATTGCAGGCGAGCTCGACGTCGCGACCGCCCTCGCTCCAGTAGGCGGCGAGGTTGTCCGACGAGCTCGGGCCGAGCGCGGCGTCGATGCGCGCACGCAGCGTGCGCCAGTCGCCGGCGCAGACGTCCATGCTGGCGTACGGCGCGCTGAAGCCGACGTCGATCTGCGCGAGCGCATCGGCGTCGAAGGCGAAGGTCGCCGTCGCCGCGAGCGCGCCGTCGGCCGCGCGCGCGAGGCCCCAGCGGACCGGCGCGGTCAGCGCGCCCGCGCGCTCGAGCGCGGCCGGGAAGCGCGCCTTGACGTCGGCCCGCGACAGGCCGAGCGTGGTGCCGAGGACGGTGGCCTGATCGTCGTCGCCGGCCGGGGCGTCGGCGCGCGTGGCCGGGGTGCTGCCACAGGCGGGGGCGAGGGCGAGCAGGCAGAGGGACGCGAGCGAGAGCGGGGTGCGCATGAGGTCGCCTAACATGCGAGCGCGCGAGCGTCATCCGCGGCCGGAAGCGATGCGGCCCGGGCGCGGTTGGGGTGCGACGGACGGAGGAGGACGCATGCGCAAGGTCGTCACGCGGGTCGCCATGGTCGCGCTGCTCGGCACAGCCGTCGGTCTGCCGGCGTCGCGCGCCGCGGCCGAGGACTTCGGCGGCGCCAGCGTCGACGCGACGGGCATCGTGCCCGAGGGCATCGCCGTGCGCGGCAAGGTCGAGCGCGTCGTGCGCTGGAGCGATCGCGACGGCGAGCACGTCGCGGTCTTCGCGAGCGAGGGCGCACCCGCGCGCGAGGACGCCGACCCGACCGCGGTGACGCTGACCGTGTCCATCTTCCGGAAGGTCGGCGGCGGCTACCGACGGAGCCGCTCGTGGGTCGAGCGCTCGGGGCGCTGCGACCGACCGGGCGTGACGCTCGACGATCGGCACCTGGCCGTGACCGACCTCGACGGCGACGGCCGGGGCGAGCTCGCCTTCGGCATCTACGCCGACTGCCCGCGGCGCTACACCTTCACGCTGGCCGAGGGCGAGGCCGCCTGGCGCCGCCGCTACACCGGGCTCCGCGTCGACGAGTGCTCGCCCATCTATCGTTACTCGGTGAGCGGCTCGGACTTCGCGCGCGCGCCCACGGCCTTCCGCGAGGCCGCCGAAGCGGCCACGCCCTAACGGCGATCGGCCGCCGGGCCTGGCGCGCCTCCGTTGGCGTCTGGCGCGCGAGCGGCCTCCTGGCGCGCTACCTGTTCGCGGCGCGGCGCCGACGTGGCACGCCGCGACAGCGAGGTGGCAGATGCGGCAAGGGCTCGGGTGGATGCCGGTGGTGGTCGCGCTGGGCGGCGCGGCGGCGTGCGCGTCGGGGTGTGCAACGGGCGGTGGACCTGCCGGCGCGAGCGCGGCCGCGCCGACGGCGTGGCTCGGCTACTGGAAGAGCGAGCGGCTGGCGTGGACCGTCCACTGCGACGACGGCGACGCCGACGAGCAGGGCCAGGACGCGGCGATGCTGCGCATCGAGCCGGGCGCCCCGGGTGCGCTCGACCTGTGGGTGGCCGACCCGGGCGCGACCGACTTCGAGTATCCGGGCCGCTGGTCGTGCCCGCTGGAGGGCGCCGTCGCGTCCATTGGCGCGAGCCTCGAGGCGGGCGACGGCAACGCGTTCTCGCCCGCGGTCGACAGCGCGCTCGACGTGTCGCAGGTCGGCTCGCTCCGGCTCGACGCGGACGGCGCGCTGGTGGCCTCGGTGCGGGTGTCGTTCGTGCGCGAGGGCGCGCGCTGCACCCAGCACGTCGCCGGCCGCTTCGCGCGCGCCGCGGCCGACGAGGCGCCGCCGGCTTTGGACCCCGGGCGCGGTGAGGCGGGCCTCGGCCCGTGCGAGACGAGGGCAACCTCGGGCCCCGACTGCGACGCGGCCACCGGCGCCGACGACGAGGCACCGCGCTGAGCGACCGGCGCGGCCGGCGGACGCGCTGCGAGGCCGGCTCGGTCAGCGACCGGAGCCGACCCCCACCTTCGCGACCTTGGCCTTCGGCCGCGCCTTGGCGCGCGCCTTGGCCTTCGCGCGCGCCGGCGCCGGACCGAGCATCGGCGCCGCCTCGGCCTCGCCGAGCGGCGCCATCGGCGACTCCTTCCACGCGCCCCAGCGGCACGCCAGGACGTACGAGAGGCGGGCGCCGAAGAGGAACGCGAAGGCGCTCCAGTAGGCCCAGCCGAGGAAGATGACCAGCGCCGCGGCCGCGCCGTAGGCCGAGCCGACCGTGCCGACCGAGAGGTAGAGCACGAGGCCGCTGCGCCCGAGCACGAGCAGGATGGCCGTCACCAGCGCGCCGATCCACGGCCCCTTGCCGGTCGGCGAGCGCGCGGCGAGGAGCCGATACACCACGCGCACGAACACGGTGATGAGCACGAGCGCGACGACCAGGTCGGCGATGTCCCAGAACCAGAACGGCAGCGCCAGGAACTCGGACGTCCCCTTCTCGACCACGCTCAGCGCGACGCGCAGCGCCAGGAGAGCGATGAAGAGCGCGCCGAAGACCAGCGTGCCGATGGCGGCGAAGGCGCGCTGGCGCAGGAACTTCAGGATCGAGGCGCCCACGCTCAGGCGCTTGGTGCGCTCCGGCGCGATGCCCCACATGGCGTGGAGCGCGCTCCGCACCTGCGTGAAGAGGTTGGTCGACGACCACAGGAGGACGAAGAAGCCGAACACCGAGGCCAGCGACAGCGACGACAGATCGGCCGCGCCCTTGGCGAAGTCGATGACGAAGTCGGCCACCTGCGGCCCGGCCTGCACCATGACCGTCGCGTACAGCTCGCCGCGCGCGACCTCGCTCCCGAACACCGTGCCGCCGATGAAGACGGCGAGGACCACCAGCGGCGTGAGCGAGATCAGCGCATAGAACGAGAGCCCGGCGCAGTAGATGCCCCAGTCGTGGTCGTCGAGGTATTCGTAAATCCCCTTGACGAACTCGAAGGGCCTCGCGACGACGGCCAGCAGGCGCTTGACGACGCCTGCGCGCGGCGCCGGAGGGGCGACCGGGCCATCGACGCGAGGCTCTGACATCAGGCGCTCGCGCTCTTCCGCGTCAGCATGCCGCCGACCGCGAGCACCACGATGGCGCCGACGACGCTACCGATGATGCCCGCTGTGTTGAAGTCCATCACCCGGTTCGAGGTGACGAGCGAGACGAGGAAGCCGCCGACGAACGAGCCGACGACGCCGAGCACCATCGTCATGATGATGCCCATGTTCTGCCGACCCGGCATGATCGCCCGCGCGATGAGACCGACCACGAGACCAAAGATCAGGAACCAGACGAGCGCCATAGTCACCTCCACGCAGACGAGCCGCCCGCGGACATCGCGGGCACGACGTCGAAGGGAAGCACGCCCACGCGCCGCGGCACCGGGCATTCCCCGGGCGTGCGCACTGCGGCGAGTCGCGCGTCGCGGCGCCGAGCGGCGCGTCACGCGTCAACTTGGAGGCTCACGCCATCGACTTGATGGACCGGCGCGGGGTCTGCCGCGCGCGCGCTCGCCGAAGTCCGCGAAGGCAGGGCACGGCGTGGCACCGCGGGCGCCGGCGCGGAAGCTGCTCTGTCCGAGCGCGCAGGCCCGGGCCGACGGCGCCGGACGATGCAGGTCGTCATGCGCCGGCGCGCTGGACAGGCGTCTCTGAAAAACGTCAGCTCCATGTCCGGCGCATCGCCCCCTCGCGCGTGATGTTGCCAGATACGGCGGCACGCCGTGCCCCGGAGGCCGATGCCGGCCTCTGCGGGCACGATCGAGCACCGCGCGTCGAGAGGAGCTCACGAGACCATGTCCAAGTTCATGTACATCTTCCGTGGGGGCCGCGACCCCGACATCACCCCGGCCGCGCTCGGCGTGCACCTGGCCCACTGGAGCGCCTGGTTGGCCGAGCTCACCGCGGCCGGTCGCATCGCCGCCGTGGGCGGCGCGCTGCTCGAAAGCGGCCGCACGCTGCGCGGCACCGCCAAGGCGGCGACCGACGGCCCCTACGCCGAGGCCAAGGACCTCGTGACGGGCACCATCACCGTCATCGCCGAGTCGCTCGACGAGGCGACCGAGCTGGCGCGCGGCTGCCCCGTCTTCCACTACGACGGCTCGGTGGAGGTCCGGCCGACGGCTCCGCCGATCGCCGGCTGACGCGCCCCATGGCGACGAGCCGACGGCGGCGAGCCCGTGGTGACGCGCCGCGGGTGACGCGCCCATGAGGCCGCGATGACGGCCGCGAGCGAGGCCGACGAGCAGGCCCTGGCCAAGCTGTTCCGGCAGCAGTCGGGGCGGCTCGTCGCCTTCCTCGCGCGCATCTTCGGCGTCGCGCGCGTCGACCTCGCCGAGGACGTGGCGCAGGAGACGCTGTTGGCGGCGCTGCAGGCGTGGCGCGGCGGGCTGCCGCCCGACCCGACCGCGTGGCTCTTCGCCGTGGCGCGGAACCGGGCGCGCGACGTGCTGCGCCGCGAGCGCGTGCGGCGCGGCCACGGCACGCTCGACGCGAGCGACGACGAGGCCTGGCAGGGCGCGGCCGACGCCGGCGCCGACGGCGGCGAGGTCGCGCTGCGCAGCGAGAGCGACGGCGATCTCCTGCGCCTCATGTTCTCGTGCTGCCACCCCGCGCTCAGCCAGGACACCCAGACGGCGCTCATCCTGCGCCTCGTCTGCGGCTTCGGCAGCGGCGAGATCGCGCACGCCTTCCTGGCCTCGCCGGCGGCCATGGAGAAGCGCCTCGTGCGCGCCCGGCGGACGCTGGCCGACGAGGGCCGCCTCTTCGACGTGACCACGCTCGAGGCCGCGCGCGAGCGCCGCCCGGCGGTGATGGCCGCGCTGTACCTGATGTTCGACGCCGGCTACCACGGCGGCGCGCCCGAGCCCATCCGCGCCGACCTGTGCGCCGACGCCATCCGGCTGGCGCGGCTCCTGGCCGAGGCGCGGGCCACCGCCCACCTGTCGGCGCACGCGCTGGTGGCGCTCATGTGCCTGCACGCGGCGCGCATGCCGGCGCGCGGCGCGGCCCTCAGCCTGGTCGCGCTCGAGGACCAGGACCGCACGGCGTGGGACGCGCGCCTGGTGGCGCTCGGCATGCAGCACCTGGCCGCGTCGGCCCAGGGCACGGAGCTCAGCGACTACCACCTCGAGGCCGGCATCGCCGCCGAGCACGCGGCCGCCTCGTCGGTCGCGACGACGAGCTGGCCGACGATAGTCGCGCTCTATGATCGGCTCTACGAGCTCAAGCCCACGCCTATCGTCGGGCTGAGCCGCGCCATCGCCCGCGCGCGCATCGTCGGTCCCGAGCACGGGCTGCGCGAGGTGCTGGCGCTCGAGGGCCGCGACCGCCTCGAGGGCTATCCATTCTATTGGGCCGCGCTCGGCGATCTGGCGCTGCGCGCGGGCGACCGCGGCGCCGCCATGCGCTGGCTCCGCGCCGGCCTCGCCGCGTGCCGGAACGACGTCGAGCGCGCCATGTTCGAGCGCCGCATCGCCGAGTGCCAGGACGCCTGAGCTCAGGCCGCGACGATGCTCCGGCGCGCGTCGTCGCACTCCTCGCAGCCGGCGTCGGCGGCGCAGAGGAAGCACAGCGGGTCGGCAGCCAGCCGCTCGAGCGCGACCGCGACGACGTCGCGCGCGGCCGCGAGGCGCGCGCCGGCCTGCCCCACCCGCCCCTCGCGCTGCAGCCCGCGCGCGCGCAGCCAGCCGTCGAGCTGGGCGAAGCCGCGGCAGCAGTTATCGGTCTCGGCGATCATCAGCGTTCGCGGCACGCCGCCGTCGACGACGACGCACGGATGTGACACGGCGTACGGCACGCGCGCGAGCGCCTCGGCGACGTGCAGCGTGGTGCTCTCGCTGTGGCCGACGCCGAGCAGCAGCACCTGTCCGTCGAGGGCGTGCACGCGGCCCGGCGGGCTGTCCGGGCCGTGCGGCGGCGACAGCGGCTGAGGCGCGCAGATGGCGGCCGCGAGCGGTCCCGCCGCGGCGAACGAGCCACCCGGATGGCCGCTCCGCAGGACGCCCGGCTGGCGCCAGAAGGTCTCGGCCACGATGCCCATGCCGACGCTCGGCGTCGACGCCGCGTCGAACGGCGTCTCGCCGTCGGTCATGGTCGGCATCACCAGCGTGCCGGCCTCGCCGAGCGCCTCGCGCAGCGCCGCGATGAGCCCGAGCGGCCCGCCGTCGATGGGGCCCACCGCCCGGAACGAGGTGTGCACGAGCAGCACCGCGCCCGGCCGCACCCCGAGCGCACGCAGCTCTCGAGCGACCTCGGACGGCGACGGCGCGGCGGCGGCGGCGTGGCTCATGCGGCTCCCGCGGCCTACGCCGTCGGCCCGAGCGGGAAGCCCAGGCGCTGCTCGAGCTCGGCCAGCGCCACCGGGCGCGCGAAGAGGTAGCCCTGCCCCTCCTCGCAGCCGTTGGCCAGGAGGAAGCTCCACTGCTCGGGCGTCTCGACGCCCTCGGCCATGACCTTCAGCCCGAGGCTCTTGCCGAGCGCGATGACGGCGCAGGCGATGACGGCGTCGTTCGAGTTCGACAGCATGTCGCTCACGAACGACTTGTCGATCTTGATCTGATCGAGCGGCAGGCGCTTGAGGTACGCCAGCGACGAGTAGCCGGTGCCGAAGTCGTCGAGCGAGAACGTCACGCCCATCTCGCGCAGCGCCATCATCTTGTGGCGCGTGTCGCCGACGTCCTCGAGCAGGATGGTCTCGGTCAGCTCGATCTTCAGCCGCTGCGGCAGCGCGCCGGTGCGATGCAGCGCCGTCTGCACCTCGCGCACGAAGTCGGGCGCGCGGAACTGCCGCGCGCTGACGTTCACGGCCATGGTCAGCTCGGCCGTGACGCTGCTCCCGGCCCAGCGCGCCAGCGTCTCGCACGCCTGGCGGAAGACCTCGGCCCCGAGCGGCACGATGAGGCTCGTGCCCTCGGCCAGCGGCACGAAGTCGGCGGGCATGACGATGCCGCGCGTCGGGTGCTGCCAGCGCACCAGCGCCTCGACGCCGACCACGTGCCCGTCGGCGTCGACCTGCGTCTGGTAGTACAGCACCAGCTGCCGCTCGTGCAGCGCCGTCATGAGCTCGGCCTCGAGGCGCGCGCGCGACTCGACGTTGGCCTGCATCTGCGCATCGAAGAAGCGCAGCGCGTTCCGCCCCGCCGACTTGGCCTGGTACATGGCGAGGTCGGTCTGCTTCAGGAGCTCGTCGACGCTGATGTCGTGGCGCGAGAAGAGCGAGATGCCGATGCTCGAGGTCGAGCGCCGCTGGCTGTCGCCGAGGTCGTACATGCGCCCGAGCGAGCGCAGGATCTTCGAGCCCACCACCTCGGCCTGGATGGCGGCGCGGTCGCGCAGGTTGTGGAGCCCCTCCAGCATGACCACGAACTCGTCGCCGCCCAGGCGCGCCACCGTGTCGGCCTTGCGCAGCGAGGCCTGCAGCCGGCGCGCGACCTCGGTCAGCAGGCGGTCGCCGACCTCGTGGCCGAGCGTGTCGTTCAGGACCTTGAAGTTGTCGAGGTCGATGAAGAGCAGCGCGCAGTAGTGGCCGGTGCGATGGCTCGCGGCCATGGCCTGGCGGATGCGATCGAGCAGCAGCCGGCGGTTGGGCAGGCCGGTGAGCACGTCGTAGTAGGCGAGGTTCTTGATCTCCTCCTCGGCGCGCCGCCGCGCCGAGATGTCGCGCACGAAGCTGAAGAGGCGCCCGCCGGCGTGCGGCGACCAGGACGCGGTGATCTCCACCGGCCAGAGGTCGCCGGTCTTCGTGCGGTGCGTGCTCTCGAAGACGGCGTTGCCGCGCGCCATGACGCGCTCGATGCGCTCGGCCACGAGCCCGCCGTCGTCGGGCCGCATCAGGTCGGCGACGTTCATGCGCAGGAGCTCGTGCTGGGCGTAGCCCGAGCGGCCGCGATAGGCCTCGTTCACCTCGAGGATGTTGCCCTTGGTGTCGGCCATGATGAAGCCGTCGCTGGTGGTGTCGATGACCAGCCGGTACTTCTCCTCGCGCGCGCGCAGGTCGCGCTCCGCCGCCAGGCGCTCGGTGACGTCGACCACGTTGGCCACCACGTAGCGCTCGCGCCCGATGTACATCGGCGCCAGCCCCACCTCGGCGTCGAACTCGCGGCCGCCGCGCGCCAGCCCGCGCAGGATGCGGCCGATGCCCATGGCGCGCGCGGCCGGCGCCGACTGGTAGCCGCTGCGCGCCGCGCGGTGGCCCTCGCGCAGCCCGGCCGGGACGAGCTCCTCGATCTCGACGCCGCCGAGCTCGCCCGCGCCGTGCCCGAAGAGCTCCTCGGCCTTGCGGTTGGCCCGCGCCACGCGCCCCTTGGCGTCGACCACCAGCACCGCGTTCGGCGTCGACGCGAGGAACACGTCGAGGCGCCCCTCGCTCTCCTCGAGCGCCAGCTCGGCGCGCCGCAGCGCCGACACGTCGAGCGCGCTCACCAGCGCCAGCGCCGCCCCGGTCTCGGGCAGCACCATCGACAAGAGCACCGGGCGCACGTCGCCGCCGAGCGTCGTGACGGCGAGCTCGGCGCCGTAGCGGCCCTCGCGCGCGCAGCCGGCGACGGCGTCGATGAAGGTCGTGAGCGGCATCGGCGCGGCGAAGACGCTCTCGCGCGCGTGCGCCAGCTCGGCCTTCGAGCGCGCCTCGAAGAGCGCGACGCCGGCGCGGTTGACGTCGGCCAGGCGCACGCTGTCGAGCAGCGCCTGCGCCTCGGCCGGCCGCGCGCGGAGATAGCCCGCGACGTCGCTCACGCCCGCCTGCCGCAGCTCGGCGAGCGCCGAGACGACGTGCGACCAGTCCTCCTGCCAGATGGCCGCGCCCACCGTGTCGTAGATGGTGCGGAAGCGGTGCTCCTGCTCGAACAGCGCCTGCTCGACGCGCCGCAGCTCCGACACGTCGGCGAAGGTCAGCAGCGCGCCTTGGCACTCGCCGCTCTGCACGAGGTAGGGCGAGATCTGCATGAGGTAGTGCGTGTCGCCGGCGCGCACGTGCTCGCTGGCGGTCTGCGCCGAGTCGATGACGCGCGTGACGTGGCCGCGCAGATCGAGCCCGGGCACGTGGCACGGCACGCCCAGGAGCCCCTGGCCGATGTCGCTGGCGATGAGCCCGAACACGCGCACCGCCAGCGGGCTGAAGCGCAGCACGCGCAGCTGGCGATCGACCAGCACCATGCCGACGGGGATCGAGGCCTGGATGTTGCTCAGCGTGTCGTTCAGGACCACCAGCTCGGCCGAGCGCGCCTGCAGCTCGTCGTTCAGCGTGGTGAGCTCCTCGTTGGCGGCGTGCAGCTCCTCGTTGGTGGTCTGCAGCTCCTCGTTCGACGCCTGCAGCTCCTCGGTCGAGGCCTGCATCTCCTCGGCCAGCGTGCGGAAGTCGTCGTTGGTCGTCTCGAGCTGGGCGATGACCGCGCCCAGGTGCTCGCGCGTCGCGGCCAGCTCCTGCTGGAGCGCCGGCAGTCGCGCCGGATCGAAGGCGCCCTCGGGGTCGGCCGCCAGGACCGGCGACGAGTCGGCCGCGGCGCGCTCCTCGAACGACACCAGGATCATCGGCTCGTCGCCCGGCCCGTGGCGCCCCACCACGCGCGCCGTCACCTGCACCGCGCTCGGCTCGTGGTCGAACGCCAGCAGCGTGGTGCGGCTCTTCACCTCGCGCGCGCCGCCGTGGGTCAGGCGCAGGAGCAACGGATGCAGCTCGGCGCGGAGCGCCGGCGAGCACAGCGCGAGAATGCCAAAATCGGCGGCGCCCGCCGGTATCTGCAGGAATCGCCCGACCGCGCCGTGGAAGTGCAGCGGCTCGAAGCCGGCGCCGATGAGCACGCTCGGCGGCGCATAGGCATCGAGCAGCGCCGAGCGCACCAGCTCCGCCGTCGACGGCCCGATCGGCCGCTCGCTGCGCTGCACCGCGGTCGGCGCCAGCGCCTCGCGGCGCGACGGGCGCCGCATCGGCCGCGGCGTGGGCTTGGTCTTCCGGCGATAGATCTTGAGCTTCGGATCGACGGTCGAGAACAGGTGGCGCGCCCCACCGGGCGACTCGGAGCGCCCGAGCACGAGCAGCCCGCCGGGCGAGAGGGCGTAGTGCAGCTTGGCCAGCACGTCCTCTTGCAGCGTCGGCTTGAAGTAGATGAGCACGTTGCGGCAGGCGATGAGGTCCATGCGCAGGAACGGCGGGTCGCGCGTCAGGTCGTGGCGCGAGAAGATGCACAGGTCGCGGATGCTCTTGTCGACGCGGAACGACTCGCCGTCGGGCACGAAGTAGCGCTCGCGCAGCGTGGCGCCGAGGCCTTGCAGCGCGGCCGCCGGGTAGACGCCGGCGCGCGCCATGTCGGACGCGCTGGGGTCGATGTCGGTGGCGAAGATCTTGATGTCCAGGTCGAGCCGGCGCGGCCCGAGCAGCTCGGCCAGCAGGATGGCGATCGAGTACGCCTCCTCGCCGGTGGCGCTGCCCGGCGCCCAGATGCGCAGCGACGACGCGCGGCTGTCGGCCGCCCCCACGAGCTCGCCCAGCGCGGCGCGCAGCCCGTCGAAGACGTGCGGGTCGCGGAAGAACGACGTCACCGAGATGAGGAAGCTCTGCTGCAGCTGCACCACCTCGGGCGCGTTGGCCTGCGCGTGCTCGAGGTAGGCCGGCAGCGTGTCGAGGCCGAGCGCGCGCATGCGCCGCTCGATCTGGCGGAGCAGCGTCGTCTCCTTGTACTGGCCGAAGTCGATGTGGGTCTCGCGGTAGACCAGGTCGAGCAGCGTCTTCAGCGCCGGCTCGTGGACGCCGCCGGCCCCGGCCAGGCCGCCGTGCAGGCGCGGGTAGCCGAGCTCGGGCAGCACGCTCAGGCGATCGGCGATGTCGCTCACGTCGAGCTGCAGGTCGGCCAGGCCGGCGCGGATGACCGAGCCGGGCATGCCGTCGTGGCGCGCCGAGTGCGGGTGCTGCGCGATGACCAGGCCGCCGGCCTCCTTGATGGCGCGCGAGCCGTGGGTGCCGTCGGTGCCGGTGCCCGACAGGATGACGCACACGGCGCGCTCCTTCAGCTCGGCGGCCAGCGTCGAGAGCAGCGCGTCGATGCTCGGCTTCGGCCCGAGCTCGCTGGCCGGCTGCAGCACGATGCGCCCCCGCCTCACCAGCACGTCGCGGTCGGGCGGCACCACGTACACGTGGTCGGGCGCCAGGCGATGCCCCTGCACGGCGGTCTCGACGGTGAGCTCGGTCTCGCGCGCGAGCAGCTCGGTCAGCACGCTGTCGTGGTGCGGCGCGATGTGCTGCGCCACGATGTAGGCGTTCTTGCCGTTGGGTCGCAGCCGCGCCACCAGCGGCCGCAAGGCCTCGAGGCCGCCGGCCGACGCGCCCAGCGCGACGACGTACTCGGGGCGGCCCGGGGGCTCGCTCACGTCTCGGGGGCGGGTCGTCGTCACGTGGGCTCACCCTCGGTGTAGTCAAGATCCTTGCCGAACGTCTCGGGCAGGTAGGCGAGCGACCACAGCGCCAGCCCGAAGCACACCGCGCCGACCAGCGCGGTGCCGCCGCCGAGCCCGAGCGAGCCGTCCTTCAGCGCCTGCCAGGCCAGCGTGATGGGCACCACCGCGCCGCGCACGAAGTTCGGGACGGTGGTCGTCACGGTGGCGCGGATGTTGGTCCCGAACTGCTCGGACGCCATCGTCACGAACAGGGCCCAGTAGCCGGCGGCGAAGCCGGCCAGCGCGCACATGAGATAGAAGCCGTCGCGCGAGTTGCCGACCATGACCAGGTAGAGGCCGTCGATGACCACCAGCGCCAGCACGAAGCCCAGGATGGCGCGGCGGCGCGAGCGCAGGAGCTGCGACAGCCAGCCGCTGCTGAGGTCGCCGGCCGCGAGCCCGACGTAGGCCCACATGATGGCGTTGCCGGGCGAGACCGGCTCGGCCACGCCCAGCGCCTTGGCGAAGGTGTCGGCGAAGAACACGAGGATGCCGATGGTGAACCAGATGGGCAGCCCCACGCCGATGCAGGCGAGGTACTTCAGCAGCCGCCGCGGTCGCGCCAGCAGCAGATCGAAGCGCGCCAGCTGCAGCGCGTGCTGCGCGTGCCGGACCTTCGTGAACATGCCCGACTCGTAGGTCGAGAAGCGCAGCACCAGCAGCGCCAGGCCGAGCCCGCCGCCCACGAAGTAGGCCGTGCGCCAGTCGGTGGCGTCGCCGACCCAGAACGCCAGCACCGCGCCCAGCACGCCGAAGCTCGCCACCAGCGTCGTGCCCCAGCCGCGCATCTCCTTGGTCATCGTCTCGTTGACGAGCGTCACGCCGGCCCCGAGCTCACCGGCGAGCCCGATGCCGGCGATGAAGCGCAGCGCGGCGTACTGCGTCGTGTCGGTGACCAGGCCGTTGGCGATATTGGCCAGCGAATAGAGGATGATCGATCCGAACAGCACCGACAGGCGCCCGCGCTTGTCGCCGATGATGCCCCACAGCACGCCGCCGATGAGCGTGCCGGCCATCTGCCAATTGAGGAGCGCCGCGCCCTCGCTGGTGAGCGCCGCGCCCTTGAAGCCCAGCGCCTCGAGGCTCGGCTTGCGCACGATGCCGAACAGGATGAGGTCGTAGATGTCGACGAAATAGCCGAGCGCCGCCACCACGGCGATGACGTTGAACGGCGACTTGTGCGGCTGCCGCTCGCCGTGGCGCGCGCGGGGCGCGTCGGGCGATGCGGCCGGTGCGGCAGTTGGGGTCATGTCGAACCTCGCCGGCGCGAGCCGAGCTGACGTGTCGTTCCAGGCGTGTCTAGTCGAGGCGGGCGCGCGCTGCAATCACAGAGGGTTCGCCGAGTAGGTGTCGCACTCGGCCTCGCTGCCGCTCTGGAAGCCCCTGCGGAACCACTTCTTGCGCTGCTCGGAGGTGCCGTGGGTGAAGGACTCGGGCACCACGCGACCGCCGGCGTTCTTCTGCAGCGTGTCGTCGCCGATGGCGTTGGCGGCCACCATGCCCTCCTCCCAGTCGCCGCCCTCGAGCACGCCGCGCTTGTTGGCGGAGAAGGCCCACACGCCGGCCAGGCAGTCGGCCTGCAGCTCCTGGCGCACCGAGATCTCGTTGGCCTTGCCCGGGTTGGCCTGCATGGCGCGCGCCTCCTTCTCGGAGATGCCGCGCAGGTTCTGCACGTGGTGGCCGAGCTCGTGCGCGATGACGTAGGCCTGCGCGAAGTCGCCGGGCGCGCCCAGGCGGTCCTTCATGACCTGGTAGAAGCTGAGGTCGATGTAGGCCTTCTCGTCGGCCGGGCAGTAGAAGGGGCCCATGGCCGCCTCGCCGGCGCCGCAGGCCGACTGCGTCTCGCCCGTGAACAGCACCAGCTTGGCGTGGCGATAGCTGCCGCCCTGCTTGGGGAACTCGGAGTCCCAGGTGGTCTGGATGTCGTCGAGCACGAAGCTCACGAACTCGACCATCTTCTGCTCTTCGGGCGACGGCTGGTACTCCTGGCCGTTGGGTCCGTTCACCGGCGCCGGCGCGCCGCCGCCGCCGTTGAGGACGCCCGGCCCGAAGATGAGCGCCAGCAAGAGCGCGACGATGCCGCCGCCGCCGCCGATCATGACGCCGCGCGACGGCCCGCGCCCGCGCGTATCCTCGATGTCCGAGCTCGTCCCCCGTGATGACCAGCGCATGTGCTACCTCCCGCTTGCGGCTATAGCAGGTGCTTCAGGCTTCGGGGAGGGCCGCGGCTCCCGGTCCTCAGTAACCACCGGCGCGGCTCGCACACGCGACGCGGCCAGCGCGTCGGCCAGCACCTCCACCGGATGGCGCGGGGCGAAGCCAGCAAAGCGCTCGACCTGCGAGCGGCACGAGTAGCCGCTGGCCACGACCTTGGCCTGCGCCGCCGCGTCGTCGGGCATCCAGCGCGACCACGACAGCTCGAAGATGCCGCGCGACTCGGCCTGGTGTCGCTTCTCGTGGCCGAAGGCGCCGCTCATGCCGCAGCAGCCGGCGTCGACCAGCTCGAGGTCGAGGCCGAGCGCCACGAACACGGCGGCCCACTGCTTCTGCGAGGCTTGCGCCAGCGTCTTCTCGGTGCAGTGCCCGAAGAGGCGGTAGCGCGGCCGCACGCCGACGGTCGACGACGGCGACGCGGGCACCGACTTCGGCAGCCGCGCCGCCAGGAACTCCTGCAGCAGCTCGACCTTGGCGCTCGGCGCCGGACGGCTGGCGGCGCGCTGGGTGGCGACGTACTCGTCGCGGTAGGTGAGCACCACCGCCGGCTCGATGCCGACGATGGGCGCGCCGGTCCGCGCGAGCCGCTCGAGCAGCGCCACGTTCTTCCGCACCGTCTTGTCGAAGCGGCCGAGGAAGCCCTTCACGTGGAGCCCCTTGCCGTTCTCGAAGAACGGCACCAGCACCGGCTTCCAGCCGAGCACCTCGAGCACGTCGCGCGCGGCCAGCACGATGTCGGGCTCGTAGAAGGTCGTGAAGGCGTCCTGGAGCAGGTAGACGGTCTTGTCGGGCGGCGCGCCGCCGAGCTCGAGCCGGCGCCAGTCGAGCTCCGCCAGGCCGCGCGCCTTCAGGCGCTGGCGCAAGGTCGGCCGCGCCAGGAGCGGCGTATCGACGAGGCCGGTGACGGCGCCCATGAGCTTCTGGAACCAGCGCATGCCGAGGAAGAAGTTGAAGACCAGCGGCAGCCTGGCCATGAGGCGCAGCGCGCCCTCGAGCCGCCCCACCAGCGCGTCCGACGGCTTTCGCAGGTAGCGCGTGTGGTACTGCTCGAGGAAGTGCGCGCGGAAGCTCGGCACGTCGACCTTCACCGGGCACTGCGTCGCGCACGCCTTGCAGGCGAGGCAGCCGTCCATGGCGCGGTGCACGTCACGCGAGTAGTCGTAGCGCTTGAAGGCCGTGTTCCACGCGCGCACGGGCCAGCCGAAGACCTGCCCGAGCCGCGACGGCCGGCGCGCCTTGGTGACGGTGACGCCGTTGTTCGACAGCTGGCGCAGCCACTCGCGCATGACGCCGGCCCGCCCCTTGGGCGTGTGGACGCGGTCGCGCGTGACCTTCGACGACGGGCACATGACGTGGCCCGGATCCCAGGAGTAGCACTGGCCGTTGCCGTTGCAGTCGATGGCGATGGCGAAGTCGTCCTGGCTGGCGCGCGCCACGTGGCGGTCGGCGTGGCCGCGCAGCGGCTGGTCGATGCTCGCGAGAGCCGACGGCTTCCCGCCCGCTGCCGCGTCGCCGGCCACGGCGATCTTGCCGGGGTTCAGCCGGTCGTCGGGGTCGAAGATGCGCTTCACCTGACGGACGATCGGATAGAGCCCACCGAAGTACATCGGGCTGTATTCCGATCGAAATCCCTTGCCGTGCTCGCCCCAGATCACGCCGCCGAATTTGTCACACAGCGCGGCCACCTTGTCGGAGATGCGGCGCACGCGCTTCTCGTCCTCGGGGTCGCGCAGATCCAGCGCCGGGCGCACGTGCAGGCAGCCCACGTCGACGTGGCCGAACATGCCGTAGGTGAGGACCCTCGGCGTCCAATATGGCGCGAAATTCGGCGACATATTCGGCCAGGCGCTCGGGCGGCACCACCGTGTCCTCGACGAACGGCACCGGCTTCCGCCGCCCCCTTGGTGTTGCCGAGCAGCCCGACGCCCTTGGCGCGGAGCTGCCACAGCGCCTTGCGGTCGGCCTCCGAGGCGGCCACCTTCCACGCCACCGGCCAGCCCGGCTGGCCGCGATGCGCCTCCAGCTCGGCCAGCATGGCGGCGAAGCGCGCGTCCACCACGGCCGCGTCGTCGCCCTCGAGCTCGACCAGGTTCAGCGCCGCGGCGTCCGGCCCGAGGTAGTCCTTCACCGCGTCCCACAGCACGTCCTCGCGCGCCAGCGCCATGACCTTGTCGTCGATGGTCTCGATGGCCGACGGCTTCACCGACACCAGCGCCGACGCCGACGCCAGCGCCGCGTCGAAGCTCGGGAACTCGAGCGCGACCAGGCGCCGCGCGGCCGGGATGCGCGTCAGCTTGAGCCGCGCGCGCGTCACGATGCCGAGCGTCCCCTCGGCGCCGCACACCAGCCGACCGATATCCACAACCCCGGTTGCGGGATCCCAGGCATGCGGCAGGTCGTAGCCGGTGATGAAGCGCCTGAGCGGCCGCAGCTCGGCCACGAAGCGCTCGCGCTCGGCCTGGGCCAGCGCCATGGCCGCCGTCACCACGCGCCCGACGTTGCCGCCGCTCCCAGCCACGGCGCGCGCCTCGTCGGCCGACCACGGCCGCGTCGCGAGCACGCTGCCGTCGACCAGCACCACCTCGAGGCCCAGCACGTGCTCGGAGGTCTTGCCGTAGACGCGCGACCCCTGCCCGCTGGCGTCGGTCGAAACCATGCCGCCGAGCGTGGCGCGCGACGACGGCGACAGGTTCGGCGCGAAGAAGACGCCGTGCGGCTCGAGGAAGGCGTTGAGCTCGTCGAGCACCACGCCGGGCTCGACCTCGACCCAGCCGGCAGCGAGGTCGAGCGGACCGATCTGGCGCAGGTGGCGCCCGACGTCGACGACGACGCCGGCCGTCAGCGACTGCCCGTTGGTGCCGGTGCCGCCGCCGCGCGCGGTGAAGGTCAGGGCCCGGAACTCGGCCTCCTGCGCGGTCTGCATGAGCAGCACCACGTCAGCCTGCGAGCGCGGATAGACGATGGCCTGCGGCAGGATCTGATAGATGCTGTTGTCGGTCGAGCCCACGACGCGCGTGGCGAGGTCGTCGGCAAGATCGCCGGCGAAGCCGCGCGAGCGCAGCTCGGCCAGGAAGCGGCGGGTGATCTCGGTCGCGGGCTGGAGCTCGGTGAGGCGCGGAATCACATGCGCGTTCTACCGTCTCGCGCGCCGCTTGGCATCATCGATGGTCAGAAGGCCCGCCGAGGCGCCGCCCACGCTGACCGCATCCTTTCGGTCGCCCCGATCGTCGTCGGGGCGTGGGGCCCGTCGGCTCCCAGGAGATGAAGCATGCGCGTCATGATGGTCCGCTATACGGTGAAGGATGAGCAGGTCGAGGCGAACGAGCGGCTGGTCCGCGAGGTCTTCGCCGAGCTCCGGAGCCAGGCCACGCCCGGCGTCCGCTACGCCACCTCGAAGCTCGAAGACGGCCGCACCTTCGTGCACATCGCCGCCATCGACGCGCCCGCGGGCGCCAACCCGCTGACCTCGCTGCCGGCCTTCAAGGCCTTCCAGGCCGGCATCCGCGAGCGCTGCAGCGAGCCGCCGGTCGCGACCGAGCTCCACCCGCTCGAGTCCTTCGGCCTCTTCGCGTAGAGGCCCGCCGCGCGGCGCGGGCGCTGTCGGTCAGTGCCCGCAGCCGAAGTTCTGGCGCAGGAAGTCCGGCGCGTAGGCCCAGGTGAGGTACCACACCAGGCGCAGCGGCGCGGCGACGGCGATGAGGCGGAGCAGCGGCCCCGCGCGCGCGCTCCCATATAATGTGAAGAGCCCGAGCAGCGGCGGCACGCCGATGACGCCGCCCGTGCCGAAGATGGTCATCGATCCCCAGCCGACGTTGTCCTCGAGCTTGGTCTTCTCCTTCACCTTCTCGACCGAGCGCCGCACGAACGCGAAGCGCGTCAGCACGCGCCCGGCGAAGTGGTAGAGCACGGCGTAGCCGATGAACTGCGCCGTCGTCGCACACAGCGCGATGGCCCACGGCGCGGCGTCCGGGTTCTGCGTCACCTGCAGGACGACCATGGCCTCGCCGTTGAAGAGCCACAGGAAGCCCGACGGCAGGCACCACACGAACGTCAGGAGGTAGACCACCTCAGGCTTCGCCGACCTCGGCGCGGCGGACGCCGGCCGTGCGCATCTCGTCGAGCGCCGCCTGGCAGTCGCCCGGGCGCAGCTCGACGCCGCGGCAGCCGGCCGGCACCAGCACCACGCGGAAGCCGAGCCGGGCCGCATCCAGCGCGGTCCACTTGACGCAGTAGTCGGTGGCGAGCCCCATCACCCACAGCTCGTCGATGCCGCGGTCGCGGAGCCAGCGGTCGAGGCCCGTGTCGTGGCGCTTGCCGTTGTCGAAGAAGCCGCTGTAGCTGTCGACGCGCGGCCGCGTGCCCTTCCGGAAGACGGCCGTGAGGCGCGCCACGTCGAGCGCCGACGCGAAGCTCGCGCCCGGCGTCCCCTGCACGCAGTGGTCGGGCCACAGCACCTGCGGCAGCCCGTCGAGATCGACGACCTCGCCCGGGCTCCGCCCCGGGTGCTGCGACGCGAAGCTGGCGTGGCCGGGCGGATGCCAGTCCTGGGTCGCGACCGCGACTTCGAACCGGCGCAGGAGGTCGTTCGCCACCGGCACGACCGCGAGGCCGTCGGGCACCGCGAGCGCGCCCGGGGCCGCGCTGGTGCCGGCCGGAGCCGGGAGGAAGTCATTCTGGATGTCGACCAGGACGAGGGCCGCGCACGGGGCTTGGACCTCCGCTCGACGGGAAGTATGCTGCGCCCGTTTCGTCACAGGCGAGGGCTGGCATGTATCACATCGCGCGCAAGACTGCTGTGGGGCTCATGGGCTTCGTCGCGTTCGCCGGCCTCGTCGGCTGCGGCGACGACGCCGCCAAGACCGGCGGCCCCAAGGCGGTCACGGCCTGCGCCGCGACGTGCGGCGACGGCGAGTACTGCTCGAACGGCGCCTGCGTGGCGCCCGCCGACACCTGCGACCTGGTCGGCTTCGACGCCACCAGCGAGGCCGCCTTCGCCCGCTTCGCCGGCGGCCAGACGCGCATGCGCTTCGTGGCCTCGCAGCTCCAGCAGAAGGACCAGACCGTCGACGACCTCATCTACGACAAGCTCATCGTCGAGGTCGATCAGGGCAGCTTCTGGCAGGACGGCGTGCCCGTCGCCGGCACCTACGATCTCGTCGGCACCTCCGAAGAGGGCAGCCCGCTCTTCGTGCGCGGCCACACCTACTGCACCGAGCTCGACTGCGCCTTCACCTACATCGTGAAGAGCGGCTCGCTCGAGCTCACCTCGCCGGGCGCCCCGGGCCAGCCGTTCCAGGGCTTCATCCGCGGCCTGGTGCTGCAGCAGGTGCGCATCGACCCCGACGACGGCCACCTCATCGAGTTCTCGAACGGCAACACCTGGTGCGTCGGCGACATCCGCCTCGACACGACCGTACCGACGCTCCCGACCGCGGCCGGCAGCTGCGTCGCCGAGGGCACCGGCAAGAACATCGGCGACAACATCCGGAACATCACGCTCACCAACTGCCTCGGCGAAGAGGTCGACCTGCACGAGCGCTGCGCCAAGACCGAGGCCGTGTGGATCATCGCCTCGGCCGGCTGGTGCGGCGCCTGCGAGGCCTTCGTGCCGGTCGCGGCCCAGCGCGCCAACGAGCTCGCCGACAAGGGCCTCGACCTCATGGTGGTCGTCGGCGAGAACCCGGCCGGCGCCGCGCCGACCCTCGAGTACTGCAAGGACTACGCGGGCGCCCACGGGCTCGACCCGCGCCAGACCTACATCGACAACGACGGCAAGGTGTCGTGGCCGACCCTCTTCGGCGCCATCAACACCTACGGCAACGGCAGCATCGGCCTGCCCTACAACATCGTCCTCGACGGTCGCTCCATGGAGTACAAGTGGAACTCGGCGACCGGCGGCGGTGACCTCTACCAGGTTCAGGACGAGCTCCTCGCCCGCCCCAAGTGACGGTCGGCTCGTCCCTTCGCTCGCGTTTCCAGAGAAGCGAGACGAGCCAGCTCCGCGCTGAATAGAAGTCCGCATCGCCGGGTCCCGGTCGGGTCGCGCACATTCGTGCGCGATGGGCGGCACCGCGCTCCGCGACGGGTTTCCCGTCATGTCGCGAGGTTCCGAAAAAGGCCGGCCCTGGCTTGGACAAGCGGCCCGAAAAGCCGCAAGATTGTGCTCAGCTTTCCTTCATACAACGCCGATGACGTCAGTGTCGGTGTGAGCGGGAAAGCGGTCATGTGGGCCGTGGACCGAGGGGCATCGCGCGGGGGGGCACCAAGTCGCAGACTTGGTTCCGCGCGCAGTCGAGGGAGGACGACGATGCGTCGAGTTTTGGGGGGCGTGGCCTTGGCGTTGGCGATGATTTCCGGTGCGGGTGGCGCGCATGCCATCGACGTCCGGAACGAGGACCAGCGCAGCTATCAGATTCAGATCACGTCATCCACGATGACTCGTGACATCGAGCTCCGGGGCCAGACCCTGTCGCTCGTGGTGTGCGTCGGCACCTGTGACTTCTTCGTGGCCGGTGTGGGCCGGACGAAGGCCAAGGGCAACGACACGGTGACCATCCGCAACGGCCGCATCGAGACCGCGAAGGACACGCGCAGCGCCTCGGCCAAGTGACCGCCGGCCGCGCGACGAGCTAGCCCGGTCGAGCTGCGAGCCTCGCATCGGGACGCTGAGGCGGGCGCGGCGGGCGCGCCCGGTGGACGTGGCCTCAGACGAGGCCACCTCTCGCGCTCGGGCAGAGCGGCGGCCCTGCCGTCAGACCTTGCCCTTCTTGCCGCGCTTCGAGGCGGCCGGCGCCGCGTTGGCGTCGCCGCCGCTGGCGCTGCGCGCGCTGCTCGGCCAGTACTCGTACTTCGGCGTGCCGTCGGGCACGAGCATGTCGTGGCGCTTGTTGCCGAAGTAGATGAGCGCGAGGCCGCAGCTGAAGAGGACGATGGCGATCCACTGCCCGGGCGTGAGCCCGGCGTAGTGCACGTCGACCTCGCGCAGGAAGTCCCAGAAGAAGCGGATCGGCATGTACATGACGATGAACATCGACAGGTACCAGCCCTTGAAGTGCGTGCGCTTGCGGCTGAACCAGAAGACCGTGAACATCACGCAGGTCCACAGCATCTCGTAGAAGCCGAGGTTGTGGATGACCATGCCGTGGAGCGAGTTGCCGTTGCGGTCGAGCTGACCGCCGCCGTACTCCATGCCGAGGAAGAAGTCGGTGGGCGAGCCGGGGTGGTCGAAGGCGGTGGTGCAGCCCATTCGCCCGAAGATCCAGGCGAAGCAGAAGCCGAAGATGATGGCGTCGGCGTACGGCAGAAAGGGAAGGTCCTTTCGCTTCTTCTTGAAGTACCAGAGCACGCCGAGCGTGCCGCCGACGAAGCCGCCGAACGAGCTGATGCCCTGCCAGAACTTCAGGATGAGCAGCGGGTCGCCGGGGATCATCTGCCCGTCGCTGCCCATGTGGTTCACGAGCTGCTCGGGGAAGTAGAGCAGCTGGTGCACGAGGTGGGCGCCGATGAAGCCGGGGATGACGGCCCAGAGCGCGACCTCGGCGACCACCGACTCCGAGACCGAGCGCCTTGGCGCGCTTCTGCGCGAGGATGGTCCCGAGGATGATGCCGGTGCCGACGAGAAACCCGAAGGCGTGCAGCTCGAAGCCGAAGACGGGAAGCCCTTTCAGGGGAAAGATGGCTTCGCCCACGGTGGACAGGAACATGCGGAGAGGCTCCTCTGCGCGGGCGCTACGCCCGAGCGCGACCGAGGTCCGGCGCGCGGCCGCCCTCGAAGAGGAGCCTCTTTAGCAAGTCGTCGACGGCTCGGCCAGCCCTTCGGCTGGCCGATGCGCGATCGTGCCCCCGGGCCGCGACCAGGCGGGCCGCGGCTCGGGATCGCCGGAGGTCAGGCGGCGTTGATGGTGATGCGGCGCGGCTTGGTGCGCTCGTGCCGCGGCAGGTGCACCTCGAGCACGCCGTGGACGAGCTCGGCCTTGATCTTGTCGGCGTCGATGGTGTTCGGGACGGTGAAGACGCGCTTGTAGTCGAAGGCCTCGGCCTCGCCGTACACGACGCGGCCGCCGTTGCCCGGCTTCCAGTCGCGCTTGCCGACGATGGTGAGGACGTCCTTGTCGAGGTCGACGCTCACGTCCTTCGGCTGCACGCCGGGCATGTCGACGACGAGCAGGAGCTCGTCCTGGTTCTCGAAGATGTCGACCGGCGGGCGCACCAGCGCGCGGTCCACGGTCTGCTCGGTGGTCTCGGGATACTGCTTGGTCTCCATGGTTCGTTCCTTCGTCGCGAATCCGGCGGGGGCCACGGCGGGCCCGCCCGACGGAGAGTGGGTTGGGTTTGGGGGTGACGCGAGCTCGGGCCGGCCTCAGCGAGCGGTGATCTGCACGCGCTTCGGCTGGCTCTCGGGGAGCTTCGCCAGCAGCACGCTGAGCACGCCGTTCTCGAGGTTCGCCGTGGTCTTGCTGGCGTCGACCTTGGCCGGCAGCGTGAAGCTCTTCTTCCACTCGAACGCGCTGCGCTCGGTGCGGTGCGTCGCGAAGCCCTCGCGGCGCGGGATGCTGCGCTTGGCCGACAGGGTCAGCGTCTGGGCGTCGTGGATGTCGAGCTTGAGATCGGCCTCGGCGACGCCGGGCACGTCGATGCGGAACTCGAGCGACTCGGGCGTCTCGACCAGCGAGACGACGCCGTCACCGGTCGGCGCAGGCGGCGCGCTGCCGCGCCAGCTGCGGTCGAGCTGACGGAAGAGGTCGGACCACGGGTTGCGGCGATCGAAGTCGGAGAAGGTGTAGAACATGAGTGCTTGCCTCCCTGGATGGTAGACGCGACGCGCGGCGACCCGACGGGGTCGACGCGGCGTGACTGGTTTGCTTGGCCCGCCACAGAGGCCCGCTGGATGCGGTCCCGCCGAGCGAGCTCGCCCCGACTGGTGGCATCCGGTCGGGACGAGCCGGAGGTTAGAAACACGCCTGATGGGGTCAAGCGGCGACCACCGCGAGACCGGAGCGGGCGTCACCCGGGTTGGGCGGAACGGCCCTCGGAGGCGCCATTCTGGCTGGCCTCCGGCGCATCGAGCCCGAGGGCGCGGCACTCCTCGGCGGCCTCCTCACCCTCCTCGGTGCCGGCGAAGATGAAGCGGCGCACCAGCGGGTCGGCCACCTGCAGCAGGCTCGCCGGCGTCTCGGCCGCGAGGATGGTGCCCTGGTGCAACATCGCGATCTGGTTTCCGATTCGGAACGCCGACGGCATGTCGTGCGACACCACCAGGCTGGTGATGTCGAAGAGCTCCTGGGCCTCGACGATCATGTCGTCGAGCATGCGCGTCATGACCGGGTCCTGCCCGGTGGTCGGCTCGTCGTAGATGATGAGCTCGGGCCGGCCGACGATGGCGCGGGCCAGGCCGCAGCGCTTGCGCTGCCCGTTCGAGACGGTGCTCGGCATGCGGTCGGCGATGTCGACGAGGTGGAGCTTCTCGAGCACCTCGGCCACGCGCTCCTTGACCTCGGCCTTCTTCACGCCGCGGTCCTTCAGCGGGAAGGCCACGTTCTCGGCGATGGTGAAGTTGTCGAGCAGCGCCGCGCCCTGGAACACCATGCCGTAGCGCTCGCGCAGCTTGCCGAGCTCGCCGTCGGTGAGCTTGCCGAGCTCCTGGCCGAACACCACCACCGAGCCGGCGTCGGCGCGCAGGAGGCCGATGACGAGCTTCATCATGACGGACTTGCCCGAGCCCGAGCCGCCGATGAGCACGGTGATCTGGCGCTTGGGGACGACGAGGTCGACGCCCTTCAGCACCTTCTGCTGGCCGAAGCTCTTCTCGACCGCCCGCAGCTCGGCCAGCGGCTCCTCGCCCGGCGCCAGCGTCCACACCTTCTTCGCCTCGTGCGGGCTCCGGTGCACACGCGCGTCGTCGAGGCGTGCCGCGTCCTGGAAGAACACGTCGACGAGCGGGGTCTTCTTCGGGCCGAGCACCTCGGCCAGCGTGCCGTAGGTGGAGATCTTGCCGTCCTCGAGCATGGCCACGCGGTCGGCCAGGTTCATGGCCAGCACCATGTCGTGGCTGATGATGACCGAGGTGATGCCGAAGCGCTGGCGCGTCTCGAGAAGCATCTTGTCGACGAAGTCGATCATGATGGGGTCGAGGCCGGTGGTCGGCTCGTCGAAGAGCACGACCTCGGGGTTGCCGATGACGGCGCGCGCCAGCGACACGCGCTTCTTCATGCCGCCCGAGAGCTCGGACGGCATCTTGCGCGTGGCGTTGCCGAGGCCGAGCGTGGCGAGGAGGTCCTGCGCGCGGCCCAGCACCTCGCGCGAGGACATGCTCGTGTTCTCGCTCACCGGGAAGGCGACGTTCTCGCGCACGTCCAGCGAGTCGAGCAGCGCGTAGCTCTGGAACATCATCGTCACGCGCTTGCGCAGCTCGAGCAGGTGGTCGGGCGAGACCTCGCGCGTGTTCTCGCCGAAGAGGAGGACCTCGCCCTCGTCGGGCAGGACGAGCCCGTTCATGAGCTTCAGGAGCAGCGACTTGCCCGAGCCGGAGGCGCCGGCGATGACGGTCGTGAGGCCGGTGACGATGTCGAGGTCGATGCCGTCGAGGACCGCGCGCCCGTCGAAGCGCTTCACCACGCCGCGGAGCTGGATGACCGGGCGCGCGGGATCGCGCGGCCAGCGCTCGACGTCGGGGAGCAGCAGGTTCTGTCGGGTTTCCTCGGGAATGGTGCCCTCGAAGCAGGCCGTTCCGGCGCGCGGCCGAGCCGCGCCGCCGCCGCGGGCATTGAATCGCGCCCGCCCGTTGATATCCGTTGCGAGCCCGACGGCGCCGCGGTCGCGATGTTGCCCACGGCAAGGCACTCGTGCAAGGTGAGCGCCTCGATCCCAGGAGCCCTCGTGCAGAAATCGCAATTGCCAGGTGCACCCCGCCGCTCGATCCCCCCGGGCCTGCGCGGCCTCATGCCGGCCGAGACCTCGGCCAAGACGCCGGCCAAGGGTGACAGCGACAAGACGACCCTCAAGCAGGGCGCGATGGTGTTGGCCGTCTCGCTGGCGGTGATGTGGGGCATGGAGATCCTCGATCTCGTCCTGCCCATCGACTTCGACCAGTGGGGCATCCGCCCGCGCACCTTCGGCGGCCTCTTCGGCATCCTGCTGGCGCCCATCCTGCACGGCGGCTTCGGCCACCTCCTGGCCAACACCCTGCCCTTCTTCATCCTCGGCTTCCTGGTGATGCTGCGCGGCGGCGTCCGCCAGTGGACCATCGTCACCGCCTTCACCACCATCGTCGGCGGCCTCGGCGTGTGGCTCGTGGCCGGCTCGAACACGGTCACCATCGGCGCCAGCGGCGTCATCTTCGGCTACTTCGGCTACCTCATGGCGCGCGCCATCTTCGAGCGCAGCCTCGGCGCCATCATCATCGCCGGCGGCGTCGGCTTCCTCTACGGCGGCCTCATCTGGGGCGTGCTGCCCGGCATGCCCGGCGTGTCGTGGCAGGGCCACCTCTTCGGCGCGCTCTCGGGCGCGCTCTGGGCCTACCTGTCGCGGCCGGCCAAGAAGGCGGCCGCGGCCTGACGTGACGGCCCGCGCGCCGAGCGCGGGCCATCGCATCCGAGCGGCTCAGGCGGCGAGCTCGACCTCGGCGGCGATCTCGCTGCGCGGCGTGTCGAGCACGCCGTGCGCCGCGGCGCACGCCTCGAGGTGGCTCAGCATGTCGTCCGGGCTCGGCATCTGCAGGCAGCGCACGCGCAGGCCGGGGTCGGCGGTGAAGCCCTTCAGCAGGCGCGCCAGCATCATGCGCATGCGCGCCGGCGCGACCTTCTCGGGATAGGTCTCGCGCAGCAGCGCCAGGTAGTGGCGCAGCGCATCGACGGTGTCGCGCCAGCTCGGGAGCAGCGCCGGGCGACCCGCGCAGCCGTCGGCAATCTGGCGGAAGATCCAGGGGTTGGTGATGGCGCCGCGGCCGATGAGGACGCCATCGCAGCCAGTCTCGACGAAGCGGCGGCGCCATCGTCGGCGGTCATGATGTCGCCCGAGCCGAGGATAGGGGATGCGCGGCTTCTTGGCCTCGCGCACGGCGGCCAGTCGGCCTCGCCGGTGTAGAGCTGGGTGCGCGTGCGGCCGTGGATGGCGAAGGCCTGGCCGCCGGCTCGACCACGCGCAGCGTCTCCATGTAATTGATGCTGTCGGCCGACCAGCCCGCGCGCCTTGACGGTCACGGGGATGGTCACGGCGCGGGGTCACGGCGTCGAGCAGGCGCGCGAGCAGCGACAGGTCGCGCAGGAACCCCGCGCCGCCGCCGCGACGGCAGATCTTCGGCGCCGGGCAGCCGCGGTTGATGTCGACCAGGTCGGCGCCAGCGTCACCATCATGGCCGCCTCGGCCATGAGCTCGGGGTCAGCCGTAGAGCTGGATGCCGACGGGCCGCTCGGTGGCGTCGAAGGCCATGCGGATGGCCGTCACAGGTTGCCGCGCGTGAGCATCTCGATCTGGATGAACTCGGACACGACGAGGCCGACCGCGTCACCCCAGCGCTTCATGGGCGGCGGAAGGGCGGGTGGTGACGCCCGACATCGGGGCGAGCACGAGGCCGGGGCGACGCCCACCGGGCCGACGCGGTAGCCGGGCAGCGCGAACGTCGAGGCATGGGGGGCGGCGAGCGACATGGGGCGCGGGAGTTAGCCACTCGGCCGGCCGAGGTCAAGCTCCGGGTGCGAGCGCGCCCGATCGGCGCATCACCGGATTGGACGTCGGACCGCGGTCGGTCGCTCGGTGATGAGCACGCCTCGTGACGTCCGGCACCTGCCGCGTTGGCGAGGTCGGCGGCGGCGAAGGTGTAGCTCGACGGATGCACGATCGCCGCGACCGGGTCGTCTCCGCCCGCGCCCACTGGGCGCAGCTCTGTACTCCGCCCGCACAAGGGGCGCTTCTGGCTGGCCGACCGCGCTCATCCTCGGCGCGGTGACGAATCTCGTCCTGCCCCGGCCATCCGGCTGGCCATCGACGATGCGCTCAAGACCGGCGACCTCGGCTCGGTCGTCTACGCCGGCCTCGCGCTGGCCGGCTTCGTCCTGCTCGGCGCGCTGACGACCTGGCGCCACGCAGATGAGCTGGCTCAAGGAATCGCGTCGTCACCGATCTGCGCGCGCGCACCTTCAGCACCTCCTGCGCTCCCGGCCGGCTGGTTCCACGAGCGCAAGACCGGCGAGCTCGTCGCGCCTGACCGACGACATCGGCGCCATCCAGACGACCGTCGGCAGCGAGCTGTCGATGGCGCTGCGCTCGGCCATGGGAGCGGTCGGCGGCGTCATCGTGCTGTTCGTGACCAACCCCAGCCTGGCGGCGCTGACGCTGGTGCTGGTGCCGCCGCTGGCGTTCCTGGCGGTGCGCTTCGGGCGCCGCATCCGGCGCCAGGCGCGCGCCATGCAGGACGAGCTGGCGCAGGCCAACGCCACGCTCGAGGAGGCGCTCGGCGCCATCGAGACGGTGCAGGTGTTCAACGCCGAGGCGACCGAGGCCAGGCGCTACCGGACGCGCGTCGAGGGGTCGTTCCGGGCGTCGGTGTCGCTAGCCTGGGCGCGCGGGCTGTTCGTCGGCGCCATCGAGATCGCCGCCTTCGGCGCGGTCACGGCGCTGCTCTGGATGGGCAGCCGGCAGGTGGTCGAGCACACGCTGACGCCGGGCGCCATGACCGTCTTCCTCATCTACACGCTGATGGTGGCGACGTCGCTGGCCACGCTGGCCGACCTGTGGGGCAACCTCCAGCGCGCCATGGGCGCCTCCGAGCGCGTCTTCGAGCTGCTCGACGAGGTGCCCGCCATCCGCGACCCGGAGGCCCCCGAGGCCATGCCGGCGCGCGTCGAGGGCGCGGGGCGCGGCGAGTTCCGCTTCGAGGCGGTCGACTTCGTGTATCCGGCCCGGCCGGAAGTCAAGGTGCTTGACGGTATCGACTTCCACGCGCGACCGGGCGACGTGGTGGCGCTGGTCGGCCGCTCGGGCGCCGGCAAGTCGACCATCGCCGCGCTGCTCCAGCGCTTCTGGGATCCGGTCGCCGGCCGCGTGCTGGTCGACGGCAAGGACGCGCGCACGGTGCGGCTCGCCGACCTGCGCCGCGACATGGCCACGGTGGCGCAGGACCCGGTGCTCTTCTCGGGCACGCTGCGCGAGAACATCCTCTATGGACGGCCCGACGCCAGTGAGGCCGACCTGCTCGCGGCCGTGCGCGACGCGAGCCTCGAGCCGTTCATCGCGCGCTTGCCGCAGGGGCTCGAGACCATGGTCGGCGCGCGCGGCGTGAAGATCTCGGGCGGCGAGCGCCAGCGCGTGGCCATCGCGCGCGCCATCCTGGCCGACCCGGCCATCCTCGTCCTCGACGAGGCGACGAGCCACCTCGACGCCACCAACGAGCGCCTGGTGCAGGCCGCGCTCGATCGGCTGATGGCCGGGCGCACCACACTGGTCATCGCGCATCGCCTATCGACCGTGCGCCACGCGACGACGCTGCTCGTGCTCGACCACGGCAAGGTGGTCGAGCGCGGCACCCACGACGCGCTCCTCGCGGCCGGCGGGCTCTACGCGGCGCTGGTGCGCGCGCAGGAGCTACAGGCCTCGGCCGAGCCGCGAGGCCCGTCCGATCAATAGGCGAGCTTCAGCTTGTCGATGCCGGCGAAGCCGGGCTGGCGGAAGACGAAGCCGGCGAAGCCGTCGAGCGCGTTGCCGAGCGTCGCGCTGAGCGTCTTGCCGCCGACCGTCGCCTTCACCGACTTGCCGTTGACCGTGACGCTGACCGAGACCTTGCCGCCGCCGACGGAGGCCGAGTCGAGGACCTTGTACTGGAAGCGGTAGCGGTCGAGGCCGTAGCCGTCGCGCACCTCGGGCTCGCTGACCTCGACCAGCGCCGCGCCGCCCGCGCCGTCGAGCTTCACGCCGTAGCCGTGGAGCCCGCGCTGGAGGCGCTGCCCGCGCGTCTCGGGGTCCTCGGTGGTGGCCACGTCGACGTCCTCGACGCCGAACAGGAAGACCACCTCGGGGCGCGCGTCGACGAAGCCCGCGGCCGCGAGATCGGCGGCCGAGGTCGACAGGCTGTCGTCCCACCAGTCGGCGGCCGGCTGGTAGCCGACCTCGAAGGACGCCGTCATCTTCGGGCCGTGGCGATAGTCGGCCATGGCCAGCCACGGCTCCTCGGAGGCCGACTTCGACTGGCGCCGGTAGTAGTCGAAGCTCGCCGCGCGGCGGAGGTCCGAGCGCGGGCCGCTGTGGAGGATGGTGCTGCCGATGGCCCAGAGCGGCACGTCGCCGATGAGCGTGTAGCGGAAGTCGCCGCCGTCGCGCAGCTCGCGGCGGCTGGCCAGCGCCGAGCGCGCGCGGAACGGGATGGCCTTCTGTGAAAGCCCCTTGACGATCTCCTCGCGGTAGTCCTTGTCCATGCTGTCGAAGCCGCTGAGCAGCAGCCACTCCTTGACCAGCGCGCCGGGGTGGGCGGCCAGGTAGGCGGCGATCTCCTTGTTGCGCTCGACCTCCTGGGCGGCGGCCTTCACCTGCCAGACCTCGTCGGTCAGGCGTCCGACCTCGGCGAAGTACTTGGTGCTCTCGTCGAGGAGGCCGGCAGTGCGGAAGAGCGAGCCCAGCGAGTCGGACATGTTGCGCCGCCAGCTGTGCTTGGGGTGGTCGCCGTGCTCGTCGCAGGCGTCGGGGTCGAGCTTCATGGCCAGCTGGTAGGCGCGCTCGACCATGCGCGCGTGCTCGGCGGCGTCGAGGTGGAGGCGCGCGGCGAAGGTGCGGTGGTACTGGATATCGTCAAGCAGCTTTCGCTTGAACTGCCACTCGTCGGTGCGGCCGTCGCTGCCGAAGAACTCGTTCAGCCACTGCTTCTCGTCGGCCTCGTAGGTGGCGGCCTCGGTCGGCACGCCAAAGCCGTACTCGGCGGTGATCCACAGCGGGACCTTGGGCCAGGCCTGGGTGGCCTCGGCCCAGTAGGCCTGCGCCAGCGCGTCGGCGGTGCGCTCGAGCAGCCACAGGTCCTCGATCTTCCGGAGCTCGACGTGGTTGGCGGTGCTGGTGTTGACGTCGCCGTGCAGGTGCGCGAGCTGGTAGAAGGCCGCCAGGCGCTCGAGGCGGTGGGCATCTCCGGTGGTCCTGGCGCGCGCCCACAGCCCGTCGAAGATGGCCTGCTGCTCCTTCGCGTGCGCGTTCTGCGACAGCGCCTTGGCTTTGCGCTGGCTGGCGTCGAGCAGCGTGGCGCGCGACTCGAGCTTCTTGATGATGTCGCCGTAGTCGTCGAGCGTGAGCTTGGCCAGCTTGAACTCGTCGTCCATCGCGGCGGCGGCCTTCAGGTCGGCGATGGCGGCCTCGTACTGCTGGTGGTCGAAGGCGAAGACGCCGTCCGAGAACTTCTGGAAGGCGTTGAAGTCGGAGGTGTGGATGCGCGCGACCTCGGCGCGCTCCTTGGCCGTCACCTTGGCCTGGGTAGCGCCGATGATCTTCTGCACCAGCTGCTTCTCGAGCTCGAAGAAGGCGTCCTTCTCGCCCTCGATCTTGGCCGTCAGCACCACCTCGCCGGTGGCGACGTCGAAGAGGCGCGCGTCGAGGCGCATGGTGGCGCCGACCACGGTGACGGCGCCGGCGATGAGGTGGGTGGCGCCCGCGAGCTTGCCGACCTTGGCCGCGGTGGCCGGGTCGATGGCCGCCGTCTGGGCCAGCGCGAGCTCACCCTGGATGGCCGCGAGGCGCGCGCGCTCGACCAGCGTGAAGGCGCTGACCTCGGCGAGGTCGGTCGTCAGCATGGCCTGGAGGCCGGTGCCGATGGAGTCGAGCGCGGCGTCGCCCGACGCGTTGTCGAAGGGCATGACGGCCACGCGCTGAGCGCCGCCGGTCTCGGCGGGCGGGGGCGCGGCGGCCGCCGCCGGGCC
>JAXLYZ010000038.1:0-99046 GCA_046351155.1 Myxococcota bacterium
GCAGGGCATCCCCGCCGCCTCGTCGTAGCTCATGCTGGTCGGCTTCTTCGCCATGAGACCGGCGCTGGACGGAGTGCCACTCTCGCGCAGACAGCGATATTCGGCGTGGGCTCCGAAGCCGAATCCCGTGAAGGCGAACACCGCGTCGCCCACTCTGAAGCGGGTGACGCGGCTGCCCACGGCTTCGACGTCGCCGGCCAGCTCGAAGCCGAGGATGTTGACCTTCTTCGGCCGGAAGAGGCCGTTGAAGAGTCGCGCCAGAAACGGGTCGGCCTTCCGCATCCGCCAGTCGGCCGCCGCCACCGACGCGGCGCGGATGCGCACCAGCACCTCGTCATCCTTGGGCGTCGGCGTGGCGACTTCCTCGATGTGGACGACCTCGGGAGGACCATAGGAAGCGTAGACGGCGGCTCGCATGCGGCGCTCCTTGGCAGGCCACACTCTGGGCTAGCCGATTGTCCAGGCCCCGTCAAGGCAGCCGGCCCGCGCCTGGGAGAGTGACAAATCGCGGCGCCGGAGCGGAGCGGATTATGGCAATCTCGGCGGAGGGAGATCAGCCGGCCTCGACGCGCTCGCAGTAGGCGTCGAAGGTCCGCTTCCAGGCGGGCCGCGCCAGGCAGCGATCGCGATACGCCACGACGCCGGGATGCGGCTCGAGCAGGCGCTCGTCCTTGATGCCGGCCTGGAGCACGTGCGCCATGAGGATGTCGGCGACCGTGAACTCGGAGGTGGCGACGAACTCGCGGTCCGCGAGCCAGCGCTCGAGGTTCCGCAGCACGCGATGCACCCAGCCGACCAGGAACTCGCGGTGCTTGCCGCAGCCGCCGTCGGCCGTCCAGTCGAGCACCTGCAGGCTCTGGAGCGGCGGCTCGACCGTGCTCTGCGCGGCGAAGCACCAGCGCAGGACCTGCGCCTCGCGGGCGACGTCGGGCGCGAACAGCCGGCCCGACTTCTTCGCCAGGTAGACGAGAATGGCGGCAGACTCGGAGAGCAAGAGACCGTCGTCGTCGATGGACGGAATCTGCTCGAACGGGCTCAGGCGACGATAGGCGTCGCTGCTCAGGTCGCGCGCGGGGTGGTCCATGCCGACGAGCTCGAACGGCAGCTGCATCTCTTCGAGCGCCCACAGCACGCGGAGGTCGCGGGTCCGGCCGCGCGCGACGGCGTTCACCTTCGAGAATCCATAGAGCTTCAGCATGGTCGGTTCCTTTCGGTCGCGAAGCGGCCCGACGCGGACCATAGCCACATCCGGCCGGCCGGCACACCCGGCGTTCGGCGAATGCGGGGCGGCGACGCGCCGCTGCGGCGCGGGAACGGTCTGGCCGTGGGGTGCGAACTCTGCTTTGATGGGCACATCGAAGGAGGCGATAGCGGTGCGCGCTCGGGCTCAGATCGTCGTCGTGTTTTTCGGCTGTGGGCTGGTCGGCTGTGGAGAGGACGGCGGCGGGGCCGGCGACGTCGACGAGGCGGACTCGAGCGTCGCGCTCGACGCTGCGCCGGACAGCGGCGCGACCGAGGTCGACGGCGCGGTGGACGCGACCGGCGACTTGGACGGGGACTCGACGGGCGACGCGGACGCGACGAGCGCCGTGGACGCGACCGGCGACGTCGACGCGACGAGCGCTCCCGACACCGCGCCCGAGGAGGATGCGGTGGCGCCGTGGGTCGCGCAGTTCGGCGCCGCGGGCGACGACGAAGCCCTCGGCGTAGTGGCCACCGGCGACGGCGGCGGCTATGTCTGCGGATATCAGGACGGCATCCTCGGGGTGAGCAACATCCAGCCGGACGGCAACTCGAAGGGCGTGGTGCGGCGCTTCGATCGCCACGGCGCGGTGGTCGACACCTTCGAGTTCCAGAGCGGCGGGACGGACGTGGTGGCCGCGCTCACCGTCGACGGCGACGGCGCGGCGTGGGTCGTGGGCCGCACCTCGGGCGATCTGTTCGCGGCCAACGCCGGGCTCTTCGACCTGTTCATCGCGCGGCTCGGCGCGGGCGGCGGTGCCAGCGGCGCGCAGTTCGGCGACGACCGGCCGCAGCACCCGCTGCGGCTCACCGACCTCGCGGGCGAGGGGCTCGCGGTCGTCGGTTGGGACGACGAGCTCGTCCAGCACCAGCAGCTCATGGACAGCGAGAATGGCTTCGTCGCGCGCTATGAGAATGGCCCGGACGGCATTCGCGAGGCGGCGCGCACGCGGGCCCAGCTGGTGTTCAACCCGGATCGGATCGAGGGGCTCGCCTTCGCGCAGGACGCCATCGTCGTGTCGGGCTTCCGCTTCTTCGAGGACGCCGAGGGCGCCGGCGGCTGCTACGTCGAGCGCCAGCCGCTCGGCGCCGACGACGGCTCGGGCTGGCGGACGTACCTGGCGCCGGCCGGGTGCGAGCCGGTCGCGATCGAGGTCGCCGCGGGCAAGGTCTATGTCGCCGGCACCGGCGTCTTCCCGTTCCCGCAGGCGATGACGGATCTCGGCGAGGCCGACGGCTTCGTCGCGGCGCTGAGCCTCGAGGGCGAGGTGCTGTGGATCAAGCGGTACGGCACCGCGAGCTTCGACGAGATTCGCGACCTCGAGTTCGCCGCGGACGGCGTCCTCCTGGCGGCGGGCTCGACCGCGGGCACGCTGCCGGAAGCCCAGGCGCAGGGCGGGTCGGATGCGATGGTGCTGGCCATCGACGGCGACGGGGTCCTGCTCGGCGCGTGGCAGGGCGGGAGCTCGGACGACGACGTGGTCCACGCCATCGCGCTGCGACCGGATGGGAATGTGCTCATCGCCGGCGGGACGGCGGGCCGGATGCTGCCCGAGCAGGCGAGCGGCGGGCGCGTCGACGCGTTCGTGCGCCTCCTGCCGCGCGCGAGCATCGTGGCGAGCGACACGCCGTGACGGCGCCGCGCGAGCGCGATTGCGCGGGGCGACCGCGATGAGCGCGCGCCCGCCGCTCCGGCTGGTGGCGCCCGCGGTGGAGTATCGCGAGACGTTCCTGCGCGCGCTCGGCGAGTTCCGCCGCGAGGGACTGCCGTGGTGGCTCAGCGGCGACATCGAGATCGCCGAAATCGACTTCGCCGCGTTCGTGGCCAAGAAATTGTCAGACTCGCAGCCGCGGAGTGAGCAGGTCGTGCCGAAGACGCACCTCTGGGCGCTGATGGCGGACGAGCTCGTCGGGCGCATCTCCATCCACCACGCGCTGAGCGACGCCCTGCGCAAGGAGGGCGGGCACATCGGCTACGACACGGTGCCGTCCTTTCGCGGGCGCGGCGTCGCCACCGAGATGCTGAGCCAGGCGCTGCCGGTGGCACGCGCGCTCGGGCTGAGCGAGGTGCTCATCACCTGCGACGACACCAACGTCGGCTCCATCCGCGTCATCGAGGCGGTCATGGCCGAGAGCGGCGGCGCCCTGCGCGAGAGGCGGTCCCTGGCCGAGCACCGGCCGCTCAAGCGCTACTACTGGCTCGCGCTGCCGTAGCGCTCGCCGCTCCGCGGCGGCGGATGTCAGGCGGCACAGGGAGTGATAACATCCCTGTCCGCGAGGCAGTCTTTGCGGGTCGCCGTTGCGCCAGGAGTCTCGAGTCCATGTTGAAGTTCAGCAGTGAGCCGGCCGACGCCGCTCGCGAGATGGAGGCCGTGCTCTTCTACCTGACGGCCTTCGGCTACATCGACGGCAGGTTCGACCGCAGCGAGAGGGACTTCATCGAGGAGTTCATCCTCGAGCTCGCCGCGTCGCAGGAGACCGACAGCGCGACCGCCGCCGGACGCGCGCGGCGCGCGGCGCTGGTGGACCGCCTCGACCGGAAGTTCCAGCGCATCAGCGCCGAGCTGAAGGCCATGTGGGACGAGCCCACCGCCGAGGGCGAGCGCGCGCTGAGCTTCGTCCGCTCGCGCGTCAAGGTGCGCTGCTTCGAGATCCTCGAGGGCTTCGCGCGCGAGGACCGGAAGGTCCTGATGGACGCCGTCGATCAGATGCTCGCCGCCGACGGCATCGCCGACCCCGAGGAGATCCAGTTCCGCACGGAGCTCCTGGCCTTCCTCGACACCAAGCAGCCGAGCGCCGCCGGACGCGCGGGCCACACGGGCGAGGCCAAGGGCCGGAGGAACCGCGTCGTCATCCACCCACACGTCGAGCGGCCGCGGAGCGAGGCCAACCACCCTGCCCTGACCCAGCTCGAGCGCCACTTCGCGGTCGAGCCCGACCTGCTGCGACGCCAGCTCGGCGCCGACCTGCAGCGCATGAGCAAGGTCACGAAGATCATCGAGGCCAAGCGCGCCGGCAACCGCGGCAACCTCGCCGGCTACCATACCGTGCAGGAGCTCGCCGGGCGCCCGGCCTTCCTCGACGAGCACGTGTACGTCATCCCGCCGACCACACCCGCCGGCTACGAGCTGACCGTGCTCGGCGACCTCCACGGCTGCTACAGCTGCCTCAAGGCCGCGCTCATGCAGTCGGACTTCATGGGCAAGGTCGAGCGCTTCACGCGGTCGCCCACCGCCTACCCCGAGCCGCTCCTGGTGCTGCTCGGCGACTACATCGACCGCGGCCTCTACAGCCTCAACGGCGTGCTGCGCGCCGTGCTCGGGCTGTCGGTGGCGGCGCCGCGCCACGTCATCGCGCTGCGCGGCAACCACGAGTACTACCTCGAGAAGGACGGCATGGTGTACGGCGGCGTGCGGCCGGCCGAGGCCATCGACAAGCTCAAGCCCTACGCGCCGGTCGAGGTGTTCCAGGCGTATCGGCAGTTCTTCGAGACGATGCCCAACATGCTCGTCTTCGACGACATCCTGTTCGTCCACGGCGGCATCCCGCGCGACGCGACGCTGCGCGAGCGCTACACCGATCTGTCGAGCCTCAACGACCCGACCATCCGCTTCCAGATGATGTGGAGCGACCCGTCGAGCGCCGACTTCGTGCCCGAGGACCTGCAGGCGGCGTCGAACCGCTTCTCGTTCGGACGCGAGCAGGCGCGCGCCTTCATGCACGGCATGGGCGTGCGGACGCTCATCCGCGGCCACGAGAAGGTCGACGCCGGCTTCGTGTCGGCCTACGACGAGCCGGACCTGCGCGTGCTCACGCTGTTCAGCGCTGGCGGCGCCGACAACAACGACCTGCCCGCGCGCTCGAGCTATCGCGCGGTGACGCCGACGGCACTGACCATCCGCTACTACGACGGCCGCACCGACATCGAGCCGTGGGTCATCGACTACGCGGCGTACAACGACCCCGAGCGGAACGAGTTCTTCAACAGCGAGCCCGAGATGGGCTGACGCGCCGAGGGACGCGTGACAGGGCGGGCGCTCGATGGCATGACCGCGCGCATGAACGCGAAGAGCCAGAAGCCTGCCGACAGCCACGACATGATCCGCGTGCAGGGCGCGCGCGAGAACAACCTGAAGGACGTCAGCGTCGAGATTCCCAAGCGACGGCTGACGGTGTTCACCGGCGTCTCGGGGTCGGGCAAGTCGTCGCTGGTGTTCGGCACCATCGCGGCCGAGTCGCAGCGCCTCATCAACGAGACCTACAGCGCGTTCGTGCAGGGCTTCATGCCGACGCTGGCGCGGCCCGAGGTCGACGTGCTCGACGGCCTGACCACGGCCATCATCGTCGACCAGGAGCGCATGGGCGCCAACTCGCGCTCGACGGTCGGCACGGCGACCGACGCCAACGCGCTCCTGCGCGTCCTGTGGAGCCGCCTCGGCAAGCCGCACATCGGCTCGTCCAACGCCTTCTCGTTCAACGTGCCGTCGGTGTCCGCGGTGGGTTCGTTCTCGACCGACCGCGGCGGCGGCACGACCGAGAAGCGCGTCTTCAAGCGCGCGGGCGGCATGTGCCCGCGCTGCGAGGGCATGGGCTCGGTCAACGACATCGACCTGTCGCAGCTCTACGACGAGGAGAAGTCGCTGAACCAGGGCGCGCTCACCATCCCCGGCTACACCGCCGACGGCTGGCACGTGCGCATCTTCGGCGCGGCCGGGCTCGACCTCGACAAGCCCATCAAGAAGTTCACGAAGCAGGAGCGGCAGACCTTCCTCTACAGCGAGCTCATCAAGGTCAAGGTCGCCAACACCAACATGTCGTACGAGGGGCTGGTGCCGCGCATCCAGAAGTCGTTCCTGTCGAAGGACGTCGAGGCGATGCAGCCCCACATCCGCGCCTTCGTGGAGCGCGCCGTCACCTTCACGACCTGCCCCGAGTGCCACGGCACGCGCCTCAGCGAGGGCGCGCGCTCGTCGAAGATCAAGGGCATCAACATCGCCGACGCGTGCGCCATGCAGATCAGCGATCTGGCGGCGTGGGTGCGCGGGCTCGACGAGCCGTCGGCGGCGCCGCTGCTGAAGACGCTGCGCGAGGCGCTCGACGCGTTCGTGGAGATTGGCCTCGGCTACCTGAGCCTCGACCGGCCGTCGGGCACGCTGTCGGGCGGCGAGGCGCAGCGCACCAAGATGGTGCGCCACCTCGGCTCGTCGCTGACCGACGTGACCTACGTCTTCGACGAGCCGACCATCGGGCTCCACCCGCACGACATCCAGCGCATGAACGACCTCCTGCTGCGGCTGCGCGACAAGGGCAACACCGTGCTGGTGGTCGAGCACAAGCCCGAGACCATCGCCATCGCCGACCACGTCGTCGACCTCGGGCCGGGCGCCGGCACGGCCGGCGGCGAGGTGGTCTTCGAGGGCACGGTCGAGGCGCTGCGCGCGAGCGGCACGCTGACCGGGCGGCACCTGAACGACCGCGCCGCGGTGAAGGCGACGGTGCGCAAGCGGACGGGGGTCATGCCGGTGCGCGGCGCGCGCACGCACAACCTTCAGGGGGTCGACGTCGACATCCCGCTCGGCGTGCTGGTGGTCGTGACCGGCGTCGCCGGGTCGGGCAAGAGCTCGCTCATCCACGGCTCGGTGTGCGGGCGCGACGGCGTCGTGACGGTCGACCAGGCGCCCATCCGCGGCTCGCGGCGCAGCAACCCGGCGACCTACACCGACCTGCTCGAGCCCATCCGCAAGGCCTTCGCCAAGCAGAACGGCGTGAAGCCGGCGCTGTTCAGCGCCAACTCCGAGGGCGCGTGCCCGACGTGCAACGGCGCCGGCGTCATCTACACCGACCTCGGCATGATGGCCGGCGTCAGCACGACCTGCGAGGACTGCGAGGGCAAGCGCTTCGAGGCGTCGGTGCTGGAGTATCGCTTCGGCGGGCTGAACATCGCCGAGGTGCTCGACCTGTCGGTCGACGAGGCGGTCGCCTTCTTCGGCCAGGGTGCCGGGCGGACGCCGGCCGCGCACGCCATCCTGGTGCGCATGGCCGAGGTGGGGCTCGGCTACCTGCGCCTCGGCCAGCCGCTGACGACGCTGTCGGGCGGCGAGCGGCAGCGGCTCAAGCTGGCCACGCACATGGGCGAGGACGGCGGCGTCTACGTCCTCGACGAGCCGACCACCGGCCTCCACCTGGCCGACCTGCAGCAGCTGCTCGGGCTCCTCGATCGGCTCGTCGACAGCGGCAAGTCCGTCATCGTCATCGAGCACCACCTGACGGTCATGGCGCACGCCGACTGGATCATCGACCTCGGGCCGGGTGCCGGCCACGACGGCGGACGCGTCGTGTTCGAGGGCACGCCGGCCGAGCTGGTGCGGGCGAGGTCGACGCTCACCGGCGAGCACCTGGCGGCGTTCGTCGGCAGCCCGGCGAAGAAGGCGGCGCGCTCGCGCTGAGCGCGTCGCGCGGATGGGTCGCCCGGTCGCCCGCGCGGAGGTGGCCTCCGCGCGAGCTCTCGCTCACGGCGTCGGCGGGAGGTCGACCGTGCCGGCCGCGCCGGCCTTGCCCTGGTAGGTCACCGGGGCGGTGCCGCCGGCGCCGGCGCTGGCGTGGATGGCGGGGCCTGGCGGGGCGTACAGCGTCGCGACGACCTTGATGCGGCCGCCGCCGCCGCCACCGCCGCCGAAGCCGACGCTGGTGCCGTGCTGGATGCCGGCGCCGCCGTGGCCGCCGTCGGCCGCGAGGACCGCGGACGCGCCGAGCGACACCGTCGGCGCCGACAGGCGGATGCCGCCGCCGCTGCCGCCGCCGCCACCGAGCTCGACCTCGCCGCCGTCCTGGCCGGCCGCGCCGTTGGCGAGGATGCTGCCGTCGATGGTGATCGAGACGCTGGCCGTGAGGTCGACCATGCCGCCGCCCGCGCCACCCAGGACCTGCTCGTCGGCCGGCGTGTTCTTGCACGGCGCGGTGGTGTTGCGGCAGTGCGTGCCGCCGCCGTTACTGCCCTGCGAGAGGTCGCTGCCGGCCGCGGTGCCGAAGGCCGCTCCGCCGCGGAGGACGCTGCCCGAGCCGAAGCCGTCGCCGCCCGCGCCGCCGTAGCCGCCGCCGCCGGCGGCCGAGTTCTCGTTGGTGGCCGTCATGGTCTGGCCCGGCGCGGTGCCGGCGCCGCCGGCGCCGTTGGCGTCGATGCTCGCGCCCTGCTCGACGACGATGGTCTTGGCGCTGATGCCCACCTGGCCGGTGCCCGCCGTCGCCGCCGCGTAGGGCGTCACGTGCAGGACGCCGCCGTTCTTGACGGTGACGTGGTCGTACGCGAGCGAGCCGCTCAGCTCGAGCGAGGTGGCGTCGACGACGAGGTTGTTCTCGCAGAGGTCGGCGTTGTCGCAGACGAGGCCGCCCGCGTCGCAGGTCCAGGTGCCCTGGTTGCAGGTGCCGCAGGCATCGCCCGGCGCGTGGGCCAGCGCGTCGCAGCCGCCGCACGCGTTGGCGCCCGCCGAGCTGCACGCGACGGTCTCGTTCGAGCTGCACTGGTAGGTGCCGCAGCCGCCGCCGCAGGGCGCTCCGACCGCGTTGGCCAGCGCCGAGCAGCCGCCGCAGGCGTTGCGCGCGGCGAGACCGGAGTCGCCGCTGCACGCCATGTCGCCCGAGAAGCCGCACACCCAGTGGCCCGAGTCGCACGTGCCGCAGGTGTCGCCGAGCGCGCCCGGGAAGGGCCCGCAGCGGCCGCAGACCGCCGTCGCGAGGTTGGTCTCGCAGCCGTTGGTGCCGGTCAGCGCGTCGCCGTCGCAGTCGGCGAAGCCCGTCACGCAGTCGACGGCCGGCGTCTCGACCGTGCCCGGCGCGCCGGCGTGCCCGACGTAGGCCGGACCGGTGGCGCCCGCCCCGGCCTGCGCGCGGACGACCCCGCGCACGGTGTAGGTCGCTGCGCGGATCTTGATGCGTCCGCCGCCGCCGCCCGAGCCGCCGAAGCCGAGGCAGGTCTGGCCGTTGCCGAACGGGTGCTGCGTGCCGATGCCGCCGTGGCCGCCGTTGGCCGACACGATGGCGCTGTCGTTGATGGTGACGCTGTCGGCCTCGATCCAGATGCCGCCGCCCGAGCCGCCGCCGGCGCCGAGCTCGACCGTGGCGCCGTCCTGACCGGGCAGGCCGTCGGCCAGGATGGAGCCGTCGATGACGACGTCCTTGGCCTTGATGACGATGAGCCCGCCGCCGCGTCCGCCGAGGATCTTGTCGCTCGGCGCGCACGGCGCGCAGGTGTTCCGGCACTGGGTGGTGCCGCCGTCGCTGCCCATCGCGATGTCGTCGCCCGCGGCGGTGCCGAAGGACGCGCCGCCCTGCAGGATGTCGCGCGCGCCGTTGCCGCCGCGACCGCCGTAGCCGCCGCCCGCGCCCGAGTCGTTGACGAGCGAGCCGCCGTCGAGACCGGCACCCGGGTGGTTGCCGCCGCCGCCCTTGCCGCTGGCGTCGATGCGGCCGCCGGCGCCGACGTGGACCGAGATGGCGGTGATGGACAGCGAGCCGCCGTCGCTGCCGATGCCGCCGAAGCTGCCAACCGACAGCGTGCCGCCGGCGCCGATGGTGAGGTCGTTGTAGCTGTGGTCGCCGCTCAGCGTCGTGGTCTGGGTGATCGTGAGCGACGGGTCGCAGCTCGCCGGCTCGACGCAGCGCACGCCGTCGGTGCTCGGATCGCAGGTCCACTTGCCGCAGGTGCCGCAGGCGGTGTCGGGCGCGTGGTCGAGGACGGCGCAGCCGCCGCAGGCGTTCTTCGAGCCGTCGCAGCTGCCGCAGCGGTCGGCCAGGTTCACCTCGCAGCCGGTCTCGGGCTTGTGGTCGCAGTCCTCGTAGCCGTCGGTGCAGGGGCCGACGTGGCAGCTGCCGTCGCAGGTCGGCGTGGTGTGGTTGCGGCTGCATGCGGTGCCGCAGTCGCCGCAGTGATCGATGTCGCTCGTGAGGTCGAAGTCCTCGTCGGTCGCGCCGTCGCAGTCGTCGTCGAGCTCGTTGCAGGTCTCGGCCGCGTTCGGGTGGACCCCGAATAGGTCGTCGCGGCAGTCCTGCAGCGGGCAGTCGGGGCCGGTGCCGTAGCCGTCGCCGTCGTCGTCGTAGCAGTCGCTGCAGGTGCCGGCGTCGGGGAGGCAGGCGCGGTCGCTGAAGGAGCCGCCCTGCGGGATGTCGCAGCTCGTGCCGGAGAGGCAGTCGAAGCTCGACGAGCAGCGGTAGGCGCAGGCCTTGCCGTCCGAGAGCGTCACGCAGGCGTAGCCGTCGGCGCAGTCGTCGTCGCTGTCGCAGGTCGTGCAGGCGTCAGGGTCCTCGACGAGGCAGGCGCGGATGGTCGTCAGGAAGTCGGTGTAGAGGCCGCAGTGGAAGCCGGTGAAGGCGCAGTCGTCGTCGCTCGAGCAGGGCGCCGAGCAGGCGCCTTCGTTCTGGAGGCAGATGTGCGAGTTGCAGTCGGAGTCGAAGGTGCAGGCGCAGCCGACGCCGCCGTCGGTCGAGCACGGGGCTTGCGTGACGACGTCGCTCGCGTCGGCGGTGTCGCCGCCGGTGTCGCCCGTGCCGGTGTCGCTGACGCTGGTGGTGGTCGTGTCGGCGACGCTCGTGTCGGAGACAGTCGCGTCGGAGACGGTCGCGTCGGAGACGGTCGTGTCGGAGACGGTCGTGTCGGAGACGGTGGCGTCGGAGACGGTGGCGTCGGGCGGCGTGGTCTCGACCGCCGTGTCGCTCGCGCCGTCGGCGACGACGCTGGTGTCGCCTGACGAGGTCGTGTCGGCGCCGGCGGTCGAGCCGGTGTCGGAGGCGCTCCCGGTGTCGGAGCCACAGCCTGCGACGGCGAGTGCCAACGCGAGGCACGACGATGCGAGCCCCCGGAGGGGGATGACGGCGAAGGACTTCATAGGAGCCTCGTGACGGTGCGGCAGAGCCCGGGGGGTCGGGCTCTCTCGTAGGGTGGTTCGCGTGACGCGCGAGCGCTTCGGCCTTTCGGCCTGGCGCAACGGCTAAGGGCGGTCACCCGCCCCGACATTCCCGGACGGAGTCGACGCCGGGCAGGCGACGGCTACGACTTCTCCTTGGGCGGCTTCTCGGCGGCGCGGAGATCCTTCACCCGCGCCCACAGGCGATGCGCGTCGCCGTCGTTGTGGTTGTCCCAGTGCATCATGTCGCTGCTCTGCGACTCGCCCATGTCGGTGGCGCCCCAGCGCAGGCCGGCCACGTCGCGCAGCGCCACGACCAGCTCCTTCGACTGATCCATGAAGCCCAGGTTCTCGTCGTGCGCGTGCCAGTTGCTCTTCTCGGCCATGAGCATCTTGTGGTGCAGCGGCACCTTGCCGAGCCAGTACTCGAGCTTGGCCTCCTTGCCGACGAGCGGCTTCGGGCCGGCCATGCGCGCGTCGAACTGCGCCTTGATGGCGGCCGGGTCATTGGCAATCTGGCGATATTCGCGCAGCGCCGTGTTCGACGACTCGAGCTTCTCGAAGAGCTCCTCGGTGGGCATCGACTGCGCCCACTTGTGGAGCGTCGCGGCGTCGAAGCCCTCGCCGTGACCCATGAGCGTGGACGCGTGGCGGATGATGCTGGTCGTGCCCTCGTTGGCGGTCTTGGCCTGCGGGTTGCCGACGACCCACGGGTTCCGGCTGCTGTCGATGTCGAGCGCCTGGCCGATGCCGTGATAGGCCTGCGGGCTCGACGGCGACGACGGGCGATAGCTGTTGCTGACCGAGCTGCCGAGCTGCTTGCCGACGGCGGCGTCGGGCTTGCCGATCTTCAGCTCGAGGTAGCGCTTGGCGGCGTCGAGGCGCGCCAGGAACTCGGGCCGACCGGTGACCGAGCCGCCGAGGAAGGTGCCCTTCTGGAACTTGCTGACGTAGTCGTTCATGCCGGTGCCGAGCTTGCACTCGCGCACGGCCTTGTCCTCGATGGGGTCGCCCGAGCTGCTGATGTCGAGCTTCGCGCCCTTGGCCTCGCGCTTGTGCTCCGTGCCCTTGGCCTCGGCCAGCACCGGGAACTTCTCGAGCAGCGGCGGCAGCGTGTCGGTGCGCAGGAAGCCGGTCACCTTGAGGCCCTTCTCGGCCTGGAACTCGGCCACCTTCTGGATGGTGGCGGCGTCCATGACGTAGCTCACCGGCGCGTCGAGCGCGGCCTGCAGCTGGCCCACCCACTCGGGCGCGAACGGGTTCTGGCGATATTGGTTCTGCGCCACCACGACCTGGGTCGGCTTGAGCGGACCGCTGGCGCTGACGCTCGTGGTCGGCGGCGCGGCGGCCGCGCTGGGCGCCGGTGCGCCCTTGCCGGCGGCGGGCAGCGGCGCCTTGGCCGGCTCGGCCGGCGTGGGCTTGTCGTCGCCCGACTTGGCGGCGGCGGCGGTGCCGCCGTCGAGCTCGGTCTTGAGCGCCTTCGTCGTCTGCGGTCCGACCTGCCCGTCGTCGTCGAGGCCCTGCTTGTTCTGGAAGGCCATGACGCCCTCGACCGTGGGCGCGTCCCACTGGCCCGACGCCGGCGTCTTCAGGAGCGCCTGCAGCGGGCCGACGTGGCCGCGCGCCCAGTGCGCCTTCTGGTTGTAGGCGATGGCCTGGGCGACCTTGTTGCCGCCGCCGCGCTCGCCGGGCGCGTTCGGCGACAGCGCCTGCTCGGCCTCGTCGAAGCCCATGCCTCGCAGCGGCGCGTTCTTGTCCTTCTCGCGCGCCCCGGGCTCGGCCGCGACGCCCTTGGTGGAGGCTGGGCTGGACGACGACTTCGACTCGTTCACCTGCGACATGAGGACTCCGGCGCCCGAGGCGATGCGGACCACGTGGTTCAGAAGCTCGTGCAGTCTGGCACACGCCGCGCCGAATCGGAAGGACGCGAACGCATAGGCCGACCCGCGGCCGAGAGTGACGCAGCCCGGCGCCGGACCACGACCGCCGCGCTCGAGCGCAGACGCTCGTCGCCGCGGGCGCACCGAACCCGAGGCGTGTGCGCGATGCGCCACCCCGGAGTGCGCTTGCGTACGTCGCCCGCTTCCGATGCGCGGGCGCAATCGACCATGCGCCCTGTAATTCGACGGATTTCTCGACGACATTCGCGCTGGCCTGGCCTTTGCCTTTCCCGGGCCGTGCGGTACGCGCTCGTGTGGGCCGCACTCCGTCATGAGCGAAAGCAAGTTGCTGTCAATCTGGCGGGACCGCGGTCCCAGTCCGACGATTGGAGGATGATATGAGAATGCTACTCAGCGGAACTTCGAGTGCCATGATTTTGGCACTCGCACTGGCAGGCTGCGCCGGCGACACCGGCCCTGCCGGCGAGCAGGGCGAGAAGGGCGATCCGGGCGGCGCAGGAGCCGATGGCAAGAGCGCGCTCGTCAAGACCTCCGCCGAGGCCGCGGGTAGCAACTGCGCGAACGGTGGCGTGAAGATCGAGGCCGGCACCGACGAGAACGACAACGGCGTGCTGGACAGCGACGAGGTCAACACCGCGCTGACGAGCTACGCCTGTAACGGCGGCAGCGGGACCTCGCCCGTCCAGACCCTCATCAAGACGTCGGACGAGGCCGCCGGCGTGAACTGCGACTACGGCGGCACCAAGATCGAGGTGGGCCCCGACAGCAACGCCAACGGCACCCTCGACACGGCCGAGGTGGTCGCCACGCTCACGCGCTTTGCGTGCAACGGCGAGCCCGGCGCCGACGCGCTCGCGACGCTGGTGAAGACCAGCGCCGAGGACCCCGGCAACCACTGCGCCGACGGCGGCACCAAGGTCGAGGTCGGCAGCGACACCAACGCCAACGGCGCGCTCGACGCCGGCGAGGTGAACGCGGCGCTCACGACCTACGTGTGCAACGGCGGCCAGGGTGACCCCGGCGTGCAGACGCTGGTGAAGACCTCGCCCGAGGCGCGCGGCACGCACTGCGCCTTCGGCGGCACGAAGATCGAGGTCGGCTCCGACGCGGACGCCAACGGCGTGCTCGACGCCGCCGAGGTCGACGCGGCGCTGACCACCTACGCCTGCAACGGCCAGGCAGGTCCGGCGTCGGTCAGCACCGGGCTGGTCGTGACCATCACCGACGTGAGCACCACCGACCCCGTCCGCGTCCACTTCACCATGAAGGACGACCGCGGCTACCCGGTCGACCGCACCGGCTTCTACTCCGTGAACACGGCCTTCGCGCCGCGCTTCTCGCTGTCGTACATCACCGTCGACGCCAACGGCGTCGTCAGCCCCTACAACGTCTACTCGAAGTCGAACTCGACCTCGGCGCCGGCGGTGTTCCAGCCGACCTTCTACAACCCCGACCCGTCGAGCAGCGGGACGACCAAGACCCCGGCCGTCGGCACGCTGGTCGAGGACGCGCCGGGCACCGGCGCCTACACCTACACCTTCCCCGCCACCGACGTGGCCCAGACCAAGACCGACGGCACGCCCAACGGCGTCCTCTACAAGGCCGTCACGTTCGACGCGAACCACCTGAACGACACCCACGTGGTGTGGATCCAGGCGACGCGCCAGACCGACCTCGTCAATACCAACAACGCCAAGACCTTCACCGCGGACGACGTGTCGTACAGCTTCGTGCCGAGCGGCGTGGGCACGCCGGTGAAGCGCGAGATTGTCAAAAGCGAGAATTGCGCCAACTGCCACCGCGACTTCAAGCCGGAGAGCCTGGTCTCGAACGAGTTCCACAGCGGCGCGCGCAACAACCCGCAGATGTGCAACGTCTGCCACAACCCGGCGCGCACCTCGAACCCCGCGGCCGACAGCAAGGTGTTCGTCCACCGCATCCACTACGGCGAGCACATCCGTCCGACGAGCCAGTTCCATTCCATCACGGCCACCTTCCCGCAGGACATCCGCTCGTGCAGCACCTGCCACGGCGGCGCGGCGCAGGGCGTGCAGGCCCTGACCAAGCCGTCGCAGGCCGCCTGCGGCTCGTGCCATGAGACCGTCGACTTCGCCAGCACCAGCGGCACGACGTGCCAGCACCCGCCTACGCTCGACGGCAACGGCGATCCGGTCGCCTGCCGCCACACGCCCGGCCCGAAGACCGACGCCGAGTGCGTCGGCTGCCACGTGTCGGACGGGACCATCTTCACCAAGGCCCAGCACGTGCCGGTCGTCCCGCCGGACCCGAACAGCACCTACGCCGGCGGCACCAACTCGAACACCAACGCGGCCTATCTGGCGGCCTCGGGCTTCGTGCCCATCGGCGCCGACGTCATCACCTACGTCGTCGACAGCGTGAGCCTGGTGGACGCGAACCCGGTGTCGGCCGCGTACAAGAACCCGCAGATCAAGTTCAAGTTCAAGCGCAACGGCAGCGACGTGGTGTTCCCGACCTTCGCGGCCGGCACCACCGTCGAGCTCATGAACGGCTTCGTCGGCTCGCCGAGCGCGTACTTCGCCTGGGCCGAGCCGCAGGACCACATCGACACGCCGGCCAACTTCAACGTCAGCGCCAGCGCCTACATCAAGGGCGTGTGGAACGGGTCGGTGGCGGCGACGGCGGCGACGCTCTCGTCGACGACCGACGGCAACGGCTTCTACACGCTGGTGCTCACCGGCACGAAGGTCCCGACCAACGCCACCATGCTGACCGGCGGCATCGGCTACTCGTACAGCCTGGCGACGACCCAGCCGCTCACGCAGGTGACCGCGCCGGGCTACAGCTACGACACCGGCACGAAGATCGGCGGCCTCAGCGTCCCGCCGCCCAACGTGTGGAAGACGGCCGTCGGCTTCACGGCGCGGCGCACCATCGTCGACAACAACAACTGCCTGAAGTGCCACGGCGCGCTCGGCGTGGCGCCGACCTTCCATGCCGGCCAGCGCAACGACGCGCCGACCTGCTCCTTCTGCCACACGCCCAACCGCACGAGCAGCGGCTGGTCGGCCGACGTCGCGCACTACGTCCACGCCATCCACAGCGGCCGCATGCGCTACGAGTTCTTCGACTGGCACGCCACCGAGGAAGGCCCGGGCTTCGGCGACGTCGAGTTCCCGTCCCAGCTCAACGACTGCAAGGCCTGCCACGTGGCCGGCGCCTACGACATCAGCAGCGCGGCCGCCGACGCGGCGCTGCCGAACCGCACCGTGAGCACGGTGGCGACGGGTCGCTTCACCAACGACAAGGTCGCCAACCCGACCGCGTGGTTCGCCATCTCGCCCTACGTCGACGCGTCGTACAAGACCGACTACGGCTTCGGCTACTCGACGAGCGACATCACCTACAAGTACCCCGACGGCCTCGGCGGCACGCAGACGGTCGGCGCCGACACGGTGACGTGCACGCCCGAGGCGCCGTGCCTCTGCAGCGCTACCAACCCGTGCACCCAGACGAGCACCTCCGGCAAGCAGGGCAGCACCGTCTGCTCGGTCGGCAGCCCGTGCACGTGCACCACCGCCTCGACCTGCACCGTCACCGTCCGCTCGTGCACCAACCTCGCGCCGTGCGAGGCCGACGGCACGACGCTCGTCAACACGCCGCTCGTGCAGGTCTGCTCGGGCTGCCACGACGAGCCGGTCGCCATCGATCACATGGAGACCAACGGCGGCGCGTTCTATCGCCCGCGCAGCCAGGTCCTCCGCCCCGACGCCCCGAAGGAGCAGTGCCTGGTCTGCCACGGCCCGGGTGAGATCGTCTCGATCGAGAGCGTGCACGAGTAGGCGCGCATGAGGTCGGTCCGCGAGCGCGCTGCGCTCGCGGCATGACGCTGCGAGGGGCGGTTCGAGAGGACCGCCCCTCGTCGTTCATCGGGGGCCCGAGGTCGCGCGGCCGGAGGTCGTCCGGCCGGCGCGGTCAGGGCGCGGTGTGGACCTCGAAGGTGACCGACGACTCGCTGCGGCCGGCGTCGTCGCCGGCGAGGATGAGCCGCACCTTGTCGATGCCCTGCTCCTCGAGCGCCTTCCGCACGGCCTGCGCGCGCCGCGTCGCCAGCATCGAGCGCTGCTTCTCGCCCGAGGACGCGTGGCCGACGATGTCGATGCGCAGCGACGGATTGTCGCTCAGCGTGCGCGCCACGTTGGCGATGACCTGGCGCGCGTCGCCGCGGAGGTCGTCGCTGTCCTTGGCGAAGTCGATGGTGTCGCGGATCTCGACGTGGGTCGGCATCGGCGCCGGGCGGCAGCCGGCGTAGTTGGGCTCGAGGGTGGTCTCGATCTTGGCGCCGACCGCCTTCGGGTCGACGCGATCGGCGGCCTCGCGCGTGCACGCCGTGACCGCGATGGCCTTGCGGTCGGGCGTGACGGCGACGGCCACGATGCCGGGGATGGCGAGCAGCTCGTCGCGATGCGCGTCGAGCGCCTTCTCGGCGGCGGTCGACTGATCCCCGCTCGACTTCTTCTCGACGCTGCCGCACGCGCCGAACGCGAGGCTGAGGACCACGGACGAAACGACCGACGGGAACTTGCGCATGATGACTCCTGGCTCGAAGCGTGAGGGTCGCGCGGCGCGGGGGCGGCGCGGCGGCGAGCATCATGCCCCGGCCGCGCCGACATGGGAACGGATCACAGCTCCTTCTTGCCCTTGCCGCGCTTCGTCTTCGGCTTCTTCACCTTGGCCTTGTCGAGCTGCATCTTCTGCTTGGCGGCGTTGGTCTTGTCGGCGTTGCCGCCGGCCCAGTGCGGGAAGCCCTTGTAGCCCAGGAGCTTGTCGTTGGCGTTGGCCTCGTTGCGGTAGGAGAAGTAGCCGAGCGTCTGGCCCTTGCTCTTCTTGCCGCCACCGGCGACGGCCTTGTCGCCGACGGCGATGGGCAGCATCGGCAGGCCCGACTCGTCGAAGGCGCCGTAGAGCTCGCTCACGAACTCGGACCACATCTTGGTCGTCGGCAGCAGCTCGGGCTTGATGTAGACGGTGATCTCGCGGCCCGTCTGCTCCTCGGGGAAGGCCTTGGCGTCGAGGATCGAGTTCTCGATCTTGACGATGACCTCCTGCGCCAGCTCGCCGTCGGGCCACTTGTCGAACATCTTCGGGTTGCCGAGGAACTTGCGCAGCGTCTCGCGCCGGTCGGGCTTCAGCGACTGCTTGACGTAGGCCGAGGTGGCGAGGCCGGGCGGGGCGTTGGTGTCGAGGAGGCCGGCCTTGCCGAGCAGGTCGAAGGCCTTGTCGGCGCCCGACACCTTGTTGTCGAGGAGCTCCTGCTTGGCGACCTTCCAGTTCACGATGCCGCGCGCCAGGCACAGCTTCGAGACGATGGCCCAGCGCTGCGACACGTCGCGGCCGGTCGCCGGCACGTGGAGCTTCTCCTCGGTGGTCGTCTTCGGCATCTCGGGGGCGCGCTCGTAGTAGTCGCTCTCGGCCTTGCTGTTGATGGCCTCGATGAAGAGCCCGCCGTTCTCCTGGACGCGGATGTCGTCGTCGAGGTCGACGCCCTTCTGCGCGTGGTCGCGGTCCTCGAACCAGGCCGACAGCCCGCCGTAGTCGTAGATGTCGGTCGGCGGCTTCTCCTCGGACTTCGACTTCTTCTTGTCGTCGTCCGACTTCTTCGAGCCGACGACCTCCTTCTTCGCCTTCGGCTTGGGCGTGCGCCCGGTCTTCGACTCGCTCTCGCCCTTCTCGAGCTGGAGCGACTTCTCCTGCTCCTCGAACGAGCCCATCTGCGCGAGCTTCTTCTTGTCGAGCTTGCCCGACTTCAGCTTCTCGGCCTCGACCTTCTCCGGCCGCGGCTTGCGTTTCTCCACGTGCTGCATCGACGCCCCCTCCAGGTGAACCCCACGACGGGGCGGCCGGATACTGACACCGCTTCGGGCGCGCGGAAACACCCAGCTGTCGGCGAGGCCGCGCGGGCGCGCGCAGGACAGCGTCATTTCGAGCGCGAGGCCATCGAATCGATGGGGGCCGCGGCGCGGAGGTCGACGCTGCGGGCCGCGCCGAGCGGGCTCCGGGCTGGCGCGTGCCTTGCTGAGTCCGAGGCATGACCATCACCGAGACCGGGAGCACGCTGCCTGGAACCACCGCCGCGCCGACCTCCGCGGTCGTCGTCGACGGCCCTGCCGACGACCTCGAGAGCGACCAGCCCACCTCGGACGAGACGCCCGAGGCCGCCGACGCGGCGCCGGTGGCGACGGCCACGCCGCGCGCCCGCCGCACGCGCTGGCTGCGCTCGGCGGTGCTCGGCGCGGGCGGCGCCATCACCTCGGTCGGGAGCCTCGTCATCGGCGTCGCGGCCGCCACTCCGTCGCGCGACACGGCCATCGCGGCCGGCCTGCTGGGCCGGGTCGCGGGCGCTTCGTCGGCCGCCGTGAGCGAGGCCGCGGCGGTCGGCGCGCGCGGCGATCGCGGCCGCCCGACGAGCGGCCTCCCGCCCATGCAGGCGGCCGGCGTCGTCGCGGCGAGCTTCGCGCTGTTCGCGGCCATCCCCATCGTCATGCTGTTCGTGACCTCGAGCGCCGCGCGCGTGCCCGGCGTCGCCGCCATCTCGCTCGTCAGCCTGGCCGCGCTCGCCGCTTTCGGAGCGCGCCTCGGCCATGTGTCGCTCGGCCGCGCCATCCTGCGCCTGACCCTCGGCGGCGCGCTGGCCATGGCGCTGACCGGCGCCGTCGGCGTGCTCGTCGGCCTGGCGCTCGGCTGAGCCCGAGCCCTCGCGCATCTGCACTGCAGCGGGACAAGGCGGCCGCCCTCGCGCAGGCTGGAGCAGCTCGCGTCGTGCCCGGCGCGAGGTCGGAGACCTGAACACGCGGCCCGCGCCATCGCGCGCGACAGAGGAAGAGCCATGCCCAGCGACGCCCCAACCCCCTCGCCCACCGCGCCCACCGCGACGCTGTCTCCCGACCTGCTGGCGGCGATGGACGCCTGGTGGCGAGCCGCCAACTACCTCTCGGTCGGGCAGATCTACCTCTACGCGAACCCGCTCCTGCGCGAGCCGCTGCGCCTCGAGCACGTGAAGCCGCGCCTCCTCGGCCACTGGGGGACGACGCCGGGGCTGAACTTCATCTACGTCCACCTGAACCGCATCATCAAGGCCTTCGACCTCGACATGATGTACGTCATCGGGCCCGGTCACGGCGGGCCCGGCATCGTCGCCAACACCTACCTCGAGGGCACCTACAGCGAGATCTACCCCGACGTCGGGCGCGACATCGGCGGGCTGCAGCGGCTCTTCAAGCAGTTCTCCTTCCCGGGCGGCATCCCGAGCCACGTCTCGCCCGAGGTGCCCGGCTCCATCCACGAGGGCGGCGAGCTCGGCTACTCGCTGATGCACGCCTACGGCGCGGCCTTCGACAACCCCGAGCTGGTGGTGGCGTGCGTCATCGGCGACGGCGAGGCCGAGACCGGCCCGCTGGCGACGAGCTGGCACTCGAACAAGTTCCTGAACCCGGCGCGCGACGGCGCGGTGCTCCCCATCCTCCACCTGAACGGCTTCAAGATCGCCAGCCCGACCGTGCTGGCGCGCGTGAGCCACGACGAGCTCGCCGACCTCTTCAAGGGCTACGGCTACGAGCCGTTCTTCGTCGAGGGCGACGAGCCGCGGCCCATGCACGAGCTCATGGCCGCGACGCTCGATCGGGTGGTGCGGCGCATCCGCGAGATCCAGGCCGAGGCGCGCGCCGGGAGCGGCGCGGCGCGGGCGCGCTGGCCGATGATCATCCTGCGCACGCCGAAGGGCTGGACCGGCCCGAAGACGGTCGACGGGCTGCGCACCGAGGGCTCGTGGCGCTCGCACCAGGTGCCACTGGCGAATATCGCCGGCAATCCGGCGCACCTGCAGATCCTGGCCGAGTGGCTGGCCAGCTATCGTCCGGGCGAGCTCTTCGACGGCGACGGCCGGCTCGTCCCCGAGGTGGCCGCGCTGGCGCCGGTCGGCGCGCGCCGCATGAGCGCCAACCCGCACGCCAACGGCGGCCTGCTCCTGCGCGAGCTGACGCTGCCCGACCCGCGCGCCTACGCCGTGGCGGTGCCGAGCCCGGGCGCCAGCGACGCCGAGGCGACGCGCGTGACCGGCGGCTATCTGCGCGACGTCATGTCGGCGAATATGACAAATGCCAATTTCCGCGTCTTCGGCCCCGACGAGACCGAGTCGAATCGGCTGGGCTCGCTCTTCGAGGTGACCGACCGCGAGTTCATGGGCGACATCCGCCCCGGCGACACGCAGCTCGGGCACGACGGGCGCGTCATGGAGGTGCTGTCGGAGCACCTGTGCCAGGGCTGGCTCGAGGGCTATCTCCTGACCGGGCGGCACGGCCTCTTCTCGTGCTACGAGGCCTTCATCCACATCGTCGACTCGATGTTCAACCAGCACGCGAAGTGGCTGAAGGTCAGCCGCAACCTGCGCTGGCGGCGCCCCATCGCGTCGCTCAACTACCTCCTCACCTCGCACGTCTGGCGCCAGGACCACAACGGCTTCAGCCACCAGGACCCGGGCTTCATCGATCACGTCGTCAACAAGAAGGCCGACGTCATCCGCGTCTACCTGCCGCCCGACGCCAACACGCTGCTCGTGGTCGTCAACCACTGCCTGCGGAGCCGCGACTACGTGAACGTCATCGTGGCCGGCAAGCAGCCCGCGCCGCAGTGGCTCGACATGGACGCGGCGCGCGCGCACTGCCACGCCGGGCTCGGCGTCTGGCAGTGGGCGAGCAACGACGAGGGCGGCGAGCCCGACGTGGTCATGGCGTGCGCGGGCGACGTGCCGACTATGGAGACGCTGGCCGCGGTGGACCTCATGCGCCAGCACCTGCCCGAGCTGCGCGTGCGCGTCGTGAACGTCGTCGACCTCATGACGCTGCAGCCGAAGAACGAGCACCCGCACGGCGTCGACGACGAGACCTTCGACCGCATCTTCACGCGCGACCGGCCCATCATCTTCGCCTTCCACGGCTACCCGACGCTCATCCATCGGCTGACCTATCGGCGCACCAACCACGGCAACCTGCACGTGCGCGGCTTCGTCGAGGAGGGCACCACCACGACGCCCTTCGACATGGCCGTGCTCAACCGCGTCGACCGGCTCCACCTGGTGCTGAGCGCGCTCGAGCGCATCGGCGACCGCGGGCCGCGCGGCGAGGTGCTGGCCGGCCTCATGCGCAACAAGCTCCTCGAGCATCGTCTGTACGTGGAGCGCGTCGGCGACGACATGCCCGAGGTCCGCGACTGGCGCTGGACCGCCCGCAAGGCGGGTCCGGCACGGCTTGCTGGCGGGCGCGACACCGCTTAGCGTAGGCCGATGCATCACCGCTCGGCACGCACCGTCCTCGCGCTCATGGCGTCGTTCCTCCCCGCTGCCGCTTGCGGCAAGAGCGCGCCGCCCGCGCCCGCGCCCGGCGGAGCCGAGGTCGGGGCGGCGGCGGACGCCAGCGGGCCGGCGGCCGATGCCAGCGCGGTCGCTTCGGCCGACGGCGGCGCGGGCCCGACGGCGACGACCGCGACGCCCCCGCGACCGGGACGACGACGGCCGACGCCGCGGCGACGACGGCGGCGAGCGATGACGCGACCGCGGCGACGACGCCCGCCGGCGATGATGCGGCCGCGGCGCCGACGCCCGCGCCCGCCGCGCCCGTCGTCGAGAAGGGCGTCGCCCTGCTGGTGCCGAAGGGCGAGGGCTTCGCGCCCATCGCGTGCTGGGTCCTGCCCGCGCCGAGCTCGACCTGGGCCGAGGGCGGCTCGCCGCGCTGGGACTCCGACAGCGGCTGCGTCGCCCGGATCGCCGTCGGCGATCGCGTCGTCGATCCGAGCGGCGCCGCCGGGCGCGTGACCGCGGTCGACGCCACCTCGGTGCGCGCGGACGTCGGCGGCGCGTTCCTGGTCGTCGCGCCCGAGGAGCGACCGGCGCCTGGCCGGCATCTACCCCGTCGCGCGCGGACCGCTCGTCGCGCTGGCCGACGTCGGTCGGCCGGCGACCCCGGTGGCGGTGGCCCCCGCCGTGACCGCGGTCGACGCCGCCGCCGATGCCGGCCCGACCGCCGCCGATGTGGCGCCGACGCCCGAGGCCGACGCGGCGCCGGTGGCCGACGCGGTGGCCGCGGTCGAGGCCGATGCCGTCAGCGCGCCGGCCGCCCCGGCCCCGCCCGACCCGGCCACGCTCGTGCCGCGGCGCGAGCAGCCAGCGCCGACGAGGCGGCGACCGCGAGCGCCTCGTGAAGCGCATCAACGGCGGCGACTACCCGCGCGCCGACATCAGCATCGGCGACGCCATCCATGTCGACCTGAATGGCGACGACAAGCTCGACACCGTCGTCCTCGCCTCGTCGATGGACAGCGAAGGCGAGGGCCACTCGGCGGGCGGCGGCGCCTTCTTCGCCGACGGGCGCAACCCGGCCCACTTCGTCGAGCTGTCGAGCGAGGGCCAGATGACCGACATCGACGTGGTCGCGTTGTCCGACCTCGACGGCAACGGCCGGCGCGAGGTCCTCTTGAAGATGGACTGCCCGACCGGCACCGGCTTCTACCTGGGACAGCTCTCGGCCGACGGCGTCCAGGAGCTGGGCTCGGTCGAGGACGAGGGCTTCATGGGCTCGGGCTTCCGCGCCTCGATGAAGCACGTCCTGCCCTTCCGCGCGGTGCCGAGCGCGCGCCTCGCGAGCGACGGCCTGGCCGCCTTCGCGGGCCTCTTCGGCGTGCCGGTCGACGCGGCGCCGGCCGCGCTCGAGCAGCGCTTCGGCGCGCCGCGGCAAGGGGCTCTTCGTCCGCTTCGAGTGCGGCGACGACGACGCCTGCAAGTCCGTGCGCGTGGCGAGCTACGAGCCGCGGAAGGGACTCGGCAGCCGCGCCAACCTGGCCGGCCTGTCGCGCGCGTCGACGCGGGCCGAGGTGCAAAGGCGCTGGGCGCGCCCGATCCGGGCGGCGATGCGGCGGCGGCCGAGGTGCGCTTCGCCGGCGGCAAGATCGTCGCGACCTTCGACGGCGACCGGCTCGCCAAGCTGAGCGTCGACAAGGACGGCCTCGCCGCGCTGAAGAAGCCCGGGCTCTTCGCGAGCCTGGCCGAGCCGATGGCCAAGGCCGTCGCGCGCTGGGGCGCGGCCGACGAGACGCACGCGAGCGGGGCCGGCGAGGCCGCCAGCTGGGCCGTGCCGAGCAAGCTGCTGCCGGTCTTCACGCTGACGCTCGAGTGCGACGCGGCGGCCTGCACGCGCATGGCCGTCGCGTTCGAGTAGAGCGCCACCTCAGGCGCGCGGACGCCTGGGCCTGGCCGACGCCTTCGCCGCCGGAGCCTTCGCCGCCGCAGTCTTGGCCGCCGCAGACTTGGCCACCGGGGTCTTCGCCTTGCGGTTCCGCTGCGACGACGACTTCGGCGGCAGCGAGCGCACGAGCTCGAGCGCGAGCTCGACCCAGGTGGCCAGCGCCGTCTCGTCGGGCAGGCCGTCCTGCGACACGTAGGCCAGGCCGCGCATGCCGGCCGCGCGCTTGGTGAAGGTCATCGGACCGGCGCCGGGGAGTTCGAGCACCTCGTCGTGGCGCGACGGCTGGAAGCGGACCATGAGCCGGTCCTTCACCACGCCGAGCGCCATGTGGCCGCTCAGCATGAAGCAGAGGCCGCCGAACATCCGCTTCTCCTCGAGCGCGGGCAGCCCGCTCAGCGCCGCGCGCACGCGCGCCGCCAGGTCTTCGTCGTAGGCCATGGTCGCCTCCCGGGCGTGTCGCCGCGCGCCAGGTTAGGCGAGCCGCGCCGCGCTCGCAACGGCAGCCAACCGCGCGCGCGCGTCGGCCGCGGTAATCGGCCCGGCCGCGCCGCGCATGTCCGCTGTTCCCCGCGTCCCGACCTGGGTGTATAGGAGCCGCGCGCCTGGCCACGTGTGGGCCGGGCCGAGTCCCACGGACCCACGGAGTCTGCCCATGTCCGCAACGCCGCTCCCCAGCTTCGGTTCGCCCATCACGATGGACGCCGGCATGAAGCTCAACGTCCCCGACCAGCCCATCCTCCCGTTCATCGAGGGCGACGGCACCGGCCCCGACATCTGGCGCGCGTCGGTGCGCGTCATGGATGCGGCGGTCGAGAAGGCGTACGGGGGCAAGCGCAAGATCGCCTGGTACGAGGTGCTGGCCGGCGAGAAGGCCTTCAAGATGACGGGCAACTGGCTGCCCGACGAGACCATCGAGGCCTTCCGGAAGTACCTGGTCGGCATCAAGGGCCCGCTGACGACCCCCATCGGCGGCGGCATCCGCTCGCTCAACGTGGCGCTGCGCCAGCTCCTCGACCTCTACGTCTGCCTGCGGCCGGTGCGCTGGTTCAAGGGCGTGCCGAGCCCGGTGAAGCGGCCCGAGGACGTCGACATGGTGATCTTCCGCGAGAACACGGAGGACATCTACGCCGGCCTCGAGTTCGAGGCGGGCAGCGCGGATGCGGCCAAGGTCCTGGCCTTCCTGAAGGAGACCTTCCCCGGCCAGTACAAGAAGATCCGCTTCGCCACCGACGTGGGCCTCGGCGTGAAGCCGGTGTCGCGCGAGGGCTCGGAGCGCCTGGTGCGCGAGGCCATCCGCTACGCGCTCCACCACAAGCGGAAGAGCGTGACCTTCGTCCACAAGGGCAACATCATGAAGTTCACCGAGGGTGCCTTCATGAAGTGGGGCTACGAGCTCGCCGAGCGCGAGTTCGCCGACCAGGTCTACACCTGGAGCACCTGGGAGCGCACCAAGGCCAAGCAGGGCGAAGAGGCCGCCAACGCCGAGCAGAAGGCCGCCCTCGCCTCGGGCCGTGTGCTCGTGAAGGACGCCATCGCCGACATCACGCTCCAGCAGGTGCTCACGCGCGCCAAGGAGTTCGACGTCATCGCGACGCTCAACCTCAACGGCGACTACCTCTCGGACGCGCTCGCGGCGCAGGTCGGCGGCATCGGCATCGCGCCGGGCGGCAACATCAACTACGTGACCGGCCACGCCATCTTCGAGGCGACCCACGGCACCGCGCCGAAGTACGCCGACCTCGACAAGGTGAACCCGGGCTCGGTCATCCTGTCGGGCGAGATGATGCTGCGCCACCTCGGCTGGTTCGAGGCGGCCGACCTCGTCATCAAGGGCATGGACGGCGCCATCGGCAGCAAGCGCGTCACCTACGACTTCGCGCGCCTCATGGAGGGCGGCTCGGAGATCGCGTGCAGCGCCTTCGGCGACAACATCATCGCCCACATGTGATGACGCGGCCGCGCCGGTCCGCTCGTCGCGGGCTGGCGCGGTTCTGGCAGGGACATGGACCGACCCGCGGCGCCTCGCGGCGGGCGGCGGCGTCGACGCCATCGCCCGGGCCGAGGCTCCCGGTCCAGAGTGTGCCATGACCCAGGCCCTTGAGATTGCCGAGACGATCCTCGAAGGGTTCGATCGGCACTATCGCCTCTTCCGTGAGATCAGCGCCTCCGCCAAGGGGCGCTTCGAGCGCGGCGAGTGGGACGAGGTGCGCGAGGCCGGCAAGGCGCGCATCAAGTTCTACGACCTGCGCGTCGCCGAGGCCGTCGACATCGTCAAGCGGCGCTTCCCCGGCACGATGACCGACGAGACGCTGTGGCCCGAGATCAAGCGGCGCTACATCGCGCTGCTCCACGACCACCACCAGCCCGAGTGCGCCGAGACGTTCTACAACTCGGTGGCGTGCCGCGTGCTGCATCGGCAGTACTACCACAACGGCTACATCTTCTGGCGGCCGGCCGTGTCGACCGAGCACCTGACGGGCAGCGCCAAGACGTATCGCTGCTTCTATCCGCCGACGGCCAAGCTCGACGGCGTGCTGCGCGAGGTGCTGGCGAGCTTCGGGCTCGAGAACCCGTGGCAGGACCTGGGGCGCGACGTCGAGCGCGTGTGCCGCGCGGTCGATCGGCACTTCCCGCGCGGCTTCGTGCCGCACCCGAACTTCCAGCTGCAGGTGCTGTCGTCGCTCTTCTTCCGCAACAAGGCGGCGTACATCGTCGGCAAGGCGGTGAACGGCAACAGCGAGACGCCGTTCGTCATCCCCATCCTGCAGGACGCCGAGCGCCGCCTCTACCTCGACGCCGTGTGCATGAAGCCCGAGCACGTCGGGCGCATCTTCTCGCTGGCCCGCGTCTACTTCATGGTCGATATGGAAGTGCCGTCGGCGTACGTGAGCTTCCTGCGCTCGATCATGCCGACGCGGCGCGCGGCCGAGCTCTACACCATGGTCGGCCTGCAGAAGCAGGGCAAGACGCTGCTCTATCGCGACTTCCTGCAGCACCTGGCGCACTCGACCGACCAGTTCGTGCCGGCCCCGGGCACGCGCGGCATGGTCATGCTGGTCTTCACGCTGCCGTCGTTCCCGTACGTCTTCAAGGTCATCCGCGACTGGTTCCAGCCGCCGAAGGAGGGCGACGCCGAGAAGGTGCGGGCCGCGTACCTGCTGGTGAAGAACCACGACCGCGTGGGGCGCATGTCGGACACGCTCGAGTACTCGTACGTGGCGTTCCCGCGCGCGCGCTTCTCGCCCGAGCTGCTGGCGGACATCGAGCGCTACGCGCCGTCGATGGTCGAGCACGACGGCGACCGCATCATCGTGAAGCACCTCTGGGTCGAGCGACGCATGGTGCCGCTCGATCTCTACCTGCGCGACGCCACGCCGGCGGCGGCCGAGGAGGCCATCAAGGAGTACGGCGCGGCCATCCGCGAGCTGGCGTCGGCCAACATCTTCCCGGGCGATCTCCTGCCCAAGAACTTCGGCGTGACCCGCTACGGGCGCGTCGTCTTCTACGACTACGACGAGATCGGCTACCTCACCGACTACGCCTTCCGTCGACTGCCGACGGCGTCCGACGACGACGACACGCGCAGCCTCGACTGGTTCGCGGTCGGCGAGCGCGACATCTTCCCCGAGCAGTTCCCGACCTTCCTCCTGCCGCCCGGTCCGCTGCGCGCCCTGTTCATGCGCCACTGCGGCGACCTCGCCGACCCGGCCTTCTGGATCGCGACGCAGGAGCAGTGTCGCCGCGGCGCGCAGGCCGACGTCTTCCCCTACCCGCAGTCGCTCCGCTTCAGCGCGACGGACGCCGCCGCGTAGCCGGCCGGCCGTTGCCCGACCGGGCGTCTTGCGACATGATGGCGCGCTCTTCGAGGACATCGGACCACCCGTCCTCGACGCCCCGTCATGCCCAAACACCCCAAGCTCTCGTCCGCCGCGGCCGACTCCTTGCCGCGTGCGGTGGTCCAGCGTCGCGCCGGCGCCAACGCCACGGCGACCAGCCCTGGCGACGTCCACGCCGCGGCCGCGCGCGGCATCGCGTCGGGCGGCGGGCCGATGCCGCATGGCGCCGCCATCCAGCGCGCCTTCGGCAGGCACGACCTCGGCGAGGTCCGGGCCCACACCGGCGGCGGCGCGGCGCAGGCCAACGAGGCCATGGGCGCCGAGGCCTACGCCAGCGGCAGCCACGTCGCCTTCAGGCAGACGCCCGACCTGCACACCGCCGCGCACGAAGCGGCCCACGTCATCCAACAGCAGAAGGGCGTGAACGTGCCGGGCGGCGTCGGCGCGGTGGGCGACGAGTACGAGCGGCACGCCGACCAGGTCGCCGACGCGGTGGTCGGCGGGCGCTCGGCCGAGGGGCTGCTCGACCGGACGGGCGGCGGCGGCGGCGGCGGCGCGGGCGTGCAGCGCGTGGTCCAGCACGAGAAGAAGGGGTTCGCGCGCGGCTCGGAGATGACCGAGCACAAGAGCGGCAGCCAGGGCGCCAAGGAGGACTTCATCCAGCTCATGCACGGCGGCGACGAGTGGCGCGCCGAGAAGCTGAAGGAGCTCCTGCACGAGCGGCGCGAGAGCGAGGTGCAGATCTTCTATCACCTGCAGGCGCTGGTGATGGGCGAGAACAGCGGGCTCGAGGCCGCCTACGCGACGGCCACCCAGGGCGGCCGCCTGCTCACCGACATCAAGGCCAAGGTCAACGTCTTCCAGTACGACTACCTCCGCCACTGCGTGCGCGAGGGCGAGCCGCGCTTCGAGGACCGCGTCATCCTGGCGCTCGGGCTCGTGACCAACACCGCGCCCGACAAGAAGGAGGTGGTGCGCCTCTTCGAGAGCGACGACATCGACCTGGCCGACAAGCTCAGCGCCTGGAACGTCCTCTACACGAGCTACAACAACCTCCTGCGGAGCGCGCTCGGCCCGAAGAAGTACGAGCGCCTCAGCACGCGCCTCGACCGCGAGCTGCACCAGGAGACGGTCGCCAACAAGGGCCCGGTGAGCGACCAGGAGAAGGCGCAGGACCGGGCGCAGGGCGCCGACCTGGCCGACCTCGAGGTGACCGCGCTGGTGAAGACCTTCTACAAGACGGTCGTGAGCATCCCGAAGCCGCTGCGCGGCATCGCCAAGCGCCGGAAGATCTCGATGCTCAAGCGCAAGAAGCTCGGCGCCGCGCTGGCCAGGTGGGCCGAAGCGCAGGACACGCAGGCGCGGCTCTACGTGTGCGCACCGAACTCGCGCCTCATGACCTTCCTCGAGGCGGCGACGAAGGACCTCCTCGGCATCCCCTTCGACGACACCGACCTGGCCTACGTGAAGGCCATCATCGCCAACGCCGACCCGGTCGGCGACGAGTACTTCCAGGACGGCAAGGACACCTCGACGCTCAGCGACGAGCAGCAGAAGACGCGGAACGAGGAGAAGCACGAGGTCGGCGCCAAGATGGCCGAGCTCGACGCGCGCCTCGATCGCAAGGAGTCGCAGAACCGGGACAGCCAGCCGTCGAAGGACTTCGGCTACCGCTGGAAGAGCCTGGTCAAGACAATTGACAAATTCAGCGAGAAGGAGCGCGACTGGTACCTGCGCTCGTACCTCGACTCGAAGGAGCAGGCGCTGTGGGACGACCCCGACGGCGACCACGCCGAGAAGCTGAAGCTGCGCGAGAAGGCGCAGCGGCTGCTCGATCAGAAGCTCGTCGCCATCGGCATGACCGGCGACGAGAGCGAGGCCGAGAGCACGCGCAAGAAGATCGTCAAGCGCTTCGGCTACGGCGTGCCCGAGGACAAGTCCGACACCTTCAAGCGCATCAAGGCCGTCATGAAGGGCGACCTGCCGCACGAGGACGGGCTCTTCAAGGGGAAGAAGGTCTTCGCGCTGTCGCGCAAGCTGCGCGGCGACGAGTTCGCGCGGCTGCGGCACGAGAAGGAGCTCATGGACCAGATGGCCGCCGAGCTCGACCCGAAGTACTGGGGCTACATCCAGCTCATGCTCGGCATCGACAGCACGCGGAAGGATCGCACGAAGGGCGACGTCGAGGTCGACGTGCTGGGCGAGCAGGGCGACCAGGGCGAGCGCAAGCACGACCGCGACGAGGCGCGCGACATCGCCGAGAAGGAGGCGGAGCTCCAGCCGAGCCACTGGGGCATGATGCTGACGGCGGCGCTGAAGCACGCCAAGTACCTGCGCCGCACCGAGATCAACTCCATCGTCACGCGCGCCTACATGGCGGCCAAGCGGCGGCAGGCGGCGACGCGGCACAAGAAGGACCTCGAGCTCTCCGGCGACCACACGCTGAAGCCGATGAGCGTCGGCGTGTTCATGGCGCGGGTGAAGGAGAGCATGACGCCGGGCGCGCTGAAGAAGCTCGAGGAGCACAAGAGCGGCAAGCTCAAGGTGGCCTTCGAGGCGCTCGAGAACGGCACGCGCCCGTCGGTCGACGACCAGATCGAGGACGCCAAGTTCAGGAACCCGCTGAAGGCGACGAGCGGGGCGATGGCGCAGCAGGGCAACGTCGAGCGCCTGTTCATGGACCTGGAGGGCGTGGCGCTGCTCAACGAGTGGTCGAACATCGACGACTTCCGCGCGCTCACGCGCCAGCTCGAGGAGGCCAAGGGCGCCAGGAACAAGGCCAAGGAGGAGGAGGCGCAGGAGGCCATCCGCACCTTCGTCATCGACATCCGCAGCGACCGCCGCGAGGACCTGAAGGCGCTCTTGCCGACCGGCCAGCGCGTGAAGGTGCTGACGGCGCTGCGCGAGAAGCTGGTGTCGGCGATGGAGCGCGACCCGGCCGTCATCAAGGCGCTGCACACGGTCGGCTTCCAGAACGACGAGCTCAGCCAGATGAAGACCAAGAGCCTCGGCATGCTCGACAAGCAGAAGATGCGGTCGACCGGAGCGCAGTACAACACGGTGCTGCCGTTCACCGACACGCTCACCTACGGCAAGGTCGGGCCGTCGGCCTTCAGCGCCGAGACCAAGGAGTCGACGAGCCTCTTGCTCGGGCGCACGCGGAAGTCCGAGTACGAGCTCGAGCAGGGCAAGGACCGCGGCCAGGTCATCGAGGACAACGTCGAGAAGATCGGCCAGGCGCAGGACGAGCTCGAGAAGCGCGGCATCAAGTTCGACAAGCTGCAGAAGAAGTACAACCGCATCGTGACCTGGGTCGTGAAGGGGCTCGTGACGGCGCTCCTGGCGTCGACCATCGGCGTGCTCACGGCCGGCGTGGGCGGCGTCGGCGCCATCCTCATCGGGCTCGGCACGCTGGCGGCAAAGGCCATCGCCATGCAGGCGGTGAAGCGGGCCCTGCAGGGCGACCGCTTCGACATGACGAAGGCGGTGTTCGACGTCGCCTTCAAGCTGCTCATCGGCGCCGGCACCATGGGCATCGGCGAGTTCGCGCTGCCCGAGGTGATGGTGGCGGTCGGCGAGATCGCCAAGGAGAACCCCGGCACGCTGAACGACGAGGCCGTGACGAGCGCGCTCAACTTCGCGCTGGGCAAGGGCGCCAAGGGCATCATGCGCACGGCGGTGGGCCAGCTGCGCGACGTCGGCGGCAACCCCGACCGGCGCCTGCTGGCGTTCTACGACCTCGGCGCCATCGTCGCGACGGGCGGCTTCGCCATCGCCGGCGAGGTCTACGCCGAGGTCGATCAGGCGGTGCAGGAGGAAGGGGTCATGCACGGCGACCGATCGGTCGGCGGCAAGATCGTCGACACCGGCGTGAAGGGCCTCTCGAAGACGACCAACAAGGTCTTGGCCAAGGGCCAGAAGATCGTCCAGAAGGGCTCGAAGCCGCTGCGCGGGATCATCCTGAAGGCGATGAAGAACAAGCACGGCGAGGGCCGCGACACCGACCTGGGCGGGGTCATCCCGGCCGTGCTGCTCGAGGCGGGCGAGACCATCGCCGGCATCGAGCAGCAGATCGACGAGGCGCGCGACCAGGGCGAGTCGACCAAGGCGCTGCGCAAGCGCAAGCGGGAGATCGAGCAGCTGAAGGCCGACCTCGAGACCGAGTACGAGGCGTGGCAGGACGAGCAGCGCGAGAAGGGCAAGCGCGAGGACGGGAAGGACGACGAGATCGACGGCGCCACCTACGGCACGGTGCCGCTGCTCATGGCGGCGCTCGAGCTCGAGGACAAGCTGCATGAGAGCTAGCGCGCCGGCGCGCGAGCCGATGATCCCCATCGCCGACGCGGTCGCGCGCCTCCTGCTGGCGGCGCGGGCGACGGGCTCGACGACGCGGCGGTCGAGGCCTGGGGCGGCTGGATCGATCAGGCCATCGAGGCCGGGCTGGGCTCGGTCGAGGCGGTCGTCGGGGTGACGGCGCGGCGCTTCGAGCTGGCGACCTGGGAGGCCGAGCGCGCTGGTCCGCGGTGCTGCGCGCACGCGAGCGCGTCGGCGCGCTGCTGGCCGCGACCGGCACGCCGGCCGACGAGCTGCGCGCTGCCGGCGACTGCGAAGCCAGCCCGCGTCGGCGCACGCGGCCTGGCTGGCCGAGGACGGCGACGGCTTCGAGGGCGGCTGGGTTTGCGCGCGGCGCTCGAGCCGGGCGACGTGGCGGCCGCCGACGCGCTGGCGCGCGGCCCGGGGCGCGAGCCGCTACCGGGCCTGGCGCGGCTCGTCGCGGTGGCCGATCGGCTCGGGCTCGGCGCCGTCGACGAGGTGCGGCGCTGCGTGAACCCGGCGGCGCGGCGACGACGTTGGCGCTGGCCGTCGGGTCGGACGCGCTCGGGGTGTGGACGCGGGCGCTGGCCGAGGTCACCGGCGGGCGCCCGACGGCCGGCAGCGACGCCCATCAGGCGCGCGGCGGCGAGCTGCGCCTGTCCTGCGCGCGAGCGAGCGCGGGCCGACCGGGGCTCGGCGCTGCGCGTGCCGATCGGCGACGCCACCGCGCTGGCCGCGCGCTCGCGCTGGGCGGCGCGGGCGAGGCCGACGACCGCCGCCCGGCTGGCGGTGGCGTCGCCTCGGCGGCGCGGCCGAGTTGTCGAGCTCGCGCGCGGCGCGCACGGCGAGCGGCTGTTCGCGGGCTGTCGATAGACCAGGCGTCACAGGCCGTCGTCGAAGTCGAAGTCGAAGGCCGGGCGGCGGCGGCTTGGGGGTCGACTTCGGCGTCCGTCGACGCGGCGCTCGCGGTCGCCGCGCGACTGGCGTCGCGGCGCTGGCGGTCGCGCCGCCGCTGGAGGGGGCCGCGCCGCCGCTGGCCGTGCTGCTCGCGGCGCCGCCGCGCCCGATGGGCCTTGCGCGGCCGCGATCTGCGCCGCGGACGCGCGCGTCGAACGCGTCGCAGACGCGCGCCAGCGCGCTCAGGTCGAGGCGCACGAGCCCGCCGCCCGCGGTCGACTTGGAGTCGTCGGCGCCGTGCGCGTCGGGCGCGGCGGGCTTGCCGGCGGCCGCGCTCGCCGGTCGCGGCGGTCGTAGCCGCGGGCGGCGCCAGGCGCTGGCCTTGATGTCCTCCGGCGCCTGCGTCACGGCCGCTCGCGGCCGCCGAGAACGAGGCCGGCCATGCGGTCGCCCTGGGCCATGAGCGTCGAGCTGTCGCCGCGCAGCAGGGACCAGGCCCCGGCCGGGCCCATGAGGGCGAGGTTGACGAGGCCGCTGGCGGTGTTGCCGAGGACGCGGCCGCCGATGTAGGCCCCGCGCGCGACGCCGCCGGCGCGTCCGGGCGCTGCGCCACCGAGCGGCCGGCGTCGACCACCTTGCCGGCCAGGCCGACCGCCTCGACCGCCTTGTCGATGCACGCCGAGACGACCGTGGCGTGGCGGCCTCGGCGGCCGCGCCGCCCACGGCGCCGAGCACCGTGCCGGCGCCGGGGATTGACCGAGCCGACCGCGCCGCCGGCCATGGCGCCGAGGTACTGCGTGCCGGCGGTGATGACGGCCTTCAGGTTCTCCTCGGCGGTCTTGGCCTTGTTGAGGTCGTTGTTGAGGCAGAAGACGCGGTAGGCGCCGACCAGGTCGCCGATGGCGCCGGCGTTGGCGACCTCCTTGCCGAGCTTCTCGATCTGGGTCGCCTCCTTCACCACCGCCTCGTTGAGCGTCGCCTTGACGGTGGCCGACTGCGCGGCCGCGTCGAAGCCCATGCCCGGCGCCACCATCTGCGCGCCCTTGTGGACCATCTTGTTGACGAAGCCCCGCCCTCGCTCATGGCCGGGATGGCGTCGGCCACCGCGCCGCCGTCGACCAGCTGCTGGCCGTGTCGACCACCTGCCGGCCGGCGGCCATGACCGGCGCGGTGGCGCCTGGCCGCGCTGGTGGCGGCCGTCGCGATGCTGCTCTCGGCGGCCGAGCGCACCATGTTGGTCTCGGCCTGCACGGCGCCGCCGACGCTCGAGACGCCGGCGTTCAGCGCCGCGTCGCGCACGATGTCGCTGATGGTCGTCATCCACGTCGGCGAGAGCGCCTCGGCCAGCTGCTTCTCGAGCGCGGCCATCTCCTTCTTCAGCTCGTCGGGCAGGATGTCGGGGACGTCGGGGCACTTGGCGCGCACGGCCTGCGCCACCGCGCCGGCGCGCGCCGAGACGTAGGCCGTGACCTGATCGGTGAGCGGCTTGGCGAGCTGCTTCACGGCGCTGTTGACGCCCTCCAGGCGGATGGCCTCGGCCAGCGCCTTGCGCAGCGCGGGGTCCTCGGCCAGCGCCTTCTGCACCGCGGCCACCGCCTCGCGGCTCAGCGACGGCAGCTGCGACTGCACCGCCTGCACCGCCAGCCCTGCGCGCCGCGCAGCGCGCCCTCGCGCGCGACGGCGCGCACGACCATGCTGCCGGCGGCGCCGGCGGCCTCGATGCCGGCGGCGATCCAGGGGAAGAAGCCCTGGGCGACCTGGCTGCCCTCGGCCCCGGCGTCGCGCGCGCCGCTCGGCACCGACATCACGCGCTCGCCGGCGCGCGGCGGCGGCACCGAGCTGGTCGGCCTCGGCCTCGAGCCCCGGGTCCTGGTTCACGCTGGCCGCGGCGCCTGACGGCAGCTTCATCTGCTGGCCGGCGCCGACGCGACCGGCGCGCTGCTGCATGACGTGGGTCACCTCGTGGCCGATGAGCGCCTGACCCGAGGGGCTGTCCGGCGCGTAGGCGCCGCGCGCGAAGTGGAGGTCGTCGCCGCGCGCGAAGGCCTTGGCGCCGAGCGCGTCGGCCTGGCCGTCGTCGGCGTGCACGCGCACGCTGGAGAGGTCGGCGCCGAAGGCTCCCTCCATGCGGCCGCGGACGCCGTCGGGCAGGCCTCCCGAGGGGCCCGCCTTGGCCTGCACCGGCGCGGCGGCGCGCCCGGACGGCGGCGCGCTGCGCTTGTCCGCGGCCGAGGGCGCGAGGAAGGCGGCGCCCTCGTCGAAGCCCATGCCGCGCAGCGCCGGGCGCGCGGCGCCGCCCGACGACGAGCCCGCGGGCGATGACGTGCTCGACGACGAGGTCGACGCGGTCGACGACGAGGACTCGGAGGACTGGGCCGGCGCGGCGCTCTGGGCAGAGGACATGGTGCTCCCGAGGTCGAGCTCGGGGGCGCGCGCGGGCGACGCGACGGGCATGGCGAGCTCGGTACCGCGCATGACAACCCGCGCGACCCGCGACTCGCAATTCAAGGAAGTTTGAGTCGGCCGGCGTCAGGGCTCCGGCGGGCACGTGGCGCTGAAGTAGGGCCGGCACGCGCCATCGATGCAGGCGGCGTGGAAGGCGCACGGCGGGCCGGCGTCGGGGTCGCACGCGGCGCCGTCGGCGGCGTGGGCGACGCAGGTCCCGAAGAGCGGCGACGGCAGGCACTCGGACGACTCGCACACGAGGTTGTGGCCGTCGCGCACGCCGCAGTCGGCGCCGGCCGGGACCCACTCGACGGGCTGGCACGTGAGCGAGCCGAGGTCGCACACGAGGGCCGCGCCCTGGAGATCGCACTCGCCGACCAGCGAGGCGCAGGCGGCGTCGCGAGCGGTGGCGACGGCGCAGGTGCCGGCGATGCAGGCGTCGTGCGGGAAGCACGGGTGGGCGTCGTCGCAGTCGGCGCCGCGCTCGCCGAAGCGGGTGCAGGTGTCGGCGATGCAGGCCGCGGCCGAGCCGCACTGGGCGTCGTTGGCGCAGGTGGCGCCGGCGGCGAGCGGCGTGGCGCAGACGCCGCAGGCCTCGTCGAAGCGGCGCGAGCAGGCGCCCGAGCGACACTGGTACGGGTGCACGCAGGCCGCGCCGTCGTCGAGCGTGCCGGTGAGCAGCAGAGCCGGCGGGATGTCGAAGGCCAGCACGTAGCGGCGAATCGTCTCGCAGTCGGCGTCGCCGACGAAGGCGACGATGGCGAGCGCGTCGTCGACCGTCGCGTCGACGCCGGGGAGGTCGAGGACCGGGCGCACGGTCTCGTATTCGCGCGCGGCGCAGGCCTCGACGCTGCCGCCGAACTGCGCGCCCATCACCAGCGGCAGGCACTCGGCGGCCTTCGTGCAGAGCGCGCGCGCCGTCGGAAAGGGCCTGCTCGAGCGGCGTGAGGTTCGTGGCGTCGGTGACGGCGGCGTCGCCGAGGTCGGAGGCGCCCGGCTCGTCGCCGCCGCACGCGCTCGCGACCGCGAGGGCGATGCCTATATAAGGAAGGGGGCCTGGCGCCATGATGACCTCGACGGGCAGTCTGCGGCTCGACGACGGTTCGACGCGCCGGCCCGGCGGAAGCGAACCGCGGTCGTCGACGGGGGTGGCCTGACGGACACTGGCGGATGCGCCGCGCTGCGCCCAATCTCCGAGCAGCCATGGACGTCCGCCTCCTCATCGACGCGCTCGTGCGCGAGACCGCCGGCCTCATCGCCGACCTGGCGACCGTCGGCGGCAGTCGCACGCTGGTCGCAGACGTGCCCGACCGCATGTTCCACGCGCTGGCCGCGGCGCTGGAGGCCCGCGGGCTGTCGAAGAAGCTGGTGGCCGACATGTGCGGGCTGGCGCTGCGCGGCTACCAGAAGCGCATGCAGCGCCTGGCCGAGAGCGCGACGGTCGGCGGGCGCACGCTGTGGGAGGCGGTGCTGGCGTTCCTGCACGAGCGCGACGTGGTGCCGCGCGCCGACCTCGAGGCGCGCTTCCAGCGCGACGACCCCGAGACGCTGGGCAGTGTGCTCCACGATCTCGTCGAGGGTGGCCTCGTCTTCAAGACCGGCAGCGGCGCGAGCGCGGCCTACCGCGCCACGCGCGAGTCGGAGCTTCGCGGGCTCGGCCAGGCGCCCGACGGCGAGGCGGCCGAGGCGCTGGTGTGGCTGTCGATCTATCGCGGTGGGCCTGATGGACGCGACGGGCGCGACGGCGCGATCGCCCGGGAGGCGCTGGCCGAGCGCCACGCGATCCTCGGCGCGGCGGCGCTCGACGCGGTCCTCGAGCGCCTGGTCGCCTCCGGCCGCGTCGCGCTCGGACCCGACGGCGGCTATCGCTGCCACACGGTGGTCATGCCGATCGGCCAGCGCGCCGGCATCGAGGCGGCGCTGATCGACCACCTGCAGGCGGTGTTCGCGACCGTGCGCGCGGCGGTCGAGCGCAGGTCCGAGCCGTGGACCGGCGGCAGCACCTACCGGCTCGACCTGGCGCCCGACGGAGCGCACGCCGACGCCGTGCGCGCGCTCCTACCGCGGCTCCGGGCCGAGCTCGGCAGCCTGCGCGCCGAGACCGACGCGATGCTCGAGCGCGGGCCCGATGGCCCGTCCGAGGCGGCTCGCCAGCGCGTGAGCATCTACGTGGGCGTGAGCGTGGCGCCGAGCGGCGTCGAGACGCGCGACCGATCGCGAGACGAGGAGGAAGCATGAAAGCCACTTTCCTATCGTTGGGGGTGCTCGCGGGCGCGTGCCTGTCGGGCGCGTGCCTGCCGAGCAATTCCGGCAACGACGTCGGCAGCGAGACGCACTTCCTGCGCGGCTGCACGGCCGACGCCGAGTGCGGCCCGGTGCTGAGCTGCCTCTGCGGGCTGTGCACGCGCGCCTGCGATGACGACCCGTGCGGCGAGCTGTCGGTGTGCATGCACCGCGGGGCGACCGCGGCCGAGCTCCAGTGCGACGGCGCGGCGATCCCGGACAGCATGTGCCTCGTCGGCTGCGGCGACGGCGTCGGCTGCGGCACCGACGAGGCGTGCGTCGACGGCGCGTGCGTGAACGGCAGCCGCGTCTTCGACGAGGACGGCTGCGTCGAAGGTGCCGTCAAGGCATGCCTCGTGGAAGGCCGACCGGAGGCCCTCATCTGCAACGCGTCGGGCACCGCCTTCGCGTTCGGGACCTGCCGCGGGCCGGACTTCGCGCCGAGCCCGTGCCGGAACGAGCGATGCTCGGCGTGCTTCGCCGGCGACCACAAGTGCGACGGCAACCAGGTCATGCGCTGCCTCGACGACGAGAGCGGCTGGGCCCCCGACCCCGACGCCGACCTCGGCGCGCTCGGCTGCGAGTTCGTCGCGGTCGACCTCGACAACGCATTCGTCCCCGGCGGCGAGGGCTTCTTCGACGCCGCCGGCGCCGACTGGGGCCTGCTCATCGCCAACCCGCGCGGCGCGCACCGCGACGCCTTCGTCACCATCCAGCGCCGCGACGCCGACGGCGTGGCCGAGGTCACCGAGGACGCCCACGGCGCGCCGGTCGACCTCGGGCCCATCGCGCCTGGCGAGCGGCGCGTGGTGCCGATGCCACGCGCCGACGTCGACGGCACGACCGTCGGGCCGCTGGCGTTCCGCATCACCGCCAGCACGCCCATCGCGCTCGAGCAGATGAACCCGCTGGCCGCGACCGGCATGTTCTCGACCGACGGCAGCCTGCTCTACCCGACGTCGCAGCTCGGGCGCGAGTACTACGCCATGACGCGCGAGCAGACCTTCGCCGAGCTGCGCGGCTTCGTCACCGTCGTCGCGATCGGACCGGGCACGACCCACGTCGAGGTCCGCGTCAGCACCCCGACCCAGGCCGGCACCGCCTACCCCGGCCGCGAGGACGAGGTCGCCCTGCCCGCCCTGGCGGCCGGCGAGACGCGCGCCTTCGACCTCGACGCTCTCGACGTGCTGAACCTCGAGACCAACGGCCAGGGCTCGACCGACCTCACCGGCACGCACATCGTCGCCGACCAGCCGGTCGCCGTCTTCGGCGGCTCGGAGGCCGCCAACGCGCCGAACACGGCGCGCTGCGTCGACATCGATCCGCTGAGCCAGAAGGGCGTCTGCGCCTTCGATCACGCGACCGTTTGCGGCCGAACGCTCGACTGCGTGAACGCCGGCTTCAACACCTGCTGCGCCGATCACCTCGAGGAGCAGCTGCCGCCGCTCGAGGCCTGGGGCGCCGACTACGTCGTCGCCAAGACCTCGCCGCGCGGCCTCGAGAAGGACGTCTTCCGCATCCTCACGGCGCGCGACGACACGCACGTCTCGGTCATCCCGCCGCCGCCGGGCGTGGTCGGCCTGGTGTTGAACGCGGGCGAGCACGTCGAGATCGAGAGCGCGACCGGCCTCGAGATCCACGCCGACAACGACAAGCCGATCCTGGTCGGCCAGTTCATGGCCGCCGCGGACGCGCCCACGCCCAACGTCGGCGGCATCGCCGAGGTCGGTGACGCCGGCGTCGGCGACCCGGCCTTCCTCATCGCCACGCCCGAGGCGCGCCACCGCAAGGACTTCGTCGTGGTGACGCCCGACGGCTTCGATCAGGACTTCGTGCAGGGCATCGCGCCGATAGGCGCCACCATCGTGCTCGACGGCACCGTCATCACGACCGGCCTCCTGCCGGGGTCGGGCACCTTCGGCGTCTTCCGCGCGCGCGTCGCGGCCGGCCTGCACCAGGTCCGCATGGATCAGCCGGGCCAGGTCATCCTCTACGGCTTCTCGCAGTTCGTGAGCTACGCCATGAGCGGCGGCATGAGCCTGCGCTGAGGCTCGCGCGGCGATCCGCTTGCGGCGACCGGCCCGACCGTGGTCTAGCCTTCCGGGCATGGAACCGCGTCTGCCAGCCTCGACCGCGCGCCTCGCCCTCGCCGCCCTCGTCCTCTGCACCACCCTCTCGACGGCTTGCGAGGACCAGGCGGCCGTGCCGTTCGGCGTCGACACCGTCGGCTCGAGCGACGGCGTGTCGGCGAGCGGCGACGTCGTCGTCCTCACGCGCGCCGACATCGTCAAGCTGGCCGGCGTCCGCCACATCGAGGGCGACCTCGAGATCCGCATGACCACGGCCGTCGCGCTGCCCGACCTCGAGACCATCGGCGGCTCGCTGCGCCTGGCCGGCACCGCCGCCACCGAGGTCACCCCCGACGTGTCGCTGCCGGCGCTCGAGCGCATCGGCCTCGACCTCGCGGTCGCCTACACCAAGGACAGCGGCCGCCTCCAGCTGCCGTCGCTGACCGAGGTCGGCCGCCACGTGGCGCTCACCCACGGCACCTGGGACGTCGACCTCGGCGCGCTCAAGACCATCGGCGGCGACCTGCGCGTGAACGACGCCTCGCTGGTCGGCATCGACCTCGGCAAGCTCGCCTCGGTGGGCGGCGCCATGCGCATCCTGCGCTTCGGGCTGGCGCGCGGCACCGTCGTGTCGGTCGCGCTGCCGAGCCTGCGCGAGGTCACCGGCGACGTCGAGCTGGCGCAGGGCGCCGACCTCGACTTCAGCGCGCCGCTGCTGGCGACGATCGGCCGCGACCTCGACGTGTCGGGCCTGGCCGTGAGCCTGTCGCTGCCCGGCCTCACCAGGCTCGGCGACGATCTCCTGGTCGACGACGTCACCATGACCGCGCTCGATCTGTCGCACCTCGCCACCGTCGAGGGCGAGATCGCCATCGACGGCGCGCGCGGCGACGGCCTGGCCGACCTCGAGCTCGGCGCGCTCCACACCGTGGTCGGCAGCCTGACGCTGCGCGACGTGGCCAACCTCGGGCGCGCCAGCCTGCCGGCGCTGGTCGACCTCGGCGGCGCGCTCGACCTCGAGCAGGTGCCGAGCCTCGCGCGCCTCGAGCTGGCCGCGCTGACCCACACCAACGGCGACCTCATCGTGCGCCAGGCCGGCAACGTGCTGGTCCTCGCCCAGGTGCTCGCGAGCGTCGGCGGCGACCTGCGCATCGAGGACTGCGGCCGCATGCAGGCCAACCTGCCGGCGCTGACGAGCATCGTCGGCAGCCTCTCCATCCGCGGCGGCACGCTGGTCGATCCCGGCGTGCCGAAGCTCGCCACCGTCGGCCGCGACCTCGTGCTGCAGGACCTCTCGGTCGAGCTCGACACGCTCACGTTCGCCGCGCTGACGAGCGTCAGCGGCACGCTGCGCGCGGCCCAGACGATCTACCTCGATCGCCTGCGCCTGCCGCTCGTCACGCAGGTCGGCTCGGTGCAGGGCGGCTTCCCCATCGGCGACCTCGACGTGCGCGAGAACTTCGCGCTCATCGAGCTCGGCCTGCCGCTCCTCGCCAGCGTCGCGCGCGACGTCGCCGTCCGCGACAACCCGCGCCTGCCGGTGGCCGACGTCACCGCCGCGCTGGCCGGCATCACCGTCGGCGGCAGCACCACCGTGTGCGGCAACGACGGCGGCGACGCCTGCCCGCCGTGAGCGTCCGCGCCGCGCTCAGCGCGCGAGCACCAGCACCGCGCTGCCGCTGACGGTCTCGCCGCCGATGACCGTCGGCGTCGGGAACTGCGCGCCGAGGACGGCGTGCGTCGGCCCGGCCGCAGCCATGCCGACGATGGGCGCCGGGCCCGACACGTCCTCGGTGATGCCGTACGACGCGCGCCAGGCGACCGCGCCATCGGCCCAGTGGTTGGCGGTGATCCAGGCCGCGTTGGCGAGGCCGCTGGCGCCGACGGCGAGCCAGCCGCCGTCGAACGGCACGACGCTCGACCACGTCTGACCGTCGAGGCCGGCGAGCGCGTAGCTCGCGCCGCTGGGCGGGCTCACGACGACCGCGCTGCCGCCGTCGGTGAACGCGACCGACACGCCGGCCGCGTCGCGCGAGAGCCACGCCGCGTAGGGCGACTCGCCCGTCACGTCGAGGGCGTGGCCGGCGACGACCGCGCCGCTCGCGTCGAGGCGCACGAGCCACGGCACCAGCGTGGCGCTCGTCCCCGGCGTCCAGCCGCCGGCCCCGGCCGCCGCGTCGGCGCGCCCGCGACCGTAGACCCACCAGCCGCTCGCGCCGTCGCCGAGCGCGCTGCCGCGCACGACGACCAGGCCGTCGAGGCTGGTCGAGAAGCGCGGCCCGTCGGAGCCGATGGCCGCGAAGCTGGTGTTGCTGCCGCCGGCGCGCGCGAAGAGGAGCGCGTCGCCGGAGCCCACCGGGCCGATCTCGGCGCCGCCGACGAAGGGCACCTCGGCCGCCCAGGGCGCGGCTCCGAGCACGTCGACGCGCTCGGCGCCGCCGCGGCTGTACCAGAGCGCCGGCGAGCCGTCGTCGAGCGCGCCGACCGAGCGCGGGAAGGTGGCCGCGTCGCCGACCGACACCAGGCTCTTCACCAGGCCGTCGGGGCCGATGCTCATGACGAAGGCGTACGGCGCGTAGTCGGCGACGTTGGCGCCAGGGCTGTCGGCGAGCGTGAAGCCGCCGGCGCCGAAGCCCTCCTCGTACGAGCCGGCGACCAGCGCGACGCCGCCCGGGGCGCTGGCCAGCGCGTTGATGATGGCCGTGCCGAGCGGCAGCACGGCGGCCACGTGGGAGGCCTCGAAGGCGGCCGTGACCTGGGTCGGACCGCCGAGCTGGAAGCTGCACGCGCCGGCGTCGCGGCAGTCGGCGTCGCTGCCGCTGACGCTCCACGCGGCGAGGCGCTGGCCGGCGGCGGGCGTCGGCGTGAGGGTCAGCGCGGTGTAGCGCGGCAGCGCATAGGTGCAGGTGCCCGACGCGCAGGTCTCGCCGTTCACGTCGACCGAGCCCGAGCCGGTGACGGTCACGGTGAGCGCCACGTCGTCGCCGGCCGGTGCGCACGAGGCGGGCGCGGCGACCGGAGCGCCGACGTCGACGCGCGCGGCGATGGCCTGCGACGGGATGTGCAGGTAGACGTGATCGCTCTCGGCGGGATACGCCAGCGCGCCCATGTCGAGGTAGGCGTCGCCGCCGCCGCCCAGGAGGACGAGGCCGCCGTCGTCGGTGGCCAGCGCCTGGTAGACCCAGAAGCCGCCGTTGCCCGGGTAGAAGGTGCAGCCGCAGTCGGCGGCGAGGATGATGCCGTCGTGGGCCTGGCCGCAGGCGTCCCAGACCTGGAGCCAGGTGGCGTTGCCCTTGGCGGTGACGCCGACCACGCGGCCGTCGGGCAGCACGGCGAAGGTCGCGGGGACGCCGTAGCTGAGCTCGAGGATGCTGGCCTGCCACTCGGCCTTGCCGTCGGCGCCGAGGCGCACGATGGCGCGGTCGTCGCCGCTGCCGGAGAGCGGGCCGATGCCGGCCGAGAGCTCGGCGCCGAGCTGCACGTCGACGAGCACGCCCGCGGGCGCGGGGTAGAGCGCGACGGGCCGCCCCGGGTCGGGGCCGAGCCAGCGGCGCCAGCGCTCGTGGCCGTCGCCATCCCAGGCGACGACGGCGATGGTGTGCTCGCCACTCGGGCCGAGCGCCGCGCCGCTCACGAGCGCGCCGGCCTTGCCGTAGGCCAGCGCGGCCACGCCGCCGTCGGCCGCGACGAGGCTCGACAGCTCGACGTCGGTGCCGGCGACGATGGCGTCGCTGACGAGGTGGCCCGCGCCATCGACCTTGGCCAGGTGCCAGCCGGTCGAGACCGACTCGACCAGGATCCAGGTGGCGTCGCCGTCGGCGACGAGGCCGCCGTAGATGCGCGTGTCGTCGGGCGGGATCACGTCGAGCGACCAGTCCACGCCGTCGCCGGAGGCGCCCACGTGGGCCAGGTGGCCGCCGAGCGAGCTCACGGTGAGCGCGCCGTCGGGGTGCATGGCGACGTCGTAGGGCGAGCCGCCGAGGCGGTCGGCGGGGACGAAGCCGACCACCGCGCCGCCGCTGCCGTAGACGGCGACGCCCGGGACGGCGGGCTGGCCGTTGGCGAAGTCCTGGCCGCCGAGGCCGACGATGGCGACGCGGCCGCCGCCGACGGCGCCGTGGTAGTAGTAGAAGGGACCGGTGCCGCCGAGCGGCTCGGTGATCCAGTCGGTGCGACCGATGCCGCCCGCGACCGGGTCGTGGCCGGGCCAGGTCGGGACGCGCGTCCAGGTGGTGCCGGCCGCCTTCAGCGTGTCGCCGCTCGCGTGCACGGCGCCGAGGTCGCCCGGGAACGGGCCGTACGACTCGGGCAGCGGGTTCCGCCCGAGCGTCCGCAGCGTGCCGCGGACGTAGGTGTTCTTGGCGCCGGCGAAGGCCGGGACGGCGGCGTTGGGGCCGGCCTCGACGTGGAGGTAGTGGCCCTGGTCGTCGACCCAGATGCCGACGACGCCGCCGCTCTGGGTGGTGTCGCCGCTCGTGGCGTCGGCGCCGTCGGAGCCCGCGCCGTCGCCGCATGCGGCGGGCGCGAGCAGGGAGACCAGAGCGGCGAGGACGGACGGCAGGCGCATCGGGACCTCCGGCGCGCGAGGCGCGCGACCTCCATAGAACGCGGTCGCGGCGGGAATTGAAACGGCGGACGCCGAAGTCGGCGAGATCCATCGCCGCGCTCGCGCGTCCACGGCCGCATGACCGCCCTCGCCCTCGCGCTCGCGACCGTGCTCCAGACCTTCCAGGTGCCGGTGCGCCTGCGCCTCGTCGCGGCGGACGGGCGCGCGACCGTGAGCTATGCCCGCGAGGACACCGAGCCGCTGGCGCTCGAGGTCGCGCCGGGCGCCTTCCTCGGCGCGCGCGTGACGCGCGACGGCGGCAGCGTGACGCTCGGCGGCGTGCGGCCGCTGACCGGCCCCGAGGACCCGAACCCGATCGACGGCCTCTTCGACTACGCGGGCGGCGTGCTCGACCACAGCTACCGCCTCGAGCTGTTCGTGACCGACGTCCCGCCCGGCCACAAGTGGACGCCCGAGGCCAAGGGCTATCGCGTCTTGTGGTCGCGGACGCTGACCATCCACGCCAGCGAGGACGAGGTGCGGCGCGCCACGCGCTGAGCGCCTCGGGCGAGGCTGGCGCCGGTCGAGACCGCGGCCCGGAGGCGGCTCAGGGCGCCGCGAGCACGCGCACCTCGGAGAGCGCGACGTCCTTCGGCCAGCGCGCGCCGGGCACGATCGCGTCGATGGTCATGACGATGCGCGCGCTGCGGCGCGGGGCGAACGTCACGCGCTGGAGGCCGCGCGCGTCGGCCAGCTGGACCTTCTCGACCGAGCCGTCGTCGAAGGCGAGCGTCGCCTGGCTCACGCGCGCGTTGGCGGCGAAGAGGTCGAGGTCGCGGTCGTCGACGCCCTGGAAGCCGTTGCCGACCTCGAGCCCCACCACCTGGGCGGCCGCGCCGAGCCCGAGCACGAGCTTCGCGCCCACCGCGACGCGCGGCTGCCACGAGCTCCTGAGGCTGCCGTCGACGACGTTGCCGGCGCCGAAGCTGAAGCCGTGCTGCCCCGCCACCGCCGGCCCGCCGTCGACGCTCTGCACCGGCACCTCGATGGGCGTGCCCGGCGGGCGCGGGCAGAAGCCGAACAAGGACTCGTCGTACCAGAGGACCTGCAGCGGACCGTCGGCGAGCCCGGACGGACCCTCCGGCGTGGCCGTCAGGTAGACCGGCCCGTTGGGCGCCTGGTAGGCGCCGAGGAGCGCGGTGCCGGTCGGTTCGTCCGCGAGGCTCGGCGGCGGCCAGCGGCGGACCCGGCCGTCGATCTCGAGCGACACCCGGGTAGGCTCCGCCGGCAGCTCCACGCCGTCCAGGATGAGCGAGTGCTCGGCCTCACGGCAGGCGACGAGACCGCTCCGCCGCACGGCCGCGGCGAGGGCCTCGAGCTCCTCGGCGCTGCACGTCCCATCGATGCAGCCGAGGTCGATGTCGGGCGGCGCGCCCGGCCCGCGCCAGGTGACGCCGTCGCGCAAGGCGAAGGCGGCGGCCCGACCGTTCGCCGTCATGAACAGGCACGTGCCGGCGGACCGCGTGAGCGCGGCGATATCGACGGCCCGCGCCGGCGCCGGAGCGTCACCGCCGTGCGGCCGCGGCGTGCAGCCGGCGGCGAGGCCGAGCGCGGCCTCGTCGAGGCCGACGATGTCGATGCGCTCGGGCATGCCGTCCTCGCCGCGATCGTCCTTCACCCCGGAAGACCTCGAACGCCTCCGGCAGCCCGGTCGCCACGTAGGTCGCGATGAGCGTCGGCGTCGGACAGCTCGCCGTCTTCGCGCACCCGCTCGAGGCCCAGTCGAGGTAGCCGTGATCGACCAGCGTGCCGTCGGGCGACAGCGCGAAGGACCTGCCGCCGAGCGCCACGCTCGTCGTGCCGGGCGCGATCGGTCGGCACGGCAGCCAGCTGTCGCCGGCCAGCAGCTCGCGCATGGCCGAGCTGGCGGCGACCGCCTCGGCGCGGCCGCGAAGCGCGCGCGGCAGGCGTCCGGCGACGGGTCGTTGCAGGAGCCGAGCGAGGTCGGCCTGGCACCGATGACGTCGCCGACCGCGACCACGCGCTCGGCCTTGGCCCCGTCGCCGACCGTCGCGATGACGAGCGCCTTGGCCGTGCGCGCGCTGAAGCCGACGCAGCCGGGCTCGCCGCTGGCGAGCCGGGCGCGCACGTCGAAGGCCGCGGCGGGCGCGCCGACGACATCGGGCGTGGCCGGCGCGCCGACGACATCGGGCGTGGCCGGCGCGCCGACGACATCGGGCGTGGCCGGCGGTCCGACGACGTCGGCCGCGGCCGGTCCGGCGGCGACGGTCTCGGCCGCACCGGGTGGCACGCGGGGCGTGCCGCAGGCAGCGACGGCGAGGGCCAGGGCGATCGGCACGGACGGGTTCACGGGACGGCGTGTGCGGGTCATGGCGTGGACCATGGACGCACGACGACGCGCAAAGCGAAAGAGGCGGCGCGCATTTCGGGTCGCGCTCGGCGATGCGCCGTTGTAGTCGAGGCCCGCGCGCACCTCCCGCGACGAGACCGAGCCATGCCATCCCGACCGCACCGCCCATGCACCCCGTGACGCCCCCGCCCATCGAGGAGCGCATCGTCCAGGCGCTCGCCGCCGAGCTGCGCGGGCTCGCCGCGCGCGCCGTGCTGGCGGTGCTGGAGCTGCTCGACGGCGGCGCGACGGTGCCGTTCATCGCGCGCTACCGCAAGGAGAAGACCGGCGCGCTCGACGAGGTGGCCATCCGCCGCATCGACGAGACGCGAAAGAGCCTTGTCGATCTCGACAAGCGCCGCGCCACCATCCTCGCCGCCATCGCCGCCGACCATCAGCTCACCCCCGCGCTCGAGCGCGCGCTGCTCGCGGCCGCCACCAAGGCCGAGCTCGAGGACCTCTACCTCCCCTTCAAGATGTCAATCCCTTCTGCAACCCCCGGAAGCGCCGTTGGGGACCGACACACCCGGGAGCCGCCCGGTCTCCCGTCTATAGCTGCCTCCCTGGTAGAATCGGGAGGTCGATATGTCAGATTCGCAAGCCACGTATACGATGCAGGAAGCAGCCGCCAAGCTCGGTTGGAGTTACCAGAAGGTGGCTCGACTACGGCGTACAGGTAAGCTGCCAAGCATCAAGGTAGAGCACGAGGGGCGTACCCACTATATGATTCCTGCGGATGCTCTGCCACATGACCCGGAGCCAGTAGGGATCGTGTGGCCAGACGGCACCAAGGCAGACAAGTACCCATGGGTCGACGACAGGACACCCGAGAAGGTCTACTCGATCAGGTCAGTGGTTCATCGAGCACCTAGCGCGCGGTGACCAGCAGGAGTGTACCGTCCTCGTCGACTGGATGCCCGAGGCCGAAAAGCACCTGGCGACCATCAAGCGCATACAAGAAAGGCTTCGACAGAGACCCGGTCGAGAGGCTCGGCCAGAGCTAGTCGTCGGTAGTCTCGTCGAGTTCGTCGAGAAAGGCGTTTTTGCATCGTGACCGCTCCAACTAGGAGCTGTTGCCATGCGCCGCCGTCTATCCAAGCTGTGATGACCTCGCCAGCAGCGTTGATGATGACCGCTGCTGCAACGGCCTGGTCCGCTCGACTCTGCCGACGTACTCCATCAGCCAGCCAGCTATCTCGTCCGAGCTGATCATTTGGAGTGGGTAGCGGGACTCGAACCCGCGATCTCGACCGTGGCAGGGTCGCGCTCTACCAACTGAGCTACACCCACAATGTCTGGGAACATGCTAGCGTCTGCGCATCGTCGCTCGGCTCCCATATCTCGATCTCTACGAATCTGGCTGGCTCGGGTTCTGTCTCGATGAGCGATTCCCACTCTTCGGGAGACATAGGCTCGGGTGCCCACAAAGGCTCGTAGGCTGGCTCGCACTGTCCGGCGTTGCTTCCAAAGCGACATGATCTCGGCGAAGCTCTCAGCACTGAAATCAGTAGTCGTTTTGTTGCTCTGCTCGAAGTTCCACTCGTGGGTTCTGCGGAATGCAGCACCGAAACTCATAGAGCCGCCACGGTACACCGAGCACGATGCAGACTAGGATTTGGAAGCTGGCTTTGTAGACGGCCTGCATCATGGCTCCTGCGGGATGCCGAGCTTGTCTTTGATCAGGACCAGGCTCCTATCGATCTTCGATACGTCCTTCTTGATGGCGTCGACGTCCACCGCCATGCGGTCTACGCGGTCTGCCACTACTGCCGGGTTAGCGACAGGTAGCTCGACAACCCTCGTCGCCATTGCTGGCTTTGACGACGCCTCCAATCGATGTGGCAACCGCGACAACAGCACCACAGATGATTGCGATTGTCTTCGTCTTGTTCTTGGCCTTAGGTTGGGTTGTCTTGGGTTCTGTCATGTTATCTCCCTATCCTGATCTTTATCTTGGCGTCTGGTCCTGCCTCCACGATGACTTTTCCAGTCTCTATGCCGAGAATCTTTAGTGCGGCTTTGAGTGCGTAGCTGATTGCGAACTTGGCTGCGACTTCTACCTCGTCGGGCAGCAAACCAGCCTACGCGGAGTGCCTCGTCTATCGCTTCTTGAACGCGCGAGTCCTGCTTGACGTCTGCCCAGGCTGTCGATGGTTGCGGTATCGTCACGGCTCCCTCCACGGGGCAATTCACCTTGTTCTTCGAGCCGTCCATCTGGAAAACCTGATCGCCGTCGACCGTAGCCACCGAGTCGGCAGGGGTGTTGTTTTATCTCGATGCCTGCCTCGTGCTCGATGACCACCTGGCGAGCCAGACAGCTTGGGAGCGCGACGAGAATAGGTGCGAGTAGCACCACGAGTACAACTTTAGATATGAGTCTCATATTGACCTCTGTGCTGGCTTACAGCACGCGCCCGGCGTCCGGCGCCAGCTCGTCTAGCGAGCCATAGAATATGTTGGTGTCGCAGTTGCCTTTGACCCCACGGGAACACAGCCCGTGCATGCATTCTGCCACATGGTCCGGCGCTCCCAAGGGCAGCCGGACGGCCCAGCGGCCCCGTACTGCGCCCACCATGCCGGCCAGCTCGTGAGGACGAGCGCCGTCTCCTTCGCTGGTGAAAGCCTGTACTTCCAGAAGGCAGGACCGGTGTAGAGGATCGGCCATCGGCCAGTCAGCCTCTCGACCTCTTCGAGCCAGGTCCGTGCCCAAACGGCGAGCGCATCCGGCTTCACTCCGTCCGACACTTCGAGGTCGAGCACTGGCGGTAGGTCACCTGGGCCGAGCTCACCCCCGCTGACCGAAACGAAGTGCCTGGCCTGGGCGATGGCGTCGGTGTTCGGATGCGCACCCAGTGGTAGGCGCCTCGAAGCATCCCAGCGGCGCGAGCACCCTCCACTGCTCCTTGAAGGTCGGCGCGGTGTAGGTGTTGCCCTCGTCAGCCTTGATGTAGGCGAACGAGAAGCCCTGCCGTGGCTACCGCTGCCCAGTCAACGTGTCCTTGCCATGGCGAAACGTCGATCCCTCGGACCTGTTTGTTCTCGTTTTGCTGGCGCAAATTGCTCCACGTATAGAATGCCTTATTGGCCGAATTACCGCAGCACGTACGCAACCGCGACGGGCAGATCGCCAGGCGTAAGCCCATTCGCGCCGACAATGGTCAGCGTGATTGTGGCGCCTGCATCGAGGGTCGCGATTCGCTGTGGTCGCCGTCAACGTCTGCGACTGCAGGGTGACGGTGGTTATGCCGGTCAGGTCGACGGTGTAGCCGAAAGCAGGTTGTGGCCGCCACCAGCGACGGCGAGGGTACAAGCTGCACCCGTGGGCACCGTCTTCGACCACGTCTTGATGGCAGAGACCGTCAGGCCGTATCGAACCGGGATAGAGTAGACGACCGTGTTGTTGTTGACCGGTGTCGCGCGGACGACGAACTCGCCAGTCCTGGGTGTCCCGCTTCCTTGCCACCGTTCCTGCGTGCGGTTCGCGAGGCCTGGAACTTCGCATCGGTGCTGGCTCAGGCCGTTCGCGTTGAACAGCACGAGCTGATCGACCTCGCCGCGTACCTCAAGGCTGCCAGTCGTCGCAGGAACAAGGAACCGGCCGGTACCGGAGACCGCACCAGTCAGGGTGGTCGAGACGTAGACGTCCTTTCCGCCGGTGACCTGAAGCAGGCCATCACAGAGCACGTAGCCTGGGTCATGGTCGCCGAACCGCCAATGACTATCGCCTTGCCCTCGGCGATGCTTGCGGGCGTGAGCATGTACGGCTCGGTGAACACCTGCGCCGTGCGGTAGTGCCGGTGGTCGATGGCCATGGATTACGCCCAGGCCTGGCGGGTGCGGTAGATTTCCGCGCGCAGCATGTACAGCTTGAAGCGGTTGGACGCGCTGTTTGCCGACCAAACCTGCGTGTAGACGATGTCGATCGCGGCATTCGTCGAGATTGACGTATTGTCGACAACCGCTAGGTGCGCGTCGCTGCCACCCGTGCGCCAGCTCTTGCCTCGGCTGTGGAACTTCGCCGTCGAAGCGGCACCCACCACCTCGAACCGAGGTCGGCCTCCAGCTCGTGGATGTCGCTGGTAGCAGCGTCGTAGGCCGCTACAGCCGCGAGCGAAACACCAGCAGCGCCACCAATCTTGAGGGCGCTCGCGATGGTGTTGGTGCCGTTCTGGTCGTGACCTGACCGAAACGGGTAATCTTGATCTGGTCTCCAGCCTTCAGAGTTCCGGCGGGAATCGTGAGCTTCTGGAGATTGGCGGTCTCGACCGTGGTATCGGCAGGCGCCATCTGCTCGGACGCCGTGATTTGATACCTGTGAGTCAGGACGCGGTTGAATTTCGACTCGAAGCTCATCGGGAGCGCCCGCTGACCTCCAGCCTGTCACCGTGATCGTGTTCTCGCCGCCGTACGCCATTTTTACGCCTCGCAGATTGGTGAATTCTGCGGGACCGTACCGGGGTGCGGGTTAGGTCGTACTTTCAACCGCCTGATCAAGTCGCGCGGCAGCACTGCCACTCAATTCTAGCGGCTAACGGCCTAGATGTTGGTCGGAGGACCGAATACCCGTGATCCTGCGCAATTCTGGCGCTCAACGGCCTAGATATTGGCGCCGAGGGCAAAATACCCGTGATCAAGAAAATCTACTTGCGCCGCGTTGCGTTCACGAACATCGGTGACGTCGGGCGACGGTCGTAATCGGCGCAGATCACGAAAACGGATGGAGCCGTATGAATACGTATTCAACCCCGAAGTCCCTGCGGCCCGCCTAAACTAAGGCGCCTTCAGAAAACAATTGGTATAGAAATCGCCTGTGTTATGACCCGCTGCGGGCGCCACACCCGATCGCGGAGCAGAGGCGCTCCGTTCTGAAAGGGAATTTGATGGAACAGAGACCGACCCGTGACGTGAAGACTGCCTTCGATGCTGCGCCGTGACGAGCTTGCTGCAGCTCATCGAAGACCCCAAGACCGATGTGGAGGTGAAGAAGAAGGCATCCGAAGCGTTCCGCACGCTGATGGATGGCCGCAACGAATGCACTAACCGAGAGCGGAGAGGACCGGCGTACGAGGTCCCCTCTTATCGCGGTGTGTGGATCGGCCGAACCAACAGACCCCACAGATTGCCGTTGCCCTGGTCGTAGGTAGGCGTCCAGGTGTCGTACTGACCATCGCCAGGAGACGCCCGAGCAGCCTGTAGCGGCCCATCGGCGTCGCTTGCGTTGGCGCTCGTCCCGATGACGAAGGCGCCTTCGAGGGTGTCGCCGCCACCGTTCTCCTGCCACGAGATGGTGGTTGGGCCGGTATTTCGATGACGCGATGACAAGTGTCGAGGTGGACCCCTTCGACCCACCGTGCGAGACGAGCGCGTATCTCGACGTACTCGACGCCGGCGGGATGCCGACCTTGATTTGTGGGTCGTCCGGCGTGTCGGTCTTGTTGAGGTGCAGAGGGATGTAGACGCCTGCTCCTCCCCAGCCCGAAGTAGAGCGCATGGACGTACTGGTCCGGGCGCTGCAGGTGGCGGATTCGTGCCGGTTCCAGGTCGAAGATGTGATGGCGTCGAGCTGGTCGAGAGCCGGCCCGTATTCTGGTGCTCGGCTCAAGCTGCAGCCTCCCTAAGGATCTGGTGGGTGTCGAGGTTCGCCGTTCCGCCCGAGGTCGAGCGCATAGACGAACCCGGAAACGTGCCAGGAGGTCTTGATGGTCGGCGTGTCCTGGTTCCAGCCGGAAGCTGTCGCCTCGTAGGTGTAGCCACCGCAGACGATGCGCGCGTTGGGGTTGGTACCCGAGAGCTTCAGGCCGACCCTGTACTTGCGGCGCTCGGTGTCGCCAGTCGGGAAGATGAAGCGATCAACCAACGTGTAGGTGCTGGACGTCACCGTGAAGTCTGGCCGGTTCGTTCCGCCGGCGGTGCCAGCGCCGGGCATTCCAGGCCGACACCAAGCCATGTGGGCGGTCGCTGGCCAGGTAGATGACGTTGTTCGACATGTCGCCCGGCAACCTCCGAGGGAACGCCAGACGTGCTGTCGAGGTCCCAGGAAGCAACCTTGGCTGTACCGCTGGCTTGCGGGATGCCGGCCAGGTAGCTGGACGGCAGGACAGGGAAGGCCAGATGGGTGGCTCGATGCGTGCGAGCTGCCCAGCGCTCGAAGTCTTGAGCGAGATCTGCCCGAACCTCGGAGTGCCGGCGACACCGACGCTTGTGGGCGTCACGTCGACGGTGGCTGACGCGTAGTTGGTGGTCGTGCTGTCGTCGTCGCCGTGTCGGTTGTGATGCCGTCGGTGACCGCGAACCCTAACGTCGCCGTGAAGCCGGTAGTTCCTCGCCAGTAAGCGGTGAGGCGCACCACGCAGTTGTCGAGGTTGCCCGGGATCAAGAACTCGGCAACCGTGGTGGCCGCCGTGACCGTGACTTCAAGCGAGACGCCGCAGTTGATGATCGGTGGCGTGTGGTCGACATACGCGCCGTCGATGTTCGAGCAGCGTGCCGAAGTCGGCATCGCTTCCGGGCAGACCAACGACGAGGGACGAGGGTGCAATCGGTGAGTAGGCCATGGCTCGGGCTCCCCAGCTTCGAGCTGCTGTTTGGAAGAGGAACGCCGCCTCGACGCCCGCGTTGTTGCCGCCGCCCAGGTCCGTGAAGGTGACCCGCGTCTTGTTCGCAGCGACCCAGGCCGGATGCGTTCCTGAGGTCCGTCGAAGGTGCGTCGGATCGAAGATCAGGTACGTGACCGTCTCGGTCTCCGTGGCTTCCGCTCCAGGGTTGTAGACGCGGCACGTGATGTTCGCGAGGTCGGGCGAGAAGATGTCGCGGAGCGAGTTCACGTCGACCTCAAGAATCGGGTGGTCGTGACGACGGTGACCTTGGTGGTGGGGCACAAAATACAGGCCCTCCGCGATTACCCCCGCCAGCATGCAGGTCAGGCTTCGCCGGTTGTCCCAAGGGGTCCACGAGTCGCATGATGCGGCCCGCGATGGAAGCCGGAGCCTGGGTGCCGGTCGACCAGTCGTAGAAGGTCGGGTGCGCGACCATCACCGCCACCCCATCGCCGATTTGCAGCGTGCAGCCGGCGCGACAGACGCGCGGTGGCGACCTGGGTCCCGAGACCGCTGGCTGGCGGAGGCCGGCGAAGCTGCGCTGGCCGCGGTCTCGCTCATGCCAGGACGCTGAAGTCTTGCGTGCGCAGCCGCTCGCCTGGATGGCTACGCGGTCCTGCCACGATGACGGGCGAGGCCTCGTTGACGACCGACTCCCGGCTCACGCTTCTTGATCTCCGTCGGGAACTCCATCGGCTCTGGGGTCGCAACACCCATTGAGTTCAACGTCGGCGGTCGTCAACGTCAGCGTCTGCGACGTCGTGGCGAACGGCAGCGCGTCCACGATGTTCGGCGCCATCGTTCCGTCGCTTGCCCGCTTCTGGACCGGGCACTTGCCGGACAAGGCGAGCCAGCCACCAAGCAGGTCTTCGACGCTCGTGCGACCATCGTTGTAGGCGTCGATCGACTGGCCGTAGAGGTCGAGGTCGGTGCTCAGGGTCGACCCGATGTAGCCCTCTGCGATGCCAAGCCCGGGAACCAACGTCGAGCGTGTCGTACGCTCCTCGGTCGCCACCGGTGCCGCTGGATTCGAGCAACGTCAACCCGGTCTCGCCAACCTTCCCGCTCGAGCCCGAGACGAACTTCAAACTCGTGCCGCCTGGAGGTCGAGGTCGTGCCACCGGCCTCGCTCGGTCAGGTGAACCGGCGTTGTCACCCGTCGAGGCGTCGAGGCGTCCGAGGATGCGGTCCCAGCGCAGAAGCTCCTTCGCATCGTCGACCTCGACCAAGCCGCCACCTGACGATGGGATGACCAAGATCCTGCCACCCTGCCCCTCGGTCTGTCGGACCGGCAGCCACGACCCAGGTGGGAAGGTAAGCGCTGCCCGGATGTCGCGCCGGAAGTGGTAGATGGGCTGGTTGTACAGGTCGCGGTCGCCGTTCGTGGTGATCGCCGCCATCCAGTAGAGGTCCGAGGTCGGGATGACGTTGACTGTGATGGAGAGCGTGTACGACGCCGTGTAGAGGATCTTGAGGTAGACCGTCCCGCTGGGCGACGTCTCGTAGGTGTGCGACGCCGCGGTGTCCTCGGTCAGGCCCACGAAGGCCTCGCCGGCCGTGTACCAGGAGCTGCCCGGTGAGTGCAGTGTTGAGTCGGTCTGAAGCTTCGCCAGCCACCGCGGAGGCTCGTTACGGTCTCGGTCGTGTAGGTCGGCGCGCAGGCCGTAAAGGTGCCGGAGCCTGGGCCGGAGTAGGCACCCTGAACGGTGATGTAGCTGCTGGTTGACCACGATCGGCGTGTTGCCGATCTGCCAGGGTCAGCAGGGTCCGGCAGAACAAGACCATCAGCTCGTAGCCGATGGGCTGCGACGCGAGGCGGTACAGAGGCAACGCACGGATGATCATGCCCAGCAGATCAGGTCGTGGCTCCGGCGTCGATGTAGCCGCGCCACATGACGGCATGGGTCCTGTGCCCCTCGTGTCGAGCATGCGACCCTCGGGCGAGAGCACATGGAGCACGATCTCCAGCACGCGGCCGCGCCGAGATCTCCGGGCGGTCGGTGAGGAAGCTGAAGCTCGTGGGCGATGCCGCCCTGGTAGCCGTAGCGGAAGCCGATGTCCGAGCCACGAGTGACCGTCAGCGTCGAGCCGCTGATGCCGGTGATGCGAACGCGCTCGCGACCGATGTAGCCGTAGTCGCCCTGTCGACCAACCCGAGACGGACTCCATGTCCCAGGCGGTCTCGTTGTGCGGCGTATTCATCTTCATTGATGCGGGTTCGACGCGATGGACGACGAAACAGCGTCGAGGCGATGCCGTCATCGTTGAGGTAGCTCCCAGGCAAAGCGAGTTCGAGCGCATCGCCTCTCGCGATGCCGGTCTCGCGATCGATCTCCTGGGTCATGCTCTGCGCGTCATCGAAGAAGAGCGCGGCGCAGGTCGAGCCGAGTAGCCTGATGGGGTCGCAGGTTCCCCGTCGGCGGTCGCGAGGCGCGGAATCGTCTCAGGGAAGATCGTGCCGATTCCTTCGACCTTGGCGAGGGCGTAGCGTAGCCCCGGCTCAACAGCGTGTCGATGGAGCTGGCCATTACGCCACCTCCACAGCCACAAGAAGGTCTACCGCGTAGACGTTCCTGGCCGCCGTGTTGTCGAGCCATGAGCAGTTCTCGACCCCGAACACGCGGCCGTCGACGTAGCCGGTGTGACCGAGGGTCATGTGATCAGCTTCGCCAGCGAAATGGGTGTTGATGGAGAATGGCGAGACCATGACTCGGCCGACAGGCACCAACCCGTTTCGAGAGAAGCCTTGGCCGGCGCCTCGAGCACGAGGTGGAAGCGCCACAGGTCGGCGTTGCCGAAGATGAAGCCATGGCCACGTCCGAAGCGGTCGAGCTTGAACTCTCGCTCTTGGCTTCTGTCGACCCGCGAGGCCTCACAAGAGAGCAACGGGATGGCTGCGGGCGACGGCATGAACGGCATGAAGCGCGGTACCTGCGCCTATCCAGCTCGCGGGCTCGGCGTCGAAGCCAAGAGCCATGCGAGAGTCGGTCCGAGGCCTGGACCATGGCTGAAGGACCAGGGCAACTGCCCGGTCCTGTCGTCGACGACGTCCAGCGCCCAGCCCCGCAGCGCCGATGTCGCCGCCAACGTTCTCGAAGAAGGTCGGAAACACCGCGTAGGCCGGCGTCGCTGTGATGGTCGTCCCACCGATGGTGAGCTTCTGGTAGCCGGGCGCGTTGGTGTCGACGTAGCCGAACAACCAGCAGGTCCCTGCCGACCACGAGGAGTACGCGTTCATCAGCCACCCTGTGACCTGAACTTCGAGGTACGTCTTGTCGGGCCGCTTGCCGAATGGCTGCCGGCTGACCCCCTGGACGCGCAACCTGCCACCCCAGGAGCCGGCAAGGTTCGCGTCGGGGTGACCCGACCATCAGGGTCGTCGATGAGGAGACCAGCTCCCGGAGAAGTCGCCATAGAGCGTCCAGCGACCATCTTCGGCGGAATGCACAACCCCGGTTGTCGAGAGCTTCCGTCGAAGCACGGTCGGCGCCACCTGAGCGCGACAAGGTCTCGGCACCGTCGAGACGAAGGCCGTCGCTAGGCACGATGGTCGCGTAGGCCGCAGCACCCGCAGTGTAGGAGGTCGAACCCGCGTAGATGCCAGTGAAGCCGAGACGAGTGCGAACCGTGCCAGTCACGATGAGCTGGAAGTTCAATGTCGACGTGATCGTCGCAACACCTGAAATCGAGATGCTCCAGGACCACGTGCCGCCACGTACTGGCTTGGCTCGCTTGACGATAGTGTCGAGCACTTCAGCAACCGAGGTTCTGGAGCTGGGCTGTACGCTCGCCGATGTCGTGCCGACACCAAGCACGATGGTGCCTGTCCACCCCGACACCACCTCCGAAAGCGACGAGATCAAGCCCGGTTGGGTTTACCCGCTGGCTGCGCACCGAAGAACCACTGAGCCGCGACGGTGGCACTCGTCCGGTCGCCCCTGGATATGAGCCAAGGGACCGAGTTCCATGTCGAGCAGAGCGGGAAAGCGCCTATGCCTGGGGTGCTCATCGGCTCACCCCTGCGTCACAACCATCGAACCCTGAATGGTGACGGCGGTGGTAGCGGTCGGCTGCCAAATTAGCCAGGGCACGGTGTTGTTGTAGAGCTGAGGTGCCCCGCTCGTCACAGCGTCGAGCGCAGCCCGGTGTTGTCTCGGCTGATATTGAGGAAGAGGACAATCGTCTGTACGCGACCAGGTGGACCCATTGCCCGTCACGAGGCTGGTTCCGAGAGTCAACGACTGAATCGACCTCACACCTACGTCGCCGCTGTCGAGCTGGAACTGCACAAAGGTTCCGGCCACCGCTGTCGCCGGAAGCTCACCAATCGTGCCTGTGCGTGACCCGGTTCCAGCCGAGTTCGTGTAGGTCATCGTCATGTTGGTGACGGCGGAAACGTTGGTCGTCGCGGTGCTGACCTCGATGCCGACCATCACGTTTGCGCCAGACGTCGCACCGGCGAATCACGAGCCGGCCAAAGCGAGTTGACTGTCTGCGCGGTGGTGGTTGTGACTGCGAAGCCGCTATTATGCCAAAGTCGATCGCACAAATAGAGCATGCCGGCGGTCGTCGACGATCCCCTCAAAGCGAGCAAGATACGTGTTGCCGGAGACTGGATTCGACCAGGGGATCTGTCCCGCGTAGGTCGTCAAAAGCCGCCCCGGCCAAGCCTGGGCTCGGTGCGGTAGCGGCTCCAGGCCGCCCGGTCGTGTAGAACAAGAGTGCCAAACGCCTGCGGCTTCCATGGTCGCGCCGACTTTCAGTGTCCTCCGGCAGACCGCATTCCGGCCACGATGCCGTCGATTGCTGTGATTGCCATTAGAACCTCCGCCTTTGCATTCGGTGCCTGAAGCTGGTGTTCGTCGCAGCCGACGCCTTGGCGACATCGAGGCCCATGCCGTAGACAATTCCCCTTGCGTACTGGACGATTACGGTCTGATTGGTGTTGGCCGGACGGCCGCTGAATCGGACGAGCCGAAGCCAGACGAGCTGGGCGACACGCTCACGGATTTCAGCGCACTCGCACCGGACGACTTCGCACCAAGAACCGGAAGTTGCCGCGACTGCGAAGAACGATGCCGCAAGCGGCTGCGTGGCCGATACCAGCGGGGATGTTGCCGGACGCGAACGACGCGATGCTGGCCGCCGTCTCGAAGCCACCCTCGACGAAGGCCTGCGTGCGCGCTTGTCCTTGATGGCGCCGGCAATGCCTGCGCCCATCGTGCCCAGCGTCGACGCGACCGTATCACCAAGCGACGACTGCCCTCGCTCGTACTCGGCCCAGGTCGATGCCGTGCGCAACGGCGTCGGAGATTCCACCGAGTCCCTCGCTCAGCTGGTTCAGCGCAGGTGAAGCCGACCGTGCGTAGTCGCCGATCTTCTCGATGCTTGCCCTGCTCATCGAACGCTTAATCCCTTCTCCTCCTCGTCCCTTCTCGCGTTCTCAGCGTCCTTGACGTCCTTCTCGCGAAGCTCGCGCTCTTTGGCCGCTGCCTTGCCTCGGGCTGCGTCCTTGCGGGCTTCAGCCTCGGCTTGAAGTCAAGCTCACCACGGATGTACTGCTGCTGGATGGTGAGCAGTTCGCGGTCGAGTTCGAGCTGAGCCTTCTTGTGCTCGTTGGTCTCGCGGGCGAGCTCACCTTCCGCGACGAGGTCCGCGATGCGGTCCCCACGGTCGGACTCGATCTTGGCCAGCTCCTTCGCGTAGCGAACCTGCTCCGTCTTCACGCGGATGTCGGCCACCTCCGCAGGGATGGAGCGCTGCTGTCGGTCCTCAGCGATCTTCGCGAGCGTGTTCTCGTGCGCGACACGTAGGCAGCTCTGCTCGTTGGCGGCTTCGGTGACTCGCAGCTCGCGGGTCGCCTCAGCAATCTGTTGGGCCTTGGTCGGGCCGGATGACGGCTTGACGACGACGTCATCCTTGCTTCGCGCCTTGCGCGCGAGATCGATCATCGCGCCGAGAGGCGAGGCAGCCAAAGCGAACGAAAGGCCCACACTCTGTGCGCTCTGAGCCAGCGCCGCGAAGTCACCGCGGGCACGAACGGCGAAGCCGACAACGGCATGTTGGCGGCTTCAGCGACAGCGAATCGCTGATGTCGTGTCCGTACTGGAGGATCTTCCCGCGGTAGCCAACAGTAGCTACCGTAGCCGATCTGCTCGAGGAGCGAGAGACCCCAGTTGGTCGCCAGTATCGTCTGGATCTCGGCAGACCGCTTCACAGCAGCGGCAAGGCCTCGCTCCGTGATGCGCTCGGTTCCTGAACCTGAAGCTTGGTGTTCGCCTCAAAGAGCTTCTGCGCCGCCTCAACCTGCGCCCGGGATTTCGTCGTCGAGTCCCGATTTTGCGAAGTCGAGTTGCTGGCCTTCAAGTCGACGAGACGAGCGCGGAACGTCTCCGTCACCTCATCGGCGGCCTTGATGGCCTTGTGGTACGAACTCAGCGACGCGACAGGTCCTGCGACGCAACGACGGCACCAATGATGGCGCCCGCGAAGCCCGCAGGCCGATGGCCTTGTTGAAGGTCTCTTGGAATCAGGACGCGCTCTTTACGTGGTCGCCGAGCTTCTTGGTCGCACCGCCTTGGGCTTCAGCGGCAGCAGCAGCTACGGGCCTCGCGAGCCGCTTCAACACTACGGCGGCACTCCTCGACCTTGGCCTCGTTGGCCTTGACGGTCTCGCGGATCTTGCGGCTCTGGGCCTTGGCGAAGACATCCGAAACGTCGGCGTCTTCACGGTACGGCCGTTGTCGCCTGTAGCTGCTGCTCGGTCGACTTCAGCTCGCGGCGCACACCGGCCAAGACGGCGGAGGCTTTGTCCTGCGCCGTGGCGATGACCTCCAATTTCGCCGCGTTTGCCAATTACATCTCCTCAGTGCGCTTTCGGTGTGCCTCCACGCGTTCGCGTTCGAGCTTCAGGATGGCCAGCCCGTCTGGGACCCAAGCCGCGTAGTTGTCCGGGTAGCCACTCAAGGGCTGAACTCCCACACCGCGATTCGCTCCAGGTCGAAGATGTAGGCGACCGCTGGGTCCTCGCTGGCTGCCCTGACCGGGCAGGTCTCGAAGCGATGGCCTATGAACTCTGAGCGCGTTTGTCGCACTCGGACCTCGCCCCGCTACCCGGTGCGGTGCCAGTTGCGCGGGGAAGCCCACCGAGGGTCGCCAGGATTGGGAACCACGGGACGACCCTCAGGCGCTCGGGTGCAAAAAACCCGCACACCGGTCGAGTACCCGCTCGCCAAGAGTCTCAGCGTGCCGCAGCAGGAAACGCCTCTAGGAAAGCCGCCACCTCTGCCGGCGTGCGGGCATCGACGCCTTTCCTTGTACCGCGACGGGTGCAAGCGAGCAGGCCTTGAAGTTGGCCTCGGCTATGCTCTCCGTCGTGAGCGACGCATTCCGCCGGTGCACGCAAACTGCTCGTTCCGATTCAGCGGCCGGACTGTGATGACAAGGGCGCCCGAGCCTACAAGGTCGACTTCTGGGCGACGTAGCCAACGCATCGGACTTCTCGATTCGCGAACAGGCTCCTTGAAAAGCACCCTGTCCTCATCCCGGACTGAGGCGCAAACTTCAAGGTCACGTCCTCGTCGAGCGAGCAAACGAGTTCGGTGCGGTCAGATGAATGTGACAAGAGAATCATCAGGCGTCTCCGATCAAAACAAGCCGATGCGGAATTGCAGGTTCGCAGCGTTTGCGCCAGTCTCCGCAGTCGTGGTGCGGCACTTGATGACCATCTTCCTGACCACCAGGCCGGATGCGTCCTCGTCGGTGTCGAACTCCGCAATCTGGTAGTTCGGCAGGAAGACCGAGACGCCGGAGCCCGGGGTCGTGCAGAGGGTCGAGCTGCAAGCCAGTGCCGGTCTCCGAGCCGAGCGTGTTCAGCGTCGAGTATGTGGTCACGAGTGCCGTAATCGTGATCTTCACTTCGCGATTGACGACGATCCATTTCGCGAACCCATCGGTGCTACCGGAGTCCTTGGCCGGCTGCACATCCGACGTCATCTCGATCTTCACGCTCGGGATGGTCGTCGGCGAGCCACCATACTGGAGCTTGGCGCCGTTGGCCAGGAAGCTGGCGGGCAGCTCAGGGTAAGCGTTGGCGTAGGGACCCGGGGTCCACGATCCGGCGATGGACCAAGCCGGCCTTGCACCCCGTAGGTGATCTTCGGCTGCTGGGCGGCGACAACATCGGAGTCGCACTGGTGCAAACGGAGTCTTGGAATCGAACGCAGGCGTTGCCATCGCTCTGGCCAAGGTTGATTTGCGCGGTGAACGGCGTTGGCTGCGCCAGGCTCAACCACTGGACGCGGGAGCCGTACGACACCGAGCTATTTGTCGGGACACCCGGCAACGTGAACCAAGGCGTGAGCGCATCAGGTGTCGATGCCGTGTCGATGGTCTTCGCCCGAGCGATGCTTCGACCTGTGGGAGCCGCGACCGTCGCAAACGGACACCCATGCCGGACCAAGTCGTGGCGAGGTCACCATCCGTGTACTTGACCGAGCTGGTTGTGTGGCCGGAGCCGTTGATCGCCGCCTTGTAGCCAATGGCCGCAGTCGACCCGAGCACCGACTTCATCAACAGGCTGTCTGGGTCTCGCCAGGGTTCGCGCTCGGTGTGGTCGTCGATGTTCCTTGTAGCGTGCGCGGCTGGAACTCGGCGCCCATCTTCGGGCCAGGCGTCACGATGTGGTTGTAAGACCCACCCCGGAAGGCTTCGCTGATGACCTCCTGCACCAACTGGGGCAGGAACGCCTGGCATAGGACATGAGGTCGGTCGACGTGCTGAAGGAGGTTTCAGCCGTCCCCCAGGCTGGCCTGCTCCTTGATGAATGCCTGGCCAATGTTGGTCGGAAATCCCACCGGTCACCTCGCGAGTTTGGAAATCTCGCGGGACCGTACAGGTGGCCGATTGGCTCGTACTTTCAGCTCGGGACAGGAATGCCGGTCAGGCTGCCAGCTCCCGGCAATCCGACCGGTGATACACGCCTCGATCTGGCCATTGCCTTTGTCATTCGGCACCCACTCACCGAGCAATCCATCAGGGATGCCAGATAGGTCAGGTGGACAGAGGCGTTGAGACCTTGAAGCGAGCATGATCTGCTCGCCATCGGCGGATTCGTTTCCCGACTTCCGGGTCGTCGACGTAGCTCTCCGCGACCAAGCGGAACGTCGTCCGCAGCTGGTTGGTGGTGAAGGACTCCGAGCGACTCAGCTGGCCCTGCACAGGCAGAAAGATCGGTCAGGCCGCCGGCTCATCGGAAGTCTGGTCGGGGTCGTAGCGGAAAACGTCGCGAGCGTGCGCCTGCAAGTCAGGCGTGATTGCGCAAATCCGCTGAATGATGAGGATACGTAGCTCGTGGCCCCTCATATTCGGACGATCCCACGTTCTTGACGCTGCGGACCTCGGTCCCGTCTACGACGCCATCGTCGTTGCGGTCGACCCGCACGTCCCGCCCAGGTACCTCGCGAACGCGCTGGTGCGGAGCCACTTCTCCTGGTCCTCGACGTACGTTCCCGCGTCGTAGCCAGCAGGGACACGACCAAGGTACGCCAGCTCGATGCGCAGGGCGATCTCGCCGCAGCGGGCGAACACGGCATGGTCGCCTACGCGGTGCGGGTAGTCCTCGGTCGACGTGAGTTGTGTACGGACCCGCTCGCATGCGCGTTCCGCCAACCCGCGCCAGATCCCGGCGTCTGGGATCTACGTGCCCGCTCGGGTGCCAGGTGCTCGCCAGGCGGAAGGCGTCGTCAGAGGTCACCGTTCTCCAGGTCCGGGTCCGGCACGTGAGCCTGCTCCGCCAGGTAGAACACCGAGTCCGCGCCTACGGTGACGGACCAGGTAAAGCGGTAGTTGAGGCCGGCTGCTGAGGTACGGCGAGTTGGAGATCGACGCCGTGAAGGTCAGGCCCTTGAACGTGTCGCTCGCGGCCGGCGTCGCCAGGTGGCGGAGACTCGAGCGTGACGGTCGAACCCGAGATCCCTCGAGACACGGACCTTGGAGGACCCGCCCTCGGCGGCTGTCAGCCAATACTCGCCACCGGCGACGATGCCGGCGACGGAGCCAAGGGTCATGACGTCGGGTGTCGAGCCGACCGAGCTGATGGTCGTGTTGACGCTGTCGAGCGTAGCTGTCGCCGTGGCCAACGACGTACCCGACGAGGTTGATGAGCTGGACAGACGCCGCCGTGCGGATGTCCAGGGGGTCAGCGTGACCGTTGCGGTCTGGTCTTTCACCAGCTCAAGTGCCATTATCTACAACCTCGGTTGCTGTAGACGAAGACCCCTCCCGGCGTGTGCTCGGAAGGGGTCCATTCAAGGCGCGCCGTCAATCGGAGGTGATGCCGAAGACGCCGTCAGGTGTGCCTTGTTGCCGAAGCCGTAGGCCAGGTGGCAGGTCACGATCTCGGCGTTGGCCTTCGTCGCGTCGATACCAGACACCAGCATCAGGGCCTGGCGCTCCCAGCAGGTGAAGGGCTTGGCGCCATTCAATCAAGTCGACACGAGAACGTCGTCCTCGTCCGTCATGTAGGGGCGTACTCGACGGTTGTTACATCGTCCTCGGAAGCCACGTTGTATTGCTGTTGGCTGGAGGTGACGCTAGAGAGGAACGACTGCTTGACCGCCTCTCGGTTGTTCGGGTGGTAGGTCACGAAGAGACCCGCACCAGAGAGATCGTAGACCATCCCACCGCCCTGGTAGTCGTCCCAAGTGGCGATGCCGTTTCGGGCGGTGAGGTAGGCCGCGCGATCGTAGATTGACGAGATCTTGTTCGAGCGAGTTCCACCCACCATCTCGTGGTCGGTCGCGATGAAGCCTTGGTTCCATGGACGGCGTGGTTGCCGCTGGACGAGGTGAAGGCCGCAGCGAGCGCAACGCCCGCGGCCGCGTTGCGCACGGTGCTCATGGCCGCGAAGCCAAGACGGCTGATGACCTTCCCGCGATAGTCTCAATTTCAGCAAGAGTGTAGTGGCCGAAGGTGACGGATGCCGCAAAGATGCCGTAAGTCAGATTCTTGGCGTCGAGAGCTGCGATCGCGCTCGGCGTAATTGCGTCATTCTCCGTATGGCGGAGAAAAGCGGGACGCCGGTCATGTTGCCAACCTGGATCTGGTTTACGTCGGATCGATATTCCCAATCGAAGACGTCTTGCCATTCCGGGCGGAGCAAGCCTACATGCTGGTTCGCGCCAGCGAATAGCGTGAGCAGGTCTTTCTGCTTTACGTTGGAAACTGAAAGTGCCGAGGTTGCCATCTGTGAAAGTCTCCTTGTCGGGGCGGACCCCCGAGTGGGGGCAGGATTTCTGAACCGTACCTGGCACTCTCTACGACCGTGCTTTCGACTCTCAGCGGCCTCCGCGCTTGGCATTCTGACGAGCAGCGGCTTCCATGTCCGAGCGCATCGCGCCCTCTTCCGTGCCCAAGGATGGCGGTCACGGAAACGTCGGCACCACGAGGCAGGGAGCGCCTGAGCTTGTCCTCAATCTCGGCTACCGTGGTTGTCTTCAAACGCTCGCGAAGGGCCTGCGCACGTAGCCATTTGTCGTCGCTCAAGTTGCGGTACACCTCGGGACTCGCGCAGACGATCAAGGCGCGGTCGCCATCGGACTCAAAACCAACCGCGCGGACCTCGGGTGGTGCGATCATGTAGCCCTTGTCGCAGAGGTCGAGTGTCTTCCTCTCGGCGCGGCTATCACCCTTCAAACCTACGCGAACGAAATGAAAGTTCTCTTCGCAAGGTGGTTCGGGACCCCATTGAAGCGGCCAAACGCACCGTTCTTTCGGATCATCTCGATGGTCTCGCGCCAGCGCAGGTTGCGCTGTGCGGCTTCTAACTCGGCTTTTCTAGTGCGTCTTCCCTGACATGGCCACTCCCAATTACTTGCTGGCCAGCATCGAAAGCGCGTGGCGACGACCAGAGCTTGCGACTGGCGTGCACCTCGCCGCCGGCAATCTCATCGGCGAGCGCGACCGGGTCGAGCACAGGCGCAGCTACGGGCGCGCTGAAGTAGCGACGCCGGTCTTCTCCGCGCCAATCGTTGAGCTTCGCCTTGCCGGCGTCGGTGCGTGGGTCCGCGTCTCGGGGATCAAGAGGTCGAGGTGCTCGTCTGGGAACTCGTGCCGATGAGTCCCATCGAGCGGACGTACTCGCGCCTCACGAAGGCGCCGATATCCTGATCGCGCCACGACTTCGTGGCCTCGGTCTCGGCCTTCAGCGCAGCACGCTCGGCGCAAGAGCGCTCGGCCTTCATCGCGGCGAGCATGGCGGCGACTTCGGAAGCATCCGCCTTGGGTGCTGCTGCGCCTCCACGGCCGGCTTGGGCGGAAGGCCAGCAGGTTGCCGTCGGGTGGTAGCGGTGGTGGGGTCGTGGTGACGGTAGTCGGGCCGAGAACACCGGTGCCGATGTCGATGTACATAGCTTCAGCTTGGTACGCGTGTCTTGGGAATCATACAACCCTCGGTTGTGGATGTGCGGGTCAACGGATCGGTGCCCTTCAGGAGCTTGTTGGCGCTCTTGATGAGGCGCTTGCTTCGCAGCTCGGTGTCGAGCGCTCGCAGGTCACGCAGCACGGCCGGGGCCACACCATCGGCCAGGCGCTGGGTGAACTCCTCGACCTCTTGTGCGGATGGTTCGAGGATCGACAGTCGCTCGCGACCGGCGTACTGCGCATTCTGGCGGTTCGTGAGCGCCTTGCCGTCACGTTTGCTGAAGGGACTCTTGCGCGCCTTGTTGTTTGGCTCGGCGACGAGGTCGGACCGGTGAGGATGCCGTGACGGCGTAGGACTCCGATAGCTCACCGGTCCACGTGAAATTCACCTGTTGCCGGCCAGCGGCTCGCCGAGAGCATCGCGGTAGTGCTCCCACGAGGCATAGGCAGCACGGCCGGCATTCTTGCCCTTGCCGATGGCGAGCCGGTTGCGCTCTGGCTGTGGCGCTCCGACCGGCGACCAGTAGAAGCGGTCTCCCTTCCTGGGTGGCTTGCGACGGTCCTTGTAGGCCGAGAAGGTCCCTCCATCGGCGGCGATGCCGTCCTCGTGGACGCGCGATACAACCTTGCCGGCCAACTCCTGCGTGGCTTCATGAGCGGCAGGATGGTCGACGGAATCGGCTCCCTGAGGTTGCTCTTCACCGTGCCCGTCACCGGGATCGCTGGCGCCACCTCGGGAGCGGTAGGCGGTGCCTTGTCTGGCGACCTGGCGGGTGCTGTCGTTGAGCCGGCGATGCCAAAGCCCTTGTCGATGCGTTCGTTCTCGTCGGCGGCCTTGACCGCTTCCTCGAGGCTGACCCCGTACTCGCGCGCGTACTCGGTGTAGGGGTTGCTCTGGCGGAATCGGAGGCGGAGCTCCATCGCCTGCAGCTCATGCAAGGGGTCGGTTGGCAGCGGTGGCGTGCTGTACTGGATGACGAGGCGAGCGGCTGGGAGTACCTCGACGCCACGGAGGGCACGAAGCCAAGCGCATCAGGTCGTAGATTTAGCTGCTCGGCTCGTTCGAGCTGGAGCGCTAATGGCCTTGGCGCGAGCGTCGCGATCAGTAGCTCGATCTTCTTGCCCTCGGCGTGATAGCCGTCGACCTCAACAGCGAGGCCGGGTTCAGGTCCTGGCTCGCGATGGCGACACGCAAAAAGGCTTCGAGACCTTCGCGCGTACCGGCGAGATCAGGCGTCGGTGAGGTGCAACCGATTGCGCCATTGGGGTCGACGATGTCGGTATCGTACCCATGCCACATCCGCGATGGTGCCCAGCACCAGTATTCGAATACTGCCCACCACTGGCCGAAGCCCTGGAAGCGGGCGACCTCACCAAGGTCGGTGTGCCCGTTGTCGAGCGCTCGTGCCTGCCAGAGCACGTCCTCGCAGGCGTCCATCCAGAAGAGCCAGGCTTGGGTGTCGACCATCGCAGGACGACTGCAGGGATCTGCCGGTCGGGTTGCTCCGGTGCCGTATCGCTCTGGCGGTGCCAGGCGGACGCGTCCTTTAGACCTCCAGAGGCCTCCTCCAGACCGCCTCCTCGGAGGTCACGCGAACGACCCCGGTCTGCTGAAGGCTGCTCCCGTTCGTTCCCGGAAGCGGCATGCGAAGACGCCACACCGAGACGTCGCGCTCGTCCTCCGACTCTGGGTGATCGGCGAGGATGACGTCGATGATGAGCCGGTACGACGATGCAGCGAACGCCGAGCAACGTTCCGGACTCCAGCTCGCGGACGACAGGAATCACCCACACGACGCCGTTCCCGCAGGCGGCCATCTCCTCGTGCGCCCCCTGCAAGGCGGCTTCGACGCCAGCGGCCTTGCGGATTCGGGCTGATGGCTTGGACTGTGGTCAGGTCGAGCGGATTCCCAGTCTCGGGGTCGAGATACGTGATGCGTGGCGACCGTGTGTAAGTGTCTGCCACCTGCCGCGATAGCCAGGCCACGTAGCGGTAGGTCTCGGGCTGTAGGTCGTCCAGGTGTCGGGGTAGAGTCTCTGGAGGGTTTCGAGGGTAACCGGCAATGGAGCCGCGCAGCCGCCCGTGGAGCGCTGCTGATCTCTCGCCAGCGCACCCCGCAGCCCTGAACTCCACGTCGTCGGTCGCGGGAATGATCGACGTGGAGTTCAAGGCGAGACCAGACTTCTTCTTTGGGTTTGATTTTGCCGATGCAGGCGGGCGGACTGTACCCGCTCAACGGGAAGCGACGAAGTTGCTCTAAGATCGTCAGCTCCTGCGTGTGCCATATTGGATCGGGCGCAGCTGGTAGGCCTTCGCCCGGTCGACCCCGATGAGCGCAATAGCCAGAGACTCGGCTGCGTGCTCGTACCACCGTCGCTTCAACGTTGTCGAGGTAGCGGTGTTCGCCCGGTCGTAGTCCATTCAGCAGTTGAGCAGCGATTGATGAACGCCGCGGTCGCTTGCTCCACGCTCCGTGAGTTGTCGCGAGACGTACAGGCAGGGTCGCCCCATCGATAGGTCGAAACAGCCGCTGTATGAAACATCGACCGTAGAGCCGGCTCTGCTCCTGCTTCGACACCGCGGAGATCACGCGCGTACGGCGGAACATGCGACGGAACTGGCCTATCTGCTCCGTGTCGGCCCGGTCGACAGCTGCGTTCTCAGGATCCTTGCCGAACTGGAGGAACAGCTGGCGCAACTGGTCGAGTTGCCGGTCCGGCGGCATGCCTTCGGGCATGAATTCGGCGAACGACGGCTATGTCCGCATGGCACTGGATGAAGATGAAGGCGGGACGGTGGTAGCCCCAGTCGATCGCGATGTCGTACGGCTTCGCTTTATCGTAGAGCGGCTTGCCGTTCGCGAGCTGATGGATGACGTGGCTGTCCCCGGCCCCGTAGACCGAGTAGACGCGCGCCGTCCGATGGACGGTCGGGTACACGAACGCTCCGGATGTACTGCGACTTGCTGTAGCTCTCGAGACTCTCGAGGTAGTCGCGCGGCAGCGTTGGGTTGGCGCTGGTCAGTTGCGCGACAGAACCACCACTACCGAAGCCTCAGCGCTCGCTCTTCTGGGTCGTCGATGTTCTCGGCATGATCTCTGAAGCGCGAAATGCTCGATGACGCTGTTGCTGTACTGATAGGGCGTCGTCGTGATGATGGCCTGGCGGACGTACGCGCGCGGGTCACGGAGACGGCCGGACAGCGTATCCCCACACGTCCATGGGATTCCGCATGAAACCGCTCGTCACCCGACAGCGAGCAGGTGACCACGAAGGTTGGCGACCTTCTCGGCCGAACGGAAAGATACTTGCACCGCAATGCGGGTCGAACCTGAGAATCGACCAGTTCGATTTCGCAGGAGCGGGTAGCCATTCTCGGCCAACTCCTCCATGCGTTCGAGCCAGCGAGGAAGCAGAATCTCGCGGCACTGGTCGTAGGTGGGCGCAACCATGACGTGGTCGCAGCCTGGGTTGACGAGGTGAATCCCTGCGGACTCGATGGTGCTACATGTCGTCTTGCCCGCGCCGACACCGCAGGTAGCCAGCTTGACGCGGATGTCGGGCGAGCCGCTATCGGCGAGGTGGAAGCGCTTTTGCCATTCGAGCGGGTCGTAGCTCGTCGCGGCGCACATAAATTGCAGCCACTTCCGCCTGTCCCTCGTCGCACCGAGCGCGTGCCGCAGCTTGAGCCAGGGCATGAGCGCCGTGTTGACGGCCGGGCGGTCGTCTACAGGGCCGGCCTCGTCGGGTTCCTCGGTCGGTGCCGCACGGACGTCGAAGTCCATCATCGGAACCGCTCTGGAAGTTCCTTTTCGGCCGGCTCAGCGAGAATGTTGTCGCCCTGGTCGGGCGGACGCGTGAGCTTTCAAAAGCTCCAGCCCAGCCGGCACACGCACCGGGACGTCGTTCGTCCCGAACAGGTCCGGCAGCCACCAAGGTCGCGATGTGTTTTCGCGACTGGAGCATGTTCGAGCAGAGGCGCTCGACTGTGCGTGTGCCGACTCCTTCAGCCTCAAGGCGAGAAGCCATCGACTCGTGCTGCGCGAACTCCAGCCAGACAGGGTCTTGGAGCTGCACGCCGAGTCCGCGGCGCATCAACTCCTCAACCCGGTTCGCCACCTCGGGCGGGAAGGCGTGCCGGGTCGCGTTCCACAGCTCGCTTATCGGCTTGCCGTGGTCATCGGCCGGAGGCGGTCGAGCTTCTTCTTGGCCCGGGTCTTCTTGTACGGGTCGGCTTGCGGCTTCGAGGGTTTCGGCTTCTTGGTCTTGGCCTGAGGTCCTCTACCTGCCGCTATCTCAGTCGCTAAGATTTGCCCGTCTTGAGATCTCGAATATCGATTGTCTGCTGGCACATGTGACTGTACCCGAGGTCAAATTCGACACGGAGAATGGGAGATCTGGACGAAAAGGACCTCCAAATTTTGCGCCACTCTCCCAACCGCCCGTCTTGATGCGGCCTCAATGGGTGGGGGAATGGTCCTTGGCCTCTTCGACGACAACCTCGGACTTCAAGCGACGGACTACGTGCATCCTGTGCTTGTGCCAGGTCGGGCGCCACTTGGGATCGGCTTCCCTCTCGAGACGCGAGAGCAGCTTCGCTACGTAGCGAAGCAGGTAGCGCTCTGGCACTCCGGAGAGCTGACCAAGGTCGGCCACTTCCCGTTCCGCGAGAAGCCACTGAACTAAGGTCCGATATGCGATGTCGTCCTCTCGACGGAGCACCTGGCGAGCGTCGTCGAGGACGGCAGCCAAGAGCGCGTGTTGGTCGTCGTCGAGTCCGCGTTCATCGAGCAGCTCGTCGAGTTGAGGAACCGGCATCCGGCCCGCGCGTTCTGGGTCTCGGCTCAGCGTCCTCTCGGCAGCAAGGCGATGCCCCACGTGGTTCTTCAAGACGCGGATGATGTAGTTGCTGAGCGAACTCTTGCTCGGATCGAAGCGGCTACCCGTACCCTGCTTCCGATGGAGCGCGAGCTGTACCTCGCTGACCAGATCCTCGACGTCCCAGCCTCGTGCCCGGCAAATCTGTACCCCCAACGCGATGACGAGTGCGCGGATGTCGCCGTGATGTCTCTGTAAGAAAACGAAGCCTGGATCCTCGATGGTCTCTCCCACGGCACACCTCCACGTGGATGTGCCAATAGTGATCTTACCACCCGAGTGTTACTTAGAGACGAGGGCGCCCACCACAGTGTCGAACATGGTTGGCGCCCCCGAATAAAGCTCCAGCGGCACAGCCGCGCGGCTGATTTCGACCGTTCTTGTTGCCCTTGTCGTACGACTTCTCCCTCTTGTTCTCCGACTTCGTGCTCGGCCCGCCGCCGAAGATGGAGTGGAAGATGATGTCGACGACGCCCTGGCGCTTCGGTGGGGTGTACTTGCCCCGAGAACCGTCACGCTGTCCCTTATTATGATCGCGCTGAGTCATCGCCTGCCCTCCGTGAAGCCCGGACCACCACGACCCGGGTCGTCCCTTGGCGACAGCGGCCAGGGAAGAAAGTTCCGGCTCGAACACGAGAACGCCCACCATGGTGGTGTTCCAGGGTGGGCGTCTCGTGGTGTCTACAAGCTCGTGTCGGACGAATGGCTACTTGCGTAGGGTCCCAGTGCTGAATCCCTGCTCCTTGATGTTCCGTGCCCACACGTTGGTGAAGGCGAGGATGTCCTTGGCGGTCGTCGGGTTCTGGCGGGTCATCTTGCCGGCTTCAAATTCGAGGCAGACGTGATATCCCCATTGGGTCTGCATGGCGACCGGGTACCACTCGAAATCTCCAGCGATGTAGAACTCGACGTCAGGGTCGGCCACCATATCGCCGTTCTGCTGGAAGTAATGCGAGATGGTCACACGGTCGCCGTGTCGCTCGATGACGAGATCCATGTAGCCTGGCGACTGCACAGCCACGTGGAAGCCCTCTCCTGGCGTCGTGAAGGCATCAAGCTTGCGATGAGCCTTGAGCACCGCGAGCACCGACGCCTTGAGGTTCTTCGCCGGCTTCATCGAGCCACCTCCGGAGTCGAGCAGGCGACGAGTGCGCGGTCGAGCGCAAGGCTCCACTGCCCGACGTAGTTGTCAGGGTGGAAGGCGACGGGCAGAGCTTCGAGCTCGACGATGCAGGCGTGTACGTCGACCAGCTCGTTGCCGAGAAGGTAGCCGGTGGAGGGCCTCCCATCCGCGCACGAGGTCGGCTTCGCGGTGTCGACATCGCCCAGGTGGAGCAGTTCGTCATCGACACCGAGGGTGTAGTCCAGGGCGTACGTGGCGACGGAATCTGCCAGGTGGATGCAGATGATGCCCTGGAGCGCAGTCGCGGTAGGCACGTGCGCCTCCTGGGTAGCGATGCGCTCCGCGATGGTGCTGTGGGTCGAATCGATGTCGCAGCCGGCGAGCAGCACGAGAAGGCAGAACAGGGTGTTACGCATTGATGGACTCCTCGACGTGTGCAGCCATAGCCTCGACAGTGGGTGAGGCGGGTTGGTCGAGCCACTCGTCCCGGGCCGTGAGCGCGAGTGCGCGCGGGGTACCTCCACGCTTCACCACGATGTCGATGTCGACCGGCCGAGCCGGCTCACCGGCCAGAATCCGGAAGCAGTGGGCGATCTGATCGCGGGACATCACGACGCACCTCCAGCAGCGACGAGAGCGACGTTGAGGTCACGCGTCCGGCGTTCGAGGAGGTGATCCACGCCTTGACGACGGCCTCCTCCGTAGCCTTGCCAGAGTTGAGCCGCCAGAATCGGTCGTGGATGCGCTCCTGGCGATTGAGCGTCCTGGTATGGGCCTTGATGATGCGATTCAGGGTGCGAGTCGTCATGGTCAGGCCTCCTCGGTGTAGCCGTCGAACCAGCGGCCGAGCCGAGCCGTGCGACGCTTGGCTGGCGCTGCTCTTGGCGGTCGTGCTGCTGGTCTCGGGGTCCTGGCAGTGGGCCTGTGCCTGCTCCAGCGTAAGTCCACGCTTGATGGTCCGCTTGGCGCGGAGGAAGTGCCGAATGATCGCGTACGTCGTCATTGTCCGCGTTTCCTGTGTCGTTTGGCGAGATTGCCAAACTATGAAAAACACATAACTTTCAGCGACACAATTCCGAGACACCACCTCAGACGACACGCGCGCGCGTCGAAATAGCTCGGACCCGCGCGAGGCGGATCGGGAAAAAGCTATATTCGATCGAGAGTGCGCTCAGTGTTGCTCGACACCAAGCAGCGGCTCTACGCTTTGGCTTGATCAGATATCTCTGGCTGCACCCAATATTCCGCAAGGTAGGTAAGGTGTCTTGCGCCTCGTCGGGCGCGTTTTGAGGTCAATCCGCCCCATAGCGAAACAGGGCAGCGAGTCGACGCTGGGCTATGCGCGTATCAATATCGACCAGATCGCACTCGTGCTCTGTCAGGTCAGCAGCGATCGTAGCAGATTCCATATCTAACGCGTCCCTGCGCTGCGGAGATTTCTGGGCTTGGGCGTAGTCTCTGTCTTCTCGGACATGGTTATCTCCTCTTTAGTTCTCGGCGTTTGTGCCGGGTCGTTCAATGTTAAGTGGCCGCATGGCAGCCACCGGAATCAGTACATGCCCGGGTACACGGGCAAACATTCACCGTACTCCTCCGCAAATTCATCATCACACTCGTACGCCTGGATGTAGGCGGTAGCGATCTCGTGGCGACAGTTTTCAAGGTCCGTGTAGTCGGTCTCCTGCTCGTAGTCCTCCCACTCGACACCAGGCTCATCGCGATCGATTGCACGCGACAAGACCTCATCGTGAGTCGTCTCCCAGTCCTCCTCCCATCCGTCCATGTGTCCGAGGTAACTGCGTACCAGGCCATCAAGCTGCCTGTCCGTGAAGTCCGCCGACTTCGGCCAGCCACAATCGCACCACATGATAGTACGGCAGAATATCGTCACCCGTGATCGTGAAAATCCGCCGATTGAACTCAATTCGCGGCATTTCGTTTCTCTTGGCAGCGAACATGCTGCATATCGTCTACCGGCGACCTAGGCTCGGCTGAGCCTTTTATTTCGAACGGTAACGTCGATTTTGGTGGCCGATAAGGTACAGCCACCGGAAAAGGAGAACGCGCTGTCATCACGACGGTGCGTGCTCTCCGAGTCAGGAAGGGTTGAGGCCCCCGAGTCCAGATCAACGCGCCCTCAATCGTGCACTTCGTACTCGTCCCTCACGGGAAGAGTCACCTTCTCGCTCGCAAGCGACACGAGAACACAGTTCTTGCACGTGTGAGCCGTCACGACTGCGACGCGAGATCGAGCAGCCACCTCGAAGGTACTCGCTCCAGCGATAGGGCCACGTCCCAGCAGGCCGCTGGAGTCGAAGCCGCGTCGCGGCGCCATCAAGATCCCACACGCGGAGGACACGACCTCCTTGTTCTTATGCTTCACGAGAGCATCCCAACGCAGCGGTCACCATCAGGTCGACCGGCCGCGGCGCCTCCGTGAGCATGGGCCTGCAGGTCTGGGACACGGCCACGGTCTTAATCATCTTCGCCATCTTCGTTCTCCTCGTCAGCAGCGAACTTGCTGCGGTACCTATTTCCGGCGACTCGGCTCGGCTGAGCCTCTGGGTCAAGATCCCGCGGTCGATTTCTCGGACCACGCGTGGCCAACGACAACGAACGCAGGTGGCCGAAAAAGAGAGGCAATGACGATTGCGTTTGACGCTGCTGGATGGGTGGTTACCTGCCTGCCCCGAGAGCGTCACAAGAGAACCTGGGTGCCCACTTGTGACCCCACACGAAAAGAGCCGACATGAAAGACGAAGACTACGACATGGACGACGAAGACGACCGCGGCAGAACAACTCAAGACGCGGCGTCTCTGGGCAAAATCCTCGGCGAGATCTACCGACTGCAGCGGCGGGCCGAAGACCCGATGACGCGCGTCGGGCAGCACAATCTACGGTCTGCTCGAAGGCTTCGACAACGTCATCGAGGAAGAGATTCCTAACGGCATCACCGGCGCCCGGTCAACGCCGTCGAGAAAGTGCTCAGTCCGATCTTCGACGACGAGGCAAAGCTCGCTGCGTTTAATGGCTTCTACGACATCGAGAAGCCCCTCGCGGCTGCTGGGGTGGATCGGTCGACTGCCATCAAGATCCTCAAGTACTTCCACCTCGATGGCGCGTACGACACTGTCATCAAGAAGATGGACAGCAGCGGCTCATCCAGCCGAAGCACGCACGTTCAGGTCAGGAAGAAGGACATCTGAACGAACTGAAGATCCCGGGCCGTCCTGAAGCGCCCTGAATTTCTGAGCAGCGGTATGCGACCAACCCGTTGACATCGATGGTCGCACGTGTAGGCTCGTCGCTGGGCATCCGTTCAGGTGTGTCCATCACGGGAAACGTGCCTACAGCTGACCTGAATCACTTCTTCAATGACGCGCTCGTGAGCATCCTGAGAGAGTATTTCCAGCACTCAGAACGCGGACAGTGCAGCAGCGCTCGCCGAAGCAGCGAAGAATCTCGTCGCGGCTCACCACGAGTACTTCCGGCAGGTCCCCGGCACGTGCCGGCGACCCGGCCTCTAAGGAGTCGTGATGGCTCCAGAGATAGCGAAACGTACCGGCGCAAGCCGACCCCCGAAACTTGAAGAGGTCGGCACGCTCTCGATCGGCTGGATGAGTCGTCGAACAAAGACTCCAACGACATCGCGACCGTGTTCCGGTACCTGCTCTACTCGGTCCGCGACACCAACGGCAAAGTTTCGAAGTAGCCACCGCCCTGGTCCTGAAACAAGGAAGGCGAGACCTTCGATCTCGCCTTCCGTTCTTCAGGTATCTAGGTTCACCTGGTCCAAGATCTCGGGTTTACTTTTCGAAGGCGATCAGCAGGGTCCCTTCGAACGGGGATGCGATGCTCTTCACGTCGTAGCCGAGGTCGAGCCAGTCCTGCATGGTGCTCTTCTCGTTCTGCGTCGCGGTCGCACCGCGGGTGCCGCCGATCAGGTCTGGTCGGTCGCGCCAAGCTCGAAGCGGACGATGGCCGTTTCCTTAGTCGTATTCGGCATGCTGCCTCCGTTGGGTCGTTGCCGGCGAACTTGCCCGGGGCATCAACGCACGAGGGGAGGCGGATGTTCACGAGAACCCCGCTCGCCGCACGACTTGACGCACGCGCCGTTCTCGTCGAGCGTGTGAGACAGCGAAGGTCTATGCCCACCATCGAGACACAGTTTGACAAAGCCATGCTCGACCTCTACGTCCGAGCAAAGACCGAAGTCGGCTTTCTGGCAAAGTACCTCACTCCGCAGCGGTCGGCTGCGGCGGGATTGAAGCAGCCCGAATCCTGACAAACAATCCGTCTGTCTCGACGGGCTTCGAGCTTCGGGATGGTGGTCGCTCGATCTCGCGGTGGAAACGCTCGTGCTAGAACCCGAATTTGAGCCACTTTTCACCCAGGCCGAGCGCGACATCGCACGCGCGCGTGTCTCGCCAAACCCGGCAAGAAACGCCGAAAGTAGCGCGTAGCCGGGACGCGCGTCAGCCAAGCACCTCCTCCGCCAACGCCGATTCTGCGGCTCGACGAAGCATCTCGTCGGGAGTTGGTGTCATCGGTTCGTCCCGCACGGCGGACGACCCACTCGATCTCCAACGGGCACGGGTCCGGCTCCTGGAACTTCGGGTCGATCTTCTCGATCGGCTCGACCTTCGTCCCGTAGAGCTTCGCCTCCGAGCCGCTCCAGAGGGCTGCTGCTTCTCGAACGTTCGATGTCGAAGCTGTAGACGTAGGCTGTCGTGCGCGTACCGTCGACGCGTCACGTTGAGCTTCGAAGACGTCTGCTTGAGGCCGAAGACGCCCAACGCTCGCGCACGTAGTCGCCAGGTCGAGCGCGCTTCTTCGCTGGACCGAGCAGGCGCAACTCGACTGGGGGTCCGCTCCCACCGATCGACGACTGGGCGAGCATCAGGCACCCATCAGGTAAGATCCAGAGACTCTCCGAGAAGGTCCAGCGAGTCGCTGTTGCATAAAGAACCGCTGATTGACTCTCCACCTCCTCTCACCGCGCTTCCCAGGCCGTTCCGATCGATGAGTCAATCCTTCGCTTCCCGTTACCTCCTCGATGGTTGACTCAGGGGATTGACTCACCCCTAGGAGAACCTGCGCGATCCCCAGTGGTCGCAACGCTTTGAGCACGATCGCGATCGCGTAGAGGTTGCCAGTCATATCGGCTCGATAGCCCTTGTCGGCGAGGGACATCTCGGCCCCGAGTGCCTCCTCGAAGTCGCCTCGCAAGTACGCCCTCGCGAGAACGAACCGGCGGACTAGGGTCGCCTCGTCGCCGCGAAGATTGGCCAGGGCAAGCTCCTCGTCGAGTCGGGCGAAGAAGTCGAGATCGCGAGTTCGCCTCACCGCCAGCGCCATCTCATCGGTGTTGATTCTGCGGTTGCGGACCATGGCGAGGTAGGTGCTGGAGGTTAGCGGCTGGGCCTCGTTGATGGCGCCCGCGAGCTGTCGCGCGATGAGCTTCTTTGTAGCCGACCACTCCTTGCGGAAGGCCTTGGCCGCGTCCTCCGAGCAGCGGCGCTTGACGGCCAGAATCGTCGAGCCGGAGGCTTCAAGGTCGTCGACGACACCACGGAGTACGTTCTGGGCCTCGAGCCGGCGTGCGAGTTCGACGGCGACACCGAACTCGAAGTGATCGGCGTCGCGCCGATGGCGGTCAGCTTGCCGCCACGCTTCGTCAGGGCCATCTGAGCCATCGCCTTGGTGCCCAGCGCGGAGACCGATGTCGCGGCGTACCGCATCCTCGGTGCACGGGGGCATCATGGTCCCAGTCCGTATCGACCCAGACTCGGAGGTCTCGATCGATGCGAGCGTTGTCGCGCACGCGGCGACTCATCTGCATTGGGGTTCGCCATCCGAATGCCAGGGATTCCGAGCCGTGTCTGACGAAGTGAGGTACCGGCGGTGGAATGGTGCGTCGCCTCTGTCGTAGCTGACACCTGCATCGACCGTGGGCGAGTAGATGAGCACGTCACGGATGGCCAACTCGACAGCACGTCGCGCAGTGCCTCGCGGGCCGAAGCTCGCTGGTCGCGGTGGTGGCAAAGGACAGCGGGATGCGCTCCGTCGTCGCGAAGGAGCATCGGGCCTGGTACTCTGCTGCCCGCGCGTCCTCGGCGCTCGTGCACGCGATGGCGATTCGACGACCCTGCACGATGTCGCGGGTGATGTAGGACCACATGTCCGCCAGCTCGGCGAAGACCAGGACCATGATCACTTGTACGTGGTGCTCGTGGGTGTAGATCGCGCCCCCAGGCCGGGTGATGCCGGCTCGCTTGGCGATGATCTCCGCCAAGGCCTGCGTCACAGCTCCCGCATGGGTGTCAACCAGCACCACGCGCCCACCATTGGCGATGACCTCGGTCGCCCGGGTCGCGCTCCAGGTCGAAGGCCTCACCGCCCACGAGGCCACCGCAGTCGTCGGAGCTGCCCCACGATTTGCCCTTCTGGTCCTTGCGCAGGCCTCGTCGAAGGTGCCGCCGTAGAGGTGCGACGACAGGCTTTCGGACTCCTCGATGAGGAGGATCGACGGGATACGCTCCTCACCCTCGATGTTGATCTCGCTCGAGCCAGGGAACACCGGGTAGGTCGCGAGCCGATTGATGCTGTTGACGCACAACACGAACTTCGGGTGGTCGTGGGTACTGATGGCCCCCTGAATCTGCTGGTAGTCGGCCATCCCAGTACGCCGCGCGTGGTCGCGAGACAGCGCCTGCCGGTGCACCAGCTCGACGGCCGTGTCGACGCGGGCTATCTGCTGGGCAGCCCACCACGATTTACCGGCACCAAGGCTAGCGCGAAGGATGACGATCGGCGCCAAGATGGTCGCCAGGTCGAGCGACAGGAACCGCGTCGTCGGCTGTTCCGGGACATCGAGCGTAGGGAGCTCGGTCTCGATGTTGTCCAGCTCGACGCTCTCGACTCCTGCCAGGACGTCGGGCCGAGCCATGTACGACGTGCCGCACATGGCGAAGCACTTGACGAAGACCGCCCCACCCTGGGTCTTGCCGACAGCCGCTGCCACGGTGCGCTCGTTCGCGTGCGTGGGGCAGTAGCATTGGGTCGTGGCGCCGCCTGGGTCGAGGGTGCGGCCGATGGCCTCCAGGGTCGCGACGCTGCCATCCAAGAGGCGTACCTCGGTCTCTGCCGTCAGCTCGCCTGCGTCACCATCGCGCGACGCGACGTACAAGGGCTGGCCGTCCGGACCGAGGATCTCAAGCCCGCCTGCCTCGACCGGCTTAGCAGCCTTGCCCTTCTTGCCGCGCTTGGTCTCGGCGAGGGCATGGTCGATGTTGGTGACCTGGCGATGCGCTCGGAGGTAGTCAGTGAGCACGCGCTCCAGGTCGCTGAGCTTGTAGAGCGGAGGGTCGGGCGGGCACCAGAGCACCGACTGGATGCGGATGTCGTCGCGCTGCGGCTCCCAGGTCTTCGTGACCCTGTCGAATGCTGGAACGTGCTCGCCGATCGCATCGGGGTAGCGCATGAGCTGCGCCGAGTTCTCGATGATGGCGGGGTCGCCGCCGACCGCCGTGCAGAGCATAGCCATCACGCGGCGATGGAGCTTGATCGATGCCGTGCACTTCTCGGCCGGCACGATGCCGAAGAAGACGTGGAGCGACTTGCCCGGCGTGACGTGTCCTGCGTAGACGCCGCGCGCCTCGATGGTCGACGGGCGGATGTCGCCCGAGTGGACCACCAAGGCCGGTGCCAGCCCTGTGGTGGCAAAGAACTCATCCCAAGCGGCGGCCTGCTCGGCTACCGGTATGGAGTCTATCTCGCCGTAGACGGCGCGGTACTCGGCCGTGCTGCTCGCGCCAAGGCCTGTGTGCTTGCGCCGCACGCTCTTGACGTCATGGGCCTTCATAGCTCGGCGGATGCCATCGGCCGAGTGGGGATTTGGCTGCCAATAGCGGCCCACCTTGCCGGGCACGACACCATCCCACAGCACCAAGGCTTTGGCTGGCAGCGCGTCAAGCTCGTCATCGCTGAGCGTCGAGAGCCGACGACATCCAGCCCAAACGGCCGAAGTCATCTGGACCGGGTGGTACTCGCCCGCAAGAACCATCGCCAGCTGTGGCGTCCCGCGCCCGCCGCTGGAGTCGGGTAAAATCTTCGGATCGGGTAGCATTTGTTCTCCTTCAGACCCCGGCAGGATTCGTCGCCTGACCGGGGTCGCTCTTACTCGCCGTCCGACCCGCGGATTTCGCTCGTCGGCTCCGTTGTCCGGCAAACCTCAAACAAGGCCTGCCACTGCTCGTCGACTGTTAGTTTCTGGCCTCTCGTCGCGTCGAGAAAGGCCTTCTTGATGTGTTCGGGGGATGGGATGGTCCACCGCTTTCGGATGCGCTTCGGTTTCGGGACATCGGTCATACACAGGCCTCCGACCCTCTTACCCGGGCGTAGAGCGCTGCGTGCGCCTGCAGGGTGCCGGATAGGACCGATAGTCGTCCCTCCTCCCAGGCGATGTAGACTCGGTGTTTCTCGCCGTGGCGCGAAATCTCAATCTCGTAGATGCCGCCCCGTCCTGCGCTTCGAGGCGAAAGAACTTGATGTCTCCCCTCGCGTCAGGCGCCCACGAACTCGCGCTCGTAATCCTGCTGCGATGCAGCTGCACCACTGGCCACGTAAGGCCTTGCTGGCGCCGGAGCGTGTGGATCAGGTGCGGTAGTTGTCTTCTCGTCTGGAAATTGACTGAGTCTAAGATAAACGAATCCCCTATGTGCCGGCTTTTTCGTCGGGCCTGCAGGGGATCGCTTCATAGGACCATAGCGAGGGTGGGAGCCGATCCGGCACGCCGAGGCGCACGGCTGTCATCCCCAGGCGGTCGGCGCCACGTTGAGTGCGACGCCCATCGCATCGACGAATTCGTTCGGGGTGACGTCAATCCACTGCTCCGAGATCCCATCGCGCCACACACCGATATGGTGAGTGAATACGCTGCGGTGCGAATTCTGCTTCGCGATGTATTCCGCGAAGAACACGTATTGCTCGTCATCAGGATCGACACGCCAGACCCATTGACGCCCGACCGCCACTGGCTCATGGCTAAAGACGTTGACGAGCGTCAGGTCTTCAAGGATCGCTATGTAGCGCTTCAAGCTCGCTTCTTCTTCTTAACTTTCTTGGACATATCACACTACCTTTGCCCTTGCGGGTGTCCACATCCCGAAGCGTCAGTCGCTCGGGAATCTCGTAGAGTGCCACGTCTGCCAGAATGGCGGTATCGACTGTCTGGCCGACCCTGTACGCCCCCCGATCAATGCACGCGAGCAACGCGTGGGTGGGAGCAGATGCGTGCTTAGCGCAGGTTGGCGCCAGAAGGAAAACCCCCACCTGTTAGGGGTGCGACCTACGAGGCCGGTCGCTGGCCAGGGTGAGAGCCAGCCAACGCGGCTCCTCACCCATCCTCCTCCAGTCCTCGAAGCCGATACCCTGCAGGATGTCGATCTCGATGTGGACGCCGTTGACCTTGCCGACCCTGACGAGGTCGTCGTAGCCCCCCAGCACGACCAGCCCCCGAGTATGTGCGGTCAGGCCGGTCTCTCGGGACATCTGATCCGCGCTCTCGTCGGCCAGCACCCGGCCGCGTCGGACAGCCTGGTCGAAGTGTCTTCTCGGCGTCCCAGCCGACCGAGGTCTCCTCGTCGATGGTGAGCCGCGAGGCCTCGTAGACCTCCGTGCCATGCCCGCGAAAGAGTGCCAGCACCCACTCGTGGGTTCCGGCCTGGACTATCCAGACACCGATGGTCTGCATCGTCTTCGCCATCGATGCTGCCGCGATGTTGGGCAGATCAGCGGGTTGCCGCGTTGCAATGTCGAGGTCGCGGTGGTTATCGATGATCTTGCGGGCGATAGGCTGGGCGAGGCGCGCGCACAGCCTGCTCGTCACCCGATCGCCATACCGCCAAGAATGCGAGCAGCCACGCCACCGCATCCAGCAGGGGCGTTGGGACCTCGCACCTGCAAAACCCAGCCCGATCCTGCCGCATCGCCGAACAGCTCGGAGTCGTGTCCCTCCTCTGCCTCGGCTCGGCGTGTGGGGGAGGCCGAGGTACTGCGCCCAGGATGTTACGTCCCGACAGCCCCCATTGATCAAGATGAGGCATGCAACGTCCTGCCAGCACGCATCGGGCTGCTCCATCGTCGTGGCACGGCCCTTGGTCAGTAGGCCGCCACGTCGTCCAACGTGCGGACCGCCCGGCGTACGATCCTCCAACTCGAAGCCGGGCACCACATCGATCGACATCCCAGGGACGTCAGGCCTAGCTGGGCCGCGAACTTGAGTACCGTCCGGGTCGTGGCCGATACCTACCACGGGCATCAGGTCCACTGCGTCGCGCTCGTCACCAGTCCACACCTCGCCAAGGACGTGGCTCCTTGCGCCTAACGATGACCGCTGACCGGTAATGGCGGTCGTACAAGGACGGTGCGACGACCCGGCGGATGACGTTGAGCTGGCTCATCCATCCGTCTGATACGCGTCCGAGTGCTACATCTTGAGGTCCTCGTCGGTCAGTCCTGCCCACGTCATCGCTGACATGCGGGTAGTCGGCGCGCAGACTCTCCCGAGGCCAGAATCTCGCGAGTGATATCCTCGACTTCTGCCTGCCGCCACGTCTTCACTGTCACCGACCACCCCGGGACATTCTCCAGCGCGACTGGACCTGGGCCGCCTGCTCCGCCGCCCATCGACCAAGACTTGCTTGGTCATCGACGTCGTCACATCATACAAGAAGATCAGATAGCAATTTGGCCATATACACCGCCTCCTTGGCGGGACTTCTCATCAGGTCCGCTCGGCACTCTGGCCGTTTGTGATGCGGACCTGTCTTCGTCGCACGGAGTTGTGCGACCACTGGGAATGGTGCCACCCCTCCAGGCCCGGGTGGCTGGCCTAGCTTACGTCTATCTAGTTTTCAATCAGACACGCCGCTGCCACCCGCATCCTGGCAGGTTGGCGCCCGAGTCCGTCGTCGACGCGTAGATGGACACGAGGGATGGTGAAAGTCAACGCGAATTCGACGCCAGCCGGGATGCCGAAATCGCTAATGTAAATCTTTCGGGAGGAGCTCAGAGTGGGGTGGGTCGCCGGTAAGTACCTCTTCGCCGAATTCTGCTACTCGTCTGCCTTTAGGTGTGCGACGGTCTCGGGCAGCCACATCCGGTATCGACCTGGACCTAGCCGGTCTGGTGGTGGGATGGTGCCGTCTGCGATGCGACGTAGACACCACCGTGCGTGTCCTCTTGGCTTAGCGCATGGAATTCACCCACAGTCACCCACCCACCCTCGCCCGACGCTGGCCGCTTTCTGGCTTTCGCTGGGTCGCGTCGGTTTGTGATGACGACTTGATTTCGGGTAGCTGCTCCTCGGTGCTTCCAGTCGTGTAGTCCGATCTTTGCCTGCCGGCGAGTCACCCGGTCTCTTTCAGCCGGTTAGTTGGTGGTAGGTGATCGACGACGCCTTGAGCACCTCGCTGGCGAGCCTGGCTCTGGTGTCCGGTGATCTCGTGGCCTAGCAGCTGTACCCACGTCCTGCCCTCGTGCTGATGATCGCCATGGTCTTGATGGTTTCGATGATCAAACTGATAGAGCGGATGCCGTTGTTGTCGATATTGATTGTGCCCACCCAGCGCCGCAGCTGGGCGCACTTGATTTCGATCAGTGCGGGTTCCAGGCCCAGCGCTTGAGTTGGTCCATCACGTCATCGGGCTTGATGAGTCGTTGCTGTCTTGCGAGCAGTCCCGCGAGTTCACCCTCGGTGGCTACCAGCGCTGCGTTGCTCTTGTCGTACAACTCGTTGTAGGTCTCCTCGCGGATGCGTCCCGAGAGGTTCATCCGGGTCAGCTTGTCGAGTTCGACCTTGTACTTGGTGACCCGAGCTTGATTCTTCGATGTATGTCTCGGTGCTGGCGTCGGACCGAGCGCGGACTTCGGCGTCTAGGAATTCCGGGGTCTGAGCTGATGTGCGACGGGTAGGTGTCGATCGCCTTGTTGAACAGTGGCGCCCGAAAGCTGCGAAGCTCGCAACGGGGCGGCCTCGTGTCGTTCGGGTGTTGGCAGTAGCACTTGTAGGTGATGCCCTTCTTGCCGCGATGGCAGCCGAACAGCCGATGTTTATTGCGAAGCTGCGTGTCGTCATCGGGGATTCCAGGTCGGTGATGCCCGAGGTTGGGCGCCGTCTGCGTTGAGGACGAAGCCGGAGAAGGGGATGTCTGGCAGGCCTTTGATCGAACGCCCCTGTCGCGTTTCGTGCGCGCACCCAAGATTTCCCTGTACGCGCTGCCAGTCCTCTTCGCTGACCAGCGCTGGCTCCCGGCCTGGTTCGAAGACCTGCGTTCGGATGACCTCGTTCGGCTTCCTTGGGATCTTCGATCCAGCACGCAGTTTGCCATTCTTCTGGACCTTCGCCCGAGAGTCGAGTCGGTTTTGCTGTCGTATGTGAGGATGCCTTTGTAGATGGTATTCGAGACGACGTACTTGGTGCGCGACAGGTACCACCGGGTCTACGGCCAGACTGTGCAGGGTGTCGCCCGCGAGGATGCCCTCGAATGCACGGCGGCCTTCACGGAGTCCGGCGTGGTACCAGCGACACGCAGAGCCTTGTTGTACTTCGTGCCGATCGGCGTCCAGTCTGAAGCCCACCTACCCTCTTTGCGCATGACCTCCTTTCGATCCATCGTACGGCGGCAGATCTCTGCGCATGCCGCCCATGGTGGTCGTAAACGCGCCATCATGGTGTTGTGCCCGATATTCGTCGGGTCCCAGAGTTGACCAGGCGTGGCGATGTAGGTGCCCGACCGCTTGCACGAAGGCAGCACACCGAAGTCGAAATCGGTCATGCGAGCCAGGCGATCCAGATGGTCCACCACGACCAGCAGGGTGGGGCCCAGGTGTGGTGCTACTCGTGTCGTCCATTCAGGCGACGTCACCACGTGAGCGCCCGAGATCCCCTTCATCTCGACGATCTCGACCGGCACACCTGGGTAACTGTCGACAATTCGACGTATCGACACGAGCTGTCGCTCGAATCCTGCTTCGCCGTCCCTGGCTTGCTCGTCTGTGGAGACTCGTACTATCCCGATGATCTTCTCGAAGTCCGGCATCGCGCCCTCCTGTTTCGGTTCCACCCGAGTCCGGGGGGCCAGCGAAACACGAGGGCATCAAGAAGAAGCGGAAGACGCGCGCCAGCGCCGCCCGCGAGCGCGGCCTCGCCCCGCTGGCCGAGCGCATGCTGGCCCAGCCGCGCCCGCCCGGCTGCAGCGACGTCCTGCGCGAGGCGCGCGCCTTCGTCGCGCCGGTCGGCCCCGACCGCCCCGAGGAGCGCGCCGTCCCCGACGTCGAGGCGGCGCTCGCCGGCGCGCGCGACATCGTGGCCGAGGTGATGGCCGAGCGCGCCGACCTGCGCGCGCTGGCCCGCGACGCCTTCGCGCGCCAGAGCCGCGTGGCGTCGAGCGCGGTCAAGAAGACGACCGAGGGGCAGCGCACGCGCTTCGAGGACTACTACGCCTACGCCGAGCGCGCCGACAAGATCCCCTCGCACCGCTACCTGGCCATCGACCGCGGCGAGAGCGAGGGCTTCCTCAAGGTGAAGCTCGAGCTCGACGACGAGCGCCTCGTGGCCGAGCTCACGCGCCGCATGGGCCACGACGCGCGCTCGCCGTTCGCGCCGTCCCTGGCCGAGGCGGTGGCCGACGGCTATCGGCGCCTCTTGCGCCCGGCCATCGAGAACGAGGTACGCGCCGACCTCAAGGCGCGGGCCGACGCCGAGGCGGTGAACGTCTTCGCGCGGAACCTCGACGCCATCCTGCTGGCGCCGCCGCTCGGCGAGGCCGTCGTCCTGGGCATCGACCCGGGCTTCCGCACCGGCTGCAAGTGCGCGGTCGTCGGCGCGACCGGCGACCTCCTGGCGCACGCCACGATCTTCCCCACACCGGCGACGAGCGCCGCGCCGGCAGATCCACGAGCGGCGCTGGTGGCGCGCCATCGCCCGGCCGCCATCGCCGTCGGCAACGGCACCGCCGGGCGCGAGACCGAGGCCTTCGCCAGGCAGGCGCTGGCCGCCGCCGGCGATCTCGCCGCGCCGAAGCCGGTGGTGGTGGCCGTCAGCGAGACCGGCGCCAGCGTCTACAGCGCCTCCGACCTGGCGCGCGAGGAGATGCCCGACCTCGACATCACCTACCGCGGCGCCGTGTCGATCGGCCGTCGCCTGCAGGACCCGCTGGCCGAGCTGGTGAAGGTCGAGCCGAAGGCGCTGGGCGTCGGCCAGTACCAGCACGACGTCGATCAGGGGCTCCTCGGCGAGCGCCTCGACGCCGTGGTCGAGACCGCCGTCAACCGCGTCGGCGTCGAGCTCAACACCGCCAGCGCGCCGCTCCTCTCGCACGTCGCCGGCATCGGCCCGGCGCTCGCCAAGGCCATCGTGCAGCACCGGAAGAAGCACGGCGCCTTCCGCTCGCGGCGACAGCTGCTCGACGTGAGCGGCCTCGGCCCGAGCCGCTTCGAGCAGGCCGCCGGCTTCCTGCGCATCCGCCACGGCGACCACCCGCTCGACGCCTCGGCCGTCCACCCCGAGCGCTACGGCCTGGTCGAGCGCATCGCCAAGGACCTCGGCACGCCCGTCGCCGGCCTGGTCGGCAACGCCGCGCTGGCCCAGTCGATCGACCCGCAGCGCTACCTCGGCGGCGACGTCGGCCTGCCCACGCTGGCCGACATCAAGGCCGAGCTGGCGCGCCCCGGCCGCGATCCGCGCGCCGGCTTCGAGGCGCCGGCCTTCCGCGAAGACGTCAAGACCCTTGACGACCTCGAGGTCGGCATGGAGCTCGACGGCGTCGTCACCAACGTCACGGCCTTCGGCGCCTTCGTCGACATCGGCGTCCACCAGGACGGCCTGGTGCACGTCTCCGAGCTGGCCGATCGCTTCGTGAAGGACCCGCACGAGGCGGCGCGCGCCGGACAGCGCCTGAAGGTGCGCGTGCTGTCGGTCGACCGCGAGCGCAAGCGCATCGCGCTCAGCGCCCGGAGGAGCGGCGGCGCGACCAGCGCGCGATAGCACTGGCGGCGCGCACGGCGCGGCGCCCGGGCCTCGGCGGTGCCTCGGCGTCGACCACGGTTTCTCGGCGCGAGCGCCCGCGCTGGCACAAGGCCGGCATCTCCCGTAGTGCTCGACATGGTGCTCGCGCGTCTCGCCGTGGGGGGGTTGATCGTGCTGTCGCTCGCAACGGGCGCGACGAGCACCCGCGCCAGCGCGCCGCAGCCGCTGGCGTTCCCGGCCTCCGACGCCGACCTCGACGCCGATGGCGTCGACGCGGTGGCCTTCATCGGCGCCCAGGGCGCGGTCGCGCGCACCCTCTCGCCGCGCGCGCGCGAGGCGATCGAGGCCGCCTTCGCCGACGTCCAGCGCGCCTTCGCCGACCCGCGCGTGCAGGCGCTGCTCGCCGCCAAGCGCGACTGGGTCGTGGCCGCCGACGGCGCCTGGGCCCGCGACGCGGGGGTCGGACCCGCCTGGGTGGCGGCGCTGACGACGGTCCGCCCGCTCGCCAGCCTGGTCAGCTACGGCCAGGTCGGCAGCGCCGAGGCGAGCGCCATCGTCGACCCGGGCATGCGCGCGTTCGTGCTCGCGGGCAGCCGCGTCATCGCGCTGCACCAGTCCTTCCTCGACGCCGCGCTCGACGCCGACGCCGCGGTCGGCGCGCGCATGCTGGCCCGCACGCTCACCCACGAGCTCGCGCACGTGCTGGGCTACGACCACCCCGACGGGCTCGACGCCGTCGCGAGCGAGGCCTACGCCGACAGCGTGCCCGTCTTCGTCGGCTGCATCGCGCAGCTCTATCCCGACCTCGATGCCGTGCGGCGCGCCTGCGGCTCACACGCCCCCGCGCCGATGCGGTCGTGGTGATCGTCGCCCGCTCGGGTGTTGGCCCTTACCCCGAGCCTCCCGCGTGTGCACGCTGACCGTGCGCGGGGACTGACCACCACCACCACCACACACGCGCTGAAGTAGGCAACCATGCGACGGATGATCGCGATGGGGCTGAGCGCCTTGGCGTTCAGCTTCGGCGCCGTGGCTTGCGGCTCCACGGAAGTTCGATCGACGGAAGTGTCCGCGCCACGCGAGAAGATCGCGGCCGCCTCGGAGGCCGGCGCCAAGGAGGTCCCCAAGGCCGCCTACCACCTGAAGCTGGCCGAGGATCGCCTGGCGAAGGCGGTCGGTCTCATGAAGGACGGCGAGACGCATCGCCCGCGCATCATGCTGCGGGAGGCTTCGGCCGACGCCGAGCTGGCGCTGGCGATGGCGCACCTCGAGACGACCCGCGGCAAGGCCCGGGACGCCCTCGAGGACATCCAGAAGCTCCACGCCGAGCAGCCCAACCCCTGAGCCGAGGCGCGCGCCCGACGCTCGCCCACGCCTTCCAGAGAGAGACCTCCATGCACGCACACAAGACCCGGCTCCTGGCCGGCCTGACGCTCGGCGTCGGGCTCGGCGCCTGCGCGACGGCCCAGCCGCCCGCGACCCTCGTCGAGGCCCGCTCGACCTACCAAGCGGCCCAGACCGGCCGCGCCGGCGAGGTCGCCCCCGCCGAGCTCTACCTGGCCCAGAAGGAGCTCACGCTGGCCGAGACCTCGTTCAAGGAGGACGGCGCCTCGTGGGACACCAACGCCCACGCCTACCTCGCCCTGCGCAACGCCGAGCGCGCGCAGATCATCGCCGAGGATCGCGACGAGCTGGCCAAGACCACGCGCCGCGAGGAGAACAAGGACGCGCTGTCGGATCAGATGCGGCGCGACGCGACCAAGAAGCTCGGCGACGCCAAGCAGGAGCTCGGCGACGCCAAGGACAAGCTGCAGGACGAGAAGATGAAGCGCGCCGACGCCGACGCTGCGCGCGTGAAGGCGGAGGTCGACGCCGCGAGCGCCCGGCAGAAGCTGAAGGACATGACCGACCGGCTGAAGCTCATCGGCCAGGTGAACGAGAACGAGCGCGGCCTGGTCATCGCCCTGTCGGCCGGCGTCATCTTCTCGTCGGGCAGCTCGACGCTGCTCGCCCCGGCCTTCCCGAAGCTCGACCAGGTGGCCGAGTTCCTGAAGCAGACCGGGCTCGAGCGCAAGGTCCTCATCGAGGGCCACACCGACTCGGCCGGCCCCGACGCCTCCAACCTCCTGCTCTCGACGGCGCGCGCCGAGAGCGTGCGCTCGTACCTCGTCACGCGCGGCGTCGACGCCGCGCGCGTGTCGGCCATCGGCATGGGCGAGTCGAAGCCCGTCGCCACCAACAACACGGCCGAGGGGCGCGCCAACAACCGCCGCGTCGAGATCGTGCTGGCGCCGCTGCCGGTGCCGTCGGCCACGCCGTGAGGTACCTGCTGATCGCCATCCTCGCGCCGTTCATGCTGACGGCGAGCGGATGCTGGGGCGCGTACGTCGACTGCGACGGGGACGAGTGCGACTACGCGCCGGCCCCGGTGCGCTACGAGGCGCGACCGCAGTACAGCTACCGCAAGGCGCGGGTCTACGACGTCGACGGGCGCTACTACCGCCAGTACGGCAACGATCGCCGCTGGGTGAGGTATCGCCGGCCGCCACCCAAGCGGCACCTGCACCAGTACGGCCCCGACCACCCCGACGGCTGGATCCGCCCGTACTGAGTCGGGCCCCGTGACCGAGCGGCGCGACGAAGGGCGGGACGAGCGATGCGCGGCTTGCGCGCGCCGCGCGCTGCCGCTATCCCTGGAGGCATGTCGTCACGTCGCGCTCGCGTGCTGCTCGTCGCCTCCGCGCTCGGATCGTCCGCGGCGATCGCCGGCTTCGCCGCCGCCGGCTCGAGCCACGGCGTGCGCACCGTCGCCATGGAGGGCGTGCCGACCGGCTTCTTCCCGGCGCTCACGACCGACGCGCTCGGCCGGCCGATCTACTCGGTGACGGTCGGCGACATCTTCGACAGCGCGACGCTCATGCCCGTCACGATGATCCGACACCTCGACGGCACCTGGCACCTCCTCGAGCTGCCCGGACGCTCGCCGAAGCCGCTGCGCTTCGTGCCGACGCTCGGCCTCGTCGACGGCGCGGACATCGTCGAGCCCGGCCGCTACGCGCCCATCCCCGATGAGGACATCGGCCCGACGACCGACCTCACCGGCAACCCCATCGACCTCGAGCTGCCCGACGCCGAGCACCCGTGGCTCATGCCGGACGGCGCCCAGGTGACCACCGCCGGCACCGACTTCGTCGACGTCGCGACGGGCGCCGTCCTGGCCCACTTCCCGACGACGGCGCGGAGCCCCGACGGCCCGACGGTGACGCTGCGCGACGTGAGTGGCCCCGTGGTCGATGCGCGCGGCCGCTTCTACGTCACCGGGCGCGACGGCCAGGACCCGAGGGTCGATCACGGCTACCTGCTCGTGCACTTCCCCGGCGACGGCGTCGACGCGTGGACGCAGGCCGCCGGCACCTTCTCCATCGCCGCCCTGCCGCGCGACGACGGCTCGGGGCGCGTGTGGTTGGCCAACACCGGCCCGCTGCGCGAGATCGTCTTCGACTGATCGCGCCGCGCACGGCGCGCCTCGTCACTGCGCGACGACGTCGAGCGCGAGGTCGTAGGGGACGCAGCTCGCGTCCCAGGTCGTCGGGCTCACGGTCACGCCGAGCTCGACGCCGCTCACCTGGAAGCCGATGCAGCTGACGACCAGCGTGACGCTCGTGCCGGTCGCGCTGCAGGTCGTGCCGCCGGTGATGGGCCCGCCGCTGCCCACGCTGCCGGAGTCGCAGCCGAGCGTGCAGGAGGTGCCGGGCACGTAGCCCTCGAGGCTCAGCGCGAAGGTCGCGCCGGGCGGTCCGGCGACGGTCGCGTCGACGTGGTAGACGTTGGTCCGGGCGATCTCGATGGGGCTCTCGTAGCGCAGGCGATCGACGTCGCCGGCGTCGTGGAAGGTGCCGGTGAAGCTCGCGTGGTAGCCGCTGCCGAGGGCGTGGGCGGCGGCCGGGTCGGACTCGGAGGCGTCGCGCGCGCAGGCGCAGGCGTTGTCGCCGCACGTGGTCGCGCCGTCGCAGCCGCCGCAGTCCTGCAGTCGAGCGCAGCCATCGTCGACCATGCCGCAGGCGGCGTGGCGCGCGTCGCAGTCGAGCGGGGCGCAGGCGCAGACCGCGGGCGCGCTCGGCCAGGCGTCGTCGCTCGGAGCGCAGGCGCTGCCGGCCCAGGCGAACGAGCTGATGGCGGCGCGGGCCGCGACGCGCAGCGGCACGAGCTTGCCCGTCGCCTTGGTGAAGACGACCTCGCCGGCGCGGAGCAGCGTTATGGTGCCCGCCGCGTCGCGGCGGACCTCGAGGTCGGCACCGATGTAGTCGCCGGGGATGAGCGTCGTGGCGAAGCCGTCGCGGACCTCGAGCACGTCGTGGTTGGTCTCGTCGCGACCGAGCGCGACGACGAGGCGTCCGAGCGCGGGGCAGGTCGTCGTGTCCCACGCGCCGAGCCCGTCGTGGGCCGGCGCGAGGTCGGGGTGATCGAAGGCCAGCGCGGGTGTGTCGACCGGGCTCCCGAAGGCCGTGTGCAGCGAGAAGGCGCCGTGCACGGTGCCGAACGGCTGCATCGCGGAGCAGCCGTCGGGCGGCTCGGCGCCGGCGGCCTCGGCGTAGACGTCGGCGCCCACCGTGGCGAGGCCGAGCCCGGGCACGTCGGCGCACTCGACCGTCATGGCCGGGAACGGGCCGCCGATGCCGTCGGGGTCGACCAGCGCCGGGCCGGCGTGGCCCACCGCCGCGCACGACGGCGCGGGCGCGACGTCGGAGCCGGGCGCGCCGAGGCAGGCCGCACCGCAGAGCGGGGTCAGGTCGGGCGTGTCGTCGCGGATGACGCGCGCGACCGGGTGCGCGCCATCGAGGACCACGACCGCATCGACGCCGGCGACGATCGACAGGTCTCCGAGCAGGGCCGGGTCGATCGGCGCCATGCCGAGGTCGTTGCGGAGCGCGCGAAAGCCGCTGGCCACGGCGACCGGCGCGCCGTCGTCGACGAGGCGCTCGAGGTGCCAGCCGCGCGTGCGCCCGGCGATGGGCAAGCCGTCGGGGCCGGGGACGGTCCCGCCCTCCAGTGGTCATCCTCGACGAGGCGGAAGCGGATTTCATCGGGCGCGGTGACGGCGAGCGGGCCCGCGTCGTCGGGCGGCGCGGAAGCTCGCGGGCGCCGGTCTCGACCTCGAGCGCACGCGACCGCCGCAGGCCGAGCGCGCCGCGCTCGACGTGGTCACCGGTCGGCAGGTCGGCCAGACCCGAGGCCCCTGCCGCAGCGCGGCCGTGGGCCTCGGCCGCTGGCGCTCACGCGCTCGATGCCGGCGATGGCGTTGCGCTCCACGGCCGACGCGTCGCCGATGCGGCGCTGGCCGACGCCGCAGCGCCAGAACCCGGTCGTCGGCGCGACGACCCAGTGCTCGACGGCGAGGGCGACGCCGACCGACCACGGCCGCTCGCTCGCGACGCCGTCGGTCGACGTGGACCACCGCCGCGCCGAGGTCGCCGCGGGTGACGACCACGCCCCCGGCCAGATCGGCGACGAGCGCGCCGCGCCCGTGCCCGCGAGGAAGGCATGGCTCTCGGGCTGGCCGTCGGCGCCGACGTAGCTCACCGCGACGCAGCTCTCGCCGCTGCAGCCGGTCGGCGTCGTGCCGAGGACGCCGAGGCTCCACGCGCCGCCGGCCGCATCGAGCGCGGCGCCGGCCGGCAGCGGTCGCGGCGCCTCCTGGGCGCCATCGGCGAAGCCGCGATCGAGCGCGCCGCGCGCACCATGGGTCGAACCATCGGCGCGCCGAGCGGAGTGAGCGGCGCGTCGGGTCGAGCCTTCACGGCGACGAGCGCGTGGCCGATGCCGGGCAGATCGCCCTCGGCCAGGAACGCGTCGCTCGCGATCTGCGTCGCCAGCGCGTCGGCGACCGTCGCCGGCGGCGTCGTCGGGCGCACCAGGACGACGCGGCGTTCGGCGCTCGCGAGCGCCTGGACGGCCGCTCCGCCGAGCGTCCAGCCGGTCGTCGCCGGGCGCGCCGTGCCCGAGCAGACGCGCAGATCGGGTCCGCTGCCCTCGACCTCGACGTCGAGCCAGGGCGGCGTCGGCGCGGCGGCGACGCTGTCGGGATCGGCCTGGCAGCGTGGCGCGATAGAAGCGCGCGCGGCTCTCGAAGAGCCACGAGAACATGCGCGGCAGCGGCTGGCTGATGCTGCCCTCGGCCGCGTGGCTGGTGACGACGACCAGGCCGCGCGCGCCGTCGAGCACCGCGCCGACGCCGCGCTCGCCGGCCGGCAGCGCCAGGCGCGCGAGCGTCTTGCGGCGGACCACGCCGCCGTCCCTGAGCTCGTCGACGCGCCCGTCGGCCGACAGCGTCGTCGCGCGCCGCACGCCATCGGCGCGGGCGTGACCGACCACGGCTCGACCTGGAGCGGCCCGTCGCGGCTGACCAGCCACGACCCGGGCGTTGGGCCCGATGGCGTGGCCGAGGCGCGCGGTGGCCGCGCGACCGCGCCTCAGCAAGAGCACGTCGGTCGCGTCGCCCGGATCGCCGGCCAGCGACGCGCGGATGACGGCGCGGTCGGGCGGCACGTCGGCGAAGCCGAGGCCGTCGCGCCAGGTCACGGCGCTCGGGTCCGCGAGCTCGGCCGGGTCCTGGCGCCAGAGCACCGGGTCGAAGTTCGGGGGCGGCTCGGCGCGGAGCGAGGTGATGACCTCCTGGTGGGTGCCGGTCGCGTCGCTGCGCAGATCGAAGGCCAGGCCGCGCAGGTCGGCGCCGTCGCCGAAGAGGCCGACGTGCGAGGTCCCGAGCGCGTAGCACATGCCGATGTCGGGGTTGCAGGCGGCGATCAGGTTGACGACGCGCCGCCCCTGGACGTCGACGGCGGCGTCGCGCGGACCCGCGCTGATGCCCGGCGGGCGCGTCAGCGCCGCCTCTTTGCAGGCGGGGTCGGCCAGCCGAAGACGTTGACGGGCGTGCCGGTGAGGTCAGGCTCGCCCGTCTGGAGGCTCGCCTCCGAAGGGCCAGCCAGGAGGCACGCGACGCCCGCGCTGTCGGCGGTCGGCCCGCCGGAGATGACGCCGACCCGCACGGCGAGCTCGCCGTTCGGCCCCGCGCCGGCGACGGCCGAGACCGACACGGCCTGGGTCCCGTCGAGCTCGGGCCCAGCGCGTCAGCGCCAGGCGCTCGCCGCTCGCGTCGACCGGGGCCGCGGGCGCCAGCGGGAAGACCGCGGCGCGCACGTCGTCGACGAAGCCGCGGCCCTCGGCCGGGCGCCAGGCGCGCCGCGACGAAGCGCGGCCGCTCGAACGAAGGCGATGGTGAAGACCTTGCGACGGCCGAAGACGGTGTCGGCCTCCTCGCCGCCCAGCGCGCGCGCCGCGCCGAACACCTTGCCCGAGCCGTCGCGGAACACCCAGCGGTCGCCGGCGTGGAGGTGCCGCGGCACGAGCCGCGCCGGCTTCGGCAGCGCCTCGCCGTCGACGGCCAGCAGCGACAGCCCGTCGTCGCGCTCGGCCAGCCACCAGGTGGTCGGCGTCCGATCGGGCGCGTTGGTCGGGACGGTGGGCAGCGTCTCGCTCAGCACCCACGCCGGCTCGCCGAAGCGATCGGAGCGCTCGGCCACCACCATGACGCGCGTCGCGCGCTCGACGCGATAGCCCAGCGCCAGCGGCAAGAGCGCCTCGTCGTTGGCCGGGCCGTCGCCGTCGGCCTCGAGGTCGATGGAGGTCGCAGCGCGCTGGTGGTCGGAGCCGCAGCCGGTCCCGACGACGAGCGCGGCGACCAGGACGAGGGTGGCGCCGCGGCGGTCCGTCATGCAGCCAGCATGGCACAGCCGCGCGCGCGCGTCCGCTCGACCGCGGACGACCGGAGCGTGGCGGGCGACGGGCAGCTATGCGAGAACCACGGCTCGTCGCGGGGACGAGGAGGCTCGATGCCAGGCGCGGTGCGCGTCCTGTGGACGGTCGGAGGGATGGCCCTCGCGCTGGCGAGCGCGGTCGGGATCGGCTGCGATTCGATCGGCGACCCGGGCCCGCCGCGCGCACCCGCGCCTGCGCCGGCCGCGCCGGCCGCGGCGTCCGCGGCCTCGCCGGACGAGGCGATCGGCGTCGTCACGGCGCCGCTCAGCACCGTCGACTGCGCGCTGCAGAGCGCGACCGGCTACGTCAGCGGCCAGCCGACGACCATCTCGGTGGTGCACGTCGACGGCAAGCCGGTCGAGGTCTCGACCGCCAACGCCTACCTCGTCATGGCCGAGGCCGCGCAGGCCGACGGCGTGCAGATCCGCGTGGTGAGCGGCTTCCGCACCTACGCCGAGCAGGCCTACCTCTACGACTGCTACGTCCACTGCAACTGCAACGACTGCCACCTCGCGGCGGCCCCCGGCTACTCGAACCACCAGAGCGGCCACGCCCTCGACCTCAACACCTCGGCCGGCGGGGTCGCGGGCTGGCTCGGCGCGCACGCCGGCGCGTACGGCTTCAGCCGCACCGTGCCGGGCGAGGCCTGGCACTGGGAGTGGTGGGGCGGCGGGCCGGGCGGCGGCGCCTGCGCGCAACCGGTGACGTGCCACGACGCCTGCCAGCCCGGCGCGGCCGATCGCGTGTCGATCGCGCCCGCGCCGGCCGGCTTCGGCTATGCCGTCACCGCGGCCAGCGGCGCGCTCGCGGCCTTCGGCGCGCTGGTGCCGCACGGCGACCTCGCCGGCGTGTGGCTCAACGCGCCGGTCGTCGGCGCCGCGGTGACCCCGAGCGCGCAGGGCTACTGGATGGTCGCCGGCGACGGCGGCGTCTTCAGCTTCGGCGACGCCGGCTTCTATGGATCGATGGGCGGCCAGCCGCTGAACGCGGCCATCGTCGGCATGGCCGCGACGCCGAGCGGCCACGGCTACTGGCTGGTCGGCGCCGACGGCGGCATCTTCGCCTACGGCGATGCCTCCTTCTACGGATCGATGGGCGGCCAGCCGCTGAACCGCCCCATGGTCGGCATGGCGCGCACGCCGAGCGGCGCGGGCTACTGGCTGGTGGCCGCCGACGGCGGGCTCTTCGCGTACGGCGACGCCGGCTTCCACGGCTCGATGGGAGGCCAGCCGCTGAACGCGGCCATGGTCGGCATGGCCGCCACGCCGAGCGGCGCCGGCTATTGGATGGTCGGCGCCGACGGCGGCATCTTCGCCTTCGGCGACGCGCCGTTCCTCGGCTCGGCGCTGTCGAGCCGGAGCTGCGACGGCGCCACCCCGCGCGCCTGCGAGCGCGCCGCCGACGGCTGCTTCGCGTGGCGCGCCGAGGCGACCTGCGCCGACGGCTGCCGGAACGGCGGCTGCGCCCCGGCCGGCTGCAGCGACGAGTGCGGCGCCGACGCCGAGCGCTGCGACGGCGGCGGCGTCTCCGGCTGCGGCCAGGTCGACGCCGACCCGTGCCTCGACTGGCTGCCCGCGGCCGCCTGTGAGGCCGGCAAGCGCTGCGAGGCCGGCGCCTGCGTCGCGCCGCCACCGCCGCCCGACACCGACCCGGTGCCCGACACCGACCCGATCCCCGACACCGACCCGGTGCCCGACACCGACCCGATCCCCGACAGCGAGCCCGCGCCCGACAGCGAGCCCGCGCCCGACGCGGCGATGGCGGCGCCCGACGCCGAGCCGGCGGCCGATGCCGCGGCCGCGGCCGACGCCGCCGCCGACTCGCTGCGCGACAAGATCAAGGCGCTGGCCACCGCCAGCGAGTGCCTGCGCAAGCAGGGCCTGAGCGCCGATCAGCAGGCCAACACGATGATCGCGCTGTATCGCGCGCACGACATCGACCTCGAGACCTACACCCACGAGATGAGCCGCCTCTCGGGCGACCCGACCTTCCAGGCCGAGGTGCTGGCCGCGACCTCGCAGTGCCCGAGCGCCCCGACCGTGGCCGAGGTCACGCCGACGCCGACGCCGACGCCGACGCCGACCCCCACGCCGACGCCGACCCCCACCCCGACGCCGACGCCGACGCCGACCCCGACCCCGACCCCGACGCCGACGCCGACCCCGGAGAAGTCGCTCTCGGGCACGTGGACCGCGGCGCTGAGCGGTGCCCCGAGCGGCTCGCTGCGCGTGACCATCGCCGGCCACAACGTGACCTCGGCGGTGGCGACCTTCGGCCGCATCAAGATCAACCTGAAGGGCTCGATCAACGACAAGGGCCTGTTGAACCTCGCCGGCCGCATCGACAACAACTTCCTGCGCGTCCACGGCACGGCCGACAAGGGCGGCTCGTCATTCAGCGGCACCTGGGACGGCACCGTCGACAAGAAGAAGGTCAGCGGCAAGCTCAAGCTGACGCACTGAGCACGGACCACGTCTCTGCGGTGCCACGAGCCCGCAGGGGCCGAGTCACGCCGGGCGGGCGCCGTCGCGAGGCGGCGGGTCCAACCCGGCGCGCGCTTCAGAAGGTCAGGATGGCGCCGACCGAGCCGCCGTCGGGCCCGACCGCGAAGGTCGGAACGAAGCGGGGCGCGAGGCCCTCGTCCGTCGGCGCGGGCGCGCCGTCCTCGGCCAGCAGCAGGAACACGCCGGTGCCGACCAGGGCGACGCCCACGAGGCCGGTGACGATGGCCGCGGTCTGATAGCCGACGGCCTTCTTGTGGAGGCGCTGGTACTCGGTGTCGGGCTCGCCGGCGGGCGGCACCGGCAGCGCGTTGGCGTCCTTCTGGGTGGGGAAGGCCTTGCCGAACTGGAGGTAGGTCGCCACGCCGCCGGCGACCGCGCCGGTGCCGACCAGCGTCCAGCCGATCCATGACGGCACGCCGCCGCTCGCGGGCTCGGTCGGGCCGACGGTCTTGTCGACCTCGAGCGACACGTTGACGGTCGCGACCTCGTCCTGAACGATGACGACCTCCTGCATGTCGGGCTTGTAGCCGCGCGCGCGCACCTCGAGCTGATACACGCCGGCCTCGTACGGGAAGCTCTCGAGCGGGCTCTTGCCGATGGGCTGGCCGGCCAGCGCCACGGTCGCGCCGGCGATGTTCACGCGCACGAGCAGGAAGCCCTGGCGCGGCAGCGGCTGCAGCACGAGCTGGAGGTCGCGGTCCTCACCGGCGGCGAGGTCGACCTGCTCCTCGCGCGTCTTGAAGTTCGGGTTGGTGCCGGTGATCTTGGTCTTGCCGGCCGGCACCCAGGTCGCGAACGGCGTCTGGACGTGGGCCTCGTCGGTGCCGTCGGGGAACTGCAGCACCACCGCCACCTGCGACGGCGTGGTCCGCACCGTGAGGCGCGCGTAGGACTTGCGCAGCTCGGCCTCGATGCGCGGCAGCCGCGAGCGCGCGTCGGTCGCGTAGGTGTAGTCCTGCTTGAGCGCCTGCGTGAAGAGGTCGTAGGCCTCGCGCAGCTCGCCCAGCTCCTCGTGCGCGCGGGCCAGGTTGTGCTGGATCTCCGGGTGCGGATAGAGCTTGAGCGCCTCCTCGAACTTGCCGATGGCCTCGCGGAACTTCTTGGCCCGCGCCAGGGTGAGCCCGTCGCTCACCAGCTTCTCCGCGGCCTTGCGGTCGTCGTCCGGCCCCGCCCAGGCGGTCGGCTCCAGCGAGACCAGAGCCATGACGATGAGTGTGAGGACGGTGACGACGGTGCGCATCGAGGCTCGTATTACACTGGGATCGGAGATCGCGAAAGAAGGCCGCTCGAACCGCGGCGCGCCAGCGCGCCGTGCGAGACCGCGTCCGGTCTACTCGAGCGGGGTGCAGATGAGCGTGATCGCGTTGACGTAGGACTCGTAGGTCCCTTGGATGCCGGTGACGGCGTAGCCCGGCGGGCACTGGAGGTTGTACGCCGTACCGCCCTGCCCGCCGACCTTCTCGGTGAAGCGCTGGGCCGAGCCGATCTTGGCCTTCGGCGGCAACTGCTGCGCGCGCGCCAGCGCCTTCAGGTCGGCCGCGGTGACGCCGCCGACCGAGTCGGCGTG
>JAXLYZ010000039.1:0-95571 GCA_046351155.1 Myxococcota bacterium
GTCGGCGTCGCACACGACGGTGCCGGTGGTGTCGGCGCAGGCGCCGCGGCCGGTGCAGGTCGCGCCCAGCGGCTCGCCGTCCCGCGGCGCCAGGTCCTCGTCGGTCTGGCCGTCGCAGTCGTCGTCCTCGCCGTTGCAGCGCGTCTCGTAGGCCTCGACCTGGCCGGGCGGATCGAAGGTGCACGACACGACGCCGCTCGGGCCGTCGCAGCTCACCCGCGAGAGTGACAATTTCGCGCACAGCCCCAGCGCCGGGCAGGCATTTGTCAAATCCTCGGGCTCGTCGCTCGCGCCGTCGCAGTCGTCGTCCTCGCCGTTGCACAGCTCGGGCTGGGCCAGCGCCGCGGTCGAGCACACCGCCGCGCCGGCGCCGCACACCACCTGGCCGCCACGGCAGCGGCCGACGCCACAGCTCTCACCGATGCCGCGCGGCTTGCCGTCGGGCCCGATCCACACGAGCCCCTCGTCGGTGCGGCCATCGCAGTCGTCGTCGAGGCCGTTACAGCTCTCGGGCGCGGCCAGGTCGCCCGAGCCGCCCGGCTCGGTCGAGCACACGCCGCGCGCGGCGTCGGCGGCGCACTCGACCACCCCCTGCGCCAGCCCGCAGGCGCCGAGGCCGGCGCACGGCTCGCCGAAGCGCAGGAGCTGGCCGCTGCGCGGGTCCATCCAGGCCACGCCCTCGTCGGTCTGGCCGTCGCAGTCGTTGTCGATGGCGTCGCAGTCGACGTCGTCGGTCACCGACGGCGCGGCGCTGCCGCCGGCGTCGACCGAGCACACGGCGCGTCCGCCCGGGTCGCACTCGACGACGCCGACGCGGCTCGCGCAGGCGCCGGTGCCGACGCAGTCGTCGCCCAGCGCGCGTACGAGCCCGGTCGAGTCGATGGTGCCGAGGTCCTCGTCGGTGTGGCCGTCGCAGTCGTTGTCGCGCCCGTCGCACGAGGTCTCGACGCCGGCCTCGAAGCCGGCGATTTTGTCATATTCGCAGACCACCTGGGCCAGCTCGGCACCGTCGACGACGAGCGTCTCGCAGCGCGCCGTGACCGCGCCCGGGCCCTCGGCGCACACGCCGGCGCGGCGGCACAGCGCGCGCGCCAGCACCGCGCCATCCTGCTCCGGGCTCGCCTCGTCGGGGTCGAGCTGGGCCGGCAGGCAGTCGCGATCGGCGTCGACCAGCGCGCTCTCGACGATGTCGGGGCGACCGTCCTGATCGGCGTCGCCGGTCGCCTCGAGCGCGTCGACGATGCCGTCGCGGTCGCTGTCGAGGCCGTCGGGATCGCTGCCGAGGCCGCGCTCGGTGGCGTTGTCGAGGCCGTCGCCGTCGTCGTCGCCCGACGCCTCGCGGCAGACGCGATCGCAGAAGCCGCTGGCGCACGCGCCGTCACCGCCGCAGGGCGCGCCGGCCTCGAGCCGGGCCGCGTCCGAGCAGGCGGCGAGGCCCATGAGCGCCGCCAGCGCCGCGACCGATGTCCACAACCGCGGCCCCGCCACGCAAACCATGGCGCGAGCATGCCGAGCGGCCGCGGCGGGCGCAAGCCACGTCGTCTTGCCCGGGACCCCGCCGGTCGGCATCCTCGGCCGGCATGCTCGCCGCGCTCATCACCAGCCTCGCCCTCGCCCAGCCGGCGCCGCCGCCTCGATGCGGCGCCCGCGCCGACGCCGTGCCACGCGCTCGGGCCGAAGGAGCGCGTGCGCATCGACCTCGACGAGGTTCCGCTCGCCACCTTCGCGCGCGTACAGGTCGCGCTGGCGCGCAACATCCTGCTCGACCCGCCGCAGGTCGGCGACAAGCGCGTGAGCGTCATCGGCCCGAACCCCATCGGCGCGCGCGACCTCGAGGTGCTGTGGCAGGCGGTCCTGTCGGAGCACGGCCTCATCAGCGAGCGCCACGGCGCCTTCGAGGTGGTGCGCCCGCCGCCGTGACGCGCGCGGGGGCGTCGGCGAAGGTGTCAGTTGTGGGGCCGGAGGCGCGGTGGCCTCCTCTTCTTCTTACGGCCCCAGATGAGCTCGTGGTACTGCTCGAAGCTCGCGTAGGGCTGCTCCCAGGCCGGCTTCTTCGGCTTCTCCTTGGGCTGGAGCAGACCGGCGCGGGTCATGAAGTACTCGAGGCGCTCGAAGGCCTGCTCGGCGCGGCGCATGTAGCGCTCGAAGAACTGCTCGATGCGCAGGTGGTCGATCGATCCCTGGATGGAGACCGGGTCGTGGGCGACGATGATGCCGAAGCGCCCGCCGGTGTAGAAGCTCGGCTCGAAGGCCTTGCGCCCGCGCACCTCGGCCGCCAGATCCTCGAGCCGCTTGCCGAGGTCGAGGCGCTCGGCCAGCGTCGCGCGCGGGTTGCCGATGCGCACCTCGGCCGCGGCGAAGACGTCGGCCACGCGGCGCTTCACCTCGTCCGGCGCGCGCTTCTCGATGCGCTTCCAGATCTTCTGGAGGTCGGTGCGCGCCGCCTCGAGCGCCGCGTCGCACACCGGGCTGTCGGGCGGATGCGGCGCCGGCAGCGGGGCCTCCGGGGTCGCAGCCTCCGGCCCGGTCGGGGTCTCGGGCGGCTCGTTCATGGCCCGCAGTCGTCGGGGCCGGCGATGACCTCGTCGCGCTGGCCCTCGACGTGCGCGATCCAGCGCGCGCGGATGTCGTCGGGCACGCCGTGCTCGACCAGCGTCTCCTCGAGCAGCTTCGTGCGCCGGCCGAAGTGGCCGCTGCTGATGGCGATGCGGCGGTGCGCCTCGCGCATCGTGCGCCCGGTGTAGCGCACGTCGGCGCCCAGGTGCTCGGCCGAGAAGCGGTACTCGAGCTCGCGCAGGCGCGAGGCCGACGCGTGCTTGAACATGTAGCCGATCATGAAATCGCCGAGCACGCGGCCGACGAAGTCATCGACGATGGCGCGGACCTTGGCCTCGCCGCCGATGCGCTCGAAGTCGCTCGGCGCCGCCCGAGCCGCGTCGGACCCGCCCACGCCGTCGGGCGTCACCATGTCACAGCTCCAGGTGGCGGGCCTTGGCCACCGTGTGCATGTCCTTGTCGCCGCGCCCCGACAGGTTGACGACGATGGCCTGGTCGCGCTCGAGCTCGGCCGCGCGCCGCATGGCGTAGGCCACGGCGTGCGACGACTCGAGCGCTGGGATGATGCCCTCGTAGCGGCAGAGCTTCTCGAAGGCGTCGAGCGCCTCGTCGTCGGTCGCGGCCACGTAGCCGACGCGGCCGGTGTCCTTGAGCCACGCGTGCTCGGGCCCGACGCCGGGGTAGTCGAGGCCGGCCGAGATGCTGTGCGTCTCGATGATCTGGCCGTCGCCGTCCTGGAGGAGGTAGCTCTTGGCGCCGTGCAGCACGCCGACCTGGCCCGCCCCGAGCGTGGCCGCGTGCTTGCCGCTGGCGAGGCCCGAGCCGGCCGCCTCGACGCCGGTGAGCGCCACGCCCAGGTCGCCGAGGAACGGGTGGAAGATGCCGATGGCGTTGCTGCCGCCGCCGACGCAGGCCACGACCTCGTCGGGCAGGCGACCGATGCGCTCCAGGCTCTGGGCGCGCGCCTCCTGGCCGATGATGGCCTGGAAGTCGCGCACCATGGTCGGGTACGGGTGCGGGCCGGCGGCCGAGCCGATGATGTAGAAGGTGTCGCCGACGTGGCGCACCCAGTCGCGCATGGCCTCGTTCATGGCGTCCTTGAGCGTGCGCGAGCCGCTCGTGACGGGTGCACCCTCGGCGCCGAGGAGGCGCATGCGGAAGACGAAGCTCTGCTTCTGGCGCTCGATGTCGTCGGCGCCCATGAAGACGTGGCAGGTCATGCCGAAGAGCGCCGCCACCGTGGCGGGTCGCGACGCCGTGCTGGGCTTCGGCGCCGGTCTGGGCGATGATGCGCGTCTTGCCCATGTGGCGCGCGAGCAGACCTTGGCCGAGGCAGCGCGCTGTTGATCTTGTGCGCGCAGGTGGTTCAGGTCCTCGCGCTTCAACCAGATGGCCGCGCCGCCGGAGAGCTCGGAGAGGCGACGCGCGTGGTAGAGCGGGCTCAAGCTCGACGAAGCTGCGGAGGAGGTCGTCGAGCTCGGCCTGGAAGGCGGCCGTGGGGGCTATCGCGCGGCCACGCGCGCTCCAGCTCCTTGCAGCGCCGGGACGAGGATTCGACACGTAGCGCCCTCCGCAAGGGTCGAAGCGGCCTTCGGGCTCGGGGCTTCCGGCGGTGGGGACTGGGGAGACGGCGGGGGCTGCGGCCTGGGCGTTCATCGTGGCGGCTACGATAGACACGTGGCGCGTTGTCGGGCAAGGATCCCCGGCGTGAAGCGACGACTCGGCCTGGCGTTCGTGTGCGTGTGGGGGCTCGTGGCCTGGGGCGGGCCGCGGCCGCGGCGGACGACCCCGGGCAGGCGCTGGCGAAGAAGCGCGCCGCGGCGATCGCCGCGGCGCAGCGCGGCCAGTCGCTGGCCATGCAGAAGCGCGGCGACGAGGCGCTCGACGCCTTCCGCGAGGCGCTCGCGGACTACCCGGCCTACCCGCTGGCGCACCACGAGGTGGGCGTCGTCTTGGCCGAGAGGGGCGACCTGCCCGGCGCCGAGGCCAACCTCAGGAAGGCGCTCGAGCTGGCGCCCGACTTCGAGCGCGCGCAGCAGGCGCTGGCCGAGGTGCTGCGGCGCGAGCAGCGCTACGACGAGGCGCTCGAGCACTTCGGCCAGGCGCTGCGCCTCGACGGGCGCGACACCGCGGCGTGGTACGGCGCGGCCGAGGCGCTGAAGGCGCAGAAGAAGCCGGAGGAGTCGCTGTGGGTCATGCAGCAGCTGCTCGACGCGGCGGGCGTGAAGCCGGGACCGCCTTCTCCGATCGACCCCACCGACCCGACGGCGCAGCCGCTGTCGCCGCTCTTGGCCGAGGTGAAGAAGGGGGTCGAGCTGGCGCTGGCCGACGGCGTCGAGGCCAGGCGCTGGGCCGGCATCGACAAGGCCGTCGCGAAGGCGCCCGACAAGTCCGGCCTCGGGCCCGACGGGCTGCCGGTGCACGCCGGCGACGCCGACTTCCGGCGCCAGGCGTTCATGTCCGCGCTGGCGGCCTACAAGGCGCAGTGGGCCGAGAAGGGCGGCGACAAGGCCGCCGCCGACGCCATCCTGGCCTACAAGATCGGTGCGACCTACGCCGTCATCAACGACCCGAAGCAGGCCATCATCTGGTGGCGGAAGGCGCTGGCGCTCGACCCGAGCCGCGAGGTCATCGGCCGCCACCTGGCGCTGCTCGTGGCCAAGCAGCGCGCGAGCGAGATGGCGGCCGGCGGCCCGGCGCTCGGCGATGCCATCGTGCGCGCGCGCCAGGCGCTGCTGGCCGGCGACCCGGCCACGGCGCTGTGGCTCGTGCGCGGCTCGAGCACGCCGGCGGCGGCGGCCATCGAGGGCGAGGCGCGGCTCCAGCTCGGCGACTACCTCGGCGCGCGCGCCATCTATGAAGAGCTGCTCGGCGAGGATCCCGAGGACCACGTCGCCAAGGGCGGGCTGGCCGAGGCGCTCCTGCGCGGGCCGCCCAACCCGACCGCGCCCGGCGCGCCCGAGAAGGCGTTGTCGGCGTGGGTGGGCGACGACGAGGTCCGGACCGACACCTTCCTCGTGCTGCGACGCGGCGAGGTCATGGCGCGGGTCCTGAACCCCGAGCCCGAGGAATGACAGGCGCGCGCGGCCGCTCGGCGGGCGCCGCGGCGAAGGCTCCGGCGGCGCCGCCGCGTCCGGTCGAGCCGCGCTTCTTCAAGCGCGCCGAAGACTTCAGGCGCTGGCTCGAGAAGCACCACGCCACCACGACGGAGCTCGTCATCGGCTTCTACAAGGCCGCCCACGGCATCGGCATGTCGGTGCCCGAGGCGGTCGAGGAGGCCTTGTGCTTCGGCTGGATCGACGGCCGCGTGCAGCGCATCGACGACCAACGCCACTCGGTGCGCTTCACGCCGCGCAAGCCGGGCAGCATCTGGAGCGCCGTGAACCTGCGCCGCGCCGAGGCGCTCGAGGCCGCCGGCCGCATGACCGACGTCGGGCGCGCGGTGTGGAGGGGCCGCCACCCGGCGCGCCAGAAGATCTACTCGTTCGAGCAGATCGAGCACGTGCCGCTCGCGCCCGAGCTGGCCGCGACCCTGGCGGCGGTGCCAAAGGCGCAGCGCTTCTTCGACGCGCAGACGGCATCCTACAAGCGCGTGGCCGTCCACTGGGTCATGAGCGCCAAGCAGGCCGCGACGCGCGCGCGGCGCATGGCCACGCTGGTCGAGTCGTCGGCCGCCGGCCAGTTCGCGCCGCCCTTCCGCTACGGCGCCAGCGCCCCGAAGAAGGCGACCTGAGCGCCGCTCGGGGTCGCGCGCGTCGAGCCGCCGCGCCCCTGAACGCTACTCGGCGCCGGCGTACATCGACGCGATCTGCGCGCCGTACTTCTCGTTCACGACCTTGCGCTTGACCTTCATGGTCGGGGTCAGCTCGCCGCCCTCGATGGACAGCTCGCCCGGCAGAATGGTGACCTTCTTGATGGTCTGCACGCGCGCCAGCCGCTCGTTGAGGCGCCCGACCTCGCCCATCAGCCAGGCGTTGAAGACCTTGCAGCCGGCGGCCTCGGCCGCGGTCCGGGCCGGGCTGCCCGCGGCCGCGAGGTCGATGGGCAGGCGCTCCGGGTCGAGCGTCACGAGCGCCGTCAGGTACTTCATGCGGTCGCCGATGACGACCGCCTGCGAGATGACGTTGATGCCCTTCAGCATGCCCTCGATCACCTGCGGCGCGACGTTCTCGCCGCCGGCCGTGATGAGGAGGTCCTTCTTGCGGTCGGTGATGCGCAGGAAGCCGTCGGGATCGATGTGCCCGATGTCGCCCGAGTGGAGCCAGCCGTCCGCGTCGATGGTCTCGGCCGTCGCCGCCGGGTTCTTGAGGTAGCCCTTGAAGACGTGGCGGCCGCGCATGCACACCTCGCCGTCGCTCGCGACCTTGAGCTCGCCGCCCGGCAGGCAGAAGCCGGCCTTGCCGGTGTGGTACTTGCCGGGCAAGGACACCGTCGCCGGGCCGGTGCACTCGCTCATGCCGTAGACCTCGTAGAGCGGCAGTCCGAGCGACAGGAAGAAGTCGAGCGTGTCGCGGCCGATGGGCGCGGCCGAGGTGATCTGGAAGCGGCAGCGGTCGAGGCCGAGGCGCTCCTTCACCTTCGAGAAGACGAGCTTGTCGGCGATCTTGTAGCCGAGCCCGGGCGGCTTCCCGGCCTGCTCGGCCATACCGCCGGCCAGGCCCTGCTTCCGGGCCCAGGTGGCGATCTTCTTCTTCAGCCCCTTCGTCTGCGCGCCGGCCGCCTTGATCTTGGCCTCGATCTTCTCCCACACGCGCGGCACGCCCAGGAACGCGTGCGGCCGCACCTCGCGGAGATTGTCAGGCAACTTGTCGATGCTCTCGGCGAACCACACCGTCACGCCGGCCTGCATCGGCGCGTGCACCGACACCGCCTGCTCGGCGATGTGCGACAGCGGCAGGTACGAGAGCAGGCTCTCGCCGGCCTTCACGCCGACCAGGTCGATGACGACCTTCGAGGTCCAGGTGAGGTTGTCGTGGCTCATGATGACGGCCTTCGGCTGGCCGGTCGTGCCCGACGTGTAGATGAGCGTCGCCATGTCGTCGGGCTGCTGCGCCGCGATGCGCTTCTCGAGCTCATCGTCGGGCACCTGCGCGCCCATGGCGTAGAGCGACTCGAAGCTGTGGATGCCCTGCGCCGCGTCGACGGCGCCCGGCGGGCACGCGCTCGTGTCGATGACGACGATGGCCTTCACCTTCGGGAGCTGCGCGCGCACGGCGATGAACTTCGCCAGGTGCTCCTGGTTCTCGGCCACGACGATGGCCGCGTCGCAGTGGTCGGTGATGTACTGGCACTGCTCGGCCGACGACGTCGTGTAGATGCCGGCCGGCACCCCGCCCGCGTAGATGGCGCCGATGTCGGCGATGAACCACTCGGGGCAGTTGTAGCCGATGATCGAAACGCCCTGTCCCGGCTCGAGCCCGAGCTTGATGAAGGCCTTGGCCGCGAGCCGCACCTTGGCGTGGTAGTCCTGCCAGGTGAGCTCCTGCCAGCGGGCGTCCGGCTTGCCGGCGGGCCGCTTGACCTTCAGGGCGGGCAGGCTCGGCCACATGCGGGCGGCGTCGTCGAAGACCTGCATGACGGTGCGCTTGGGGATCATCGGCTACCTCGCGAGCGTTGGGGTCCGTCGCCTTGGTTCCGCAAATCGCCCTTCGTGTCAACGCGTCACGCCCGACATGACGCGTCGACCGGCGCGCTCAGCCCAGGCCGTAGAACCAGCCGTCGGTCGAACCCACGTAGATCTTGCCGCCGATGACCGCGGGCGTGGAGTGGATGCGACCGCCGAGCTTCAGCGTCCAGCGCTCGGCGCCGGTGGCCGCGTCGAGCGCGTGGAAGCGGCCGTCGAAGTCGCCGATGAGCAGCGTGCCGTCGATGACCGACGGGCTCGACCACGTCTGCGCGCCGAGCTTCGCCTCCCACTTCACCTTGCCGCTGCCGGCCTCGAGGCAGGCGATGTCGCCGTGCGCGCTGCCGGCCCACAGCGTGTCGCCGACCAGCGCCGGCGTGCCCCAGAAGCCGCCGGCCATCTTGTGCTTCCACACCTCGGCGCCGTCCTTGCGCTTGAAGGCGTAGAGCCACGGCGACTTGTCCTCGGCCGCGGCGAAGACGAGCTCGCGCGACACCACCGGCGAGGCGTCGGTGTCGTCGCCGGTGTGCGCGATCCAGCGCTTCTCGCCGGTCGTCGCGTCGATGCTCCACACCTCGCCGTCGTAGTTGGCGCAGTAGTACTCGTTGTCGACCACGGCGGGCGCCGTCTCGGCGCCGTAGCTGCCCTTCTTCGGGCCGCTGTTCAGGCCGCCCACGAAGGTCTTCCAGATCTGCTTGCCGGTGTTCGGGTCGACGCAGCGCGCGTGCCCGTTCTCGCCGGCGATGTAGAGCTTGCCGTCGACGACGCACGGCGAGCTGTCGAGGTCATGGCCGGTGTTGAGCTTCCAGATGACGTTGCCGGTCGCGGCGTCGACGCAGCGCAGGTGGTCGTCCACCCGCCCAGCCGATGTGGATCTTGTTCTGCAGAAGCAGCCCGAGCCCTTGATCTGGCGCGGCACCGCCAGGCGCCAGCGCACCTTGCCGGTGGCGGCCTCGAAGCGGTAGAGGTTCCGACCCTGGCTGCCGACCCGCGAAGCCGCCGTAGACCATCGAGCTTGCCCGGTCCAGCCGGTGCCGCGCCACACGAACGGCTCGCCGTAGTACAGGCTCGGGAAGTCCTCCATCGGAACTTCCAGAGGATCTTCGGCTTGTCCTTGGGCAGCGGACCCGTGCCGTAGAAGGTGTGGCTCGGGTTGCCGCGGAACATCAGCATGGCGTCAGTCGCGGTCGAGCTCTGGCCGTACGGCCAGGCCGGCAGCGCGATGGGCCCGCCGTTGACCTCGGCCGGCTCGTCGGCCTTGCCGCGGCCGGCCTTCGCTCGTCGACCTTGGGCGTCTTGTTCGAGTGCTGGGGCGGCTTCCCGCTGTGCGGGACCTTGACCTTGGGCCCCTTGGCGTGGGCCCTGGCCGACCGCCAGCGCCGCGGCGCCGAAGCCCAGCGAGGCGAGAAATGAGCGACGGTCGAGCGACATCAGGGATCTCCAGGCGGGACGCGGCCACCCAAGGCTGGCGTAGCCGCGACTGCGGCCACCGCAAGGCTGGCGTAGCCGCGACTGCGGCCACCGCAAGGCTGGCGTAGCCGCGACTGCGGCCACCGCAAGGCTGGCGTAGCCGCGACTGCGGCCGTAACGAGACGTCACGCGCCGCGATTCCAGGCGCCTCGGCGCGCACTCAGTCCGTGATCTTGCGAGCGCTCCGGATCTGCTCGAGCGTCTTGCGATACTCGATCTCGTAGTCGCTCGTGCCTTCCTGCAGGTTCTTGATGCGCGCCTTCACCTGCTTGTCGAGGTCGCTGTCGACGTTGAGCTCCTTCTTGAGGATGGGCGCGATGACCGCCCTCAGGTCGGAGTCCTCGCCGAAGATCTCGTCGACGTTCCGGCTCTGCAGCAGGATCTCGACGATCTGATCGGCGTTCCAGCCGACCGCGTCCTCGTTCAGGCCGAAGCCGCGCTCGGCGGCCAGCTTGGCCTTGAGCTTGAACGTCTGGCTGTAGTCGAGGCCGCGCGTGGCGACGAGGTCCCGAGCCTTCTCGGTGATCTCGTGGTCCATGCGCCGGTACTCCTTCAAGACGCTCTCGACGTCGAGCTCGACCTCGGGTCGCGACTCCTCGGCCACGTCGATGAGCTCTTTCTCGATCAGCGTGTCGACGATGGCTTTGGCGATTTGCGGGATGCGTTCTTTGACGAGGCGCACGGCGAGGCCCCTTTCTTTCGATTGTCATCAGCCCCGCGTCCGACGCCACTGTGCGTGGCGTGCGCGCGAAGCGGCGCGGGGCCATAACACGCAACTCCGAGCGATGGAAGGTTGAAGCGAGCGCACATATCCACGAAGCTCTCCCCGTGCCCATCGCCCGAACCGCGTCGCTCCTCGCCCTCGCCTGCCTCGCCTGCTCCGCCGGCGCCTGCGGCGACATCGGCAGCGGCTCGGTCACGGGCGCCGCCCTCGAGGTCTCCGACTGCGGCGGGCCGGGCCAGAGCAAGCGCTTCGAGCCCTTCGCGCTCACGCTCGACTTCGCCAGCGTCAACGAGCAGCACGGCGCCGCCACCGTGCGCATGGCGCCGCGCGCCAACCGCCTGGTGGCGCTCGACCAGGTCGGCATCGCCATCTACGACCTGGTATCGCTGCGGGCCGCGCTGGAGGCCGACGGCAGCGCCACGCTACCGGTCGCGAGCACGGCCGAAGGCGTGCCGGCCGACCTCCACGGCGCCAGCATCAGCCTGACCCTGCTCGGCAGCTGCAACGACGCCTCGGCCGCGCTCGGCAGCGTCGGCAGCCTGGTCATCACCGCCTTCGGCAAGCACGAGGGCGACCCGGTCACGGGCAGCTTCGACGTCGACATCATCGACCGCCGGACCGGCGAGGTCGTCGGCCCGGGCATGCACGGCGAGTTCGACTTCGAGATCGCCACCGGCACGCCCTACACCGCCTTCTCGCCGAAGGACTTCTAGCTCGCTACCAGCGGGCGATGATGGCGTCGATGAAGCCCTCGGTCGTGGCCGACCCGCCGAGGTCCGCCGGGCGAAGGCCGGCCTCGAGCGCCGCCACCACGCCGCGGTCGATCTTCGCGGCGGCGTCGTGCTCGCTCAGGTGCCGGAGGAGCGCGGTCGCCGGCCGGATGAACGGCAGCGGGTTGGCGATGCCCTGCCCTCGAGAGCCGGGCGCGATGCCCGTGGAGCGCCTCGAACACGACCAGCCCGTGGCCGTCCTCGTGTGCCCCACACCGTCGAGATGCCGCCGACCAGCCCGGCGCCGAGGTCGGAGAGCAGGTCGCCGAACAGGTTCATGGCCACCAGCACCTCGTACTGGCTCGGCTTCCGGACGAGCTGCATGCAGGCGTTGTCGGCGATGACGGCGTCGAAGGCGACGTCGGGATACTGGGGTGCTATCTCCTGGCCGACCTTCAGGAAGAGGCCGTCCGCCTTCTTCATGATGTTGGCCTTGTGGACCAGCGTGACCTTCTTCCGGCCGTAGCGGCGCGCGACCCCGAAGGCGTGGTGCACGATGCGCTCGCAGGCGACGCGCGTCGTGACCTTGATGCTCTGCACGACGCCCGGCACCACCTGGTGCTCGATGCCGGCGTAGACGTCCTCGGTGCACTCGCGGACGATGATGACGTCGACGTTCTCGTAGCGGCTCGGCACGCCGCGGATGCTCTGGATGGGCCGCACCGCCGCGTAGCAGCCGAGCAGCTTCCGGAGGCGCACGTTCGGGCTCTCGTAGCCGGCGCCGACCGGCGTGTCGAGGCGGCCCTTCAGCGCCAGCTTGGTGCGCTTCACCGACGCCACCAGCGCGTCGGGCAGCGCGTTGCCGCCGGCCGCGAAGGCCGCGCGCCCGCTCGCGACCTCGTCCCAGGCGATGTCGGCGCCGGCCGCGGCGATGAGCCGCTGCGTCGCGCGCGCCAGCTCGGGCCCGGTCGAGTCTCCCGTGATCAACGTCACCGTGTGGGTCGCCATGCTTCCGTCTCCTGCGTCACAGCGCCGCGATGATGGCGTCGGTGAGCTCGGCCGTGGTGGACTTGCCGCCGAGGTCGCCGGTCCGCACGACGCCTTGCTCGAGCACGCGCTTCACGGCGCGCTCGACGCGCGCGGCGGCCTGCCGCTCGCCGATGTGGTCGAGCATCATGGCGCCCGAGCGCAAGAGCGCGATGGGGTTGGCCAGCCCCTTGCCGGCGATGTCGGGGGCGGTGCCGTGGACCGCCTCGAAGACGGCGTACTTGTCGCCGATGTTGGCGCCCGGCACGACGCCGAGGCCGCCCACCAGGCCGGCCGTCAGATCGGAGACGAGGTCGCCGAAGAGGTTGTCTGTGATGAGCACGTCGAAGCGCGTCGGGTCGAGGACGAGGTCCATGAAGAGCTGGTCGACGGGGATCTCCAGCGTCTCGAGGTAGGGATAGTCGGAGGCGATCTCGCGCGCCACGTCGAGGAAGATGCCCTCGGAGAGCTTCATGATGGCTCCCTTGTGGACGAGGTGGATCTTGCGCCGGCCGTTGTAGCGGCACCATTCGTAAGCGTGCTTGACGAAGCGGCGCCAGGCCGCCTCGGTCGAGATGCGCAGGCTCTCGATGACGCCCGGAACGGGCTCGTGCTCGATGCCGGCGTAGAGGCCTTCGGTGTTCTCGCGGAACACCACCAGGTCGACGCCGTCGTGGCGCGTCTTCAGGCCGGGCAGAGAGTCGACCGGACGCAGCGAGACGTAGAGGTCGAGGGCCTTCCGGAGCCCGACGTTCACGCTGGTGAAGCCCTTGCCGATCGGCGTGCCGATGGGGCCCTTCAGCGCGATGCGGTTCTTCCTCACGCTGGTGAGGACCTGCTCGGGCAGCGGCTTGCCGTGCTCGGCCATGGCGCCTTCGCCGGCCACGACGCTCTCCCAGGCGATGCTCGGGCAGACGGCCTCGATGACGCGCACGACCGCGGCGGTCACCTCGGGGCCGATGCCGTCGCCCGGGATGAGGGTCACCGTGTATTTCATGGCCGTCCTCCTCATGGCATCGAGGGGCTCGATGCCGGCAGCGCGCGACCTTCGGCGAGGCTCCGCGCGGTCGCCCGGAGTAGCACGCAGGACCGCGTGCTTCAAGCTCGGCCGGCGCCCGCGACCGCGCCGGGCGAGGCCCGAGGGGCGCTGCTCGCGCGGCGAGCGGCCGGAGCAAAACGGCGCCAGGCCGGGTTGACGGCGCGCCGGTCTCATGGTTCGGTTGGCGGTGCGTTCGGCGTGTGCTAGATGCCGCATCGCCCACAGCAGAGGAGCTCCGACGCCATGCGATTCTTGATTCTCCTGACCTTCGCCCTGTCCCTCGGAGCCATGCACTCGGCGTGCGGGAGCTGCGGCGAGGAGCAGCCGAAGTGCACCGACTGCGCAATCCCCAAGGACGGTGACCTGTCGAAGCTGCCGCGCACGCCCGCTGGCGTCGCCATCGACGACAAGGTGGACGTCAAGAAGCTGAAGTCGCGCTACCGCGTCGTGAAGCCCGACGAGGCCGGCACGGGCAAGATCGACTTCGACTTCGGCGACCCGAACAAGCTCACCGGCAAGATCTCGGTGAGCGACGCGAAGGGCGAGGAGATCGTCGCCAAGGACGTGACCCCCGACGAGAGCAAGTACTCGCTCGAGTGGGACGTCGAGGCCGACACGACCTACATCTTGTTGGTGCAGGCGACCAAGGCCGCGGCGCCCTACACGCTGACCTTCAACGTCACGCCCAAGCCCCCGCCCGACCCGTGCGCCAACGTCACCTGCGAGGACGACCAGGAGTGCAAGGAAGGCCGCTGCATCCAGGTGAAGGTCCCCGAGTGCACGCCCAAGTGCAAGGGCGACAAGACCTGCGTCAACGGTGAGTGCGTCGCGCCGTGCGGCGGCAAGTGCCCGTCGGGCCAGATCTGCAACAAGCGCACGAACGAGTGCGTGAAGGACCCCTGCGCCGGCAAGACCTGCCCCGAGGGTCAGCGCTGCTCGGGCGGCGTCTGCAAGGACATCCCCAAGGCGACCTGCCCCAAGTGCAAGGACAACGAGACCTGCAACGAGAAGACGGCCAAGTGCGAGAAGAAGCCGGACGTGCCGGCGCCGACCTGCAACCCGGCGTGCGCCGCCGACGAGAGCTGCGTCAACGGCGCCTGCGCCAAGACGCCGCAGTGCGGCCCGCTCGGCGCCGGCGTCATCCAGGTCATCCCGAACGGCAACGCGTCGATCGTCATCCTCAACAAGGGTGCCGGCGCGGCCGTGAAGGTCGGACAGACGGGCCGCATCGGCGGCGTCAACGGCTCCTTCAAGATCACCGAGGTCTACCCGGTGCGCTGCAAGGCCGTCATCGACGTCGACGCCGCGACCATCGGCAACAACAAGGGCGCGACCATCAACCGCGAGGCGTGCCCCTGATCGAGGGACGACGACCGGGGCGGCCGCGGCCGCCCTGCCCGTCTGACTGACGTCAAACGAAAGGCCCGGGGTGACCCGGGCCTTTTGCGTTGGTGCGGCGACGGACTCTGCGACGGACGCAGCCGGCTCCGGAGGGTCCGAGGTTCGCCGCGCGGGCGCGAGCCCCTTCGGGGTCGCGCGCCGCGGAGGGCTCGCGAAGGTGGGATCCGAGCCCCAGCGCGGATACGAGCGATATCAGGCGAAGGCGGGAACCGGTCCGATGGCGCGGGCGGACGCGTGGCCGGGCATGGGCGCCGGCACGGTGCGGTCGCGCTCGGCGTCGAGGCGCACCGGCGTCGTCTTCGCGACCAGCGCGTGGGCGCGCTCGATCCACACGGCCAGGCGGCGGTCGGGGGTGCGCCCGCCGGCCGCGCGGCGGAAGTGTACGAGCGCCTGCTGGCCCTGGCCGAGGCGCAGGTGGGCGAGGCCGCGGACGAGGTCGAGGCGGCCGTGCGGGAGGCGCGCGGCCTCGGCGCGAGCGGCGCAGACGAGGGCGCGGTGCGGCAGATCGGCGGCCAGCATGAGCCAGGCGCGGTCCTGCCAGTCGGCGCCGACGGTCGAGCGCGGCGTGGCGTCGCCGCGGCAGGTCGGGCACATGAGCGCGTGGTCCTTGCCCTCGCGGTAGGCGAAGGCGAGCTGCTCCGATGGCGGCAGCGCGGCGTCGCAGCGGGCGCAGAGGTAGATGTCGTCGATGCGCGAGGCCGGGTGGCACGGGTCGCCGACCAGGTCGGCGCGGGCCATGAGCCAGGCCGGCGCCGGGCGGCCGGCGATGCGGCTCGCCAAGAGCGCGCGCGCGAGGCGGAGGCGGGCGTGCTCGAGCTCGATGGGCTGGAGGCCCTCGGTGCCGCCGCGCGCCAGGCCGCGCAGCTCCTCGAGCTCGGAGGTCGCGAGGCCGAGCGCCTCGCCCACGAAGGCGAGCTCGCCGGTCCGGCGATCGATGAGCGCGGACAGGGCCGCGTTGCCTCCGTCGGGCAGCGTGCGCTCGAAGAGGATGGCCTCCATCGGGCGCGACGCCGACACGCGCGCGCGCCACGGCGAGCGCGGCTCGGGGTCGTGGGGCGACGGCGGGAAGATGATCGGCGGGTAGTCGGGATGGACCTGCATGGCCGCATCGTCAGCGCGTTGACGATCGTCGTCCAAAAACTCGAACAGATTGTTCGGCCGCCCGCCGCGCGCGGGCGACGAGCGGAGCAGGGAATCGTATCGAGCGAAGCCGCGTCGCCCGTCGGCCTCTGCACGGAGCCCGCCTCAGCGGAGGAAGAGGCCGACATGGAAGCTGACGGCGAGCGAGGAATCAACCACCGAGCGAAGCCGCGTCGCCCGTCGGCCTCTGCACGGAGCCCGCCTCAGCGGGCGGAGGAAGGGGCCGACATGGAAACGACGCGAGCGGAACGGGGAATCTTCGGCGAAGCCGCGTCGCCCATCGGCCGCTGCTGTCGACCCGCCTCGGCCGGGCGGGTCAACTCTGGGCAGGATGAGAGTTGGGGATGCCTCGGTACCACGTGGTGGAGGCCCATCGAGCCGTCAAGGAAGATCATCCGTGAGCAAGCGTACCTATCGCTCAGTTCCCGTCAATGATGTGTCGACCGCCGCGCTCGAGCTGCAGCCGGGCGAGCGGATCATCGTCGCGGTCGATGTTGCCAAGGTCGCCTTCAAGGCGGCCCTCATCCAGGGTGAGCGGCTCGGCTCCGCATGTGGTGGCCTGGAATGCGCCTCGGAGACCAGGTCCGGTTCGTCGCGCTCGTCCTTGAGCTGAAGGCCATCGCTCCGGTCGAGCTGGTGATGGAGTCGACGAGTACCTACGGCGACCCGCTGCGCGAGCAGATGGCGCGCCTCGAGGTGCCGGTCTTCCGCGTGAGCACGAAGCGCACCCATGACGCGGCCGAGCTCTTCGACGGCGTGCCCAGCATGCACGACGCCAAGGCGGCTTGGTGCTCGGCTGGCTGCACGCAGAAAGCGCGGCGGCCTGGCCATCAAGAGCACCAGGTGCGCGATGTCGCGGCCGTGGCGGCAGGCTACGAGCTCTACAACGACCAGCTCATGGCGTGCATGGGAAGACTCAAGGCCATGCTCGCGCGCCACTTCCCCGAGCTCCCCGGCATCGTGACCATCGCCAACAAGAGCACCTTGGCGCTGCTCGAGAAGTACGGCGGCGTCCACCATCGCGGTCGCGGCCCAGGCGAGCGAGCTGATGCGACGCGTCAGGCCGCATGCTCGACATGGAGAAGGTGGCCGCCGTCATCGCAACCGCGCACGACCACCGGCATGCTCATGACCGCGGCCGAGATCGCGCTCATGCGCACCCCAGCATGCCCGCGAACTGCGTCGGCAACGGCTCAAGGACGAGGCCCACGACCTGTTGGTGCAATGCGCGCCGAGGGCGAGGTCCGCGCCGTGGCCAGGTCATCGGCGCCTGAGCAGCGCGGCCATCCTGTGGGCCGAGGCCGGCGACGCCTCCGAGTACACGGCCAGCGTACGTGAAGGCGCTCGGGCTCGCCTCAAGATCCAGAGCAGCGGCATGCTCGAGGGCAAGCTCAAGATCACCAAGCGCGGACCGGCGTTGGCGCAAGTACCTCTACCTGGCTGGTGCTGCGCTTGCTCCAGAGCGACGCGCACTTCAAGGCGTGGCACCAGCAAGGTCGAGCGCGAGGGTGGCGCCCGCAGCTCAAGTCGGTGGTGGCGCTCATGCGCAAGCTCGCCTCCGCCCTCTGGCACGTCGCGCGAGGCGCCCTTCGACGCGACCAAGCTCTTCGACTCGAGGCGGCTCGGGCTCACCGCCTGAGCCACGCAAGGAGACCTCCATGATGCGCGTGTTCAAGCCGCCCGACGACCTCGCCGCCACGCGGCGCCACCGACCTGACGAGCGACCTCCCCTTCTTCCGCTGACCCACGAGAGGTCGGCGGAGTCCCCGAGGCGCGCTCTGAAGGCCCATCGAGTGCAATGCCCAAGGTAGCCGATCCGGCGCCGCACCGCCGGACGCCCCATGTAGAGGTCGAGCCTGCCGCTCCATGGTCTTCTGCGGGTCGAGCGCGCGCTCACCCCTCCGTACGAGTCCAAAACTGGCCTACTCGGTGGAGCCCGGCATCTGGATTCGTGTTGCCTGCATCCGCCAACTCCATCCATTTCGGCGACGCTTGACTTGCCATGAGAGGAAGAGGCCGACATGGAGGCGACGCGAGCGGAGCGAGGGAATCAAGATGTTGCCCCTTCGGTCCACGACGTCTATGGATCGCGCCGTGAGCTCGCTTCCCCACAAGGCCGAGGTCGTCGTCGTCGGAGCCGGCTTCGCCGGGCTGTCGTCCGCCGCCGCGCTGGTCGAGCTCGGCATCGACGTGGTCGTGGTCGAGTCCGAGGCCCTGCCCGGCACCCACAGCTCGGGCCGCAACGCGGCCATCGCGCGCCGGGTCATCGACGAGCTGCCGGTGGCCGAGCTCGCCGTGCTGAGCATGCGCACCATGTCCGGCCTGCAGACGCCCGAGGGCACGCCCATCGTGCGCAAGACCGGCGGCCTCATGCTCGGCGACGAGGCGCTGCTCGACCGCCTGTGGAGCCTGTGCCAGGCCGTCCCGGCGCTGGCCGCCGACGTCTCGCGGCTCAGCCCCGACGAGGTCGTCGAGCGCGTACCCGCGCTGCGCGGCGCCGTCTTCGCCGGCGGCATCTACGCCGAGAGCGACGGCGTGGTCGACATCGCCGGGCTCTTGCAGTCGTTCCTCGCGCCGCTCCGCGGCCGCGTCTACACCGACGTCGAGGTCACCGGCATCGCGCGCGACGGCACGCGCATCCACGGCGTCGAGACCAGCGCCGGCCGCATCGCCACGAGCCAGATCATCGACGCCGCCGGCTTCCACGCCAACCGCATCGCCGCCATGGCCGACCTCGGCCCGCTGCCGTTCGACCCCGTGCGGCGCCACCTCTTCACGACCGACCAGAACGAGCTCGTCGCGCCCGACGCGCCCTGGGTCTGGGACGGCAGCGCCGGCTACTACTTCCGGCGCGAGGCCGGCGGCCTCCTCATGTGCGCCTGCGATCAGACGCGCTGGCCCGCCGACGCGCCCATCGACACGCCGGTCGACCCGCTGGCGCGCCAGTGGCTGGCGCAGAAGTTCGACGCGCTGGTGCCCGGGCTCCGCGAGGCGCGGCCGGCGCGCGCGTGGTCGGGGCTCCGCGTCCTGACGCCCGACCAGCGCTTCGTCATCGGGCGCGATCCGCGGCTCGGCGGCTTCACCTGGGTGGCCGGCCTCGGCGGCCACGGCATGACCACCTCGTGCGGCATCGGCGCCATCGTCGGCGAGCTCTTCGCGACCGGCCGGCTGCCCGACCCGTTCGCCGAGGCGTTCGACCCGACGCGCTTCCTGCGCGCCTTCGCGCCCTGACGCACGGCACGCGGCTCACGGCGGCTGGAACATCCAGGCGCGGCCGAAGTCGCCGCCCGGCGCGCCCTCGTGCGCGTAGAGGTACGCGAGCAGGCTCAGCGCGATGACGAGGTGGGCCGCCCACACGACGCCGAGCCAGCGCAGGCGGACACCGCCGAGGCGCGCCAAGAGCGGCAGCGACAGGGCCTCGAAGGGGAAGTCGACGAGCAGGTAGTGGCGCCAGACGATGATGGGCATGAGCGTCATGCCCAGGCCGTAGACGAAGAAGGCGACGTTGTGGGCCACGGCGCCATCCCAGGCGAAGCGGTCGAGGAAGCCCCGCCCCTCGCGCGCGAGGTTCCGGAGCGCGCAGGCGGCGAGCACCAGCGCGACGGCCATGGCCGCCCACAGCGCGACCGTGACGAGGCTCGTCTCGTGGCCGGCGACGAGCGGCCAGCGCCTGAACTCGGCCATGTGCTCGCGCCCGAGCGTGTACTCGAGGTTCCAGCCGACGGCGTTCTCCATCCACATGCGCCAGGTGTTGCCCCAGCGCTGTGAGGCCTCGACCGCGTGGTGGGCGAGCTCGGCCTGGCCGAGGCGCATGAGCCACGGCACCGCCGGTCCGAGGCCGAGCAGCGAGCCGGCGAGCCAGTAGCCCCAGCGCGTCCGTCGCCGGTCGTCCTTCCGCCACGCCTCGTAGGCCGCCCAGGCCGCGAACGCCGCGGCGTACATGACGGCGCCCATGTGGATCTGCGCCATGAGCACGCCGAGCGCGCCCCACGCGAACGCCGCCCAGCGCCGGTCGCGCGCGCGCCAGGCCAGGTAGAAGGCCAGCGCCAGCAGCGGGAAGACGCTCGGCGGCCAGATCTTCCGCTGCTGGATCATGCCGAGCGGCGACACCGCGGCCAGCGCCACGGCCCACAGCCAGGCGTCGCGCTCGGGGCCGCGGCGCGTCCAGGCGAAGGCGGCCAGCCCGAGCAGCGCGGCGATGTTCAGGCAGGCGACCGCGCGCGCCAGGCCGACCGGCGTCGCGACCCCGCCCATCCACTGGAGCGCGGCGAAGATCCAGACCGACAGCCCCGGGTTGCGCAGGCCGACGCTCGACTCCATGCCGAGCGCCGGCCAGTGGCCGGTGTCGAGGATGTCGCGCGCGGTGTCGAAGCTGAAGCCCTCGTCGCCCTTGAACTCGATGAGGCCGGGCAGGACCAGGCGGAGCGCCGCCCCGACCGCCAGCGCCGCGACCACGAGCGCGGCCACGCGCACCTCGCTACGACCGCGCGGCACCCAGCGCGCGAGCCCGCGCGCGGGGGCCGGCAGCGCGCCATCCGACGTCAGCTCGACCATGCGGCGAGCCAGAGCACCGGCCGTGCCAGCGCTCGCAGCGCGTTCGGTCGGCGCCGCGTCGGCCGCCGACGCTCGCGACCGGGGCGTCGCGAGTGTGATGCGCCGCGCGCGCGGTGAGCAGATCGGAAAGGAGCTTTCCGGTCGTCAGCGGCGCGCGGTCACGATGAGCTCGCGCGCCACGTCGCCGATGGGCGAGCCGTCGTAGGCGCCGCGGATGTCGACGTCGACGAAGCCCGCGCGCAGCACCAGGTGGCGGAGCTCCCACGGGAAGGTGTAGCGCACGGCGTAGGTCGCCTTGTCGGTGGCGACGACCTCCGAGCCCTTGCGCTCGACCCAGCGGAACGACACGTCGATGACCTGGCGCACGCGGTCGATGCGGCGACCGTCCCAGCGCTCGACGCGCGTGCCGCGCTCGGTGCGGTAGCGCGCGCTGAGCGCCGGCAGCGCGTCCGACAGGATGGCGTAGGCCGGGTCGACGAGGTCGATGGCCAGCGTCCCGCCCGGGCGCAGCACGCGGCGCAGATCGACCAGCGCGGCCAGCTGGGCGTCGCCGTCGAGCACGTGCTGGAAGGAGCGGAAGGCCGCGTACGCCAGGCCCTGCGAGGCGTCGGGCAAGGGCACCGCGCCGAACGCGCCGGGCACCACCGCGATGCGCTCGGCGAGCGGCGACGGCGGCTCGATCTTGGCCTGGAAGAGCTCGCGCATGGCCGGCGACGGCTCGACGCCGGTGAGCGGACGCGACGCGTCGACCACCTCGGCGACCGCCAGCATGACGCGCCCCGTGCCCGCGCCGACCTCGACGATCGGCCCCTCGCTCCGCTGCGCGACGGCCTGGAAGAAGGCCAGGTCGCCGCGGTCGCGGCCGCCGAAGACGGCCTGGAAGTCCTCGTCGTAGCGGGCGGCCATGCGTCTGTCGTAAGCAGTCGGGGGCACGTCCATCGCGGACATTGTGCCACGGAGTCGCGATGCCCGGTTCCTTTCATTCGCCAGGGCAGCCAGGCTTCGCCAGGCCTTCTGGCTGCTTCTTCGCCCTGCTCCTCGACGCCCGCGCCTGGCCCGCCCAGAGCATGGTCGTGCGCGCCGATCGGGCGGAGACCATCGCTGGCACGATGACCCTCTGGGACGGCGAGCGCGCCGTCCATCACGTCCCGGCCGAAGTCGTCGTGAGCGCCGACGCGTATCCGACCCAGCTCGCCGCCGAGGGTGCCGTGCGCGCCTTCCGCCAGAAGAACGTGGGCGGCGCGACCGTGCACGTGGCCGAGGCCGGCGCGCCCGCGCGAGGTCGTCCGCGTTCGGTAGCCAGCACCGCCATCCCGGCCGAGGGCATCAGCTTCCGCGTCAAGGAGTGACCAGGACCTCGTCCTCGTCGCCCACGAAGCCGCGCGTAAACACCCCATGAGCGCGCGACATACCGGCCGAGACCGCTTGCCGGCCGGGCGGCCGCGTATTAGAGCACCGGGCCATGAGCTGGCTCGTCAAGACCCTGACCTCGCACTCCGGGCGCAAAGCCCTGGCGGCGCTGACCGGCCTCGGGCTGGTGCTGTTCCTCGTCTTCCACCTCATCGGGAACCTGCAGATCTTCTCGAGCTCGTCGGCCTTCGACGACTACGCGAAGTCGCTGCACAGCGGCCCGCTGATCGTGCTCGCCGACGTGGGCCTCATCATCGCCTTCCCCATCCACATCGCGGCCGTCATCTGGCTCGCCATCGACAACAAGAAGGCGCGCGGCGACGTCGGCTACAAGGCCAGCGGCACCAAGCAGAAGCGCAGCCTCGCGTCGGTGCTCGCCTCGAAGACGACGCTCTACGGCGGCGCGCTGCTGCTCGTCTTCACCGCCATCCACGTGTGGCAGTTCCGCCTCCACCACGAGGAGATCCACGGCGCCTTGAAGGCCGCCGTCGTCGGCACGCTGAAGAGCCCGATGTGGGGCATCTTCTACGCGCTCGGCAGCCTCGTCACCGGCTGGCACATCTTCCACGGCTTCCAGGCGGCGTTTCGCTCGGTCGGCGTGTGGCACGCGCGCTATACGCCCATCTTCGTGAAGCTCGGCACCGGGCTCGGCTTCATCCTCGGCGTCGGCTTCGCCTCGATCCCGGTGTGGATCCTGCTCTCCTGACATTCGCATCCGGAGCTCTCGATGGTGCTCGACTCCAAGTGCCCGACCGGCCCCCTCGAGTCCCGCTGGACCAGCCACAAGGGCCACATCCAGCTGGTCGGTCCGATCAATCGTCGCAAGTACCACGTCATCGTGGTCGGCACCGGCCTGGCCGGCTCGTCGGCGGCCGCGACGCTGGCCGAGCTCGGCTACCGCGTGACGGTCGTGACCTACCACGACTCGCCGCGCCGCGCGCACTCGGTCGCGGCCCAGGGCGGCATCAACGCGGCCAAGAACTACCAGAACGACGGCGACTCGGTCTTCCGCCTGTTCTACGACACCATCAAGGGCGGTGACTTCCGCGCCCGCGAGTCGAACGTCTATCGCCTGGCCGAGGTCTCGGCCAACATCATCGACCAGGCCGTCGCCCAGGGCGTCCCGTTCGCGCGCGAGTACGGCGGCACGCTGGCCAACCGCACCTTCGGCGGCGTGCTCGTGTCGCGCACGTTCTACGCCCGCGGACAGACCGGCCAGCAGCTGCTCTACGGCGCCGTGGCCGGCCTCATGCGCCAGGTCGACACGGGACAGGTCAAGCTCCTTCCTTATAAGGACATGCTCGACGTCATCACCGTCGACGGCGACACGCGCGGCATCGTCGTGCGCGACATCAACACCGGCAAGATCGACGCGCTCACCGGCGACGCCGTCCTGCTCTGCACGGGCGGCTACTCGAACGTCTTCTTCCTCTCGACCAACGCCAAGAAGTGCAACGTCACGGCCACGTGGCGCGCGCACAAGAAGGGCGCCCTCTTCGCCAACCCCTGCTACACGCAGATCCACCCGACCTGCATCCCGGCGCACGGCGACGACCAGAGCAAGCTCACGCTCATGAGCGAGTCGCTGCGCAACGACGGGCGCGTGTGGGTGCCGCGGCAGAAGGGCGACAAGCGCCCGCCGGCCGACATCCCCGAGGCCGACCGCTGGTACTACCTCGAGGAGAAGTACCCGACCTTCGGCAACATGGTGCCGCGCGACGTCGCGAGCCGGAATGCCAAGTACGTCTGCGACGCCGGCAACGGCATCGGCGAGAACGGCCTGGCGGTGAACCTCGACTTCAAGGATGCCATCCAGCGCCTGGGCGAGGGCACCATCCGCCAGCGCTACGGCAACCTCTTCGAGATGTACGAGAAGATCACCGGCGAGAATCCGTACAAGCAGCCGATGCGCATCTACCCGGCGCCGCACTACACGATGGGCGGGCTCTGGGTCGACTACAACCTCATGTCGAACGTGCCCGGCCTGTTCGTGCTCGGCGAGGCCAACTTCTCCGACCACGGCGCCAACCGCCTCGGCGCGTCCGCGCTCATGCAGGGCCTGGCCGACGGCTACTTCGTCATCCCCTACACCATCGCGCCCTATCTCGCGGCGCGCGGACCGCGGAAGGACATCGGCGCCGACCACCCCGAGGTGAAGAAGGCGGTCGCCGAGGCCATCGAGAAGACGACAAGGATCTTGTCGATCCCGGGCAAGCGCAGCGTCGACAGCTTCCACCGCGAGCTCGGCCTGCTCATGCTCGACAAGTGCGGCATGTCGCGCAGCGGCCCGGGCCTCGACGCCGCCAACGAGAAGATCCGCGGGCTGCGCGCCGAGTTCTGGGAGAACGTGAACGTGCTGCCGAAGAGCGGCGACACCGCCAACCAGGAGCTCGAGAAGGCCCACCGCGTGGCCGACTTCCTCGAGTTCGCCGAGCTCATGTGCACCGACGCGCGGACGCGCGAGGAGAGCTGCGGCGGCCACTTCCGGGAGGAGCACGCCACCCCCGACGGCGAGGCCAAGCGCAACGACGATGGCTTCTGCCACGTCTCGGCGTGGGAGTTCACCGGCGTCGGCCAGAAGCCCATCGAGCACAAGGAGCCCCTCTCCTTCGAGGCCGTGAAGCTCGTCCAGCGGAGCTACAAATGAGCTCGTCCAAGCACATCGACATCACCCTCGAGGTCTGGCGCCAGCCCGGCAAGGACGCCGCCGGCCGCTTCGAGCGCTACGACATGCCCGGCGTGTCGACCGACATCAGCTTCCTCGAGATGATCGACTCGCTGAACGAGAAGCTCTTGAAGCAGGGCAAGGAGCCGGTCGCCTTCGAGCACGACTGCCGCGAGGGCATCTGCGGCTCGTGCGGCTTCATGATCAACGGCCAGGCCCACGGTCCCGACCGCGGCACGACGGTGTGCCAGCTGCACATGCGGCGCTTCGAGGACAAGGCCCACCTGGTGGTCGAGCCGTGGCGCGCCAGGGCCTTCCCCATCATCCGCGACCTCATCGTCGACCGCACCGCCTTCGACAAGATCCAGGCGGCCGGCGGCTACAACGGCGTCAACGTCGGCAACGCGCCCGACGCCAACGCCGTGCCCATCCCGCGCGACAACGCCGCCGAGGCCTTCGACGCCGCGGCCTGCATCGGCTGCGGCGCCTGCGTCGCGGCCTGCAAGAACGCCGCGGCCATGCTCTTCACCTCGGCCAAGGTCGGCCACTACGCCATGCTGCCGCAGGGCCAGCCCGAGCGGGCGCGCCGCGTGGTGCGCATGTTCGAGGAGATGGAGAAGCAGGGCTTCGGCGCGTGCTCGTGGACGCAGGAGTGCGAGGCCGCGTGCCCGAAGGGCATCTCGGTGAAGTGGATCTCGCGCGCCAAGAAGGACTACCTGAAGGCGCGGCTGGTGAAGGGCGAGACGGGGGCGGCGGTCAGTGACGACTTCGCCGGATGAGCCTGCGCGTCCGGCGCGCCCGGCACACGCGACGCGATCGGCCGCGACCCGCTGGGTCATCCGGAGCCTGAAGGTGCTGGCCTTCGCCGTCCTGCTGCTGGTCGTGGCCTTCGTCGTGTTCTTCTTCTGGGCCTCGGGCGGCGACTCGGACAGCGAGCTGGTGTCGCCCGGCGACAGCTTCGAGAACGTCGCCGCCACGGCACCCGCGCCCGGCAAGGTCTCGTCGCTCACGGTCGTGAGCTTCAACATCGGCTACGCGCGCGGCCCGGCCGGCGACGACTCGGGCCCGTGGGACGAGTCGATCTTCCGCCAGAACCTCGACGCCATCGCGCAGCAGATCGCCGGCGCCGGCGCCGACGTGGCCTTCCTCCAGGAGGTCGATCTCGGCGCTTCGCGGAGCCACGACATCGACGAGGCGCGCGTCCTGCTCGAGCGGCTCGGCTGGCGCTACGGCACCTGCGTCGTCACGTGGGAGAAGAACTACGTGCCGTTCCCGTACTGGCCGCCGAGCAAGCACTACGGCCGCATGAAGAGCGGCCAGTGCGTGCTCTCGCGCTTCCCCATCGAGGCCTCGACGCGCTACCGCATGCCGCAGCCCGACGAGAACCCGTGGTGGCGGAACAAGTTCTACCTGAACCGCGCCATCGACCACGTGAAGCTCGCCATCAACGGCCAGAGCTGGGACGTCTTCAACGTCCACCTCGAGGCCTTCGACGTCGCGAACCGCATGGACCACGCGCGCTTCCTGGTCGAGCTCGTGAAGCGCGTGGCCGGCGCGTCGCCGCGCGTCGTGGTGGCCGGCGACTTCAACGCGCTGCCCACCGGGGCGGCGCAGCGGAAGGGCTTCATCGACGAGCCGGGAGCCGACTTCAGCGCCGACCTGACCCACGACATCGTCGGCCAGGGGCTGCCGCAGCTGCGCGAGGTGATGCCCGACCTCGGCGTCTTCACCTTCCCGGCCGACGCGCCCACGCGCCGCCTCGACTACATCTGGTACGGCGCCGCGCTGGCGCTCGACGAGGCCAAGGTGCTGACCGCGCCGCCCGGGCCGTGGTCCGACCACCTGCCCATCATGGCGCGCTGGCACCTGCTCTAGACCCGCGATCCGCGCCCGGGCGCCGCGCCGCTCGAGCGTGCTCCCGGGCGCGCGAATCGCCGGCGGGCGGCATTCCTTGACATAGCAGGATGCGTGCCGGATGGTGCCCGCGCCGTGGAAGAGCCAAACACCTTCGAATCCTTGAACCTGCCCGAACCCCTGCTGAAGGCGGTCCGAGACCTCGGGTTCACCCAGATGACCGCGATCCAAGCCATGGCGCTGCCCGCGCTCCTGCGAGGCGACGACGTCGCCGGCCAGGCGCAGACAGGCACCGGCAAGACCGCCTGCTTCCTGCTCGCGACGCTGGACACGCTGCTCAAGCAAGAGCCGCTGGCGTCCGCCGACGGCAAGCCCGCGCCCGCCCACGGTCGCGCGCCGCGCGCGCTGGCCATCGCTCCGACGCGCGAGCTGGCCATCCAGATCGCCAAGGACTGCGAGTCGCTCACCACCTACACCGACATCAAGCACACGGTGGTGTGCGGTGGGTTGCCGTGGGGCGCGCAGGCCAAGGCCCTCGAGGACGGGACCGACGTCGTGGCCGGGACGCCCGGGCGGCTCCTCGACTTCCTGCGCTCGGGCAAGCTGCGCCTGCACAAGCTCGAGGTCATCATCATCGACGAAGCCGATCGCATGTTCGACATGGGCTTCATCGACGACCTGTCGGCCATCCTCCGCGCCGCCCCGCCGCCGGGCAAGCGCCAGGCGATGCTGTTCTCGGCGACGCTCTCGCACGACGTCATGCGCCTCGCCTCGCGCTGGCTGAACGAGCCGCGCCGCTTCGCGGTCGCGCCCGAGAAGCTCGCCGCCGACGCCATCGCGCAGTCGCTCTTCCACGTGTCGAGCCGCGACAAGCTCGCGCTGCTGCTCGGCCTGCTCCAGAAGGAGCAGCCGGTGCGCACGATGATCTTCGTCAATCGCAAGGTCGACGGCGAAGAGCTGGCCTGGCGCCTGAACCACAACGGCTACGAGGCGGTCTACCTGTCGGGCGACCTGCCGCAGCGCAAGCGCCTGAAGATCGTCGAGGCCATGAAGGCCGGCAAGATCTCCATCCTGGTGGCGACCGACGTCGCGAGCCGCGGCATCCACGTCGACGACGTGAGCCACGTCTTCAACTACGACCTGCCCCAGGACGCCGAGGACTACATCCACCGCATCGGCCGCACGGCGCGCGCGGGGCACTCGGGCAAGGCGCTGACCCTCGCCTGCGAGGACAGCGTCCTCAACCTGCCGGCCATCGAGAAGCTGCTCACGCGGCAGATCCCGGTGACCCACGCCGAGGACGAGGACTTCATCCCCGACCGCTCGGGGCGCTTCCGCCGCGAGCGCTCGACCTACACCGGCTGGCCGCCCCCGTCGCTGGCCGCCAAGGAGCTCGCCAGCGAGCTCGCCGAGAACGCCAGCGAGGACGCCGCCAACGCGGCCCATGACGCTGGCGGCGGCGGACACGACGGCGGCGGATCGCGCGGCGGCGGCAGCGGCTCCGGCGACGGCGGGCGCAAGCGGCGCCGTCGGCGTGGCGGCGGACGCGGCGGCGAAGGCGCCAGCGCGAGCGAGCCGAAGAGCAACGACGCGCCCCCGAGCGAAGGCTGACGAGCACGTCGGACGCCGGAGGGATCGAGCTCGAGCTGACGCCGGGCGACCCCTTCGTCTTCCTGCCGACCGTCCAGGTGCATCGCCTCGGACCGGGAGACCCGACGCTGCGCACGACGCCGACGTCGATCGTCAAGGCGGTCGCGACGCCCGACGGACCGGGCACGGTCATGGCCACCTGGAGCGTCGAGGAGCGCCGCCTGCGCGTGCGCCTCGTGGGCCCCGGAGCCGCCTGGCTGGCGGGCCGCATGCCCGCCTTCTTCGGCGTCGACGACGCACCGTCGGCATGGGCATCGACCCTCGGCGGCGACGACCCGGGCTCGCGGCCGGCCGCGAGAAGGTCAAGGCCCTTTCGCTGCGCGCGCGCGGCCTGCGGCTGGCGCGCGCGCCGATCCTCTTCGAGCGCCACGCCGGCTTCATCCTCCAGCAGCGCGTGACCTTCGGCGAGGCGGCGCGCGTCTGGCAGGTCGTCCACCGCGAGCGCGGCCTGCCGGCGCCGGGCGCGCCCGAGCTGCGCGTGCCGCTGACGCCCGAGGCCTGGCGCAGGGTCGCCTCGGCCGACCTGGCGCGCCTCGGCGTCGACCTCAAGCGCTGGGTGGCGCTGCAGGAGGCGGCGCGCGTCGCGGCGCGCGTCGAGGCGCGCGCGGCCGATCACGCCGAGCTCCGGCGCCTGATGATGGCCATCCCCGGCACCGGCGTGTGGACCACCGAGTGCGTGCTGGGCTTCGCCGCCGCCGACGCCGACGCGCTGCCGCTCGGCGACGTGCACCTGCCGCACATGGTGGCCGAGCACTTCGAGGGCGACCCGCGCGGCGACGACCGCCGCATGCTCGAGCTGCTCGAGCCCTTCCGTCCGCACCGCTTCCGCGTCGTGCGCTGGCTCATGGCCCCGCGCTACGGCGTGTGAGTCTCGGGCGGCGACGGGGGCGCGCGGCGCGGCACTCGGGTGAGCCCGCGCTTCACGACCAGCGCGACCCATGTGGTGACGAAGAAGCCAGCGATCCACAGCGACATGCTGACGACGATCGCGGCGATGCGTCAGGGGATCAAGAAATCCATCCGCTGTTCAGAGGCAGGTTGCAACCGCACCGCGCGACCGGCACTGTGCCGGAAGAATGGTCCGCCATGATTCGATCACGGCGCTCGCGCGGGCGAGCCGCCGGACGATGGCCGGGACGACGCTCGTGTTGGGCTTCGCCTGCGCCATGGCGTGCGACGACACCTTGCCGCCCCCGCCCTTCGCCGGCGTGCCCGACGCCGTCGCCCACGCGACGAGCGACGCCGTTAGCCGCGACGCCGACGGCGACGCACGCGACGCCGCCGCCGAGCCCGACGCGGTGCTGTGCCGTGAGCAGCCCGGCGACCTCGCCGTGCGCTCGAAGGCCGACCTGGCGCAGCTCGACTACGTGCGCGTCCTCGACGGGAACCTCCTCTTCATGCCGAAGGAGGGCCTCTGGAACCAGAGCGTGCGCGAGGTGCGCGGCGACGTCCGCCTGGTCGGCACGGCGGCCGCGCCGGTCGGCGCGCACGTGGCGCTGGCCGCGCTGTCGGTCATCGGCGGCGACCTCGACGCCGAGCATACCGTCAAGGGCCTTGTCGATATCTACCGCCTCACCAGCATCGGCGGGAGCCTCGTCGCGCACGATGGCGCGTGGGGGTTCTGGACGCCCGCGCTCAGCTCCATCGGCGGCAAGATCGACATCCACGACGCAAGCTACCTGGCGCTGACGCTCGACGCGCTCGAGAGCCTCGGCGGCCCGGTCCGCATCGAGCGCGCGGCCGGGCTCACGCGCTTCGGCCTGGGTCAGGTGGCCGAGCTCGGCGCCGCCGCCAAGGTGCTCGTGCTGGTCGACAACCCCGACCTCGCCACGCTCGCGCTCGGCCACCTCACCGCCATCCACGGCAGCGTGCGCATCACCGGCAACCCGAAGCTGCCGCGCTCGGTCATCGACGCCGTGCTCACCGGCGTCACCGTCTCGGCACGACCACCGTCTGCGGCAACCGCGACGACGAGGCCTGCCCGTGAGCGCCATCCGCGGCGCGCTCGTCGCCCTCGCGCTCGGCGCCTGCGCGCCGGTGTCCGCCCCCGCGCCGGCGCTTCGATCCGCGCCGCTCGGCGACGACCTCGAGCAGTGCCCGGCCGACGACGTCGACCTCGGCGTCCTGCCCCGCTGCCGACGACGCCGCTCCCGCCCGCGCGCGTGGCGCCTCCGCTGTGCTCGGCCGGCCACTGCGTGTGGGAGCAGTCCGACGACATCTACGGCACGCTCGTGCCGCGCGAGCACGCCTGGTACGTCGACGGCGGCTTCATCTTCCACGGCGCCGAGCGCGTGAAGATCCACGGCGTCAACTGGTTCGGCCTCGAGGTAAGGACGTGGCGCTGCACGGCTGTGGACCGGCCGCGGCGTCGGCTCGTTCCTCGATCGAATGGTCCAGCTCGGCTTCGACGCCATCCGCCTGCCGCTCTCGCCCGAGGCCTACGCCGACGGCTTCCCCCTCCCGACTGGGCCCAGACCACGAGCGGCCTCACCACCGCCAAGGCGCTCCTGGTCAAGCTCCTTGACGAAGCCGAGAAGCGCGACATGCACGTGCTGCTCGACGTCCACACCTGCGGCCACAGCGTCAGCCCGGCGCCGGGCCGCCCCGACGCCTGCCCGGGGCGGACGCTCCAGGACTGGCTCGACGACCTGGCCATGCTGGCCGAGCTGGCGGCCGACCACCCGGCCGTCATGGGCATCGACCTCTACAACGAGCCTACGATCTGCTGTGGGGCGAGTGGGCCGACCTCGCCGGCCGCGGCGCGCGCGCCGTGCTCGCCGCCAACCCGAACCTGCTCGTCTTCGTGCAGGGCGCCTCCTACCTCTCGGCCGGCGCCGCCTACGACGTCATCCACGGCGAGAGCCTCGTCCACTCCGAGGTCTACCCGCCCGACATCCCGCCGAGCCGCCTGGTGTATGCCCCGCACGCCTACGGCCCCGACGTCTTCGCGCTCAACTACCTCGCGTCGCCGCAGTATCCGAAGGTCCTGCCCTACGTCTGGGAGCTGCGCTTCGGCCACGCCTTCACCGCCGGCCACGGCCTCGTCATCGGCGAGTTCGGCGGCCACTACGACGACGCCGTCGTGCCGGGCAGCGTCGACTGGCAGGACCGCTTCGTCGCGTGGATGGCCGCGCGCGGTATCGACAGCTTCTTCTACTGGTGCTGGAATCCCAACTCGGGCAACACCGGGGGTATCCTCGAGGACGACTGGAAGACCCCGAACGCCGCCAAGATGAAGCTCTTGCGGCCGCTGCTCGACGACTGACGGAACCCTCGACGATCGAACTTCGGTGCGCCATGCCGACCTTCCATCACGACGACGCTGATCTGTACTACGAGCGCGCGGGCGACACCGGCTCGCCGGTCGTCCTCCTCACCGGCTGGGCCGTGGGCGGCGGCGTCTGGGAGTACCAGGTGCCGGTGCTCGCGCCGCACCACCAGGTGGCCTGGCTCGACAACCGCGGCGCCGGCAAGACGCGCGCGCCGACGCGGCCGTGGACCATCGCCGAGCTCGCCCGCGACGTCATCGCGCTGCTCGACCACCTCGAGTTCCGCGCCGCCCACATCGTCGGCGCCTCGATGGGCGGCATGATCGCGCAGGAGGTGGCGCTGCAGGCGCCCGAGCGCACGCGCAGCCTGACGCTCATCGCCACCCACGCCGGCCGGCTCCAGGACAAGCTGCCGCGCCTCGGCACCCTCATCGGCTTCGCCAAGGTCAACACCGGCACACCCGAGCAGCGGAAGGCCGCGGTCGAGCAGATGCTGTTCCCGCTCGAGTACCTGGCCACCGCCGAGCGCGAGCCCATCGATCGCGCGCTGAAGCGCGACTTCCTGGAGCAGCCGCCGCTCGGCGATCGCATGGCCCAGCTCGGCGCCATCATGCGCCACGAGACCGCGACCCGGCTCAAGGCGCTGAGCATGCCGACGCTGGTCGTCGTGGCCGGGAAGGACATGCTGCTGCCGCCCGACGGCTGCGAGGCGCTGGCCCGCCTCATCCCCGGCGCCAAGACGCTGCGCCTGCCCGACGCCGGCCACGGCGTCATCGGTCAGTGCCCCGAGCCCGTCAACGAGGCGCTGCTCGAGCACCTGGCCGCCGCCGACGCGCGCGTCGCCTCACGCGCCGGCTGACCCGGCCGGGACCGCCAGCGCTTCGCCCAGCGTCTCCCACGCCAGCGTCACGCAGCGCGCCCGCGCCGGGAACGCGCGCACCGCCGACAGCACGACGACATCCCCCAGGACCTCCTCGCGCACCGGCCCGGCGCCGCTGACCATGGCCAGCACCTCGGCCTGGAAGGCCAGCGCGGCGTCCGTCGTGCGGCCCGCGACGGCGTCGGTCATGAGCGACGCCGACGCCGTCGACAGCGCGCAGCCGGCGCCCTCGAACGTGACGGCGGCGATGCGATCGCCGTCGCGCCTGAACATGACCGTCACGTGATCGCCGCACAGTCGGTTGTGCCCCGTGGCGCGGTGCGTCATGCCGTCGAGCGGACCTGTATTGCGGGGCCGTCGCGCGTGCTTCCGCTGACGCGCGTCTGCTGAAGCTCGCGCAGCTCCTCGCTCGCGGTCGCCCAGGGTCAGGCGGTGTCGGCGCGTCGGCCATGACGCGCGAGGATAGTCGCCGGGCCTCGCCTTGACCACGCCGCACGATTGGAGTCTCTTCGGCGCACCCGAATCGGAGGTCCCATGGCGTCGATCTCGCTCACCCTGAACGGCCGCACGGTCACTGCGGAGAGTCGAGGCCGACGAGGCTCCTCGTCGAGCTCATCCGCGACGACCTCGGTCGCACCGGAACCCACGTCGGCTGCGACACGACCAATGCGGCGCCTGCGTCGTCGAGGTCGACGGCAAGAGCGTCACCGCACGATGCTGGCGGTCGAGGCCGACGGCGCGCGCGTGACGACCATCGAGGGCCTCGCGACCGGCGTCGGCCAGGCGCAGAAGCTGCACCCGATGCAGGCCGCCTTCCGCGAGTGCCACGGCCTCCAGTGCGGCTTCTGCACGCCGGGCATGGTGATGACCGCGCTCGACCTCGTGCACCACCATCCCGACGAGCAGGCACCAGATCCGCGAGTAGCTCGATGGCAACATCTGCCGCTGCACCGGCTACCACCGGCCATCGTCCGGGCCATCACGGCCGGGGCGAAGGCCATGAGGTTGAGCCATGACTCAAGGGATCGGCGCCGCCGTCACGCACCAAAGAAGACCCCGCTTCCTCGTCGGGCGCCAGCAACTACACCGATGACATCAACCGCCAGGGCGAAGACCTACGCGCACCTCGTGCGCTCGCCGTACGCCCACGCGACGGTCGCCAAGATCGACGCCACCGCCGCGCGCGCGGCGCCCGGCGTGGTCGCGGTGCTGACCGGCGACGACGTCGCGGCCGACAAGATCGGCGGCATCCCGTGTGGCTGGCTCGTCCACAGCAAGGACGGCAAGCCCATGGTCGAGCCGCCGCACTTCATCCTGGCGCAGGGCCGCGTGCGCCACGTCGGCGACCCGGTCGTCATGGTCGTCGCCGACACCAAGGCCAACGCCAAGGCCGCCGCCGGCCTGGTCGAGATCGACTACGTCGAGCTGCCGGTCGTCACCGGCACCGCCGACACCGTGAAGGAGGGCGCGCCGCTCGTCTGGGAGCAGGCGCCGGGCAACGTGTGCTTCCACTGGGCGCTCGGCAACAAGGACGCCACCGACGCCGCCTTCGCCGCCGCCAAGCACGTCGTGAAGCTCGACCTCGTGCAGAACCGGCTCGTGCCGAACGCCATGGAGCCGCGCGCGGCCATCGGCGAGTACGAGCCGACGAGCGACGAGCTCACGCTCTACACGACGAGCCAGAACCCGCACCTCATCCGGCTGCTGATGGCGGCCTTCGTGATGGGCATCCCCGAGCACAAGCTGCGCGTGGTGGCGCCCGACGTCGGCGGCGGCTTCGGCTCGAAGATCTTCCACTACGCCGAGGAGGTCCTCGTGGCCTGGGCGGCGCGGAAGATCGGCAAGCCGGTGAAGTGGACCGCCGACCGCTCCGAGTCGTTCGTCTCCGACGCCCAGGGCCGCGACCACGTGACCCACGTCGAGCTGGCGCTCGACGCCGACGGCACCTTCCTCGGGCTCAAGGTCGACACCATCGCCAACCTCGGCGCGTACCTCTCGCTCTTCGCGGCGTGCGTCCCGACCTACCTCTACGGGACGCTGTGGGCCGGCGTCTACAAGACCCCGGCCATCTACGGCGAGGTGCGCGGCGTCTTCTCGAACACCGTGCCGGTCGACGCCTATCGCGGCGCGGGCCGCCCCGAGGCCTGCTACCTCATCGAGCGCGTGGTCGACAAGGCGGCGCGCCAGCTCGGCATGGACCCGGTCGCGTTGCGCCGGAAGAACTTCATCCCGACGACGGCCTTCCCGTACCAGACGCCGGTGGCGCTCGTGTACGACGTCGGCGACTACGACACGACGCTCGACATGGCGCTCGAGAAGTCCGACTGGGCGGGCTTCGAGGCGCGCCGCGCCGAGGCCAAGACGCGCGGCAAGCTCCGCGGCATCGGCATCTCGACTTACATCGAGGCCTGCGGCATCGCGCCGTCGGCGGTCGTCGGCTCGCTCGGCGCGCGCGCCGGCCTCTTCGAGTTCGGCCAGGTGCGCGTGCATCCGACCGGCAGCGTCTCGATCTTCACCGGCTCGCACAGCCACGGCCAGGGCCACGAGACCTCGTTCGCGCAGATCGTGAACTCGTACCTCGGCGTGCCCATCGACCAGGTCGAGGTGGTCCACGGCGACACCGCCAAGATCGGCTTCGGCATGGGCACCTACGGCTCGCGCTCGGCGGCCGTCGGCGGCACCGCCATCGTGAAGGCGCTCGAGAAGATCATCACCAAGGCGAAGAAGATCGCGGCCCACCTCCTCGAGGCCTCGGCCGGCGACATCGTCCTCGAGAACGGCCAGTTCAAGGTGGCCGGCACCGACAAGCAGAAGTCGTTCGGCGAGATCGCCGTCGCCGCCTACGTGCCGCACAACTACCCGCACGACGAGCTCGAGCCGGGCCTCGACGAGAGCGCCTTCTACGACCCGAAGAACTTCACCTACCCGGGCGGCACGCACATCGTCGAGGTCGAGGTCGACCCCGACACCGGCGTCGTCGAGGTGAAGACCGTCACCGCCGCCGACGACGTCGGCATCGTCATCAACCCCATGCTGGTCGACGGCCAGCTTCACGGCGGCCTGGCGCAGGGCATCGGCCAGGCGCTCTACGAGCAGGCGGTCTACGACGAGCACGGCCAGCTGCTGACCGGCTCGTACATGAACTACTGCATGCCGCGCGCGAGCGACCTGCCGTCGTTCAACGTCGGCTTCCACGTCACGGCCTGCACCCACAACCCGCTGGGCGTGAAGGGCTGCGGCGAGATGGGCGCCATCGGCGTCCCGCCCGCGGTGGTGAACGCGGTCATCGACGCGCTCGCGCCGGTCGGCGTGACCGAGCTCGACATGCCGCTCACCCCGGAGAAGGTCTGGCGCGCCATCCGCTCGGCGAAGGCGTGAAGGCATCCGAGCGAAGGCCGCCGCTCCGCTCTGGAACGAAGGCCGGCCGAATAGGCCGGCCGGAGTGAAGAGCGGAGCTCAAAGGCGGCCCCGAGCGAGGCCCCAACAGAAAGAGGTCCAACATGAAGCCATTCACCTACGAAGCCCCGAAGACCCTCGCCGACGCGGTGGCCGCGCTGAAGCACGACGACGGCGCCAAGCTCATGTCGGGCGGGCAGAGCCTCATCCCCATCCTCAAGCTCGAGCTGGCGACGCCGAGCACGGTCGTGGCGCTGTCGGGCCTCTCCGAGCTGCGCGGCGTGAAGCGCGACGGCGACGCGCTGTGGATCGGCGCCATGACGACGCACGCCGCGGTCGCGAACTCGGACGAGGTGCGCGCGCACCTGCCGGCGCTCGCGGACCTGGCCAGTAAGATCGGCGACCCGGCGGTGCGGAACCGCGGCACGCTCGGCGGCTCGGTGGCCCACGCCGATCCGGCCGCCGACTATCCGGCGGCGCTGCTGGCGCTGAACGCGACGGTGCACACCGATCGCCGCACCATCGCCGCCGACGCCTTCTTCAAGGGCCTGATGGAGACCGCGCTGGCAGCCGACGAGATCATCACCGGCGTGACCTTCCGCGTGCCGCGCCGCGCGGCCTACGCCAAGTTCCCCCACCCCGCCTCGCGCTTCGCGGTGGTCGGCGTGATGGTCGCCGCGTTCGCCGACGGCGTGCGCGTGGCCGTGACCGGCGCCGGCGCCCACGCCTTCCGCGTGCCGGCCATGGAGGCCGCGCTCACCAAGAAGCTCGCGGCCGACGCGCTCGACGGCATCGCAGTGGCGGCCGACGATCTGCAGAGCGACATGGACTTCAGCGCCGAGTACCGCGCCCACCTGTGCGGCGTCCTGGCGCGGCGGGCGGTCAGCGCCATCGCGTGAGCGCGGCGCTCCCCGACTCGGTCGCCGCCACCCAGGCGCTGCTCGCGGGCGGCGCCTACCTGGCCGACGACGACCTGGCGACGGCGCTCTACCTGGCGCTGCGACAGGGTCGGCCGCTGTTCCTCGAGGGCGAGGCGGGCGTCGGCAAGACCGAGCTCGCCAAGGTCCTTTCGCAGTCGCTCGACCGCCGCCTCATCCGCCTCCAGTGCTACGAGGGGCTCGACCTCGCCAGCGCGCTCTACGAGTGGGACTATGCGCGCCAGATGATCGCCATCCGCCTGGCCGAGTCGGGCGACCACCAGGCCATCTCGAGCGAGGTCTTCTCCGAGCGCTACCTCGTCCGGCGTCCGCTCTTGCAGGCGCTCGACCCCGATCCGCGCGGCCCGCCGGTGCTGCTCATCGACGAGCTCGATCGCGCCGACGAGCCCTTCGAGGCCTTCCTGCTCGAGGTGCTCTCCGACTGGCAGGTGACCATCCCCGAGGTCGGCACGCTGCGCGCGCACGAGCCGCCCATCACCATCATCACCTCGAACCGCACGCGCGAGGTCCACGACGCGCTGCGCCGGCGCTGCTTCTACTGCTGGATCGACATGCCCTCGGCCGAGCGCGAGCTGGCCATCCTGCGGCTCCGCGTGCCGGGCGTCTCGGCCGCGCTGTCGGCGCAGGTGACGGCCTTCGTGCAGCGCCTCCGCGCCACCGACCTCTTCAAGCAGCCGGGCATCGCCGAGTCGATCGACTGGGTCTCGGCGCTGACCGCGCTCGACCAGGTGGCGCTCGAGTCGGGCGTCGTGCACCGCACGCTGGGCGTGCTCCTGAAGTACAAGGACGACCTCGACAAGGTGGCCGGCGACGTCGACCGCCTGACGCGCGAAGCCGTCGCCGAGGCCGACCGCCTGACCCCGGGCGCATGAGCCAGCTCGGGGCGAACGTGGTGCACTTCGCGCGCCTCCTGCGCGCATCGGGGCTGCCGGTCGGCACGGCGCAGGTGCTCGACGCCACCTCGGCGCTGGCGGTCGTCGACGTCACGCGGAAGAGCGAGGTCTACTGGGCGCTGCACGCGGTGCTGGTCAAGAAGCGCGAGCAGCACGCCGTCTTCGACCTCGCCTTCAAGCTCTTCTGGCGCGACCCGATGGGCGTCGAGGAGGCGCTCGGGCTCTTGCTGCCGAAGATGGACGCGCGCGCGCCGTCGCGGCCGGCGGCCAGCCGTCGCCTCCGAGGCGCAGGAGGCGCCGCGGCGCGAGCGCGTCAGCGAGCGCGCGGAGGAGACGCGCATCGACCTCATGCCGTCGGACGCCGAGGTGCTCCGCACGCGCGACTTCGAGCAGATGTCGGCGGCCGAGGTCGAGCGCGCCAAGGCCGCCATCGCGCGTCTCAGGCTGGCGCGCATGGAGCTCCCGACGCGCCGCTTCGGCGTCGCCCGCCGCGGCGCGCGCCTGGCGCTGCGCGCGACCTTGCGGGCCAGCCTCCGCGGCGGGGGCCGCGGCCTCGAGCTGCGCTTCCTGCGCCGTCGCACGCGGCGCCCGACGCTGGTCGTGCTCTGCGACATCTCCGGCTCGATGGAGCGCTACGCGCGCATCCTCCTCCACTTCGTGCACGCGCTCACCAACGACCGCGACCGCGTCTTCGCGTTCCTCTTCGGCACGCACCTCACGCCGGTCTCGCGCGAGCTCTCGGCCAAGGACGTCGACCTCGCGCTGGCGCGCGTCGGCAAGAAGGCCACCGACTGGTCGGGCGGCACGCGCATCGCCACCTCGATCGGCGAGTTCAACCGCCGCTGGGCGCGGCGCTTGCTGGCCCCGGGCGCGGTCGTCCTGCTCATCAGCGACGGCCTCGATCGCGACGACGGCAAGGGCCTGGCCTTCGAGATGGATCGCCTGCACCGCTCCTGTCGGCGCCTCATCTGGCTGAACCTGCTGCTCCGCTTCGCCGGCTTCGAGCCGCGCGCGGCCGGCATCAAGGCCATGCTGCCGTACGTCGACGAGCACCGCCCCTGCCATGACCTGCGGAGCCTCGAGGCGCTCGTCGCTGCGCTCGAAGGTGACGGTGACTTCAGATCGCAGCACCGGGGACGAGCGCCCTGAGCGCGTCCTCGGTGTCGACGTCGAGCAGGATGCCCGGGTCGTCGACCTCGACCCACGCGACCTCGTCGCGGTGGCGCGCCAGCAGCTCCTTGGCGCCCATGTCGCCGTCGAGCGCCAGGATCTCCCCGAAGTAGCGGCGGCCCCACACGACCGGGTTGCCGCGCTTGCCCTCGATCGTCGGCACCGCGATACCGACGCCGTCACCGCCTTCACCGTCGCCGCGCGCCCCGGCCGCGACCAGCGCCGTGAGCGTCGATGCGCGCAGCCAGGGCATGTCGCCGAGGCACACCAGCACGCCGTCGACCTCGGCGCCGAGCGCCGCGACGCCAGCCTTGAGCGAGCTCGCCAGGCCGGTCGCGTGCGCGTCGTTGTGGACGAAGCGCAGCCGCGCGCCGGCCGCCCCAGCACGCTCGGCCAGCGCCGCGCGCACGCGCTCGGCCTCGTGCCCGGTCACCACCACGACCTCGCCGATCGCCGCCGCCGACGCCGCGCCCTGCACGGCATCGACCGCGCGCACGACCATCGGCCGCCCGTCGATGGGCACCAGCAGCTTGTTGGTCGGGCCCATGCGCCGCGAGCTGCCGGCGGCCAGCACCAGCGCGGCGATCCGCGGCCGCTCGGACTCCGTCGTCGTCGTCGTCATGGCAGCTCCCTCCTCGCGCGGCCCGGGCCGGCTCGCGATCTCCGGCAGGAGCCCGCCCACCCCCATGCGCATGACCTCGTCCCGACCGCACGGCAGGCCGGCCGCGAAGCGCTCGAGCAACATGTCGAAGCCCGAGCGCTTGAGCGACCGGGCGCAGCTCGGCACGCCGAGGATGGCGACGCCGCCGCGCTCCGCCGAGCGCGCGACGAGGATGAGGTTCCCCGGATCGACCGGCATGCCGAAGTGATCGATGTGACCGCCGGCGCGCTCGACCGCGGCCGGGATGACGTCCTGGCGATCGACGATGGCCGACGCGCCGAGCAGGAGGACGAGGTCGACCTCCAGCGCCAGCACGTCTCCGAGCGCGCGCGTGACCGCGGCGATGTCGTGGGCGCAGCGCACCTCGGCGACGAGCGTCGAGCCGATGGCCCGCACGCGATCGCCGACGGCCCGAGCGCCCTGCTCGAGGCGCGCCTCGGGCTGGCCTTCCAGGCGGGTCAGCACAAGCGCCACGCGCAGCGGTCGGAAGGCCCGGACCGCGCACGCCGCCCCACCCGCTCCGCCCGGCTCCGCCGCTCCGACGCCGGCCTCGACGCAGCGCGCGACGGTCGCCGCCGGCACCGCGAACGGGATGACCTTCACCGTGGCGACCATGGTCCCCGGCTGCACCACCGCGAGCGGCGCCAGCGTCGCGGCGGTGACGGCCTCGTCGACGAGGTTCAGCGCGTCGATGCGCGCGGCGTCGACATGGACCAACCCGGCCGTCGTCGCATACAGGTTGGCGCGCCCGGTCTTGGCCGCCGCCACGCGCACGCCCGCGCCGGCCAGCGCCGCCGCGACGCGCGCCGCCACCGCGTCCTCGCCGACGTCGCCGTCGCCGAGCCGCGCGGCCATGACCTCGGTGACGCCGGCCGCGGCGAGCAGCCGCACGTCGTCGGCGTCGAGGCGGCGCCCCTTCTTCAGGACCGCGCCGCCGACGCGCAGCGTGTGGGCCAGTATGACCTCGGCACCCGCGACCTCGGCCAGCGGGAGCAGGCCGAACCTCACGGCTCGACCGGCCGTGGCATCGGCTTCCGCAGCGCCTGCACCAGCTCGGCCAGGATGGCCAGCGCCACCTCGGCCGGCGTGCGCGCGCCGATGGGCAACCCGACCGGCCCGTGGATGCGCGCCAGGTCGGCCTCGGAGAACGTCTCGGCCAGGCGTCGCTTGCGCGCCTCCTGCGTCTTCCGGCTGCCGAGCGCGCCGATGTAGAAGACCGGCGACGCCAGCGCCAGCGCGATGGCCGGGTCGTCGAGCTTCTTGTCGTGGGTCAGCGTGACGACCGCGGTCCGCCGGTCGAGCCCGAGGCGCGCGAAGGCGGTGTCGGGCCACTCGTCGAGGAGCGTCACCTCGGGGAAGCGGTCGGCCGTGGCGAAGGCCCGCCGCGGGTCGATGAGGGTGACCTCGAGATCCAGCAAGCGCGCCATCGGCACGAGCGCCTGGCTGATGTGCACCGCGCCCAGCACCAGCAGTCGCAGCGGCGGGTTCTGCGGCGCAGCAGCCAGGTCGCGTCGTCGATGGTGACCGTCTCGGCGACGTCGTGATCGAGCGCCGCGCGCGCCGCCATGGCCAGCGCCGAGGGCTCGCCCGCGGCGCCGTCGTCGGGGTGCACGAGCTGCTGCGACCCGTCGGGCAGGCGCGTGGCGATGACGAACGGCGCCGCGCGGCGCGGTCCGAGAGGATGCGATCGAGGAGCGAGCCCGCGGCGGCCCGCTCGGGGACGGGCTCGACGAAGATCTGGATGCGGCCGCCGCAGGCCAGCCCGACGGCCCAGGCGTCGTCCTCGGAGACGCCGAACTCGAGCACGCGCGGCGCGCGGTCCTTGATGACCTCGAGCGCGCTCGCGACCACCGCGCCCTCGACGCAGCCGCCCGACACCGACCCGACGAAGGCGCCGCGGTCGTCGACGGCGAGCTGGCTCCCGGCCGGTCGCGGCGACGAGCCCCAGGTCTTCACGACGGTCGCCAGCGCGACGCCGCGCCCCGCGTCGCGCCACTGCGCGGCCTGGGCCAGCACATCGGTCGGAGCGGACGGGGACGCGGTCTTCGCCTCGGACATGGGCCCGAGGCTAGCGGACGTGCGCGGCCTCGTAAACCTCCGGCCCTGCCGTGGACAGCGCCCGCGTCGTGGCACAGATTGCGGTTCCCCACGTTCCAAGGGAGCGCGATGAAGCTCGCGGGCGAGTATGTGTTCGAGGCCGGGGTGCAGGACGTGTGGGACGCGCTGCTCGACCCGGCGGTGCTGGCGGCGGTGATGCCCGGCTGCGAGAAGCTCGAGCTCGTCGACGGCAGCTACCTCGGCGAGATCAAGGTGAAGGTCGGCCCCATCTCGGGGAAGTTCTCGGGCAAGGTCGACCTCCTCGAGAAGGTGCCGCCGACGAGCTACCGCATGCTCGTCGACGGCCGCGGCGCGCAGGGCTTCGTCAAGGCCAACGCCACGGTCGAGCTCGTCGCCGAGGGCTCCGCCACGCGCATCCGCTACGACGCCGACGCCCAGGTGGGCGGCAAGATCGCCAGCGTCGGCCAGCGCCTGGTCGAGACGGCCGCGCGCGCCATCGTCAAGGAGAGCCTCGAGAACCTCTCCGAGAACATCAAGATCCGCATGGCCGCGCTAGGCCCGAGCACCCCCGCGCCCATTCCCCAGCCCGAGCCCCAGCCCGAGCCCGAGCCCGCCCCCATCCCCGAACCCAAGCCCGAGCCCGCCCCCATCCCCGAGCCCAAGCCCGAGCCCGACCCCGTGCACGAGCCCGAGCCCGAGCCCGAGCCCGTCCGCGCCCCCGAGCCCGAGCCCGAGCCCGTCCGCGACCCCGAGCCCGAGCCCGCCCCCATCCGCGACCCCGAGCCCGCCCCGGTCCCCACCGCGCCGCCCGCGCCCGCCCTCGCCGCGCCGCTGCGCGCCCGCGCCCGCGCCGGTCATCGAGTACAAGCGCGCCGACCCGAAGAAGATGGCGCGGGTCGTGGCCAAGGAGGTCGGCAAGTCGCTGCTGCCGTACATCGTCCTCACGGCGGCCGCGATTGTCCTGATCATCTACCTCGTGGCGCGCTGACCGCCGCGCGAGTGACGCGCCGCGCCATCCGGCACGCTCTGGGCGATTTGCCCACCGAAGTCGCCCCGGGCTATCGCCCGATTGCCGCGACCGACACCCCGCCGGGCCGCGTCCCGTGCGGGCCAGCGCGGTGCGGGCCCGCGTCGGGAAGCGCGTGCCGGCACGGTATCGGGTTTGCTATGAGGCAGACGTTCGCGCGCCGATGGGTGTGCCCATCGCCGTCGTCGCGACCGCTCGCCTCGTGCCCCCTGTTCGCGTTATGAGGACCCTCTATGGCTGACCGACACACCACCAACTCCACTTTGGTCCAATGGGTCGCCGACATGGCGGCGCTCACCAAGCCCGATCGGGTCGTCTGGTGTGATGGCTCGGAGGAGGAGCGCGCGCGCCTCACCGCCGAAGCCGTCGAGGCCGGCGTGCTCGAGGCGCTCAACCAGGAGAAGCTGCCCGGCTGCTACCTGCACCGCTCGAACCCGAACGACGTGGCGCGGGTCGAGAACCTGACCTTCATCTGCACGCCGACCAAGGCCGAGGCCGGGCCGACCAACAACTGGATGGCGCCGGCCGACGCCTACAAGCAGCTCGGCGCGCTCTACGACGGCGCCATGAAGGGCCGCACGATGTACGTCGTGCCGTACATCATGGGGCCGGCCGGCTCGCCGATGTCGAAGATCGGCATCGAGCTCACCGACAGCATCTACGTGGTGCTGAACATGCGCATCATGGCGCGCATCGGCAAGGTCGCGCTCGACATGCTCGGCGACTCGCCCGAGTTCAACCGCGGCCTGCACGCGCTGCTCGACGTGAACCCCGAGCGCCGCTTCATCTGTCACTTCCCGCAGGACAACACCATCTGGAGCATCGGCTCCGGCTATGGCGGCAACGTGCTCCTCGGCAAGAAGTGCCTGGCGCTGCGCATCGGCAGCTACCTCGGCAAGAAGGAGGGCTGGCTCGCGGAGCACATGCTCATCCTCGGGCTCGAGAGCCCCGAGGGCGAGATGACCTACGTGGCGGCGGCCTTCCCGAGCCAGTGCGGCAAGACCAACTTCGCCATGATGGTGCCGCCCAAGCGCTTCAAGAACTGGAAGATCTGGACGGTCGGCGACGACATCGCCTGGATGCGCGTGAACCCGGAGGACGGCCGCCTCTACGCCGTGAACCCCGAGGCCGGCTACTTCGGCGTGGCGCCCGGCACGAGCATGCAGTCGAACCCGGTCGCGATGCGCACGGTCCAGAAGGACACCATCTTCACGAACGTCGCGCGCACGCCCGACGGCGACGTGTGGTGGGAGGGGAAGGACGGCCCCGTCCCGCCCGAGCTCATTGATTGGCAAGGGCGTCCCTGGACGCCCGCGCTCGCCGCTGCCAGCGGCGAGAAGGCCGCGCACCCGAACTCGCGCTTCACCGCGCCGGCCTCGAACAACCCGAACGTGTCGCGCTTCTGGGACGACCCGCGCGGCGTGCCCATCAGCGCCATCATCTTCGGTGGGCGTCGCGCCTCGACGGTGCCGCTGGTGATGCAGGCCTTCAACTGGCTGGGCGGCGTCTACTACGGCGCGACGCTCGGCTCGGAGACGACCGCGGCCGCGACCGGCAAGGTCGGCGTCGTGCGTCGCGACCCGATGGCGATGCTGCCGTTCGTCGGCTACGACATGGGCAGCTACTTCCGGCACTGGCTCGAGATGCAGGCGCGCATCCCGAACCCGCCGAAGATGTTCCTCGTGAACTGGTTCCGGAAGAGCAAGGACGGCAAGTTCCTGTGGCCGGGCTTCGGCGAGAACATGCGCGTGCTCAAGTGGATCGTCGACCGCGCGCGGCTGCGCGTGGGCGGTCAGGAGACGCTCTTCGGCTGGGTGCCGAAGGCGGGCGACCTCGATCTCTCCGGGCTCGACATCGCGCACGAGGCGGTCGACGACGCGACCCACATCGACCTCGACGAGTGGCAGGCCGAGCTCGAGTCGCACGCCGAGTTCTTCGCCACGCTCGGCCCGACGCTGCCGAAGCCGCTCGCGCTGCAGCGCGAGCTGCTCATGGCGCGCCTCGACGAGCTGCGCGCCGTGAAGTGAGCGCCGCGGAGTGAAGGACACGGGGCTCGGGCAATCCCGAGCCCCGACAGCTCACGCCGGAATGGGACTCACTTCCGGCGCACGCTGTTGCAGGCCGCGATGGCGGCGTCGAGGCCCTCGGCCGCCGACAGTCCGCCGGAGCACGAGTAGAGCTTCGCGCCGATCTTGCGGCGGACGTCGAAGGCGAAGACGGAGCCGACTTCCTTGGCGTCTTCGTCGAGCTTCGGCATCTCGTAGCTGAGGACCCAGCCGTCGGGCGTGGTCTCCGACTTGATCCACTTCTTGAACATCATGGACGACGCGTCGGCCTTGGCCTGGTCGAAGGACTTGGTGGTCTCCTCGCCCGACAGCTCGCGCACCATGAACTCGAACGTGCCGTCGGCCGAGTGGAAGCCGGCGGCGCCGCCCACGCCATTCTCGACGGCATTGGCCGGCACGTCGGCGATCATCCCGTTGGCGTTGGGGATGTCCTTCCACGCGCCCTTGGCCGGCGGCAGCTCCTCGGCGGGCTTGGCCTCCGCCGGCTTCTCCTCGGCGGGCTTGGCCTCCGCGGGCTTCGCCTCCGCGGGCTTGGCCTCGGCCGGCTTGTCGGCAGGCTTCGGGGTCTCCGCAGGCTGGGACTCGGCAGGCTTCGCGGCCGGAGCCTCCTTCTTGCCGCAGGCGGCGGCGGGCACGGAGAGGGACAGAGCCACGAGACCGAACATCAGACGCTTCATCGAGATACTCCTGAGGAGAGGGCCGCGCGCCACCGACCCGTCCGGCGCGCGCAGCGTGTCCCTCAGAGCAGCCTCCCACGCGCCAGTAAACCCAATTCGCGAACCAGTTTCGCGACTCGCTCGTCGCACCTCGGGTCTGGCCTCGACCCGTCGCCGTCGCTATCGGGGTGCCATGCACCACCGCGCCCGCCCGCTCCTCGCCCTCGTCGCCCCGCTCCTCGCGCTGGCCCTCGGGTCCGCCTGCGACGCCATCAACAAGCTCGACAACATCGACGTGACGGCCAAGGGCCAGACGACGATCCCGGGCAAGACGGTGCTCGACGAGACGCTCGGCACCTTCCCCGCCTTCGGCGGCTTCTCCGACTTCTCGATCACCGACAGCGAGACCTTCCAGAACAAGAAGTACAAGGCCGACCAGGTCGACTCGGTGCACCTGAAGCGGCTCGTCCTCCGCACCCTCACCCCCGCCGGCCAGGACCTCTCCTACCTCGGCACGGTGACCTTCTTCGTCGAAGCCCCCGGCCGCGCCAAGATCGAGCTGGCGCACCAGTCGACCTTCCCGGCGGGCCAGTCCGAGGTCGCCTTCGCGGTCACCGACGCCGAGCTGAAGGACTACCTCCTGGCCGAGCAGTCGACCATCACCACCGAGGCCTCGGGCTCGAAGCACCCCGACCAGGACACCGTCCTCGAGGTCGAGGCCACCTTCGACGTGGACGTGAACGTCCTCTGACCGCGAGCGGGAGCGCTCGATCGGAGATGGCGGAGCACTCGATCGGTGCTGGCGGAGCCCGAGAAGACCAGATGATCGCCGGCCTCAGCGCTGAGCTTCCCCCAAGTACAAGCCCAGCGGCGTCGCTGTGGCTCGGCGAGGTGCCGGCTACGCCATGAACTCTCGGCTTGATCGATTCCAAGTGGAAGTCGTGCAATCTGGTGCCGCACAGGAGCAACTCAATATCGCTCACGCGTGAACTTCTGGGTACCGATGCCACCGTATGCAGAGCAGGACCAGATCGGGTCGTTCCTCAACGCGGAAACATCGAGGCTCGACGCCTCATCTCCGAAGCCCAACGCGCCGTCGACCTCCTGCAGGAGCGCCGCACCGCGCTGCTCTCGGCCGCGGTGACCGGCTAGATCGACGTCCGCCAGGCCGTGTGACGAGGCACCACGCGGCCGCTCCTTCCTTTCCAAAATGGATATCCCATCCGCAGTCGCCGAACGCCTGTGGGGGTTCGTGGAAAACGCGCAGCGTTTTCCAAGCGCCTCGTGGGCGACTCGTGCGAGATTCCGCGAAGCGGAATCTCCACAGTCGTCCACAGGCGCGTCAGCCTCCACAGGGTCCGCGCGCCACCTCCGACTCCGGCTCCCCGGCCCCACGCCGGTGGTACCCAGCCGGACTGTGGATGATGCCGGGGCTGACGCGGGCGTGGAGAACGTGTACCTCGCCGCTTCCGCTTCCGCGGAAGCGCCTCGGCACGACGTTCCCCACACCCGCTTGGAAAACGCTGCGCGTTTTCCACGAGCCCCTTGGAAAACGCTGCGCGTTTTCCACATCACCCACAGTCCCGACGGTGACGGCAAGGCTCTATTTTTTGATTTTTATTTGTCACTTAGGCATTGCACCGGCTCGACCATTCTGGCAATCTCCCCGCATGTCCACCACGCACGAAGTTGTTTCCGCGGAAGCGGTGCAGGCGATGAGCGATGCCGAGCTCGAGCAGGCCGTGGCCGAGCTGTCGGCGCAGATCGACGAGGCGGAGCATCGGCTCCTGACACTGGTGCGCGAGATGGACCGGCGCGAGCGGCATCGGCTGCTTGGGCTCCCGTCGATGGCGGCGTGGCTCGGCTGGCGGGTGGGGCTCGGGCCGGTGGCGGCGCGCGAGAAGGTCCGGGTGGCCAAGGCGCTGGGCGAGCTGCCGGCGATCGACGCGGCTCTGGCGCGCGGCGAGGTGAGCTATTCGAAGGTGCGCGCCATGACGCGCATCGCGTCGCCGTCAAATGAGGAGAAGCTCCTGTATATGGCAAAAGAGGCGACCGCCGCGCAGCTCGAGAAGATCTGCCGCGGCGTCGAGCAGGTCACCACCACGTCGGCCGAGGGGATCGAGCGCTGGGTGCAGGGCGCGACCCGACCGCGATGGCATGGTGAAGATCGAGGCGCGGCTCCACGCCGACGAGGCGGCGCTCGTCATGAAGGCTATCGAGCTCGCCCGCGAGGCGAGCGACGGCGGCGCCGGCGATTCCGCGGAAGCGCTGGTCCAGGTGGCCGAGTCCTTCGTCGCCGGCCAGCGGCTGGATGCCCGGCCCGGCGGCGAGCGACACCAACTGCTCGTGTGCGTGAAGGCCGACGAGCTCCAGCCCGAAAGCGCTTCCGCGGAATTGTCGCCGACCGGAGCACGGGTGCCGCCGGAGACGCTCCGACGCATGGCCTGCGATGCGAGCGTCACGGCGGTGAGCGTGGATGCCGAGGGCACTCCGCTGGATGTGGGACGGAAGACGCGGACCATCCCGCCGGCCATCCGACGGGCGCTGCATGTGCGCGACGGCGGCTGCCGATTCCCGGGATGTGCCAATCGACGGTGGCTCGACGCGCACCACATCGAGCACTGGGTGGATGGGGGACGGACCGCGCGCGACAACCTTGTGTTGCTGTGCTCGGAGCACCATCGGCTTGTGCACGAGGGCGGGTTCAGGATCGAGCGACGCGGGGGCGAGCTGGCGTTCGTGCGGCCCGATGGCGTGACGCTGGCGGCTCCGCCGGTGCCGTTCGTGGCGCTCGTAAAGACGGTGGCGGCGCCCCGCCCTCCGTGCTCGGAGCCGCCGGACTACAGCATGGCCGTGGGGATCCTGACGAGGTGCGCGGCTTGAGGAAGGCTCCGGCCGCATGAGCATCCACAAAGGAAGCGCAGCTCGAGGCGGAGATCTGCCAGCACCTGGCGTCGCACGGCTGGCCTATGCCGAGGGCGATGCTGCAGGATATGACCGGGCGCGGGCGGTCGTCGCGTGGGTGCAGGCGACCCAGCCAAGGCGTGGGAGACGCTGACCAAGAACCACGACGCCGCGCGCGGCTACCAGATCTTCAACGACAAGGAGGACGCCTGCGTGAAGGTCGTCCTCCAGCCCTGAGGCTCAGTCGCCGTACTCGGCCAGCAGGCGCTTGGCGATGGTCATGCGCTGCATGTTGGAGGTGCCCTCGTAGATGGGGCCGATCTTGGCGTCGCGGTAGAACTTCTCGGCGAGGAAGTCCTTGGTGAAGCCGACGCCGCCCAGGAACTCGACGCACTGCGAGGCCACCTGGCCCGCGACGATCGAGCTCTTGAGCTTGGCCATCGCCGCCTCCTTCAGGAAGGGCTTGCCGGCGTCCTTCAAGCGCGCGGCGTTGTAGACGAGGAGGCGCGCGCACTCGATCTCGGTGGCCAGGTCGGCGAACTGGAACTGCACGCCCTGGAAGTCGCAGATGCGCTGGCCGAACTGCTTGCGCTCGCGCATGTAGACCATGGCGTAGTCGAAGGCGCCCTGCGCGATGCCGATCATCTGCGCGCCGATGCCGATGCGCCCCTCGTTGAGCGTCTCGATGGCGACCTTGTAGCCCTTGCCGACCTCCCCCAGCACGTTCTCCTTGGGGACCTTGCAGTCCTCGAGGAGCAGCTCGCAGGTCGAGCTGGCGCGGATGCCGAGCTTGTCCTCCTTCTTGCCGACGCGGAAGCCCTCGAAGCCCTTCTCGACCAGGAAGGCGGTGATGCCGCGGTAGCCCTGGCCCGCGTCGATGGTCGCCATCAGCACGAAGAGGCCGGCCTCCTTGGCGTTGGTGATCCAGAGCTTGCTGCCGTTCAGCACCCAGTGGTCGCCGGCGTCGCGGGCCGTGGTCTTGAGCGCGAAGGCGTCCGAGCCGCTCTCCGGCTCCGACAGCGCGTAGGCGCCGACCGTGTCGGCCGCCATCTTCGGCAAGTACCTTTCCTTTTGAGCGTCGGTCCCCCAGCGGAGCAGCGCGTTGATGACCAGCGTGTTCTGCACGTCGACGCACACCGCCAGGCTCGCGTCGACCCGCGCCAGCGCCTCGATGACCAGCACCGAGCTCATGAAGGTGCTGCCCGCGCCACCGAAGCGCTCGGGGATTTCGATGCCCATGAGGCCGAGCTCGAAGCACTCCTTCAGGATGTCCGGCCGGATCTCGGCAGCCGCGTCCATCGCCTGAGCGTGGGGAGCTACCCGCGCTTTCGCGAACGCGAATGCCTGGTCATAGAAAGCTTTTTCGTCGGAAGTCAGCACAGTGAGCGGGGAAGTCGTCATGGTGCGATTCGCTAGCCGAGCGAGGCGTCGCGGTCAACGTCTTCCCGCTTGGTTTGGACATGCACTTGGTCTACAAGCCGCCCGCCATGTCCGCGAGCCCCGTCAGCGCCGCATTCTTCAAAGTCGAGGGCGCACTCGTGCGCCTCCCCCCGGTGCCGCCCGCGGCGTGGTTCGTCCTGAACCAGCGCGAGGTGAAAGCGCGCGTGACCCGGCTCGGCGGCCTCGCCGCCGCCGTCGGTCTGTCGCTCGCGAGCCCGCTCGGGGAGCGCCAGGTCGCGACCAAGCTGGCCTGGGCCGGCATCCGCGGCATGTCCGAGGATCGCCTGCACGTGCTCGCCGAAGAGTACGCCGAGCGCCAGATCACCCCGCACATCCGCGCCAGCGCGGTCGAGCTGGTCGAGCGCGCCAAGAAGGACGGCTGCCGCATCGTCTTCGTGTCGGAGTGGCTCGACGTGTTGGTCAAGCCGCTTGCCGATCAGCTCGGCGCCGACCGCCTCGTCGCCAACCGCATGGAGCTCTCCGACGGCACCGCCACCGGGCGCCTGCTCGACCCGGTCGTGGGCCAGCTCTCCGGCCAGTGGGCGACCGCGCTCGCGGCCGAGCTCGGCGCCGACCCGGCCCGCTCGCGCGCCTACGGGCACAGCGGCGGCGACGCGCTCCTGCTGTCGGCGGTGGCCGAGCCCTGCGCCGTGCACCCCGACTGGCGTCTCCGGCGCATCGCCCGGGACCACGACTGGCCGATCGTCGAACGCTGAGCGTGTCTTCTCTGCGAGGAAGAATGACCCAGAACGATTCTGTCGCCTCTCCGCTCTCGGTGCCTCTGGCACTCGAGGGCAAAGAGCTCTTCATCACCGGCACCACCGGCTTCCTCGGCAAGGTGCTGGTCGCGCACCTCCTGCACGAGGTGCCGAACGTCGGCCGCCTGCACCTGCTCGTGCGCTTCTCGAAGAGCCGGGCCGGCGTCGTGTCGGCCGTCGAGCGCTTCCGCCGCATCGCGCTGCGCTCGCCCGCCTTCCGCCCGCTGCGCGCGCGCCACGGCAAGGACCTCGAGGCGTTCCTGGCGACCAAGGTCAGCGTCTGGGAGGGCGACGTCACCGACACCGACTGCGGCCTGTCGCCGGTCGCCATCGAGCGCCTGGCGCCGGTCGTCGACGCCGTCATCCACGTGGCCGGCCTCACCGACTTCGAGCCCGACCCGCGGAAGGCCCTCGAGGTCAACGTGCGCGGCGCCGTCCGCGTGCTCGACCTGGCCTCGCGCTTCGAGCGCGCCATCATGATCCACACCTCGACCTGCTACGTCGCCGGCAAGACCAGCGGCCGCGTGGCCGAGTCGCTGCGCCCGCTGGGCGCTTCGTCGGTCGCGCCGCAGAAGGTCTTCGACCCCGAGGTCGAGCTCGCCCACTTCGCCGCGCTGGCCAAGGGCCCGGCCGGCGTCGACCCGAAGGACCCGGACGCCAAGCTCGACCGCATCAACGCGGCCACCGCGCGCAGCAACGCCGTCGGCTTCCCCAACACCTACACCTACTCGAAGGCGCTGGCCGAGCACCTCCTCGTGGCCAAGGCGCCGACCAACGGCACGCGCCGCCCGGTGCAGCTGACGATCGTCCGCCCGGCCGTCATCGAGTGCGCCGAGCACTTCCCGTTCAAGGGCTGGAACGAGGGCGTCAACACCACCGGTCCGCTCATGTGGCTCATCAAGAGCTACTTCCGCCACCTGCCCTGCCGCCCCGCCAACCGCTTCGACATCGTGCCGGTCGACGCCTGCACGCGCGGCCTCATGACCATCACCGCCGCGGCGCTGAGCGGCCGCTCGAAGGCCGGCGCCATCTACCAGCTCGCCACCTCGGGCTCGAACCCGCTCACCATGGGTCGCGCCATGGAGCTCAACAACCTCGCGGTGCGGAAGGACCTCGGCGCCAGCAACCGCCCGATGCACGCGCGCTGGGCGCAGCGCTTCTTCGACGCCGTGCCGGTCGGCGCCGACGACCAGCACTTCTTCGCGCCGACGCGCCTCCGCCGCCTGGCCAAGGACGTGAAGACCCTCATCGGCGGCGTCAGCGAGAAGAAGCTCGCGCCCGCCGTGCGCCGCGGCAAGGAGACGGCCGAGATGGTGCTCGACGACGTCGACAAGACGCTCGGCCGGGTGCAGCGCATGCTCGACCTCTATCGCCCGTTCATCCACGACCACGACTGGATCTTCGAGAACAGCGGCGTGCGCACCCTCGACGCGCAGCTCGACGCCGACTCGAAGGCGCGCTTCGGCTGGATCGGCGACGCCATCGACTGGCGCCGCTACTGGCTCGACGTCCTCTACCCGGGCCTCAACACCTGGTGCCTGCCCATCCTCGACGGCAAAGAGGTGCCCGAGGATCCGCTGCCCGCCTGGGCCGCCGACAAGGCCCACGCCGTCGAGGCGGCGCCCGACGCCGCGCCCGAGCGGCCCGAGAGCACGCTCGGCGACGCCACCCCGAGCCCGCTCTGATATATGGAAAGGATCTTTCTCACCGGCGGGAACGGCTTCATCGGCGGCTACACGTTGGCGCGGCTGCTCGCCGACCGCGACGACGTCGAGGTCCACGCGCTGGTGCGCGCCAAGTCTCGCGACGAGGCCTACGCGCGGCTCTGGCAGGGCCTCCAGCTCCACTGGGACGTGGCCACCTTCCGCGCCATGCAGTCGCGCATCGTGCCGGTGCTCGGCGACCTGCACGCGCCGCAGCTCGGCATCGCCCCGGCGGTCGGGAAGAAGCTCGTCGGCAGCATCGACTCGATCCTGCACATCGCGGCCTCGCTGAATCGCAAGTCGGCCAAGGCCTGCCTGAACACCAACCTGCGCGGCACCCTGTCGGTGCTCGGCCTGGCGCGCGCCATCGAGGACACGAACGGCCTCCGCCGCTACTCGCACGTCTCGACGGTCGCCGTCGCCGGCCACCGGAAGGACGAGGTCGTCCAGGAAGACAAGGCCATCGACTGGGACCGGTCGGACTACGACCCGTACGCGCGCACCAAGAAGTTCTGCGAGCACATGGCGCGCGAGCTCCTGCCGGACGTGCAGAAGACCTTCTTCCGGCCGTCGATCGTCATGGGCGACTCGCGCGCGAGCTACGCCGGAAAGACGAGCCAGTTCGACATGGTGCGGGCCTTCTGCTTCTTCGTCGACCTGCCCGTCATCCCGCTCGAGCCGCAGGACCGGATGGACATCGTGCCGGCCGACTGGGTCGCCCACGGCGTCGCGCACCTCCATATGAAGGAGAAGCCGGCGCACGACATCTACCACCTGTCGGCCGGCGAGAGCGCCGAGACCGGCAAGGCCATCGCCACGGCGATGGGCGCCGCGGTCGGCAAGAAGGTGCGCTTCGCGCCGGCGCTGCTCGCGCCCTTCAAGGGCACGGCCGACGCGCTGGCGCGCAGCTCGAAGAAGAACCCGGTGACCGCGGTCGGCTCGCTGGTGTCGGTGTTCATCCCGTATCTGGTGTGGAACACCGTCTTCGACAACACGCGCGCGGTGAGCGAGCTCGGCGTGGCGCCGACGCCGTTCACGCAATATTGCGGGCCGCTCTACCAATATGCCAAGCGCGTGAAATACGAATTTCCGCATGTGCCACTCCCGGCCGAGGGGGCGTAATGGCATCCGGTGAGGACCTCGGGCGCCTCGGGCGCCGGCTGCTGACCAACCTGGTCGGCAAGGCCAAGGACATGGCCGGCGGAGCGCTCGACGCCGACAAGATGCTGATGCGCTCGGTGGCCGGCCTCATCGAGGTGGCGCAGGCGCGCTATCCCATCGACCCGGGCCACGAGTGGAAGCCGGGGCAGCCGCTCGAGCTCCTGCTGGTCGGCTACGCCGGCACGCGCAACACCGGCGCCGATGTGCGCGTGGCCGAGATGATTCGTCAATTCCGTCACCTGTTCGGTGACGAGCATTTGGCACTCTCCATCACCACCATCGACCAGACGCGCACGCGCGGCTACTTCCCGGGCGTGCGCCAGCTGGAGATCCCGCAGATCTTCCCGAAGTTCCTGGCCGACGCCGTGCACGTCCACCACGGCGTGGTGGCGTGCGAAGGCTCGATGTTCAAGTCGAAGTTCGCCAACGCGCTGACGACCTTCATGGTCGGCGCGCTCGGCCTGGCGCGTGCCGAGCAGAAGCTGGCCATCGGCTACGGCGGCGAGGCCGGCCACATGGACCCGGCGCTCGAAGCCCTGGTGCGGAAGACCTGCCAGCGGCGCTGGTCATCGCGCGCAACCCGGCCTCGGTCGAGGTGCTCGGGCAGCTCGGCGTGCCGGCGCGCCTCGGCACCGACACCGCCTGGACCTACGAGCCGCCGCGCCCGAGCGCGGCGCCGAGCTCCTCCGGAAGGCCGGCTGGGACGGCGTGCAGCCGGTGCTGGCGGTGTGCCCCATCAACCCCTTCTGGTGGCCGGTGAAGGCCGACCTCGGCAAGGGCATCGAGCACGCCATCACCGGCGCGCACGGCACCGATCACTTCCAGAGCGTCTACTTCCACAAGGGCGGTCGCAGCGTCGAGGCCAAGCAGGCGGCCTACATCGGCGCGCTCGCGACGGCCATCGAGGCGGCCGCGCGCCGCTACGGCGCGTTCGTGGCGCTGGTCGGCATGGAGGCCTTGGATCGCAAGGCCTGCGAGGCGCTCGGCGCCCGACTGCCGAGCGACCTCGGCCGCGGGCTCTTCGTCTCGGACGAGCACGACCTCCACGAGATGGTGTCGATCCTCTGGCAGTCGCGCGCGCTGGTGTCGTCGCGCTACCACGCCATCGTGACGTCGATGGCCGGCGGGGTGGCGTCGCTCGGCGTCACCATGGACGAGCGCATCACCAACCTCTTCGACCAGCGCGGCGAGCCCGAGCTGGTGCTGAAGGTCGACGCGCCCGACCTCGCCGGCGCGCTCGGGCCGCTCATCCAGCGCCTGTTCGAGCGCCCCGAGCCCATCCGCCAGAACATGCGCCGCACCGTGGCCGACAACCTCCGCGTCATGGGCACCATGGGCATGACGCTGGTCGAGGCGGTGCGCGCGCGGCACCCGGAGTTCCCCATCCGCCCCGGCCTCGGCGAGGTGGCCGGGGCCGATCCGCTGGCGCACCTCCCGCCGCTCGGGCCGGTCGTGAGGAGCCACCTGGAGTCACACGCATGAGCGACGTCGGGTTCGCCGGTCACGGGTTCATCGGGCACTTCGCCAAGGTCCTTGACGAAACGCACGCCGCGCCGTTCGTGACCGAGGTGCGCGGGCCGACGCTGGCGCCGACCGACCGACGCGGCCTGGCCGCGCTGGTGGCGGCCGCGCGCGCGGCGCTCCGTGGCCACGGCGTCGAGCCCGGCGACCGCGTCGTCATGGTGGCGCCGAACTCGACGCGCTGGGTCGCGGCCGACCTGGCGATGCTCTTCGACGGCGCCATCGCGGTGCCGCTGTATGCGCGCCAGGCGCCGGCCGAGCTGCGCGCGATGATCGCCGACTGCGGACCGAAGCTGGTCATCGCCGCCGACGAGGCGCTCCGCTCGGCGCTCGACGGCATCGCGCCGACGGTGCTGCTCGACTCGCTGTTCGCCGCCGCGCCGGTGGGCCCGGTGACGGAGGCGCCGAAGCCGCGCGCGCCGAGCGACCCGGTGACGCTCATCTATACGTCGGGCACGTCGGGCGAGCCGAAGGGCGTCATCGTCACGCGGCAGAACGTCGACTTCATGCTGCCGGTGATCGCCACCGCGGTGCCGAGCCTGCTCGGCAAGGAGCCCGGCGCGGGAGGGACCGGCGAGGTCGTCTTCCACTACCTGCCGCTGTGCTTCGCCGGCTCGCGCATGGTGCTGTGGATGTGCCTCTTCCGCGGCACGGGCATCCACCTCTCGACCGACCTCGCCAACCTCAAGGAGGAGATGGCGACGGCGAAGCCGCACTACTTCCTCAACGTGCCGGCCCTGCTCGAGCGCGTGAAGACGGGCGTCGAGAAGGTCATGGCCCAGAAGCCCAAGCCCATCCGGGCCTTGTGGGAGGCGGGCAAGGCGGCCGACGAGCGCATCCGTGACGGCAAGCCGCGCTTCGGCGACAAGGCCATCCTCGGCATCGCGCGGAGGGTCGTCTTCCAGAAGGTGCGCCAGACCATCGGCCCCAACCTGAAGGGCCTCATCTGCGGCTCGGCGGCGCTGCCGGCGGCGACCCAGCGCTGGTTCGAGCGCCTCGGCCTGCCGGTCTACCAGGTCTACGGCCTCACCGAGACCACCGCCATCGTGACGCTCGATCGCCCGGGCCAGGCGGTCGCGGGCAAGGTCGGCTGGCCCATCGCAGGCATCGAGACGCGCGTCGATGAGGACGGCGAGCTCCAGCTGCGCGGGCCCAACGTGTTCGCCGGCTACTGGAACCGCCCCGACGCGACCGAGGCGTCGCAGACCAGCGACGGCTGGTTCCGGACCGGCGACCAGGTGGCCTTCGACAAGAGCGGCAACATGGCGCTCATCGGCCGGGTGAAGAACCTGCTGGTGCCGACCTCGGGCCACAACGTGGCGCCCGAGCCGCTGGAGGAGCTCCTGCTCGAGCGCCTGCCGGGCGTCGAGCAGGCCATCGTGCTCGGCCACGCCAAGCCGCACCTGGTGGCGCTGGTGGCCGGCGACGTCGACGTCGCGGCGCTCGAGAAGGAGCTCGCCGCGCTGAACGAGACGCTGCCGCACTATCGCCGCATCAAGAAGCTGGCCCGGACGCCCGAGCGCTGGACCCCGGAGAACGGGCTCCTGACGGCCAACACCAAGCTCCGGCGCAAAGTCATCGAGTCGCACTTCGCCGAGCTGGTCAAGGGCCTTTACCAATGACAGGCGCCCCCGCGACGAGCCTGACGACGGTCCACGCCGGCCCGACCATGCGCCTCGAGCGCGCGGCCGACCTCCCGATCGCGCGGCTCGTGCTGGCGCGCCCGCCAGCCAACGAGATAGGCCTCGCCAGCCTGGTCGACCTCGAGGCTGTCGTCGCCTACGCCGAGGCCTCCGACCTGCGCGCGCTCATCATCCAGAGCGAGCTCGCGTCGGCGTTCTCGGCCGGCGCCGATCTGCGCGAGCTGCAGCGCGACTTCGCGGCCCACCACGGCGCGGGCGGCGAGCGCGCCGAAGCCGTGGCCGAGGTCCGGCGCTTCCTCGACCGCATCCACGCGGTGATGGACGCGCTCGATCTGCTGCCGCTCACGACCATCGCGGCGCTGCACGGCGCGGTCTTCGGCGGCGGCTTCGAGCTGGCGCTGGCGTGCGACCTGCGCGTGGCCGATCAGTCGACGCGCTTCTCGTTCCCCGAGCTGCGGCTCGGGCTCGTGCCCGGCTGGGGCGGGACGGTCCGCCTGGCGCGCGAGGCGCCGCAGGGGCTCGTGCGCGATCTCCTGCTCACGGGCCGCACGCTCGGCGCGCAGCGCGCGTACGACCTCGGCCTGGTGAGCCAGCTCGTGCCGCGCGGCGAGGCGCCCATGGCCGCCTGGCGCATGGCCGAGCAGTGCGCGCGCTTCACGCCCGCCGCGGTTCGCGCGGCCAAGCGCCTCACCAAGACCGTCGACCGCGCGGCGCTCGAGGCCGAGAAGCAGGCCTTCGCCGACCTCTTCGCCATCGACGGCGAGGGCGGCGGGCCGGTGCTCCGCGCGCTCACGACCTTCGTCACGACCAGCGACAAGCGGCCGTATCTGCCGCCGTCGTCGCCCTCCGCCGACCAGGCCCTCCCCAAGGAAGCCCGATGACCGCCCCGATGAGCCCGGAAGACGCGACCGCGCGCATCATCGCGCTGGCCGCGAAGCAGTACGGCCGCCCCGTCGACAGCCTCGCCGCCGACGCCGATCTCTTCGAGAGCCTCGGCATCGACAGCTTCGCCGCGCTCGATCTGCTGACCCGCCTCGAGGAGCACTTCCGCTGCGAGATCCCCGACTGGGAGCTGCAGGGCGTCACCACCTTCGCCGGCCTCGGCGCCATCGTCGCGCGGCGGGCCTCGTGAGCGCTGGAGCCAGTAAGCAGCTGCGGCCGCGCATCGCGCCGGTGCATCCGAACGGCCACGAGCACATCGGCTCGATGCTTGCCGACGCGACGCTGCAGTTCCGGGACGAGCTGGCCTGCCTCGAGATGGACCGGAAGCGCGAGCGCACGCGCTGGACCTTCGCCCAGCTGCGCGCCGAGGTCGACCGCATCGCGCGCCGCTTCGAGCTCATGGGGTACGGCGCCGACGACCGCGTCGCCATCGTCATGTCGAACCAGCCGTCGTGGCTCGTGACCGCCTTCGCGGCGTTCCTGCGCGGCATGGTCGTGGTGCCTATCGACTGGCGCGCGCCGACCGATGATCAGGTCGCATTGCTGCGCCACGCCAACCCGAAGCTGCTGGTCAGCGAGGCCCACGTCTTCAGCAAGATCTTCGCGGCCGCGGCGCGCGCCGGCTGGGAGCCCGACCTGCCGGTGATGCTCACCGAGACAGTCGGCCCGCTGCCGGACGGCATCCACCGCTTCGAGGCGCCGTCGGACGACGTGCCGCCCACCTTGGTGGCGCGCCGTCGCGAGGACCTGGCCTGCCTCGTCTATCCGTCGGGCCCGAGCGGCCGGCCGCGCGGCGTGATGCTGCCGCACCGCTGCTACCTCGAGCAGCTGGCGGCGCTCATGGACGTGCACCCGATGCACGTCGGCGACCGCTACTTCTCGGTGCTGCCGACGAACCACGCCATCGACTTCATGTCGGGCTTCATCGGCCCCATCGCCTCGGGCGCGACGGTCTTGCACCAGCGCGTGCTGCGCCCCGAGTCGATCCTCGACACGCTCGCGAACGAGCGGCCGACCCACATGGCGGTGGTGCCGCTCCTGCTGAGCGCGTTCGAGAAGGCGCTCGACGAGCGCCTGAACAAGGTCCCGCGCTGGCAGCAGATCGCCGCGCGCGCGCTGACCACCGTCAACGCGCTGCTCACCGAGAAGACGCCCAACCAGGGCCTCTCGAAGACCCTGTTGAAGCCCATCCACGACGCCTTCGGCGGGCGCCTGCGCGTCTTGTTCGCGGGCGGCGCGCTGGTCGATCGCAAGCGGGCCGAGCGCTTCTACGAGCTCGGCCTGCCGGTGGTGATCGGCTACGGCCTGACCGAGTGCACGACGGTCGCGACGGTGCAGGACCTGAAGCCGTTCCGCGCCGACACGGTCGGGCGCGCGCTGAACGGGATCGAAATCCGCATCGCCGATCCGTCGGCCGACGGCGTCGGCGAGGTCGAGATCAAGGGCCCGACGGTGATGAGCGGCTACCTCGACGACCCCGACGCCACGGCCGAGGTGCTGAGCGCCGACGGCTGGCTGCGCTCGGGCGACCTCGGCAAGCTCGACGCGTCGGGCCACCTGCGGCTCGTCGGGCGCAAGAAGGACATGATCGTGACGGCCGGCGGGAAGAACATCTATCCCGAGGACGTGGAGGCGACCTTCGCCGGCATCGGCGACGAGCTGTGCGTCTTCGCCGAGAGCTTCGTCTGGCCGCGCGCCGGCACCGCCGATGCGCTGGTCGGCGAGCGCCTGGTCGCGGTCGCGCGCGCCGCCGACTGGGACACCGCCCGCGCGGCCATCGCCCAGGCCAACCGCAAGCTGCCCGAAGCGCGGCGCGTGCATGGCCTCGTGCGGGCGCCCGAGCCGTTCCCGCGCACCGCGTCGATGAAGGTGAAGCGCCACGAGCTGGCGCGCGCGCTGCGCGAGTCGCTGCCGAAGGACGCCATCGAGCCCCTCGGATGATGGGCGTGGCGGTCGCGCTGGTGGCCGTGGTCCTCGGTGCCGCCCCCGCGCCGACGCCGCCGTCCCTCGTCGACCTCGGCGCCCCGCCCTGCCCGACCACCGTCGCGCACTGCTACGGCCTCCGCATCCACCTGGCCGGTGAGGCCCCGCTGGCCGATGACGCGGCCTTCGTGAAGACCCAGCTCGAGCGCGCCAACGGCCTGTTCGCGCAGATCGACACCGGCTTCGAGGTGGCCTCGGCCGACCGCCTCGACGCGAGCGACAGCGACGGCAGCATCGAGACGCGCGAGGAGCGCGACGCGCTCGGCCACCGCCGCTGGACGCGCGGCGTCGTCGACGTCTACATCGTCAATCGCCTTTACGATGTCGACAAGGGCCGCGATGAGATGGGCGAGCTGACCGAGATCCGCGGCGTCCACTGGCGCGATCGCGCGGCGCGCGAGCACCGCTGGGTCATCCTGTGGCGCGGATCGCCCGCCCACGTCATGGCCCACGAGCTCGGTCACTTCTTCTCGCTGCCGCACGGCACCGACCCGGCCAGCATCATGAACAAGTCCCCGCGCAGCGACCCGCCGCCCGAGCAGCGCGGCTTCGTGCCGGCCGAGCTCGACAAGATGCGCGCGGCCGAGCGCCGCATGCGCAAGAGCGGCTTCCTGCGCGAGCGGAAGCCCGTCGCCGCCAAGCCGGAAGAGGAACGAAAGTGACGCCGTTGCCCGCGCGTGCTTAAACCGCGCGTCGTGTCGTCGTGGACCCCGAAGACGATTCTGAGGGCCTTGGCCATTGGCCCTCTGGCGGGAGCGCTGCTCTACGTCGGCCTCTTCGTCTATTGCGTGCTGGTCCACCGCTCCGCCGAGTACATGGGCGTCGAGGACCACTCGGTCACCGACCGCCTGGTGGCCATGTTCGAGGACCGCATCAACGCGCAGCAGCTCGGCATCCTCGGCCTCTACGCCGCCATCGGCGCCGTCGTCGGCAGCTTCGCCGGTGGCTGGATCGAGCTCCTCCGCCGCGTGCGCGGCCGCCCCCGCCGCGGCTGGCGCCACTTCGGCCTGACGCTGCTCCTGGTCGTCGCCATCCACAGCCTCTTCACGATGCGCTCGATGGCGCTCCACCCGGCCATGTACGCGCCCGCGACCGGCCAGTCGTTCCTCCTGAAGGCGCTCTTCGCGCTGGCCGTCGACGGCCCGCCGCGCATCACCTTCGACCTGCTGCTCGCCGGCCTCGGCCTGTCGTTCGTCGCCTTCACCGCCGTCCTCGCCGCGCGCCGCCAGGTGCACCCGGCCTGGCCGGCCGGCCTCGGCCTGGCCGCCGGCATCGCCGTCGCCGTCCTCGCCGCGCCACGCCGCGTCTCGCCGCGCGCGCTCCACCCCGACCACCCGAACGTGCTGGTGCTGGCCGTCGACTCGATGCGCGCCGACGTGCTCCGGCCGCTGCCCGACGGCCGCCAGGTGGTGCCCAACATCCTGGCGTTCGCCGAGCACGCGACGACCTTCACGCGCGCCATCCCGACCGTGCCGCGCACCTACCCGTCGTGGGCCTCCATCCTGACCGGGCAGTATCCGCAGTTCCACGGTGTGCGCCACATGTTCCCGCTCGAGAAGAAGGGCCGCGTCATCGCGCACGGCCTGCCCGACCTCTTCGCCGCCGCCGGCTACCGCACGGGCGTCGTCTCCGACTTCGCCGGCGACGTCTTCAAGCGCGGCGACTTCGGCTTCCAGACGGTCGACGCCCCGCCCTTCACGCTGGCCTCGAACGTGGCGCTGGGCGGCGTGAAGCTGCACGTGCACCTGCTTCCGTACATCGCCGATCTCTTGCCCGACGACGGCGGCTACAAAGACGAGCTCGGCGCCTTCGAGCGCTTCGGCGACCCGTCGCGCGTCGAGGACGACGCCCTCGATTTCGTGGCCGACGACCCCGACCGCCCGTTCTTCCTGGTGGCGTTCTTCTCGGCCGGCCACTTCCCCTTCGCGTCGCCGACGCCCTTCTGGCAGATGTTCGGCGACGCGAGCTACGACGGCCCGTCGCGCTTCCTGAAAGACTCTTTCGGAAAGGCCGTCGACCTGCCCGAGCAGGCCCACCTGCGGGACCTGTACCACGGCGCCGTCGCCGCCTCCGACGCGGCCATCGGGCGCGTGCTCGAGCGCCTGCGCGCCGCCGGTCAGCTCGACGTCACCGTCGTCGTCATCACCGCCGACCACGGCGAGAACGTCTACGAGTACGGCCTCGGCATCGGCCACGGCGACCACCTCTACGGCCGCACCACGCTCGAGGTGCCGCTCATCGTCGACTGGCCCGGGAATCCCCACCGCGGCACCCACGTCGACACCGCCGTGTCGCTCCTCGACATCGCCCCGACGCTGCTCGCGCGCGCGGGCCTCGCCTCGACCGCGCCGCCCGAGACGCTCTCGGGCGTCGACCTGGCGACCCCGGTCGCGCGCCCCATCTTCTCGGAGATCGATCTCTGGTTCTTCCCGCCCGAGACCCACCGCCTCGACAAGAAGCGCATCGTCGGCGCCGAGGGCTTCGCCGGCTTCGATTTCGATCCCCACGATTTTGGCATATTCCTCGGCGCCAAATACCAGCCGCTGGCCAATCTCGCCAAGCACCGCATGGTGCTCGACGGCGACAGGAAGCTGCTCTACATCCCGACGCGCGACGGCGTGCGCTGGGAGCTGTACGCGCCGCTCACCGACCCCGGCGACGAGCACGACCTGGCCGCCCAGGAGCCCGAGACGGTGGCCCGGCTGAAGGCCGAGCTCTACGCCTGGATGCTGTCGGACCCGACCACCACCCGCGTCGGCGACTTCGTCGTGCCGCGCGAGGAGACCCGCCCGTGACCCGGCGCGCTGCACCGCTCGCGATGCTCGCCGGCGCGCTGGCCCTGCTGGCGACATTTGTCATATTCGCGGCGCCGGCGCGCGCCGACCTGCCGCTGCGGAAGCGCTTCCCGCTCATCCCGCTCCTCGCCGACGCCGCGGTGAGCCCGCCGTTCGACAAGCGCGACCTCGGCGAGCCGTGCCGCGCCGACTCCTACCCGAACCCCTACTCGCCGCTGGCCAAGCCGCTCCGGAACCGCCACCGGCGCGTCACCGCGGGCCTCGGCCCGTCCAAGGTGGAGCTCCGCGACGCCTTCGTGGTCGACCTGCCGCGCACCTTCACCTTCGAGCTGGTCGCCCCGCCCGAGGGCCGCCTCGAGTTCAGCTATCGCCTCTACGACTGCCACGGCGGGAACGCCGCCGCCAGCGCGCGCGTGACCATCGAGGACGCGCTCGGCTCGACCACGAAGAGCGTCGCCCTGACCCAGCCCCGCGCGCCCAAGAAGAAGGCGCGGAACCGCCGCGCGACCGCCCCGGACGCCAGCGCGCCGACGCCGACCAGCGCCTGGCAGGACGTGTCGATGGAGCTCGGCGCGGCTGGCGACACGCCGGTGCGCCTGACCATCGCCTTCGAGACCGACGCCGCCCCGGGCGACCTCGTGCTGGCGTGGGCCGAGCCGGCGCTCTCGGGTCGGCCGGCCGGCGAGCCGACGCACGAGGACACGAACGTCCTGTGGATCGTCATCGACGCCGTGCGCTCCGACTCGCTCGGCCCCTCGCGCACCTGGATCGACACGCCGGAGCACGCGCCCGGCGTCACGCCGACGCCGGCCATGGACGCCATCTTCGCGCGCGGCACCTCGTTCACGCGCGCCTACTCGATGGGCAACCAGACGCGCACCTCGACGACCGCCATGATCGCGTCGGTGCACCCGTCGATCGGCGGCTTCTTCTCCCACGACTGGGCCTTCGCGAAGGGTCGGCTCTCCGACTGGTACACCTCGCGACCGCCGCTCGTGACGCAGATCCTCGAGGCCGCCGGCTGGCGCGTCGCCCACTTCGGCAACAACTTCTTCCTGTGGGGCTCGATCGCCGTCGGCATCGACGCCGGCTTCCCGCGCATCGTCGACTTCAGGAAGGTGCCCGACGACGCGCCGGCCGCGACCACCTGGGCCACACGCTTCTTCGAGGACCACAAGGACGAGCGCTGGGCCATGATGCTGAACTACACGGCCCCGCACACGCCGTACGAGCCGCCGCCCGAGTGGCAGGCGGCGGCCGACGCGCTGCCCGGCGGCAAGCGCCTCGGCGAGCACGGCCAGCTGCCGCGGAGCTACATCGGCGAGATCATGTGGGTCGACCACAACCTCGGGCCGGTCTTCGCCGCGCTCGACCGCCTCGACCTCACCAAGAAGACGCTCGTCATCATCACCGCCGATCACGGCGAGGTCATGATGCCGTGGCACGACTGCGTCGGCTGGGAGGGCGAGCGCTGCGGCTTCAACCATAGCTGGACCCTCTACGACGACGAGACCAACGTGCCGCTCGTCTTCTCGCTGCCGGGGCGCATCGCGCCCGGCAAGGTCGTCGACGCGCCGGTCTCGCAGGTCGACCTGGCGCCGACCATCCTCGACCTCCTCGGGCAGCCGGCGGCTCCCGGCATGGCCGGCCACTCCATCCGCGGCGCCTTCGACGACAGCGGCTTCACGCCGAGCCCGGTCTACGTCGACGGCCGCCGCGCCGCGGCCATCCGCGTCGGCGACTGGAAGCTCATCATGCACGCGCCCGACGACACGGCGAACCCGTCGTCGCGCCGCACGCCCGAGGACGGACCGCTGCCGCGGCAGGAGCTCTACGACCTCGCCGCCGACCCGACCGAGAAGCACAACCTCATCCGCGAGCGCGCCGAGATGGTGCCCTTCCTGCTGAACGAGCTCGGCCAGGTGCGGACGCATCTCGCCGCCTGCTTCGCCAGCCGCGCGCCGCCGAGCGACGACGACGAGGCGGCCGTGGCGATCGCCGCGCCGGCGCCGGTCGACCCGTACCTCGCGCCGGGCACGGTGGCCGAGAACCGCCTCATGCTCGTGGGCGGCGCCGAGCAGGGGCCGCTGAGCGGCACCATCCGCGCCGTCGGCGGCACCGTCACCTGCGTCGAGCCGCTGCCTGCCGGCGTCGAGTGCGGCCCGCACAGCGATGGTGCGGTGGCTGTGCGCGTCGTCGCCGCCCCCGGAAACGACGCCACGCTGACCTTCCTGACGAGCCCCTGGGGCGCCCCGCTGGCGGTCGATCTCGCTGCCGGCTGGCCGCACGGCGGGCCGCTCGCGGCCGACCGCCTGCGCGTCGGAGCGTGGGGCCTTGCCCTCCTCCACCCGGGCGAAGCTTTCGATTCTCCGAACCGACTCGAGCTCGCGGTGCGCGACGACTTCACGACGCCGCCCATCACCCAGCCGGGCGAGACCGCGGTCTACTTCTGGCGCAGCCCCTTCGTGCCCGGCCAGGGCGTCGCGGGCGGCGGCGGCGCCGGCCCGGCGGTCGTGGCGCGGCCGACCTTCATCGCACCCGAGGATCAGGTCGGCGACCCGCACGCCGACGAGCAGCTCGGCAGCGAGGTCCGCAAGGCGCTGAAGGACCTGGGCTACACCCACTGAGGGGTTGGCGGCTCGCCTCGGCGCGCGCCCGGAGGGCGGAGCCGCGCACCTCCTGAACCGCGCGGTTGATCCGGCGACGAATTTTGTGAACGCCGTCGGCGGACGCCGCCTATCTGGTCTTGTTTCTTAACGATTCCGGGGGGCGAGGCCGGCCGCGGTTGTGCGGAGAAGCTTGTGCGCAAGCTGTGCGCATGTTGTAACCGCACACGCGGACGCTTTTTGACGGCGCGTTAGGCGACACCTAGCGTGCCCGTGGGTGCTGTCACACGCCCTCCATCACCGCTTGGTCCCCCATGAATCGACCCCGAACACGCTCCGCGATCACGCTGCCATTGCCGCGTCCAGATCGGAGCTCCGATGACGCAGCCAGGCTAGGGCTAGGACGGGCGATGGACGCGATGTGGATCGCCTTCCAGCCCATCGTCGATCCCGCGGGGAGCATGCGCGGCTACGAGGCCTTCCTGCGCAGCGACGCCCCCGACTTCGCCACCGCGGCCTCGGTCCTCGAGCTCGCCGAGACGCTCGACCGCTCGCAGGAGCTCGGGCGCCTCGTGCGCGAGCGCGTGGCCGGCGAGCTCGCCGCAGCCATCCCCAGCAGCCTCGTCGCCTTCGTGAACCTGCACCCGCACGAGCTCCTCGACGAGCGCCTCTTCGACACCTCGGCGCCGCTCTCGCTCAGCGCTTCGCACATCGTCCTCGAGATCACCGAGCGCGCCTCGCTGAGCGAGGTCCCCGACGTGAAGGCCCGCGTCGCGCGGCTGCGCGCGCTCGGCTATCGCATCGCCATCGACGACCTCGGCGCGGGCTATGCCGGCCTCACCAGCATCACCCTGCTCGAGCCCGAGATCGTCAAGCTCGACATGTCGCTCGTGCGCGACATCGATCGCGCGCCGACGAGCCAGCGCGTGGTCGCCGCGCTCACCGCCATGTGCCAGAGCCTGGGCGTCCTCACCGTGGCCGAGGGCGTCGAGACGCAGGCCGAGCGGGACACCGTGGTCGAGCTCGGCTGCGACCTCCTGCAGGGCTACTTCTTCGCGCGCCCGACCCGCGGCATCCCGCAGGTCTAGCGTGCATCTCATCACGCGGAGGTCCGCCAGGGCAGCCACTCCGCCGTAGCGGCGAGCCGACTTCGTCGGCCGTGGCCGCTCCGCTCCGTGGCCTTCTCGCGGACTAGCCGCGCTGGCCGCGCTTGAGGATGGTGTCGCGCTTCCAGTGCGCGTCGTCGCGCTGCGGATAGTCGACGGTGAAGTGGAGGCCGCGCGACTCGCGCCGGAACATGGCGCTCTCGATGATGAGCTGGCCCACGCGCGCGATGTTGCGGAGCTCGAGCAGATCGCGCGTCAGCGTGAAGTTCCAGTAGTCGTCCTTCACTTCCTGATTGATGGCCTCGATGCGGCGCTTGGCGCGCTCGAGCCGCTTGTTGCTGCGCACGATGCCGACGTAGTTCCACATCAGCGAGCGCACCTCCTCCCAGGCGTGGGCGATGAGCACGTTCTCGTCGGGGTCGCGCGCGAGCCCGGTGTTCCAGTCGGGCACCTCGGGGTCGACGTCGGGCGGCGCGCCCGACATCGTCTCGTCGGAGACGGCCGCGGCGCGGTGGCCGAAGACGAGGCCCTCGAGCAGGCTGTTCGAGGCCAGGCGGTTGGCGCCGTGGAGGCCGGTGTGGGCCGTCTCGCCAGCCACCAGGAGGCCCGGCAGGATGGTGCGGCCCCAGGCGTCGGAGTCGACGCCGCCGCAGCAGTAGTGCGCCGCCGGCACGATGGGGATGGGCTGCGTGCGCATGTCGATGCCGAACGACATGAGCTTGGCGTGGATGCCGGGGAAGTGGTCGAGCAGGAACGACGGCGCGAGGTGGGTCATGTCGAGGAAGACGCAGTCGTCGCCGGTGCGCTTGATCTCGCTGTCGATGGCGCGCGCCACGATGTCGCGCGGGGCGAGGTCCTTCATCGGATGGTAGGCGGCCATGAAGGCCTCGCCGTCCTTGCGCCGGAGGATGCCGCCCTCGCCGCGGCAGGCCTCGGAGACGAGGAAGTTCTTGGCGGCGGGGTGGTAGAGGCAGGTCGGGTGGAACTGGTAGAACTCCATGTTCTCGATGGGCACGCCCACGCGCCACGCCATGGCGATGCCGTCGCCGGTCGCGACGTCGGGGTTGGTCGTGTAGCGATAGACCTTCCCGGCGCCGCCGGTGGCGAGCATGACGACCTTGCCGAGGAAGGTCTCGATGCGGTTCGTCTGGGTGTCGAGCACGTAGACGCCGAGGCAGCGGTCGGGCCCGCGCATGCCGAGGCGGTGCTTCGAGATGAGGTCGATGGCGTGGTGGTGCTCGAAGAACTGGATGTTGGGGTGGGCCTTGCTGGCCGCGACCAGCGCGTCCTCGACGGCGGCGCCGGTCATGTCCTTGGCGTGGACCACGCGGCGCGCCGAGTGGCCGCCCTCGCGCGTGAGGTCGAGGTGGCTCGGGTCGTTCCGGTCGCGCGTGAAATCGACGCCGAGCTGGATGAGCTCGGCCAGGCGGGCCGGCGCTTCCTCGACGCAGATGCGCACGATGTCGGGGTGGTTCAGGTAGTCGCCGGCGACGATGGTGTCCTGGATGTGCGACTCGAAGGAGTCGTGGGAGTCCATGACGGTGGCGATGCCGCCCTGGGCCCAGGCGGTGTTGGAGTCGCCGCGCGTGCGCTTGGTGATGACGGCGACGGTGGCGCGGTCGGCCATCTTGAGGGCGTAGGTGAGGCCGGCGATGCCGGAGCCGAGGACGAGGACGTCGTAGACGTGGCGCATGCCGCATCGAAGCACACGGCAGGGCGCCCGTCGAGGATCGCCTGGACCCCGCCGCCGGCGGACGCGGGGCTGCCAAACCGTGCGTCGAGGCGCGCGGCATGGCACGCGACCGGCATGGGTTCGTGGTCCCGCATGGCTCGCTTCCTCCTTCGCACCTCCGGCCTCGGCCTGGCCGGGCTCGCGGCGCTCGCGCTGGCGGGCGAGGCGCGCGCCGACCTCTTCAAGTGCACGCGCGGCCGCGACGTGTGGGTGACCAACTATCGCGCGCCGGGCGCGTCGTGCAGCCGCATCGACATCGCCACCGATCCGCCGCGCCCGAAGTCGGCGCCGAGCGACAGCGGTGCCAGCGCGGGCAGCGGCAGCGCCGGCGGCAGCGACATCGCGGCCTTCGACAAGCCGGCGCCGCGGCGCGAGCGCTTCGCGCCCATCGCCGCCTCGAACGAGCGCTTCTCGGGCGACGAGCCCGACGGCCGCGAGGGACGCGAGCAGCTCTACGCCGCCTACTTCGACGAGGCGGCCGAGGTCTACGACCTGCCCGAGCCGTTCCTGCGCGCGGTGGCGCGCGTCGAGAGCAACTTCCGCTACAAGGCCAAGTCGAGCGCCGGCGCCATGGGGCTCATGCAGCTCATGCCCGGCACGGCGCGCGACATGGGCGTGGCCGACGTGTGGGACCCGCGCTCGAACGTGCTCGGCGGCGCGCGCCTCCTGCGCGTGCTCGCCGACCGCTTCGGCGGCGACATGGTCAAGGTGCTGGCCGCCTACCACGCCGGCGGCGGCGCGGTGGCCGACGCCGACGGCATCCCCTACGAGGCGACCGAGACCTACGTGCGCACGGTCCTCGACTACTACTACCAGTACAAGGCGCTGGGCGGCACCGTCGAGCAATGAGCTCGCGGCGCGCGCCGACCCGCCGTCGTCGACTCGAAGACCGTCGAAGATGTCGGAGCCGCGTGTGGCTCACTTCGGTGAGCGGAGCGCCGCATGGCGCGCAGAAGCATGCATCGCTCCCGAGCGCAGGCCGCGCAGGAAGAAGCCGGATGAGGGCGGCCGGAGCGAGGCCATCCGAACGGTGAGCGGAGCGCCGCATGGCGCGCAGCGAACCATGCATGGCTCCCGAGCGCAGGCCGCCCCGGCTTCTGCACGGAGGCTCGCGCGAATCAGCCAGAAGGCCTGGCGAAGCCAGGCTGCCCTGGGCTGATGCAAGAGCGCGAGCCGCAGGAAGAAGCCGGATGAGGGCGGCCGGAGCGAGGCCATCCGCCGGAGCGATGCCATCCGAACGGTGAGCGGAGCGCCGCATGGCGCGCAGCGAACCATGCATGGCCCCGAGCGCAGGCCGCCCCGGCTTCTGGACGGAGGCTCGCGCGAATCAGCCCGAAGGCCTGGCGAAGCCAGGCTGCCCTGGCTGATGCAAGAGCGCGAGCCGCAGGAAGAAGCCGGATGAGGGCGGCCGGAGCGAGGCCATCCGAACGGTGAGCGGAGCGCCGCATGGCGCGCAGCGAACCATGCATGGCTCCCGAGCGCAGGCCGCCCCGGCTTCTGCACGGAGGCTCGCGCGAAGCGCGAGCCGTAGGAAGAAGCCGGATGAGGGCGGCCGGAGCGAGGCCATCCGATCGACTAGGCCTTCGGCACAGGCTCGCCGGGCGCGAGGGTAGTCAGCGTGAGGGCGTGGATGGGGCCCTTCATCTCCTCGACCAGCGCGGCGTAGACCTTGCGGTGGCGCGCGATGGGCGCGAGCCCGGCGAAGGCCGACGACACGATGGTCGCCTGCCAGTGATCGAGCGTGCCGGTGAGGTCGTGGACGCGCACGTCCGCGTCCGGGAACGCGGCCTTCAGCTTGGCGGTGAGATCGAGTGCGGAGATCATCAAGGTCCTTTCGTATGAGCTGACGGCATGCTCGCCACCGCTTGGGCGAGCGGCAAGGTCATGAGCTCGAAGCTCGGCGACACCTGGCGCACGTCGTCGACGAAGCGGCCGAAGGCCGTGCGCGGCAAGAGCCACATCGGCTTCTCGGCGGCGCGGAACATGTTGTCGTAGTGCATCGGCATGACGCGGGCCGGCGACAGCGCGCCCAGCACGCGCGGCACGAAGCGCTCGGTCGCGAAGCGCGCCGCGATGCACAGGAGCAGGAGGTCGGCGCCCTTGGCCTCGGTCGGGATGGCGTCCTCGACCAGGTTGGCGCTGCCCATGTGGTAGATGCGGTAGCCGGCGTGCTCGACGAGGAAGCTGAAGACGTCGCCGCAGCGGTACTGGCTGCCCTTGAGCTTCACCTCGCAGGTGCACGGGATGTCGCCGGCGTAGGGCACGTGCTTGCCGAGCGCGAAGCGGCTGTGCTCGCTCGGCACCGCGGTCACGCGGAACGGGCCGACCTCGAACGTGGTCTTCCTGGCGGGCGCGAACGCGGTCACCTGCGCGGTCGGGAGCCCCATGGCCTGCATCAGGTTGGCGGTCGAGGCCGAGCCGTAGACGTGGGCGCCGGTGCGGCGCGCGATCGACGGCACGTCCATCACGTGGTCGAAGTGCGAGTGCCCGACCAGCACCGCGTCCGCCTCGGGCACGTAGGCGCTGATGCGCGCCTCGTCGGGCACGAGCCGGCGCGTGAGGAAGCGGCCGAGCCCGACGCGCGTCAGGTAGGGGTCGATGAGCAGCGTCGTGCCGGCGGCGCGGAGCTCGAAGCCGGCCGTGCCGAGCCAGCGGATGGCGAGCCCGGCCGGGCCCTGCCAGGTGGACGACGCATGCTCGAGGTCGCGGGGATGCACGGCGTGTATCATGCCTCGGCATGCCCACTCGGTCATTACCAAACTCTGGTGGTCTCTCGCTGCCGCTCGCGGCCCTCAGCATCGCCGGCTCCGACTCGGGCGGCGGCGCCGGCATCCAGGCCGACCTGCGCACCTTCGCGGCCCATGGCCTGCTCGGCTGCACCGCCATCACCGCCATCACGGCGCAGAACACGCGCGGCGTCGCCGCCTGGGAGCCGGTCTCGCCCGCGCTGGTCGCGGCCCAGATCGACGCGGTGCTCGGCGACCTGCCGGTGCGCGCGGCGAAGACCGGCATGCTCGGCACGCGCGCCGTCATCGACGCCGTGGTCGGCGCCTGGACCGCGCACGCCGCGCGCGCGCTGCCGCTGGTCGTCGACCCGGTGATGGTCGCGACGTCCGGGCATCGGCTGCTGGCCGACGACGCCATCGACGCCGTGCGCGCGGCGCTCCTGCCGCTGGCGACGGTCATCACGCCGAACCTGCCCGAGGCCGCGGTGCTGTCGGGGCTCGGCGAGGACGCGGCGCCCGAGGCGCACGCCGCGGCCATCGCCCGGCTCGCGCCGCGCGCGGCCATCGTCGTCAAGGGCGGGCATCGGCGGGCCGCGTCCGACGAGGCGCGCGACCTCGTGCGCTACGCCGACGGCAGCGTCGAGGTGCTGGTCGCGCCCTGGGTCGAGACGACCTCGACGCACGGCACGGGCTGCACGCTGTCGGCCGCGATCGCGGCCAACCTCGCGCTCGGCGCGTCGTTGCCCGACGCGCTAAGAGCCGCGCGCGACTACCTCACCGGTGCGCTCCGCCATGCCCTGCCGCTCGGCGGTGGACATGGGCCAGTCGATCACCTGTGGGACCTCGTCAGGCGTCGATGAGGTCAGGCCCGAAGGCCCTCTGACTTCATCAACGGTCGGTCTTGCCGGCGCGCGTCTCGTACGTGTAGCTCTCGAGCTCGCCGCCCTGGTACGTCATGCGCTCGCGCTGGAGCGGGTCGACGACGACGACGGCCTGCTTGAGCTCGAGGCTCATCGCCTTGGCGGCCGCGATGGCGTCGGCGCGCTTGGGGAATTCCTGGGTCTCGTTCTGGGCCTGCAGCTGGTACATCATGCGTCAGCGTCTCCGTTCGGGCGGCGGAACCTAGGCAACGCCCACACCGATGTCAAGCTTGGGCTCGGCCGTGGCCGGCCTCGGAGGGAACCACCCCGCGCTCGGCCAGGAGCGCCGACACCGCCGTGACGGCCGCGACCAACGCGTCCGGCGACGGCTCGCGACCCGACGGGGCCAGCACGAGGTCGGCCTCGCTGGCCTCGTCGGCGTGCCCCACGTGGACGTGCAGGACCGGGTGCGGCGTGACCAGCGTGCGCATGACCTGGTGGTCGGCGAGGCCGAAGGTGTTCGACGTCGACACCAGGAGATGGCCGGCGTCGAGGAACAGGTAGGCCACCTCGGCGTAGCGCCGGACGACCTCGTGGCGGTCGCCGACGATGCCCGAGTCGACGCCGAGGTAGACGTTCTTGCCGTCGAGGCGGTAGCCGAGGAGCCCGGCGTCGAACCACGCCTTCTCCAGCGCGCGCGCGATGGCCGCCTTGCCCACGTTGGCGCCGCCGGTGAGCAGCACCAGCGCGGCCTTGTGGCCCCAGCGGGCCTGGCGATCGTCGGCGTCGACGAGGCCCTCCTCCCACTCGAAGCTCCTGATGCGCGCCTCTTCGCGCTGGCGCTCGAGCGAGTCGGAGAGCGCCTCGAGGATGATGCCGCCGCCGGCCAGATCCCAGCCGTCGACCAGCACGAAGCGGCCGGTGGCCTCGAAGCGATCGACCGTGTCGAAGGCGATGGGGCGGCGCGCCTCGAGCACGACCTCGGCCACCTCGTGGCGGCGGATCTCCTTCCGGTCGGTCTCGGCCGCCAGCGTCGAGGCGTCGAGCACCTTGCGAATCTCGGCGACCTTGCAGGCGATCTCGACCGTCGTCAGCTTCAGCTTGTAGCTCTTGCCGAGCGTCAGCGGCTCGCGCCCGAGCCACACCACGTTGGCGCGGAAGCGCGCCGACACCGACGGCGGATCGGAAAGCAAGCTGACGATCTCGCCGCGCGCGACGAAGATCTGTTCGCGCAGCGTCACACCCAGGCTGTCGGGCCAGGCCATGGTCTGGGGCAGCGGGTTGACGTTGAAGGCCTCGATGCTCGCCACGGTCGAGACCTTCATCGACGGCGAGAACAGGAGCTGGTCGCCGACCGACACGCGCCCGCTCTCGAGGCGGCCCGCGATGATGCGGCGCTCGTCGCCCTCGCGGTTCCACTTGTAGACGTCCTGCACCGGGAAGCGCAGCGGCGCCTCGGCGCGCGAGGCGGCCTTCTGGAAGAGGTCGACCGACTCGAGGACGGTCGGCCCGCGGAACCACGGCGCCTGCGTCGAGCGGTGCGCGACGTTGTCGCCGTCGCGCGCCGAGATGGGGATGAAGCGCATCGGCACGAGCCCGCACTCGAGCAGGAAGGCGCGGTACTCCTCCTCGATGCGCTCGAAGACCTCCTGCGACCAGCCGACCAGGTCCATCTTGTTCACGAGCACGGTCACCTGGCGGATGCCGAGGAGGCCGAGCACGTAGCCGTGACGGCGCGAGTTCTCGCGCACGCCCTCGTGGGCGTCGATGAGGAGCAGCGCGGCCTCGGCGCGCGCGGCGCCGGAGATCATGTTCTTCAGGAACTCGATGTGGCCGGGCGCGTCGATGACGATGTAGTCGCGGCGGTCGGTCTTGAAGAAGCAGCGCGCCGAGTCGATGGTGATGCCCTGGTCGCGCTCGGCCTCGAGCGCGTCGAGCAGGAAGGCGTACTCGAAGGCCTTGCCCTGCCGCTCGCAGATGGCGCGCACCGCCTCGAGCTTGCCGTCGGGCAGGGACCCGGTGTCGGCCAGGAGGCGCCCGACCAGCGTCGACTTGCCGTGGTCCACGTGGCCCACGATGACGATGTTCATCTTCTGGCGGTCGCCCTCGGGGTCGGCGCCGGTGTCGGTGGCAGCGAACGTCATCACATGTACCCCTCGCGACGGAGCTTCTCCATCGCGTGCGGGTCCTCCTGGTCCTGGGCCCGGCCGGCCCGCTCGGCGGTCTTCGTCGTGCGCAGCTCGTGGATGATCTCGGCCGGCGTGCGCGCCGTCGAGCGGATGGAGCCGGTGCACGGCGCGCAGCCCAGCGAGCGGTAGCGGATGCCCTCGCCGCGGTCGAAGTACAGATCGATGATGGGGATCTTCTCGCGCTCGATGTACTCCCAGATGTTCACCTCGGTCCAATCGAGGAGCGGGTGGATCCGGACGTGGGTGCCGGGCGCGAAGTCGGTCTTGAACTGGTTCCAGAACTCGGGCGGCTGGTCGCCGATGTTCCAGTCCGAGTTCTTGTCGCGCGGGCTGAAGTAGCGCTCCTTGGCGCGCGAGCCCTCCTCGTCGGCGCGGGCGCCGACGATGACGCCGGTGTACGGCTCGGGCTTCGCGTCGACGACATACTCGCCGGCCTCGTTCATGACCAAGCGCGGCGCCGTGCCGTCGAGCGTCTGGCGCAGCGCCTGCGTCTTCAGCGCGCCGCAGCACACGAGGCGCCCGCGCGTGTGGTTCATGCCGTCGGCGAGGGCGACCGTGTTCTGGCCGACCACCATCTTCAGGCCCCACTCGCGCGCGAGCTTGTCGCGGTAGGCGATCATCTCGGGGATCTTGTAGCTCGTGTCGATGTGCACGAGCGGCAGCGGCACGTGGCCGAAGAAGGCCTTCCGCGCCAGCCACAGCATGACGGTCGAGTCCTTGCCGATCGACCACAGCATGCACAAGCTCTTGAAGTGCTTGTACGCCTCGCGAAGGATGTAGACGCTCTGGTTCTCGAGCTCTTTGAGGTGGTCGGCCACGGCTCCTCACGCGCCGCACGTCCGGTGCGGCAGCCGAGGGCGTCTAGCGCAAAGCCGCCCGCGGACACAAGCTCCGGGGGACCGCACCAGGTCGGCGGCCGCGATCGCCGCTGGCGGCAGGCCGTGCGCGGTGGTCGTGCCTCCCGGGATGCTTCCAGTCGTCAGAGCGATTAGTCTGTGGACCGATGTCGGAAGAGCGCCCGCCGCCCATCTTGCGAGGAGACCTGTTCTCGCTCCTCGACCCCGAGGGCGCGGGCGCCGAGCCGACGCCCATCCGCGTGGCGCAGGCCGCGAAGCGCCTGGTCCAGCGCGTGCAGGCCGGCCAGCGCGCGGCCGGCGCGCCGGTGGTCATGCAGTGCCTGGAGGAGCTGGCCTCGCTGTCCGACAGCAGCGATCCGAGCCGCGCCTTCTGGGCCCTGACCTCCATCCGCCAGCGCCTGCTGGCGCTCGGCATGGCGCGGAGCCGCGAGTTCCCGGGCCGCCTCGAGTCCGAGCGCGTGCTGGTGCTGCCGCAGGCCGGCGTGGTCCAGGTGGCGCGCGCCATGAAGGCCGGCGGCGACAAGGACGTGTGGTTCGTGGCCACGCGCGAGGCGCTGCCGAGCGGGCGGCGCGGCGACGGCGAGAGCTTCGGCGACAGCGTCCCCGAGCTGGCCGACTCAGCCTGCGGGCCCATCCTCTACGACCAGGTCGAGGTCACCTTCCGCCTCTACCGCTTCGGCGCGCGCGCCTCCGACATCCGCCTGGTCATGCGCGTCGTGCAGGAGCCGGGCGCCTTCTGCGACATCCTCTCGGCGTCGGACGGGCAGCGCGTGGCGCTCTTGTCGCGCGACGTCATCGGCGTCTTCGACGCCGACGGCAAGGCCGAGCTGTCGGGGAGGCTGCCGCTCGACGCCGACATCGACAAGGGCGCCGAGGTCACCGCCATGGCGCTCGACGGCGACATCCTCGCGCTCAACCTGCGCCGCTCGCGCGACGCCGCGGTCGAGCTGGCGCTCATCGCCGTCTCCGAGCGGAAGGGCTTCCCCGTCGGCGTGGTCGGCGACGACGCCACCGGCCTCGTCCTCGGCGAGCGCGCGGCCTACATCATCGACGGTGTGCAGCTCGTGCGGATGCCGCTCTTCAACGGCAGCGACGACGACGTACGCGTCTTCCCGCTGCGCCCGTGGTTCGCCGAGTACCCGTGGTCGGCGCGGACGCTGCTCGGCTGGGACGGCAAGCGCGTGTGGCTCTCGAACGGCCAGAAGATGGTCATCGTCGACTCCGAGCTCGAGCACGTGCGCGCCGAGATCATCCTGCCCGAGCCCATCATCGACTTCGCCGTGGCCAAGGGCACCGTGCACCTCGTACATTGGGAGCATGCGGTCGCGCGCGTGCGCGTCGCGCGCTACACCGTCGCGGAGTGAACATGCACGAGCTCGCGCCTCGCGCCCAGGCGGCCGTGGAGGCCCTGCAGGACGCCATCTGCCAGGCCCTCGAGGGCATCGACGGCAAGGCCCGCTTCCGCGAGGACCCGTGGACGCGCGCCGAAGGTGGCGGCGGTCGCTCGCGCGTCCTGGAGGGCGGCGCCGTCTTCGAGAAGGCCGGCGTCAACACCTCGGCGGTGTGGGGCGAGGTGCCGGCGGCGGCGGCGGCCACCATGCCCGGCGACGGCCCGACCTTCTTCGCGACCGGCGTCTCGCTCGTGCTCCACCCCGAGAACCCGCACGTGCCGACCACGCACGCCAACTTCCGCTTCATCGCCCGCGGCGAGACGGCGTGGTTCGGCGGCGGCGCCGACCTCACGCCCTACATCCTCTACGAGGACGACGCGCGGCACTTCCATCGGACGCTGAAGGCCGCCTGCGACGCGGCCGGGCCGCACTTCTATCCGCGCTACAAGGCGTGGTGCGACGAGTACTTCCGGAACACCCACCGCGACGAGTCGCGCGGCGTCGGCGGCATCTTCTTCGACTGGCTGCGACCGGGCACGCCCGACGCCGGCGGGCGCGACCTCGCGACGCTCTTCGAGGTGTGGCTCGGCCTCGGCCGTTCGTTCCTGCCGGCCTACGTGCCCATCGTCGAGCGCCGGATGGCCACGGCGGCCAGCGAGGCCGAGCGCCACTGGCAGCTCCAGCGGCGCGGCCGCTACGTCGAGTTCAACCTGCTCCACGACCGCGGCACCAGGTTCGGGCTCCAGACCGGCGGGCGCATCGAGTCGATCCTCATGTCGCTGCCGCCGCTCGTGCGCTGGGACTACGGCGTGCCCGAGCCCGCGGCCGGCACGCGCGAGGCGCGCCTCCTCGAGGTGCTGCGGCGGCCGGTCAGCTGGGTCGACGATTGAGCGCGCCCCACGAGGGGCGCGACCTCAAGGGACCTGCAGCGTGAAGCTCGGGTTCGGGGCGGCGGCGGTGCCGCCCGACGACAGCGCGATGGCGGTCGCGGCGCCGGCGCCGGCCACGCCCACGATGGTCCAGAACCACCACTTCTTGTAGAAGGCCGAGTCCTCGCCCGGCTTCACCGGCAGCGGCTTCAGCGTGATGTCGATGTTGTAGGTCTCGCCGGCGCGGACCTCGAGCTCGCGCGTGTCGTCGTAGAAGCCGGGGCGCGACACCATCAGCGACTTCTTGCCGACGGCGATGTCCTTGTCGAAGGGCGTCACGCCCTCGACCTTGCCGTCGACCTTCACGGTCGCGCCGGGATCGGTCGTGTTCACGCGCACGATGCCGGCGTACGGGATGAGGTCGACCTCGAGGGTGATCTCTTCGCCGGCCTGGACCTCGAAGGTGTCGAGGTACTCGGTGTAGCCGCGCAGCGTCATCTTCAGGGTGTGCTGGCCGGACAGCACGACGATCGAGTCGTCGATGGGCACCTTGCCGACGACCTTGCCGTCGATCTCGATTTGGGCGCCGGTCGTGGTCGAGCTGATGATGACCCCGCCCGGGGCCTCGATCTTCGGCGGCGGCGGCGGCTTCGGCGCCCACGGCTTCGGCGCGGCCGCCCACGCGGGCGCGGCGATCGTCCCGGCCGAGACGGTGAACATGAGGGCGATGCAACCGACAGACACCGATGAACGGAGCGAGCGCATGGGCGGTGTTATCGCAGATCGAGCCGACTCGGCGCAAGCCGTGCCCCCGACCCGGGGGCGCCTCGAACGGGCGCGCCCGGAATCCAGAATTTGACGGCGTGTTCGAGATGGGCCATTCGACGTAGCCCCAAGGGGAGGTCCATGCATCCGTTCGGCCCTACCAGAACCCAACCCCGGTGGACCCGCCGCCCGCTGCTCATGGCCCTGGTCGTCGGCGCGACCGCGCTGACGGGCAACGCCATGGCGGCCGAGCCCGAGCCGACCGGCCCCGATGGCAGCGAGGCGCTGCAGGTGATCGTCGGCCCGGGCGGCACCGGCCTCGAGCCGATGGCGGTCTCCGACGCGCGCTGCACGGGCGGCGCCTCGCCCGAGGCGTGCAAGAGCGTGGCCGAGATGCTGCGCCGGGACATGACCCTCTCCTTCATGTACCAGGTGCTGCCCAAGCGCAGCTATCTCGTCGACCCCGAGGTCGAGCCGCTCGACGACCCGAGCTGGAAGGACTGGAACAACATCGGCGCGCGCTGGCTCATCCAGGCCGAGGTCAAGGGCCCGGCGGCCGGGCCGTACGACGTCGAGTTCCGCCTCTTCGACGTGACCGACAAGAAGCCGAAGACGGTGCGCGGCCAGTCGGTCAAGGGACTTGACGAAAAGGCGCTGCGCAAGGCGGTGCACCAGTTCGCCAACGGCGTGCTCGAGGCGCAGACCGGCACGGCCGGCGTCTTCGACACGCGCATCGCCTACTCGGTGAAGGCCGCGCTCGGCGTGAAGAGCATCGGCTTCGTGAGCATGGACGGCTCGGAGCGCGGCGGCCTCGTGTCGAACGGCTCCATCAACACCCTGCCCGTCTGGGGCTTCGGCGGCGTCCTCTACACCTCGTTCATCGACGGCAAGCCGGAGCTCTTCTTCGGCAAGAAGAAGCTCACCCACGACGAGGGCCACTACCGGAAGGTCGCCATCTCCAAGGATGGCCGCATGATCGCCTCCATCAGCTACGGCGATCAGTCCGACCTCTATCTCCTCTCGCAGGACGGCTCGGTGGTGAAGAACCTCACCAACAGCGGCGCCGACGAGGTCGGCCCGACGTTCTCGCCCGACGGCTCGAAGGTCGCCTTCGTGTCGAACGCGGCCGGCGCGCCGCAGATCTACGTGATGAGCGCCGACGGCGGCGGGCAGTCGCGCCTCACCCACGCCGGCGGCTACAACTACGCGCCCGACTGGGGCAAGAACGGGCTCATCGTGTTCGCCGGGATGGATGACAACATCTCGGACATCTTCTCGGTGAGCGAGGCCGGCGAAATCGTGCGCCTCACCCAGGACCAGGGCTTCAACAAGGACCCCTCGTGGAGCCCCGACGGGCGCTACGTCGCGTTCGTGTCGAGCCGCGCCGAGGGCTCGGGCGTCTATCTGATGTCGGCCGACGGCCGCTACCAGATCCTGGTCGGCAAGGGCGGCGGCTACGGCAACCTCGCCTGGGAGCGATGAGAGCGCGCTGGCTCTGCGGGCTCGCGCTGACGCTCGCGCCGGCCTGCGGCACGCCCGCCCCGACCGCCCGTGACAAGGTCGCCGAGGCGCGCCAGGCGCTGGCCGAGGGCAGCCCGAAGCGCGCGCTGCCGCTGGTCGCCGACGAGGCCGCCGGGCCGGGGCTCGTGCTGCGCGTGCGGGCGCAGATCGGCACGCAGGAGTGGGGCTCGGTGCCGAGCCTCGTCGCCAAGGTGCCGGCCGGCGCGGACAAGGACGGGCTCGCCTGTCTCCTGGCCGCGGCGCGCACCGATGTCGACGCGGTCCAGCGCTGCGAGAGCGCGGCGCGCGCGACGTTCGAAGATCCCGTCCTCGGCGACGAGGTGAGGACCGCGCTCGCGGCGGCCTACGAGACCGAGCACCGCCCCGACGCGGCCGAGCAGGCGCTGCGCGCGCTCGTGAGCGCGCGGCCGACGCGGCCGAACCGGAAGGCGCTGGTCGACTTCTTCGACCGCCAGGGCTTCGTGAAGGACGGGGTCGAGTCGCTCGAGGCGTGGGTCGCCTCCGACCCCGAGGACCCGACCATCAAGGCGCGGCTCGGCCAGATGCTCGAGCGCAAGGTGCGCGGCGACCTCCTCGACAAGCGCTACGCCGAGGCCGAGGCCGCGGCGCGGCGGCTGCTCGTGGTGGTGCCGTCGCGCGGCGAGATCCGCTACTACCTGGCCGACGCACTGGCGAAGCAAGGCAAGGCCGACGAGGCCGCGGCCGAGCGCAAGAAAGCTGTGGACGCTCACATCAAGGAGCCGCCCCCGGTCGACTCGTTCCCCGGCATGCAGCCGCCGCCGGACGCGCTCACGAAGCCCGCGACGGGCGCGCCCGGGAGTGTCGCAACCCCGCCCTGAGCGCAAAAGTTTCGTCTTACGGAACCCGGTCGATCTTCATTGGCGGAGATTCGAACCCAGCGGTAGGCAGGGTCGGCCGCCGGTCTAGGGACTGGGGTTCGGAGGTGCGTGTGAGGAAGGCGTGGGGCTTGGGGATCGCGCTCACCACTTGGGCGCTCGGGGCTTGTCAGGGTGCGGCTCAACCGACCGTCGAGGTCGACCACCGCGAGGGGGCCATCGTGCATGGCTCGACCGAGACCGGCTATCCGGGCATCGGCGCGCTCGTCTACAAGGCGGGCAACCAATACGGCGGTGAGTTCTGCACCGGCACGCTGGTCGCTTCGCAGTGGGTGCTGACCGCGGCGCACTGCGTCGAGGACACGGCGGCGGCGCAGACCAAGTTCTACGTGGGCCCGGACGCGCGTCCGACCAACAACGGCAGCGCGCCGACCAACGGCACCTTCTACCCAGTGGACGCGCTCTACGCGAACCCGAGCTACAACCCCAACAGCCAGGACTCGTCGGACTACGACGTGGCGCTGGTGCACCTCAGCGCGCCGGCGACGGGCGTCGAGATCTACACGATGAGCTCGTCGAACCTCGCGCCGCACGAGGGCGAGACCGCCTTCTACGTCGGCTTCGGCGCGGTCGAGGGCATCAACGAGAGCGGCTCGGGCCTGAAGCGCTCGACCAGCTTCCCCATCAGCCAGGTCTACTCGCGCATCTTCATCTCCGACTACAACGGCACCGGCACCTGCTTCGGCGACAGCGGCGGTCCGGCGCTCCTCACCATCGGCGGCCAGACGGTGATCGTCGGCACCACCAGCGCCGGCGAGGCCTGCAACGGCCCGAACTGCGACCCGTGCCAGACGCCGACCATCAGCACGCGCGTCGACGCCAACCTGGCGTGGCTCAACTCGAAGATGGGCGAGCCGGCGCCGACCTGCACCACCAACCCGGCCATGTGCGCCTGCGCCGACGCGTGCCAGGCCAACGGCACCTGCAATGACAGCGTCTGCCCGACCTCGAGCGGCGGCGACGACTGCTCGACGACCTACGACTGCATGGCCAGCTGCAGCGACCAGACCTGCCAGGAGCAGTGCTTCAACGACGGCTCGGCCGACGCGCAGCAGCAGATCAACGACCTCCTCACCTGCCTCGACGACAACTGCGCCAGCGCCGCGACCGACACCGCCTTCCAGAACTGCGCGGCCCAGTACTGCTCGGACCCGATCGGCACCTGCTTCGGCACGACCGGCCCGACCAGCGGCGACCAGGCCTGCACCGACGTCTACGACTGCATCGCGCAGTGCAGCGACCAGAACTGCGCCCAGGCCTGCTTCGAGCAGGGCACGGCGGATGCGCAGACGCAGATCAACGACCTCTTCACCTGCCTCGACGACAACTGCGGCACCATCACCGACGACGCGCAGTGGCAGCAGTGCGTGGCCGACAACTGCTCGAACGAGGTCTCGGCCTGCTTCGGCACCGACCCGACCGACCCGACGGATCCCACCGACCCGACCGACCCGGGCTGCACCGACAACGACGGCGACGGCGTGTGCGCCGACGCCGGCGACTGCAACGACTTCAACGCCAACGTGAACCCGAACAAGACCGAGGTCTGCGGCAACAACCTCGACGACAACTGCGCGGGCGGCGTCGACGAGGGCTGCAGCACCGACCCGACGGATCCCACCGACCCGACCGACCCGACGGATCCCACCGACCCGACCGACCCGACGGATCCCACCGACCCGACCAACCCCGGCAACGGCAACCCGCAGACCACGCCGACCTCGGTCGGCAAGCAGGCCGGCGGCTGCGACGCCGGTGGCGCCGAGGCGCCCTTCCTGATGGTCGCCATCGCCGGCCTGGTGCTCGCGCGCCGTCGCCGCATCGAGGGCTGACCTCGCGGTCGTCCGCGCGGACGACGCTCGACACGGGGAGGCTGGCGGCCGAGGTCGCCACCCTCCCCGTTCGCTTTCGGGCCGAAGTCGGTCTAGGCTCGCGCGCGTGACGCCCCGCGCCAAGCCGAAGCTCTTCCGCGATCCGGTCCACGACACCATCGCGCTGCCGCAGGACAGCGACGCCGATCGGCTGCTCATCCAGCTGCTCGACACGCCCGAGGTGCAGCGGCTGAGGCGCATCCGCCAGCTCGGCCTGACGTCGATGGTGTACCCGGGCGCCGAGCACTCGCGCTTCCAGCACTCGCTGGGCGTCCTGTGGACGGCGCACGAGATGCTGGCGCGGCTCCAGCACGCGACGCCCATCTCGCCCGAGGCGCGCACGCTGACGCTGGTCGGCGCGCTGCTGCACGACGTCGGGCACGGGCCGATGTCGCACGCGCTCGAGACGGTGACCGGCATCCACCACGAACACTGGACCCAGGCCATCATCGCCGACCCGAGCTCGGGCGTCGGCAAGCTCTTGGCGGCCTTCGACCCAGCGCTGCCCGAGCGCATCCTCGGCCTCTACGACGACCGCCCGCTGCCGGCCGAGGTGCCGCTCTTCGTGCGCGAGATCGTCAGCTCGCAGCTCGACGCCGACCGCCTCGACTACATCCTGCGCGACGGCCGGGCCACCGGCGTGCGCATCGGCTCGTACGACCTGGCGCGCATCCTGGCGCTGCTCGAGCTGGCCGAGGGCCACCTGGCCATCCACGTCGGCGCCCAGGAGGCGGTCGAGGGCTACCTCCTCGCGCGCTTCCACATGTACAAGCAGGTGTACCTCCACAAGACCTCGCGCGCCGCCGAGCGCATGCTGGAGGCGGCGCTGCGGCGCGCCGGCGAGCTCCGTCGCGAGGGCCGCGGGCCCGACCGCTGGATCGACGACGGCTTCGGCCGCCTCGTCACGGGCGAGAAGCTGTCGGTCGACAGCTACGCGACGCTCGACGACACCGACGTGTGGGCGGCGCTCAAGCTGTGGGCGCGCGACTCCGACCCGGCGCTGGCGCACCTCGCCAGGGGCCTGGTCGACCGGAACCTGTGGAAGCCGCTGCCCTGCCGGACGACGAGGCGCGCGCCGACGAGCCTCGTGCACGCCGCGCGCGCGGTGGCGCGCGTGAAGGGCTTCGACCCGACCACCGCCGTGCTGGTCGACCAGGCGCGCGACTCGCTCTACCGGCCGTTCCTCGGCGCCAGCGACGAGGCCCACGACGACTCGATCCGGCTCATCGAGCCGAGCGGCCGCATCGCCTACATCGAGGACCGCAGCGAGGTGGTCAAGATGCTTTCGCACCTCCAGGTGCGCCAGCGCCTCTTGTGCGTGCACCCGGATCTGCGCGACGCCGTGGCGCGCGCGGTGCTGCCGCGAGCCGAGCGAAGCGCCTCCTGAGGCGGCCGGGCGGGGTTGCGCGGAGCGCGCAGTCGCCCGATGATGGCCGTTCGCTCGCCACCGTCAGGCGGGCCGGAGGTTCTCCATGCGACCAGTCACACCCTGGATGATCGGACTTGTGCTCGCCGGCTGCGGCAAGAGCTCACCGCCTGCGGCTCAGGTCTCGGCCGCGCCCGCGGCCGACGTCAGCGCCGCGCCCGCGGCCGACGTCAGCGCCGCGCCCGCGGTCGATGTCAGCGCAACGCCCGCTCCCGAGGTCAGCCCCGAGCCCGCCGCGGCTGCCGATGCGAGCCCCGAGCCCGCCGCGGCTGCCGATGTCAGCCCCGAGCCCGCCGCCGCGTCGATGCGAGCCCCGAGCCCGCGGCCGTGGCCGATGCGAGCCCCGGCCCCGCGGCGGCCGCCGATGCGAGCCCCGAGCCCGCCGTCGCGGCCGACGTCAGCCCCGAGCCGGCCCCGGATGCGGTCGCCGCGGCTCCCGCCGCCGACGCAGAAGCCGTGGCCGTCGCCGCCGACACCGTCGCGGCGTCCGCCGCCGCGGCGTGGATCCGCGTCAGCGCCGAGCACGCCCCGACCGCGCCCGAGGGCGGGTTGGCGGCGCCGTGGAAGGCGCTCCAGAAGAAGGAGTGCAAGAAGGGCGAGGACATCTGCTCGGGCGGCGTGGTCTTCAGCGGCGGCGGCGGCGCGGCCCTGAAGAACTTCGCCGTGCTGCTGCTGGTGCACGGCAGCGAGCTCGGACCGGACGTGCTCTACTTCGTCGCGGCCGAAGGACCCAAGGGTTGGCGGATCCTCGACGGCGTGCTCGACGACGAGTCGCAGGGCGACGGCGGGCGCTTCGTGTTCTCGCTCGAGCTGACGCGCCCCGAGGCCGTCGGCGACGTCGTCACCTTCCTGGTCCAGGACGTCGACGTCGACGGCTTCCCCGAGCGGAAGGGCCTGCCCGAAGGCGCGGCGCTCGCCACGTCGAGCGTCAGCCGGTGGTGGTGCTGGGTCGCCGACGGCGCGCCGCGCTGCGCCGCGCTTGCCCTGTCGGGCCGGACCGAGACCGGCTCGATCACCGGCGACGGCGAGCTCATCAACCGGAAGGAGCTCGAGAGCTGGTCGCGCACGGCCGAGCTCGCCGACGGCAAGGTCACCGTCTCGGCCGTCGTGGGCACCGCTCCATCGGGCGGCGCCGGGGAGGCCGGCAGCTTCGCGCTCGCGACCACCGCCGCGCCGTTCGTCGTGCACGGCGCGCGGCGGTAGGACACCGGGACCGGGCCGCGCACGCGGCCCGCGCCTCAGGCGCTCAGACCGTGAAGGACTTGCCGCAGCCGCAGCCCTTCTGGGCGTTGGGGTTCTCGAACTGGAAGCCCGAGTACGAGAAGGTCTCGACGAAGTCGATGTTGGTGCCCTCGAGGTAGGCGAGGCTCATCGGGTCGACGAAGACCTTCACGCCGTCGTGCTCGACGACCACGTCGCCCTCGCGGGCCTCCTGCTCGAAGTCCATGTCGTAGGTGAGGCCGCTGCAGCCACCGCCGACGACCATCACGCGCACGCCGTTGTGAGCGACCTGGTGCTGCTCGGCCATCGTCTTGATCTTCCGGGCCGCCGAATCAGTCAGGGTAATCATCGCTTCGCCTACTCCCGCACGCACACCCGCGCGCTCGTCGATTTGGGCCCCGCGCTCCCGGCTTCGGTGCGCGAAGGGCGTTGGCAGTCTATGCGCGCGGCCTCGGAAAGCAAGGTCCTGGGCCGCCTCGGGCGCGCTGCGCCACGCCCGGCGGGCGCGCGACGGCGATCGCCCGGGGCGCGAGCGCCGCGCCTCAGTACTCTTCGGCCTCGCCCTGGAGGCGCGGCAGGTGGCCGCCGAAGACGCTGGCCGGGATGACCCGGAGCTCGTCCTCGTCGTCGGTGCGCTGGATGACGTGCAGCTCCTGCGGCACGCCCTCCTCGCCGCCGACCGCCATCACCAGGCGGCCACCGGAGCGCAGCTGCCCCGTGAGCGGCTCGGGCACGACCAGCGCCGACGCGTTGACGATGATGGCGTCGAAGGGCGCCTGGTCCGACCAGCCGTAGTAGCCGTCGCCGACGTGGAACTGGATGTTGGGGATGCCCAGCACCTGGAGCAGCGTCTTGCGCGCGCGCGCGGCCAGCTCGGGCAGGTACTCGACGGTGTAGACGGTCTTGCAGAGGCGCGCGAGCAGCGCGGTCACGAAGCCCGAGCCGGTGCCGATCTCGAGCACGCGCCCGCCGTCCGGCGGCGCCAGCTCCTGGAGCATGCGGGCCGAGACGTAGGGCGGCGCGATGGTCTGGCCGAGGCCGATGGGCAGCTCGACGTCGGCGTACGCCTTGCTCTCCAGGTAGTCCGGGGCGAAGGCGCGGCGCGGCACGGCGCGATACGCGCTGAGGACGCGTTGGTCCGTGACGCCGCGGCTCACGAGCTGCTGGCTGATCATCGTCTCGAGCTCGAAATCGAGCATAGGGCACTCCCTGCGAAGACGGGCCGCATCCCAGATAGCTTGTCCGTTGGCAAGCCCGAAATGGAAGGCAGCAGCCCCCGTCACGCTTCTTTGGGCGCCTCGACGGTGACCTTCGCCCAGCGCTTGCCGATGTTCACGGTGTAGGTCCCGGCCGCCAGGTACGGCCCGTCGAAGACCGCGCCGTCGACCTGCACGGCGCGCTCGGCCAGCTTGCGCTTGCCCTCCTTGGACGAGCCGACGAGGTTCGCCTGGTGGAGCAGCGAGCCGGTCGGGAATCCGGCCGCGCTGGGCATGGTGACGGTCAGCTCGGGCATGGCGCTCGGCTGGCCGCCGCCGCTCACGACGCGCTTCCACTCGGCGGCCGAGGCGCTGCCGACGTCGGCGCCGTGGTAGCGGCCGGTGAGCTCGGCGGCGAGGTCGAGCTTCACCTCCATCGGGTGGCGCTCGCCGGCGGAGACGGCCGCCTTGAGCGCCGCGATGTCGGCCGTCTTGCGCGTCGAGAGGAGGTCGAGGTAGCGCCACATGAGGTCGTCGCCGATCGACATGAGCTTCCCGACCATGGTGCCCGGCGGCTCCTGGATGCCGACGTAGTTCCCGAGCGATTTCGACATCTTCTTGCCGACGATGACGCCGTCCTCGAGGCGCGCATCGGTGCCCTCGAGCAGCGGGGTGGTCAGCACGCACTGCGGCTCGAGCCCGTACTCCTTCATGAGCGTCCGGCCGACGAGCAGGTTGAAGAGCTGGTCCGAGCCGCCGAGCTCGACGTCGGCCTTGAGCGCGACCGAGTCGTAGCCCTGCATGAGCGGATAGAGCAGCTCGTGCACGCTGATGGAGACGCCGCCCTGGAAGCGCGTCTTGAAGTCCTCGCGCTCGAGCATGCGCGCCAGCGTGTAGCGCGCCGCCAGCTCGACCGTGCCGACGGTGCCGAGGGCGTCGAGCCAGGTGGCGTTGAAGGCGACCTCGGTCACGGCCGGGTCGAGGATCTTGAAGACCTGGGCCTTGTAGGTCTCGGCGTTGGCCTTGACCTCGTCGCGCGTCAGCGGGCGGCGCGTCTGGTTCCGGCCGGTCGGGTCGCCGATCATGGCGGTGAAGTCGCCGATGAGGAAGATGACCTGGTGCCCGAGCTCCTGGAACTGCCGCATCTTGGTGAGCAGCACCGTGTGCCCGAGGTGGAGGTCGGGCGCGGTCGGGTCGAAGCCCGCCTTCACCCGCAGCGGGCGGCCGCTGGCGCGGCTCTTCTCGAGCTTCTGGCGCAGCTCGTCCTTGTTCGGGTTCTCGGCCACGCCGCGCAGGATGAGGGCGAGCTGCTCTTCGACGGGAGGAAAGGCGTGGGCTTGGGTCATGGCGCGGGCCCGATTACCAGAGGGTCGAGGATGGGTCCAGCATCGGTGATGACCTCGTCGACCGGCTCGTCGTGCGGCTCGACCGGGACGTGGGCCACGCGCTGGAGCGCGTAGCCGACGCCGATGGCCCGCGGCGGGCGCGGGCGGCGCCGCAGCGCGGCCAGCAGGCGATCGTAGAAGCCGCCGCCCTGGCCGAGGCGGTGGCCCGCGGCGTCGAAGCCGAGGCCGGGCACGAGGATCACGTCGACCGCGTCGACCGCATGGGGCGCGTCCGCGTCGGCGTCGAGGTCGAGGCGCGGCGCGTCGGGAGGCGGCTCGAGGATGCCGCGATAGCCCGGCGCGAGCGCGCTGCGCGGGCAGATGGCGAGGCTCAGGCCGTCGGGTCCGACGAGCGGCCAGGCGACGACGCCGCCGCGCGCGACGAAGCGGTCGATCCACGTCGCGAGGTCGAGCTCCGAGCCCTGCGCGGCGTAGACGGCGACGGTGCGAGCCTGGGCGAGGCGCGCGTCGAGGGCCCTGGCGATGGCTTCGTGGGCGGCCGCGCGGGCCTCGGGGGTCAGCGCTCGGCGGCGCGCGCGCAGCTCGGCGCGGAGCTCGCCCTTTGAGGGTCGGGCGGTCGCGCGCGCGGCCGGGTCGTCGCTCACTGGGTCGAGATACGACCGAGCAAGGCGCGCGTCGAGCGCTTGAGGACGGTCGACAGCTCGCGCTTCTCGTCGCGCAGGCGGAAGACCTCGTCGGCCATGCGCAGCGCGGCCACGAGCAGGATCTGCTGGTCGGGGACGAGCGTCTTCCCGGGCGCGACCGAGCCGATGAGCTCGTCGACGTACGCCGCCAGCTCGCGCAGGCGCTCGGGATCCTCATCGGACTTGATGCGGATCTCCCGGCCCATGAGGCTGATGGTGCGAGTCGGCGGCTCGGGTCGGACGGGGGTCGGAGAGGCGGCGGCAGACGCGGTCATGCGCGGAACTTCGACCCGCCGGCGACGACCGTCAATTTATCGCCTCGCCCTGCGCGCGCCGCGTGCGACCGGAGCCGGCGTGCGCTCACGCCTCAGGGGATGCCGGCGATGCCCTCGGCGCGCATGCGGTCGCCGGCGGCGATGCCCGAGGCGCCCGCGAAGCCGCCCGGCAGCTCGATGACGTAGCGGCTCGGCTCGGGCACGCCGCGCCCGCTGAGCGTCAGCGGCTCGGTCTCCTCGACCACGCCGACGACGCGCATGGCGTTGTTCACGAACACCATGTCGAGCGGGATGAGCGTGTTCTTCATCCAGAAGATCTGCTGCCGCTCGGTCGGCATGAGGAAGATCATCCCCTGCCCCGGGTCGAGCCGGCGCCGGAACATGAGGCCGATCCGGCGCTGGTCGTCGTTGGCGGCGATCTCCACGTCGACGGCGACCTCGCCCTTCTTCGACTCGAAGACGACGGTGCCGTGCGGCAGGCCGGTCTGGGGTCGATCGATGCCGGGGCCGGTCTTGCCGTCGGCGACGGGGGCGCTCGTCGGAGCCGCGGGCGCGGGCGCGGCCGGCGCGGTGGCGCCGCTCGCGGGCGCGGGCTTCTCGCTGCAGGCGGGCGCGCTCGCGAGCGCGCCGAGGGCGGCGCACGACAGGACGATCGAACGGAGGCTCATCGGGTTCACTGCGGCTCCACGCCCTCGGGGTCGAGGGGCAAGATGCTCTCGAGGTAGGTGCGGTTGAACGGCTCGAAGACGCCGGGCCCCTGCCCGTCGATCTCGGCGCGCTCTTCGAACGGTCGGAACTGGCCCGCATCCATGATCCAGCCGGGGTTGTCGCCGTCGTTGTGATAGCGGCCGTCGAGCGCGGTGAGGCCGAGGCTGTGGCCGACCTCGTGGGTGATGGTCGTGCCGATGAGGTTGCCGAGGACGCGCACGGCCTTGCGGATGGCCACGCCGCGCTCGTCGAAGGAGTCGGACTCGCCGACGCGCGCGGCCTTGCCGCCGAGCTCGGGGACGACGTCCCGGAAGATGTCGTCGAAGCGCGGCGAGGCGAGCTCGCTCGCGCCGAGCGTCGGGCTGAAGCTCAGGATCTCCTCGGCGAAGATGCCGCCGTAGGCCGCGAAGTTGTGGGCGCGCGTGTCGGCGTTGAAGCCGCCGATGACGTCGTCGAAGCGGAGGTTGCCGACGTCCTTGCCCGACGTGTTGTCGAGGCCGAGGAGCGCCGTGCCGTTGGGGTCCTTGCCGCCGACCTCGACCACCTCGTACTCGGCCCAGTCGGTGGGCGCGTCGTAGCCGAACGCGATGTTGATGCCGGCGTAGTCGCGCGTCAGCACCTCGAGCACGCGCGCCAGCACGGCCTGCTTCTCGGCCAGGAGCCCGAAGCGCACGAGCGCGTCGCTGAAGCCCGGCAGGAGCCGGATGTGCACCACCTGCTTCGGGTTCAGCACGGTGAAGTCGACCGCCAGCGAGGTGCCGGCGATGGCGTCGGGACCCGACAGGAGGACCGGCGTCAAGCGCCCGACGAAGCGCCCCGGCGTCGCGCCGAAGCCGGTCGGGCGGCCGTCCTCGCCGAGGACGGTGCGCAGCACCGCGACCGCCTGGCCGGTGCCTCCGACGGCGTCGGGCTCGATGGCGGCGGGCTCGATGGCGGCGGGCCCGATGGCATCCGGCCCGATGGCGTCCGGCCCGATGGCGTCCGGATAGATGGCCAGCGCGCGCGCGCCCTCGAAGCTCGTCGGCAGGCCGCGCCGCGGCGTGAAGACGCCGTCGAGCAGGAACACCGTCGCCGTCTGCTGCAGGCCGTCGGCCGGCAGGAAGCCGCGCCCGCTGATGGTGATGCGCTGGCCGCGCGACGCCGCCGCCGGCGTGAGGCCGGTGACGCGCGGCGCCCGCAGCGCGAGCGCGGCGACCGCGAGCGGCGGCGAGGTCGTCTCGACCCCGTCGGCGTGCGCGTCGACGAGGCGCACCTCGCCGCTGAAGGTGCCCGGCCGGATGCCGAGCACGTCGGGCGTGAGCGCGAAGGCGACGCGGCTGCGGTCGCCCGGCAGGCGCGCGGCGTCGGCGGGCTCGGTCGGGACCACCAGGCCGTCGATGGGGCGGACGCCGGTCGCGTCGCTGAAGGTGCCGTCGAAGCGCACGAGCGTCGTGCCCTCGCCGGGCAGCAGCGCGTCGCCGCCGCTCACCGTCACGCGCTCGCCGGGGTAGAGCTCGCTCGCCTCCAGCGCGGTCGCGAACGCGGTCAGGTGGGTCCTCACCTGCAGCGATAGCGGCCGCGTCGCGCGCGCGTCGCCCGCCCCGTCGTCGGTCTCGCGCTCGACCTCGAGGCGACCGGCGAAGGTGCCGGCGCCGTCCGCGTCGGCGCCGACCACGGACTCGGGGACGGCGACGACGAGCTGCGCGTCGACCAGCTCGGCCGGCGCTTCGCCGCTCACGGCGCGCCCGCCGATGGTGCCGGCGAAGCTCACGCGATAGCGCGCGACCTCGGCCACCAGGCCGCGCGCGGCGATGTGGAGGCGCGTGCCGGGCAGCACCTCGGTCGGCGTCACGTCGCCGATGACCAGCTCGGGATAGACCGAGCCTCCGGTCGTCGTCGCGTCGGTGCAGGCCGCTCCGAGGAGGCACGCCGCGGCCAGCGCCACCACGCCCGGAGACAAGGGCCTACTCCACGTAGGCCGCGTCCTCGGAGATCGCCAGCGCCAGGCCTTCGGGGATGCCCGCGGCCGCGAACGACGCGCCCGCGATGCGGCGCACCACGACGCGGTCGGTGGCGTCGTCGCCGAGGTCGGCCAGGCCTTGCAGCGCCGGCGCCGGGATGACGAAGTTGCCGTCGTCCTTCACCGCGCAGGCCACCGTCCACTCCTCGCCGAAGCCGCGACGCTCGTAGGTGACGACCGCGACGTCCTCGGCCAGGACGCCCTCGTAGGGGCTCGACGGCGCCTCCCAGGCGACCGCGAGGCCGCGGCCCTGGCGGAGCTCATCGGCCAGGAGCACGCGCCCGCGCTCGGCCGACTCGCCTCCGATCGACAGGAGCCGCACCGCCGGGGGCGCGTTCAGCGTCACCGCGAACGGCCCGACCTCGTCGCTGCCGGCGGCGGCCAGGACGAAGGTGCCCGAGGCGTGCGCGCCGAGATCGACCGTGCCCTCGTAGGCGAGGCCGGCCACGCGCATATAACCGTCCGGGATGTAGGACGAATCGAGGATGGTCTCGCTCTCGGCGGTCTCGACGGTGAGCTCGCCGGCGTCGAGCAGCACGGCCTGCGACGGCGCGCGCGGATGGGTCACGACGCAGGTGTCGACGGCGAGGCCGGCGTCGAACGCCACCGCCGCGCCCGGCACGTGCAGGAAGTCGAGCAGCGCGCCGCGCTCGCCCGGCGGGTGCTCGACGAAGTAGGCCTGCGCGACCGCGGTGCCCTGCGGCCGCGCGCTCGACAGCGCCACGGTCGCGACCGCGAAGCGCTCGGGCGCGGTCGTGAGCACGCTGGGCGCGTCGGAGGGGTCCGGGCCGGTGCACGCGCCCACGACCGCGCCGCCGAGGACGGCGAGGACGGCAAGAGCCGAGAGCGGAATCGGTGGGGCCATGCGCACGACGGCGAGATTATTCGGCCCGGGCGCCGCGCTGTCAACGAAGTTAGGTCAGCCCCCGGAACCGGCGGCCAGCGCGACGACCAGGGACAAGCCCCAACGTCCGGATAGGGCCAGGGCGTGACCGGGGATCCAGCTCGCCGCCCATACAAAGGAGTCGCTGTCGTCGCCCGAGGCGTCGAGGCCGAGCCACGGCGCGAAGGTGGCGTCGGGGCACGGCCCTTCATAGAGGAGGCCGAAGCGCACCGCGCCGGGCGCGAGCGTCGGGCGCTCGCCGTCGATGGCCCAGCTGATGACCGCGTCGCTGGCGCGGAGCGGCCGCGCCTCGGCCCGCCACGACGGCGCGACCGCGAAGCCGCCGTCGCCGTCGGGCCGCCACAGCACCGGCGCATACAGGCCGCACGCGCTCGCCTGGGCCCCGGCCGGCGCCACCGCGACGACCTCGAGGCCCGCGACCTCGGCCGGCGCCGGCACCGCGACCTCACGCACCGCGGCTTGCCCGACGGCGAGGCCGAGCTTCGTGTCGGACGGATCGGCGAGCGCGTCGTGCGGACCGAGCACGAGCCGCGTCTCGCCGCTCGCGCCGTCGACCTCGCCCGCGGGCGCGTCGGCGTCGCTCGCCGCGTCGTCCGCGGACAAGGCGTCGGACTCGCCGTCGGGCGACGACACGACGTCGACGTGGGCGAGCGGCGGCAGCGTCTCGGTGTCGGGCGGCGCGGGTGGCACCGGGCGCTCGACGCAGCGACCGTCGAGGCAGAGCAGCGCGCCGTCGCAGCGCGCGAGCGGATCGCAAACGGCGCCGGCGCCACGCTCGCTCGATGCCTCGCCGCAGGCGCTGGCGAGCCCGAGCCCGAACAGCGCGACCGATACCAGCGCGGCGAGCGTCGCGGAGGCGACGACGATGGGCGACGCGCGGCGGTGGCGGGCGGCCATCAGAACTCGAACAGGATGCCGGCGCCGAGGTCCCAGTCGACGACGGTGCCGTACTGGCTGGCGCCGTCCTCGTCGCGCGCGAGCCACCACTCCTTGACGAGGCGCCCGCGCAGGAAGAACGGTCCGTAGACCATGACGCGCGCGGAGACGCCGGCCACGGTGCGTTCGTTGTCGAAGAGGTCGTCGAAGTCGTCGAAGCCGAGGCGCGCCAGGAAGAGCGTGAGCCGCACCGGCCCGAGGTTCGGCAGCTTCAGCCGCGTCAGCAGATCGAGGCCGGGTCGGCGCCCCGAGCTCGTGAGCACGAGCGACCACGCCAGCACGTTCTCGATCTTGAGATCCGCCTCGAGGTGCACGCCGCTCCAGGCGTGCGCGAACAGCGGGTCGTGCTCGAGCGCCGCCAGCTTGGGCTCGCCGCCGAGGTAGCTGATGCGCTCGATCTCGTAGAACGGCGAGACGTAGCCCGGCTCGTGGTGCGGCCCGACGGTGCGGAGCTCGACGCGCGTGCGCAGCGTCGTCTTCCGCGTGAAGCGCAGGTTCAGGTAGGTCCCGACGTGCAGGCCGATGGAGTCGAAGTCGAGCGTCGCGACGTCGACGTAGGGCACGAGATCGACGTGCCGGCTCGACACCAGCGGCACCTCGACGTCCATGCCCCACATCGCCAGCACGCGGTCGCCGAGCACCTCCGGCTCCCACTCGGGCGTCGCGAACAGGCGGCCGTCCTCCTCGGCCACCGCCGTCGGCGCGGCGAAGTCGGCGCCGAGCGTCAGCCCGATCTTCAGACCGGACAGCGGAAGGGCAAGATCCTTGACCATATGGAAGGGCCGGACGAAGACGCGCGCCACCATGACGTCGGGCCCGAAGAGGTCGTTGACGAGGCCCTCGGCGCCGATGAGGCCGGTGTCGCCGAAGGCGTAGACGCCGCCCTGGTAGTGGTCGATGTCGATGGTGTTGAAGTAGCGATTGACGATCGAGCCGTGCCCGATGGTGACGCCGTTGAGCTCGCCGTAGCGCAGCACCAGCGGGTCGCCGACCTGCCCGTACTGCACGAACGACAGGAGGCGCGCGAAGTCGGAGACCTCGTCGTAGTCCTCGCTGCGGATGACGTCGTCGGTGACCGGCGGCGCGTCGTCGATGCGAAAGCGCAGCGCCAGGCGCGGCGCGATGCGCCACTTGTCGACCTGGAAGACGTAGCCGACGTTCAGCGCCAGGTAGGTGTCCTCGCCGATCGACGTGAGCGACACCTGGGCCGCGCCGCGGCCGGCCGGGTGCGAGCGCGGCGCCACCAGGTCGCGCTCCATGTAAGGCAGCGCCGGCCTGAGCGCCTCGCCTTCCTCGGGCAGGCCGAGCGGCGGCACCGGCTCGCCCTCGTCCTCGTCGATGCGGTCGTCGTAGGGGTCGGGCTTGAGCTCGTCTTCCTTCAGCTTGTCGCCGCTCTCGTCGTCGGGCGGCTTGGCGTCGAGCCCGCCCCCGTCGGCCGGCGGCGGCGGCGGCGCGGCCAGCGCGAGCCAGGCGAAGGCGGCCGGGAGGGCTATCACCCGGTGCCCCCGAAGGCGGCCAGCCGCTGGCGCAGGCTCTCGAGCGCGTAGCGCATGCGCGACTTCACGGTGTTCTCGGGCACCCCGACGATGTCGGCGATCTCCCGGAACTTCAGGCCCTGCAGCTCGCGCATGAGGAAGACCTCGCGCTGCTCCTCGGGCAGCGAGCCCAGCGCCTCTTCGAGCGCGCCCGAGAAGCGCTTGTCGGAGAGCCGCGAGTCGGCGATGGGCTTGTCGTCCTTCACCATGTCGAGCATCGTCGCACCGTCGCTCTCACCGGCCTTGAGCGGCGCGTCGAGCGCCACCGTGTGGCGATGCTTGGCGCGCCTCAGCGCATCGACGCACAGGTTCCGGGCGATGGTGAAGATCCAGGTCGAGAAGCGCGACTCGGCGCGGAACGACGAGGCGTTCTTCACGACGCGCAGGAACACCTCCTGCACGAGGTCCTGCGCCGTCTCCGGGCTCCGCACCTGGCGCAGGGCGAAGTTGAAGACCTTCTCCGAGTAGCGCGCGGTGAGCAGACGGAAAGCGCTGGCCTGGCCGGCGCGAAAACGCTGCATGAGCGCCTCGTCCGCCAGTGCTCCGAGCTCCTTGTCCGGGATGTCCGACCGACCCAAAACTACCGACTGCCCTCCGGCGGCCGCGCCGACAGATGTCGTTCGATGTTGGTGGCAGCTCCATCCGATCCCCTCCCCACGACGCCCGTTGGAACGGACGACGCTCGGGAAGGATCTGCCACTTGAAGGCCTTGGCGGCCGGGGCGGAGCATAAGCGGCCACGGCGGTTTCGACAATCGCGACCGGCCGAGGTTCCCGCGCTCGTGCGATCGGGCGTCGATGGCGCCCTTCAATGCAGCGCCGCGTCGCTCCGCGCCGACGCGAGCATGAGCTCGCCGAGCCGCCTCACGAGCCGCTCCGCGCGCTCGGCGGGGCAGTCGGTCTCGAGCAGGCGCTGGCGCTCGATCGGGTCGAGCACGAGCTGGCTGCCGAGGCGGTTGGCCAGGAGGCCGCAGATGGGCGTCGAGCCGGCGACGGCGCGCAGGGCCTCGGCCTCCTCGCCGCGGTCGGCCGCGCCGAGCACCGCCGCGAGCTCGATGGCCAGGCGCCGCAGGCGTTGCCCGGCGGCGCGGGTGGCGCGCGACTCGGCCACGTCCGGCGCCGAGGCCACGCGCGCGACCAGGCCGTCGGGACCGGCGCTGACGTCGACCACGCGCACGCGCTCGAGGGCGTGCACGAAGACGTCGATGCAGCCGTCGGGGTAGCGCCGGTCGGACACGATGCGGCCCAGCGCGGCGATCGACGGCATGGGCGTCCCGGCCACGACCAGCAGGCGCCGGTCGGCCAGCGCCGCGCCGAAGAGGCGCTGCGGCGCGGCCTCGGTGGCGTGGAACGGCACCAGCGTCCCCGGCAGGAGGACGTACTCGGGGAGGACGAGGAGCGGCAGTGGGGCCGGGTCGAGCATCGGGCCGCGGCATCGTCGAAGCCCTGGCCACGGCCGTCAAGTTCCTTGCCGATCCCCGCCGCGGCGGGCGGACCGCCTCCGAGCGTGATGTGCTAGCGCGGGCAGCCGGCCAGCTCGAGCGCGGTCTTGGCGGCGGCCACGCACGTGACGGAGGCGAGGCTGCCGCGCGCCACGCACTGGTCGGGGCAGGCGTCCTTCAGCGATCGCTCGATCTCCTGGCGCATGGCCGGCGCCGTGTCGGGGGCGAGCTCGCCGAGCGTCACGCGCAGCGCGTTCTGGCAGGCCGCGGCGCACGCCTCGCGCGTCACCGCCTGGGCCGCGTCGCCCTCGGCGTCGCCACCCATGACCTCGTCGCTCGCGACCGCCGCGCCGTCGTCGGCGCTGGCCGCCGCGTCGCCGTCGCCCGCGCTCGCCAGCACATCGCCAGCGCTCGACGTGACGGCGTCGGCCGCGCTCGCCGAGCTGGCCGCGCGCGTGGCCTTGGTCTCGCGCTCGCTCGGGCGCCGCTCGTCCTTGCCGCACGCCAGGAGCAGCGCGGCGAGGAGCGCCAGGCGGAGCACCCTCAGCCCTTGTTGCCCGACGGCTCGATCGAGCCGATGCCCTTGGGCGGTGCCTTCTTCGGCGGCGACACATGGATGATGTGCGTCTTCGACGTCAGCGCCTGGCGGTCGGGCTTGGGAGGCTCCTCCTTGGGCATCGGGCCCCAGATGACCTCCTGCTTGACCTCCATGTTCGGCCACACGTCGCGACGCTTCGGCTCGGGCGGCCCCTTGCGCGCGATGATCTGCTGCACGGTGATCACCGGCTCGGGGCGCTGCGCCGCGTAGTCCTTGTAGGACATCGTC
>JAXLYZ010000040.1:0-94474 GCA_046351155.1 Myxococcota bacterium
CGGCTCGCGCTCCTCGCGCGAGCCTCCGTCCAGAAGCCGGGGCGGCCTGCGCTCGGAACCTGTTCATGGTTCGCTGCGCGCCATGCGGCGCTCCGCTCACCGAAGTGAGCGTCGCACGGCTCCGGCATCTTGCGACAGTCTTTGAGTCCTCAGCGTCTCGCGCTGAGCGGTCGCGCCAGCATCGCGCGCCAGGTCGCGTGCGCCGAGCGGGCGTTGCCGTCCTCGTCGAAGAGGCCGGTGTCGCGCCACACGAGCGCGGTGGGGTCACGGCCGATGTGCTCCCACAGCGCGTCGTAGTCGCGCACCGCGAACCAGATGACGAAGGGCGCCTGGGCCGCTTCGGCGGCGCTCAAGAGGCGGGTCAGGAAGTCGTCCTGCTTGGCCTCGCTGCCGTTCCAGTCGAGGCTGGTCGTGCCGACGGTGGTCGACCAGTGCTGGGCCGAGTAGCCGCTCTCGGTGACCGCGACCGGCAGGCCGTCGCCGAGCGCGAAGATGGTCGGCATGTAGTCGGCCGTGAGGTCTTCGCAGAGGTGCTGGCTCATGAACGGGTAGACGGACAGCCCGAGGAAGTCGAGGGACGGCCGGAGCTCGGCCAGGGCCGCGCGCTGGGCGGTCGGCGTCTCGGCCGGGTCGCTGTAGGTCTCGACGTAGGAGTTGGCGAAGACCGAGGCGCCGACCGGCAGGCCCGGGTGGGACGCGGCCAGCGCCGCGCGCACGTGGCGGACGAGGCGCAGGTAGGCCGGCCAGAGCTCCGGGTGCTGGCGATAGAGGATGTTGACCTCGATGCCGACGAGGAACCAGTCGGGCTCGAAGAGGTCGATCATGCGCTCGCAGTAGGCGGTGTAGGCGTCCATCACGAGCTCGCTGTCGAGCGCCGCGGTGTCGAACGGCGCCGGCAGCGGCTCGGCGATGCCGTCCCCGCGGTAGCGCGCGAGGCCGCTCCGCGAGGTGTCGAGCGCGTTCACGGACAGGAAGACGGCGTGCCCCGGTTGGATGGCGGCCTTCTTGGCGGCGAGCGTCGCCTGGTAGTCGGTCGAGAAGGCGCTGCCGGCGGCGGCCTCCGGCCACGGCACGCCTTCCTCCATATGGATCGAGTAGACGTCGCCGTCCTGGCTGATGCGGTCCCACGTCCAGTCGACCGCCGCCTGGGTGAGGTCGTACGGCCACGGCTGGAAGCCCATGCGGAAGGCACGCGTCGGGCCGACGTCGGCCGCGTCGGACGCATCGGTCGCGTCGGACGCTAGGGTCGTCGCGGCGTCGGTCGGGCTCGACGCGCCGTCCGAGCACGCGACCGCGGGGGCGAGCAGGGCGAGCGGCGCGGCGAGGCGAGCGAGCATGCCGCGAGCATGGCAGAACCGCGGGGCCTCACGGAAGACCCTGGCGCGTGCTCTCGAGCATGGCGGCGAGCAGCGAGTCGCCGAAGGTGTGGTGCGCGAGGTAGTGGGCGATGTGCCCGCCGTCGAAGCGCGGGGCCGGCGCGACGGGCGCGACCGGGGCCACCTCCGGCGGCGCCACCGTGGCCGCGTCGGGCGGCGGACTGGGACGAAGGGTGGGGCTGGGCGCGACGCTCATGGGGACCTCGCGGAGAACCCTAGGTCGCGCGCTCGGGTGATGAGACTTAAAGTTCACTTAACCGCCGCGGACGGCGCGGCTGGCCGCATCCTGCGATGTCGCGGGCGCCGCCGCCCCTTGCGCGCGCGGTCGAGGCCCGCGACCATCGAGGCATGCCACGGTCGGTCGTCGCGCTCGTCCTCGCTGGTCTCGTCGTCACGTCGCACGCGCGCGCCGCCGAGCCGACGCCGCTCGCCGCGACCCCTTCGGCCTCGCGCGTCGCGCCGCTCGGGCTGGTGGTGCACGGCGCCGCGTCGCTCGGCAGCTTCGAGGCCGGGGCGCTCTACTACTTGACGGCGCTGCTCGCGAAGAACCCGGCGCTGGTCGCGCCGCGCGTCGTGACCGGCACCTCGGCGGGCGCCATCAACGGGCTCATCACCGCCATGACCACCTGCGGCTCGCCGGCCGCGAGCCCGGTCGACAGCGCCTACTTCCGCACCTGGATCCCGGTCGGCCTCGGCGGCCTCTTCGACCCGAAGAAGGTCACCGCGACCTCGGCCTTCAACCGCGAGGGCGCCATGGCCGAGGTGGCGCGCTCGATCCGCGCGCTGTGGGACGCCGGCCTCGACGCGCGCTGCGACATCGTCTTCGGCGTGCCGGTGACGCGCGTCGACCCGCGCCGCGTGGGCCTCGACGCCGACGCGCGCCTGCCCATCCTGCGCGCCGAAGAGCGCTTCGTCGTGCGCATCCGCGGGCGCGGCCCGGGCGTCCCGCCGAGCGTCACCAACTGGGTCGACGCGGGCGCCGGCGAGGCCGCGCTGCTCGCCACCGACGAGCGCGGCGAGGTCGCCTTCGACGCCATCGTCGAGCTCCTGTTCGCGTCGTCGGGCGTGCCGGTCGCGTTCGCGCCGGTGCAGCTCCACCACTGCGTCGTCATGATCGCGCCGCACGAGGGGCCGCCCATCTGCCGCGGCGCGGACCTCGTCGAGGCCGACCTGGTCGACGGCGGCTTCCTCGACAACCAGCCGCTCCGGCTCGCCGCGCGCCTCGTCGCGAGCGGCCTCGACGACGCCGGTCAGCTGCTGGCGGCGCCCGATCGCCAGCGCGCGACGCTGCCGCCCGAGGCTTCGTTCCTGGCCATCGATCCGCTCGAGCTGCCGTGGGCGCCGCTGCCCGAGCCGACGCGCAAGGCCTCGCTCGCCGATCTGGTGTCGCGCCTCGTGCCGGGGCTCCTCGGCTCGGCGCGCACGGCCGAGCTGCAGGCGCTCTTCGACGCGCACCCCGAGGTCGGCCGTCGCGTCGGCGTGCTGCAGAGCGACTGGCCGACCGCCAGCGCGCCGCTTGGCGCCTTCTTCGGCTTCGTCGAGCGCGACTTCCGCGTCTTCGATTTCTACCTCGGCATGCACGAGGGCCGCCGCCTCGCCGACGTGCTGGTCGCACCGTGGGCCGCCTCCCGTGGCCTCCACGTGGTCCTGCCCGACCCCGGCACGGCCGCCGCCGCCGACGGCTGGGCGCCCTACCGCTGCCTCCGCGCCATGCTCGACGGCGACGGCCTGTCGACCGCGTGCGCCGTGTCCGAGCTCGGCGCCGTCGAGCGTCCGGCGAACTTCCTGGCGCTCTTGCAGACGAGCCTCGACCGGCTCTACGGCCGCTGCCGCATGATCTCGGAGGCCACGGCCGCCGCGCTCCCGACCGCGCCGGTGGCCGACGCGCGCGCCCGCTGCCGCGCCGCCCACGACGGCGCCGCGCCGCCCGACGTGCCCGGCGTGCAGCGCGATCCCGACTGGCGCGCCGGCCGCGACGAGCCGGCCCACGAGGTCGCGCTGCGCCGGCTGACCGCCCACCGCTTCGACTTCCACGACCTCGGCATCGGCAGGGCCGACGCCACGCGCGCCCGGCGCCGCCTGGCGTCCGTCATCGGCGAGATCAGCGACGCGCTGGCCGCGGCCCAGCCCGAGGACCGCCTGCTGTGGCACGAGGGCGCGCGCCTCCTGGCCCAGAGCATCGCCTATCGGCCGCCCGCCCACGCCCTCCACATCCTGGCTGGCGCCACGCTCGACCTCGCCTGGAGCGTGACCGACCCCGACGGTTGCTGCTCCGGCGTGCGCTTCATCATCGGCGCCGAGATCGACGGCCTGTCCTCGCTCCTCGACGGCGAGGCGCCGAACTACTTCGCGCTGAGCCCGATGGCCGGCCTCGAGCTCGAGCCGGTCGGCCTCGGCAGCGCGGCCTTCCAGCTGCGCTTCGGCCTCCGCGCCGGCTTCCGCTTCTCGACCGGCGACGGCTTCTCCACCGACCGCGCCGACCCGACCCCCGACGTCCCGCGCTCGCGGCCGGTGGCCGAGCTCTACGTCGCCGGCATCCTCATCCAGTGGGTGCGGCTCCAGGTCGGGGCCGCGTGGTACCCGGCCTTCGACGGCCTCGCGGCCAGCGTGGACGGGCGCTCGATGCTGGGCATCGAGCTCGACCTGCCACTCTGACGCTCGACCTCGGGCCGCGATTTGGGCATCGTGCGCCCCCATGCGACGCATCGTGCCAGCCCTGCTCCTGACCTTCTGCGCGGGCTGCCCCGACGACGCGACCCACCCGACCTTCCTCGACGAGTACAGCGACGACGTCGAGGTGACCGACGATGTACCGACCGCGCCCGACGTCGAGACGGTGCCCATCGACGGCGGCACCTGCGGCGACGGGCTGCGCCTCCTGCGCGTCGGCGGCTGGCCCGGTGGCGGGCTGTCGCTGGCGGTCCAGCTCACCGGCCCGAACGGCGAGCCCGGCAGCGTCGACGGCGCCAGCGCCAGCGTCGGCGGCGCGCCGGCGGCGATCGCACCGGCCTACCAGGCGACCGGCATCACCGGCATCGTGCTGCTCGACGACGGGCGCGAGCTCGCCCGGAGCCTGGTCGAGGCCATGCCCGACGGCGAGACCTTCGTCGTCTGGAGCGGCTCCCAGCTCGAGGCCGACGCCACCCACGACAAGGCCCACGTGCTGGCCCGCATCGCCGCCGCCCCCGCCAGCGCCGCCGCGCCGGCCTGGCCCGGAATCGTCAAGGCGCTTGTCGAGCTCGGCGGCGCCGACGGTCCGTTGGCGAAGACGCTGGTCGTGGCCGGCACGCCGCCGCAGCCGTTGTCCGACGCCGTCGCCATCGAGCCGCTGACCGCCGGGTTGGCGCAGCGCCTCATCGCGCGCCGCGTCGGCCTGGCCCGCGTCGGGACCTGCGCCGCGCCGTCGCCGGGCAGCGTCGTCGAGCTGGCCGTCGACGGCGTGACCTGCACCTTCATCGCGCCCGAGCCGCTCGACTACCTGGCCGGCGAGGCGTGCGATCCCGACGCCGCGGCGCGCGACGACTGGCCGTGGGGCACGCGCGCCGACCTGGTCATGACGCCCGACGAGACGGTCATCTACGAGGCGCGGAAGGCCGCCGCCTCCAAGGAGGACTTCACCGGCAGCGTGAGCCTCGGCGCCGGCGAGCCGCTGCCGGCGACGCTCCACTTCCGCGGCCAGACCTCGCTCGACTGCGACCGCACGAGCTACACCGTCGACTTCGCCGGGCCGACGCCGCGCCGCCTCATGCCGGGCGGCGCCAACGACGAGCTGTTCCTCATCGCCATGTGCAAGGACGTCGGCTACTACAACCAGATCCTCGGCGACACGCTGGCCGGCCAGCTCGGCATCTTCCCGCTGCGCCATCGCCTGGTGACGCTCTACGTGAACGGCGCCAACCAGGGCGTCTACCTCCTGCTCGAGCACCCGGTCGAGGCGCTGAAGGACGACGCCACCGCGCTCGACGTCGTCATCCGCCGCGGCCTCGACCAGGACGGGAACCGCCCCGAGGTGCAGCTCACCGTCTCCGGCGACGCCACCCAGGCGCTCGCGAGCTACGACGCCATGGTCGCCGCGGGCGTCGATCTCGAGCAGGTGAGCGCGCGTCTCGACCTCGATCACTACCTCGACTGGATGGCGCTCGACGTGCTGCTCCACAACGGCGACTACGTCGACGAGGTGTTCTTCGCCGGCTCGCTCGAGGCCGGCGAGGCCGATCCCTGGTACCACATCCTGGCCTGGGACCCGGACGACCTGTGGTCGGCCTGCCACCGCAACGGCGCCGCCGCCATCCCCGACCCGCACGGCATCCTCTACTGCGCCGAGGCCGACCTCGACCACCTGCTCTACGCCAACCCGGCCATCTACGATCGCTTCGTGACGCGCCTCGAGGCGCTGCTCTCGACCTACACCATCGAGCGCCTGACCTCAGAGATGGCCGCCGTCAGGGCCGACCTCTTCGCCGCGGTCAGCGACGACGCCACCGCCGCGGCCATGCTCGAGCTGGTCGCCGAGCACCCCGAGGCCGCCACGCGCAGCGGCTTCCAGACGGTGGTCGAGGGGCTCATGAACGCCGATCTGGCGACCGCTGCGGCGTGGCTCACGCAGCTCCGCGAGAAGGTCGACGCCTACCGAGGCGGGCCATGAGAGTCGCGCTGCCGCTCCTCGCGCTGGCCGGCTGCGCGGCCTGCGGCTCCGACCGCGTCACGGCCGACGCCGCGCCGGGCGACACCGCCGTCGACGCCACGCCGGTCGATGTGGTCGACGCCATCGACAGCGACGCCGTCTCCGACGACGCCGACTCCGCCGACGCCGCGCCGAGCGACGACGTGACGCTGCGCGCGGCGGTGGCGATCCCCGGCAAGCTCGTGGCCGTGCGCGTCGACGCGCCCGAGCCGCGCTCCGACACGGTCTCGATCGGGGCCACGCAGGTCCGCCTCCACCGCGGTCGCGGCGTGGTCACGACGCGGCCCGAGGACGCCCCGGAGCTGCACCTCGCGACGCGCGCCTGGGACGCCGCGACCGACCTGCGCATCGACGGCGAGCGCGTCGTCGCCGCCGGCGAGACACTGACCATCGCCGCCGGCACGCGCGTGCTGATGGGCAAGGACGCGCGCCTGGTGGTCGACGGCACGCTCGTCGCCGCCGGCAGCGAGGCGGCGCCGATCCTCTTCACGCCCGACGCCGAGCCGTGGGCCGCCATCGAGATCCACGCCGGCGGCAAGGCCACGCTCACCGACGTCTGGCTGGTGGGCGGCGGCGCCGACAACGACCGCTTCGGCGGCCACTCGGGCTCGGATCCGGTCGTCGCGGCCATCGGCGGCGAGGTGGCGATGAGCGGCGGCGGCATCGTCGACGCGGCCGGCAAGGCGCTCTACACCGAGGGCGCGACGGTCGGGCTCGACGGCGTCACCATCGCGCGCTGCGACACCGGCGGCGAGCACGTCGAGTCGCACGTCACCATGCGCCATGGCTTCACCTTCGAGATCCCCGACGCCGACGGCAGCTTCGACGACGACGACAACGACTGCATCTACCTGCGGCTCGGCACGGGCGTCATCGAGGACAGCGTCTTCGCGACCGGCGAGGACGACGCCATCGATCACAACGGCGCCGAGCTCGAGGTGCGGCGCGTCTTCATCGACGGCATGCACCACGAGGGCATCGCCACCTCGACCGGCGGCGCGGTGACGATCGAGGACGCGACCATCCTCCACTGCAACCAGGGCATCGAGGCCGGCTACGGCGCGCCCGCGGTGAGCGTGACGCGCGCCTTCGTCAGCGGCTGCGGCGTCGGCTTCCGCTGGGGCGACGAGTACGACTGGGAGGCGCTCGGCACGCTGACGGTCGATCACTCGGTCGCGCTCGGCAACGATGTCGGCGTGAAGACCGACGACCCGCAGCAGGGCGAGGCGCCGGTCGGCGCCGTCGCCATCACCTGCTCGGCGGTGGCCACGGCCGCCTGGGACGCGGTCGGCGGCAACATCGCCGACGTGCCCGCCGTCGACGGCGTGTGCCCACCCGCGCTCAGCGCCTGCGATGCGACCCTCGGCCCGGCGTCGTGCGCGCCATGAGCATCGTCAAGCGACTTTCCTTCCTGGCGTTGGCCGCCTGCGAAGCGTTGGCGGCGTCGGCGTGCGGCGACGACGACCCGCGCAGCGCGCCCGATCCCGACGTGGTGGTGCCCGACGGGCGCGACGGCGACACCGCGCCCGACATCGACGTCGACGTCGGCGACGCGCCCGATGTCGAGGTCGCCACGGGCCCGATCCGCAAGGTCGAGCTCGAGGTCGACGCCGACGAGTGGGAGAACCTCCACGACCACATCTACGACGCCATCACCATCGCGACGACGGTGGTCATCGACGGCCAGCGCTTCCCGGGCGGTACGGTCGAGGCGCACGGCGGCTACGCGCGCGATGTCCCGAAGAAGTCCTACCGCGTCGAGCTGCCCGACGAGCCCGACGCGCACGTCGACCTCTTCGGCGACGGCGTCGAGCGGCAGCGCCACTTCGTGCTCAAGGCGAGCTGGATCGATCGCAGCTTCCTGCGCGAGGCGCTGGCCATGCAGCTCACCCGCGACTCGGGCGGGCTCGCCCCGCGCATCGCCTTCGCCGAGCTGCGCGTGAACGGCAAGCTGCTCGGGCTGTACGAGCTGGTCGAGCGCATCGATCGCAACTACCTCGACCGCCACGATCTCGAGGACGACGAGGTCCACCTCTACAAGGCCGAGAGCCACGCCGCCAACTGGGCCGACAAGACGAACCCGCTCGACGGCTACGACATCCAGCTCGGCGAGGACCAGCCCGACACCAGCGACCTCGCAGCGCTCCTGCACGCGTGCAGCGCGACGCCGACGACCGACGCCGGGTTTGCGGCCGAGGTCGAGCCGCGCCTCGAGGTCGAGGACGTGGTGATCTGGCAGCGCTGCAACACCTTCATGGGCAACCGCGACGCCTTCACCAAGAACTACTACCTCTACCACGACCTCGAGGCCGCGGCGGGCGACCCCGAGGCGCGCTTCCGCGTCATCTCGTGGGACGCGGACGCGACCTTCGGGCTCGAGTGGGAGGGCACCGACCTGCCCGGCGACCAGACCGCGTGGACCGGCACCGATGCGTTCTCGGGCCGGCTCGTGCAGGTGCCGAAGTGGCGCGAGCGCTACCTCGCCGAGTACGATCGGGCCCTCGGTGCCGAGCTCGCGCCCGAGCGCCTGAAAGCATGGATCGACGCGCACGCGCCGGACATCGAGGTGCTGGCGAAGGCCGACCTCGCGGCCTGGCAGCCGGAGGCCGAGTGGCAGGCCGAGGTCGATCGCTTGAAGCAGCTCGTCGACAAGCGCGCGGCGGTCATGCGCTCCGTCATCGACGGCCTTCGCCAGCGCTGAAGGCGGGCGTCAGGACTTCTTGAGCGAGTCGCGGATCTCGCGCAGGAGCTTCACTTCCTCCGAGGGCTCCGGCGGCGCGGCCGGAGCGGGCGCGGGCTCGGCCTTCTTCAGCCGCTCCTGCAGCTTCTTCATGGGCAGGACGATCATGAAGTAGACCGCGGTCGCCACGAGCAGGAAGCCGACGGCCGCGTTCAGGAAGTTGCCGAACTTGACGGGGCCGAGCGTGATCGAGCTGAAGTCCGGCTTGCCGAAGATCAGGCCGATGAGCGGCGTGATCAGGTCCTCGACGACCGACTTCACGATGGCGCCGAACGCGGTACCGATGATGACCGCGACGGCCAGGTCGACGACGTTGCCACGAAGGAGGAAGTCCTTGAAACCCTTGAGCATATGAACACCCCTGGAAGCGAGAGCGCTGCGAGCATGGACCCGGATTCCGCAGCCGTCAAAGTCGGCCAGGCGAAACCTTCGGTAAGCCGGTAACTTCGCGGGTCGTCAGCGCGCGACCAGGGCGACGGCGATGGGGTAGTGGTCGCTGCCGATGTCGTCGAGCACCTCGCGGCCGCTCGCGCCGAGGCCGGCACCGACCAGGCAGTGGTCGATGGGGATGGCCATCGGCGCGAAGCCGGCGGGCCAGGTGGCCTGGAGGCCGAAGCCCGCGCGCGTGTCGGCGAGGCCGGCGTCTTCGAGGTCGCGGAACGCGCTCGACCAGGGCGTCGCGTTGAGGTCGCCGACGACGACCACGAGCGGCCCCGAGCGACGCGCGAGGTCGGCGACCGCGGCCAGCTGGGCGTCGCGGCGGGCGGCCGCCGAGGCGCCGACGGGCGGCATGGGGTGGGTCGCGACGAGGACGAGGTCGCGGCCGTCGCGGGGGATGTGGGCGACGATGGACGGTGGGGCGTCGGCCGTGAAGGCGATGACCTCGGCGCTGAGCGGGACACGCGCGAGCAGCGCGATGCCGAAGTTGTCGCCCCGCGCGACGATGGTCCGCGACGTGTAGTCCGGGAGGCCCTCGGCGAGTGCGCGCGCCCAGCCCTCGGAGACCTCGAGCACGACCAGCACGTCGGGGCGGCGGCGGCGGACCTCACCGAGCAGCGTCGCGTAGTCGGTGTTGGCGCTGTTGACGTTGGCGCTGATGACGGTCAGCGCGGGCGCGCCGGCAGCGGGTGAGCCGAAGCACGGCGGCACCACGAGCGCGGCGTTGACGGCGACGAGGCCGAGCGCGGCGAGGCCCGCCACCTTCTGGCGCAGCGCGAGCGCGAGCAGCGCGACGGCCGCGGTGCCGACGGCGTACTGCAGGCGGAAGTTGGCGAGCACGTCGAACGGCCACCACCAGGCGCCGAGGAAGCCGAGCGCGGTCGCGGCTCCGGCGAAGACGAGGAGCGCGACCGTCAGGGCGCGGAGGCCGGTGGGCATGCGGGTCATGGCGGCCCAACGTGCCGCGAGCCCAAGATGTTCGCGCTCGGGCGCCGATATCGCCCGGGCCCGATACCGGGGTCGATGCCGGGGGGGCGATACCGGGGGTCAGGACTACTTCTTTTCTCATTTTCCGCCGCCGGAGAATGAGAAAAGAAGTAGTCCCGACCCCACCTCGGGGCACCAACGACGCCACCGCAGGAGACCTGTCGGGCGCCTGGGCTCAGCGCGCCCGGAGCTCCTCGTCGTCCTTGGCGAGCTTGTCGCGGTGGCTCGCGTGCAGGTGCTCGACGGCCTCGCGCACGGCGGGGAGGCCGAGGCCCAGGACCTTGGCGCAGAAGAGCGCCGCGTTGTCGGGGTCGAGGACCAGCGCGGGTGCCACGCCCGAGGGCATGCGCAGCGAGCTGAAGACGTCGGCGCCGCCGAAGCGATCGGAGTAGGGGGGCACGCTCACGACCGGGGCCGTGACCGCCGCGCACAACATGCCGGACAGCGCGTTGCTGCGGCCGGCGATGGCCACGTAGACCTTGGGCCGCGGGTCGGCCTCGTAGGCCGCCAGGATGTCGAGCAGCGCCGCTGGCGTCTTGTGCGCCGAGGCGACGCGGATCTCGCCGCGCAGCCCGAACTGCGAAAGCATCTTTTCGACCGCGCGGCCCTGCTCGAGGTCGGACTTGCTGCCCATGAGGATCGGCACGATCGGCGTCGACACGTGACGCACGAGCCGCTCGCCCGCCGGCTGCGCGCCCGGCACGAACGCGGTCTGGGTCAGCTTCTCGAAGAGCTCGGTGTAGGCGTAGGCCAGGTCGGTGCGCAGCGCGTCCGACAGCGGCGGCGGCGGCCCGTCGCCCTTGTAGCCGTCGGCCGCCAGCGCCACGCGCAGGAGCTCCTTGTCCATTGGAACGGCCTTGCCCGCCTCCCAGGCCGACTTCAGCCAGTAGCGCGACGAGTCGGGGGTGTGCACCTCGTCGATCAGCACCAGCTCCTCGCCGTCCGGCCCGTCCACCAGACCCAGCTCGTACTTGGTGTCGACCAGCAGGAGGCCCGCGCGCTCGGCCACCGCCTGGCCCTCGGCGAACAGCGCCAGCGCCGCCGCCGTCGCCTTCTTCCAGATGGCCTCCGACACGTGGCCCTCGGCCACCACGTCGGCCGACGTCAGCGGCTTGTCGTGGTGACCCGCCTCGGCCTTGGTCGTCGGCGTGATGACCGCCGTCGGCAGCCGATCGTTCTTCTTCATCCCCGGCGGCAGGTCGAGCCCGTACGGCCGCTCGACGCCCTGCGAGTACAACGTCCAGAGCGACGTCGACGTCACCCCGGTGAGGAAGCCGCGCACCACGATCTCGACCGGCAGCGGCCGCGCCTGCCGCACCACCGACGCGTTGGGGTCGGGCACGGCGATGAGGTGGTTCGGCAGGATGTGGCGCGTGCGCTCGAACCACCACGCCGCCAGCTGGTTCAGCACCTGACCTTTATAGGGGATGGTCCCGAGCACGCGGTCGAACGCCGACACGCGGTCGCTCGTCACCAGCAGCATGCGCTGCCCGGGCAGCTGGAAGGCGTCGCGCACCTTGCCCGAGCGCGCGGCCCCGAGGCCGGGCAGGGTCGGGACCCCGGTGAGCGTGTGCGGAAGGGCCTCGGCGATGGCTTCTCTCGTCAGCATGGCGTGCTCGCTTCGAGTCGGTCGAGGGTCGTCCGCGCGCTCGTGGCCAAGGCGCGGGCGCGATGCGGCGCATCACCGACATGGTGATGCGCATCCAGGAGGGCATGCACGCGCTCGGGCGCGAGCAGCGCCGCGAGGCGCGGGTCGGCGGCCAGGCGCTCGCCGAGCGGGTTCGGCTGGCCGACCTGCACGAGCGGCCAGGCCGCCAGCGCGTGCTCGCGCAGGACCTCGTGCAGCACCTGCCGATCGCCGCCGGCCTTGACGGCCTCCATCAGCACGCGCTCGGTGGCCGCGAACGGGCCGTACGTCGCCAGGAGCCTCTCGGCCGCCGCCGCGTCGTGGACCAGGCCGGCCACGATCGACTGCATGCGCATGAGCAGCGCGTCGGCGAGGAGGAAGCTCTCGGGCAAGAGCGAGCGGCGGTTGGCCGAGTCGTCGAGCGTGCGCTCGAGCAGCGAGTGCGCCGCGTTGTCCCAGGCCACGCGCGGCATGGCCGCGAGCTGCCGCGCCAGCGAGCAGACGTTCTCGGCGGCGATGGGGTTCCGCTTGAAGGGCATGGCCGAGCTGCCGACCTGGTGCGCCCCGAACGGCTCCGACAGCTCGCCGATGGCCGGCGTCTGGAGGAAGCGCAGGTCGAACGCGAACTTGTAGAGCGACTGGCCGAGGCTCGCCAAGGCCGACACCAGCCGGAAGTCCTGCTTCCGCGGATAGGTCTGCGTCGCCACCTGGAATGCTTGGAGTCCCAAGTATTCGAGCACGCGCGCTTCCAGCGCCTGCGCCGCGTCGGCCGAGCCGAGCAGCTCGACGTAGCTGGCCGAGGTGCCGCAGGCGCCCTTCATGCCCTTGCCGCGGAGCTGCGCATGCACCTGCTCGAGCTCGACCGCGTCCTCGGCGAGGTCCTGCGCGAACTGCGCCAGGCGATAGCCGACCGTCGTCGGCTCCGCGGGCTGGAGGTGCGTGAAGCCCATCGTCGCCACGTCGGCGCTGGCGTCGATGCGCGTCGCGACGGCGCGCACCAGCGCGTGCAGGCGACGCCGGATCATGGCCAGCGCCGAGCGCATGCGCAGCGCGTCGGCGTTGTCCTCGATATCCATCGACGTCGCGCCGAGGTGGAGGATGCCGCCCGCGCCATGGCCGTGCTGGTCGCACTGCGCCGCGAACACGCGCAGCTCGGCGACCAGGTCGTGCTTCAGCTCGACCTCGAGCGCCTCGGCCTTGGCGATGTCGACGTCGCCCACGTGCGCCGCGATATCGGCCACCTGCTGGTCGGTCACGAGCCCCACGTCGGCCTGCGCCGCGGCCAGCGCGTGCCACACCCGGCGCCAGGCGCGGCGCTTCTCGGCGTCGCTCCACAGGCCGCGCATCTCGTTCGAGCCGTAGCGGAACGACAGCGGCGAGAGCCACTGCTCGTGGTCCAACGTGGTGCCGCCGCCGCTCGTCATCGGCGGAGCCGCCCGCGCAGCTCGGGCGAGAGGTGCAGCTCGAGGAGCTGCGCGCGCTCGGCGCCGACCGACACGAACTCGATCGGCACCTTGGCCAGCTCGGCGATGCGGTGGAGATACGCGCGCGCCGCCTTCGGCATGTCGTCCCAGCGCCGCGCCTCGGCGGTCGACGTCTTCCAGCCCGGCCACGACTCGTAGATGGGCGTCACCTCGGCCATCTCCGGGGTGTCGGGCACGTAGTCAAGGCGCTTTCCGAAGTGGTCGTAGCCGACGCAGATGAGCAGCTCGTCCATGTCGTCGAGCACGTCCATCTTGGTGACGGCCAGGCTGGTGAAGCCGTTCAGCCACGCCGCGTGCGACACCGCGACCGCGTCGTACCAGCCGCAGCGCCGCGGCCGCCCAGTGGTCGCGCCGTACTCGTCGCCGGTGGCGCGCAGCTTCTGGCCGATGGCGTCGGTGAGCTCGGTCGGGAACGGACCCGCGCCGACCGCCGTCGAGTAGGCCTTCACCACACCGATGACGCGGTCGACCGCGGTCGGCGGCATGCCGGCGCCGGCGGCTCCGACCAGCGGGTTCGAGCTGGTCACGAACGGGTAGGTGCCCCAGTCGAGGTCGCGCATGACGCCGAGCTGGCCCTCGAGGAGGATGTTCAGCTGGTCGTTCACGGCCTTTCTGACGATGGGCAGCGTGTCGACGATGCGCTCCCGGAGCGCTTCGCCCCAGGCCACGCACTCGGCCATGATCGGCTCGAGCTCGAGCGTCGGCTCGCCGTAGAAGGCCAGCGTCGCGTTCTTCAGCGGCAGCGCCGCGGTGAGCCGCTCACGCAGGTAGTCGGGTCGCAGGAGGTCGCCCATGCGCACGCCCGAGCGCGCCGACTTGTCGGCGTAGCACGGGCCGATACCGCGCTTGGTGGTGCCGATCTCCTTGCCGCCCCGCGACTTCTCCTGCAGGCCGTCGAGCAGCCGGTGATACGGCAGCACCACGTGGGCGCGCTTCTCGATGAAGAGGTTGTCGAGCGGGATCTTGGCGGCGCGGAGGTCGTCAATCTCCTTGAGGATGCCGCTCGGCGACACGACCGTGCCGGCGCCGACGATGCAGCGCGTCCTGGGGTTGAAGATGCCCGACGGCACGAGGTGGAGCGCGAAGCGCCCGTGCTCGTTCACGACGGTGTGGCCGGCGTTGTCGCCGCCCTGGAAGCGGATGACGAGGTCGGCTTCCTGCGCCAGGAAGTCGACCATGCGGCCCTTCCCTTCATCGCCCCACTGGGCTCCGACGACGGCTGTCACGGGCATGGTCGAATGTCCTCTCGGTCAGGTGTCGTTGGCGTGGGCGACGATCGCCCGGAAGAGCGGCAGCCCCGAGCCGTCGCGCGCGCCGCGATGGTGATCCGGGTGTTGGTGCGGCACGACGTGGTCTTCGGGGTGGGGCATGAGCCCGAGCACGGTGCCCTGGGCGTTGGTCATGCCGGCCAGATCGTCGTCCGAACCGTTGGGGTTCTCGTCGTAGACGAAGGCGCCGAGGCCCGCCTCGCGAGCGGCCGCGCGAGCCGCGTCGTCGGCGAAGACGAGGCGCCCTTCGCCGTGCGCGATGGGGCAGCGGATGGGCTCGCGCAGCGCGCGGATGAACGGCGCCGGTGAGCGCGGGTTGGGCGCGAGCGTCACCCAGCGGCACTCGAAGCGGCCGTGCGCGTTGCGCGTGAGCGTCGCGCCGCCGGCCGCGACCGGCGCGCCGGGCAGGAAGCCGGCCTTCACCAGCGCCTGGAAGCCGTTGCAGATGCCGAGCAGCGTGCGCCCGGCCGCGAGGTGAGCCAGCACGGCGTCGCCGATGGGCGTGCCGGCCGCGAGCTGGAGCGCCCACACGCGCCCGGCGCCGAGGTCGTCGCCGTACGAGAAGCCACCCGGCAGGACCAGGATGCGCGCGGCCGCGATGGGGCTCGGGTCCTGCGTGAGCTGCGACATCGTCGCGATGGTCGCCACCGCACCGGCCAGCTCGAAGGCGCGTGCGACCTCCCGATCACGGTTGGTTCCGGGGGCGTGCAGGACCATGACCGGGGCTTTCACGGGCGCTGTCCATAGTCGTCGGGGGCGCATCGTGCAAGCAACAGGTTGGTGACACGACCGGATTGTCTGGGCATAGTCCGCCGCCGGCCGCCCCCCGACCGCGTGATACGAAAGGACCTTTGCATGCTCGACGCCATCAACGAAGCCATCACGAGCTTCATCCACAGCATCGGCTATCTCGGCATCGCCATCCTCATGGCGCTCGAGAGCACGATGGTGCCGATCCCGTCCGAGCTGGTGATGCCCTTCGCCGGCTTCTTGGCGTCGGTCGCTGGTGGCTCGCACTTCTCGCTGGTGCTGGTCATCCTCATGAACACGGTCGGCGCGATGGCTGGCTCGCTCGCCTTCTACTGGGTCGGCGCCAAGGGCGGAAAGCCGCTGCTCCTGAAGGTCGGCAAGGTCTTCCTCGTGAAGGAGGAGGACATCGACAAGACCGAGCGCTACTTCCAGAAGCCGGGTCGCCTCACCGTCTTCATCGCGCGCCTCATCCCGGTCGTGCGCCACTTCATCAGCTTCGTGGCCGGCCTCGGCAAGATGCCGCTGGTGCCGTTCAGCGTGCAGACGGCGCTCGGCGCGACGCTCTGGGGCGGCTTCCTGGCGACGCTCGGCTACGCCTTCGGCGACGAGTACATGACCTTCGTGAAGACCACGAAGTACATCGACTGGGCCGTCGGCGGCCTCATCATCGTGGCCTGCGTGTGGCTCTACCTGCGCTGGCGGAAGAAGCGCAAGGCCGCCGCCCAGGCCGCCTGACGCCCTGCCTCACCGCCTCACCGCTCGTAGAGCTGGGCCTGCCAGCCGAGCACGATGGCCAGCGACTGGTAGCTGCCGAGCACGGCGCGCAGCCCGAACGTGAACGGGCCGAAGCGCCCCGTCACGTCGCCGTACGAGCCGAAGGCCGGAGCCACGACCAGCCCGTCCCCGGTCGACGGGTCGAGGGTCGGCGCGCCGAAGAGGCCGGCGCCGAACGTCAGCGTCCAGTGGTAGAGGTCCATGCCGTAGCCGACGTGCAGCATGCGCGCGTCGCCGGGCCGCGGCCACGGCGTGCCGCCGAGCTCGAGCCAGCGCCAGCCGACGCCGATCTTGAGCCCGCCGTATGCGAACGGGTAGGGCTCGACGAGGTCGACGCCGGCGCCGTGGAGCGACAGGATCGTCATGCGCAGCAGCACCTCGACGCCGAAGTCGCCGTGCGCGCGCCCGAAGTTCAGGTCGAGCCCGAGCGTGCCCGCGAACGCGCGCAGGTCGAAGTCGCCGCTCGGACCGGCATCGCTCGCGTCAGAGCCGGCGGCCTCGAGGACCAGGGTGGCCGGGCCCGCGCGCGCCAGGTCGGCCGAGGCGACGCAGGTGGTCGCGACCATGTCGTGGTCCTGCGCCGCGAGCTCGGAGCGCTCGCAGGCCAGGCGGAACGTGGCCTGGTACGGGAACGGCGGCCGCGCCGACGCCGGCGCGGTGAGGCCGAGGACCAGCGCCGCGAGGCCGGTGACGCGGACCTTCGGCTCGAACATGCGCTCGAGCATAGCCCGCTTCGGTGGTCACCGCATCGCGGCGCGCGCCCCGTGCGCCCGACCCCGCGCGTGGGGCCCGATGGCACGTCGCGGCGAGGCGCTCGGCGGCGTGACGAGGCCCGGCCGTGGCATGGGTCATGCCTGGACTGCGGGCATGCGCATCGGCTCCCTGATGTGCCGGATCCTGCTCCTGCTCGTGCTGGGCAGCGGCGTGATCGGACCGACCGCCTTCGCGGACGGTGGCCCGGTGGTCATCGAGGTGCTCACGCGCAGCGGCTGCCCGCGCTGCGCGGCAGCCAAGGAATTCCTGGCCGAGCTGACGCGCGAGCGGCCCGACCTGCAGGTGGTCGAGCGGCGCATCGACGCCGACCCGGCCGCGCTCGAGCGCCTGCGCGCGGTGTCAGAGAAGGCTCACGTCGAGGTGCCCGGGGTCCCGACGTTCGTCCTCGGCGAGCGCGTGCTGGTCGGCTTCAATGGCGCGGTCACCGAGCGGCGCTTGCGCGAGCTCGTTGAGGGCGGTGAGGCGACCGGCTCGGACGCCGGCGGCATCTGCGAGGCCGAGCCCGGCGCGGGCAGCGGCGGCGCGCCCTGCGAGCCGGCGCCGACGGGCGACGTCGAGACCTCCTTCGGCGTGGTGAGCCTGAACGAGCTCGGCATGCCGCTCTTCACCTTGGTGATGGGCCTCATCGATGGCTTCAACCCGTGCGCCATGTGGGTCCTCGTCTTCCTCCTGTCGATGCTCGTCAGCATGCACGACCGGAAGCGCATGGCCGTCGTCGCGGGGACCTTCGTGCTGGCCAGCGGCGTCGTCTACTTCCTGTTCATGGCCGCCTGGCTCAACATCTTCCTGCTGGTCGGCATGTCGCGCGCGGTGCAGGTCGTCCTCGGCGTCGTCGCGCTCGTGATGGGGGCCATCAACGTCAAGGACTTCTTCGCCTTCAAGAAGGGCGTGAGCCTCTCCATCCCCGAGTCGGTGAAGCCGGGGATCTACGCGCGCGCCCGCAACGTCCTCCGCAAGCGGGCGCTGGCCGCCTCGCTGCTCGCGGTCATCGTGCTGGCCGCGCTCGTCAACGTGGTCGAGCTCTTGTGCACGGCCGGGCTGCCCGCGGTCTACACCGCCATCCTGACCGAGCAGGGCTTCACCTCGTGGGAGCGCTACGGCTACCTCGCGCTCTACAACGTCGCCTACATCGCCGACGACGCGGTCATGGTGACCATCGCCGTCGTGACCCTGAACAAAGCGCGCCTCACCGAGCGCGGCGGCCGCTGGCTGAAGCTCCTGGGCGGCGCGGTCATGCTGGTGCTGGCGCTGGCGCTCATCGCCTTCCCGGACGCGCTGTTCTGAGCCCGCTGCGGTTGACCCTGGCCGAGCGCATGGAGTAACCGCATGCGCGTGCTCTCCCGTCGCGGAACCCCACCAGGAGACGATATGGATGTCGATGCGGACCGTCAGCGCGCCCTGGACGCCGTCGTCGCAGCGTTGGACATGCCGGCCGAGGGCCTGAAGGTCACCATGGTGACCGACGCCGGCACCGACGACCTGCGCTTCTTCGAGGTCGAGGACGTCGATGCCGACGAGCACGGCCCGGGCCGTGTCTACGCCATCGGCGCGCTGGTCGGCCCCGAGCGCACCCCCGAGCTGGCGCGCGAGCGTCTGGTCGATCTGACGGTGCGGGCGCTGGGCGCCAGCGGCTCGGCGCGGACGATGGCGCGCACCTTCGCGCTCTTGGAGAGCGCCGACGAGCCGGTGCTGCCGATCCTCGAGCCGGGCGACACCGCCTACCTCCTGCCCGAGTGGCTCATGCACGTGACCATGCCCGCGGTGGAGACGGCCGCCGACGGCTCGCGCGTCTACAGCTTCTGGCTCACGAGCGGCGTCATCCCGCTCTGGCGCGTGGTGCTCACGGTCGCGCCCGACGGCTCGCACGACCTCGACGCGACGGAGATCGACGAGCTCGTCGACGACGGCTGAACCCGCCGTCCGCGTCATTCCGCGACGGCGGAGCCCCGAGTCGTCATGGACAGCCAGGCGTCGGCGCATCGGCGACGTCGAAGACGATATTGTCACATTCGACGACGGTCGCGTTGCCGACGTTGGTGATCGAGGCGCCGGCCGCCTTGATGAAGACGTGGCTCCCGCCGCCGCCGCTCGCGTCGAGGCTCGCACCGGTCTGGAGCCACACCGTGTCGCTACCCCCTCCGCCCGTCAGCGACGCGGCAGCCCCGGTCTCGAGGAAGATGTGTGCGCCGGCCCCGCCAGTGAGGCTGGCCCCGGGACAGACCCAGTACGCGCCGGCGTCCTCGCCTGCGGACCGCGAACCGGTGATGACCGTCGCGTCACGCGGCACGGCGATGCGACACTCGTAGACATCGACAAAGCCGCGACCTTCGCTCACGATCGTCGCCGAGCAGCCGCTGCTGGTGAGCGTCAGCGACGCCGACTTGCGACCGGGAGTGCCGTAGCTCACGACCGGAGCCTGCTCATCGGACGTGGGTGGCGATGCGTCGGAACCGAAGTCCCACCGATAGGTCGTGCCGGCGACCAGCTGCGTGCCGCGGGGGAGCGACCAGGTCACGGCCTGTCCGACCCGGACGGTCCCGGGCGACGTCTCCATCATGGGGTTGTGACCTCCGACCGCGTCGAACGGCTTCGCGCCGACGGCGAGGGTACCGCCGTCGTCGCCGCCGATCGTGAACGGGCTCGAGGCGATGACGCGGACGCGATAGCCAGTGCCGCTCGGCGTGTTGGTCGGAATCTGCGCGGCGATAGCACCCGATTGGTGAGACATCAGCGAGCCGATGTTCACGAAGGTGCTGAAGTCGCCGTTCGCATCGGAGAGCTGCGCCGTGAAGGCGTTGCCAGCGTCGGCTGCGACCTTCGACGTATAGCCGATCGAGAGGGCATCACCCGCGCAGAACGCCCTCGTCGGGAGCGGGTGGGTGAAGATCGCCCCGTTGGGGACGACGCCCTCGATGCAGACCTCGCCGGCGTTGTCGCAGACGAAGCCCGCGTCGCCGCCGGCGCAGTCGGCGTCGCTGCTGCAGACGCTGCCGCACAGTTCCGTCGCCGGCTCGGCCGCTCCGCAGGAGGTGCCGAGCGCCTGCGACTCACGGCAATGTCCGCACTGATCTTCGGCGCCGAGCGTGCAGCGGGTCGTGCAGAATCCACAGTGACACTCGCCCTCACCGCATTCCGCGTTCGTCGCGCAGATCGTCAGGAAGTGACTCTCGCTATCGACCTTCGGATCGGCATTGCCGAGGCAGCTGATGGCGAGCCCTGCAAGGCCAGCGCAGAGCGTGCGAATCACCGGCCGGGAAAGGGTGACGGGCTCAGGCATCGGAAACCTCCTTGGCGGCGGGAATGTCGGAGAATGCGTCGGCGACCTGGCTGACGACATTCTCTCCGAAATAGAGGGTCGCGCGCATCGGCGCGGCACCGACCGGGGCCGCGTGGGCGTCGTTGAAGGCCGTGACGTCGGCCCGCAACCGCGAAATCTCGCCGCGCCACCCCTTGAGCAGCCCGAGGACCTGGCTTTCGAAGGGATGGCCCGGCCAGAGGTCGAAGCTGTACGTGCTGCCGCCGGTCGCGGCGGCCCACGGGTGGGCCGGATCCTTGGCGATCGCGCGGCACAGCGTCGTCACGAGGGCGTCGAAGTGGTCGCTGACGGACGCCGCCCACGGCGTGTCCGCCGGCGTCTGCGGCAGATAGTGCCGCGCCGAGTAGGCGGTCACGGGGCCATCGTGCGCGGTGACGCGGCCGCCGCTGACGAGGGCCTGCACGATGGGTTCGAGCTCTTCGAAGGTGAGACGACGATGTCTCTCGGTGAGCCCGTCGAGGGTGATGGGACCGTGGCGGTAGATCGTCAGCCAGACCAGCGAGGCCAGCTCTTCACCGTGTGGATCGTCGTGGAGGTCGAGCTCGCCGGCGCTGGCGGCTCGGTAGACGGTCTGGGCGGCCGAGCCAGCGCGGAACACGAAGCCTTGGTCGACGAGGTCGGCGAGGATGGCCTTCACGACCGCTTCGTCTTCATGTCGGAAGCGCGCGAGCAGCGTCTCGCGGGTGACCGCGTTGCGCTCCTGGAGCCAGCCGAGCATGGCGTCGCGAAGGGATGTTCCGTGGTCGCCGACCCCTTCGACGACGCGTTGGACCCGCTTCTGGTAGCTCCTCAGAGCGAGCCCGAACATGTCGGCCACGACCTTTCGCCGCACGCCTTGATGCTCGAGCTCGGTGATGAGGTCCAGGAAGACCTGGTCGGCGACGTGCGCCAGCGGCGCTCGTCCGCCTTCAGCGGTCGCGAGCTGGGCGATGAGGACCATCGTCCGTTGCACGACCGCGTCGATGAGGTGTCTGACATCCATGGGCGAGCCCCCGGTGCCAGATTCGGAGAACCTCGGCGCTCGCGCTAGCGCCTTTTTGTTCACCACCGACGGATGGCGCCGGCGCGGTCAGGCCGCGCCGCTCCGCGCCGCTCAGCCCTTGGGGACCGTCACCATCAGGAAGCCCTTCACGAGCTTCGTCGGATAGCCGAAGAACTTCATCGGCAGCGCGCGCTTGGGCTCCGAGTCGAAGAGCGCCTTCAGCGCCTTCTGACCGGCCGCCGTCGGGTTGAAGATGGCCACGTCGAAGCTGCCGTAGGTGGTCTGCTCGAACTTGGCCGGGTCGAGGTGCATGGGGTTGATGCCGGTCGAGTCCGACACCATCCACACCATGTGCGCCTTCAGGTACTCGCGGATGGTCGAGAAGGCGCCGTGCCACAGGAGGTGGCTCGCGGCCTTGGTCATGGCCGAGATGCGACCCTTGGCCTCGAGGTGCTTCATGAGGCGCGGGTCGGCGGCGAGCTCTTTGTCGGAGAGGTTCACCATGAAGTGGCGATAGGTGTGGACCTCGGTCGAGCCCTTCTTCCGGAAGCGCAGCTCGTAGTTCGAGAAGAGCGTGTTGAGGCGCTTGTTCTTCGACGACCCGCTGAGCTTGGCCGCCTCCTTGTCGAAGCCGGCGATGTCGGTCGCGCCGAGGCCGCGCACGCTGCCGTCGGCCTCGAGGGTGATGGCGTGCAGCCCCACCGGCTCGTAGCCCAGCACGTGCAGGCCGATGAGCGCGAAGATGAGCTGCGACGGGAGCGGCGACAGCTCCATGTTGCCGAGGTCGATGGTGCGGTTGTGGTTCCAGACCACGAGCTCGTTGATGAAGCGGCGGTTGCCGGCCAACGCCTTCTCGAGCTGCTTCTTGTCGACGTGGTCGATGCCGCGCGGGTCGCCGCCCGACTCGAGCGACACCGTCGTCAGCTCGTTCAGGTCGGGGTACACCGCCAGGGCGGTCATGAGGTCGCCGCCCGCGAACGGGTAGACCACCGTCTTCGGGACGTCCTTCGGCACCAGCTGGTCGAAGAAGGGCCGCGCCTTGGCCAGCCAGTCGTTGCGGTAGGCGTCGAGGATCTTCTCGAGGTCCTTGCAGTGGGCGTCGACGACGGCCTTGTCGAAGCGCGGGTCGAGGTCGGTGCCCTCGCAGGCGGCGACGCGCCAGAGCGCTTTGAGCTCGGCGTCGAACTCGACGGGGGCCTCGGCCCGCGCGCTCGCGGTGCCGGTGAGGAGGAGGGCGCAGGCAGACAGGAGCAGACCGGGCTTCATCGCGATGACTCCGTGGAACGGGCGGCGGCGGAACATCGCCCAGCTCGGGGCGCATTCCAAGCGCTCTCTAACAGCCGAGCTCCCGGTTGAATTCGGTCGGAGGCATGGCGAGCCTCGGCTTGCGAGGCGTCGCGACTCGGGCGACATTCGCCGGACGCGCCCGCGCGGCCTCCCTCAGCCCAGGATCAGCATGAGCATGATGCTTCCGGTCGTCGGCTCCTCGTCGTCGGACGAGGCCCTCGCGAGCCCATCATCGCGGTGGTCGTCCTGATGGCCAGCGGCACCGCCGATTGGACGCGGCGCAGCAGCGTCGAGGCCCGATGGCCAGCCACCGCCAAGGCCCTCGGCCTCGCCTTCGACGCGAGCCCGGCGCAGGCGACGGTCGACGCGGCGGCCGGGAGTCTGGCCGAGGTGGCGAGCGTCGGGCCCGGTGGCGACGCGGCGTGTGCTCGCCGACGCAGAGTCGCGCCATCGCGGCAAGGCGCACGCACCCGTCCGGCGCGTGCAGGGGCGCGCCGGCGACCCGAGGCCGGCGGGCCCGCGCTGGCCAGCGCCGTCGGCGGCGAGCTCTCGCTGAGCCCGCGTGGGTGAGCGCGATGCACCCTGCCGCGCTCATGCTCGCCTCCTATCGCCATCATCACTACGGCGGCAAGACGCCACCCGGCTTGCTCGCCATCGCCATCATCCTCTTCATCGTGATCTGCGTCGTGGCGTACGCCAAGGACCGCCCGCGCCGGCCGAAGCTCGCGCTGGGACCGCTGGCCCGGCCGCTCGCCTTGCGCCTGGTGGGCAAGCGTCTCGTCGGCCAGCGCGGGGGCGCCGAGATCGTCATCACCGCATCACATGCTCGCGGCGTGCTCTCGCTGCGCCACCCCGGCGTCCCGACCGATATCCAGCTGGCGCGCGAGGGGCAGGTCCCGAGCCGTGATTTCCAGACCGGGCACGACGCCTTCGACCGGCTGGTCCGCATCGGCGGCACCGCCGCGTGGCGGGTCACGCTCCTCTCGAAGGCGGGGCGCGACGCCGTGACCGATGCCATCCTCGCCGGCTGGACCCTCGCCGACGGCAGCTGGCGGCACGGCCTGACCGACGCGTCGACCGCGACCGAGATCGACGCGCTCATCGCGGTCGGGCTGGATCTCGCCGACCGGCTCAGCGAGCGCGACGACGAGGTGCATCGGCTCGCGGTCGCCGCGCGCTCCGGGCCGAGCGTGGCGCGGCTCGCGGCGCTGGACGCCATGGTCGCGCAGTTCGGCGGCCACCCGGCGACCGGCGCGCTGGCGAGACAGCTCGTGTCGGACCTGTCGCCGGCCATTCGCCTCTGGGCCGCGTCGTTCCTGGGCGACGTCCCGGTCATCGCGCAGGTCGCGTCGAATCGGAAGCTGGCTCCCGACCTGCGCGCGGCGGCGGTCCGCGCGCTCGCACGTCACCCCTCTGCCCCCGAGGCCAGCGCGGTCGCCGACCACCTCCTCACGGACGGCCGTGGCCCGGCGCTCGCGCTCGCCCTCGTCGAGCTGCTCGGCGCCGTACCCCACCCGCGCGGCGAGGCGGCGTTGCTCGACGCGATCACTGCCGAGGAAGAGGCGCTGGTCATGGCCGCGCTGCGCAGCCTCGGCGCGATCGCCACCGGGCGCGCGGTTCCGCCGCTGCGGGAGCTGGCCGCGGCGCGACCGCGCTTGCGCGGCCCGGTCGCCGAGGCCGTCGCCCGGATCCAGACGCGCGCCCAGAGCGCCGCCGGAGGCGTCGCGCTGGCCCTCGCGGTCGGCGGCGAGCTGGCGCTCAGCCGGCACGAGTGAGCGCGACGCACACCGCCCTGCGCACGCAGACCTACGACTACGATCATGGGGACGATGGCGCCGGCGTGATCGCCGTCATGGCCCTCGTCCTCCTCGTCATCAGCTTTGTCGTCGCGCACGTCCGCGACCGTCCGCGTCGCCCGAGGCTGGCGCTCCGGCTGCTGGCCCGGCCTCTCGGCTTGCGTCCGGACGGCAGGCACATCGTCGGGCAGCGCGGCGGCGCCGACGTCACCGTCGCGCTCGATCACCATCGCGCGGTGCTCACGCTGCGCCACCCGCTGGCCGCCACCGACCTCTGGCGGTCGCGCGAGGGCGAATCTCCGAGCCGCGACTTCCAGACCGGCCACGACGCCTTCGATCGGCTGATCCGCATCAGCGGTCGCGGCGCATGGAGGGTCATGCTCCTCTCGAAGGCGGAGCGCGACGCGTTGACCGACGCCATCCCTCCGGCTGGATCTCGTCGACGGCGCCTGGCGCCACGCCCTGTCCGAGAAGCCGGCACCGGCCGAGATCGATGCGTTCATCCGCCAGGGCCTGCCGCTGGCGGAGGGACGCCGTGGCGTCCCACTTCGGCGCCCACTCGGCGGCGAGCGGGCTGGCCCAGGAGCTCGTGGACGATGCGTCGCCGTCCATCCACCTCTGGGCCGCCTCGTTCCTGCGCGACGTCGCGACCATCGCGCAGGTCGCGTCGAACGCGCCGCACGCGGCCGAGCTCCGCGCGACTGCGGTCCGCGAGCTCGGGCCTTACCCCTCAGCCCCCGAGACCGTCGCGGTCGTCGACCAGCTCCTCGCCGACCGGGACGGGCCGGCGCTCGCGCACGCGCTCGTCGAGCCGCTCGGCGCCGTACCCCATCCGGGAGCCGAGGCGGCGCTGCTCGCGAGCCTGACGAGCGCGAGCGAGGCCGAGGTCAAGCTCGCGGTGAGGAGACTCGGCGCGATCGCCACCAGGCGCGCGGTGACGACGCTACGTTCGCTGGCGGCGGCGCGGCCCGCATGCGCGCGCTCGTTGGCGAGGCCATCGGCCAGATCCAGGCGGGTGTCGAGAGCTCCACCGGGGGGCCTTGCCCGGACGGCGAGCGAGGTCGGGCGGCTCTCGCTGCGCTGAAGCCGAGCGCGGCCCCGGCTCGGATGACGCACGCGCCGCGTGCGGCGCGCGCGTGCTTGACCCGTCGGCGCGAGGCGCGCACCTTCGACATCGCGCGGCGTTCGGAGCCGCGCGCGGAGGGTTCGACGATGTCTCGGACGCGGACGGATTATGCCGTCTTCGATGCGGCGATCGTGGCGCTCGTGCTCGGCGCGTTCGCCAGCGCCGGCCTGGTCGCGGAGCGCATCTCGGGCGGCGACGCCTCCCTGGCGCTGGCCATCCCGCTGGCGACGCTCGGTCTGACCCTGGTGGCGAGCATCCTGCTACGGCCGATCGCGCGCCGCGCCGCGCTCCTGCGCATGCCGCCCGTGTCCCAGCTCATCGCGGGCCAGAGCGCCGGCGTGCTGCTCGGCGTGGCGCTGACCCACGCCATCGTCGCGCTCACCCACCCGAGCGCCGGTCTGCGCGAGACGCCGGCGCAGCTCGTGAACGACGCGACACTCGGGCTCGGCCTGGTGCTGCTCATGTGGAGCGTGGTCGCCCGCGGCCGCGCGCTGCGCCTCGGCGCGCTCGTCGGCGCCGCCGCGCTGGTCGGCGTCTATCGCGCGACGGCGAGCCTGTGGCACGCCGACGCCATCGTCTTCCCGACGCTGACCATCCAGCAGTTCGTCCCGCTCGAGCTGGTCTCCGTCCTGCTCGGCCTGGTCCTCGTCGACTGGCTCGGCGCGGCGCGGGAGCAGCGCTGATGGCGATGCCCGACGCGGGCATCATGGTGCTGCGCATCGCCGCCGGCACCGCGCTCGGCGGGGTCATCGGCTACGAGCGCGACCGCCACCGCCGCCCGGTCGGGCTGCGCACCCACATGATCGTCGCGCTCGCGGCCTCGACGTTCATGATCCTGTCGGCCTTCTTCCAGGAGTTCCAGGGCTACGAGCCGAACCAGGGCATCGACGTCGACGCCTCGCGCATCGCCGCCTCGGTCGTCTCCGGCATCGGCTTCCTGGCCGGCGGCGCCATCCTCCGGAACGGCCTCTCCATCCAAGGTCTCACCACCGCCGCCGGCCTGTGGCTCGTGACCGCCATCGGCATGGCCGCCGGCGCCGGCATGTTCATCATCGCCGTCGCCGTGACGGCCATGGGCATGATCATCCTGACCGTCATGCGCAGCCTCGAGGCCCGCATCGGCGACAGCGCGCGCCACCGCGTCGAGGCCACCGTCGCCGGCTCGCCCGAGGCCCTCTTCGAGGTGCTGGCCGACCTCGGCGCGCGCGTCGAACGCCTCGAGTACGAGCGCCGCATCGAGGACGCGGTCGTGCTGGTGGCGTTCGATCTCATGGTGCCGAACGCGGTGCCGCTGAGCCGCGTCGTCTCCACCATCGAGAGCGTCGAGGGTCTGCGCCGCCTGCGCATCCTCGGCTGAGGCGCGGCCGCCGCGCCCGGCCGGTGACGAAGCGGAGCCGCGGCGGGAAGCGAATGGCCACGTCGCGCCTTCGAGCTCGAGAGCGCGGGCGACGCAGCGTCGGTCGTCGCGCGCGGTGGAGGCGCGATGAGGGCGGGCTGGCTGGCGGCGAGTGTCGTGGTGGTCCTCGCGTCGGGAACGATGGCCGCGGCCGGACCGGTCGATCCGCGCTGCCTCGAGCCCGCGCCCGAAGGGCTCGGCGAGCCCCGGCTCGGCTTCCTCGATCGCACCCCGCAGCCGCCGCGTGCGCGTCGCGCCGCCGAGGCGGGCGACCTCCTGGCGTGTCGCGGCGGCGACGGCCATGCCTGCGCCGATTGGATCGCAAGCGCCGCCGTGCCGCACATCGACGCCCTGATCGAGGGCCCGGTCGGCGACCCGACGGTCGAGCGCCGCCTCGTGACGGCGTGCGCCGCGGCGCCGGTCGCGACCTGCCGCGCGCTGGGCGAGCTCGTCGCCGAGGAGGCGCGCGGGCTCGCGAGCTACGAGGGCATGCGCTACGCCGGGCGCGCCCTCATGCACGAGAACGCCGCCCCAGTGATCGACGCCTGCGACGTCGGCGGCGGCGCCGACTGCCGGGCGCTGGCGCGCATGTTCTTCCAGGGCGAGCTCGGCGCCGGCACGCCGCGCGACCTGGCGCGGGGCGACGCCGACTGCCGCCGCGGCGTCGCCAGCGCGTGCCTGTGGCTGGCGGCGCAGCAGGACGGCGCCGAGGACGCCGCCGGTGCCGCGAGCGCACGCGCGCGGGCCGAAGATGCGCTGACGGCCGGCTGCGGCGGCGGCGACGCCAAGGCCTGCCTCGGCCGCGCCGACCTCGCCGTCGACGAGGCCGACCAGCGCAGCTGGCGCGAGCGCGCGTGCGCCCTCGGCGGTCCGGCGCTGTGCGCGGAGATCCTGCTCGCCGGCTCCGAGGCGCCGGGCGCCGCGGCCTGGCCGGCCCTCGATGCCGGCTGTGCCGCGGGCTCGCTGGCCGCCTGCGACGCGGCCGCGTCGCTGCGGCGCGCGGTCGGCGACGGCGCGCAAGCGGCACGGCGTCTGCGCGCCGAGGTCGCCGCGCGCGCCTGCGAAGCCGCGCCCGACCTCGAGCGCTGCGCGCGCGGCGGTGCGGTGCTCGATGCCCACGACGCGCCGGCGGCCGCCGCGTGGTTCGCGCGGGCGTGCGCGGGGCGCGGCGCGGAGTGCCTGAGGGCCGGCGCGCTCGAGGCCGATCGCCTGGGAAGCGACGTCGCGCACGGGCTCCTCGAGGCGGCCTGCGGTGACTCCTACTGGGCCTGCATGCTGACGGCCCAGGACCTCGGCGGCGGCCCGCGCGCCGGCCTCGTCGAGGCCTTCCTCGCCCGGGCGTGGGATGGCGCCGGCGCGGCCTGCGACGCGGGCGACGCCATCGCCTGCCAGCTCGCCACGACGCTGGCCGACGTCGGTTGCGGCCGCGCGCGCGACGCCGAGGCGGCGGCCCGCTGGGCGCGCAAGCGCTGCGCCGTGCTCGGCCCCGACTGCGAGTGAAGGCTCGCCGACGTCGCGCGTGCAGTGGGCGAAATCGCCACCCGACCTGACTTGCGTATCCGCTGCCGTAGCCTGACAACGAGGCGCGCGCCGCGCGCGCCAGCGGGTCCGCAGGTACCTCATGGACACAAGGCTCTTCGTCGGCGCCAGTCACTGGCCGTACGACTTCATCCTCTTCCTGATCTTGATGATGGTCCTGCTCGCCGTGTGGGTCGCCACCTACCGCGTTCGCCGTGACCAACGGAATGCGCAGTGGCCCGCCATCGCCGAGCGCCTGGGCCTCGCCTTCGACGGCGAGCACATCGTCGGCGAGCGCGCCAACGGTGCGAGCGTTCGCGTGTCGATGAAGCTCGAGAGCCAAGGCAGGAGCCAAGTCTATTGCGCCGTCCTCACGCTGACGCACCCCCGCCTGCCCACCGAGCTCGCGCTGGGGTGCCAGAGCAACGTCTCGGGCCCCTATCGGAAGGACGGGCCCGACTTCCAGACCGGCGACGCCAGGTTCGACAACGGGATCGCCATCTCGGGCACGCTCGCGTGGCGCACGGCGCTCTTGTCGGAGGGCGAGCGGGCGCTGGTGCGCGACGCGTTCTACAATCGCTGGACGCTCTCGCGAGGCGAGCTCCAGAGCGTCGTGCCGCTCTCGTCCTCGAGCTCCATCGAGGCGCTCGTCGCCGAGGGCGATTCCCTCATCGACGCGCTCGTCGATCGCGACGACTCGGTCGTGCGGCTGGTAGAGCGCGCCAAGACCGGGCCCGACGAGACGCGGCTCGTGGCCTGGGACGTCCTCGACGCGATGTACCGCGATCGCCCCGAGCGGGGCGTGCTGGTCGAGGCGCTGCTCCGCGACCCATCGCCTGTCTTGCGCGTGCGCGCCGCGTGCGTCGTGGGCGACCTCGAGGTGCTCAGCGAGAGCGCCTTGTCGTCCACGGTCGACCCAGCCGTTCGCGCCACGGCCATCCGCCAGCTCGCGCTGCACCCCGAGGCGCCTCGCGTGGTCGCGACCATCGCCGAGCTCGCGGCCGCGGGACCGGCGCCCGAGGTGGCGGCGGCGGTCGCTTCGGCGTTGTCGCGCGTGCCGCTGCCCGACGCCGAGGCGGTGCTCGTGCGGCTCCTCGATGGCGCGTCGGACGCGACGGTCGAGGCGGTCGTCACCAGCCTGGCCGCGATCGGCACGAGGGCGTGCCTCCCGTCGCTGCTCGCGCTCGCCGAGGGGGACTCTCGTCATCGCCGCCCGGCACGCACGGTCGCCCGCCGCATCCAGGAGCGCGCCGGCGACCACGCCGGAGGGCTCGCGCTGGCCGACGCCGGCGGCGGCGAGCTGTCGCTGAGCGCGGAGGAGTGAGCCGAACCCGCAACAGGCGTGCGCTCCTCGGAGGCGGGCAAGGCTCGCCTGTGGCGGGCGTGCGGCATATCATTGGCCCGCGCCCGCTCGCCGGGCGGGAGGTCTCATGCCGCGCCGCGCCCCGTCCGCCCTCGTCGCCGTCCTCGCCCTCGCCGCCTGCGCGTCGTCCGACGACGTGCGCGAGGACGTAGCGGCCGACACCGCCCGCGACGTCGCCACGACCGACGCCCCGCTCGACACGACGTCCGACACCGCGCTCGACACGACGCCCGACACGGACGCCTGCCAAGCCGTCGCTCTGACGGTCACGCCGGTCCGCGGCGCCCTCGTGCTGGCCCTCGATCGCAGCGCCAGCATGGCCCATCAGGGCCGTCTCGACGTCGCGTTCGAGGGCATCGAGCGGGCGCTCGACGGGCGCGCCTTCGACGCGCTGGCGGTCGGCGCCGAGCTCTTCCCGGCGAGCAACGTCGCCGCCCCCGCCTGCTACGCGCCGACCCAGGTGACGGCCGTCGGCTGCGGCCTCGCGCCTACGCTGCAGCTCGCGCCGACGGTGCTCGGCAGCGCGCCGATGAGCGACCCCGGCAGCGTCCGCCTGGCGCTGCTGACGGCCGTCCAATCCCTCGGCGTGGCGGTCGACGTCTCCGACGGCACGCCGCTCTACGCCGCGCTGGTCAAAGCCTACGCCGCGGCGCGCGACGCCGACGCCGACCGCCGCGCGGTGCTGCTCGTGAGCGACGGCAACGCCTCGTGCGCCTCGGTGGCGTCGCCGAGCCGCCCCGGCTACTTCGACGGCTACTGCGACGACTGGGAAGAGCCCGACGCCGTCGTCGCGCTCATCCACGCCGCGGCCTCCGACGCGGCCAAACCGGTCGCGACCTACGTGCTCGGCGTCGTCGGCTCGGCCAGCGCGGGCGAGGCGGTGGGCTCCTACACGACCGCGCCCTACGCCATGACGCTGGCCTTGAGCGCCTACGCCGCGGCCGGCGCGCCCGGCGACCTGCCGCCCGGCTGCGACGCCGACGCCGCCTTCAGCCTGTCGGGCGCGGCGCCGGCCCACCCCTGCCACATCGATCTGTCGGCGGCCGCGGACTTCACGCCCACGCGCATCGCCGCCGAGGTCTCAGCCCTCGACGCGCGCGCCTTCGCCTGCCGCTTCCAGCTCGCGCGCCCGACCGGCGCGAGCGCCGACGCCGCGCTCAGCGTCAGCCTCGCGGGGGCCGGCGGGCCGGTCGCGGTGCGCCCGCGCAGCGGCGCCGGCGACGCCTGCGCCGACGGCTGCTGGGAGCTCTCCGGCGACGAGCTTCACCTGCTCGGCACGGCCTGCGACCCAGGCAGCGCGGCGCTGCCGACCGTCTCGGCCGCCTGCCGCTGAGGCCGTGTAGGGCCCGCGCGGCCGCGCGGTCCGTCAGGTGTGGACGCCCTTCTTCGGGCGCAGGATGCCTCGGCCCGCGCCGTACTCGTTCCACGTCGCCGGCTTGTAGCCGTTGTCGACCTCGACCATGGAGATGCAGCCCGAGACGGGGCAGACGATCTGGCAGAGGTTGCACCCCACGCACTCGCTCTCGTCGATGCGCGGCACGAAGGTGTCCGGCTGGTCGAGGTGGATGCACTGGTGGGCGCCGTCGTCGCAGGCCACCACGCAGAGGTGGCAGCCGATGCACTTGGCGGGGTCGATCTTGGCGACCGTCTCGTAGTTCATGTCGAGGTCGCCCCACTCCTCGTACTTGGGGACGGCCGCGCCGATGAGCTGGTCGAGGCGCTGGAAGCCCTTCTCCTCCATCCAGGTCTCGAGGCCCTCGATCATGTCCTCGACGACGCGGTAGCCGCGCAGCATGACCTCGGTGCAGACCTGGACCGACGACGCGCCCATGGCCAGGAACTCGGCCGCGTCGCGCCAGTTGGAGATGCCGCCGATGCCGGAGATGGGCAGGCGGAACTCGGGCGAGCGCGCCAGCACGCCGAGCATGTGCAGCGCGATGGGCTTCACCGCCGGGCCGCAGTAGCCGCCGTTGGTCGACGCGTTGGCGACGCGCGGCTCGGGCACGAGCTTGTCGAGGTCGATGCCGATGATCGACTTGATGGTGTTGATGAGCGACACGCCGTTGGCGCCGCCGGCCTTGGCGGCAAGCCCGTGCGGCAGGATGTCGTCGACGTTCGGGGTCAGCTTCACCAGCACCGGGATGGTCGAGTACTTCATGACCCAGCCGGTGATGCGCTCGTTCAGCGCCGGCTCCTGACCGACCGCCGAGCCCATGCCGCGCTCGCACATGCCGTGGGGACAGCCGAAGTTCAGCTCGAGCCCGTCGGCGCCGGCGTCGATGGAGCGCAGGATGAGGTCGCGCCACTCGGCCTCGGTCTCGACCATCAGCGACGCGATGACCGCGTGCTTCGGGTACTGCTTCTTCACCTCGGCGATCTCCCTGAAGTTGGTCTCCAGAGGCCGGTCGGTGATGAGCTCGATGTTGTTGAAGCCGATGGCGCGCGTGCCGCGATAGTGCAGCGCGCCGAAGCGGGAGGAGACGTTCTGGATCGGGACGCCGAGCGTCTTCCACACCGCGCCGCCCCAGCCGGCATCGAAGGCGCGCTTCACCTGGTCGCCCGAGTTCGCCGGCGGAGCCGACGCGAGCCAGAACGGGTTCGGGGAACGGATGCCGCCGCAGTTGGTCGAGAGGTCTACCATGTCCCAGTCTCCTGCTTCAGCTCGCGCCCATGAGGTATGCGTGGATGCCGGCCGCAGCGTCGCGGCCCTCGGCGACGGCGTTGACGACCTCCTTGCCACCATTGGCGAGGTCGCCGCCCGCGAACCACTTCGCGCGCCCGGTCGCCCCGTCGCGGTCGATCACGACGCGCGACTTGTCCATGCGGATGCCGTCGAGCGCGGCCAGCTGCGCGAGCAGCTTGGCCTGGCCGATGGCCACCAGCACGAGGTCGGCGCCGATGACGTGCTCGCTGCCGGCGATGGGCTTCTTCTGCGCGTCGAGCTTCACCGCCTGCACGCCCGTCACCTTGCCGCCCTCGCCGAGGTAGGCGATGGGCTGCGTCTGCCACGCGGCGCGCACGCCGAGGATCTTGGCCGCGTCCCACTCGTGCGAGTAGCCCGACATGGCCGGCTCGGTCCCGCGGTAGACCAGCGTCACCTCGGGCACGCCCATGCTGGCGAGCTCGCGCACGCAGTCCATGGCGGTGTTGCCGCCGCCGACCACGACCGCGCGCCGTGCGCCGACGGTGATGGGGTCGAGCTTCATCTTCTCGATGAACTGCACCGCGCCCTCGACGCCGGCCAGGTCCTCGCCCGGCACACCGAGGTGGTGGTCGGGCCCGAGGCCGATGCCGACGAAGACGGCGTCGAACTGCGCCTCGAGATCGGAGAGCGAGAGGTCCTTGCCGATCTCGACGCCGGTCTTCACCTCGATGCCGCCGATGGACAGCACCCAGTCGACCTCTTCGAGCGAGCGGTCCGCCTTCATCTTATAAGGGGCGACGCCGTTGGTGTTCAGGCCGCCGAGGCCGCGCACGCCGTCCTTCTTCTCGAAGATGGTGACGGCGTGGCCGAAGCGGCGCAGGCGGTGCGCGCAGCTGAGCGACGCCGGTCCGGCGCCGATGAGGGCCACGCGCTTGCCGCTGTCGGGGCCGGCCGCGTAGTACTTCCAGCCCTGCTGGAGGGCGCGGTCGGTCGAGTAGCGCTGCAGCTTGCCGATCTGGATCGGCTGCTGGCCGAGCCGGTTGTAGACGCAGTCGCCGACGCACAGCACTTCCACCGGACAGACGCGCGCGCACGACATGCCGAGGATGTTCGAGTCGAAGATGGTCCTGGCCGAGCCCTTCACGTTGCCGGTCGCGATCTTGCGGATGAACTCCGGGATATTGATCTCGGTCGGACAGGCGCTGACGCAGGGCGCGTCGATGCAGTAGAGGCAGCGGTTGGCCTCGGCCAACGCCTGGGCGTCGGTCCAGGCGGGCTTGTAGTCCTCGAACACGGCCTCGCCGCGCGTCTCGGGGAGGGGTGGCGTCTTCGACATGTCGGCCTCGCGGAGGGAGCTCGGGCGCCGGCAACCGCGCCGACACCCCATGCCGCACCTGACGGTGGACGGCTCCGGAGCGCCGATACTAAGGGCCTACCGCCTCATGCGCAATCGCACCCGAGGCCTTCGCAGAACGCCGGCCGCAGCGGACGCGGGGCGCTGGCCGGTGGGCGGCGACCGCGCCTCAGCGCCGGTCGTGCACCCGCGCCGCGCCGCCGAAGACGCCCGAGCTGCGTGGCGGGCGCAGCGCCAGGTCGATGATCAGGTCGTCGCGGCCGAGCCAGCGCAGCATGGCGTTGACCACGCGCGCATCGTCGAGCAGGCCGTCGTTCGAGGCGAAGTCGCTGCCGCCATCGTTCTCGATGACGAAGTAGCGGACCGCCGCCTGGATGACCCGATAGTCGCCATCGCCGGTGCGCTCGTCGACGCGCAGCAGGATGGTGTCGAGCGCCAGCGCGATAGCCTTGCCGAGCGGCACGTTGACGCGCTGACCGCGGCGCCCGAGCCCCTCGATGACGCGACTGTACGACGCCACGATGCTGCGCAGCGCAGGCAGCGGCACCAGCGGCTCGGTGAGCAGCGTCCAGAGCAACGGTCGGCCGGACTCGGGTAGGCCGGGCAGGGTGAGGAAAGGATGGGTGAAGGTGTTCATGGCTGTCTCGGTCCGACCTCGGGGTCCGCAGGTCGTTACGAGCAGACTTGTCGGTCCGATCGGCCTCGGCTCCCAGCTCGCGTTCCGGGGCTCGGTAACCGGACCGGCGCGGGCCCGCGCGACCTCGGCGGACAGCCCGTCATGGGGCGGCCCGTCGGGTCCTTCCGGCGTTCGCAGGTCACATCGCCCCGGAGCGCGATGTGCTTTTCCCTCGTCGGCCGGGAGCGGCGCGCGTGAGGACTCGGGATACGCTCGCGCGATGGCGGTCCCATGCAGCTGAAGCGCAGGATCGGTGCGCACGATATCGCCGTCCACGTGGCGCCGAGCCTCGCGCCGGCGGCGGAGGAGTCCTGACGAAGCTCGCCGAGCTCGACGCCGGCGGGCCGGCTCCAGGATCGCCTTCGGCTGGTCGACGCTGACGCTCGAGGCGGAGGGTGACGGGCTCGTGGTGGCCGAGCCGGACTACCTGGCGATGCGGAACGCGGACCCGTGCGGGACGTGAGCGACACACTCTGGGTGGTCGCCGACCAGCTCGAGCTCTGCCGCCGTGTGGGCGTAGCCCGCTGGACACGCCTTTCACCTCCCGCGTGCCCGAGCGCTGTGCGCTGGACGAGCTGCCGGTCTGATTCCACCTCTGGTCGTGTAGACGCGGACCACCCGCGCGTCGGGGGCCTGTGGCGACTCCGCTCGCGCCGGACGACGCCTGCGCGAAGGATGCAATGACGCCGTCCGACGGCTAGACTCGCTGGCGTGGATGCGCTTCGGACCGTGCTCGTCGCCGGCCTCGCGCTCGCGGCCGGCTCGGACGCGACCGCGCTCGCCCGCGGCTGGGATGAGGGTCCGCAGCGTCTGGACTTCGAGGTCGGCGTCGACGGGCTCATCGGCTTCGACGAGGCGATCGACGACCAGCAATGGGGTGGCGCCGTCACGCTGCGCGCGCGGCGCTGGGGGCCGCTGACCCTCGAGCTCTCGGTCTTCGGCCTCGGTGGTGCCAGCGGCGACCCGCGCTTCGGCGGCCCGCTGCCCGAGGCCTACATGCTGCTCGGCGTGGTGCCCGGCATCGGCATCGAGGTCGGTCGCGGCCCGCGCGAGTTCGGCGTCGGGCTCTTCTGTCGACCGCCGGTCATCGCCGTCCTGCCCGACCACGGCGACGACGTCGTGCGCACTCCGGCCTTGCAGCGGTCGTTCTTCCGCCTGCCCAACATCACCATCCAGCTCGGCGACGACCATAACTGGATCGAGATGGGCGGCGGTGGCGACCCGACGCCGCTCGACCCGCGGCTCGGCTTCGTCAGCTACAACTGGCGCGCGTCTGGTCCGGGCGGAGCCGACGAGGGCGGCGGCGGCAGCGCCGGCCTCGGCGTCATGGGCGTCATCCAAGGCGACGGCGCCGTCGCGACGAGCGACCTCGGCCTGAGCTTCCACCTCGACGGCTGGATCCCCATTGGCGAGGGCGTCCTCATGGGTCTGCGCGGCGACGTCTCGAGCGTCGTGAGCCTCGGCTTGACCTTCGCCTACCGCCTCGCGGACGGACCTCGGTTTCCGTAGAACGGACCGGGCCGCCACGGCGCTGCTTGTGAATCAAAGCGTATTTCCTTAGGGTCATCCATCGACACCTAAACTCGGCCGGCAGCCCAGGCCGCGATGGAGCAGATGACCGACGCCTCCGTGCCGAGCGACCCGCCGCTCGATGGTGCCTTCGCCAGCGAGGGTGAGGTCGCGCGACGCCTGCGCTGCCTCGACTGGGCGGCGACGCCACTCGGGCCGGCGACGGTCTGGCCGCCCGAGCTGCGCGCGTCCATCGCGCTAGTGCTGGATGCGCGCTTCCCGATGGTGCTGTTGGCCGGGCCGCAGCTGGTCCAGATCTACAACGACGCCTTCGCGGCCATGATCGGCTCGACCAAGGACGCGCTCGCGCTCGGTCGCCCGCTGGCCGAGGTGTGGCCGGAGCTCCTCGACGCCGTGGGGCCGCTCGTCGCCGAGGTCACGCAGGCGGGGCGCTCGGTCTGGATCGAGGACCGGCCGTTCTCCTTCGAGCGCAACCTCCCGCGCGAGGAGGTCTACATCACCGCCTCGTTGAGCCCGGTGCGCGGCGCCGATGGTCGCGTGGCCTCGGTGCTGGCCATCTGCCACGAGACCACCGCGCGCGTGGTGGGCGAGCGCCGGCTGCGCCTCTTGCGCGACCTCGGCACGCGCCTCACCGGGGTGCGCTCCGGCGCCGAGGTCTGCGAGCGGGCGGCCGCCGCGTTGTCCGACGTGCGCAGCGACCTGCCCTACGCGCTGCTCTACCTCGCCGATCCGTCGCTAAGCGGCGGGCGCCTGGCGGGCGCGATGGGCATCGAGCCCGAAGACCCGCGCGTGACCCACGAGTTCACCATCGCCGGGCTGCGCACCGCCGACACCTTTCGCGAGGCGCTGCGGACGCGGCGACCGCAGCTGGTGCCGGGACTGCGCGGCTACATCGGCGAGATGCCCGGCGGACCGTGGCCCGAGAGCCCCGAGGTCGGCGTGGTCGCACCCCTGGCCGCTGCGGGCGGGCCGCCCATCGGCTTCCTGGTGGCCGGCCTCTCGGCGCGGCGCGTCATCGACGCCGAATTCGTGACCTTCATCGATCTCGTCGCCTCGCGCATCGCCAAGGGGGTCGCGGCGGCGCGCGCCTACGAGGACGAGGCGAGGCGCGCCGAGGCGCTGCTGGCGCTCGACCGTGCCAAGACCGTCTTCTTCGGCAACGTCAGCCACGAGCTGCGGACGCCGCTGGCGTTGATGCTGGGGCCACTGGCCGACCTGCGCGGCGCGTCGGGCGTCGACGACGCGCACCAACGACTGCTCGATGTCGCGCTGCACAACGGCCAGCGCCTGACGCGTCTCGTCGACACGCTGCTCGACTTCTCGAGGATCGAGGCCGGCAAGAGCGACGCTCTCTTCGAGCTGCTCGACCTGGCGGCGCTGACGGCCGACCTGGCGAGCATGTTCCGGGCCACGCTCGAGCGCGGCGGGCTGACGCTGCGCGTGGCTACGCCGCCCGCACCGACGCCGGTATGGGTCGACCGCGAGATGTGGGAGAAGGTGGTGCTGAACCTCTTCTCCAACGCCTTCAAGCACACGGCCGCGGGCGAGATCGCCGTCACCCTCGAGAGCGATGGCAGCCACGCCCGCCTCATCGTGAGGGACACCGGCTGCGGCATTCCCGCGGCCGAGCTTCCGCTCATCTTCGAGCGTTTCCATCGGGTGCGATCGTCGTGGAGCCGCACGCTCGAAGGCAGCGGCATCGGCCTCGCGCTCGTGCGCGAGCTCGTGCGCCTGCACGGCGGCACGGTCGAGGTCGCGAGCCAGGTGGGCGTCGGCACGACCTTCACGGTCAGCCTGCCGCTCGGCCACAGCCACTTGCCCGAGGCCCAGCGCGTGACGGCGACGCGACCGCGCCCGACCTCGGCCCTGAGCGAGCCCTTCGTCAACGAGGCGCGCCGCTGGCTGCCGCCCGGCGAGGCCGTCGTCCCGCCGGTCCCCGAGGACGTGACCCGCGCGCGCGTCCTCGTCGTGGACGACAACAGCGACATGCGCACCTACCTGGTGCGCCACCTGTCGCAGCACTGGCGCGTGGCGGCCGCCGCCGACGCAGGCGAGGCGCTGACGCTCCTGGAACGCGACCTGCCCGACCTGGTCTTGTGCGACGTGATGATGCCGGACATCGACGGCTTCGAGCTGCTCGCCCGGCTGCGCGCCGACCCGCGCACCGAGGCACTGCCGGTCATCCTCCTGTCGGCGCGCGCTGGCGAGGAGGCCAAGGTCGAGGGCTTCGAGTCGGGGGCCGACGGCTACCTGGTGAAGCCGTTCTCGGCGCGCGAGCTGGTCGCCCGCATCAGCGGCGCGCTCCAGCTGGCGCGCCTGCGACGAGATGCGGCCGCGCGGCAGCGACTGGCCGACGAGCGCTTCAGGTCCCTCATGCTGGCGAGCCACGACATCATCTGGGAGCACGACCTGGGCAGCGGTCAGCTCGAATGGAACGACGAGCTCGAGCGCCAGACCGGCTGGACGCGCCGCGAGCTGGCGACGCGCGTCGCTTGGAGCGGCTGCATCCACCCCGACGAGGTCGAGCACGTCGCCCACAGCCTCCAGCACACGTTGGCCGGCGAGGCCGCCACGTGGACCGACCAGTATCGCGTGCGCACGCGCACCGGGGCCTATCGCTGGTTCCTCGACCGCGCGCTCATCGTGCGCGGCGAAGACGGACGCCCGCTGCGCATGATCGGCGCGCTCGTCGACGTGTCCGAGCGCGAGCGCCTGGCCGAGGAGACGCGGCGCGCCGAGCGCCTGCAGGCGGCGGGCAAGCTCGCCGGCGGCATGGCCCACGAGGTCAACAACATGATGACCGCGGTGCTCGGCTTCGGCGACTTCGTGCTGCGGCGCCTCCCCGATTTCGCTGGCGGCGACACGACCATCCGCAGCGACATCGAACAGATGGTGAAGGCGGGCGAGCGCGCCGCCGGTGTGACCAAGCAGCTCCTCGCCTTCACGCGGCGCCAGGTGCTGCAGCCGACCGTGCTCGAGGTGGGGCAGGTGGTGCGCGAGCTCGCGCCGGCCCTCGGCCGCCTGGCCGGCGCGACCATCGCCCTGGAGCTGCGCCTCGAGGCCGAGGCCGGGCTCGTGCGCGTCGATCGCACGCAGCTCGAGCAGATGCTCATCAACCTCGTCCACAACGCGCGCGACGCCATGCCGCGTGGCGGGACCATCACCATCGCCACCGATGTGAGCGACGGCGCCCCGGCGTCGGGCAGCGATGGCGAGGGTCTCGCACCCGGGCGACACGTCGTCCTGAAGGTGCAGGATACCGGCTCGGGCATGGATGCGACGACGCTCCGTCAGGCCTTCGAGCCGTTCTTCACCACCAAGCCGGTCGGGCAGGGCACCGGTCTCGGGCTTTCGACGGTGTACGGCACCGTGCGTCAGAGTGGCGGGCACATCGCGCTCGAGAGCGAGGTCGGGCGCGGCACGACGGTCACGATCTATCTCCCGGCGGTGGCAGCCAGCCACGAGCGACCGCCCGAGCGCGCACCGGCCAGCCCGGCCGGAACCGAGATCGTGCTGGTGGTCGAGGACGAGGGCGTCGTGCGCACCATCGTGTCGCGCGCGCTGCGAGAGAAGGGGTTCCAGGTCGTGGCCGCGGTGGACGGCGTCGACGCGTTGGCCCAGCTCGAGCGGCACGACGGGCGCTTCGACCTGGTCCTCTCCGACGTGGTCATGCCGCGCATGGCCGGGCGCGAGCTGGGCGAGGCGGTGCGCGCGCGCTACCCGAACCTGCCGATCGTGTTCATGTCGGGCTACACCGGCGACGACGTCGTGCGCCGCGGCCTGCTCGAACCCGACGCGCTGTTCATTCAGAAGCCGTTCACCCCGCAGGCGCTGGCCGAGCGGCTGCGCGCCGTGCTCGACCGCGGCCGCAACCCGGCTTAGCGTCGGCAGGCCGGATTCGGCGGGGGTCGCGACGCGCTTTCGCGCTGGCAGTGAGTCGAGCGGGCCCGGCCGTCGCGCCTCCGGCGACGTCGTCGGTGCTCGGACTCCGATGAGCGGTGAAGCGTGCTCCGGCGAACGGAGCATGGCACCGATCTCGGGCGGAGCATGCTCCGGCGAGCGGAGCATGGCACCGATCTCGGGCGGAGCATGCTCCGGCGAGCGGAGCATGGCATCGATCTCGGGCGGAGCATGCTCCGGCGAACGGAGCATGGCATCGATCTCAGCATGTCCGGGCGGAGCATGCTCCGGCGAACGGAGCATGGCATCGATCTCGGGCGGAGCATGCTCCGGCGAACGGAGCATGGCATCGATCTCGGGCGGAGCATGCTCCGGCGAACGGAGCATGGCATCGATCTCGGGCGGAGCATGCTCCGGCGAACGGAGCATGGCATCGATCTCGGGCGGAGCATGCTCCGGCGAACGGAGCATGGCATCGATCTCGGGCGGAGCACGCTCCGGCGAATCGAGCATGGCATCGATCTCGGGCGGAGCATGCTCCGGCGAACCGAGAGGGCAGCGCAGGACGATGTGGGCGCGGCGGGAGACCCATAGCGGGACCCGCCCGGCGACCGAACGTCCTCCCAGCGGTGGGACCGGCAGTCCCTAAAGGCTGGTGTCGCGCGACCCCACGGCTGATCGTGGCTTCGCACGAGGTCGTTGCGAGCGTCTGGCAAGCGGATCGAGTCGCCGTGACGGCGACCGCAGACCCCATTGAATATCTCGCATCCAGCTGAGCCCCGCGGCTGCCGTCGAGAAGGTTGGACCACGTCCACCCGGGCCGCATGGCACGAACGGTGAAGTGCTTCGTGTCGCTCCGGGATGGACCCCGGACTCTCGACGAAGGATCAACAATGACAGGAATCATCAGACAGTCTGCCAGCGCCGAGGCGAAGATCGAGGATGTCCTCACGACGCTCCAGCGCTGCATCGGACGACATGCCCTCGATGGCGACGCGCAAGAGTTCCTCTCGGTGCCGGCGGCCGCCGGGACGGCGAGCCTCGCCTCGCACAAGCAGGCGAAGTCCAAGGTGGACGAGCTCACGGTCGACTGTGCGGTGAAGGGCGAGGCGCTGTTCCAGGTCCACGGTGTCGTGCGTGAGGCCTACTTCAATGCCGGCGGTCGTCGGCGACGCGACCCGCTCATGCGCGTCGTCTTCATCGACAACCTCAAGGACCTGCGCAAGCTCGAGCCCTGGCAGCTGATCCAGAAGATCGAGCAGCTCGCCGATCGCATCGAGCGCACGCAGCACCCGCGCTACACTCCGGAGCAGGCGAAGGGGGAGGCCGACAAGCTCCGGGCCGTGTGCGCCGCGATGAAGCCCGCGGCCGTCGCGCTGGCCGCCGCCAAGCAGGAGCTCGCCACGGCTGCGAGCGCATTGGGCGGCGCGGCCAACCTGGGCCGGCTGGAGCTGGTCAGCCTCAAGCGTCACTGGCAGGGCAAGAAGATGACCAACGCGGCCATCCACGACATCATCCCGGGCCACGCACGGTCCCGGCGGCGGCGCGAGGGCGGTGCGACGTCCGCTTCGGCGACGACCGCCAACCCTCCGACTTCGCCGCCGGCCCGTCCGTCGACGGAGTCCACGACCTGAGCGACGCCAGTCGCTCGGCGCAGCCACGGCGGAGGGCGCGGTCGTGTCCGCGCCCTCCTTCGTCGCTGACTCTCCGCGACAGCTCTCACGCCGACACCGGTTGCGCGGCGGTCGTCGTCGACGCTCCACACGCAGTCTGAATGCAGGCCGTGCGACCGCGCAGGTCCGAGGCCCGCTGTTCACGGACCGCGGCCCGCGTGGTATCGAGGCGCGATGACGCTCAGCCCCTCGCAACGCGCCCGCGCTCGCGGCTGTCTCCTCGGCCAGCTGGTGGGCGACGCGCTCGGTACGACCGTCGAGTTCCGCTCGGGCGCGGCCATCCGCGAGGCCTTTCCCTCGGGCTTCCGCGCCATGGTCGGCGGCGGCCCGTTCCAGGTCCTGCCCGGCCAGGTGACCGACGACTCCGAGCTCGCGCTGGCGCTGGCGCGCTCGCTCGCGACGTACGGTCCCGACTTCGATCGCGTGGCCGCCGCGTACGTGGCCTGGTGCCGGAGCGAGCCCATCGACATCGGCGGCACCACGCTCAACGCCTTCGACTTCCCGGTCGACGAGACCCCCGTCGACGCCGCGCGCGTTCGGGCTCAGGCCTCGAAGCTCAACGACTACCCGAGCAAGCAGGCCAACGGTGCGCTGATGCGCGTGAGCCCGCTCGGCATCTACGGCGCCTTCCTGGCGCCCGAGCGCCTCGCCGCGCTGGCTCGCCTCGACGCCACGCTCAGCCACCCGACGCCGCCGTGCCAGGAGGCGAGCGTCGCGTTCGTGCGCGCCATCGCGGTCGGCATCGCCGAGCAGGCCGACCCCAACGCCGCCTACCGCGCCGCGGTCGAGGCCGTCGATACCAAGGATGGCCGCGCCAGCGGCGTCTTCGGCTGGCTCGTCGAGGCGGCCGACGAGGCGCCCGACTATGACGCCTGGGGCATGGGCTGGGTGCGGCTCGCCTTCCAGAACGCCTTCTATCAGCTCCTGCACGCGAGCTCGTTCGAGGCCGCGATGAGCGACACCATCCTGGCCGGCGGCGACACCGACACCAACGCCGCTATCGCTGGTGCGCTGCTCGGTGCGGTGCACGGCGAGTCGGACATCCCACCCGATTGGCGCGAGACGGTGCTCGCCTGTCGCCCGCCGCGTCCGCCCACCTACTGGGCCAACGACGCGCGTGAGCTGGCGGCGGCGCTGCTCGAGCGCGGCTCCGCCGACGCGGGTCGCTATCGCTGAGCCCACGCGCAGGCGGTTTACCGGCGTGCCCGTCGAGGTCCCGGGTCCGAGGCCAAGCGCATGCTGAAGTTCGCAGTCGACCGCCACGGAGAGGGGAAGCCGGCGCTCCTCGGGCTCGGGCTCTCGTTCGAAAACCTGCGCCAGCTGCCCGCCGCGGCCATCCAGTTCTTCGCCGGCGAGCTGGACCTCGGAAACGGCATCTTCGTCATCGCGCACGCCGGCGACCGCGAGCTGCCCGGCTACGCCGCACGCGTCGGCGCGGACGTGTGCGAGCTGGTCGTTCTGTCCGAGGCCGAGTGCGCCGAGCTGAGGCGGGGCGCGCTGGTCACCCGACCGCTGCGCGCCCTCCGTCGCGGTTCAGCCTGCGAGGCGGTGCTGTTCGCCGGCCCGACCGAGGAGGCATTGCTGGCGTCGATGCGGCAGGCGGGCATGGTCGCCCCGGAGACGCGCATCGCGTTTCCGCAAGCCGCAGCCCCGGCAGCATCGTCGCGTGCGCCCGCGGGACCGCCGCCGCCACCGGCTCGCCCTCCCCAGGCGAAGGCTACGCCGACAGAGTTCCGCGTCTCGACGCCGCGCCTCGCGTGGGTCTCGCTCACCTGGCTGGTCGTGGCGGTGCTAGCCCTGGCGCTGCTCACGGCCAGGCACGCGTCCGGCGTCATGCTGGCCGGGGGCGCCGTCGCCGCGCTCGGTGCGCTGGCCGGCCTCGTGTACTTGGTATCGCTGCGCGACGAGCGCGTCGTCATCGGCACGACCGGCGTCGAGGTCCGGCGAGCCTGGCGCCCGTTCACGCTGCGGTGGCCCGAGATCGCCGTCGTCGGGGTGCAGCGCGACGCGCTCGGGCCGTACCGGCTCGACCTGCGCACGCATGTGCGCGGCGTACGTCGCCTCGGGCGCGGCTACCGCGACTGGCACCAGCTGGTGGAGGCCGTCGTCACCGGCGTGAACGGTGGCGTCGCGGCGCACGGGCGCTCGACATGGCCCGCTCCGCCGACCCTGCTGGCCGGACCGCGGGTCCTGAGCCACGGCCACGAGGCCACCTTCGTGAGCGAGCTCGTCGCCACGCTGCCCGGCGGGACGCGCATCGTCGACCTGCGCCGCGCCGCCGTCGACGAGGTCGGCGCTCCGGCGATCATCGACCGCGTCGCGCGCGAGCTCGAGGCCGCAGGCCCACCGGGTCAGCTCGTGGCCTGGCTCGTCCCCGGCAGCGCGCTCTCGAGCTGGAGCGCGGCGCTGGTCGAGTTCATCGACCGCATCGCTCGGCTCTCCATCCTGCGCACCCAAGGTGGTGACCTGGTGGCCCAGGCCTTCGTCGTCGCCGGGCCGGCGGTGCCCGCGCCCGGCCTGTCCGAGCTCTTGCGCCAGTGCGGCATGCAGCTCTTCGCCGTCGGCGCCGACGATCCGGCGCCGGTCGTCGAGATCGGTCTCGGCACCGGTCGCGTGACGGCGGGGGTCACCGTCGCCGAGGTGGCCGACGTCGGCCGCGCCGCCTGAGCGCCCGACGCGAGCCATGCCGCGGTCCACGCACGGCGGGCCGCGGCATCACTCACGGATGGCGGCGGTCACGGCCTCGGGCGCCTCCTCCTGCGGAAGTGTCCGACGTCGGCGAGCTCGATGACGCGTGCCCAAGGCGCAGCCTCGCGCCACCGCGCCAGCAGATCGGGTCGCAGCGCCGGGTCGCGCATGCCCCAGACGATGGCCCGGAGCTTGTCGATCCACCGCCCGCGCGCCGACCACAGCGCCTCGAAGCTCGCCGCCTCGCCGGCCAGCGCGACACCCAGGGCCCACGGTGCGCGCCGCTCGGAGCGCCTTCCGAAGGGCGCCAGATAGTGGTGATGCGCCGCCCTGGTGAGGCGCCGCTTGTCGCCGAACGAGGCCGGCACGAGCCAGCGCGGCGAGGCGTTGAGCCAGAGGTAGAGGAAGCGGCCGAGCGGCGAGCGCACGAGGCGCGAGATGCGCGCCGCGCGACGGTCGGCGACGGACCAGGCCCAGCTGTTGAGGACGACGATGTCGCGCACGCGTTCGGATGCGCCGGCGGCCCAGGTCAGGCCGATAGGGCCGCCGAAGTCGTGGACCACCAGCGTCACGTCGCGGAGGTCGAGCGCCTCGACCAGCGAGGCCAGGCGGCGCGCGTGATCGACCGGCCGATATGGTGCGCCGGGCGGCTTGTCGGAGAGGCCGAAGCCGAGGTGGTCGGGCGCGATCACGCGGTGCTCGACCGCCAGCGCGGCGATGCTCGCGCGCCACTCGAAAGACCAGCTCGGCGTGCCATGGACGAGCAGGATCGGGCGGCCGCGGCCCTCGTCCACGTAGCGCACGACGCCGTCGGGCGTGGCGTGCTCGCGCGAGACGAAGGGGTAGAGGAAGGCGTCGAGCCATGCGGGCGTCGACGCACCGGCCGAGCGCACGCGGGCCGATGAGGGAGGGGAGGTCGATGAGGTCGACGGGAGCGGAGCGTTCTTCATGCCCCTGAGCTACCAACGGGGTGGCCGCCCGGCGCGGGTCCGTTCGTACCCAGCCCGGTCAGTCGGCGCGCGCCGGGACGAGCACCGCCAGGCGCACCACGTCCGCGCGGTTGGCGGCGCCGAGGCGTTCGAAGATGCGCGCGAGGTGGTTCCGCAGCGTGTTGCTCGAGACGCCGAGCGCTGCGGCGATGGCCGGCGTGGTGTGGCCGTGGGCGACCAGCTCGACGATCTGGCGCTGGCGCGCGGTGAGGCGCTGGTCCTCGCAGCGAAGCGCGACCGGCAGCGAGGCACGCGGTGCGGCGTCGAGCGCGGCATGCAGCGCGTCGCCCGCCGCCAGGGCCGGGGCAAGCCTCCGCAGCGCATCGCGCTCAGCGGCATCGAACGCGCCGCGTCGCCGCCCGAGAAGGACGCCGGCGCCGATGCGCGCGCGCACGACCAGGTGCACGAAGGCGATGCTCGAGACGCCGAGCGGGCGTGCGACCGCCTCTTCGAAGGCGCGGCGACCCGGCCCGCGCGCGAAGACCTCGTCATCGCTCACGACGCCGCCGTGGGTCAGCGCGTGGTCGCGCAGGCGCCCGAGCTCCACCGCCAGCGCGTCCCAGCGCGGGAGCGTCGCGGCCACGACCTCGAGCGCGACGCCGCGCACGCACGCCGTCGCCAGCGGCACGCGTGGGCTGAACGCATGGAACACGGCAACGTCGTGAGGCACCGAGGCAGCCAGCACGGTCAGTGCCGTCTCCCGGAAGGCCGAGAGCGATGCCGCCGCGGTCGCCGCGTCGAGGATCGTCGCCAGCGCGTCGTCCGCCATCACGTCGGTGTAGCAGGCGTCCGGCCGCGTCGCCAGACGTCGACCGGCCCAGCGAGCGCTCGATGTCTCCGATCTTTCGCGACCGGGTAGCTCGCGCGCTGCGCCGATCGACGACGGTCGGACGGCGTGACCGGAGCGAGCAATCCGTCGACACCGCTGCGTTGGACGACGCGGCCTCGCTCTCGTCGACAGCCGCAGACGCGCCTGAATCCACGTTCCCGAGAGCGAAGCGCGCGTGACCCTTCTCGACCACGACGTCACGCGGCGTCACTCAAACTTCGTTGAGTCGTCGACCCGTGGGTCAAGCACGTTCGCACCGCTAGCCTCGGATGCGCGCCTCACCTGCACCACCAACCCCGAGGCGCCCTGCGAGGTCTTCATGGTCGCGTCCACCAATCGCCAGCTGAACCCCGCCTCGTCGGCCTCGAGCCCCGCGCCCGCGACACCCGTTGCGAGCGGCGGCGGGGCCAACGTGCGCGGCATGAGCTACGCCGATGGCGCGGCCTACTTGAGCCCGGGCGGCGCCGGCGACCCTGCCGGTCCGCCGGTCCAGATGATGCGCGCGTCGACTGGCGGTCGCGTCGGCGTGGTTCAGGGCAAGTTCACCGACAAGCTCCAGACGATGCCGTACGCCGAGATCCACGCCAAGCTGGTCGAGCGCTACCTGGCGGTGCCGCCCCTCTGGAAGGTGTCGCAGCTGGCGCGCGATGAGGGCAGCTACGCCAGCATCGAAGAAGTCGCCGCCAAGCTCGGCCTGAAGCCGAAGCCGGATGCGCCGAAGGACGGCAAGGACGCGGCGCCGCCGGCGACCGCCGCGGCGGCCCCCACGACGAGCGACAAGCCGGCGTCCGCGGCCGCGGAGAAGCCGGCGTCCGCACCCACCGACAAGCCACCGGCGGTCGGGGCTCCGGGCAACGGCGAGCGCAAGGCCCCGCAGCCGCCGGCTTCCAACGCTCCCGGCGGCGCACAGGCGCTCGGCGCCGCGGACAAGCCGGCGGCGGCGCGGCCCCCCGAGCCCACGGCGGCGCAGCCCCACGCGGCGCCGCCGAGCTCGGGCGCGGCCAGCGCGCCGAAGGATCAGAAGACGCCGGCGGCTGAAGACACGAAGGCGCCAGCCGCGGACGGGAAGTTCGTCGTGCACAAGGTCGGGCTCTGCGACTACGACACGATGTACATGGCGGAGACCGGGGGTAAGCCGGTCGGCCTCACGCGCCTCTACGACGACAAGGGCACCGAGCGCTTCGTGTGCGAGGCCAACCTGGCCTTCGCGCTGCCGCACTGCGGCTGGACCGTGAAGCCGCCGGCCAAGGCCAAGAAGCTCCACTACAACGCCAAGGCGGTGAGCGCCTCGCAAGGCCTCGCCCAGATGTTCACCTGCGACGAGTGCGGCGGCCTGGCCGACGCCGGCGACGGCTGCGACTGGGTGCCGCACGACAAGGCGCTCGGCGGCTGCGGCGCCAACAACATCATCGCCGGCGGCGACTCGCACTCGCGCCTCAACGAGGCCTTCCGCGGCGCCATGCGACGCGTGCGCGAAAGCGACAACCAGGGTCAGATCGTCAGGACCCTCGGCGCGCATCCGAAGGCGGCGACCTTCTGGGGGCTGGGCGACATCGCCACCATCATCGCCACCCCCGGCCGCTGGAAGAGCATCAAGGACGGCGCGATGTTCGTGCATCCGGACTTCACGGGCTTCGCCGCGGCCATGGACAAGATCGCCAAGTAGCGCGGCCGCCGTTGGGCGGTGCGCTTCGCCCGCCCCGCGCTGCGGCGCGCTCTCGCTGCTTCCCGGAGCGCCCCGCGCCGCGGTTTGCGGCCGTGTTGCCGAAACGTCACGAGCACGCTCGCCTTGGGAGGTGCACCGCGGTGTCGAACCTGTTATGCCGCCGCACCTCGGAGCCGCGATGCGAGACCCCAGCTCGACACCCGCAGGCAGCCTGGCAGCACCGGACCTTCCGGCCGTGCCCGCGCCCGCCCAACCGCCCGACCGCCCGAACGACCCGGGGCCCGACCCCGTGCTCGGGCCCGATTTCGACATGGACGCGCTGCACGAGGAGTGCGGCGTCTTCGGTATCGCGGCCGCGGCGCCCGAGCCGCTCGGCCCGCTCGGCATCGCGCGCCCCTTTGGCCTCGATGTCGCCAAGTCGGCCTTCTACGCGCTCTACGCGCTGCAGCACCGCGGCCAGGAGTCGGCCGGCATCGCGGTCATGGGGCCCGGTGGTATCCGCGCCTCGAAGGGCATGGGCCTCGTCACCCAGGTCTTCACCGAGAAGGACCTCGCGCCGCTCACCGGCGACATGGCGATCGGTCACACGCGCTACTCGACGACCGGCGTCTCGGACGTTCGCAACGCCCAGCCCTACGTCATCCACACCGGCAAGGGCCCGCTCGCGCTCGCCCACAACGGCAACCTCACCAACGCCGCCGCCGTCCGCGACTACCTCTTGAAGCGCGGCGTCGGACTCGTGTCCGAGAGCGACAGCGAGACGCTGACCCAGCTCCTGGCCCAGCCCGTCCCGGGCAACGACGAGGACACCTGGCTCGGCCGCATCGAGGAGGCCATGCGCCTCGCGCAGGGCGCCTACTCGCTGGTGTTGCTGACCGCCGACGCGGTGTGGGCGGTGCGCGATCCGCACGGCTTCCGCCCGCTCTACCTGGGTGTCCTCGATCACGACCGCGGCTGGGTGGTGGCGTCGGAGTCGTGCGCCTTCGGCACCATCGGCGCCAGGATGCTGCGCGAGGTCGAGCCCGGCACCGTCGTGCGCATCGACCGCGAGGGACCGGTCGTCCACCGCCCGCGCGTCGAGCCCGCGCCGCAGGCGTTCTGCTCGTTCGAGTACGTCTACTTCGCGCGCCCCGACTCGGTCATCGAAGACCAGCTCGTGCATACGGTGCGGCAGCGTCTCGGTCGCCAGCTGGCGCGCGAGGCCCCGGCCGACGCCGACATGGTCGTCGGCGTGCCCGACTCGGCGCTGCCCGCGGCGCTCGGCTTCGCGGCCGAGAGCGGCATCCCGTATGGCGAAGGCCTCATCAAGAACCGATACATCGGCCGCACCTTCATCCAGCCCTCGCAAGAGCTCCGCACCTCGGGCGTGCGCCTGAAGTTCAACCCGCTCGGCGAGAACCTGAAGGGCAAGCGCGTAGTGCTGGTGGACGACTCGATCGTGCGCGGCACGACCGCCGGCCCCATCGTGCAGCTGCTGCGCGACGCCGGCGCCACCGAGGTCCACGTGCGCGTGTCCTCGCCGCCCGTGAAGCACCCCTGCTACATGGGGGTCGACATGCCGTCGCGCCAGGACCTCATCGCGCACCGGCTGACGGCCGCGCAGATCGCCCAGAAGATCGGCGCCGACTCGTGCGCCTTCCTGACCCACGCCGGCATGATGAGCGCCATCCGCGAGGGCCTGCCGCTCGCGCGCGGGCACTGCAGCGCGTGCTTCTCCGGCCACTATCCCATCGAGGTCCCGGATGTCTGAACGGTCGACCGTAGAGGTCGTGCTGGTGATCGGCGCGGGCGCGCGCGAGCACGCGCTGGCCTGGGAGCTGGCGGGCTCGCCGTCGGTGCGGCGGGTGATCGTCGCGCCGGGCAACGGCGGCATCCATCACCCGCGCGCGCGCGGGCGGGTGTCGATCACGCGCGCCGCCGAGGTCGCCATGGAGCCGGCCGCGCTCTTGGCGCTGGCCCAGCGCGAGGGCGTCGGCCTCACCGTGGTCGGGCCCGAGTCGGCGCTGGCCGCCGGCGTGGTCGACGTCTTCGAGGCCGCCGGGCAGACCATCTTTGGGCCGTCGCGCGAGGCGGCCGAGATCGAGACCTCGAAGACCTGGGCCAAGGCTTTCATGCAGCGGCACCAGCTGCCGACGGCGCGCTTCGCGGTGGCCGCCTCGCTGAAAGAGGCGCGCGCCACGCTCGACGCGTTCGGGACGCCGGTGGTGGTGAAGGCGTCGGGCCTTGCGGCGGGCAAGGGCGTCTTCATCTGCGCCACGCGCGAGGAGGCCGAGGACGCGCTCTGGCGCTTGCTCGAGGCGGGCGAGCTCGGTCCGGCCGGGCGCGAGGTGGTGGTCGAGGAGCTGCTGGTCGGGCGCGAGCTGTCGGTCTTCGCGCTGTGCGACGGCGAGCGCACGCTGATGCTGCCGGTGGCGCGCGACCACAAGCGCCTGAAGGACGGCGACCAGGGGCCGAACACGGGCGGCATGGGCGCCTACGCGCCGGTGCCCGACGTCGATCAGAAGATGCTGGCCAGGATTCGCCAGACCATCATCGAGCCGACCATCGCCGGCATGCGTGCCGAGTCGCGGCCCTTCAGAGGATGCCTCTTCGCCGGCTTCATGCTGACCGCCGACGGGCCGAAGCTGCTCGAGTTCAACGCGCGCTTCGGCGATCCCGAGACGCAGGCGGTGTTGGCGCTGCTCGACGAGGAGACCGACTTCGCCGCCGTGCTCGAGGCCTGCGCCAAGGGTCGCCTCGACACCGTGCCGCGGCCTATCTTCCAGGCCGGCTTCGCCGTCGCCGTGGTCGCCGCCGCGCCCGGCTACCCGGCCGGGCCGCTGCGCGGATCGGCGCTCCTCGAGGTGCGTCCCGATGACGAGGGGCGCGTCTTCGCCGCGTCGGTCGGGCGCACGTCGCACGGCCTCGTCGCCTCGGGCGGGCGCGTGCTGTCGCTGGTCGGCACCGGCGATTCGCTCGAGCAGGCCCGCGAGGCCGCTTATGCCCTGGTCGATCGCTACGCCTTCGAGGGCATGCAGGTGCGTCGCGACATCGGCCGCCCGCCGACCTCGGCCTATGCCGCCGCCGGCGTCGACATCGAGGCCGGCAACGCCGCGGTGCAGCGCATGAAGCGCTCGGTCGAGTCGACCTTCAACCCGTTCGTGCTCTCGAAGCTCGGGACGTACGGCGGCCTCTTCGACCTGAAGGCGGTCGCCGGCTACAAGGACCCGGTCCTCGTCGCGTCGACCGACGGCGTCGGCACCAAGACGATGATCGCGCGCATCGCCAACCGCTGGGACACGATTGGCCAGGACCTCGTCAACCACAGCGTCAACGACATCCTGGTGATGGGCGCTCGCCCGCTGTTCTTCCTCGACTACGTGGCCGCGGCCAAGCTCGACCCGGTCGTCATCGGCGACGTGGTGGGCGGCGTCGCGGCTGCCTGCCGCGCGCACGGCGTGGCGCTCCTCGGCGGCGAGACGGCCGAGATGCCGGGGGTCTACCGCGAAGGCGAGCTCGATCTCGCCGGCACCATCATCGGCGTCGTCGAGCGCACGCGCATCATCGACGGCAAGGGCATCCAGGCCGGCGACACGGTGCTGGCGCTGCGCTCGTCGGGCGTCCACACCAACGGCTGGTCGCTCTTGCGGCGCGCGCTCGACCCCATCGACGTGGCCACCGCCAAGCGCCTGCTGGACCCGCCGCACCGGCCATACCTCGCCGAGATCAGCGCGCTCTGGGAGGCCGGCATCGATCCCGTCGGCCTGGTCCACATCACCGGCGGCGGCTTCGTCGACAACCCGCCGCGCCTCCTCCGCGAGCTGCCGAACCTGTGCTTCGAGCTCGCCGACTGGGAGTGGCCCGACGTGTTCCGGCTGGTCCAAGCGCGCGGGCAGATCGCCACCGCCGAGATGCGCCGCGTCTTCAACCTCGGCGTGGGGATGCTGGTCATCCTGCGCCCGGGCGCAGCCGCGCGCGCCCGCGGCATCCTGCCCGAGCTGTTCCCGGTCGGCCGCATCCGCGAGCGCGCGCCCGACGAGGCGCAGGTGGTGTTCCAGTGAGCGAGGCCAAGGTCGCATCCGGCGCAGGGGCGGCCGCGAGGCCCGCGCGCCTCGTGGTGCTGGCGTCAGGGCAGGGGACGAACCTCCAGGCGCTGATGGACGCCTGCAAGAGCGGCGCGCTGGCAGCCACCGTGGTGGGCGTCGTGTCGCACGCGGCCTCGGCGCTGGCCTTGCGACGGGCGGAGGCGGCGGGCATCCCGCGCACGTTCGTGCCGCTGCCGAAGCAGCGCAAGGACGACCACATGCGCGACGACGGCCGCTTCGAGCGGGACGTCTGGGACGCGGCGCTGGCCGACCGCATCGCGGCCATGGAGCCCGACGTGGTGGTGCTCGCCGGCTGGATGCGCGTGCTCGGCAAACACTTCCTCGAGCGCTTCCCCAGCCGCGTGGTGAACCTGCACCCGGCGCTGCCCGGCGAGCTGCCCGGCCTGCACGCCATCGAGCGCGCCTGGGAGGAAGCCCAGTCGGGCAAGCGCAAGGAGACCGGCGTCATGGTCCACCTGGCGGTGGCCGAGGTCGACGCCGGCCCGGTGCTGGCGGTCGAGCGCGTGCCGGTCGGCCAGCGCGAGTCGCTCGATGCGCTCGAGGCCAAGATCCACGCGGTCGAGCACCGCCTCATCGTCGAGGGCGTGCGCTGCCTGCTGGCGCAGCTCGAGAACCCGACCGCGATCCACAACCAAGGTTGAACATCGATGCGCGCGCTCCTCTCGGTGCACGACAAGACCGGCCTCGTCGACTTCGCTCACGGCCTCATCGGCCTCGGCTACGAGCTCGTGGCCTCGGGCGGTACGGCCCGCGCGCTGGTCGAGGGCGGCTTGCCGGTCACGCCGGTCGAGGCCGTGACCGGCTTCCCCGAGCTGCTCGGCGGCCGCGTGAAGACGCTGCACCCGGCCATCCACGCCGGCATCCTCTCGCGCCGCACCGACGCCGACACCCACGAGCTGGCCGAGCGCGGCCTGCAGGCCATCGATCTGGTGGCGGTGAGCCTCTATCCCTTCGAGCAGGCGCTGGCGCGCGGTGAGGCCGAGCCGGGTCTCATCGAGGAGATCGACATCGGCGGCGTCGCGCTGCTGCGCGCCGCGGCCAAGAGCTTCCCGCATGTCCTCGTGGTGTCGTCGCCGGAGCAGTACAAGCCGGTGCTCGACGTGCTGACCGACGCCGCCGGCGACGTGGCCGGGCTGCGGCGGAAGCTCGCGGCCGAGGCCTTCGCCCACACCGCCGCCTACGACGCGGCCATCGGCAGCTGGCTCGGCGGCCAGACCATCGTGCCCGGCTACGCCCCGGCGGGCTCGCTGCGCTACGGCGAGAACCCGCACCAGGAGGCGGCCTTCCTCGGCCCGCGCGGCGCCACGCCCTACCGCCAGCACGGCGGCAAAGAGCTCTCGTACAACAACATCCTCGACCTCGACGCCGCCTGGAACGCCATCCGCGAGTTCCCACAACCCGGGTTGTGCATCGTCAAGCATGGCTCGCCGTGCGGCCTGGCGGTCGGCGAGTCGCTGCTCGAGTGTTGGCGCGCGGGCCTGGCCAGCGACCCGGTGTCGGCCTTCGGCGGGGTCGTCGCCGCCAACCGCACCATCGAGAGCGACGTGGCCGAGGCCATGGACGAGCTCTTCGTCGAGGTGGTGGCGGCCCCCGGCTTCTCGCTGGCGGCCATCGCGCACTTCGCCGGCAAGAAGAAGAACTGCCGCGTCCTGGCCATGGACCCGAGCGCGGCCGTGCCGCGCACGGTGCGGACCGCCATCGGCGGGCTGCTGGTGCAGGACGCCGACTCGGCCGCGCCCGAGCCGAGCGCCTGGCGCCACGTGGCCGGACCGGCGCCCGATGCGGCGACGCTGGCGGCGCTCGGCTTCGCCTTCCACGTCGTCAAGCACGTGAAGTCGAACGCCATCGTGTTGGTGCAGCCGACCGCGACCGGCATGGCGACGGTGGGCATCGGCGGTGGCCAGACCAACCGCATCGACGCGGTGCAGCAGGCCATCACGCGGGCCGGTGAGCGCGCGCGCGGCGCCGCGCTCGCGTCCGACGCCTTCTTCCCGTTCCCCGACGGCGTGCGGGCCGCGGCGGCGGCCGGCATCGGCGCCGTCGTCCAGCCGGGCGGCGCCATGCGCGACGCCGAGGTCATCGCCGCTGCCGACGAGCTCGGCGTGACGATGATGTTCAGCGGCCGCCGACACTTCCGCCACTGAGACCCCATGACGACCACCCAGCGCTTCGCCATCGGCCTCCGCCACGACCTCGCCGACGCGCGCGGTGACGCGCTCGTCCGCGCCGCCAGGACGCTCGATCTCGACGTCGTGCGCGCCCGCGTCCACGATGTCTACTGGCTCGATGCCGCGCCGGGCGCCGATCTCGAGGCGTTCGTGCGGCGCGCCGTGCTCGACACGGTGGTCGAGGTGCTGGCGCCCGAGGTCGACCTGCCGTTCATCGAGGTCGCGCTGCGACCGGGCGTGACCGATCCCATCGCCGACACGCTGCTCGAGGCGGCGACCATCACCGGCTTCGCCGGCCTGCGCCGCGCCGCCACCGGTCGGCGCTACCTGGTCGAGCTCGGCCACGGCGCGGACCTCGGGCCCATCGCGCGGCTCCTCAGCAACGCCGTCATCGAGCGCTTCGCCGTGAACGAGGCGCTGGCGCCGGCCTTCGCGGAGGGCGTCGCGGTCGCGCACCCGACGGCCCCCAGCGTGGCGGTCAAGGACCTTGACGATGCCGGACTGCTGGCGGTGTCGGCCGAGCGTCGCCTGGCCCTCGATCTGGCCGAGATGCGCGCCATCGCCGCGCACTTCCGAGGTCTGGGGCAGGGCTCGGGGCGCGGTCCGGACGGCGGCGTAGGGCGCGAGCCGACCGACCTCGAGCTCGAGATGCTGGCCCAGACCTGGTCCGAGCACTGCGTCCACAAGACGTTCCGCGCCGCCATCGACTTCGACGACCGCGAGGGCGGCCGCCGGCTCGCCATCGATGGCCTGCTGAAGACCTACATCAGGAAGGCGACCGACACGCTGGCGCGCCCGTGGGTGCGCTCGGCCTTCGTCGACAACGCCGGCATCGTGGCCTTCGACGCGGCCCATGACGTGGCCATCAAGGTCGAGACGCACAACCGCCCGTCCGCGCTCGAGCCGTTCGGCGGCGCCAACACCGGCCTCGGTGGCGTCATCCGCGACGTCATGGGCGTCTCGGCGCGGCCCATCGCCGGCATCGACGTCTTGTGCTTCGGTCCGCCCGATCTGCCCGCGGCCGACCTGCTGCCGGGTGTGCTGCACCCGCGGCGCGTACGCGACGGCGTGGTCCACGGCATCGAGGACTACGGCAACAAGATGGGCATCCCGACCGTGTCGGGCGCCATCTACTACCACCCGGGCTTCGTGACGAACCCGCTGGTCTTCGCCGGCTGCGTCGGGGTCCTGCCGCGCGGCTCGCATCCGACCCGCCCCGAGGCCGGCGACCTGGTCGTCGTGCTGGGCGGGCGCACCGGCCGCGACGGGCTCCGCGGCGCGACGTTCTCGTCGCTGACGATGGACGCCGGGACGGGTGACGTGTCGGGCGGGGCGGTGCAGATCGGCAACCCCATCGTCGAGAAGCAGGCGCTCGAGGTCATGCTGCGCGCGCGCGACGAGGGCCTCTATCACGCCGTCACCGACTGCGGCGCGGGCGGCCTCAGCTCGGCTGTCGGCGAGATGGGGAAGGAGCTCGGTGCGACCGTCGACCTCGGCGTCGTGCCGCTCAAGTACAAGGGCCTCGCGCCGTGGGAGGTGTGGCTGTCCGAGGCGCAGGAGCGCATGGTGCTGGCGGTGCCGCCGGCGGCGTGGCCGCGCCTCGAGGCGCTGGCGGCCGAGCACCACGCGCCCATCGCCGCCATCGGCACCTTCACCGGCGACGGCGTCGTGCGGGTGGTGTGGGGTGACGTCGTGGTCGGCGAGCTGTCCGGCCACTTCCTGCACGACGGCATCCCGCGCCGTCACCTGAGCGCGGTGTGGGAGGCTCCGGCGTTGCCGGTGTGGCCGCCCGCCGAGGAGGACGTCGCCGCGGGGCTGCTCGCGCGATTGGCCGACCCCAACATCAAGAGCCGCGAGGAGGTCATCCGTCGCTACGACCACGAGGTCCAGGGCGGCACGGTGGTGCGGCCGCTGGTCGGCGTCGGGCGCGGCCCGTCGGATGCCGCCGTGATCGTCCCGTTCGACGCCGGCTGGGCCGGCGCGGGCGCGGGCGACGTCGCGACGCGCGGGCTCGCCATCGGCCTCGGCCTCGATCCGGCGCTGGGCATGCGCGACCCGTACGCGATGGCATGGTCGGTCATCGACGAGGCGGTGCGCAACGTGGTCGCGGTCGGCGCCGATCCCGACGAGGTGTCGATCCTCGACAACTTCAGCTGGGGCGACGCGCGCCTGCCCGACCGGCTCGGTGCGCTGGTGCGCTGCTGCGAGGGCTGCCACGACGCCGCGGTCCACTACGGCGCGCCGTTCGTGTCCGGAAAGGACAGCCTGAACAACGAGTGGACCGCGCCCGACGGCACGCGCCGCGCCATCCCGCCGACGCTGGTGGTGACCGCCATCGCGCCGGTGTCCGACGTGGCCCGCGTGGTGACGACCGACCTCGCCGCGGCCGGCGACATCCTCTACGTCGTCGGCGCCAGCGAGGACCGCGCGGTGCCCACGCCGCCGCGCGAAGCGCTGGGGTCGTACCGTCGGCTGCATCAGGCGATGCGAAAGGGACTTGTCCGTTCCGCGCACGACGCCAGCGAGGGCGGCCTCGGCGTCGCGCTGGCCGAGATGGCCATCGCCGGCCAGCTCGGGCTGGCGGTCGACCTCGCTCTGGCCGCGCCCGACCTGCGCCCCGACCGCGCCGCCTTCGCCGAGTGCCCAGGCCGCATCGTCGTCGCCATCGCGCCCGAGCACACCAGCGCCTTCACCGGCCTCGTGCCCGAGGCGCGTCGCGTCGGCGTGGTCACCGCCGAGCCGGTCCTCCGCCTCGGCCCCGCCGTCGTCCCGCTGGCCGCGGCCAGCGCGGCCTGGCGCGGGTAGGCCAGCGCGCAGCCTTGACAATACGGCGGCCGAAGCCCACGTTTGACCCGTCCGGGGGTCCGCGGTTCACGCCGCTCGGTCGGTCCATCGTCGATTCATCGTCCGTGCACGAACCCGAGTAGCCACCATGACCCAAGCATCGAAGACCGAGACCCCGCCCGTTCAGCGTTTGCCTGCGTCCGGAGGCTCGGCCTCCGGCGGCGAGAAGAGCCGGAAGTCGCAGCTCGTCTCGGGCGCGGGGTCGTTCGCCGAGGGCGAGGCGCGCCTCGCGCCCGGCGGGGACGCGCCGGTGCAGATGGAGAAGTCGGAGGCGCCCGGCCCGGCCGACGCCGACAAGGCGGGCCAGGAGGCCAAGGCTGAAGGCACGGCCGACACGGCGAGCCCGGACGCCAAGGCCGACGGCGGCGCGGCGCCCGCGAGCGGCGGGGCGGCCACCGACAAGTACGCCGAGGAGCGCGGCAAGCTCGACGCGGCCGGTCGTGCGGCGCTGGCGGCGCTGCCGGAGACCAGCTCGGGCGACGCCAGCCAGACGCCGGGCAAGGTCGGTCAGGGCGAGATCGGCGCCGCGGCGGGCGTGCTGCCCGAGTGGTTCATGGAGATCCAGGGCCGCCTCGTGGCGAGCACGGTGTGGGGCGAGAAGGAAGAGGCCGCGCAGCACGCCATCCGCGACTACGCCATGCTGGTCGCGAAGGAGCACGCCGGCCCCGACGGCAAGGTGCCGGGCCACATCCAGGCCTTCTTCGAGTACATCGGTCGCGGCTCGAAGAACGACGCCGCGGCCAAGAAGGGCGGCTACAAGGGCAGCTCGGCGCTGGGCGGCGCGGCGGGCGCCAAGAACTGGTGCGCGGGCGCGGCCACGGCGGCCTCCAACATCGCCAAGAAGGAGGGGCGCGAGGGCGTGCTGGCCTTCCTGAAGAGCAAGGGTCTCGAGCCCTCGATTGGCGTGATGGACATCTTCTGGAAGAACCTCGCCAGCCTCTCGGGCTCGACCAAGTCGAGGCTCATCTACGGCGGCGAGGCCTACTCGGCGCCGCTCGAGCCGGGCGACCGCGTCGACTATCTGTTCGATGGCTGCCAGTACGGCGGACACGCCGTGCACGTGGTCGCCGACCTCGGCGACGCCTTCCTGCACGTGTCGGGCAACACCACCAAGCACAGCGCGGTCGCGACCGGCGCGGCCAAGCGCTGCAAGACCAAGCCGGCCGGGCTCGACCTGACGACGGCGACCTCGACCGACACGGCCGAGAAGCGCACCGCCGCGACGCAGCACATCGCCAAGGCGAGCTTCGGCGGCGGCGCGCTGACGTACTCGATCACGCGCGACAGCGACCCGTACAAGGCGCTCTCGATGCTCGAGACCGAGGATCCCGCCGCGCTCGACGCCGCCATGAAGAAGCTCTACCTGAAGCGCGGCAAGTCCGCCGAGGCGGCCGCGCCCGCTCCGGCGAAGCCGAGCGCGGGCGCCCCGGGCGGCGGCGGCGGCGCCTGAGCGCCTCGACGCTCAGCCGTCGCTGCGCTCGCTCATGCTGAGCTCGCCACCGGCGTGCTCGGCGTACGTCATCGCGCCGACGAGGTCGTCGTCGAGGCGCGCGCGCAGCGCCTGAACGGCGCTCCGTGCGGCGCTCTTGATCTCGCCCGAGCGCAGGAAGCCGCGGCACAGCGGCTCGAGCAGCGCCAGCTCGCGCGGCCCGCCGAGGACGGCCAGGGCGCGGATGGCCTCGAGGCGATTGGCCTCGTCGGGGCTCTCGAGCTCGGACGCAACGAGCCCCGCGTGTCGACGGTCGCCGACGCGCGTCAGCGCGGCCACGTAGCTCTTGCGCAGGCCGACCGCGCGCGGCTCGACCAGCAGGAACAGGGCGGCAAGGAGGTCGGAGGCGGGTCCGCGGCTGGCCAGGTGGAGCGGCGCGAGCGCGGTCGCCCGCTCGCGCGTGCCGGGCGAGAGGAGGCGCGCCCGCCGCTCGGCAGGCAGGTCGAGGCCACCGAGGGTCGTCAGCGCTGCGACGAACACCGCCTCCGCGCGGGCGTTGCAGAGCTCGGCCAGCACCTCACCGGCGGCCTCGTCCGAGGTCGCGCCCAACGCGGCGATGATGCTCAGCTGCAGCCCGCTCGAAAGGGACTCGACGCGCGCCAGCTCGGCCAGGATGCCGATGGCCTTGCGTCGTTCTTCGCCTGCGCCGGCCAGCGCGGGTTGCAACGACTGGATGAGCTCGTCCAGCGCGCCAGCCCGCTCGCCGTCAGGCGCGAAGGCATCGCGCACGCGCGCCGCGAGCCGGGAGGTGCGAAGGCCCGCGTCGCCGCCGTTCCGCTGCGCCATGGCCTGGCGCACCGCGGCGTCGTCCCCGAAGGCCGCGATGGCTTGCGCGCGCACGGCCGCATCCGGGTCGCCTTCGATCATCTCGATCACGGCGGCGACCAGATTGCCGCGCTCGACGGAGAGCCGCTGCCCGAGCGCGATCATGCGGCGGACGACCGGCTCGAGCCCGGCGGCGAGCGCCGCGACGGCGCGCGGACCGATCCGCAGCACGCCGGCTGCGATCGCGCCGCCGGCCGCGATGAAGGCCATGACCTCGGCGCGCGTGCCGGCGTCGAAGAGACCCAGCAGCGTCGGGTCGTCGGCCGAGACGAAGACGGCTCGATCGAACGCGGCGTCCCCCGTGACGAGCCGCCCGGCGTCGGTCGGAGCCAGGCGGCGGTCGATGGCAAGCACCGGCGGGCGCGGCGAAGGCTCGACCTCGATGGTCACAGCGGCCGCGGGCGGGCCGTTGCCCACCTGCGGTTCGAGAACGAAGCGCACCGTCGCCGCTCCTCGAACAGCGGCGAACGAAAGGCCGCGACCGGGCTCGGGTGCAAGCGCGAGGCCGCGCGCGAGGCGGTCCCAGGTCGGCTGGACCGGCATCATCGGGCACCCCGTTCCGAGCAGCGACCGAGGTCGCGTACGATCTGCCCGACCGCAGGCGCCAGCGTCGCCAGTCGCTGCTGGTACATCCCGTCAACCGCTCGCTGGAGGCTGCCGAGGCGGCCGAAGAACGCTCCCGCCGGGGCGACCTCGGCCTGGATGCCCGCCAGGACCTCGCTCCCGCGGTGCTGCGCGACGGCGTCATCGACGTGCTTGGCGGCGCTGCTGATGGGATCGATGGTGACCGCGAACGAAGCTCGAGCGGCCGTCGTCAGGCGCTGCGCCTGGAGCACCTCACCCAGGTGCCTGCCCATCGCGGCGCGGCTCTCGACGTTCTCGCCAAGCCGCTTGGCGCCACGTTCGCGGCTGTCGATGGCCTTGCCCTTGTTGGCCAGGTCGCTGGTCTGGGCGTCGCTCTCCTTCTCGAGGCGTTGCATCTGCTCGGCGGCGTTGGTGCGCGCGGCCGCCAGCCTGGTCATGCCTGCCTCGAGAGCGGCCCAGCCGGCGAGCTCCATGCTCGACTTCGCGGCGGCTCGGCACACCTGGATCTGCGTTTGGAGGACCTGGCTGCGGCCGTCGTCGACGAGGCCGCCCAGGAACCCGGCGACGTCGGTCGCGGCAGTAGCGATGGTGCTGGGCGTCGGCGCCTCGACGGCGGCGGAGATGTCCCCGATCATCGTGAGGATGGAGCCGAGGACCTCGATCCCGTCGGGACCCTCGCGACTGGCCAGCTCCGCCTCCGCGTCGTCGGCCTGACCGCTCTCGAGGAGCGCGCGCTGTTGGAGCGTCGCGCTGCTCAGGTCGTACGCCGCGGCCTGGACGTTCTTCATGGCGGTGCCGACGCCGCCGTCATCGACGCTGGGGGCGGCCACCGTCTCCTGTGACTTGGCGAGGTCGGCGCCGAGCCCGGCGCTCTCGGCCTGGACTGCTTCGGTGGCGAGCGGCCGGGCGCTGGCCGGGTCCGCCAGCCCCTGCGCGGCGAGCGCCTTCATGGTCGCGGTCCAGCTCTGCTCCGCCACGGCGCCGACGCCGACAGCGCACTGCCAGGTGGACCCGGCGACCGAGGCGTCGGCCTCGAGCTGGCGGTAGGCCTTGGTGTCGGCGCTGCCGTCGACGATGGCGGCCTCGCGATGCGACGCCGTACCGAACCGGGCGGCGCCCTTCTCGCCGAGCCCGAGGAGGTACTTCGTCACGCGGTCGGCGGCCCCGCCGGCGAGGGCGCGCATCTTGTCGAACTCGGAGCTCAGGTTGGGCGGAGACTGTTGCCCGACCTCGGCCCTTGCGGCCTGGATGGCGTCGAGGCTGCTGCCGATCGGAACGCCCACCATGGCCGGCGTGATGGTCATGGCCTCGACGCCGGCCGCGGCGCTCTGGCTCGCGCCCTGCTGGGCCGCCTCGCGTACTCCCGACTGCATGCCGCGGTCGCCCCCGCGCTCGCCCGGAGCGGCCATGCTCAACGGCGACAGGCGTCGCTCCTGCTCGGCGAAGGGCAGGTTGCGCAGCTCGCGCCGCCCGTCGCGGCCCTGGCTCACCTGCGCATCCGGCGCGGGCGTGGGGGAGGGGTTCTTCGCCTTGTCATTGGAACGGGTGTCGCGCTCTGGGTTCATCGGGCGGCCTCGCTGGAGAACGCCGCGGGAACGCGCTCGACCCAGCGGTCGGCGCGCTCTCACGGACGGCCACCCACATCGCAAGCGTCGTGCCCCATGAGGGCGCGTCTGCGTCACCGTGTTTGGCCGCTGCGCGGGGGCAGGCTGGGGTCTGGGCCGCCCGAAAACGCCAGAACGTCGGGGACAGTCGGCCCCAGCGTGCCGTCGAAGCGAGTCCGGGTGTCGTGTCCTCGCTCGGTGGGCGGCTCAGACCGCGACGGTGCCCGTGGCGGGAGGGCGCGTCGCGGCGATGACGGCGGCGCCGCCGAGCGAGCAGGCGATGACCCAGAGCATGGCCAAGGTCGGCGAGGCGGCGCCCCAGAGGATGCCCACGATGGCGCTCGAGAGCAGGTCGCCGAGGCCGTTGACGCTGGCCAGCATGCCGAAGCCGACGCCGCGGATGCGCGCCGGCAGGTAGGTCGCGGCGGTGGTGTTCTCGACCGTCTCGTAGATGCCCATGTAGAGGCCGGTGAGCGCGAAGACGGCTCCGAACTTGAGGAACGAGGTGCCGGGCAGGAGCAGCAGCGCGGCCGGCAGGACGCCCAGCGCGTAGCCGAAGGCGAGCAACCCGCGAGGCGAGCCCGAGCGCGCGGCGATGCGATCGGCGAAGACGCCGGCCAGCGCGCACGAGGCGGTGTAGACGACGTTGTAGCCGGCGTAGAAGGCGACGGCCATGGTCGCGGCCGGGCCGGCGCCGTACTCGGGGGTCCAGGCCTGGGTCGCGAACAGGATGAGCAGCGTGTTCGAGAAGTCGCCGAGGCCGGCCAGCCCGACGCCGACGAGGAAGCGGCGGAAGACCGGCGGTGTCTCGGCCATGCCGCGCCACAGGCCGAGGTGCGGCCGGGGCTCGTGCGGCCCCTCGCGCACCAGGAAGGCGATGGCGGCGGCCGCGAGGAGGCCGGGCACCAGCGTCAGCGCGAAGACGGTGTGCACGTCGAGGGTCGCCAGGAACACGAGCGCCAAGAGCGGCCCGACGATGGCGCCGGCCGAGTCCATCGCGCGCTCGAAGCCGAAGGCGCGCCCTCGCGTGCCGGGCACGGTGGCCTCGGTCATGAGCACGTTCCGCACCGGCTGGCGCGCGCCGCGCCCGAACCAGGCCACGATGCGGCCGAGGCCGATGTGCCACGCGCGCGTGGCCAGCGCGAAGCTGCCGATGCCGATCGCGGTGATGACGTAGCCCAGGACGGCGAGCGGCTTCCGGCGCGCGAGTCGATCGCTGTAGAGCCCGGAGTAGAGCTTGGCGAAGCTGGCGACGCCGTCGGCCACGCCCTCGATGATGCCGAGCAGGCCAGCGCCGCCGCCCATGGTGGCGAGCAATGCGGGCAGCGCGGCGGTCGCCATCTCGTGGCCGGCGTCGGCCAGGAAGCTGGCCGCGCCGATGCCGAGCACGGTGCGGTTGAGCCAGCCGGGCGCCCGGGTCGGAACGGTCGGCGCGGCCGGGTCGGTGGCGGGCTGCGACTGGGGCGTCTCGTCGGGGTGAGGCATCGGCGTTCCTCGGCGCTGTCAGCGACGTCGCGGGACCAGCTCGACCAGCGCCCATATGACGCACGCGCCGGCGACGATGGCGCCGGCCGCACCTATCATGGTGCGCAGCGGATAGCTCGGGTCGTACATGGCGTAGCGCCGGGGCAGGCCGCTCGTGCCCAGCGCGAGGTCGGCCGCGGTGCTCACCAGCAGGCCGACGCCGGCGCCGACGGCGGGCCAGCGCGCGCGTCGGTCGCGGCGGCGATCGACGTCGGGCGCCACCTGGTGGAGGCCGGCGAGCCACGCGGCCAGGGCCGCGCCTTCGAGGGCGTGCGAGCGCGCGACGGCGACGAGCGTGATCGAGACATGGCGGGCGTCGTCGGTGGCGGCGACGAGCTGGGCGACGACCCCGACCGCGAGCAGCGCCGCGGCCACGACCATCCACGCGAGCGACGCGCGACGCCACGCCGGATGCCCGGCCGCGAGCGCGGTGACCAGGCCGAGCGCGGGCATGAGCGCGGCGCCGGTGTCGAGCCAGCCGCGGTCGGTCGGAGAGGTCGCGCCGGCCGAGACCACGAAGGCCAGCGCCAGGCACAGAGCGCCCGCGCCGAACGAGGCGGCGGCCAGCGGCGAGGTCGGCCGCAGCGCGTAGGCGCCGGCCAGGCACGCGACGACGCCGGCCAGCGCGCGCAGGCCGAGCCCGACGACGTCGAGCGCGTGGGCGGTGTCGATGGGCGGCGGGCTCTGCGCGTAGGGCGTGTAGAAGGTCCAGCCGTCGTGGTCGACCAGCAGCGCCGCGGCCACGGTTGCGCCGATCCCCAACGCCAGGAGCAGCAGCGCGCCGAGGTTGGCGCGCACCACCGGGGGCGCCACCTCGACGCCCGACCACGGCAGCAGCGCGGTCGCTCCGAGCGGCGCCACCAGCGCCAGCGCCAGCACGAGCTCGTGCCAGCTCTCGATGCCGCGCACCGCCGTGCGCCCGGCCTCGCCGGCCGACGCCAGCTGGTCGAAGGCGATGACGAGCCCGAGCGCCAGCGCCAGGCCGAGGATCACGAGAGTCGCTACGAGCGGCGCGCGCGTCTGCATCGGCGCGGAGCCTACCCGGTCGCGGCCGACCTGAGAACCGCATCCGGTGTCGGAGACGACCTCCGCGCCAGCCACGAGCCGGCGACTGCGGGGCGCCGCGCGGATCGTCGGCTCAGTCGTCCGGGCTCTGGAAGAACGGGTTCGCGTAGCCGTGGAGGATGGTGCGCTCGGTCGGCTCGACCAGCGGGTGCTCGGCCAGCGGCCAGCAGATGGAGCCGACCTCCCACAGGTCGAGGCGCTCGAGCTTCACGTGCTCGGCCGCGAACGCGAGCTGCCCGCGGTCGTAGACGCGCACCGTGGCGAAGCTCGGGCCGAGGCCGTGGTCGGTGGAGTCGTGGACCGCCACGCGGTAGCACGTGCCGTCCTCGCCGTGGCGCATGACGAGCGCCTCCGGGCCTCCGCCGCCGCGGCCGCCGACCAGGCGCGGGTCGTCGTCGGCCGCCGCGTCGATGCTGCCCCAGTTGGGGTGGTCGTTGAACCAGAAGCAGTCCCACGTCGTGTCGAACCAGCCATCGCCGACGCCGTCGTGATCGCCGTCGTAGCTCCCGCTGGCGTACGGGTGCGCGAAGTGGAGGTCGAGGTCGGGCCCGGTCGCGGCGCCGCCGTCGGGGATACCCGGGCTCGTCCACGAGAGCTCGATGCGCAGCGCGTCCGGCTCGCGGACCACCACGCGGGCCTCGGCCGCCTCGCACGACTCCACGCCCTCGTCGTTCCACACCCGCAGCGTGACGCGATACTCCCCGGCCAGGCTCACGTCGACGAGCGGCCTCGAGTCCGACGCGCTCGGGATCAACACCGGGCTCGACCCCTCGGGCCCGACCACCGTCCAGGCGTATGCCGCGATCGTGGACCCGGGCGCCGTGCTGCGCTCCGCGCTCAGGTGCAGCACCGTCCCGGTGAGGACCTCGTCACCCTCGAGGATGCTGATGACCGCCGTCGGGCACGCGCCCGCGACCTCGGCGTCCGGCGCGACCGCGCTGTCCACCGCGGCGTCCGCGACCGCCGTGTCGACCGGCGCCGTCGCCGCGTCCACCCCGACGTCCACGGTCGCATCCGCGCGCTCGTCCACGTCCACCGTCGCACCGGGTCGGCTCGACAGGCAGCCGCCCATCACCACCCCGACCGCGACCAGCCACCCGATCCCTACTCGCATCCCGACCTCGCCGCTGCCCTACCTCACGCTGCTTGGCGCGGCGAGGTCGAGGCCGTCACACCGTCCGGTCGTCGGCCACGACCTCCGGCTTCTTCGTGTCCTCGAGCGGCTTGGGCTCGGGCTTCTTCGAGTCGGCCGACACACCCTTGGGCTTGGGGCGGTCGTTCACGAACGTCTTGCTGACGGTCTTCAGCGTCTCGCTCAGGCCCTTCTTCGACCACACCAGCTCGACCGCGAAGCCGGACTTGCTCGTGACGACGTACTCGCCGGGCTTGCCGGTCGCCTCGCAGCCGCTCTTGATGACCCACTGGCAGTCGGGGATGTCCTTGGTCTCGAGCTTGAACTTGTCGCCGACCCGCTGCGGCATCGGCTTGGCCCCGAAGCCCTGGGCGCGCGCCTTCAGGTCGGCCTGCGCGCCGCGCTCGGCGGTCGTGACGCCGGCCTTGGCGTCCGCGTCGAGCTTCTTCTGGCCGTCGAGGAAGTCGGTGTCGGTCATGGCCGGCAGACCGAGCCCTTCGATGAGCGGCTGCAGCTTGGCGCGGTGCGCGTCGCCCACGATGAAGAGCTGGTCGCCCGCCGACTTGGCCGCCTTGATGGTGTCGAACATCGACTTGTCGCGCAGGTAGTCGTCCTCCTTCGACTCGGCCGTGATGGCCACGTCCTTCTCGCCGCGCAGCGCGAGCTTGCCCTTGAAGTCCTCGACCGCCTTGGCGGTCGCGAGGCCGACCTTCTTCTGCGCCGCCGTGCGATAGGCGGTGTGCATGAGGTCGAGCACGTCGATGGACAGCTCGTTGAAGTCGGGCACCTTCTTCTCGGGGATGGCGACCTCGAGCGCGGCGATCCACTTGTCGGCGGCGGCCTGGTTGTCGTCGTAGAAGGCCTTGAGCTCGTGGCTGAAGAACTTCCCGCCGTACGAGCGCGCGTAGATGAAGGCCGAGAGCAGCGACTCGAGCAGCGCCTTCGAGAGCGAGTACGCATCGCCCATCGGCGCGCCCTTCTTCACGTCGTCGGCCTTGATCTCACCGATGGTCTTCTGGTCGATGCCGAGCTGCTTCTGCGCCAGCGCCTTGGCGTCGGGGATGACGCGCGTGTACTTCGGCAGCGCGTGCTCGGCCGCGTGCGCCGGCTCGTTCGGGCCCACCTCGCCGACGCCGATCTTGTCGTGGCGCTTCTTGTCCTCGCCCTTCAGGTGGTCGGCCAGCGGCGTGCTCGCCTTCTTGCGCGTGGCCGAGTGGTGGGTGAAGCCCTCGTAGCGGAACTTGGCGATCTTGGTCGCCTTCAGGATGTCGGGCGCCTTCGGCGCGCCGTGGTTCTCGCCCAGCACCAGCATCGGCCCTTCCACGCGCACCCAGCTCCCGTCGGCCAGCGTGCCGATGCCCTTGGTCGCGCCGCCCGCGTACTGGTCGAGCTCGGCCTGGTCCTTGAAGCGGCGGACCTTCTCGTCGCCGCGCATGTCGTTCACCTTCTCGTTCTTCGACTCGGGCGCCGGCGTGTAGCTCGGGCCGAGGTAGGCCTTCTTCTGGACCGCCTGCGTCGCGGCGCCGCCCCCGCCACCGCCGGACGCGGCCGGCGCGCCGAGGAGGTCTTCGGCCGACTTGCCCTGCACGACGCGGTCGGCGACGGCGTCGGCCTGGCGCTCGTAGACGTCGCCGCTCGCGCCGACGCCGCCCTTCAGCGACACGCCCTGCTTCTGCTGGATGACGTGGGCCGCCTCGTGGGCCGCGGTGTGGAGGTCGGGCTCGCCGCCGAAGGCCACGCGGTCGCCGGTGGCGTAGGCCTCGGCGCCGATGGCGCGGCTCGCCGCGGCGGCGGCCGGCCCGGTGTGGGCCCGGACGTGGCTCACGTCGTGGCGCCCGAAGGCCTTCTGGATCTTGTCGCCGTGGGGCAGGGCGCCGCCGCCGCTGGCCACACCCTCGGCCGCCGCCTGCTGCACGGCGCCCGGGTCCTGCTCGGCCGGAGCCAGCGCCTTCAGCTGCACGTCGATGCCGCCGCCCGCGAGCGCGCGCATCATCTGAACGTGGGCGCCGCCGGCCAGCGCGCCGCCCGCGGCCGAAGGCCCGCCGCTCGAGGCGCGGCTCGGCGTCGCGGTGCTGTTCGTCGAAGGCGTGGCGCTGCTGCGTTCGGTCGTCGGGGTCGGCAAGGGGCTTTGCTCCGGGTCGTGGCTGCGCGAGCTCAGAGCAAGAGCGGGTCCAAGCGCGATGGGGCCGCGCATGGGCTCGCTCCGCGGTGCCGCGACGTGACACCGCGTGACGTCGTGGGCGCACGTCACGTCCGCGCGTGACGGGCGCTCATCCCGCCCCCGCAGGCGTTGCCGCCGACGGAGTGGCCGCCCGAGGCCTTCGCGTGGTCGCGCCGGCAGCTCGACCTCACGCCCTACCTGAACGCGACGCCGATCGTCGCCGAGCAGGGTGGCCAGCGCTGGCTCGCGCTCCGCGACGCGGCCGGCATCATCCTCCTCTGGCCGGTCCCGGCGCCGCGCGGCGCGTGCGCGACGAAGCCGGGCGCCGACAGCAGCTTCGTCTTCTTCCCGTCCGACCCGCCCGCGGCGCTCGAGCTCGGCAGCGAGCCGCGCCTGTGGGCCTGGACCGGGCGCTGCTGGTCGGCGACCGCGCTGGCTGTGGCGCCAGGGCGCACGCTCGCCTCGGGCAAGGGGCGCGGCCAAGGCGACGAGCTCGTCGACATCCCGCTGAAGGTCGGCGACCGCGCCTTCACCGTGACCTACTTCGGCAGCTCGATCGGCGTGTCCGAAGAGTACCGCGAGACCTTCAGCGAGGATCTGACGAGCGACACCGTCCCCGACTCCACCCATCGCGTGAGCGCGCGCTGGCACGAGGACGGCTGGTTCGAGGTGCAGGTCGACGATGCCGCCGGCGCCCGCCCCGACGTCAGCGCACGCGCGGTGACGCTGGTCGCGAACCTCGAGAGCGGCCGGGTCGTGCGCCGCCACGAGAGGCTGACCTCGAGCAGCGCCGGCGGCCGCACGCACAGCATCGACGAGACGACCGTCATCGCGCTGAGCCTGCCGCGCGCCACGCTGCGCGGCGAGCTCCATGGCTCGGGCTATCTCTGTGAGATCGACGCCCTGACGACCTCGGTCTCGGCGGGCGTCAGCTGGACCCTCGAGGCCGGGCGCCGCGTGCTGACGCTGGGGCCGAGGCCCGTCGACGCCAGCGCGACGCTGGTCCAGCTCTCCAGCGACGGGAAGTCGAGGTCCGCCACCCGCACGCTGGCCGACGGACGCGTGCTGCGAGTCACGGCCGACGCCGGCGACGTCACGCTGGCGGTCGGCGACGTCGACGTCACGCACTCGAGCGGCGTGATCGCGCCGGCGCCCGAGACGTCGTTGGACCTGACGGTGTCGGGCCCACCCGGCTGTCTCGACGCCAAGGCCGGGGCCTGCCTCTGGGTCGAGGTCGAGCTGAAGGTCACGTCGACGACGCCTGCCGACTGCGCCGCCGACGACGACGAGTGCGACTCGCGACCCTGGGTCGCGAGCGACGAGCACAGCTTCCTGTGGGCGCTGGCGGGCGGGGACACCATCGACTTCTACTCCGGCGAGACGCACTGAGGCGCTCGCCGGTGGCTTGCGAATTGCTCCGGCCGCCCGCTGCGCGGGCGACACTCCGGTGGCCTCGCTCCGCATCGCTTCGCTCGGAGTTCGGTCGCGAGCGGTGTAATGGCGGCGCGCGGTCGCCGTCGTCGGCGCATGAAGCCCGAATGCACCGCTCACCTCCTCCACCACCACGGTCACGCCGTGGTCCCTCCGTCACCCGCCGCCCTCGACGTCGCGTCGCTGCATGCCGCGCGCAGCGGCCCGACCCCGTCGACGAGCACGGCGGCGCGCGCACCCCAGGAGGTGCACGTGCGGCTCGAGGCGCGCGCGACCGCCTGGGAGATCGCTCCCGGCCGCACCGTGGCCGCCTGGGGCTACGAGGGCATGGTCCCCGGACCGCCCATCGTGGCGCGCGTCGGCGACACGCTCGTCGCCCACCTCGTCAACCACCTGCCCGAGCCGACGGTCATCCACTGGCACGGCCTGCGCGTGCCCTCGGCCATGGACGGCACCGAGTCGACGCAGGTCGCGGTGCCGCCCGGCGGCAGCTTCGAGTACCGCTTCACGCTGCCCGACGCCGGCACCTTCTGGTACCACTCGCACGCCAACGAGACGGTGCAGCTCGAGCGCGGCCTCTACGGCTCGCTCGTCGTCCTCGGCCCCGACGAGCCGACCTTCGACGCCGAGCGCGTCCTCGTGCTCGACGACGTGAAGCTCGACTGGAGAAAGCGCATCCGCAAGACGGCGCTCTTCGATCGCCACAGCGGTCGCGAGGGACAGGTGACGCTCATCAACGGCAAGAGCCAGCCCGAGCTCACCATCGCCGCCGGCCAGACCGAGCGCTGGCGCCTCGTCAACGCCTGTAGCGCGCGCTACCTGCGACTGTCGCTCGGCGGCCGGCCCTTCCGCGTCATCGGCGGCGACGGCGGTCTCCAGGCCGCGGCCGAGACCGTGACCGACGTGCTCATCGTCCCCGGTCAGCGCCTCGAGCTGGCCGTCGGCCCCTTCGAGGACGAGGGCGCCGTCGTGGCCATCGAGTCGCTGCCGTATCGGCGCTCGCGCATGGTCCGCCCGCGCCGGACCAGCTGGGGCACGCTGCGCGTCGGCCCGCGTCAGGCCACGCGAACCGCGCTGCCGGCCGCGCTCGCGACCATCGAGCCGCTGCTCCCGAGCGGCGTCATCACGCCGACGCGCACCGTCCGGCTCGGCGCGCGCATGACGTTGCATGGCCACGACTGGCTCGTGAACGGCGAGCAGCACCACCACGACGCACCGGTACGCGTGGGCGAGCTCCAGGTCTGGGACATCGTCAACGACACCGGCATGGACCACCCGTTCCACCTCCACGGCTTCTTCTTCCAGGTGGTCGCCGTGGACGGCGTCGCGCGCGTCCCGACCGCCTGGCACGACACCACCAACGTGGTGGCCAAGGGCCGGGTGACCATCGCCTTCCGCGCCGACGACCGCCCCGGCGAGTGGATGTACCACTGCCACATCCTCGAGCATCACGCGGCCGGCATGATGGGCCACTTCCGCGTGGTGCGCTGAGCAACGCGACCGCTTCGGCCGCCGTGCGCAGGCTCCCGGGCCGCGGCGGCCGACGTGGCCCGAGCGTCCGAGTCCTGGCGCGTCGGCCTCCGGCGGGCGCGCCAGGCCGGCGGGTCTTGTCGCCGCGCGCGCTCTCATGGATACTCTCGCGCGCTGCTCGGGGGAGCATCACGCGCGGACGACATCGGGTCGTCGCGGTCGGCGCCGCCCTGGGTCGGTGGAGCTCGCATGGATGTCACCACCGCGGCCGGCGTGGTCCTGAACGGGGCGTATCGCCTCGACTCGCTGCTCGGCAAGGGCGGGATGGGCGCGGTGTACCGGGCGGTGCAGCTGTCGGTGAACCGACCGGTGGCGATCAAGCTCCTGAGCTTCCCCGACGGCGACGAGGTGGCGCAGCAGAAGCTGCTCCGCCGCTTCGAGCGCGAGGCGCTGGCGACGTCGCGGCTGTCGCACCCCAACACCGTCCGGCTCTACGACTTCGGTCAGTCGGACGGCATGCCCTACCTCGTGCTCGAGCTGCTCGAGGGGCAGACGCTGCGGCAGCGCATGCACCAGCTCGGCGCGCTGCCGAGCCGCGAGGTCCACGCGCTGCTCCAGCAGGTGGCCTCGGCGCTCACCGAGGCGCACGGCTACGGCATCATCCATCGCGACCTGAAGCCCGACAACATCTTCCTCACCCGCATCCCGGGCCTGCCCGACGTGGTGAAGGTGATGGACTTCGGCATCGCGTCGTGGCGCGAGGACGAGGCCAACCTCACCGGCCAGCAGATGGTCGGCACCGTGCGCTACATGGCGCCCGAGCAGCTGAAGGCGGCGCAGCCCACGCCGGCGACCGACCTCTACGCGCTCGGCATCATGGCCTTCGAGATGCTGGCCGGCGTGGCGCCCTTCAACGGCCGCACCGAGGCCATCATGGCCCAGCACCTGACCGAGCCGCGGCCGCGCCTGCCGCCGTCGCTCGAGCCGGGCTGGGGCGACCTGCTCGACGCCATGACCGCCAAGGAGCCCGAGGACCGCTTCCAGACGACCGGCGAGCTCCTGAGCGCGCTCGAGCAGATCCGCGACGAGGTCATCGGCCTCGGCCTGCCCCCGAACCTCGCCGCCTACCAGGAGCGCGTCGGCGGCACCGCGACCACCTACAACACCGCGCCCCGCTCGACCGGCGCCGGCCCGGCCGCGCGCTTCGCCACCGGCCAGCGCCGCGGCGCGGGCGCCCCGCAGTCGACGAAGACGGCGACCGGCGCGAGCCCGGCGCGGGCTCCGCGCTCGGCCTGGCCGTGGCTCGTGCTGGCGCTGCTCGTGGCCGGCGGCGGGATCGCCGCGGCGGTGCTGGCCAGCGGCGGTGGGGCGGCCCCGGTGGCGCTGGCCAGCGCCGACGCCGCGCCCTCGCCGCCGCCGACCGCGACCGCGGCGCCTGCGACCGCGGCGCCTGCGACCGCCGCCGCTGCGACCTCGATGGCTGCCACCGATCCGCCCGACACGGCGAGCGCGCCGGAGACGGCGACGGCGCCCGACAGCGCGGTCGCGGCCGAGCCCGAGGTCGCACCGGCGGACGTCGCCGTGGCCGCGGCCCCGGACGGCGCGCCCGACGCGGCGCCGGTGGACCCGGCCGCCATCGCGCTGCACCTCGACTCGACGCCGTCGGGCGCGCGTCGTCGCCAAGGACGGCGCCGCCGAGCGCGAGCTGTGCCGGCTGACGCCGTGCGACCTGTCGCTGTCGGGCGACCAGACGCTGACGCTCGTCGCGACGCTGGCCGGCTACGCGCCGACCAGCGAGGAGCTGCGCGTCTACGCCGGCGAGCGGCGCACCGTGGTCCTCGCTCTCAAGAAGAGGAAGCCCGCCGCCGCGACGGGGTCGGGCTTCGAGCTCCCGCCCCGCTGAGGTGCCGATGTCGTTCCCGCGATCGACCTTCCTCATCGCGCTGGCCCTGGCCGCGCTGGCCCTCACCGCGGCGCCTCGCGGCGCGCGCGCCGAGCTCATCGAGCCGCCCATCCCGAAGCCGCTCGAGCCGCAGGAGGCGGCGGCGTCGCAGGCCTACGATGCGGCCGCCAAGCTGGCCCAGCGGAAGCGGTACGCCGAGGCGCTCATCGAGGCCGAGAAGAGCCTGAAGCTCGCGCCGAGCGCCCAGCGCGCGGCCCTCCTCGGCGCCATCGACCTCGAGCTCGGGCGCACGCGCGAGGCGCTCGAGGCGCTCATCGTGGCGGTGAACCTCGACGCCGAGTTCAAGCTCGAGGACTACGTCTTCAAGCGCCTCTCGGCGCTGCCGCCGTTCGAGCCCTCGGACCTCGGCATCGTCCGCTTCCAGGTCACGCCGGCCGAGGTCACCTGCACGCTGGCCGCGAGCGGCGAGCGCTTCGGGCTGACCGCGGCCAAGACGGCGCTCGGCATGAGCGCCGGCCGCCAGACCATCGAGTGCGCCGCGGACGGCTACAAGCCGGCCCACCTCGAGGTCGCGGTCATCCCGCGCCGCGTCGTGACGGTGTCGCTGACGCTCACCGCCGTCGAGCCGGTGGCGCATGTCGACCCGCTCGCCCCCGACCTCGGTGAGCCGCGGCCGCCCGGCGGCGGGAGCGACCCTGGCGCGCACGACGTCCACGGGCGGCTCGAGCGCGACTCGGGCTCGGCGCTGCCGACGGTGCTGGTCGTGAGCGGTGTGGTGGTCGTCGCCGCCGGCGTCGGCTTCCACCTGTGGGCGATGGCCGCGCAGGACGACGCCAACGCCGCGCTGGGGCGCGTCGACAGCGACTACGACGCGGCGCGCGCCGACTACCAGAGCGCCGTCGACGACCTGAACCTGCGGCAGGGGCTGGCCATCGGCAGCTACATCGTCGGCGCCGCCGCGGTCGGCACCGGCATCATCCTGATGCTCACCGAGGACAAGCCGTCCGTGAGCGTCGTGCCCATGCTCGATTCGCACACGAGGGGGGCCGCATGCGCGCTTTCGTTCTGAGCCTGGTGCCCGCGTTGGCGCTCGGCGCGTGCCTCTCGGTCGAAGACTTCCCGGCCCGCCCCGACGGCGCCGCCGACACCCAGTCGAGCGACGACACGGCGGGCGCCGACAGCCAGGTCGTCGGCGACGCCACCGCGAGCGACGCCACCGCGGCCGACACGACCCTCACCGACGCGACCGCGACCGACGCGACCGTCGCCACCGACACGACGGTTGCCACCGACACGACCGTCGCCACCGACACGACCGTCGCCACCGACACGACCGTCGCCACCGACGCGACCGTCGTCGCCGATGCGACCGCCGACGACACGAGCGTCGCCGACACGACCGTCATCGAGGACACCGGCCCGCCGTGCCAGGGCGCGCAGTACAACGGCCTGGCCATCGGCCAGGCGTGCGACGGCGTCGGCGCGTGCGGCGTGGGCGTCGTGCAGTGCAAGGCCGCGGGCGACGTCGCGACCTGCAGCACCAACCCCGACGGCACCGCGTCGCAGGCGACGGTCGAGCTCTGTGACGCGCTCGACAATGACTGCGACGGCTCCACCGACGAGAACTTCCGCGCTGGCCCGGCCAACACCGTGACCCTCACCGGCGCGGCCTACCCGGCCGACAACGGCAAGACGCTCGACGACGCGTGCGGCACCGGCGCCTGCGGCGCGGGCGCCGTCGCCTGCGCACCCGGCAAGACCAAGCTCGTGTGCGTGACGCCGACCGCGCCGGCCGCGAGCGAGCACTGCGACTCGGCCGACGACGACTGCGACGGGCAGACCGACGAGGGCTTCGACGTCGGCGCGTCGTGCACCGTCGGCACTGGCGGCTGCGCGCAGACGGGGCAGAAGATCTGCGCCGGCAGCGGCACCGCCACCAACTGCAGCGTCTCCGGCAAGGCGGCGGGCACGACCTGCGACGACGGCGCCGCCTGCACGAAGGACGACAAGTGCACCGGCGGCGCGACCTCGAAGTGCCAGGGCACGAGCTACACCTGCTCGGGCACTTGCCGGAGCTGCGATGGCATGGGCGGCTGCAACATCGCGAGCAACAGCTGCTACCTGAACAACGCCTGCTACCCCGACGGCGCCGTGAACCCGGCCAACCCCTGCCAGGTCTGCGACCCCTCGACCCCGACGGCGTGGAGCGACGACGACGGTCGCGCCTGCGACGACGGCGCGGCGTGCACGGTCGGCGACACGTGCCTGGCCGGCGTCTGCACGCCCGGCAGCGGCGTGCTCGACCAGGACGCCGACGGTCAGCCCGGCGTCGCCTGCGGCGGCAAGGACTGCGACGACCGCGACGCCGCCGTCTACGACGGCGCGCCCGAGATCTGCGACGGCGTCGCCAACGACTGCTCCAAGCCCGACGCGCTCGAGCCGTGCGTCGACAAGGACGCCGACGGCTACTGCGCCGAGGCCTCGGGTCCGAACGCCGCGTGCGTGAGCGGCGGCGGCGACTGCAACGACCTGAACCCCTTCGCGCGACCCGGCATGCGCACCGCTTGCGCGCACCTGTACCTGCCGTTCGGCACCACCCCGTTCGAGTCGATGGCGGCCTTCTTCGACGGGACCGGGGCCTTCCAGACGCTCACCAGCGGCGCTGCCGGGGCGGTCCTCCGCTACGCGGGCTACGACGCGACCGGGATCGTCAAGCGCATCGACCTGGGCGGCATGATCGCCACGTCACTCATGGCGGTCGCCCCCGAGACGCTCACCGAAGCCGGCGCGCCGTCTACGCGCTACTACTTTGCCTACCAGCAGGAGACGGGGACGTTGGTCGTCGGGCGCGCCATCGGCGGCACCATCGAAGCCCTGCGCGTCGTGGCGCAGCCTCCGTCGACGGGCGGCGTCGGCAGCGCGCAGAGCGGGCCCGCGCTCGCCATCGACGCGGCCGGGCGGCTCCACGTCGCCTACTTCCTGCAGCAGACGTATGCGCTGCGCCACGCCATCTTCAGCCCGGCGCTGCGCCTCATCTCCGACGAGCTCATCCGCTTCGTCACCACCACCACCGAGTACGTCGCGCGCGACGGTCTGCGCGTCGAGGCCGACGGCACGGTGCGGCTCGCCACCGCCACCTACGGCGCTTCCAACCAGGTCCTGCGCCTCAACACGCGCTCGCCCACGACGCAGGCCTGGACCTACTCCGAGCTCGCGGCCGGCAACTCCACCGACGTCGGCGCGACCTACGATGCGCAAGGCCACCTCCACCTCTGCGCCTTGGGCGGCGCCGACTGGAAGAGCATCATCTACGTGACCGACGCCTCGGGCTCCCTGCAGGCGCAGACCCTGCCCGGCACGCCCACCGACGCCGCGTACGCCAACTGCCTCGTGCGCGTCTCCTCGACCGGCAACGTGCACATCATCTGGCGCCTGCAGAACCAGGCGATCTGGACCGCGCGCAAGGGCGCCGCGGTCGGCAGCAGCTGGAGCAACGCGCGGCTCAGCGCCGGCCTCGGCGACGAGGGCTTCTTCGACGCGCGCTTCGCCCCCGACGACACCCTCTGGCTCGCCATCGGCAACCGCTGGCTCGCCAAGTTCAAGAGCCTCGGCTGGCAGATCGGCAGCCGCCTCACCCCGCGGCCCTGCAGCTTCAACACCGACGACGTCGTCACGAGCTGGGCCACCACGTCGGACGGCACGCTGCATGGCCTGGCGGGCGGGCTCTACAGCTCGGGGCAGCCGTGCCACGTCAGCGTCGCCCAGGCGCCGGGGACGCCCGCGGTGGTGAGCAACGTCGCCGGTGCGTACATCGGCGGCAACAGCTCGCTCATCGACCTCGTCGCGACCCCGAACGACCAGCTGGTCGCGACCTATCCGACCAGCAGCGCCGAGCTCGCCACCATCGTGCGCGATCCCAGCTCCGGGATCTGGTCCGACGTGCCCGAGCGCATCGCCCTCGGGAGCGGCGTCGGCAGCGACGTGACGCAGCTCCGGAACCTCGTGACCGACGACAGCGCCTTCTTCGCGGCGTGGTTGACCGGCGATCTCGTGCTGCACGTCGCGCGCGCCACGTCGCCGACCAAGGCTCGCGTCGAGGAGACGCTCGACGGCGCCGGACCCGTCCATCTCCTCAATGCGTACAACGCCGGGTTCGCACTTGCCGGACACGCGACGCCCTACCTCGCGGCCTGCACGTCCAACGGCCTGACGCTCTACACGCGCGGCGCCGGGAGCTGGTCGCACGTCGTCGTCGACACCGACCCGTGCATCAGCGTGCACCTCTCGACCGACGCCTTCGGCAAGGCGCAGCTCACGTGGATGCGCTCGGACTATCAGACCGATCGCTACGCCTTCTTCGAGAACGGCGTGCTCGTGAGCTACGAGCTCCCGGTGAGCTTCGGCGAGGCGCCCATCGTCCTCGGCTCGCTGCCGGCGCCAGCGGCGCTCATCGGGGCGTCGCTCTACCTCGTGGCCGAGGAGCCGGGCTTCTTCTCGCCCCCGCAGTTCATCGCGCCCTTCGCGTACGGGCCCGAGGGCGGCGAGGTGTTCGGCACGCTCGAGCTCGGCCACCGCCGCGGCGGCCTGGTGCTCGTCGCGCCGCCGCCGCCGCCGTGACGCTCAGCGCTTGGGCGCGCCGGCGTCGAGCGGGCGCGCGTCCGAGCCGTCGTCCTTCAGGCAGCCGAAGTACTCGTACGGGTTCTCGAGCGCCTTGTTGACGGCGTCGATGCCGAAGCGCGCGTTGAGGCCGTCGTCGATGCGCTCGTCGTAGCTGTAGCGGATGGGCATGACGTCGGTCGGTACGACATGGTCGCCCACCACCAGCGGCCGCTTCTCGATCTGGCCCACCATCATGAACAGCGGGCAGTTCCCCCACTCGTAGAGGTGGTGGTAGCCGGCGCTCATGCCGAGGCTGCCGAGGTTGGCGATGAACATGCTCGTGTACATGCCGTCGCCCTGGATGAAGTCGCGCGGCAAGAGGTTCCAGTGGTCGAGCTGCTTGAACGCCGACACCGCCACGTCGAGCACCGAGCGCGGCAGCCGGTTGAAGAGGTCGAACTCCTTGTCCGCGGCCGTCTTCGTATCGGAGCGCTCGACCTCGACGTGCGCGTTCATGCGATCGCACAGCGAGCGGAACGTCTCGCCCGCCGGCATCTCGAGCTTCACCGCCGAGAGCTTCGCCTCGCGCCCGAGCTTCTGGCGCTTCATGCTGAAGGTGACGTAGCGGCCGTTGCGCTCGTAGAGACGGCGCCCCGCCACGAAGCGGTTCATCTTCGGGTTCTCGGCGAGCCCGATGGCGCCGGCCGCGACCAGGCAGTGGGTGATGTCGACGTGGAAGCGCTGGTTCACGTCGGCCAGGTACTGCATGAGCTTCGCGGTGCGCGCGAAGGTGTCGAAGTAGACCACCGACTCGTTGCGCGTCGGCATGATGTGGGCCATCAGCCGGCGGTACGGGTGCAGGTTCGGGATGAGGGTGCCATCGACGCGCTGGCCCGTGGTCAGGCCGCGCGCCGCGTCTCTGAGCATGCCGCGGATATCCATAGGCCGGCTCGATAGCGAATTCGGCGGCGCTTGACCAGAGCCTTCGAGGCCGGGCCGCGCCCGGTCGCGAGCCGCCGCCGCCTTGTCGCGGGGCCCGGTCTTGGCTAGCCTCGAAGCCATGCAGGGTGCGGCCTTCTTCGATCTCGATCGCACGCTCATCCCGTTCAACAGCGGGATGCGCTACGCGCGCTGGGAGCACCGCGCCGGCCGCCTCTCGACGCTGCGGCTGGCGCAGTCGGGGCTGTGGCTCACGCTCTATCACCTGGCGCTGGTCGACATGACGCGCGCCTACGAGAAGGCGGTCGCGCTCTATCGCGGCATCCCCGCGGCCGAGCTGGCGGCGCGCACGCGCGAGTGGTTCGACGCCGAGATCGAGGGCGCGCTCGTCCCGGCCGGCCGCGCCGCCATCGACGAGCACCGCGCCGCCGGGCGCCGCACCGTGCTCTTGTCGTCGACGTCGGGCTGGATGGCCGAGGTCGTCACCGCGCGCTGGCGCCTCGACCACTGGCTCGCCAACGTCTTCCCGACCGACGCCGCCGGCTTCCTCACCGGCCGCGTCGAGCGCCCGCTGTGCTACGGCCCGGGCAAGGTCGACCACGCGCGGCGCTGGGCGGCCGAGCACGGCGTCGACCTCGGCGCGAGCTGGTTCTACACCGACTCGCACTCCGATCTGCCCATGCTCGAGGTCGTCGGCCACCCGCACGTCGTGAATCCCGACCCGCGGCTGCGCCTGGTCGCGCGCCGACGCGGCTGGCCGGTGCTGCGTTGGGACGAGGCGCAGGGCGGCCGCGACGTGACCAGAATGGACCTTCGCTGACGTCCGTTGTAGGCCCCCGCGAAACGGATTCCCCTGGAGGTCGCAATGCGTCGTTCGTTCGGATGGTGGTTGACGTCGCTCGTCGTCGGTCTCGGCGTCGGTGCCTGCGGCGCGAAGAAGGAGCCGACGGCGACCGAGCGCGTCGCCCAGGTGCTCGACAAGGGACCGACGGCGCCCGCCAAGCCGGCGGCCCCGAAGCACGTCGCGCCCGATCCGGCGGCGCCGGTCGAGGCCAAGCCGGCCGCGCCGGTCGCGAAGCCGGTCGAGGCGAAGCCGACGGAGCCGGTCGAGAAGCCGGTCGAGCCGAAGCCGACGGCGCCGGTCGAGAAGCCCGTCGAGGCGAAGCCGAGCGAGCCGGTCGAGGTGAAGCCGAGCGAGCCGGCGGAGAAGCCGGTCGAGCCGAAGCCGATCGAGAAGCCGGTCGAGCCGACGGGCCGGGTCGAGGCCGAGTGGTCAGGCCATGTTCCCGATCAGCGTGAACGACGCGGCGCTGGCGCCGGCCATCGAGGACCGGCTGCCGAGCGAGCGCGAGGCGAACTACCATCGGCACCGACGCGCCAAGGTCGTCGCCTGGTTCGAGTTCAAGAATCCCGGCCCCAAGGCGACGGTCGCCTTCGTCTGGAAGAAGGCCGGCAAGGAGACGTGGCGCATCTCATCGACGTGGGCAGCGGCAAGGGCTGGCGCACCTGGGCCGAGAAGAAGATCGGCAAGAAGGACGCCGGCCACTGGCAGGTCGACGTGGTCGACGAGGGCGGCCACGTCTATCACACTCAGGCCTTGACGTGACCGACTGGGCGCTCTCACCGGGGCGAGCGGCCGAGCTTGTTCAAGCCGCTCGCTCCGCGCAGGTCGCCCCGCATCTTCTGCCGCCCCGCCTTCTGCGGGGCTGCGTGCGAGGCCGCCGGGCGACCCGGCTTCGCTCGCTCGGCCGCTCGGTCCGCGAGCGTCACTCCCTGGGGCTTCGCTCGCGCGGGGTCGCCCCCATGTCGGCCTCCTTCCTCCCGCCCGCCTTCTGCGGGGCTGCGTGCAGGGCGCCGGGCAGGCCGCGGCTCGCTTGTTCCGGCCGCTCGCTCGCGAGCGTCACTCGAGGCTTCGCTCCGCGCGGAGACCGCCCCCATGTCCGGCCTCTTCCTCCGCGCCTTCTGCGGGGCTGCGTGCAAGGCCGCCGGGCGGCCTGGCTTCCGCTCGCTCCGGCCGCTCGCTCCGCGAGCATCACTCCTGGAACTGCTCCGCGCGGGCCTTCATGTCAGCCTCTTCTCTCATGGCAAGTCAAGCGTCGCCGAAATGGATCGATTGGCGGATGCGGGCACGAATCCGATGCTGGGCTCCACCAGGTAGGGCCAGTTTGGACTCGTGCTGAGGGTGAGCGCGCGCTCGACCTGGAAGACCGCCAGGCGAGGTGGGCTTCGACCTCTTACATGGGGCGTCCGCCGGTGCGGCGCCGGATCGGCACCGCCTTGGGCATTGCATCCGCTCGATACCTTCTGAGCGCCTCGGGGGACTCCGCCGGACCTCTCATGGGTCAGCGGAAGAAGGGGAGGTCGCTCGTCAGGTCGGTGCGCGCCGCGTGGCATGCGAGGTCGTCGGGCGGCTTGAACACGCATCATGGAGGTCTCCTTGCGTGGGCAGGTGAGCCCAGGCCGCTTCGATCGAGCTTGGTCGCGTCGAGGGCGCCTCGCGCGACGTGCCAGAGGGCGGAGGCGAGCTTGCGCGCAGGCGCTACCGCCGACAGCACGCAGGGCGCCCTGCGCTCGACCTTGCGCTGGTGCCACGCCTTGAAGTCGCGCGTGGCACTCGAACAGCGCAGCACCGCCAGGTAGAGGTACTTGCGCGCCAGCTTCGGTCCGCGCTTGGTGATCTTCGGCTTGCGCCGACGCCGCCGCTGCTCTTGATCTTGAGGTTGAGCCCGAGCGCGCCTTCACGTACGCTGCGGGGCTCGGCGTACTCGGAGGCGTCGCCGGCCTCGGCCCTGCGGATGGCCGCGCTGCCCGCGCCGTTGACCTCGGCCACGCGGCGGACCTCGGCCTTCTTGGCGGCGCATTGCACCAACTGGGTCGTGGGCCTCGTCCTTGAGCTGCTGCTGACGCAGCGCTTCGCGGGCATAGGTGCGCAGGAGCGCGATCTCGGCCGCGGTCATGAGCATGCCGGTGGTCGTGCGCGCGGCCGCGATGACGGCGGCCACCTTCTCCATGTCGAGCATGCGGCCTCGACGCGTCGCATCCAGCTCGCTCGCCGCCTGGGCCGCGACCGCGATGCAGGACGCCGCGCCGACTTCTCGAGCAGCGCCAAGGTGCTCTTGTTGGCGATGGTCAGAGCCGTTGTAGCGCTGGGCTCTGCGGGGTGTGCTGGCGGTCGCCACGCACGAAGCCGACGGAGCCAGTCGAGAAGCCCGTCGAGCCGAAGCCGACGGCGCCGGTCGAGACGCCGGTCGAGGCGACGCCGACCGAGCCGGTCGAGCCGAAGCCGACCGAGCCGGTCGAGAAGCCGGTCGAGCCGAAGCCGATCGAGAAGCCGGTCGAGCCGACGGGCCAGGTCGAGCCGAGCGGTCAGGCCATGTTCCCGATCAGCGTGAACGACGCGGCGCTGGCGCCGGCCATCGAGGACCGGCTGCCGAGCGAGCGCAAGACGAGCTTCACCATCGGCAGCGACGCGAAGGTCGTCGCCTGGTTCGAGTTCAAGAATCCCGGCCCCAAGGCGACGGTCGCCTTCGTCTGGAAGAAGGCCGGCAAGGAGACGTGGCGCATCTCCATCGACGTGGGCAGCGGCAAGGGCTGGCGCACCTGGGCCGAGAAGAAGATCGGCAAGAAGGACGCCGGCCACTGGCAGGTCGACGTGGTCGACGAGGGCGGCCACGTCTATCACACCCAGGCGTATGACGTGACCGACTGAGGCCGCTCACGGGGCGAGCGGCTCGACTTGTTCGGCCGCTCGCTCCGCGCGGGTCGCCCCGCATCTTCCTCCGCCCCGCCTTCTGCGGGGCTGCGTGCAGAGGCCGCCGGGCGACCCGGCTTCGCTCAGGAGGAGCTCACTCCTCTTCGCCGCCGTCCTCGTCGTCGCCCTCTTCGTCCTCGGGCGGCTCCGGCAGCGTCTCGAGCGCCGCGTAGATCGCCTCGGCGATCTTGGCGATCGCGATGAGCGTCGGGTGGTTGGTCTTCACGAGATCGGCCTCGTCGAACTCGACGTCGCCGTCGGCCGTGGTCGGCAGGAGGCCGCGCGGAGCGCCGATCACGAAGGCCGCCTCGGCCACCTGATCGAGCACCTCTTCGAGGAGGTCACGCGCCTCGAGCAGCGACTCCTCGAGCACCTCGGGGTCGTCACTCGGGCCGGGGACTTGGGGACGCTCGGGGGTCGTCATCGCTTCTAACCTGCTGATCAGATGTGTGTTTCGCGGCACCGCCCCGGGTTCGGGACGGTCGGCCGGGGCGCAGCATGCACGCTCAGGCCGCCTCCAGCAACCCGAACTGGCGCGCGATGGCGCGGACACACGTCGTCAGCCGGCCGCGGTTGACGCGCACGTAGGGCAGGCCCACGGCCCGCGTCTCGCGCCCGAGCGTCGCGTCGACCGAGTGACCCTGGAAACCGGTGGCCGACAACACGATGTCGTAGCTCATGCGGCGCACCGACTCGATGCGCGCCTGCAGCCGGCGCGGATCGATCTCGGCCCACTCGATGGCCATGCCGAGCTCCTTCTCGAGCTTGTCCTTGAGCTGCGGATCGGCCCGGTTCGACACGAACAAGGCCGTCTTGCCCGACACCTTCTGGCGCACGAGCGTGAGCAGGCGCTGGAACGCGAGATCGCCCTCGTCGGCCTCGGCCGGACCGTCGTTGGCCGCCGTCGGCTCCTCGTTCTCGGTCGCGCCGGCACCCGGCGGAGCCGCGCCGTTGGCGCGCGTGTAGAGGTCGTCCTGGAGCAGCTTCAGGCGGCGCCGATACTTGCGATCGCGCCCCGACGACTCGTCGGCCGGGATGGCCTGGATGATGGCGGCGAGGTCGAGCACGCGCTCGCCGATCTCGCTGGTGGTGAAGGCGTCGCCGAGCTCGAAGGCCTCGCCGAGCCAGGCCGCGACGATCTCGGGCGTGGTCGTGACGGGGTCGGGCTTGCGCTTCAAGAGCGCGCTGCGCGCCTTCTTGCGCGCCTTCGCCACCGGGTCCTCGCCGAGCTCGATCGGCCACGACTTGGGCGGCTTGAAGTCCTCGTCGACCAGCTGCGCGAGCTGGTCGCGCGCCTCCTTCACGAGGCGCGTGACGGCCCAGCGCAAGCGCCCCATCGCCTGGCCCCAGGCCAGCCGATCGTCGACGTGCGGTCGCAGCCAGCGGATCTCGCGCGCCCAGCGCAGGAGGTCGGGCACGGCCTTCTCGGGCGACTGCTGAAGCTCGCGATCGGTCTCGCTCGGCGAGGCGCGATCGAGCTGGCCGAAGAACTTCTCCATGGCGTGGCGCACCTGCTCGAGGCGCGCGTCGGCGTCGTTCGGCGCCGGCATGCAGGCCGACACGTCGGCCCAGCCGAACTCGTCGAGGCCGCGCTCGGCCAGGCTGCCGCGCCGCTCTTAGATGAGGCGCTCGGCGGCCTCGGCGGCCTCGGCCCAGTCGTGGAGCTTGCCGCCGCTCGGCATGCCGAGGTCGGCGCCGGCCTGGAGCGGCGTGGCCTTCAGCTGCAGCGCGCGCACCGAGCCGGGCCACAGCTGCTGGGCCAGCTCGCCGAGGCGGCTGGCGATGCGCTGCACCAGCTTCTCGACGCGCGAGTCGCCGGCGCGCGCGGCGATGTGGCGGGCGCGCGCGATGAACGCGATGAAGCCCATGCGCTGGAGGTCGCGCGACAGCGCGGCGAGGTCGGGCAGCATGAACTTCAGGCGCTCGTCGAGCACCTCGAGCTCGGCCAGATCTTCGTCGATCTTGCGCAGCGGGATGGCCGGCGACGGTGGCGCGGGCGCGCGCTTCAGGCGCGGCCCATCGGCGTTGTCGGCGGCCACGACCAGCGGCAGGACCACGGCCGGCGCCGGCTCGACCACGGCCTCGCTGGGGCTCGCGGCCGGGCTCGGCATGGAGCTCGAGAGCGGGCTCGGGCTGGAGCTCGCGCCCTCGCTCGGGGCCGGACGCGGCGACTCCGACGCGCCCGCGTCGACGGGCACGGCCACCGGAGCGGCCTCGCGCGCCGCCGCGCCCGAGCTCTCGCTCGCGCCCGATGGAGCGGCTTCGGCCAGCCCCGACAGCGCCTGAGCGATCAGCGCCTGCGCCAGCGCCGACGGCGCCATCTGCCGCAGCGCGTCGGCCAGCGCCGCGTCCTCGTCGAGGCCGCGCCCGAGCCACCGCTCGTCGCCCCTCGAGACGAGCACCTCGACCCAACCCGCGTGGCGCAACCCCAGGCCGTAGCCTGCGCGTTCGATTAGGCGACGTATCACGTGACCCCCCGGGGCGAGCTGGGGTCGCCCGACAGTGACCCCAGTGTGCAACGGGCCTCCATCTGGAGGCCCGCGGCCATGATGCACCGGACGAGTCGGTCAGGGAAGCTGCTTGACCATATCGCCGTACGTCTCCGGTCGGCGGTCGCGGTAGAACTGCCAGGTGCGGCGCACCGCCTCGATCATGTCGAGGTCCAGCTCGGCCACGATGAGCTCGTCCTCATCTTCCGAGCCGCACGCGACGATCTGGCCGCGCGGGTCGACGAAGTAGCTGTTCCCGTAGAACTTCCCGATGTTCCACGGCGCCTCGGTGCCCACGCGATTGATGCAGCCCATGAAGTAACCGTTCGCGACAGCGTGCGCGGGCTGCTCGAGCTTCCAGAGGTACTGCGACAGACCGGCCACCGTGGCCGACGGGTTGAAGACGATCTCGGCGCCGTTCAGACCGAGCAGGCGCGCGCCCTCGGGGAAGTGGCGATCGTAGCAGATGTAGACGCCGACCTTGGCGTAGCGCGTCTGGAAGACCGGGTACCCGAGGTTGCCGGGCTTGAAGTAGTACTTCTCCCAGAAGCCCGGGTTCGCCTGCGGGATGTGGTTCTTCCGGTACTTGCCGAGGAAGGTCCCGTCGGCGTCGATGACGGCCGCGGTGTTGTAGTAGACGCCGGCCATCTCGCGCTCGTAGAGCGGCACCACCATCACCATCTGGTGCTTCTTGGCGATGAGGCTCAGCGCCGCCACGGTCGGGCCCGGCACCGGCTCGGCGGTGTCGTACCACTTGGGCTCCTGCGACGGGCAGAAGTACGGCGTGTTGAAGACCTCCTGCAGGCACAGCACCTGCACGCCGCGCTTGCCCGCCTCTTCGATGAGCGGCAGGTGCTTGTCGTACATGGCGTCGCGCACCTCGAGCGGCGTCGCGCTCGCGTCGAGGGCCGGGAGCGAGAGCTGGATGAGTCCGCCGACGAGCGTTCTGGGCATGCTTTCCTCCGGTGCGAGCCGAACCGGGCCGACGCTACGCTGACCCGGGCGGGTGTCAATCGCATGGCCTCGCCCATGGTCGCCCCCGCGCTCGGCTGCCTTCGTTCGGGCCTTGCCCGCGCACGCCATCAGGGCCAGGATGCGCGCGCGCGCCGATGGGGCACGCCCCGCTCATTCGAAGGAAAGGCCATGTCCATGAAGCAGAAGTTCGAGGCCGCGGTCGAGAAGAGCAAGACCCTGCCGCCGCAGCCCACGCCGGTCCAGCTCGACATGTATGGGCTCTTCAAGCAGGCCACCATCGGCGACGTCAGCGGCGGTCGCCCCGGCATGCTCGACGTGCGCGGCCGCGCCAAGTGGGACGCGTGGGACAAGCGTCGCGGCATGGAGGAGGACGACGCCATGGAGGCGTACGTGAAGCTCGTCGAGAAGCTCGGCAACTTCGTGCTCTGACCGCGTCGAGGAGGCGATCCCATGACGACGTATCGACCGCCCGAGGGCCGCCCGGCGAGCCCGCATCTTCCGTTCGGCGATCGGCAGGACGCGCCCTGGTACGGGCGCTCGATCATCTCGGTGCGCCAGTTCAGCAAGGCCGATCTCGGCTACGTCTTCGGCGTCGCGCGCGAGATGCGCGAGATGGTGGCGCGCATCGGCTCCTTCGATCTGCTGAAGGGCAAGATCCTGACGAACCTCTTCTACGAGCCGTCGACGCGCACGGCGAGCTCGTTCATGGCCGCCATGCAGCGCCTCGGCGGCACCGTCATCCCCATCAACGAGGTGCGCTACTCGAGCGTGTCGAAGGGCGAGTCGCTGCCCGACACCATCCGCACGCTCGAGGCCTACTCGGACTGCATCGTCTTGCGCCATCCGCAGGCCGGCAGCGCCGAGGAGGCCGCGCGCGTCGCCAAGAAGCCCATCCTCAACGCCGGCGACGGCATCGGCGAGCACCCGACCCAGGCGCTGCTCGACCTCTTCACCATCTTCATGGAGCTCGGCGCCGGGCGCGGCGGCGACGCCGCCGAGAGCGCGCGCGCGACCGGCGACATCGGCGTCGACGGGCTCACCATCACGCTGCTCGGCGACCTGCGCTACGGCCGCACGGTACACTCGCTGGCGCGCCTCGCCAGCATGTACGACATCACCATCAACCTGGTCTCGCCCGAGGTCCTGAAGATGCCGCGCGAGATCATCGCCGAGCTCGACCGGGCCGGCATCCGCCACCACGAGAGCGAGAGCCTCGAGCCCTTCATCGCCAAGACCGACGTCCTCTACGTGACGCGCGTCCAGAAGGAGCGCTTCGAGGACGAGGCGCTCTACCAGCGGCTGAAGGACGCCTACACCATCGGCCCCGAGACGCTCCACCACGCCAAGGATCACATGGTCGTCATGCATCCGTTCCCGCGCGTCGGCGAGATCGCCCGGACCCTCGACGACGACCCGCGCGCGGCCTACTTCCGGCAGATGGAGAACGGCATGTACGTCCGCATGGCGCTCCTGGCCATGGTCCTCGGGAAGGCCTGAGGTGCCGGGCATCGGCTTCTTCGAGCGGCTCGAGGCGCGGGCGCGCGACACCGGCTCGCTCCTCTGCGTAGGCCTCGATCCGCGCGGCGAGGACCTCGAGCCCGGCTTCGGCCCGACCGAGCAGCTCGTGCGCCACGCCCGCGCGCTGTGTGCCGCGACCGCCGATCTGGCGCTCTGCTGGAAGCCCAACAGCGCCTTCTACGAGGCCTACGGCTCCGAGGGCTGGCAGGCGCTGAAGGCCATCGTGGCGATGCTCGGCGAGCACGCGCCGGTCATCGTCGACGCCAAGCGCGGCGACATCGGCTCGACCGGCGAGGCCTACGCCCAGGCCATCTTCGGCGACCTCGGTGCCGACGCGACGACGGTCGTGCCGTGGCTCGGCCAGGACGCCGTCGCGCCGTTCCTGGCCCACGCCGAGCGCGGCGTCTTCGCGCTCGTGCGCACCTCGAACCCGGGCGCGGCCGAGGTCCAGGACGCCGGCGCCGAGCCGCTCTGGGAGCGGACCGCGCGCCTCGTAGCCAGCTGGCGCGGCGAGCACCGGAACCTCGGCGTGGTGGTCGGCGCGACCGAGCCCGAGCGCCTGGCCGACGTGCGCCGCATCCTCCCCGACGCGTGGATCCTGGCGCCCGGGGTCGGCGCCCAGGGCGGCGACCTCCTGCGCGCGCTGGCCGCCGGTCGCCGCGCCGACGGCCTGGGGCTCATCGTGCCGGTGTCGCGCGCGCTGCGCGGCGACGCGCGCGCGGCCGCCATCCAGCTGGTCGAGGCCATGAAGAACGCGCCCGCCGTGACGGCGCGGCGCGCTGGCGTCGACGACGCGCTGGCCGACGCGCTGGTCGATCGCGGCCTCGTGCGCTTCGGCGAGTTCACGCTCAAGTCGGGGCAGACGTCGCCCATCTACATCGACCTGCGCCGCCTGGTGGCGCACCCGGATCTGTTGGCCCGGGCCGCCGTGGCCTACGCCGGGGTGGTCAAGTCGCTTTCGTATCACCACCTGGCCGCGCTGCCCTACGCGGCGCTGCCGATCGGCACGGCGCTGGCGCTGCACCTGAACCGCTCGCTGGTGTACCCGCGGCGCGAGGCCAAGAGCTACGGCACGGGCGCGCAGGTCGAGGGCGTCTTCGCCGCCGGCGAGCGCGTGGTGGTCATCGACGACGTGGCGACGCGCGGCGACTCGAAGCTCGAGGCGTTCGCGCAGCTCGAGTCGGTCGGCCTCGAGGTGAAGGACGTGGTCGTGCTCATCGATCGCGAGGGCGGCGCGCGCGAGGTGGTCGAGGCCTCGGGCAAGGCGTTCCACGCCGTCTTCCGGCTCTCGGAGCTGGTCGCGCGCTGGGAGCGCTCGGGCCGCATCGAGCCGGCGCGGGCGGCCGAGGTGTACGCCTTCCTCGGGCGCTGAGCGCGATGTACGAGCTCCTGCGACCGCTGCTCTTCCGCCTCGATCCCGAGCTGGCCCATCGCCTGGCGCTCACCGGAATGCGCGCGCTCGGCGCGGTCCCGCCGCTGTGCGCCGCGCTGCGCGCGCTGCTGCACGTGCCGGCCGAGCCGGTCGTCGCCTTCGGCCTGCGCTTCCCGAACCCGATCGGGCTCGCGGCCGGCTGGGACAAGGACGGCCTCGGCATCGACGGGCTCGGCGCGCTCGGCTTCGGCCACGTCGAGGTCGGCACCGTCACGCCGCGGGCGCAGCCGGGCAACCCGCGGCCGCGCGTCTTCCGCCTGGCCGAGGACCTGGCGCTCGTGAACCGCATGGGCTTCCCGAGCCGCGGCGAGGACTACCTCGCGGCGCGGCTCGCGCGGCGCCGGCCGTCCGAGCTCGTGGTGGGCGTGAACCTCGGCAAGAACAAGTCGACGCCGAACGAGCTCGCCGCCGAGGACTACGGTCGCCTGCTCGAGCGCTTCGCGCCGCTGGCCGACTACCTCGTCGTCAACGGGAGCTCACCCAACACCGCCGGGCTGCGCGCGCTGCAGGAGCGCTCGGCGCTCGAGGAGCTGCTGACCGCGCTGGTGCGCCGCCGCGGCGCGCACGGCGTGCCGCTGCTCGTGAAGCTCGCGCCCGACCTCGACGACGCGGCGCTCGATCGCGCGCTCGAGGCGACGCTCGCGGCTGGCCTCGACGGCGTCGTCGCCACCAACACCACGCTGTCGCGCGCGGGCCTCTCGGCCGGCGGTCGCACCGTGCGCGAGCCGGGCGGCCTCAGCGGCGCGCCGCTCGAGGCGCGCGCCACGACGATGGTCGAGAAGATCGTGCGGCGCGCCGGCCCGAGGCTGCCGGTCATCGCCGCCGGCGGGGTCATGAGCGCGGTCGACGCGCAGCGGAAGCTCGACGCCGGCGCGGTGCTCGTGCAGGTGTGGACCGGCTTCGTCTACTCGGGGCCCATGTTCGGCCGCCAGTTGTTGCGCGGCTTGCGCATGGGGCCGGTCTCGAGGCCGGTGGCGTAGTCGATGACGCAGGTCGTGCCGTAGCTCGGGTGCGGGCCGCAGGCGACGCCGGCGAAGAAGAGCTGGCCCTCGAGCAGGATGTCGCGGTGGCCGCGGTCGGCGACGCCGTCGTCGATGATGAGGCCGACGACGATGTCCTCGGCGGTGGTCGGGCCGAAGGCGATGTTCTCGGCGACCATGTTGACCCAGCGACCGTGGCGCGAGACGCGCTGGTCGGGCGAGGAGCCGTCCGTGCCGTCGTGGCCGAGCGCGCCGCTCTGGGCCAGGTCGTCGGCGTGCTCGCGCGCGGCGTCGGCGAGGCCGTTCGAGTGGGCGAAGCGCGGCAGCCGGCGCGAGGCGCGCGACAGGACGGCGATGGCCTCGTTCACGGCCGAGACGCCCTCCTGCGTGGCGATCGGCGTCTCGCCCTCGCGCATGATGAGGTTGCCGCGCATGGCGTCGCGCACCGCCTCGAGCTTGGCCACGTAGGCGCGCGGATCCTTCCGGAAGAGGTTCATCTCGTCGAGCACGGCGCGCTCGAGGGCGCGGTAGTCGACCTGCGCCGGGATGGGCTGGCCGCGGTCGCGGTCGTCGCGCCCATCGCGCCCATCGCGATAGTCGCGCCCGTCGCGGCCCTCGCGATAGTCGCCGCCGTCGCGATCCGCGTCGCTGTCGTCGCGCTGGGGGTCGGGCCACTGCCGCCACGCGAGCGCACCGGGAGCCATGAACATCAGCGCGAGGGACGCGAGCACGAGCCGGCGCATATCGTCTCCGAGGGGCGGGTCGCCCGCGTGAAATTAACGGCCGCGCGAATTCTTGGCGAGCGTCGGGCCGACGGTTGGCGACGGCCGGCCCTCGCGAGCATTCAAAGTTGGTGGTAACGTGCGCGCTCGGCGGACGAGGATTGAATGGCCGATACCCCCGACCAGGACGACGCCGCAGGAAGGACCCAACCGGGCAGCGGCGGCATCAAGCCCAAACCTGCGGCACCGGCTCCGCGGCCACCTGCGCGGCCGCCATCGGGCGTCGTCCCGACGGCGCCGGCCCCGATCGCCGCGCGGCCCCCCGCGCGCCCGGGGACGTTGCCGCCGCCCTCGAACCCGGCAGCTCGACCCGTCACCGGGCAGAGCCCGCGCCCGACGCCGCCGGCCTCGGCGCCCCCCTTGGCCGCGCCCTCGAACCCCGCCTCGCGGCCGGGGGTGCCGCGTCCGGCGTCGTCGCCGCGCATCCCCGCGACCACTGGGCCGCGGCCGAACCCGCCGCCGCCCTCGAATCCGGCCGCGCGCGCCTCCGGCACCTCGTCACCGGGCATGGCCGCGATGCCGACGCCGCCGCAGCCCAAGCCCGCGCCGCCGCCAGCCCGCGCCCGCGCCATCCAAGCCGGCCTTCGGTGGGGCGGCCGCGCCGCAGCGTGGGCCGAGCTCGATCGAGCTCGCGCCCGGGACGATCTTCGCCAGCCGCTATCGCATCGAGAAGCAGCTCGGCAAGGGCGGCATGGGCGCCGTCTACCTGGCGACGCAGGAGCTGCTGAACCGCCGCATCGCCATCAAGCTCCTCCACATGAGCAGCGACGAGGTCACGGCCGCGCGCTTCCAGCGCGAGCGCGCGTCATCGCGCAGTGCCAGCACCCGCACATCGTGAACCTCATCGACTTCGGCGAGGACGACGGTCGCCTCTTCCTGGTGATGGAGTTCATCGACGGGCAGTCGCTGACCAAGCTCATCGAGAAGGAGGCGCCCTTCACGGCGCGCCGCGTCTGCGACATCGGCATCCAGATCGCCGAAGCGCTCGCGGTCGCGCACGAGATCAACGTGGTCCACCGCGATCTCAAGCCCGACAACATCATGGTGCAGACCACGACCTCGAGTCGGGACTTCGTGAAGATCCTCGACTTCGGCGTGGCCAAGATCAAGCGCGACCCGGGCGAGGGCCAGGTCAACACGGTCGAGACCAAGGCCGGCCTCATCGTCGGCTCGCTGCGCTACATCTCGCCCGAGCAGGTCGAGAGCGGCGAGATCACCACCCGCACCGACATGTACTCGTTCGGCTGCGTGCTGTTCGAGATGCTCGCGCGCCGGCGCGTCTTCGACTACCCGTCGCCCGCCGACTGCGCCATCGCGCACCTGACCGAGCAGCCCAAGCCGCCGGTCGTCGACGGCCGCGTGCTCGAGGGACCGCTCGTCGACTTCATCATGCGGTGCCTCCAGAAGAAGCCGGAGAACCGCCCCGCCAACGGGCGCGCCGCCGGCGGAGGCGCTCCTCGCGTGCCGCGATGCGCCGCTCAAGGCGGCGGTACCTTCGAGCGAGTCGCCGACCATCGCCATGGCCGACGTGGCGGCGATGGACGCGCTGCAAGGCAACAAGACCATCGCCACCAACGCGCCGCCGCGCCCGTCGACGGTGACGGCGATGGGGGCGCAGCCGGTGGCGGCGCCCGCGGCGCCGGCGCCGCAACCCGTGGCGGCCGCGCCCGCGCCGGCGCGCGCCAGCGGGCCCGACCTCCAGCTGCGGCCGTCGCGTCCGGCCGGGGCCGCCGGCTTCGACATCGTCGGCAGCGGCGAGGTCGTGCACACCGCGACCCCATGGACGGGGTGCGGCTCCAGCCGCGCTCCGGTCCCGGCCAGCCCTCGGGTAGCAAGGCCTGGCTCTGGGCGGTGATCGTCATCGTGGTCCTCGGCGGCGCGACCGCCGCGCTGTTCGTGGTCAAGCCGTGGGAGTCGTCGGCCACGGCGCCTCCGCCCGTGACCGCGACGCGCGAGGCCGCGGCCGACGCGGGTCCGGCGGCCGACGCGGCCGTGGCCGCGGCCGACGACGTAGCGCCCGACAGCGCCGTCGGCGCCGCCGCCGACACCGCCGTGGCACCGCTCGCGACCGCGCCGAGCGCCGACGCGGAGACCGCGAGCGACGCCGTCGCGGCCGCCGACGACGCGGCTTCGGGCGAGGTGGTCGCCGAGAAGCTGCCGGGCGTCGAGATCGTCTCGGAGCCGCTCGGCGCCACCGTCACGCTCGCCGGCAAGGTCGTCGGCACGACGCCGTACACCATCGACTGGGACCCGAGCCAGCCGCCGCCGCTCGTGCGGGTGTCGTTCAAGGGCTACATCGACGTCGACTTCCAGCTGGTGAAGAGCGACCGCGGCACGCGCCGCCGCGTCGAGCTCCGCGAGCAGAAGCCGAACCCCTGAGACCGGGCCGCGTGGGCGGCCACCGCCGATCTCGCTCCCGCACCTCGACGCCCGGAGGTCGAACGCCGCGGGTGCTCAGTCGGCGGCGAGCTCGTGGGCGATCGAGCGGAGCAGCTCGAGCACCTCGTGGTAGGCCGGCGAGCGCTGGGTGAGCTTCTTGCTCATAGTGATCTTGGCCTCGTCGCGACCCTGGAACAGGTGCAGCTCGGCCGGCACCTCGCCCGCGCGGTTCTTGACCGGCTTGGCGTCGGGGAAGCCCGACTTGAGGATGGCGTCGTAAAGGATCTTTCGCAGATCGCGATCGAGCTGGCCGGTGGCGGTGCGCTTCGCGCCGTCCTGGTTGACCTCGATGCGCGCCTCGCCGTTGCCCCACAGCGAGAGCTCGTGGCGGCCGCTGCCGTCGTCGAGCTCGCCGTCGATGAAGAGGATCTCGAGGTCGTCGTCGCGGTTGTCGAGGTGGCGCGCCCAGACGTCGGCCTTCTCGCTGCGCTTCTCGGCGGGCGGGGGCTCCCAGTCGTCGGAGGTGCCGCGCACGACGCGCAGGCGGCAGGTGCCGACCACGACCACGTCGGCGTTGCGCACGCTCTCGTCGCCCTCGACCTGGTTGTCGTTCACGAACGTGCCCGACTCGGACTTCAGGTCCTTCACGACGAGGATGCCGTCGTCCCACTCGAACTCGCAGTGCTCGGGCTCGACCTCGCGCTTCTCGATGTTGATCTCGCAGCCGCGGCTGCCGACGGCGAGGTGCTTTTCCTTCTCGCCCATCGTGACGCCGGTCAGCTGACCGCGGTTGTCCTGGTAGATGATGTGGAAGTTGGGCTGGCCCGGATCGAGCTCGTCGTCCTCCCAGTCGTCTCCCCACTCTTCGTACTCGGCCTGGGCGATGTCCTTGTGCTCGACGAACGAGGCGCGCAGCTCGAAGCGGCCGCAGCGCAGGACGTCGCCATCGTTGAGCACGCCGCGGCGCACGCGCTCGCCGTTGATGAAGGTGCCGTTGGAGCTGCCGAGGTCGCGCACGACGACCTCTTCGTCCTGCCAGCCGACCGTGCAGTGCTTGCCGGAGACGCTGGCGTTGTGGACCTTGATGACCGCGGGCTCGCGGCGGCCGATGAGCAGCGGCTCGCCGTCGCGCTCGACGCGGACCTCGGCGTCGGCGCCGTCGTCGTCGATGTAGAGGAGGTAGCAGGCGAGGTTGGCCTTGGCCGACACCTTGGGCGCCGGAGCGGCCGCGGCGGCCTTGGCCGGGGCGGCAGCGGCCTTGCCCTTGTCGCCGGCGTCGTCGCCGCGGCGCCGCACCGGCTCGGGCGGGGGGGCGTCGAAGCCGTCATCCTCGTCGTCGCCGCCCGACTTGAAGAAGTCGTTGGCGTCGAAGCCGGCCTTCTTGGCCGGAGGAGGCGCGGCCTTGGCCGCGGGAGCGGCGCCCTTGCGAGCGGGCTCGGGCTCGTCCTTGCCCGCCGCGCCGCGTCGGCGCACGGGGGGATCGTCGAAGAGCTTGTCGAGATCGACTTCCTTCTTGCCGCCGCCGGCTCCGCTCTGAGCGGCCGGACGGCCTCCGGCGGTCGACTCCTCGCGCCGGCTCTTGCCGATGTCCTGGAAGTCGTCGACGGTCTTGCGACCGGGGGCGGCGGGCTTGGCTGCCGGCTGGGCGACGCCCGCGTCGAGCAGGACCATGATGCCGCCGGCGTTGACGACCTGCCCGACCTGGACGCGCGCCTTGGTGATCTTGTTGCCGTCGATGAACGTGCCGGCCGTCGAGCCCTGATCGGTGACGACGACGCCGCCGTTGGTCCAGCTGAAGAGCGCATGACGGCGACTGACCGACGGCCGCTGAACGCGGATGTCACAGTCTTGGTGGCGTCCCAGCAGCACCTCGGGTCGGTCCGGCCCGATATCGATGCTCTGCTCTTGGCCGTCCTCTTCCCAAACTAGTTCCATCGACCCTCGTCGCGCACCGCGATTGGCCGAATTGTGACGGTCCCCGGCCTCGGCGTCAACCGGTGCTCGGAGATCGTGCCCGACGGGCGCGACGCCGGCCCCGGGCGCGGCCGCGGCCAGTGCCGCGGTGCGCGCTCGCAGCCGGAGGCCGTGCTCAACGCGCGGGCAAGATCCTCGCAGACTGGTTGTTGAGCTCGATGGTGACGAAGTCCGGGCGGCCGTTGCGATCCATGTCGGCGGGGATGCCGAAGTTCGTCTCGTGGCCGCTCGCGACAAAGCTGTGGTCGGCCACGAAGCTGGGCGTGGCGGACGCGCGGTCCTGATAGAGGACCTCGATCGACGTGCTGTAGGCGTCATCGAGCGAGACGACCGCATCGAGGCGGCCGTCCTGGTCGACATCGCTGAGCGCTACGCTGTTCACACCGCCCTGGCTGACGAGGTCACCGGTCGGGAGCTCGGTGTAGGTGCCATCGCTGTTCTGGCGGTACACGACGAGCTCGGTCCCGCTCGCGCCCATGTCGAACGCCACGAGGATGTCCGCGTCGCCGTCGCGATCGAGATCGCCCACGTCGAGGCCCACCAGCTGCACCGCCGTTGTCGCGTAAGTCGCCGAGATCACCGGCCCGCTGAGGGTCTCGAAGATGTTGAAGACGCCGAAGCGGGTGCTGATGCTGGTGAGGCCGAGGAGCTTGATCGTCGGAACGCTCGCGAGCGTGCCGCCCACCGCCATGAGATCCAGCCCGAGGTCCGCACGGAGCCGGCCGGCGCCGACGG
>JAXLYZ010000041.1:0-90444 GCA_046351155.1 Myxococcota bacterium
CGGCGAGCACGAGGCCGCTGAACGAGAAGACGAGGCTCGAGCCGGTGAGCGCCTCCCAGGCCTGGCCGATGGCCGAGTCGTGGCCGACGGCGACGAGGACGTAGTAGCCGAGCACGGTCGGCGGCAGCACCATGGGCGCCGTCACCAGCGCGTCGACCAGCTCGCGGCCGGGGAACGGGCGCGTGAGCAGCGCCGCCAGCGGGACGCCGACCAGCGCGGCCAGCACGGTGGCCAGCGCCGCGATGCCGAAGGACAGGGCCAGCGGCTCGAGGTCCATCAGCGGTCGAGGCCCCAGCGCGCGAGGATGGCCTGGCCCTCCGGCCCGAGGATGAAGTCGGCCAGCGCCTTGCCGCCATGGCACACGACCAGCGCCTGCTCGATCGGCGCGTGCAGCGCGTCGTCGATCGGATGCCAGACCCCCTTCGAGCCGATGGCAAGCGAACGCGACACGATGGCGACGTCGGCGTTGCCCGACTCAGCCATCTGCAGCGCTTGGCGCAGGTTCTCGCCCTTCACGATGCGCGCCTCGAGCTCTGACCACAGGCCGGCCTTCTCGAGCGCGGCCCTGGCCGCCGCGCCGTAGGGCGCGGTGTCGGGGTTGGCGATGGCGATGCGACGGAAGCGCGCGTCGGCGAGCTCGGCCAGCGACTCGGCTCCCTTCACGCCGCCGTCGCGCGTCCAGATGACCAGGTGGCCGCGGCCGTAGAGCGCCTTCGAGCCGGCGTCGCAGCCGCCCTCGGCGATGACGGCGTCGATCTGCTTCACGTCGGCCGACATGAAGAGGTCGAACGGTGCGCCCTGGTTGATCTGCGTCGCCAGGAGCTTCGAGGCGCCGAAGGTCGGCGCGACCTCGATGCCGGTCTTGGCCTGGAAGGCGGCGCCGAGCTCGCCCAGCGCGTCGGTCAGCGCCACGGCCCAGTAGCCGTCGGCGTGCGGCGCCGCGGCGAGCGTCGCGGCCACCGCGTCGAGGACGGCCGGCCCGCGCGAGAGCAGCGTCGTGAGCGGCGCGCAGCCGGTCACGCGGTTGCACTTCTGGCGGTCCTTGATGTCGAGGAGCGCCGCCTGCGCCGCGGCATCGAGCGCGGTCGGCGCGGCCTCTGCGACGTCGGTCGGGCCGCTCGCGGAGGGGCCGGCCGCGGCCGTCGCGTCGGTCGAGACCTCGGGCGGCGGGGTCGAGCCCGAGCAGCCCGACACGAGCACGAGCCCGAAGACGAGCACGAGCACGAGAGACGTGCACGAGCACGAGCACGAGCTTCGGGACCAGAGGGAGGAAGGACGCTTCGAGACCTGGCTAGTCGTCACAGTGACCCGCGTAGAACAGCGTCCCGGAGCCGCCGCCTTCGGTGGGATCCCAGACTCCCCAGATCCGATAGCGTCGCCCGGGTTGGAGCGGCGCGCAGGAGAACCCGCAATTGGTTCCGCCGCAAGCGGTCGTCTCGGTGCGCAGCGACACCGAGAACGCGACCCCGTCCGACGACACCAGCGCCAGCGAGTACGAGCCCGTGCACTGCTGGCAGCACGGGTTGTCGGGCATGCAGGTCTGGTCGTCGCAGAGCGGCTCGACGCCGACCACGCCGCGCACCTGCACCGGGCCGACCTCGCCGCCGAGCAGCGCGTCGGGCCACGCCAGCGCGTCGTGGCTGCAGTCGTCGTAGGGGCCGAGCGACCAGTCGCCGATCCGGCACAGGCCGACCTCGTCGGGGTCGACCGGGATGGGGAAGGCGCGCGAGCGGACGCAGGTGTAGCCGGCGGCGCACGGCTCGCTGCTCGAGCAGGCGCGGTCGCCCCACACCGGGCAGCCGTCCGGGTCATGGACGGCGTCGCAGCACAGGTCCTCGCGGATGCCGGCCGGGCAGGTCCAGACGCCGTGGGTGCAGGCGGCGCCGCTCAGCACCTCGTCGGAGGCGCACGCGCTCAGGCAGGCCGGCGTCTCGCCGAGGCAGCTCAGCCGGTCGGCCAGCGGGTTGTCGCTGCCCGACGGCGGGGGCGGCGCCTCGACGCAGGCGACCGCGAGCGCCGCGCACACGACCATCAGGATCCGGACCGGCCGAGGCCCCGCGGGCGCGAGCTGATGAGTGGCGACCATCGCCTCAGGACGCTAAGGCAATCCAGCCGGATTGCCAGAGGCGAGCGCTTTCTTGTCCGTCCGAAGATGCGAAACGTCAGTGATTACGGGGATGCGGGCAGCTACGAGAAGCCCCGAGGGCTAGCCCGCGATGCCTTCCATGACGAGCATCACCAACGTGCGGACGACGTCGGCCGGGTTGTCGAAGAGCTGATCGCGCAGGTGCGCGATGAGCAGCCGCTCGACGGCGCCGGCCACGGCGATGGCGCTCACCGCCGGCGGCACCTTGCGCAGCAGGCCGTGGCGATGGGCATGCTCGGTCAGCGCGATGACCCGCTCGGTCATGCGCTTGTCGAAGTCGGTGATGGGGATGCGCGCGCCGATCGACGGGGCGCGGGCCTCCTGCAGATAGAGGAGGGCCACGTCGGGGTCTTTGCGCAGCGCCTCCCACAGCTCGAAGGCCAGGCGCATGTAGGTCGAGGTCAGCTCGCTCGTGGTCTTGGCCGCCGCGATGGCCTGGTCGCAGCGCTCGAAGGCGTCGTCGAAGGCCACGACGATCGGCTGGATGATGGCGTCGACCAGGTCCTTCTTGTCGGAGGCATAGCGGTAGAAGTTGCCCTTGGCCGTGCCGGCCTCGCGCGCGATCTCGTCGACCGTCACGTTCTCGACGCCGCGCTCGAGGAACAGCTTGAGGCCGGCCTTGGTGAGCGCCTCGCTGCGCTCCTTGCGGTTGGTGTCGCGCTTGCCGCCGGCCGGGCCCGGGCGCCGCGTCGGCGGCATCAACCCGCGCATCGGGCGGTCGTCGGGGCTCTGCGCCGTGGACACCTTGGCGTCGGCTGCCGGTGACGCCTTGGGGTCGGCTTTCGACTCCGGGTTGGACATGAGGACCTCGCTCGACTAATCTGCGACTGGTTAGTCAGCAATGTGCTGGCGGCCGCTCTGCTGGGGCGCGTCGGAACTGGCGGCGCGCCCATCGCCGGGCGGCAAACGCAGGGGGCCGATATGTTGGGTATCCCGCTCGCGCTCGCCGTGTCGAACGCAGCCGAATGGTGGATCCACAAACACGTTCTCCATGGCGAGGGCAAGCGCCGAGAGAGCTTCTGGTCCTTCCACTGGCACGACCACCACCGGAACGTGCGCCGCTCCGGCCACTACGATGAAACCTACGAGAAGCCGCTCTTCGGCACCCACTCGGGCGGCCGCGAGACGTGGTCGCTGCTGGCGCTGGCCGCGGCGCACCTGCCGCTCCTGCCGGTGGCGCCGCTCTACACGCTGACGATCTGGGGGCGCATCGTCCACTACCAGCGCGTCCACAAGCGCTCGCACCTCGACCCGGAGTGGGCGCGCGAGCATCTGCCCTGGCACTACGACCACCACATGGGCCCGAACCAGGACGCCAACTGGTGCGTGACCAACCCGTGGTTCGACGAGCTCATGGGCACGCGCGAGCCGTACGCCCACACCGAGCGCGAGCGCGAGGACGCGGCCAAGCGGGCGCGGCTGGCGGCGCGGCGCGCGGCCCTCGCGCAGAGCGGGGCGGCGTGATAAGGCCGCGGCATGACGGCTGACACTCTCAAAGGAAAGACCCTCTTCATCACTGGCGCGAGCCGCGGCATCGGGCTCGCCATCGGCGTGCGCGCGGCGAAGGACGGCGCCAACGTCGTCATCGCCTCGAAGACCTCGGAGCCGCACGCCAAGCTGGCCGGCACGATCTACACGGCCGCGGCCGAGATCGAGGCGGCCGGTGGGCAGGCGCTGCCCATCGTGGTCGACGTGCGCCACGAGGACCAGATCTGGCTGGCGGTGAAGCAGGCGGTCGAGCGCTTCGGCGGCATCGACATCCTCGTCAACAACGCCAGCGCCATCTCGCTGACCGGCACGCTGCAGACGCAGATGAAGCGCTACGACCTCATGCACCAGGTCAACACGCGCGGCACCTTCGCCTGCTCGCAGGCCTGCATCCCGTTCCTCGAGAAGTCGGCGAACCCGCACATCCTCAACATCTCGCCGCCGCTGTCGATGAACCCACGCTGGTTCAAGAGCCACGTGGCCTACACCATGGCCAAGTACGGCATGTCGATGTGCGTGCTCGGCATGTCGCCCGAGCTGGCGCCGAAGGGCATCGCCGTCAACGCGCTGTGGCCGCGGACCACCATCGCCACGGCGGCCGTCGACATGCTCGGCGGCGACGCCATGATGAAGGCGTCGCGGAAGCCCGAGATCATGGCCGACGCGGCCCACTGGGTCCTCACGCGCCCGTCGCGCGAGGTGACCGGCCGCTTCTTCATCGACGACGAGGTCATGCGCGAGGCGGGCGTCACCGACCTCGAGCCGTACTCGGTCGTGCCGGGCGCCAAGCTCATGCTGGACTTCTTCCTCGAGTGATCGCGGTCGAGGCGGGGGCGTGAGAGAGCTCCTCGAGCCGGGTGGCTGGATCGAGCTCGTCGATGGTTGGGATCCCAACCCTCTGACGACCAGGGCGGCGTTGGTCGCCGAGCTGCCGCTGCGCCAGGAGACGGTGATCAACGCCGGCCAGCGGCACCTGACGCCTCGGCTCACGAGCTGGCACGGCGACCCGGAGGCGGTCTACCGCTACTCGGGGCGCGTGTTCGCGCCCGAGCCGTGGACGCCGGCGCTGGCGGCCATCCTCGCGCGCCTGCGTGACGAGGTGCACCCGGGGCTGAACGCGTGTCTGGCGAACTACTACCGCGACGGCCAGGACGCCATGGGCGCGCACTCCGACGACGAGCCGGAGCTCGGGCCCGACGCGCCGCGGGACGTCATCATCGCGTCGGTGTCGCTCGGCGACGTGCGGCGCTTCGCGCTCCAGCCGAAGCAGAAGTCGCGGCGCTCCGAGCGGAGCCGGGTCGCCGGTCGGACTCTGGACGCAGACGGCCGCAGGCGGTCGGAGGAAGAGGCCGACGCGTCGGCGACCCGTGCGGAGCGAGGCCACCGGAGTGACGCCCGCGTAGCGGGCCGGAGCCATCCCGAGCGGAGCGGGCGGCCGGAGCGACTCGGTACGAGACCGCCTACGGCTGGAGGCTCGCGCTGAGCGCGTCCCACACGTCGCAGGCGTCCGTGCGCACGCCGGCGCGCGCGACGGGCGGGTCGGCCAGCTCGAGGGTGTCGTCGCTGGCGCCGACGTAGGCCGGCCAGGCGACGGCGCCGGCGCCGTTGGGATCGCCGCCGGCGGCGAAGCGCGCCCAGTAGCCCATCATCGCGGCCGAGAGCGCCTCGTCCGAGGGGCGCGCCACGGCGCCGCCGAAGAGGCGCTCGACGGCGCCGAAGACGTAGAAGAGCTCGAGGCCGTGGAAGGAGCCGTTCTTGCCGCCGGCGTTGGGCGCGGCGGTGTGGCTGAAGAAGTAGCGCCACACCGGCTCGGACTGGGCGGCGCGGACGGCGCGCGCGATGCGGCGGGCGCCGCACACGAACTGGCCGTCGGTGGTGGCGCGCACCCAGCTCGCGCGGGCCTCGGCGGGCGTCGTGCCGGGTGGGTAGAGCGCCAGCAGCTGGCTCGCGTAGGGCTCGCCGAAGGCGCTGAGCGCGGCCGTCACCTTGGCCGGCGTGACGCTGCCCTCGGGCACGGTGATCATCGTCTCGTCGGCGTTGGCGCCGATGAGGAACGGCACGTGGTTGTGGTGCCCGGCGGCGATGGCGTCGAGCGGCGCCTCGGGCAGGACCCAGCCGTCGATGCTCGGGCCGAAGCCGCCGCCGCCGGCGATGCCGCCGCTGAAGGGGTTGGTCACCGGCGCGACCAGCGCGTCGAGCGCGAGGCCGTCGAGGCAGGCCAGCGCGTCGGCCGCGTCGCCGCAGCCGACGGCGTCGAGGTAGGCCGTGCCTTCCGCCTCGCGCGCGGCCAGCGGCTTGGCCTGGACGCCGCCGCTCTGCATGAGCGCGCGCCCGAAGAGGTGGGCGGCCAGCGGCGAGACGAGCAGCGCCAGCGTGTCGACCGCGCCGGCCGACTCGCCGAAGAGCAGGACGCGATCGGGGTCGCCGCCGAACGCGGCGATGTTGCGCTGCACCCAGGCGAGCGCGGCGATCTGGTCGAGCAGGCCCTGGTTGCCCGAGACGTGGCGCTCGCTCTCCGCGCTGAGCGCCGGCAGCGCGAGGAAGCCGAACGGGCCGAGGCGGTAGTCGAGCGTCACGACGACGACGTCCTCCTTCGCGGCGAGGTCGTGGCCGTCGTAGAGCTTCAGGTTGAAGGTGGTCGTGGCCGCCGCCCCCGAGACGTTGCCGCCACCGTGGATGAACACCATCACCGGGCGCCCGCGCGAGGCCGGCGCGGCCGCGGTCGGCGCCCACACGTTGAGGTAGAGGCAGTCCTCCGAGCCGACCACCGCGGCATCGGCCTGGCCGAGCTCGAAGTCCTTCTGGATGCACGCCGAGGCCCAGTCGGTGGCGGCGCGGACGCCGTCCCAGCAGGCGACTTCCTCGGGCGGCCTCCAGCGCAGCGGGCCCACCGGCGGCGCGGCGTAGGGCACGCCGAGGAAGGCGGCCACGCCGTCGACGATGGTCCCCCGCACGGCCCCGCGGTCGGTCACCACCAGGCCGGGCCCCGGCGCGACGTCGCCGCCGCACGCCGACCCGACGTCGCCGTCGACCCCGACGCCGTCGGGCGCCACGCTGTCGGGCGCGACGCTGTCGGCCGCGCTGTCGGCCGCGCTGTCGGGTGCCGCGCTGTCGGGCGCCGCGCTGTCGCCGGTCGTGCCGGCCGAGGGGTCGTCCGAGCACGCGGCGCTCGCCACGACGATGAAGAGCAGCGACCGCCTTGCCACGTCCATGGGTCCTCCCGCGCCCATCTTAGACCATCGCGCGCGCGCTCGCGCGCCCGCGGCGACGCTCAGTAGACGAGCGTGACCGTGAGCGTGTCGCGGTAGGACCCGACCGGGACGTTCTGACCCCCGGCGATGCGGCCGTAGATCGGCACCTGCAGCGGCTGGCCCGACGGCGGCGTGACCGGGCCGTAGGCGTTGGTGCCGGCGCTGCCGTCGCCCCACACCAGCATGCGCGCGGCGTCCATGTAGAGGTTGTAGGCCAGGCGATGGGCGCCGCTCAGCAGCTGGCGCGGCGAGAAGCCGCTCGCGCCGGAGCCGCGGTCGATGGCGATGACGACGCTGTCGCCCGGGCCGACGTCCTCGCACTCGAAGGTGATGCCGCCGGTCGAGTCGACCTCGACGCCGAAGAGCGGGTCGTACTCGCCGAGCTCGACGTCGTCGACCGACAGGATGGCGCAGCTCGTGGTGGCCTCCGCCCGGCGCGCGGCGAGCGCGACGGCGAGCAGGGCGGCGAGCGCGACAGCGCGCGAGAGGCTTGGGCTCATGGCGTCTCCGGGGCGGCGGGCGCGTGACAGGCGAGGAGGCCGAGCTCCTGGATGGGGCCGATGCCGTCGAGGACCGAGAACGCCACGCGACACACGAGCTCGCTGCCGCGGCTGACGGTCGCGGTGTGGTCGCCGGGCTCGATGCCGTGGAGCTCGATCTCGCCGCCGGCGCCGACCGGCGACGACACGGACGGCGTCGTCGGATCGTCGTCGGTGGCGACCACGAAGGTGGCGTAGGCGAGCGCGTCGGGGGCGCCGCCGACCAGCACCACGTGGCCGCGCAGGTACGCCGTCGCCACCACGCCGAAGCGCACGTGCGCGCCGCCGCGGAAGGCCGGCGACACCAGGCGCTCGGCGTCCGAGATCTCGAAGTCGAGGCCGAGATCGGACACCGCCAGGCCCAGGCGATTGGCGTAGTAGGGCAGCAGATCGGGGATGACCAGCGCGCCGTCGGAGGTGCGACCGATCTCGCGGTGGTCGCGGAAGGCGCGCGCCTCGACGCCGTCGGGCACGGTGATGATGGCGAAGGCGTCGCCCACCGGGCGCGTCGCGAGCACCGGCGTGCCGTCGATCCACACGAGCCCGCCGGCCGCCTCCAGCGCGCCGCCGAAGCCCTGGTCGTCGTACACCAGGGCGGCGTCGAGGCGGCCGTCGCGGGCCACCACCTGCGGGTTCAGCTGGATGCGCGGGCGCTCGCCGAGGAGCGCGTGGGCGTGCACGCCGACGGCGGTGCCGTCGCCCGTGTCGCGCACCGGCACGCTCGCCGACAGCGCGGTCTCGGGGCCGCTCGAGCCGAAGTGCTCGGCGGCGCTCGCCGAGTAGCCGGTGCCCGGCGTGAAGGACAGGACGACGCCGTAGGCGACCGCGTTCGGGGCGCCGTCGCGGCCGCTGACGTCGCCGCTCACGCCCAGCGCGAGGCTCGGCATGAGGGCCAACGACGCGCCCACCGTGCCGCCCCACGACCAGCCGTGATCGCGCGACTGGGCGGCGCGACCGGAGACGGTGACGCGCAGCTTGCCCTGCGACCAGGACGCGCTGGCGCCGACGTCGACCAGGCGGCGGTCCTCGCTCGGGTCGACGCCGAGGGTGGCGTAGCCGGGCGTCCGCAGCGCCGCGTAGAGCGAGCCGCCGAGGCCGCGCCCGGCGTAGTCGTAGGCCAGGTAGGCGGCGCCGCCGAAGCGCCCGCGGGCGACGCTGCCGCCCAGGCCGAGCTCGACCGTGCCGGCCGGCAGCGCCACCGCCAGCGACGGGCCGAGGCCGGCGTAGCGGCGCAGCGGGGCGGCCTCGGCGCGCCAGCCGACGGTGGCGACGCGGCTCACGCCGTGGCGGTGCCAGGCGCTGGCCACCGGCTGGTGATAGTCGAAGCTCTGGTGGGCGAGGTCCTTCCGCGCCAGGCCGACGCTGGCGCTGTAGAGGTCGAGGCCGGGGGCGAGGAGCCCGCCGCCCACATAGAAGGAGCGCGTCGTCGAGCGCTGGCGCCCGAGCGCGTCGGTGAGCACGTAGCGCGCGCTGCCGCTGCCGCTCGGGACGGCCAGGTCGGAGACGCGGAAGGCGCCGACCGGGATCTGCGTGCGGCTGACGAGCGCGCCGTCGACGTAGACGTCGAGCGTGCTCGGGGTGGTGACGGCGTCCTCGAAGTCGAGGCCGGGCGTGTGCGGCAGGTAGGGGTCGAGGGCCAGCGTGCGCTCGACGGTGACGCCGCCCAGGAAGGTCCCGCCGCCGAGCGGGCCGGTCGAGGCGAAGGCGTCGCCGAAGGTCCAGCGGCGGAGGCCGGGCACGTCGTCGATGACGAGCTGGCTCAGGCCACGGACGACCTCGCCGCGCGTGCTGGCGCGGGCCGCCGTCACGAGCAGCGCGTCGCCGAAGCGCGCGCCGATCTCGCTCGAGCCGGAGAGGTGGCCGTCGTCGTCGAGGCGGACGCCGTAGTTCAGGAAGGCGCTGGTGTCGCGGTACTGCACGATGCCGGCCGGGCGCCCGGGCGCGAGGCTGATGAACGACGGCTCGAAGAGCTCGGGGCGCGCGTCGATGCGCAAGGCCAGCGTGGCCTCGTCGAGGACGAAGGTGGCGTGGTCGCCGAGCTGGATGAGCGAGACCCAGGCCGGGCCTTCGACGCCCTGCTCCGAGCGGACGTGGGCCACGATGCCGGCGCGCCGCAGGTCGTCGAGGCGCACGCGCACGTCGCGGCCGTCGATGACCACGTCGACGTCGCCGATGGTGAGGCCGTTCACCACCAGATCGAGCACCGCGCGCCGCGGGCCCTGACCGTCGCCGCTCGGCGCGAGCGGCGTGGCCGGCTGGCTGTAGCCGCCGGGGCTCGCCGGCGCGAAGACCAGGCGCGCCGAGCGCGGACCGCCGCGCGCGGGCAGCGCCGGCGGGGGCGGCAACCAGCTCCTGGCGGGCTGGGCCGCGAGGTGGGTCGGGCCGCGCCGGGGCGCCGGCGCGGCCGGCATCGCCGCGCTCGGAAGAAGCGGAGCGCTCGGGCTCGACACGAGGCTCGGTCCGAGCGGCGCCGTGATGACCTCGCCGGCCAGGGTGGTGACGTCGCGATCGTCGACCAGGATGCCCTCGGGTCCGTCGCACGCCGCGAGCGCGCAGGCCCCGATGGCCCAGGCGGCGCGCGCTCGCGAGCGACGCGCGCCGAGCGGCGTCAGCGGTGGCATGATCCGTCGCCGACGGGCTGGCTCAGGTCGATCGGCTGGGCGCCGTCGGACTCGACGCGCACGTGGATGCGCTGGATGCAGCCCGGTCCAGGTGGCAGCTCGACGCGGTAGTCGCGGCGACCACCGGGGAGGAGATACCAGCCGACGAGGTTCGTCGTGACCGGCGCGTGGCCGTCGCGCTCACCGCTCACGCTGATGGCGCCGACCTTCAGGTGGGCCTGGCCGTTGTTGGCCAGCGACAGCGCGACGCTGCGCCCGGACAGGCGCGGCGCGTCGACGCTCAGCTGGGGACGGGCGCGCGCCGGGCCGGCGAAGACCGGCAGGCTCAGGCGCATGCGGATGGCGACGGTGCCGCGCGCGACGGTGGCCGCGGGCAGCTCTTCGACGATCATGCGGTAGCTGCGCTCGCGGTCGCTCGGCACGGCGCTCATGCCGACGCGGATCTTGCGCGACTCGCCGGGCGCGAGCTCGAGCAGGCTCGGGAAGACGACGATGTCGTCGCTCGGCGCGAGCTGCATCGTGCCGTCGCGGCCCTCGCCCCAGGTGAAGGTGGTGACCTGCAGGCGCACGGGCTCGGCGCCGCGGTTCACGAGCTGGACCAGGACGCTGCGGGCGGCTTCGCTGAGGTCGACGCGCACCGGGCTCGCCTGGAAGTTGCCGGCGTGGGCGGGTGCGGCGAGGGGGAGGAGGAGCGAGGCGAGGAGCGGGATGAGGGGGCGCATGGGCGGGGACCTCGAGGCGGACTGCTCGGACCTCTGCAGGTCCACGAGCAATCCGCCGACAGGCTTTCTGGGGAATCGATCAGAACGTGACGGTGGCGACGACGGTGTCCTCGTAGCTTCCGGCGGGCACGTTCTGGCCAGCCGCGGCGCGGCCGTACACGGTGACGTCGCTCGCGAAGCCGAGGCCGACGTAGGGAACGCCGGTCTGCGGGGTGTTGCCCCAGATGGTCGAGCCCGAGTCCTGGTAGAGCGCGTACGCGATGAAGTGCCCGTTGCCGTCGCTCATGCGGCGCGCCGGGGCGTCATCGGAGCCGGCCGCGGCGAAGCTACCCTGGCCCAGCGTGATGACCGCGCTGGCGCCCGAGGTGCAGGTCACGGTGACCTTGCCGGTGCCGTCGAGCGGGCTCGAGGCGTTGGTGAAGACCGGATCGTAGTCGCCGAGCTCGACGTAGGTCGTCGAGATGAGGCAGTTCGCCGAGACGTCTGCGCCGACCCCGAGGTTGGCCGCGACCGTGCCCTCCGCCGAGGCGGGCGCAGCGCCGATGGCCAGGCCGAGGAACGCACCGCAGACGACAGCAGACCGCCTCATGAATGAGAGTCTCATGACATGCTCCGAAGATTCGTGGTTGGGGATGCCGGCGGTCGCAATGGCCGCTTGAGAGATCCATCGGCGTCCGTCCCCGAATCACGGAGCGCTATCCCGGGTCATTTGTCCGGGAGGTAACTTCCGAGGTCGCTCCGACCCGCATCCAGAACGGCCGCGGAGCACCTGGCGGAGCCCTGGACATCAGGGCAGGAGGTCGGCCGGGAACCAGAAGTACTCGGTGGCCGAGGCGCCGAGGCACGAGCTCTCGGCCGTCGCGGCGGAGACCGCGGCGCTGTAGAAGACGAGCTCGCGCTGGCCGTCGCGGGTCACGCAGCGATCGGGCAGGCGGCCGGTCGCGGTGCACGCCGCGGCCTGCACGCCTTCGGGCGCCTCGCAGGTGAGCGCGGCGCAGCCGGCGCCGTGGATCTCGACGCAGGCCGCGGCGGTGCGCTGGCACGAGCAGACCTCGCCCTCGCCGGCCGGGATCGCGGCGACCGAGAAGAGGCCGGCCGGGCCGGCGACGGTGCTGGCGCAGTCGGCCGCGGCGTTGGCGAGCCAGCCCTCGATGCGCGCCCAGTAGCGATAGTTGATGGTGTTGCTGCGCTCGCACGAGGCCATGACGTCGTCGGTCGCGCAGGCGTCGACGCGCGCCAGACCGCCGCCGCCGCAGGTCGAGGTGAGCGTGGCGCAGGCCTCGGCGGTCGTCGCCTGGAGGCAGCTGCTGGTGCTGCCGCAGCCGCAGGTCCCGGCGGCGGGGTCGGCGCCATCGGCGACGGTCGTGTCGGCGACGGTCGTGTCGGCGACGGTCGTGTCGGCGACGGTCGTGTCGGCGACGGTCGTGTCGACGACGGTCGTGTCGGCGACGGTCGTGTCGCCGGTCGCATCGTCGACGGCGATCGTGTCGGCGACGGTCGTTTCGGCGATGGTCGTGTCGGCGCCGGCGTCGCTGCCGCCAGCGTCGTCACCGCACGCGCCGACGCCCAGGCCGAGCGCGCTGAAGGCCATGATGCAAGAGGGGTAGACGAGCGATCGGGCAGGCATGGGACCTCCGAGAAAGGCGAGGAGCCTAGCACGGCTCTCGCGGCGGTCCACGTCTGTCCCGGGCAGCAGATGACGGCTGGCCCCTTGCGGCGGGGGCGACCCCGAGGTTTATCGTACCTCCGATGTCGTCCGTCGCGCCCGAGCTACGTCCGTCGCCAGGACGCTTCTGCCCGATCTGCGGCGCGCAGCTCGACGCCGAGACGTGCCCGACCGACGGCGTCCCGACCGTGCGCGCCGACTTCGACACCCACGACGACCTGGCGCTCGGCCGCGTCATCGCCGGCCGCTTCCGCGTCGAGCGCTTCATCGGCCAGGGCGGCACGGGCCGGGTGTACGTGGCCACGCAGCTCAGCATCGGGCGCGAGGTGGCGCTGAAGCTGCTGCAGCCCCACCACGTGCGCGACCGGAAGCAGGTGCGCCGCTTCTATAGAGAGGCGCGCGCCGCGACGAAGCTCACCAGCGCGCACGTCGTGCGCGTCCACGACTTCGGCGTCGACGACGACACCAAGACGCCGTTCATCGCCATGGAGCTCCTGCGCGGCGAGACGCTGGCCAGCATGCTCGAGCGCGAGGGTCCGCTGTGGCCCGCGGCCGCGGCGCGCCTCGGTGCGCAGATCGCGCGCGCGCTGGCCGAGGCCGGCGACGTCGGCATCGTGCACCGCGACCTCAAGCCGTCGAACATCGTCATCGTCGACGCCGGCGACGGCACCGGCATCGCCAAGGTCGCCGACTTCGGCGTGGCCAAGGACCTCGTGCGCGAGGACACCGAGCCGCTCACCCAGCAGGGCGCGGCCATCGGCACGCCGGCCTACATGGCGCCCGAGCAGGTGAGCGGCGCGCCCGTCAGCGCGCAGACCGACCTCTACGCGCTGGGCTGCATCCTCTACGAGCTGGTCAGCATGCGCCGGCCGTTCGGCGGCGAGGCGAGCGCCGCGCTGCTGGTCGATCACCTCCTGCGACCGGCGCCGCCGCTGCCCGATCCGCTGCCGTCGGGCGCGCCGCTGCCGCCCGCGCTGGCCGAGCTCCTGGCCCAGCTCCTGGCCAAGGCCCCGAGCGATCGGCCGCAGAGCGCGCGCGGGGGGGCGCTCACGCTCGCCGGCATCGCCGGCGCGGGGCCCGCGCCGGCCGCGCCGCGCCACGCGCACGCCCGGGTCGAGGAGCGCCCCGGGCCCGGCCCCGGCACGCAGACCGACGGCGACGGGCCCGAGGTCGGCGCCGCGCCGACGCGCGCCGCGGAGCCGCTGCTCCGGCCGCCGCGGGCGCTGTCGCGCCTCGTGCTGTGGCTGAGCTCGAGCGCCGTGGCGCTGGTGGTGGCGGGGGTGGTCTACGCGCTGCTGTCCCACCGCTCGGACGGCGTGAGCGACGCGCCGCTGGCGCACGGCGATCCGATGGTCGCGGCGCTGGCCCCGCTGGCCGCGCTGCAGGCTAGCCCGGTGGCCGGCCTGCCGCCGGTGCCGCTCGACATCGACGAGCTCACCGTGCGCGGCGGCGCGGCGCGCATCCAGCTCCACGAGGGCGAGCCGCAGGTGCTGGTCGTCGAGGGCGACCCGTCGCGCATCACCGGCCAGCTCCAGGACTCGCAGCTCACGCTGTCCATCGGCAACGACAGCGCCGGGCGCACCGACCGCACCGACCGCGGCGACCGCGATCCGCGGCGCGGCAGCGGCGCCCCGCTGGTGGTGCACGTGTGGTCGCGCGCCTGGTCGAAGGTGAAGATCGCCGGCTCGGCGACGCTCGTCAGCGAGGGCGTGCTCGAGGTCGACGGGCTGTCGCTGGCGCTCTCGGGCTCGGCCCGCGCCGCGCTCGACGTGCGCGGCAGCGACCTCACGCTGTCGCTGCGCGGCTCGGCCGACGTGACCTTGCGCGGCACGCTCGAGAGCATGGACGCGCGCATCGGCGGCGCCTCGCGCCTCGAGGCCAGCGCGCTCGAGGCCGACGCCGTGTCGCTCGCCTGCTCGGGCACGAGCGAGGCCACCGTCTTCCCGGTGTCGAGCCTCGACGTGAGGAACGACGGCACCGGCGAGATCACCTACTTCGGCCACCCGCTCGAGCTCACCCAGGACGGCGACGGCATCGTCCGGCGCGAGGCGCGCTGAGCGCCGCCGCGCGGCTCACGCGCGGTAGTCGTCGGGGTCGATGCCGAGCCGCACCAGCAGGCGATAGAGGCTCGGGCGCGTGAGGTCGAGCGCGCGCGCCGCGGCGGCCAGGTTGCCGCCGTGCTTCCGCAGCGCGTCGACCACACGCGCCGAGTCGAGCACCGGCTCGGGCGCCGCCGCGGCCGCGGCAGCCGGAGGACCCGGCGCCGACCCGAGCTCGAGGCCGCCCGGCGGCGCCTCGGTCAGCGCCTCGGGCACGAGGTTCGCCTGCGCATCCAGCGTGCTCTTCACGCGCGGCACGAGGTCGAGGCGCAGCACGCCGGCCTGCGCGATGCGCGCCGTCGTCAGCACGTTCACGAGGCCGCGCACGTTGAGCGGCCAGGGCGCCTCGAGCAGCGCCGCCATGAGCTCGGGCGTCACGTCGAGGCGCGCGTCGTCGCGCCACAGGACGAGCCGCACCAGCACGCCGAGGTCCTCCTTGCGCTGGCGCAGCGGCGGCACCTCGATGGTCCAGCGCGCGAGCCGCGCGTAGAGGTCGGCGCGCAGGCGCCCGGCGCGCACGGCCGCCTCGACGTCGCGGTTGGTGGCGGCGATGACGCGCGTCCCGACCGGCACCTCCTCGCTCGAGCCGACCGGCCTCACCGCGCGCGCCTCGAGCACGCGCAGGAGCCGCGCCTGCACCGCCTCCTCGGTCTCGGCCACCTCGTCGAGCAGGAGCGTCCCCTGGTCGGCGCGCTGGAACAGGCCGTCGTGGCCGCGCTGGGCGCCGGTGAAGGCGCCGCGCACGTGGCCGAAGAGCTCGCTCTCGAGCAGCTCGCCGCGGAGCGACGCGCAGTTCACGGCCAGGAACGGACCGGGCCGACCGCTGGCCCGATGCAGCTCGCGCGCGACGACCTCCTTGCCGCTGCCGCTCTCGCCGAGCACCAGCACGGTGTGGTCGGTGGCGCCGACCATGAGGATGCTCTCGCGCACGCTGGCCATGGCCTGGCCGATGCCGCCCAAGACCGGCGTCGGCGCCACGTCGCGCGCCTCGAACGACGCGCACGGCACCGGCGCGAAGACCACGAAGGTCGAGCCCATGCGGATGACGTCGCCGGCCGCGAGCGGCGCCTCGGTGATGCGGCGGCCGTTCAGGAAGGTGCCGTTCTTGCTGCCGCGGTCGGCGATCATCCAGGCGCCCTGCCCGCCCCCGGCGGCGCGGTCGAAGGCCAGCGCGGCGTGGCGCCCGCTCATGCGCGGGTCGGCCAGCGCGCCGCCCGGGAACAGCGGCTCGTCGCGCCCGAGCAGCACGGCCACGCGACCGGCCAGCACCACCTGCTCCCCGGCGCGCCGGAGGTCCTGGGTGTAGACCAGGGTCAGGCCCGGCGGCGGGCCATCGGTGGAGCTGTACGCCGAGTCGCCGTCGGTCAGCGTCGTCGAAGCCACGGCCCACCCTACCATCGCCATCGACGCCGTGTCCGGTTCGTTCGCGCGGAGCCGGCGCGGCGTTCGCGCCAGGTGTTCGGGTGTCCGCCCGCGGACGTCCGCGGACAGCGTCCGCGCCGCGACCGCTCGCGACCGAGCCGCGTCGGAGCGGCCATCCATGCGCCCTCGCGCCGAACGCGCGCGCGCTTGTGGCGCATGGCCCAGGCCTTGCTTTGCAGCAAGTCGTCGCGCCGCGACACGCCCACGCCGACCAGGCAGGAGATGGGGTCATGTTCGAGAATCATCGCCAGCCGCAGCGTCCCGCTGTCATCGAGATCGCCGCCGTCGTCCTGGCGGGCGCGCTCGTCGTCTTCTCCCTCGTCGCCATGATCGTCTCGATCGATCACGCCGGCGACGTCGTGCGCGCGACGCGCGGCGCGGTGACCCCGCCCGCGGCCGAGGCCGCCGCCGGTCCGGTCTACGTGCAGTTCATGCCGCCGGTCGCGGCCGGCTCGGCCAGCGCGGCCGATCCCGCGGCGCCGGAGCACAGTCAAATCGGGAACGGGCAGCCATCGGAGCCGAACATCGATCTCGATGTGCCGGTGGTCTGCCCGGACCCGATCCGTTCGGGCAAGACGAGCGGATCCGTCGACGTCGATGCGGGCGCCGGCTCGGGACCGGTTGCGCCCTGCGACCGCGACCGGTAGGAGATATCGATGGCTTCGCGCTGGACCGTGTTGGTACCCACTGTCTCGCTCGCGCTCTGGCTCCTCGCATGCGAGGGCAAGGGCGCGCCTGCGGCACCGTCGGCGGCCACGGTCTCGAGCGACGAGCCCACGCCGGCGGCGGTCCCGAGCGGCGCGCCGCCGACCGCGGCGCCGCCCAGCGGGCCGGGCCCGGGGGCCGCGCCGGTCATCGTGTCGGCGCCGCCGCCCGCGCTGCCGATGGCCCCGACTCCGGCGCCGGGCGCGCTGCCCGTGCCGCCGACGCCCGCGACGCCGGCTGTGCCGCCGACCCGGTCGGAGCCGGGCGAGCAGGCCGAGCCTCCTGATCCGCCGGAGCCGGCGGAGCCTCCCGAGCCGCCCGAACCGCCCGAGCCGGCGGAGCCCCCCGACCCTCCCGATCCTCCGGATTCCCCCGAGGCGCTCGACCTCGAGCTGTCCGGTGGCTGCAACGGCATCGACCCCGATCGCATCCGCGTCACCGACGAGGGCATCATCGGCCCGGGCCTGATGATCACCGAGGACGGCATCATCGCGCCGGGCGTGGAGATCACCAAGGACCGCCTGCTGGCGCTGGCGGCCGGCGGCGGCGACCTCGACGCCAAGATGGCGGCGCTCAAGGCGCACCTCGCGACGCTCGGCGCGAAGATCGAGCAAGCCATCAAGGCTCACGGCGTCGAGATCCACGACGGCCACCTGCAGGCCGCCGGCATCGACATCCGCGTCGACTCGGACGGCGACGTGGCCATCGACATCCCCGACAGCGTGCTCCTGCGCGTGAAGGGCGGCGACGAGGATCTCAAGACGCAGGGCCTCGACGAGTCGCGCTCGACCTGCTCGCAGGGCGACTGCGGCGTCGTGTGCAAGGCGGGCCACCACTGCGAGGCGACCTGCTCGGGCGGCGGCTGCCGCCACATCTGCCAGGCCGGCGCGACGTGCCGCTTCACCTGCGCCGGCGGCGACTGCTACCAGCGCTGCGAGGGCAACGCGACCTGCAACCTCACCTGCTCGGGCGGCGGCTGCAGCCGGAGCTGCGCCAAGCCGGCGACGTGCGCGCGCAGCTGCCTCGGCGACGGCTGCAGCGATCGCCCCGACTGAGGGTCCGTTCGACGAGGCTCACGCGCCGCGCGCGAGCCCGAGCCGCGCGGCCAGATCCGCGGCCGAGAGGCTCGGCGAGCCGTGGCCCTCGGCGGCCTTCACCAGCGCCACGATGGCGGCGTTGACGGGCGCGGCGGTCCCGACGCGCGCGGCCAGGCGCACGACCTCGCCGTTGAGCACGTCGATCTCGGTCGTGCGACCGCGCGTGAGGTCGTCCCACATCGACGAGCGCGCGTGCGGGTCGACGGCGATCATCGGGCGCGCGATGACGCGGAAGAGGAAGTCGGGCGCGCCGAGGATCATCGGCACGAGGCGCGCCGGCGCGGCGATGGGCAACACCGGCCGGATGCGCGCGGCGGCGAGCGCGGCCAGCCCCTCGCGGAGGCACGCGGCCATGATGCGGCGGTAGCCGCGCTGGGCGATCATGGCCTTGATGGGCACGCCGGCCAGCGCGTTGACGGCGTTGTTGAGGTTCATGAGGAGCTTGCCCCAGGCGACCCCGACCATGTCGGCGTGCGCGCTGGTGGGCAGCCCGGCGGCGACGAGCGCGGCCACCAGCGGCGCGACCGCCGCCGCGGACTGCAGCGCGAGCTTGCCGCTCGTGCCCTGGTGGAAGCGCGCGCCGTCCTCGCGCAGGACGTTGAACGGCACCATGCCCTGGATGACCTCGCGCCCGGGCAGCGCGGCGCGCAGCGCATCGGCATTGCTGACGCCGTTCTGGAACGACACCACCACGGCGCCGGCTCGCAGGACGGGCGCGAGGCTCGCCCCGGCGGCCGCGGTGTCGGCGCTCTTCACGGTGACCAGCACGACGTCGCAGTCGGCGAGCGCGGCGACGTCGCTGGCGAGCGCGACGCTCGGGTCGGCGCGCCAGCCGCGATAGTCGGAGAGGTGCAGCCCGTGCGCGGCGACCTCGGCCGCGAGCGACGGGCGCCCGACCAGGACCACCGGCACGCCGTGCGCGGCGAGCCGGCCGCCGACGTAGCAGCCGATGGCGCCGGCGCCCATGACGCCGACGCGCGGTCTCGCGGCTTCGGGCGCGGCGGACGCGGCGAGGCTCACATGAGCTCGCGCCGCTTGGCCGTCGGGTCGGTCTGCGGCGGCTTGCCGTAGAGGCCCGACACCTTGGCCGCGAACGCGTGCGCCTTGCACGCGCCGCTCTTGCCGTCGAAGTACATGACCGGGCAGCGGCCGATCTCGACGACCTCCATGCCGAGCTCGCGGGCGCGCGCCACGGCGTCGGGGTGGCCGGTCTTGAACGAGAACCACACGCGCTTGCAGCCGGCGTCGTGGGCCACGTCGACGGCGCGCTTGGCGGTATGCGGGTGGACCCAGATGACGGCGAGGTCGCTGCGATCGGCGGGCAGCTCGGCCACCGAGTGGTAGACCTTGCCGCCCTTGGTGGGGCCGCGCGAGGCGGCGATGCCGTCGAGGTCGAGGCAATAGAAGCGCTTACCGGCCTTGGTGTACTGGTTGTAGCTGTAGCCGGGGAAGCGGTCGGCGGCGGACTGTCCGATGAGGACGAAGCCGTCGGACTTCTGGATGACATCTTCGAGCGGGTGCGACATGGGAACCTCCGGATCGCGGGCATCCTACGTCGCTTGCGCGCGCCGCGATACGGCATCGCCCGCTTGACCCTCGCTGGGCTCGGAGTCAGCGCGCGGGCGTGAGCAGCGCCGCCCCGAGTGCGTCGAGCAGCGGGTTCCGCGCGCCGGCCGGGGCGTCGGCGAGGTAGCCCTGGTTGATGGTCCAGATGATGATGCCGCCCAGCTGGTGGTCGATCATGTAGGCCGCCTTGTCGCCCAGCGAGCGCGCGTCCTCGTAGCTCAGGAAGCCGCAGCCAGCCGGGCCGGTGGCGCTCGCGAAGGACAGGTAGGGCACATGCGCGGCGTCGTCCCAGCGGCGCGCGGCCGGCGTGTCGTAGTCGGCGATCACGTGCGAGTAGGCGATGGCGCCGTCGTCGGCGGTGATGGTGGCGCCGTTCAGCGGCTGGTCGGGGCCGTCGACCGGCGGCGAGTAGCAGAGGCCGTAGAAGCCGGCGCCGACGCCGAGGCGCGCGGGCGGGACGCCGGCCCCGAGGTAGCCGCGCACCGACACGTCGACCGAGGTCGGGGTGGCGGCGTCGGTCTGGTAGAGGGCGCTGCCGTGCCAGCTCTTCCAGCCCTCCCAGGCGCCGGCCATGCCGTAGCTCGTGATGTTGATCTGATCGAGCTCGCTCGCCAGCGCGGCGTAGAGCGACAGGTCGGAGGGGAAGTTGGCGTTCTCGACGCCGACCGGCATGGTCAGCGTGGCATGCGGCAGGGCCAGGCGCAGCGCGTGCACCAGCGCCGTGACGGCCGGGCCGTCGCCCGCGTCGATGGGCTCCCAGTCGAGGTCGAGGCCGTCGTAGCCGTAGCGCGCGACGAGGTCGACCAGGTTGGCGACGAAGGTCGCGCGATGGGCCTCCGAGGCGGCCTGCACCCAGCGGTCGTGGAGGCCGGCGCCGCCGATGGAGGCGATGGCCTGGACGCCGTGGGCGTGCGCGCCGGCGATGAGCGAGCGGGCCAGCGCCGGGCCGGCGGTGTCGTCGATGAACAGGCGCTCGTCGAGCGAGCCGTCGTCCTCGACGAGGTAGAAGGCGACCGCGAGGTGCGTGAGCGAGCCCCAGGCGATGGCGTCGACCGGGTAGGCCTGCGCGTCGTAGCCGGCGTAGTAGCCCATGACCCAGTAGGCCGGGGACTCGGTCGTGTCGGTGGGCGTGGTCGCATCGGTGACCGTGGTCGTGTCGGTGGGCGTGGTCGCGTCGGTGACCGTGGTCGCGTCGGTGACTGCGGTCGTGTCGCTGGCCGCGGCCGTGTCGGCGACGGTCGTGCCGACGGCGGTCGCGTCGCGGGTGTCGACGGTCGTGCCGGATGCGTCGGAGCAGGCGGCGAGGAGGAGCGTCCAGGCGAGCGAGCGGGGCAGCCTCATGAGCGCACTCTAGCGCGCCGCGCCGGCTCAGCGATAGACGCGCACGCCGCGCGCCTCGAGCCGCGCGAGGCGAGCGCCGTCGGCGCCGTCGGCGGCGATCGGCGTCCAGCGGAGGTCGAGCTTCTCGAGCCGCGGCAGCGCGACGAGCGCGTCGGGCAGCAAGGTGATCGGGTTCTGGCGCAGGTCGAGCGCGCGCAGCTCGGTGAGCGCGCCCATCGACTCGGGCAGCGCGGCGATGCGGTTGTCGCGCAGCGCGAGCTCGCGCAGCCGGACCAGGCGGCCGATGCCGTCGGGCAGCTCGGCCAGGCCGCAGGCCTCGGCGCGCAGCTCGACCAGGCCGGTGAGCGCGAGCACCGGCGCCGGCAGCGCGCCGAGCGGGTTCTCGCCGATGTTGAGGTAGCGCAGGCGCACCAGCCGAGCGAGCGCCGCCGGCAGCGAGGTCAGGCGATTGTCGTGCAGGTAGAGGAAGTCGGTCAGGCCGGCGAGCTCGCCGATGGCGTCGGGCAGCGCCTCGAGCCGGTTGTGGCCGAGGTCGAGCATGCGCAGCCGCGCGAGCCGCCCGAGCCGCTCCGAGACCGCGGTAAGGCCGTTGTCGGCCAGCACCAGCGACTCCAGCCCGAAGTCGTCCCACACCTCGTCGGGCACGGCGCCGAGCCCTCGCTTCCACAGGTTCAGCTGCGACACGCGAGGACTCTCGCCCAGGACGAAAAACTTGTCGCCTCGCGCGAGAGCCTCAAGCTCCGTCGCGCTGCCTCGGAGGATCCATGAGCCTGGAAGCCATCGCCGTTCGATACCCGCCCGCCCCGCGCACGACGCGCCTCCGCACCATCGACGAGCCGCCGCTGGCCTTCCGCGACGAGCGCCTGGCGCGCTCGCTGGGCCGGCTCGTGCAGGACGGCGCCGGCGACGAGCTGGCGCTGCTGGTCGACCGCGACGGCCTGGTCGTCGGCGCCTCGAGCGAGGGCGACCACGACGAGCTGGCCGCCATCGGCGCCCACGCCATGCTGCTGGCCGATCGCATGGCGCCCGCCTACGGCGAGGTCGCGAGCTTCGCGCTCCAGCTCCGCGACGGCCGCCGCATCGAGGTCCGCGACATCGGCTTCCTCGGCTGCCACCTCGTGAAGGTCGGCGGCCGACCGCTCGACGCGCTGCCGTTCGATCGCGTCGCGCGCGAGCTGCGCCTCACGCTCGGCCACTGATCGGCAGGGCTCCGTCCCGCGGCGGGCGCGGCAGCGCGCAGCCGTCGGGGCCGCAGCGGCCGGTCCACTTCAGGCGGTTCCGCGCGAACACGCGATAGGCCCAGTCGGCCAGCTGGCGCAGCCCCGGCACGCGCGTCGGCGCCAGCAGCCAGCCCAGGCCGACCGCGCCATAGACGCGCCGGAACACCTCGACGCCCTCGACCCAGCGGCCGTCGGGCAGGCGCCCGTGGATGCGCGCCATGAAGTCGTCCCAGCTGAGGCCGAGCGAGGCCTCGTCGAAGTCGGGCGCGGCGATGTCGGTGAAGCGCACGCGGCCCTTGCGATCGCGCCGCCTGAGGAAGCCGATCTCCTTCATGCAGAGCGGGCAGGCGCCGTCGTAGAAGACCTCGATGTCGAACGCGGTCGGGCTGGTCGGTGTGCTCATGCGGGCAGTCTAGGCGCGGCGACGGCACCGGACCAGCTAAAACGTTCAAAACGCGCAACTGCCGCGCGACCGCTCAGAATGTGCCGAGGTCGACCGGGACCGGGAACTGGTGCGCCACGACCGGGGCGCAGCCGGCCTCGCTGCAGTCGAGCGCGGGCACGAGCCGCGGGTCGTCGCCGCAGAGCTCGCCGACGACCCACAGGTCGTGGTTCCCGAGCTCGGTCTCGGCCGCGTACTCGAGCTCGCCCATCACGTAGACGCGGACGGTGGCGGTGCTCGTGCCGTAGCCCCAGTCGTCCCAGTAGTGGACGCCGATGGTGTAGCAGTCGCCTGGCGCGATGACCTCGAGGTTCATGTTCTCGGGGCCGGCGCCGTCGGTGTCGTCCCGGTCGAGCTGGGGCGTCCGGGCATCGTCGCCGCCCGCCCACGGCGGGCTCGGGTTGAGCCAATAGCAGTCGTGGCCGTTGTAGAAGAACGGCGCCGCCAGGCCCGCCATCGAGGGCGGCTCGTCCGCGTGGCGCACGACGGTGTGCAGGTCGACATCCGAGCCCCTGCTGTTGCCGCCCAAGGTCAAGCCGGTGTCCGACTCGTCGGTGTCGCCCGGCGTGTGCCAGAGGAGCTCGACGTGGATGGCGCTGTCGGGCACCACGAACAGCATGAAGCGCGCGCTCGCCGACTGCCCCGACGCCGAGCGCATGTCGACCGTGAAGTCGTACTGCCCGGCCACGTCGACCTCGAGCGTCGGCGTCGCGACGACGCTCGACGGGTAGAAGAGCGACACCGATCCGGCCGGCTGCACCACGCTCCACGACCAGCTCACCACCGCGTCCGACTCGCTGCCCGGCCAGCGCGCGCCGAGGTGGACGACCGTCTGCGGTGCGACCTCCTCGCCCTCGACCGCGACGATGGCGGGCGCGCTCGCGTCCGGCGGGTCCACGCTCACGGCCGGCGCGGGCCGGAGCGACGCGGCCGCCGCCCACGGCTCGAGCGACGGCTCGCTCGGCACCTGCGGCGGCGGCGGCGCCGTGTCGACGGCCGCTCCCTGATCGATACAACCGCTGACGACGACCAGCGCGCCGACGCAAACGAACGCCCTCGAGCCCATGACCACCTCGCGTGTGACGAGCGTACTCCCTCCGCGGATTGGCGTCAGCCGGCGGGATCCGTCACGGCTTGAACGCGCGCCGCGACCCGCGTAGGTTCATGTGCGGGGGAACACATGCGCGACACCCGTCGATCGCTACTGGCGTGCTTTTCGTGCGCCGCGCTCGTCTTCAGCGCCGGCAGCGCCGCCGCCGCCACGCTGAAGGCCACCATGACCGCGAGCGGCCCGCTGCTCGAGGGCTCGACCGTGCTCTACACCATCTCGGTGACCAACACCGGCACGTCGCCCCAGCCGAACAACCCCGGCCACGAGGTGAGCGGGCAGCTGCCGCAGACGCTGACGCTCGGGTCGGCGACCGCCACCTCGGGCACCACGGTCGCGTTCGTGGCCGGCAACGAGTACTCGTGGAACGGCTACCTGCCCATCGGCGACACGCTGACCATCACCGTCACGGCGACCATCCACGCGGGCACCGTCGGCCAGACCATCTCGGCCCAGACGGTCCTGAGCTACGACGTCGACGACAACGGCACCAACGAGACCGTCACGCTGTCGGACGACCCCGCCCTGCCCGGCGACGCCGACGCGACCGCCTTCGTCGTCGTGGCCCCCTCCGACTGCGGCGACGGCCAGGTCACCGGCAATGAGGAGTGCGACGACGGCCGCCAGGATGACGGCGACTGCTGCCTCGCCAACTGCACCGCCGCGCCCGACGACACGCCGTGCGACGACGACACCCTGTGCGACGGCCGCGAGGTGTGCGCCGCCGGGCTCTGCGTGGCCGGCGCCGAGCCCGACTGCGACGACGGCGACCTCTGCACCTTCGACGCCTGCGACCCGAGCCTCGGCTGCATCCACGAGGGCGACTGCCCGGCCGAGCCGCAGGTCGAGGTCGTCGAGTCGGTCGAGGTCGTCGAGGTCGTCGAAGTCGTCGAGGAGGTCGAGCCGGGCGGCGACACGACCGGCGCCGAGCCCGAGGCCGACAGCGGCCCGTCGGCCGAGGCCGACCCCGGCGCCGAGGTCGCGGCCGAGGTCGCGCCGGTCGGCACGTCGTCGAGCGACGGCTGCCGCGGCGCCGACGGGGTCGACGGCCTCGGCCTCGCGCTCGCGCTGGCGGCGCTCCTGCGCGCTCGTCAGGCCGCCCTGGACGATTCGGCCCGGAATGTCCCTCCCGACGCTTAAGCCCGCGCCGCGATAGCCCGTCTCTTCCTCGAAGCCGCACGTCACTGCGGCTCCGCACTCGGAAAAGGGGCCCATGAGACGTCGCGCGCTCGGAGCTGTGAGCTTGCTCGCCCTCGGTCTCGCCTGTGATGGCGAGCGCCTGGTCGCACCCGGGGACGCTGGCGATCCGATCGACCCGCTGGCCGCGCTCGACTCGGAGAGCGCGGCGCTGACGCCGCTCGCGGCGCCGTGCACGTTCGCGGCCGTCTCCGGCGTCCTCACCATGACGGTGCACGTCGCCGACGACGAGACCGCCATCATCTCGCGGCGCGGCGTCGACTCGGCGCTGCTCGTCAACGGCGAGGCCTGCGGCACCGCGACCTCGCTCAATACCAAGAGCATCGTCATCAGCGGCAGCACGGGCACCAACGTGGTCGTGCTCGACTTCATCAACGGCTTCTTCGCGCAGGGCTACGGCAGCACGCCGGGCATCGCCATCGACCTGGTGTCGGGCAGCAACGACACGCTCGACATCCGCGGCAGCCGCTCGGCCGACACCATCACGCTCGGCGCCAATGGCATATCCACCAACACCGACACCGTCCGCGATGTGACATTTGCCAATATCGACGAGATGACATTCTCGCTGGCCAGCGGCAACGACGTGTTCTCGGGCTCGGGCGGCACCGGCACGACCGGCGCCTACGGCGCGCCCGTCACCGTCTTCGGCGGCGACGGCAACGACACGCTGAGCGGCGGCACCGGCGCCGACGCGCTGTACGGCGGCGCCGGCAACGACACGCTGCGCGGCGCCATCGACGCGGCCGGCGACACCGCGAGCGACACGCTCGACGGCGGCGACGGCGACGACCTCCTCGACGCCGGCAGCGCCTCGAACGGCGCCGACAGCTTCGTCGGCGGGGCCGGCACCGACGAGGTGAGCTACGCGCTGCGCTCGAGCGGCATCACCTTCGCCCTCGGCTCGCTGGTGGCGGCCGAGTCCGACAGCTTCGCGACCGACATCGAGGTCTTCACCGGCGGCAGCGGCGACGACACCTTCACGCTGCTGTCGGACACCGGCACCTTCACGTTGAACGGCGGACCCGGCAACGACTTCTTCCAGATCTACGACAACTCCGGCGGCAGCTACCTCCACCACACCTTCGCCGGCGGCGCCGGCGTCGACGGCGTGAGCTACTACTGGGTCTACAGCGACGTCGTCCTCAGCATCGACAACGTGCAGAACGACGGCGTCGACGGGCGCGACAACATCAAGACCGACATCGAGAAGCTGTGGGGCGGACAGGGCGACGACGTCGTCAACGGCAGCGCCGGCAACGACGTCATGCTCGACGGCTGCCAGGGCTCCGACGTCGTCAACGGCCTGGCCGGCGACGACACCATCAACGACCCCGCCCAGGGCGATGACGACGTCTTCAGCGGCGGGCCCGGCAACGACACCATCGACTGCTCGCAGCGCAGCGACCCGCAGCACATCACGCTCGACGGCGTCGCCGACGACGGCTCGGTCGGCGAGAGTGACAATATCGGGGCCGACTTCGAGAACGTCATCGGCGGCTCCGACGACGACGTCATCGTCGGCAACGCCAGCGCCAACGACATCGACGGTGGCGACGGCGACGATCAGCTGAGCGGCGGCGCCGGCAACGACACGCTCTTCGGCGGAGCCGGCGTCGACCAGCTCGACGGCGGCGCCGGCGACGACATCATCGACGGCGGCGCCGGCACCGACACGCCGCTCGAGTGCGGCGCGGGCGAGGGCGACATCGTGCTGCTCGGCAGCGGCGAGACCGCCAGCGGCTGCGAGCTGTGAGCTCGCGATGGCCCTAGATTAGCGGCCGGCGGGGCGCTCGTCGGGCGGCGGCACCAGGAAGGCGCAGTCGTTCCTCGACAGGCAGAGGTCGGTCGACAGCTCGCGCCCGTCGGTCGCGAGGTAGTGGCCGAACATGTTGAAGAGGAACGAGCCGGTATCGAAGGTCGTGACGCTGTCGCAGCCGCAGTCGCCGCTCGTGCAAGCGGCCACGCAGGCCGCCTTCTTGCGATCGGGCAGGTCGCCCGGGAACGGGAAGCCGTGCTGGCCGGTGGGGATGGCGTAGGGGAAGATGGCCGCCGAGTAGCCGCCGTCGGCGTTGAACGGACCCTCGCCGAGGCCGGGGTGGAGCGGCGGATCGAGGCGCGGCACGTCGCTCCCCCAGAGGTCGCCGCCGCGGCTGAAGTTCTCGACGTCCATCAGCACCGGCTCGCCGGCCGGCGTGAGGTAGCGGCGCGCCCACTCGGTGCCTTCGGTGGTGTGGGTGTCGATGAGCACCTGGTTCGGCGACACGTCGTGGCCGGCGAGCGGCGTCTGGTAGTCGAGGAGCCCGGCCGCGCGCGCGATGGTCATGCCGGTCGCGGCCGGCACGTTCATGTCGCCGACCGAGGTCACGAGCAGCGTCCGGCCGTGCCCGGTCGACTCGCCGGTGCCCGGGTAGACGATCGATTTCCGCCCGATGTACTGCGCCATGACGGCCGGGTCGGCGCGGTCGAGGATCATCTGGCCGAGCGCGAACATGCGGCGGAGATCGGGCGTGCCGCGCTGGAGCCCGGCGCCCTCGGCCAGCGCCACCAGGCGATCGCCCTTCAGGTAGCGGTGGCCCTGGAAGGTCGCGTCCTGGCCGAAGCCGGTCATGCGCCCGCGCAGCGTCGCGCCGGGCTTCACCTCGCAGTCGTGCGAGCCGAGCAGCATGGCGTCGCCGGCCCACACCTCGACCGTGGTCGGGTCGCCGGCGTCCGACGGCAGCGGCGCGCGCACGCGCAGCGTGCCCGCGTCGTCGCGCACCCAGCCGCAGCCGCGCTCGCCGTTGCGACCGTTGCTGACGACGAAGAAGTCGCCGGCGGCGACGTCGGCGATGGTACCGAGGCGCACCGTCTGCGAGTCGTTGACGTCGGGGACGATGGTGTCGATGGCGAGGCCGCTCTCGGCCGTGCCGGTGCCGAGGTAGAGCGGGCCTATCACGCGCAGCACGATGGCCTCGCGCACGCCTCCCTGGATGCTGCGCGGGCTCACGTCGGCCATGCCGCCGCCGGCGGCGATGGGCACGCTGGTGCCGATCTTCGGCTCCACGCCGGCGATGACCGCGGCCATGATGCCGCCCAGCGAGGCGCCCAGCATGCTGATGGGCGCGTCACCGCCGATGTCGATCTGGCCGTCGCCGTCGAAGTCGCCGGCGATCTGCGGGAAGCCGGACTTGTCATATTCTGGGATATGCCATTTGTTATTGCCGTCGAAGCTGCCGATGATGCGCACGAGCTGCATGTAGTCGAGCGCGCTCTGGCGCACGTTGTCGCGCGTGTGGAAGAGGTAGGCGGTCCAGAAGTCGCCGCCCGAGTCGTCGACGCCGTCGCCGTTGAGATCGAGCGCGCGGTCGCGCTCGACGATGGCGCGCAGGAACGGGGCCAGGCCGAAGATGCCGATGATCTGCTCGGCCTGGGCCAGCTGGTCGGGCTCGAGCACGACGCCGTGCGAGACGCAGTCGATGGCGATGACGGCCAGGCCGTGGCGCACGAGGTAGCCGCCGATGGTCATGAGGTCGAAGCGATTCGAGGTGTAGCCGTGGCCGATGATGACGAGCGGCGCCGGCTTCCCCTGCCCGCGCGCGCTGATCTCCTTCCGCGGCACCATGAGGTGGAAATAGACGCGCTCGCTGCGGGTCTCGGCCGGCGTCCGCTGCAGGTCGCTCGGCCAGTGCTGGGCCGCCATCGGCAGGAGGCGCCCCTCGGCGTCGCGGCGCGGGAAGAGCTGGGGCGAGTCGTACCAGCCGATGACGTGGAAATCGACGTATTTGCCATTTGCCAATAGCAGGTCGGCCATCATGCCGCCACCGACGCCGAGGAGCTGGGTCGCCACGATCTTGAAGGCCTCGGCCCAGTCCTCCTGATAGACGATGTAGGGGTTGGTAGCGCCGGCGAAGATGGGGTTCGACAGGTCGCGCAGCGTCTCGAGGCCGCCCAGCTCCGCCGGGTAGTCCTGGCCCAGGTGGGCCTGCACGCCGTGGCCGTAGAGGCCGTCGCGCACCGACACCCAGTCGGCGGTGATCGACTGGGTGGTGTAGGTCCAGGCGAAGGCGACGTCGGAGAGGCCGATGCCGAGCTCGGGGTGGCTCGCCAGGATGCCGCCGAGCGGGGCCAGCGCGTCGGTCTGGGCGGTGTGATTGACGAATTCGTAGGGCGAGCCGACCGGCTCGCCGTCGGCGTCGAGCAGGCGGCGCGTGACGACCACGGCGTAGGTGGTGCGCTCGTCGAGCGGGATGAGCGGGCGCGCGATGACGGTGTGGGTCTGCTTCTCGTAGAAGGTCATGAGCGCGTCGGCGCGGCCGGTCGGGTCGTCCTTGGCCGGCGTGCGGCCGGGCAGGTAGTTGGCGTGGTCGAGCACGCCGTCGGCGTCGGTGTCCTCGCCCGGGTCGAGGACGCCGTTGCCGTTCGTGTCCTCGTCCTCCTCCTCGAAGGCCAGCGCCTGCGTCCACTCGCGCGGGTCGTTGGGCCAGTAGCGCGAGTGGTCCTCGATGATGACGGGGTAGTTGCCCTGGCCGAGGTCGAGCGGCACGAGCGTGCCGAAGCCGGCCGAGTCGCGGTCGACGTTGATGAGGTAGATGACGTCGTCGCTCGGGTCGTAGGTGTCGTCGGAGTGGCCGGCCAGGATCGACTGCGGATCGATGGGCCCGGTGAACGGGATGGCGATGCCCTGGAGCACGCCCCAACCGTCGAGCTGGTCGAGCAGCGCGCGCGTCTCGACCTCGAAGCCGGTCGGCGCGACGAGCGAGGCGTTGACGCGGCGATGCGTCGGCGACGTCTCGTCGTAGCGCGTGGCGAGGTCGTTCGGGAGCGGGATCTCGGGCAGCGGCTTGGCGAAGAAGTCGAGCTTCACCGTGGTCTTGGCCGCGCGCCCGCGGGCGATGCCCTCGGGTGTGCCGCAGGCGGGCGCGAGCGCCAGGGTGGCAATGAGCGCGAGCGAGGCGAGCGAGGCGGTCGAACGAAGCAGCGTCATGGAGGTCTCCTCGCGAGGCGTCACAGCTCGTAGGTGATGGAGGCGCGGCCGCCAGATGGGGTCTTCGCCGGGGCCGGGCCGGTGAGGCCGCTGCCCGGGAGCACGCCGCCCTCGAGGCCGAGCACGAGGCGCGTGCCCCAGAGGAGCGCCGAGAAGCGCGCGCCGACGTCGAGCTCGGTGGCGACGAGCAGGCCGGGCTTCCCCGCTGGCACCGTTTCGCGGCCCGCCGCCGCCGATCGCGCGCGTTGAAGGCGTCGGACTCGTCGCTGGCCAGAGCGCGACGAGGAGGCCGCCGTAGACCTCGACGCCGTCCACCGGACGCCACCAGCCGCGCGGGAAGAAGCTCACCGTGTTGGTGGCCGAGCCGCGCGTGGGCAGGCGATCGAGGTCCTCGCTCGGCACGCCGACCAGCGCTGGGTCGGCGGCGCGGATGGGCGTCCGGGCGCTGCGCGCGGCGAGCACGACGTCGTTCAGGAGGAGGCCGAGGTCGAAGTTGCGATCGGCCTTGAAGCCGCTCTGGGTGTCGTCCCAGGCCGCGTCCCCGCTGGCGAGCAGCACGTCGAGGGCCGCGCCGCCGAGGCAGGCGGTGAGCGCCAGGCGCAGCGCGAGGCCGGCCGAGAGCACGTCGTGGGTCGGGTGGTCGGCGGTCGGCGCGAGGTCGGTCGAGCCGGTGATGACCGCCCCCTCGAGCTCGGCCGAGAGCGTGAGGTCGGAGGTCTTGCCGGCGACCTTGGCATAGACGTCGACCACCGCGACGCGCGTGCGGTCGCCGTCCTTCGCCTCCTGCGCGCGATAGACGCCGTAGAGGCCGACCTGGGCGGCGGCGTCGGGGCGTCCGAGGAGCACGCCGCCGACCGCCTGCCAGGCCGTGTCGCCGAGGATGAGCACGTCGTCGCCCAGCACCTCGTCGACGGCCGCGAAGGCGAGCGCGCCGAGGTCGCCGTGCGGGCCGGTGGCGACGAGCGCGCGCAGGACGCGGTCGCCGCCGCGCGGGTCGCTGAAGAGCGCGTTGCCCGGGGCCCAGCCATGCGCGCCGTCGTTGGCCAGGAGGCCGAGACCCCAGTGCAGGTGGTGGCGCCGAGCTGCACGGTGACTCGCCGAACGAGAGGCAGGCGGACGCGGCGCGCAGCTGGTGCTTGTCGGCGTCGGCGGCGTAGGGCGCGGCGACGCCGTCGGGCGACCGCCAGGCCGCCGGCGACTTGCCGCTGGCGAGGTCGTGCTCGTAGGCCAGGACGAGGAGCGGGCCGCCCTCGCCCAGCACCTTCTTGTAGTCGAGGCGCACGCGGAACTGGGTGTCGAGCGTCGGGTCGAGGCGAACGGGGTGCCGTCGCGATCGGTCAGGAAGTCGCTCGCGCCGATGAGGCTCGCGTGCGCGCGGACCCTGCCGCTGAGCCCGATGGGCGTCGGCGTCGCGGCGTCGCCGACCAGGCGCAGCTCGGGCGCGGGCGGCGCGGCGACGCGCGGCCGGCGCGACGGAGAGCAGGCGCGGCCGAGCCGAGGACGGCGGCCGCGAGAGAAGAGGTGGGTGACGCGGGGACAGGGCATCGACTCCTCCAAGACTCGTCGCGCCTTGGCAAGGTCGGACGCCGGCGCCACATGAACCCCCGAACGAGCCACGAGAATTTGACCGACGACGTGGCGAACCGGTACACCCTTACGGGGCTCACCTGGGGGAACGCATGCGCCAGCTCGTCGTCGTCGTGCTCGTGTCCGTCAGCGGTTGCCTCACCTCGAGCCCGACCGGGGCGCGAGCGACACCGCCACCGTCGCCCCGCCCGACGGCGACGCCGCCGCGCATGCCGCACTGTAGCCGGCAAGGTGTGCGGCGACGACGGCTGCGGCGGCTCGTGCAGCACGTGCGACGACGGCTCGACCTGCGGCGCCGGCGCCTGCATCTGCCTGCCGCACTGTGGCGGCAAGGCCTGCGGCGACGACGGCTGCGGCGGCTCGTGCGGCGCCTGCGAGGGGCGCGGCGGCGCCTGCGTGGACGGCCAGTGCGCCTGCACGCCGTCGTGCGACGGCAAGCAGTGCGGCGACGACGGCTGCGGCGGGAGCTGCGGCACCTGCCCGGGCTGCTTCGATCCACAGCCTGGGTTGTGCACTTCGGACGGCACCTGCGCGGCGGCGTGCTGCGGCTACGGCGGCCTCGCCTGCGGTGACGACGGCTGCGGCGGCGCCTGCGGCACGGCGACCCGGGCCAGGTGTGTGACGGCGGCGCGTGCCGGCTGCGTCGGCGCGTGCCAGGGCAAGGCCTGCGGCGACGACGGCTGCGGCGCAGGCGCGGCACCTGCGCGCCGGGCAAGGGTGTGTGACGGCGGCGCGTGCGGCTGCGTCGGCTCGTGCCAGGGCAAGGCCTGCGGCGACGACGGCTGCGGCGCGAGCTGCGGCACCTGCGACGACGGCGAGCGCTGCGACGGCGGCAGCTGCGTGTGCGCGCGCTCGTGCGTCGGCAAGACCTGCGGCGACGACGGCTGCGGCGGGAGCTGCGGCGGCTGCGACGGCGGCACCACCTGCGACGCGACCCAGCACTGCGCCTGCGCGCCGAGCTGCGGCGGCCGCAACTGCGGCCCGGACGGCTGCGGCGGGAGCTGCGGCGAGTGCGGCGACCACGAGGCCTGCGGCGGCGACGGCCACTGCGCCTGCGTCGCGGACTGTGCCGGCAAGACCTGCGGCGACGACGGCTGCGGCGGGAGCTGCGGCCCGTGCGCCTCGAACGAGGCCTGCGACGCGACCGGCCACTGCGCCTGCGCGCCGAGCTGCGCCAACAAGGTGTGCGGCGACGACGGCTGCGGCGCGAGCTGCGGCGACTGCAGCGACCCCGACATCTGCCAGGGCGGCCTGTGCCTGCCGGCGCCCGACGCGGTCTACTCGACCTTCGTCGGCGACTGGGTCATGCAGCCGACGGCCGAGACCACCAAGTGCGTGGTGAAGCGCCTCAGCAACGCGAGCGACATCGTCGTGACCAGCATCCACACGACGCTCGCGCCCGGCTCGCACCACATGATCGTCTACCGCTCCGACGAGACGAGCGAGAAGGCGACGCCCTTCGACTGCACGCCGTTCGTCGAGACGCTGGGCGGCACGGCGGCGCCGCTCATGATCACGCAGGTCGCCGAGGAGACGCTGACCTTCCCGCCCGGCGTCGGCATCCGCCTCGCGGCCGGGCAGATGGTGCGCATCGAGGCCCACTACCTGAACTACTTCACCGAGCCCATCACCGCGCACGGCGACGTCGAGTTCCACACCGACGGCGGCGCCGCCGTCACCGACCTCGCCGACTTCCTCTTCTACGGCACCACCACCTTCGTCATCGCGCCGCACAGCCAGTACACGTCGCCGTGGCTGTACCTGGATGTGCCAAATGGCGCCAAGGTATTTGCCATCACCGGGCACACCCACAAGTACGGCACCAACGTCGAGGCGCGCATCGCCGCCGGCAAGGACGCCGAGGGCACCCCGCTCTACCCGGGCGCGGCGCCGTTCGTGTGGTCGGAGGCGCCGGTCGTGAAGTTCGATCCGCCGGTGCAGTTCGACCCCGGCACCGGCTTCAAGCTGCGCTGCACCTGGGACAACACCTCCGGCAGCTACCTCTACTTCGGCGAGGCCACGACCAAGGAGATGTGCTTCATCTGGGCCTACTACTACCCGACCAGCGGCTACCGCCTGTGCGCCGACGGGCTCTTCGCCGGGCTGTGCCACCCCGACAACTGATCGCGCGGAGCGGCGCTCACCGACTGGCCGGAGAATGACAACGCGCTTGACGATGGCCGACCTCGGCGAGCGACTGCAGCGCCCCGACCTCGCGCCGCGTCGGCCGGGATCGAGGCGACCGCGGAGCGATGACGCTGGTCCCCTTCTTGCTCGCTGTCGCGGCATGAAGCTCGCCATTCCACTCTTGCTCGTCACGTTCGCGATCCCGGCCGCAGGCTGCGAAGGGCTGTTCGGCGGCTCGTGCACGGCCGCCGACTGCATCGACTCGCTGTCGGTCACGCTCACCGACCCCGACGGCGCGTGGCCGATCGGCAGCTACGCCATCACCGTCGACGTCACCGGATCACCGGTGACCTTCGCGTGCTCGGTGGCCGAACCGATCAATGAGAGCGGCTGCGACCGGCCCGCCGACGCGCCGGCGACGCTCTCGGTCGAGCCCGCCTTCCAGGACGGGAAGGTCGTGTCCTTCGTCGTGCAGTCCGAGGCCGCGCCGACCAAGGTCCCGCTCGAGGTCGCGCGCGACGGAACGCCGGTCCTCGCGCGCACCCTGTCCCCGCACTACAGCCACGGCTTCCCGAACGGGACGAACTGCCCGCCGGGGTGCCGCATCGGCGACGGGGAGGTCGAGCTCTGAGTCAGCGTGAGATGCGCTCTTTCAGGGCGCGCAGCTTGTCGAGCACCTCGTGCTTCTTCATCGGCTCGGGCGCCTTCATGCGGTCGATGTCGACCCTGAAGGCGGCCGGGATCTCGCGCAGGAAGCGGCTCGGACGCGTGGGCTCGGTGCCGTGGTAGTTGTACTTGGCGCGCGCCAGCGTGAGGTAGCAGATGCGCCGCGCGCGCGTGATGCCGACGTAGAAGAGGCGGCGCTCCTCGGCCAGGTCGCCGTCCTCGGAGTCGATGGTGCGCTGGTGCGGGATGAGCCCCTCCTGACAGCCGACCACGAAGCAGAACGGCCACTCGAGGCCCTTGGCCGCGTGCAGCGTCAGCAGCGCCACCTTGTCGTCGTCGCCAGCGTCGCCGCTGGCGTCGCGCGAGTCGAGCGCCACCACGCGCAGGTAGTCGCGGAGCTCGCCTTGCGGCTTCCGCTCCTGCCAGCCGCGCATGCCCTCCATCAGCGACTCGACGTTGCGCCAGCGGCCCTCGCCGCCCGGGCCCTCGACCGGGTCGCGCAGCCACGCCTCGCGCGCGCCGAGGCGGTCGCAGAGCCACGCCACCAGCTCGGCCACCTTGGCGCCGCCGGCGTGCTTCTCGCGGAGGTCGTCAACCACCTTGACGAAGTCGGTGAGCTGCACGGCCTGGTTGCCGCCGAGCTTCGGCACGTGGGCCGCGTCGCGCACGACGTCCCACAGGCCGACGTGGCGCGCGTGCGCCTCGGCGTGCAGCGCCTCGATGGCGCCCGGGCCGATGCCGCGGCCGGGGAAGTTCACGACGCGGAGCAGCGACACCTCGTCGTGCGGCGCGATGATGAGCCGGAGGTAGGAGAGGATGTCCTTGATCTCCTTCCGCTCGAAGAACTCGAAGGCGCCGACCAGGCGATACGGCACGCCGGCCAGGCGGAAGGCCTCCTCGAGCGGCTTGGCCTGGGCCGAGGTCCGGAACAGCACGCCGAAGTCCTTCCAGGCGCGGTTGCCCTCTTCCTTCCGGCGCACGATCTCGGCCGCGACGTAGGTGGCCTCGGCGCCCGGGTCCTTGGCGGTGACGACGCGCACGTGCTCGCCGTCGCCGACGTCGGTCCACAGGGACTTCTCGCGGCGCTGGCGGTTGTTGCCGATGACGGCGTTGGCGGCCGACAGGATGTGGCCGGTCGAGCGGTAGTTGCGCGTCAGCGCCACGGCGGTGGCGTCGGGGAAGTACTTCTCGAACTCGAGGATGTTGCGCACGTCGGCGCCGCGCCAGCCGTAGATGGACTGGTCGTCGTCGCCGACCACGCACAGCTGGCGGTGCTCGCCGGCCAGCGCGCGCACGAGCTCGAGCTGAGCGAGATTGGTGTCCTGATATTCGTCGACGAGAATGGCGTGATATTGCCGGCGCCACTTCTCGAGCACCTCGGGGTGCTCGCGCAGGAGCTGGTTGGCGCGCAGGATGAGGTCGTCGAAGTCCATCGCCTGGTAGGCCTCGAGCCAGCGCAGGTAGGCCTGGTAGACGCGGCCGGTGAGCTGCGCGGTCGAGCCGTCGGAGCGATCCTGGAGGAAGTGCTCGGGCGGGAGACCGGCGTTCCGCGCGTTGGAGATGGTGGTCAGGAAGCCGCGCGGGTCGTGGCGCTTCGGGTCGATGCGCAGCTGCTTCAGGCACTGGCGGATGGCGGACGCCTGGTCGGCGGCGTCGAGCATGGTGAGGCCGCGCTTGAAGCCGAGCTTCTTGGCGTCGCGCTCGACCATGCGCAGGCCGAGCGAGTGGAAGGTGCCGCTGGTCATGGCGTCGGCGGCCTCGCGGCCGAGGAAGTGCGCCACGCGCTCGTGCATCTCGCCGGCGGCCTTGTTGGTGAAGGTCAGCGCCAGGACGTGCTCGGGCGGGATGCCGTCGAGCGCCACCAGCGACGAGATGCGCACGGTGATGACGCGCGTCTTGCCGGTGCCGGCCCCGGCCAGCACCAGCACCGGGCCGCCGCGGTACACGACAGCCGCCCGTTGCTCGGGGTTCAGCTCGTCGATGAGGGCGCGCACCCGGTCGGCTCGTTGCACGCGCGCGGCATAGCACGTCCGACGCCGGACCGGGAGAACGGCGTCGATGGCAGCGCCGGGCGCGGGCGGGGAGCCGATCGTCGGCAGGCGGAAAATGAGAAAAGAAGTAGTCCTGACCCCAGGGTGGGAGACCCTCGGAGAGGCTCAGGGGCTCGGCGGGACGATGGTCAGCTCGAAGCTGCCGCTGACCGAGCAGGCCGCGCTGGAGAGCATGTCGAAGGTGCCGACGACGGCGTGGCCGCTGGCCTTGCCCTGGAAGGTGATGCTCTGGCTGGCGCCGCCGCCCAGCGACTCCGAGGTGGTGAACTGCACGCACTGCCCCTGCACGAGCCCGCCGGTCAGCGAGAACGAGCCGGCCGGGCGCGCCAGCGCGAGCACCGTGCCCTGCTGCGTGACGTCGAAGTGGCCCGGCCCGATGACGAGCCGCTTCAGGCCGTCGCAGCCGGTGAGGTCGGTGCCGGTGCCGCGCAAGGTCCAGGCGCCCGCCAGGTCGACCGTGCCGAGGCTCGGGTCGCACGACGGGTCGGTGAAGAACGGGTCCTCCAGCGCGCAGCCGGCGAGACCCGCTCCGAGCGCGAGGCAGGACGCGGCGACGAACGCGACGGAGACGAGGCCGGCGAGCCGAGCCCGGGGCCCGGTTCCTGAGGCGCGGGGCGAGCCGATTCCCATCAGAAGTACACTCCGGCCGTGAAGGTGAAGTCGCGCGGTTGGTGCCCGTGCAGCGTGACGAAGGTCGCCCCGGCCTCGAGCGCGAACGCGACACGTACAGTGTAAGTCCGGAGCAGCATGACGCCGGCGCGCGCGAAGATGCCCGGGCCCCAGCCCGAGTCGGGGCGCGTGCCCTCGGTCGCGACCGGCAGCACGTCACCGCGCGTCTCGTCGAAGGCGCGCACCTCGCGCGCGTAGCGCACGCCGACGCCGCCGCCCAGGAACGGCGACACGTCGCCCAGCGCCGCGAGCCAGTAGAGGCCGATGTCGATCGGCAGCTCGACCCAGCTCTGGCCGCGCTCGCCGTTCACCGCGAAGCGCACGCCGAGGCGCGGCTCGATGGCGAAGCTGCGCGTCTCGAACCAGTAGCTGGCGTCGATGGCCACGCCCAGCCCGGCCGCCTGCGCCGCGCCGAACGGCACCACGCCGCCCACGTACGCGCCGAGCCCGCTCGCCCCGTCGCGGCGCACGTCGGGCTTGGCCTCCTCGTGCGTGATGGTGCCGAGCTCGGCCGCCTGGGCCGTGGTCTCGCCGCGCGCGATGGCGCGGCCGATGCGCTTGGCGGCCACGTCGAGGTCCTCGATGCGGTCGACCGTGACGGTGTGGCGGTCGGTCGCCGCGCTCTTCACGTCGACCGTATAGATGTTGACGATGACCTTCGAGCCGAGCGCCGAGACCGAGCCGTAGAGCGCGCGGTCGGCGCCCAGCGCGGCCGCCGCCTGCACGCAGGCGTCGCCCTGGCAGGCGGCGTTGGCGGTCACGAAGGTGGCCGGGCGCTCGTCGCCGATCTCGCCGGCCAGGAGCTCCTGGAAGACGTGCGCCGTGCCCGCGTCGACGCCGACGCCCTCGATGTCGAAGACGGCCCAGGTCTCGGCGCGAGCGACGCCCGCGGCGAGCAGGAAGACCAACCAGGTCAGGGCGACACGCATGGGGTGGCTCCGATGCAGCGCGACTGCCGTGGCCGGGCTCGGGCCGCTGGGCGCGCACGATCGATCTGCCATCACGCCGGACCGGACGCAAGTCGGGCCGTGACGGATGGCGCCGCGACTCCCCAATCGTCGGAGACAACCGGCGCGCGGGGATGCGCGCCGCTCGGTGGAGCCATGCCCAAGACCCTCGTCTGCGCCGTCGTCGTGTCGTGCCTCGTCGCCTCGTGCGGCGACACCCGGAGCGGTCGCTTCGCGACCCTCGAGGCCTTCGTCGCCGGGCGGCCGGTCGCCGCCGGCGGCGTCATCCACGTCGCGGCCGGCGACCTCGCCGTCGACGCCGAGGGCACCGTGGCCGAGCTCCACCTCATCAACACCGGCGAGGCCGACCTCGTCATCGAGGACATCCTCGTCGACTCGACCCCGGAGGGCGCCTTCCGCCTCGGCCCCGACCCGGTCCCCGCGGGCGCCGTCGACGCGCTGCCGCCCGGGCCCTACACCATCGCCACCCAGTCCGACGTGGCCGGCGTGCGCGACCTGTGGCTGCGCATCGTCCTCCACCGACCGCCCGACGGCGTCGTCCCGAACGCCGTCATCCACGTGCGCTCGAACCACGTCGACGAGACCGGCCGCCGTCCGGTCGTCGACTTCCACGTCGCGCTCGACGCCGGCGTGCCCGTCCTCAAGGCCTCGCCGAGCCCGGTCGACTTCGGCGCCGTGCCGCGCGGCGTCCGCGCGCGCGTCGCCCTCGCGCTGCTCAACCCGGGCAACGACCTCCTCGTGGTCCGCGGCTTCTCCCTCGAGGGTCACCCCGGCTTCGAGCTCGGCGTCGGCGACGAGACCTGGCCGACCAGCGAGGCGACGCGCAGCGGCGTGACCTTCGCGACGCCGCTCGACATCGCGCCGGGCGACTCGGTCGAGGTGGTGGCGTGGTTCACCGCGTCCGGGCCCGAGGCGGCGCGCGGCACGCTGACCTTCGACTCCAACGACCCGAGCGCGCCCGACGGCACCGTCGTGCCGCTGAGCGCCAACGTCGACGGACCGTGCCTCACCGTGCGGCCGAGCGCGGTCGACTTCGGCGGCAAGTTCGTGGGCAAGCCGGCGGTGATCGACGTCGAGCTCACCTCGTGCGGCGGGAAGGCCGTGTCCATCAGCGCCATCGGCCTCGTCCCGGGCGGCTCCGACGGCTTCGGCCTCGACCTCGCGAGCCTGCCCGGTGAGCCCGCCGGCGCCACCGCGCTCGACCCGAGCGACCCGCCCATCGTGCTCGAGCCGAACGCCCGGGCGCGCCTGCGCGTGACCTACCTCGCCACCGCCGTCGCCGCGCGCGGCGACGACGGCCTGCCGCTGCGCGAGACCGCCACGCTGCGCCTCGCGACCAACACCTTCGACGGCCAGGTCGACGTGCCCATCAGCGCCTTCGGCGCCGACCCGGGCTGCCCGCTGCCGGTCATCACCGTGGCCGAGGGCGAGGAGGTCACGCCGCAGACGACGCTCCACCTCTCGGGCAGCGACAGCGTGGCCGGCGTCGGCTCGATCGCCAGCTACGCCTGGCGCGTGCGGCAGCCGGTCGGCGCGCAGTCGGTGTTCGTGCCGAGCGACTCCGACCCGAGCCCGCGCTTCGAGGTCAACGTCGCCGGCAGCTACGACTTCGAGCTCAGCGTCACCGACACGAGCGGCAACAGCTCCTGCGCTCCGGCCCACGCCACCGTCGTCGTCACGCCCGACGAGGCGCTCCACATCGAGCTCGTCTGGCGCACCCCCAACGACGACGACGAGACCAACACCGGCCCGGTCGCCGGCAGCGACCTCGACCTCCACCTGACCCACCCGCAGGCGCACACGCCCTACGACATCGACGGCGACGGCCAGGACGACCCGTGGTTCGACACGCTCCACGACTGCTTCTGGTACAACCCGAAGCCCGACTGGGAGGCGTTCGGCTCGCCGCTCGACGACCCGCACCTCGACCGCGACGACACCGACGGCGCCGGCCCGGAGAACGTGAACCTCGACGAGCCCGTCGACGGCCGCTGCTACGGCGTCGCCGTGCACTACTGGAGCGACCACGGCTTCGGCTCGGCCTTCGCCACCGTGCGCGTCTACCTCTACGGCCAGCTCGCCTTCGAGTCGCCCGAGACGCAGCTCGCGCGCCACGACCTATGGCGCGCGACCGAGGTCTGCTGGCCGCCCTCGGCCGCCGACCCCATCGCGCTCGAGACCGTGTGCCAGGGGTCCCACGACGCCTGCGTCGACGCCTCCGACTGCGGCGGCCCGGCCTGCGTCGCGCACATCAGCCCCGGCTACGTGCACCCTTCGCTGCCCATGCCCGAGTGAGCCCGAGCGCGAGCAGCGCGCCGGCGAGCCACGACGCGAAGCCCGCGCTGTCGCCCGCGCCGGCGCAGCCGTCGTCGACGTGGGTGAAGCTCGCGGTCGAGCGGCTCGGCGGCAGCGCCACGGCCGACGCGTCGTCGCCGCCCTCGGCGGTGGCCTCGGGGCCGACCTCGGGCGAGGCCTCGGGTCCGACCTCGGGAGCCGCTTCGGGCGCGGTCTCCGGAGCCACCTCGGGCGCCGTCTCGGGAGCCACTTCGGGCGCGCTGTCGGGGGCCGGCTCGGCGACCTCGGGGCTCACCTCGGGCGACGGGTCCGGGCCCGGGTCGACGACCGTCTCGCCCATGGCCGCCAGCGCCTCGATGCTGCCGTCGAACTGATCCATGTCGACGTCGCCGTCGATGCCGTCGACGCTGCCGGTGGCGCTGTTCTGCCAGAAGGTCCAGTCGCTCCACGCCGACGGGATGGTCGGGCAGTGCGAGGTCCAGTGCGCCACCCACAGCGGATAGCCGGCGTAGGCCGAGCTGCCGACGTTGGGCTCCCAGAAGCTGGCGCCCGTATAGATGATGGGGGTGCGCCCGGTGGCGGCCTCGACGCGCTCGAGCCACACGCCGACCTGGGCCGCGACCTGGGCCTTGGGGAGGCCCGAGTTGTTCTCGACGTCGATGACCGCGGGCAGCTCGCCCGGGTCGTCGACCAGCGCGTCGATGAGCAGGTCGGCCTCGGCGGCGGCGTCCTGCCCCGGTCGGAAGAACTGGTAGGCGCCGCGCAGGAGGCCGTTCTCCTTGGCGCCGGCCCAGTTGGCGACGAACTTCACGTCGGGCGTGTTGATGCCGTCCGACACGCGGATGAAGGCGAAGCGGATGTCCTGCGCGTCGCTGGCGACGGCGCTCCAGTCGATGACGCCCTGCCACTTCGACACGTCGATGCCGACCAGCGTCGGGCCCGACGCGCACACGTTGGCGGTCGACGCCACCGTCACGCTCGCGACCGGAGCCCCGCCCTGCTCGTCGCAGGCCGCGACCGCGGCGGGCGCGAGCCCACCCAGCACCATCCCCATGACGCGGCGGCCCATGCTCACCGCGGCACGATACGTGGCGTCGCGGCTCGTGTCACCTTCATCGCCCGCCCGAGCCGCCGGCCGCCGCGCGACCCGCACCCGCGCGGCGCCGCGCGCCGAGCGCCAGGCCCAACGCCACCAGGCCGAGCGCGACGCCGTCGCCCGCCGCGGCGCCGCAGCCGCCGGTGCCGCTGGCCTCGAGGCCATCGCCGTTGTCGTCGTCGCAGGCGTCGCCGCGCTGGTCGCGATCGAGGTCGGCCTGATCGGCGTTGGCCACCAGCGGGCAGTTGTCGGCGCCGTCGAGGATCCCGTCCTGGTCGCTGTCCTGGCACGCATCGCCGATGTGGTTGCCATCGCCGTCGGCCTGGTCGGCATCGGCCACGCTCGGGCATACGTCGCAGGCATCGCCCACGCCGTCCTCGTCCTGGTCGGCCTGGGTCGCGTCGGCCACCGCCGGACACACGTCGCAGGCGTCGCCCACGCCGTCGTCGTCCTGGTCGGCCTGGGTCGCATCCGCCACCGCGGCGCACGCGTCGCAGGCGTCGCCCACGCCGTCCTCGTCCTGGTCGGCCTGGTCCGGGTCGGGCACGTCGATGCAGTCGTCGACGTCGTCGATGACGCCGTCGTCGTCGCGATCGCCGTCGACGGTGATCGAGCACGACAGCGTCGCCTCGTTGTGGCTCGGGTCGGTCGCCACGACGTCGTAGCGGATGACGATGGTGCCCTGATCGAGCGCGCCGTCGAGCGTCAGCGCGTCGCCCGCCACCGTGAACGGGCAGCTGCTCATGAGCACCTCGCCACCATCGGTGACGCGCGCGCAGGTGGCGTTGCGGATGGCCGCGCTGGCCGTGCAGGCGTCGCTCGCGCCGGCCCGGACCACCGCCGGGTTCTTGCCGAGCAGCGTGCCGCACACCGGCACCGGCGCCGTGACGTCCTTCACGGTGAGGCGCGTGGTGCAGCTCTCCTTGTTGCCGGCCGCGTCGAGCGCCGTGAAGAGGACCGGCGTGACGCCGACTGGGTAGGTCCCGTCGCGCTCGATGAGCGACACGTCGACGGCGCAGTTGTCGGTCGCGTCGGCCGTCAGCGTGCCCTCCCAGTCGCAGCGATCGGGCGCCGCCTCGGCCACCGCCGACTCGCTGCAGGCGAGCTTCAGCGGCTCCTCGTCGCGCACCGTGACGCGCTGCTGGCAGCTCGCCTCGTTGCCGGCGTCGTCGACGGCGCGATAGGTGACGAGCGTGGTGCCGACCGGGAACGCCGGCGGCCGATCGTCGAATACCAGCACGCCGGCCGCCTGGCAGGCGTCGGTCACCGTGGCGGCGCCGAGGTCGCGAGCGGCCGCGCCGCACACGCCGTCGTCGTTCTCGGTGGCGTAGTCCTCGGGGCAGGTGATGACCGGCGCGGTGGCGTCGACGACCTCGACCGCGGTCGCGCAGGTGGCGAGGTTGCCGTTGCCGTCGGTGACCGCGAAGACGATCGGGTTGTCGCCGAGCACCAGCGTGTCGGGCGTCTTCCGGACCACCGTCAGCGGCAGGCAGGCGTCGAAGACGTCGGGCGCGAGCGCGGCGAAGTCGACGACGGCGCCGCCGGCCACGCACTCGACCGAGCGATCGGCGGCGCAGGTGACGAGCGGCGCGACGTCGTCGTTGGGGCACGTCGACGGGGTGACCTGCCAGCTCCACGTGGCCGGCGTCGGATCGCAGCGCACGGCCGCCGGCTTGGCGGCGTCGCAGGTGCGCACCTGGAACGCGTGCGGACCCGCCTCGAGCGCGGTCCCGAGCGAGGTCGTTCCGCCGTTGCAGGCGACGAAGGCGGCGCCGTCGAGGCTGCACTCGAAGGTCGTGTGGCTCGGCGTGACCGGGTCGCGGTAGCTGAACGCGGCCTCGCTGCCGAGGCCGGCCAGCGGCGTCGGGCCGGCGGTGATCTCCGTCTCCGGCGCGCGCGTGTCGACGGTCCAGGTCGCGAGCGCCGGCGTCGGGTCGACGTGGCCCACCGCGTCGATGGCCCGGACGCGCAGCGTATGCGCGCCGTCGGCGAGCCCGTGCAGCACCAGCGTCGCGCCGCAGGGCGCGAAGGCGGCGCCGTCGAGCGCGCACTCGTAGGTCACCGGGTCCTCGTCGGAGTCGAAGGCGAAGGTGGCGTCGGGGCTCTGCGACGGGTCGTCGGGCTTGGCCAGCACCAGCGTGTCGGGCGGGCTGAGATCGATCTCCCACTGCGCGCGCGCCGGCGTCGGGTCGGCCACGCCGGCCGAGTCGACGGCGCGCACCGCGAAGAGGTGCGAGCCCTCGCCGAGGCCGAGGTAGCTGGTCGTGCCGCCGTCGCAGGCCACCCAGTCGGAGCCGTCGAGGCGGCACTCGAAGCGCGTCACCTCGGCGTCGACCGGATCGCGGAACGCGAAGGTCGCGGACGTCGCCGTGCCGAGCGCGGGCGGGCCGGCCGTGATGGCGGTCTCGGGCGCGCTGGTGTCGATGAGCCAGCGCCACGTCTCGGGCGTCGGATCGGCCGTGCCCTTGGCGTCGACCACGTAGACCCAGAGCGCGTGCGCGCCGTCGGCCAGGCCGGTGAGCGTCAGCGTCTCGTCGCACGGCTCGTAGTCCTCGGGGAGCGGCTCGGCGCCGGCCGGGTCGAGCGCGCACATCCAATGATCGACGTCGGCCACGTTGGCGCCGAAGGCGAAGCTGGCCGTGCCCGACTGCGACGGGTCGTCGGGGCCCGCGTAGATGACGGTCTCGGGCACGCTGTCGTCGACCACCCAGCGCCAGAGCGCCGGCGTCGTGTCGACGGTGTCGTTCAGGCCGAGCGCGCGCGCCAGGAGCACGTGGCTCCCGACCGCGACGTCGTGGAGGTCGAGCGTGCCGCCCGGGCACGGGCTCCAGTCGGCGCCGTCGAGCGAGCACTCGAAGGCCTCGTTCTCGGCCGTCACCAGATCGATGATCTCGAAGTGGGCGTCGTGCGACGCCGTCAGCGCGTCGGGTCCGACCACGATGGCGGTGTCGACCTCGGGGCACACCGACACGCCGGGCGAGCTCGTGCTGTTGTCGGTGAGACCGTCGCAGTCGTTGTCCTTGCCGTCGCAGATCTCCTCGTGGCCGGCCGCCGGCACGGCCGAGCAGCGCGCCTCGCCGCTGGCCGGGTCGCACTCGAGGACGCCGCTCGCGACGCACTCGCCGAGCCCGCTCGTGCAGGCGACGCCGAGCTGGAACGGCTCGTCGGTGGCGCCGTCGCAGTCGTCGTCCTTGCCGTTGCAGCGCTCGGGCGCGCCGTCCACCACCGCCGCGTCGCACACCACGCCGTCGCCCGCCGAGTCGCAGACGGTGAGGCCGTGCGAGGTGCAGGCGCCGATGCCGATGTCGCAGGCCTGGCCCTTGGCGTAGCCCTCGTCGACCTGCTCGTCGCAGTCGTCGTCGACGAGGTTGCAGCGCTCGGAGGCGCCCGGCGACACCGCCGCGTTCACGTCGGAGCAGTCGCCGCAGCCGCGCGGGCAGGCCGCCGGCAGGGCCGCGGGGTTGCAGCCCATGGCCGCGTCGCACCAGTCGTCGCCGTCGTCGTCGCAGCCCTCGTCGGTGCCGGCGGCGCAGTCGTCGTCCTTGCCGTTGCACACCTCGGTGGCGCCCGGGTGCACCGCCGGGTCGCCGTCGGCGCAGTCGCCGCAGCCGTGCGGGCACACCGCCAGCGCCGCGCCGCCGGTGACGCAGGCCATGCCCGCGTCGCACCAGTCGTCGCCGTCGTCGTCGCAGCCCTCGTCGGTCTGGCCGTTGCAGTCGTTGTCGACGCCGTCGCACTGCTCGACGCCGGCCGTCGGGCCGTCGTCGCAGACGAGGCTCGCGCCATCGCCCGAGCAGCGCCACACGCCGTCCTTGCACACGTCGGCGTCCTGGCCGTCGCAGCCGCGGCCCTTGTCGGCGAAGGCGGCGAGCTCGTCGGTCTGGCCGTCGCAGTCGTCGTCGAGGTCGTTGCACTTCTCGGCCGAGGCGCCCGCCAGCGGGTCGCAGTTGTCGGCGACGTGGCCGCCGGTGCACAGGATCTGGCCCTTGTTCTGGCCGCACACGCCCTTGCCGCAGGTGGTCTGGACCACCACGAAGTCCTCGTCGGTGGCGCCGCTGCAGTCGTTGTCCTTGCCGTCGCACGAGGTGGCGGTGGGCGCGAACTCGGGGAAGGCGTGGGCGGCGTAGAGCGCGTCGGGGCAGGCCTGGAACTGGCCGTTCACGCACAGCTCGCGCGTCTGGGTGGTGCCGGCGCAGACCCCGGCCTGGCGCGCGCAGAGCCCGAGCACCAGCGCCGGGTCGGCGGCGTCGGTCTTGCCGTCGCAGTTGTCGTCGCGGCCGTTGCAGGTCTCGGCCTGCGCCTGGCCGGGCTGGCACGAGTCGCCGACGACGCCGGCGACGCAGGTCGTCTGGCCGCTGCGCGCGCACTCGCCGACGCCGCAGCTGGTGGGCGCGGCGACGAAGTCCTCGTCGCTCGCGCCGCTGCAGTCGTTGTCCTTGCCGTCGCAGCCGTCGGTCGTGGCGTAGGCCGCCGAGTGCGCCAGGTAGACGGCGTCGCCGCAGGGCTGCCACTCACCGCCGACGCACAGCGCGGCCGGGCGCAGCGCGCCGGCGCACACGCCCTGGGTCTTGTCGCAGGCGACGCGCACGAGGTCGGGGTCGGCCGCGTCGACCTTGCCGTCGCAGTCGTTGTCGATGCCGTCGCACACCTCGGGGCCGCCGAGGCCCGGCGTGCAGCTGTCGACGACGTGGCCGCCGCTGCAGCTGCGCACGCCGCTGGCGGCGCAGGCGCCGACGCCGCAGCTGGTCACGCCGCCCGCGTACTCCTCGTCGGTCGCGCCGTCGCAGTCGTCGTCGGCGCCGTTGCAGGCGCTGTCGTCGCCGGCCGCGGGCGGGAGCGGCGCGCAGCTGTCGCTGACGTGGCCCTCCTCGCAGCGGGTGCGCCCGACGGTGGCGCAGACGCCCTTGCCGCAGGCGGTGGCGGCGCCCACGAACTCGTCGTCGGTGGCGCCGTCGCAGTCGTCGTCGACGCCGTCGCAGGTCTCGTCGGAGGCGCCGGCGATGGGCGTCGTGGTGTTGACGCAGCCGAGCGTCGGGCTGCACGTGTCGGCGGTGCAGCGGTCACTGTCGACGCAGGCGAGCGGCACGCGCGCGGCGAGGTTCGAGGCCTGGGCCGGGAACTCGGTCGCGCTGATGAAGGCGCGGTCGAGCAGCGGGCGACCCGAGGGCCAGGCGCCGAGCGCCATGGTGTAGCTCGCCGAGCCGCTGGCGAGCGGCGCCAGCGCGCCGACGGACAGCGTCAGCAGGTGGGTCGAGTCGCTGCAGCTCATGCCCGCCGGGCGCGCGATCTGCGCGCACGGGACGGGCACGACGTCGCGCACGACGACGTTGCCGAGCGCGGACGCGCCCGGGTTCGACCAGCTCAGCGACACCGTCACGGGCTCGGGCTGGACGGCGTCGAGGAGGGTGCAGCCGTCGCCGAAGCTCTTCGTGAAGCGGATGACGCCGGCGCACTCGAGGCGCACGTCGGCAGGCGCGGAGGTGGCGAGCACGACGCCGTCGAGCTGCACGTCGGCGCTGTCGCCGAAGCGCTGGCCCTGATCGTCGGGGCTGGCCGCGACCGGGCCGGAGGTGACGTAGCTGTAGGTCACGCCCTGGCCGGGAGCCAGCGTCGGCAGCGCCCAGCCGAGCGTGCCCGGACCCGCTTCAGCGGCGGGGCTCACGCTGCCGGGGGCGACCGTGAAGACGCTCGCGACGCGGTCGACGAGGCGCAGCCCGGCGCGCGCGTCGGGTCCGGTGTTGGCGACCGACACGGTCCAGGTGATGGGGCCCTCGCAGGTCTGGCTGGTGCTGGCGGTCTTCACCACGCGCAGGCCGGGGCCCTTCACGACGGTCGAGGCGGTGGCGTCGCCGGCGCACAGGTTGGTGCCGCTGGCGTGGACGCTGGCCGCGAGGCTCGGCGCGGCGGCGGCCGTCACCTGCAGCGTGAAGGGGACGCGGCCCTCGGCGCCGGGCGCGAGGCTGGCGATGCTCCAGGTGGCGAGCCCGGTCTGCAGGTTGACGCTACCGCCGGTGGCGGTGAACGACGCGATCTGGGGCGTGAGCCCGGCCGGCAGCGGCACGGTCAGCTTCAGGCCCTGGATGGCCACGTCGCCGCCGTTCCGGAAGGTGAGGAGGTAGGTCAGGAGCTCGCCGCTCTCGACGGCGGTGGCGTCGGGCTCGAGCGCCAGGTCGAGCGGCGGCAGGTCGTCGGCCGCGCCGTTGCAGTCGTTGTCGAGGCCGTCGCAGACCTCGGCGCCGGCCGCGCCGTCCTTCGGCGTAGCGCTCGTCGCCCTCGGGCCCGCACGTCGACTGCGCCGCGCACGCCGTCGCCGCAGGTGTAGGGCTCGTACTCGGCGCGCTCGTCGTCGACCTCGCCGTCGTAGTCGTCGTCCTCGCCGTTGCAGACGGTGTCGGTCAGCGGGTGCGCGTGCCCAAGCGGGCAGTAGACGCAGGCGTCGCCGCCCACGCAGATCGAGTCGGCGCCGCAGTCGCCGTCGCCCGCGCACACCACGCAGTGCGGGCCGCCGCTCGGGTCGCAGACCGGCGCGGCCGCGCTGCAGCCGACGTCAATGGCTCCGTCGCCCGGCGCGCACACGACGCACTGGTCGCCGGCGCAGAGATGCGTGGCACATTGGGAATTGTCGTCACATCCGACGCAGGCGCGCTGGCCATTGACGATCTTGCACTCGGGGGTCGGCGCGCTGCAGCCGGGATCGGTCCCGCTGGCGTTGTCGGTGCAGGTCACGCAGCCGACGGTCGGGTCGCACGCGCCGGTGCCGCAGGTGATGGCCGCGTGGCCGCAGACACCGTTGCCGCTGCAGCTGTCGGTCGTGCAGGCGTCGCCGTCGCCGCAGTCCTTGGGCGAACCGACCTGCGAGTGGCACGCCACGCACGGGTCGTTGACGGTGCAGCCGTCGCCGTCGTCGCCGACGCCGTCGCACTGCTCGCCGAGCAGCGGCTGCACGATGCCGTCGCCGCAGGTCTCGAGGGTGCACACCGCCGAGCAGCCGTCGCCGCTCGTGGTGTTGCCGTCGTCGCACTCCTCGCTCGGCTCCTTGCCGCGCTGACCGCAGACGTCGGTGATGGCGATGAACTGGAAGATGTTGGCGTTCACGCCGAGCTCGGACATGTTGCCGGAGGCGTCGACGGCGGCCAGCGCGATGGCCGAGTTCACGTCGGTCGTACCGTAGCTGACGGTCGCCTGCCACACGCCGAGCCCGTCGGCGACGGCGCTGGCGAGCGCGCCGGGGGCGACCGACTCGCCATGGCCGGAGGCGTCGTTGCTGGCGTGGTAGAGCCACACCGTGCAGCCGGCACAGCCGAGGCCGCGCACGGTGTAGACGTTGTTCGACTGGCTGACGATCGAGCGCACCTCGGGGTAGTTCAGGAGGTTGTTCGGTCCACTGTCGGCGTCGTTGTCATCGTTGACGGTGACGCCGCTGGCCGGGTCGCTGGCGGCGACCAGGTTGAAGGCGAGGCCGCCATTGCCGGTGTTGTAGGCGCTGAGGTAGGCGACGGTGTTGTTGAGCGGGAAGCGCACCCGATCGCCCGACACCACGCGCACGCCGTCCTGGCCGTTGCCGCTGATGTGGACCTGCTCGATGCCGCCGTTCTCGTGCACATCGCTGCCGCCGTCGACGAGGATGCCGTTCTTGCCGTTGTTGAGCATCTGCGACTGGTAGAAGACGACGCCGGTCGTGCTCGGCCCGCGCACGGTGACGCCATCGCCGGTGTTGCTGTCGAAGGTGGCGGCCTGGAACTGCGACCCGGTGAAGCCGCAGCCGATGTTGGTCGTGTCGGGTCCGTCGCTGATGATGAGCCCGCCCAGGCCGTTGCCGGGGCCGGCGTAGTTGCGCTGGTAGCTGGTGCTGTCGGCGGCCTCGCCGGTGATGCGCACGCCGTAGCCGGTGTTGTTCAGGAGGCGGTTCGAGCGCGACTCGGTGGCGCACGAGCCGACGATGTTGTTGGCGCCCCCCTGGATGACGATGCCGTCGCCCTTGAAGCCCTGCACGGTGAGGCCGGCGATGGTGTTCTTGCCCGACGCGAAGACGAGCCCGTCGGTGCCGACCGGCGCCTGCGAGCCATCGATGATGACGGTCGAGTAGTTGCCCTCGAAGGTGACGAGGCCGGCCGTGATGGTGGGGAGCGCGCTCTGCACCATGATGGGCGTGGCGTTGTTGAAGACGGTGCCGTCGAACTGCACGTAGTCGCCGGTCGCGACCACCGAGAGCGCGCCGCGCAGCGAGCAGTCGGCGGCCGCCGAGGTGCAGGCCGAGAGGTTCGCGGCGTCCGACTTCGTGTCGACCTGGAGCACGCGCGGGCCGGCCACGTTCTGCGCCAGCTCGGACATGTTGCCGCTGGCGTCGACCGCCGCGGCCGTCACCGACGCGCCGCCGGGCAGCGCGAGATCAGCCGCGAAGGCGCCGCTGCTGTTGGCCGTCACCACCGCCAACGGCGCGGGTCCGGGCAGCTCGCCGTGGCCCGACGCGTCGTCGCTCGAGCGATACAGGAAGACGGTGCAGCCGGCGCAGGCGGTGCCGCTCACGCCGACGACGCCGCCGCCCTTCGAGGTGACGGACGCGACGACCGGCGTATTGAGGAGGCCGTTGGGGCCGCTGTCGACGTCGCCGTCGTCGTTGGGCGTGACGCCGTTGGCGGCATCGCCGGGCGCCACCAGGTTGATTGCGAGGCCGCCGTTGTTGGTGATGAAGGCGCTCTGGAAGCTCACGTTGTGGTTCAGCGCGAAGCGCACGCGGTCGCCCGACACCACGCGCACGCCGTCCTGGCCGTTGCCGCTGATGTGCACCTGCTCGGTGCCGCCGTTCTCGTGCACGTCGCTGCCGCCGTCGACGAGGATGCCGTTCTTGCCGTTGTTGAGCATCTGCGACTGATAGAAGACGACGGCGGTGGTACTCGGCCCGAGCACGGTGACGCCGTCGCCGGTGTTGCCGTCGAAGGCGGCCGGCACGAACGGGAAGCCGGAGTAGCCGCAGCCGATGGCGGTCGTGTCGGGGCCGTCGGCGATGACGAGCCCGCCGAGCCCGTTGCCCGGACCGGCGTAGTTGCGCTGGTAGCTCGTGTTGTCCGAGCCCTCGCCGGTGATGCGCACGCCATAGCCGGTGTTGTTCATGAGGCGGGTCGCGCGCGCGTCGTTGGCGCACGAGCCGATGACGTTGTTGGCGCCGTTCTGGATGACGAGGCCGTCGCCCTTGAAGTTCTGCACCGTCAGGCCGGCGATGGTGTTCTTGCCCGAGCCGAAGACGAGGCCGTTGGTCCCGGCCGGCGCCTGCGAGCCGTCGAGGATGACGGTCGTGTAGTTGCCCTCGAAGGTCAGGAGGCCCGCCGTGATGGTGGGGATCTGGCTCTGCACCATGATGGGCGTGGCGTTGTTGAAGACGCTGCCGTCGAACTGCACGTAGTCGCCGTTGGCCGCGACCGAGAGCGCGCCGCGGAACGAGCAGTCGGCGGCCGCGCTGGTGCAGGCCGAGAGGCTGCCGAGATCGGACTTGGTGTCGATGATGAGGACGCGCGGGCCGGACACGTTCAGCGCCAGCTCGGACATGTTGCCGCTCGCGTCGACCGCCGCCGCCGTGACCGAGGCCCCGCCGGGAAGCGTGACGTCGACGGCGAAGGCGCCGCCGGCGTTGGCGCTGGTGACGCCGAGTGGGAGCGGCCCCGGCAGCTCGCCGTGGCCCGAGGCGTCATCGCTCGAGCGATACACGAAGACGCTGCAGCTCGCGCAGGCCGTGCCGCTGACGGTCACGACGCCGCCACCCTTGGCCGTCACCGCGCTGATGACCGGCGTATTGAGGAGGCCGTTCGGGCCGCTGTCGCCGTCGCCCTCGTCGTTGGGAGTGACGCCGTTGGCCGGGTCCGACGGGCCGACCAGGTTGAAGGCGAGCCCGCCGTTGGCGGTGTCGTAGGCGGTCAGGTAGGCCACGGTGTTGTTGAGCGGGAAGCGCACGCCCGAGCCGGCCACGACGCGCACGCCGTCGAGCCCGTTGCCGGTGATGTGCACCTGCTCTAGGCCGCCGTTCTCGCGCACGTTGGTGGCGTTGCCGTCGACGAGGATGCCGTTGCGCGCGTTGTTGGCCATCTCGGTCTGGAGGAACACCACGCCGTCGACGCTCGGGCCGCGCGCGATGACGCCGTCGCCCAGGTTCTGGTCGAAGGTCGCGGGCACGAAGGTCTGCCCGGTGAAGCCGCAGCCGAGGGTGGTCGTGTCGGGGCCGTCGACGATGATGAGGCCGCCGAGCCCGTTGCCCGGGCCGGCGTAGTTGCGGCCGTAGCTCGTGTTGTCGGCGGCCTCGCCGGTGATGCGCATGCCGTAGCCGCCGTTGTCCTGCAGGCGGTTGGCGCGCGACTCGGTGGCGCACGAGCCGAAGGCGTTGCTGGCGCCGCCGTCGACGACGATGCCGTCGCCGTCGAAGTTCCGCACCGTCAGGCCGAGGATGGCGTTGCCGTTCGAGGTCACGGTCAGGCCGTCGCTGCCGGCGGGCGAGCTCGTGCCGTCGATGATGACGGCGCGGTAGTCACCCTCGATGGTGAGCTTGCCCTGGGTGACCGGCGGCAGCGGCGCCTGGGTCACGGCGATGATGCCCGGGGCCGACGTCTTGAAGACGAGCGGATCGAACTGGATGGTGTCGCCGTTGGCGGCCAGCGTCAGCGCGTCGCGCAGCGAGCAGTCGGCCGCGAGCCCGGCGCTGCAGTCGCCGACGTGCACGTCGTCGGTGGTGTCGACCAGGAAGAACGCCGGCCCGGCGAACGCGGCGCGACCTTGCGCGGCCAGCGCGACGAGGGCCAGGGCAGCCGCGAACGATGCCCGACCGACGGGGCGGCGCGCGCACCCGGGGACGCGTGAGAAGACGATGCCCGCTTGCATGAGGGAACTCCGCGCGACGGCGAGGGGGAGCGGCGAGGGACGCCACTGCGGCCCACAGCAGTCGCCGAAACGGGTCCGTCAGGTCAACCTCGAACCGCGTCGGCGACCGATTCCAGGCGGCTGCGAAGGCCGCGCCGAAGGGCGTAGCCGCCCGCCGCATCCTTCTATAGGATGCGCGCATGACCGATGCCGCCCAGGTGACCGTCGCGTGCCGCTTCTGCGGCGCCCAGAATCGCTTCCCCGTCGAGCGCGCGCTGCAGGACCTCACCAAGGTGGTCTGCGGCAGCTGCCGGAGCGGGCTCCTGCGCGTGCGCGGCGAGCCGCTCACCGACCTGTCGCCGGTCGACCTGATGCACCCGATGGACCGCGAGGCGCTCGACAAGATGAAGTCGATCCCGCTGCTCGACACGGTCATCGGCAAGGTGCTCGGCTCGACCTTCGACAAGCTCGGCCGCTTCCAGCACCTGGCATCCGCCATCCGCGTCTCCGAGCGCCAGGTGCCGCGCCTCTGGCGCCTCTACCTCGAGGCCGCCGGCCGCATCGACGTCGACCCGCCACCGCTCTTCCTGCGCCAGGATCCGCGCCCCAACGCCTACACCTCGGGCGCCAAGATCCCGCTCGTCACCATCACGACAGCGCTGGTCGACCAGCTCGACGAGCGCAGCCTGGTCGGCGTGCTCGGCCACGAGCTGACCCACGTGAAGCTCGGCCACGTCCTCTACCGCACGGTCGCCGAGCTCCTGGCGCGCGGCGTGCTCGCGCTGTCGGGCCTCTTCGGCCTCGGCAACCTCGCCCTCGGTCCGCTGCGCGCGGTGCTCTTCAAGTGGTACCAGATGTCGGAGCTGTCGGCCGACCGCGGCGAGCTCCTGGCGTCGGGCTCGCTCGAGGTCCACATCCGCACCCACATGATGCTGGCCGGCGGCAGCGCCAAGCTGGCGTCCGAGCTCGACGTGGCGGCCTTCATCGACCAGGCCCACGAGGCCGACGAGGCCAAGGACTCCGACATCTTCGTGAACCTCATGGAGACCATGGGCGGCCTCGGCCGCACCCACCCGCTGAACGTCTGGCGCGTCCACCACGCCCTCGCCTGGGCCCGCACGCAGGCCTTCTTCGACCTGCTCGCCGGCAAGGCGCGCGGCGTCCTCCCCACCGGCGCGTGACGCAGCCGGTCCGCACCATCCTCGTCGAGCACGGCGGTCACGGCATGCGCAACCTCGGCGACCTGGCGCTGCTCGAGGTGGCGCTGGGCCGCCTGCGGAGCCTCTTTCCGCACGCCACGCGGCTGGTGCCGACGCACGACGCGCGGGCGCTGGCGCGCCTCGACCCGGCGGCGCGAGCGGTCGCCTACCGACCCATCGAGCGGCGCGCGCTGTATCGGCTGAGCGGCGCCGGGGCTGCCCGCGCCCTGGCCTGCCTCGCGCGTGACGAGGGCGGCGTGGCGCGCGCGCTCATGAGCTCCGACCTCGTGGTCGCGGCCGGCGGCGGCTACCTCGCCGACGCCTTCGGCGCCTTCGCGGCGCGCGTCCTCGGCCTGCTCGACGTGGCCCAGCGCCTGGGCAAGCCGACCGCGCTGCTCGGCCAGGGCCTCGGCCCGGCGACCGAGCCGCGCCTCCGCGCGGCGCTGGCCCGCGTGCTGCCGCGCGCGCGCGTCATCGGGCTGCGCGACGGCGAGGCCGGACCGCGCCTCGCCACGGCGCTCGGCGCCGCGCCCGAGCGCGTCGTCACGACCGGCGACGACGCGCTGGCGCTGGCCGCCGCGGCGCGCCCGAGCGACCTCGGCCCGGGCCTCGGCGTCAACGTGCGCCTCGCCGACTACGCCAACGACGCACAGGCGCGCGGCTTCACCGCCGAGCTCGGCCGCGTCGCGCGCACGCACGGCGCGCCGCTCGTGCCCATCGTCGTCAGCACCTTCCCGCTTGGCCACGACGGCCCGCCGCTGGCCGTGGCGCTCGACCTGCCGGTGCCCGAGCCGCGCCGCGTCGCCGAGGTGCTGGCCGCGGTCGCGCGCTGCCGCGCCGTCGTCACCGGCAGCTACCACGGCGCGGTCTTCGCGCTCGGCCAGGGCATCCCGGTGGTCGGCCTCAGCGGCTCGGCCTACTACCGCGACAAGCTCGTCGGCCTGGCGCGCGCCTTCCCGGCGCGGTGCAGGTGCTCGACACGCGCGACGCCGGCTTCGGCCTGGCGCTCGCGCGCGCGATCGGCGAGGCCTGGGCCGACGCGCCGAGCCGACGCGCCGACATCCTCGCGCGCGCCGACGCGCTGGTGCGAGCCAGCCGCGAGGCGTGGTCGCGCCTCGGCGGCTGAGTCGGTCGTTCAGGGTTCGCGCACGCGCACGCGCAGGCCGCGCACGGTGGCGGTCGCGTGCGCGCCGAGAATGTCGCCGCGCGGGTCGCGGTCGAAGGCGCTGATGGCGACCTCGTAGCCCGGCGCCCAGCGGCCGCGCGTCGCCTCGCCCTGGGCCGCGTAGGCGACGCCGGCCGACATGGCGCGCACGGCCTCGTCGAAGCTCACCGCCTCGCTCGTGCGCCAGCCGCCGGCCGGCTCGCCCGCGGTCGTCCGGCGCGTGGTGGCCGCCCACAGCGCGAGCCGCGGGTCGAAGCCCTCGACCGGCGCGTCCGAGCCGAACGCCAGCGCGACGCCGGCCGCGAGGAAGGTCTTCCAGGCGTACGCGCCGCGGATGCGCTCGGGCCCGAGGCGCGCCTCGGCCCAGCGCATGTCGGAGGTGGCGTGGGTCGGCTGCATCGAGGCGACGAAGCCGCCCGCGGCGAAGCGTGGCAGGTCGGCGAGGTCGATGACCTGGGCGTGCTCGACGCGCCCGCGGAAGGGCCGCGTGGCCGCCTTCTTCGCGGCCTCGAGGGCGGTCAGTGCATGGTCGTTGCCGAGGTCGCCGATGGCGTGGATGGCCACGTCGTAGCCGGCGCGCGCGGCGTCCACCGCCGCCGTGACCAGCGCGTCGAGCGGGCTCGCCTGCCCGGAGTGGCCCGGCTCGTCGCTGTAGGGCGCCTTCAGCGCGGCGCCGCGGCTGCCGAGCGCGCCGTCGGCGTAGAGCTTGATGCCGCGCACCTCGAGGTCCGAGCCGGGCGCCACCGGCCCGGCCCGATGCGCCCCGAGCCATGTGAAAGCAGCTTTGCCATTCTCCAGGTAGGTCACGACGTGGACCGGCAGCGGGCCGGCCGCGGCGAGGTCCTGCAGGATGGCCAGATCCGCGGGGGTGGTGGCCATGTCGTGGATCTCCACCAGGCCGGCGTCGGCGCAGCGCGCGAGGCCGGCGACGATCCAGCGGCGCAGGTCGGCGGCGCGCGGCGCGGGCACGAGGCGCTGGAGCAGCAGCTCGGCCGGGTCGACGACGACGCCCGTGGCGTGGCCGTCGGGGCCGCGCAGGATGCGCTCGGGCAGCGCGTGGTCGGCCGCGAGGTAGTCGGCGACGGCGGCCATGGCCGGGCCGTTCAGCCAGATGGCGTGGCCGTCGACGCGCGTCAGCACCGCCGGGCGCTGCAGCGCCGCGCCGAGGTCGGCCGCGCTCGGGAACGCCGCGCCGGGCCACAGCGTCTGGTCCCAGCCCTCTCCGGTGATGACCGCGAGCTCGGGGTGGGCGCTCGCGTGCGCCTCCAGCGCGGTCCGCACCGCCTCGACCGAGGTCAGACCGGCCAGCGCGAGGGCGTCGTCCTGGCGCGCGATCCACGACAGGTGGACGTGCGCGTCGCCGAGGCCGGGCAGCGCGTACGCGCCGGGCACGTGGACCAGGCGCCCGTCGGCCGGGTAGCGCGCGAGCAGCGCCACCACGCGACCGTGCGCATCGGCCCGCAGCGCCACCGCGTCGGGCGCGCCCGGCCCGGCGTAGAAGCGCGGGCCGATGAAGACGACGTCGCTCGACGAGGCGCATCCGACGCCGAGGGCGGAGAGGGCGACGAGGCAGGTGGCGAGGGCTCGGGCGCTCATGCCCAGGCGGCTACCACGGCGGCGCCGCGGATTGGAAGTGAATCACTCGCCCCCGGGTGCCGTCACCCGCCGCATGCGTGGGCGCATGACTGGCCGCCCGCGTGGCCCAGGAAAGTTGTTCCGGCCCGTGACTTCGGCCAAGATGCCCGAACGCCCGCAGCAACGGGGCGCTCGGCTGAGGGGAGAGCAATGAAGACGACGCGCGCTGTCGTCCTGGTGATGTCGGTCGGTCTGCTCGCAGCACCGCTCGTCGGCATGACCGGCTGCAAGGTCAAGGACCTTTCCCATCCGCCCCATCCCCCCGACGATGGACCGAGCGCCGAGCTCGCGCCCGGCACCGTCCTCGCGACCGGGCAGCTCGTGCCCCCCGGCGGCCTGAGCCCGGCCGGCTGGGTGGTCGCCAACCGCTTCGGCGCCACCACCGCCGACGCCTCCGGCCGCTTCGCGCTGGCGGTGGCCGAGGACGCGCGACGCTCACCGTGGCCCACCCGCCCGAGCGCAGCGACGCCATGCTGGTGGTCCTCACCGCGCGCGTCGCCGAGCTCGCGACGGGCGCGCCGGTGCTGGCCATCGACGCGCGCTCGACCGCCTGCGCGCTGGTCCTCGCGCACCCGCGGGCGGCGCCGCGCGAGGCCTGGCGCCTCGGCCCGCTGGCCGCGCTGCTCGACGACGCCGCGCCCATCGACGCGCTCGCCCGCGACATCGATCAGGCCTTCGCGACGCCGTGGTCGGCCTCGCCGCGCGTGCGCGCCGACTACGGCCTGGCCGTCACCGATCTCCTGCGCCGCGCCGCCCCGGCCTGGCCGGTCGCGGTCGCCCCCGACCTGCCGCCCGACCCGAGCGGCGTCGTGGTGGTGCGCGACCCGGCGCGCGCGCTGGCCGCCGTCGAGCTCCGCGACGGGCGCCTGGGCTTCGCCCCGCTGACCGGCCGCTCGCCGGCCATCGACGCGCACCACCGGCCCCTCGACGCCCGCGCCACGACGCTCGCCGACGTGCTCGCCGGCGCCGTGCCGCCGGCCTCCGAGCTCACGCCGATCGACCTCGGCCCGGCTGAGTCGACGCCGCTCGACGAGGGCGTCTACGCCGTCACGCTCAGCGCCGACGCGGCCATCGCCCATCGCCTCGCAGCCGACCAGGCCATCCGCCTGTGGGCGCCCGAGCCGGACCCGTCGAGCTGCCTCGGCGCCGAGCTCGACGTCGTCGCGCGCTGCCAGGGCCGCCGCACCGATGCCGTCTCGGCCGCGCTGGTGGCGCTCGCCATCGACCTCGCCGCGGTGCGCGTCGACGGCTCGCTCACCGCCGACCCCGACCACCCCGAGGCCGCGCTGCTCGATCCGCGCCGCGGTCCGTCGCGCGAGGACCTGGTCCTGGTGGTCGGCGACCCGTTCGCGCCGCGCTTCGCCAGCGCATCGATCGACGGCGACGTCGCCCACGCCACCGGTCGCGGCGTCGACCACCTGCGCGTCGTCGACGCGCTCGGTCGCGTGCGCGCCCTCGGCCCCGACGGCGCGCTGCCGACCGGCCTCACCGGCCCGGTGCGCCTGCGCGCCGAGCGCGGCGGCGCCAGCACCATGAGCGACGAGCTCGCCCTGGCAGCCGTCGCGCCCGCGGACGTCGCGCCGGCGCTGGTGGCCGCGCCGGCCACGCTCGCGCTGGGCGAGCCGGCCGTCTTCGAAGTGGCCAACGCGCGCCCCGACGTGTCGGTGACCGCCGGCGGCCTGGTCCTGCCCATCGACCTCGCGACCGCCGACCGCATCGTCGTCGACACGCGCCCCCTGCCCGGCCCGGGCGGCTACGACCTCGTCTTCACGAGCCCCGCCGGCAGCTTCGAGTCCCACCTCGAGCTCACCCGCGCGACGCCGGTCTGGACGCGCGACATCGCCTTCCACGCGACCGATCCCAACACCCGCCTCTTCCAGCTGCCGACGGCGCTCGACCTGGCGAGCGGCAAGGCGCTGGCCGACGGCGAGTTCTGGCGCACCGACACCGGCATCCTCGGCCAGGACGACTGGTACTGCCCGCTCGACATCCGCCCGGCGACCGCGGTCATCACCACGCCGTGCAACCACTTCTCGGGCGTGTGCGACGACCTCTGGGTGTGGGGCGACACGCGCAACAGCGCCGAGTGGCTGACGGTCACGCCGCCGCCGGGTCGCAAGACGACGGGCGCCGGCCACTGCCCGCCGGTCGACGGCCCGGCCAGCTGGGAGGGCGTCGCGCGCGCCGACCTGCTCGACCGCGTCACGACCGGCGACGCCGTGTTCATCCAGGGCCAGGAGCTGTCGGGCCCGAACGTCGAGCTGACGCTGCCCGCGGCGCGCGGCGGCGGCATGCACATCGTGCCGCCGGCGGCCTCCGCGGGCGCCCCGCCGGCGCGCTCCGACGTGACCCTCGACCTCGACATCGAGGACGCCGTCGGCGACGACCTCGACCTGGTGCTGTCGCCGACGGCGTGACGGGCGTGACCATCGCCCACTTGCACATCCGCGGCCGCGCGCCGAGCCCAGGGCGGCGGCTGCCAGGTCGGCCTGCGCATTGCCGCGAGCCACGACGTGCGCTCGAGGACGTCGTGGTCGAGGGCTGCGTCCGCGGCATCGAGATCGTCGGCTCGTCGAGCGTGGCTCGGCGACGCCGACCAGCCGATCGCGGTCATGCGCGCCACCACCGGGCTCCTGGTCGACGGCTCGCGCGACGTCTTCGCCCACGTCAGCGTCGGCCGCGCGCGCGCCCCGAGCTCGGCGACTACGTCGAGATCGCCCCGGCCGGGAGCCAGCAGGACGGCGTCGTCCTGCGCAACAACGCGCGCGTGACGGTGGCCGGCACCATCGTCGCGACCCCGGGCGACGCGCTGCGCGTCGAGGCCGGCAGCGCGCTGCGCCTCGGACCGCTGGCCCTCGGATTCGCCAAGCACCTTGACGATTCGCGCGTCACCGCCGGCGCCGAGGTCGGCACCGGCGTGAAGCTGGTCGACGTCCTCGACGACGTCGTCGCGAGCCGCCTCGAGGTCGTCGGCGCCGCCGGCTGCGCGCTCGAGGCCGCCTTCGGCAGCGGCGGCGCGCTCATCGGCCTGGACCTCCCCGGCGCGCGCGTGTGCGCCTCGTTCAGCGACGGCTTCCGCCTCGCCGACGTCAGCGCCGGCCGCACGAGATCGGCTCGAGCGCGGGCGTCATGGTCGACGGCGCGCGCGCCGACGTCCTCGCCATCGACGCCAGCATCGGCGTCGCGGTCACGCGCTCGGTGTTCGGCCGGGCCACGGTCACCGGCCCGCGCATCGATCAGAGCGACCCGGTGAGCTTCGGCCAGGTGAGCCTGACCAGCGCCGTCGAGCCCGCGCTGAGCATCAGCGCGACGCGCGTCCCGGTCTACGCCAGCGGCCTCGCCGCGGCCTCGATCGACGCGCGCGACCACGCCGGCCTGACGCTGCTCGGCGGCGGCAGCGCGAGCATCGGCCAGCTGTTCCTGACCGGCGCCGGCTGCGTCGCGGTCGAGGGCGACAGCCACATCGCGCGCGCCGACGTCAGCGCCGGTCGCCTCGACGTGGCCGGCGGCGACATCGACGTCGCCGCCGTGAGCGGCGCCGGCGAGCTGGTCGCGAGCGGCGGCCGCCTCGGCACCGTCGACGGCGCCTCGCTGACCGGCCTCCTGGCGGTGCTCGGCGCCGCCCTCGACGACGACGTGCGCGTCGACGGCTGCGACGCGGGCGCGACGGTGACGCTCACCGACAGCGCGCCGCGCGCCGTCGCGCTCACCGGCTGCGCCGGCCGCGTCGTGCTGCGCGACCTCGCGCTGGCCGGCGACCTCGATCTGGCTGGCGTCTCCGGCGCCGACGTGAGCGACCTCAGCGCGCGCCGCGTGTCGCTCGGCGACGGCGCCCGGAGCCGCCTGGCGCGCGTCGTCGCCAGCGACGGCCTGACCCGCAGCGGCACCGCCCGCGAGCAGCGCTTCGTGGCCGCGCTCGGCCTCGTGCCGCAGGCCGGCGACCCCGACGCGACCGGCCGCGCGCTGGCGAGCGCCGACGGCGTGTCGGTCCACGTCTCGGCCGCGCCCGCCGACGCGCTGGTCGAGCTGCTCGGCCTGGCCGACGCCGGCCGCGCGCCGAGCGTCGTGGCGGCCGCCTTCGCCAGCGCCGGCCAGGTGCTGTTCCGCCACCTGCCGGCCGACGGCGGCCCGTGGCGCATCCAGACGACGCTGCTCGACGGCACCACCGGCCCGGCCGTCGCGCTCGACGACGCGGCGCCCACCACCTGCCAGGGCAACCCGGCGCCGCACGAGGTGCGCGACATCGTCGCGCACGACGTCGCCCACACCTGCCCCGGAGCCCCGGCCGACGCGGTCGCGAGCGCCGACTGCAAGAGCGCCGTGCGCGTCGTGACGCTCGGCGGCCAGACCGATCTGACGCTCGTCGACCTCGCCACCGGCCTCGAGACGCGCCTCACCGACGACGCCGCCATCGAGCGCTCGCCCGCCTTCACGGCCGACGGGCGCACCCTGTGGCTGGCGCGGCGCGAGCCGGGCGCCGAGCGCTGGAGCCTGGCCCGCCTCGACCTCGACCTCGGCGCGACGGTCGACGCGCTGGTCCTGCCGGGCGACGCGCTGTGGCCCGCGCCCTCGCCCGACGGCCGCGCGGTGGCCTTCGCCAGCTGCCCGGCCGGTGAGGACGAGACCTGCCACCTGGCCTTCCTCGACGTCGCGAGCGGCGCCGTCGGCGTGCTCCGCGCTCGGCGGCTGGCCGGCGTCCGCCGCCTGCGACGAGCGCGCGCCGACGTGGCTCCTGGCCGCCGCCGGTGCGGCGCTGGGCGACGCGCTGCTGGTGCAGCGGCGCGCGCGCGGCGACGCCGACGCGGCCGCGACGACCGACGTGGTCTCGCCGCTCGGCGTCGGCCGCTGGCGCCTATGAGGTCGCCACCGCCCGGCCGAGCGCCGGCGGCAGCACGACATGCAGCGGCGTCATCTCGAGCGCGTGCACCACGCCGTCGCGCACGATCCGACACGCCCGGCTCCACGCGCGTCGCGGTCGGCCGCGCCGTGACGCGCCAGGCGCCCTCGGCGGTCCGGTGCGGCTCGGTCGAGAGCAGCGCGCGCGTCGGCGTAGAGCGCCTCGTCGGCCGCCGTAGCCGGGCGCGCCGGCAGCGCCGACCACGGCACGGCGTCGATCGAGGCCACCGTCGGCGCCGCGTCGAGGAGCTCCTCGGCGGCCAACCACGCGGCCTTGATCCACGGGTCGGGGCGCGCCGTCTCGCCGAGGAAGTGCAGGTGGCGGCTCGCGCCACTGCTCCCAGCCCATGTGCGCGTAGGCGGCGACCAGCCCGGGCGGCAGCACGTCGTCCAGCGCGCGGCGCCGAGGTGGGCGCGCACGAGCGCGTCGGCGCCGGCGATGCGCGCGAGGTGCGCGCCGACCTGGGTGAACCAGCCGGCCATGTAGAGCGCCGCGTCGTCGCCCGGCGCCGGCACGGCGATGGCCGGATAGGCGCTGGCGCCGAGCCACGCCGCCACGCACTCGTCGAGGTAGGCGGCCCGAGCGGCGTGCGCGCGCGCGGCCCGTGCGACAGCTCGCGGACCAGCGCGCGGCCAGGCGCCGGTCGATGACCGCGAGCGCGTCGTCGCCCTCGAGCTCGCGCGCGAGCGCCGCGAGGTCGACCGCGGTGGTGTAGAGCGGCGGCCCGTACGAGCCGTAGTAGGCGCCGGCGAAGAGCGCCGCGAACGTCGGGCGGGCCGCGACCAGCGCTGCCGGCGAGGCCGCGCCGAAGGCCTCGACGGCGCCACGCCGGCGCGCTCGACGCGCGCGAAGAGCGCCTCCAGCGCGCCCGCGAGCCGCGGCATGCGCGCGAGGTCGAGCGCCGTGTGCATGAGCGTCCGCTGCGGCTCGTCGCTCGTCGCCAGCACCTCGGCGCGCATGCGCTGCAACATGCGCGCGTGGTACTCGACGAGCAGCGCGTGCTCGCCAGGCTTCGCCTCGGGCTCGGCCAGCGCGCGCGCCAGGAAGGCGTCGAAGTCGGCCGGCAGCGACGGCGCCGCGAGGATCGCCGACGCCTCGCGCCTCCCCTCGGCCGCGAGATCCTCGAGCGCGCACTGCCAGGCCAGGTCGAGCTCTATCGTGAAGGCGTCGTCCACGCGGCTTGCATTTTCCATGTTTCGCCTCGAAGCTCCAGCCCGTGCTCGGCCCTCGCTCACAGCCGCCATCAGCGCGCGCCGCGGTCGCGCTCGGGGCCCTCGCGCTGCTCTTCGGCGCGTGTCGCCCGACCGTCTCGGAGGACGACCTCCTGCTCGAGCAGCCGCACGCCACCTGCGCCATCGAGGCGCGCGAGCTGCCCATCGACCCGGTCGCCCAGGCGCTGCTCCAGGCCGAGGGCCGCGCGCTCGGCGAGGTCCGCCGGCGCGCGCGCCGGCCGCCGACTACGTGCGTCGGCCGACGCGCGACGGCTACTGGCTGCGGAAGACCAGCGCCGCGCTGGTCATGGGCCTCGGCCTCATGTGCGTCGGCGCGCTGGGCGCGGCGTTCCTGTTGGCGACCCTGAAGCGCCGGCCGCGCTGGGGCGTCCGAGGTGGCGCGCGCGGTCGAGCGCGAGACGGCCGCCATGCGCGAGCTCGGCGCCCAGGGCGACGCGCTCGTGCAGGAGCTCGTGACGCGCTCGGACGACGTGCTCGGGCGCGCGGTGGTGAAGGCCGACCAGCTCGCGGCGCGCTGCCGACCGCTCGAGGAGCGCGCCGACTCGGCCACCGCGCTGGCCCACCTGCAGAGCCTCTACGTGCAGCTCGAGGGCCTGCTGGGCCGCGTCGAGCGCGCCCACATGCACATCGTCGGCTGGAGCGAGCGACGCGGCAAGGACGAGGACGAGGCCGTGAAGCGGCAGCTCGCGCTGGCCGTCGACGAGCTCGCCGCCGCCCTGAAGGAGGTGCCGAGGCGCGCCTCCCGAGCCACCTGCGCTCGCCGCGCTGGCCACCACCCTGGCGATGAGCGCGGCCTGCGGCGGTCCCGACGTGCCGCTGCTGCCGAGCGCCACGCCGGGGACCGGCGCCACGACGCCGGGCGCGCCGGGCTCCGACAGCGCCGCCCTGCCCTTCGGCCTCGACGTCGAGGCGCTGGCGCTCCAGGCCCAGCTCGCGGTCGGCACGCGCCAGATGATCGCGCGCGGCTTCCAGTGCGGCTGGCACAGCGGCTGGATGCGCACCGTCAAGGACGCGCGCAACGACCAGCCGAGCACCTTCCGGAAGAGCGCGCTCGGCTCGGCCTTCACCTTCGGCGTGGTCATGCTGGTGGCCGGCGTGACCGCGACCATGTTCCTGGCCTGGCTCCTGCTGCGCCTCGCGCGCCGGAGGAAGAAGAAGGCCGACGCCCCCGACAGCGCGCAACGGCCGCCCGGCTGGTCGTCCTATTTCAAGGAGATGGGGCTCCGCTTCCTGCATCGCGTCGGCCGCTTCCTGCACGTCGAGCTCTTCGACCCGGTCTTGGCCAACCAGCGCGCGCAGTCGATCTACGTCGCGCGCGACATCGAGCGGCAGCTGGCGGTCGCGCTCGAGTGCGTGAACCAGCTGACCCCGGCGCCGCCGGCCTCGCCGCAGCCCGCCCTCGCGCAGCCCGCCGCGGCCTCGTCCGCGACGCCGACCGCCGCGACGCCCGACGCTCTCGGCAGCGCCGCGGACACGCCCGCCGCGGCCTCGGCGCCGACCCCGACGCCCACGCCCGACGCGCCGATCCCGTCGGCCATCGACGACGTGAAGGCCGCGCTCGTCGCCTGGCGCATGGAGGTCCAGTCGCTGCGCGCCAAGCTCGAGACCGCCGGCGCGCTGCCGCGCGAGCTCTCGGCCGACCTCGTCCTGCCGCGCCTCGAGGACGTGCGCCGCGCCTCGCGCGACCTGCGCGTCGGCCTCGAGCGCCAGGTCGTCGCGCGCGGTCGCGACGGCGAGACGCCCTGGACGCCGTGGCTCAAGCGCATCGGCGAGCGCCCGAAGACGCCGCGCGAGCAGACCCTCGCCGCCGGCGCGCTGCCCACCTGGGTGAAGCCGCTGGGCCTCGGCGGCCTCGGCGCGCTGGCGCTGTCGATCCCGATGATGGCCGCCTGGATGGCCGCCGGCGCCTTCCCCTTGTTCTTCAGCTTCCTGGTCGCGCTGGGCGGCCTCGGCGCCGTGCTGGTGGCGCGCGTCAGCCTGCACCGCGCCGGCCGCCTGCCGCTGCTACCCGGCTTCGCCGACCGCGTCGCCTCCTGGCTCACCACCGTGTGCGCGCTCGCTTTCGCCGCCATGGTGCTGAGCTCGTGGATGTCCTCGGAGAGCGGCCTCGACCTCGGCGACCCGCCACCCGTGCCGGTCCCCGACCCCGTCGCGCTGCAGGCGCCCGACCTCTGGAACGGCACCACCAGCACGACCGGGTCGGCCAAGCCATAGGCAGCGTCTATCGTGATGGCCCGCCCCATCGAATCCGTCTATCAGGACCCGCTCGACCTCATCTGGCTCCGCTGCGCGCGCGAGTGCGGCTTCGAGGTCGAGCGTACGGGCGACGTCTACGCCTCCTACGACCCGGCCGCGCGCCGCCTGCGCATCGCCACGCCGGCCGCCTTCGACGCCGACGACTCGCTGGCCCAGATGCTCCTCCACGAGCTCTGCCACGCGCTCGTCGCCGGCCCCGAAGGCCTCGCGCGCCTCGACTTCGGCCTCGAGAACGTCGACGACCGCGACCTCGTCTTCGAGCACGCGACGCATCGCCTGCAGGCCCACCTCGCCGACCGCTACGGCCTGCGCGCGCTCTTCGCCGTCACCACCGACTGGCGCCCCTACTGGGATCGCCTGCCGCGCGACCCGCTCGCCGCCAGCGCCGACGACGACCCGGCCGTGCCGCTGGCCCGCGCCGCGCGCGCCCGCGCCGACCTCGACCCGTGGGCCGCGGCGCTGCGCAAGGCCTTCGTCGCCACCCAGGCCATGGCCGACCTCGTCCGCGCCGAGGCCCCCGACGGCTCGCTGTGGAAGAAGGTCTCGGCGCGCGTCCACGAGCGCCACCCGCTCGGCCCGCACCTCGGCCCGGCCGGCGAGAAGTGCGGCAGCTGCGCCTGGCTCACCGAGTCCGACGGCCCCGAGGGCAAGCGCGCGCTGCGCTGCGAGATGCACCGCAGCGGCACCGCCCCGCCGCCCAAGGCCCGCCCCGAGTGGAGCGCCTGCGCCCTCTGGGAGCCGCGCCTCGACGACGCCTGCGGCGACTGCGGCGCGTGCTGCCGCCAGGCCTTCCACCTGGTGCCGGTCGGGCCCACCGAACCGCTCGTCAGCGCGCGCCCCGACCTGGTCGTGCACGACCCCCAGGGCCACTCGCCCTACTACGTGCCGCGCCCGGGCGGCTTCTGCGTCGCGCTGGTCGCGCCGCGCGCGCCCTTCCGCTGCGGCGTCTACGAGGAGCGCCCGCAGTCGTGCCGCGACTTCGCCGTCGGCAGCCGCAACTGCCTCGAGGCGCGCCGCCGCGTCGGCCTCTCCGGCCGGCCCTGACCGCGCCCGCCAGCGCCGCGACCGTCGCCTTCAGCGCGTGAGGGTCACGGGCTCGTCGGTGCCGCTGCGCGGGTCGAGCGTGACCTTGTAGACGTCGCCGGCCTTCTTGTCGTGGGGCGTGTCGTCGACCTCGAGCTCGAGCTCGACCGCGCCGTCGGGGACGTCGCTGAGGTCCCAGAGGATGCTGTGGGGCACGCCGTTGGGATCGTTGACGCCCTCGCGCGTGGGCAGCCCGACCAGCGGGTACGAGCCCGGCGCGAGCACCACGTCGCCGCTCTCGGCGCCGGCCGACCAGGTCGCGGTGACGTCGACGGCGTTGCCCTCGATGTCGGCGATCCACAGCGTGACGCGCGCCACGTCGCCGTCCTCGGGCGCGGCGACGGCGATCCAGGTGACGCGGGGGCGCGCGTTCTCGAGGGTGATCGTGTTGGTGCACGCCCCGCTCGAGAGCGTGGCGACAGCCGCCGCGACCACGCCCAACCTTCCAGAATTACGCATATTTGTCGTCATCTCCCAGGCGCGGGTGCCCTTGACGCCCCGAGTGCAGCCTGATACCCCCGTGGCGGCTGCGAGCGCAAGCACGGCCTCGACGCCCTCATCGCCCGATCGAGGGTCGACCGATCAAACTGCCAGGGACCACCGGCGCCGCCGGCCCCCTGACACGAACGCGGAGCGAGTTGATGGAGCACGATCTCATCGAAGGCTATCTCGTCCGGAGCAGCGCGTCGTACGACGTCGCCGGCGAGAACATCTGGGTCGTCCACGACGACGTCGACAACGTCGACAACATCGTCATCACGCTCGCGCCGCCCGTGGTGCTGTTCCGCGTGAAGCTGATGGAGCTCCCCAAGGACCCGGTCCAGACCGCGGCGCTCTGCAAGAAGCTGCTCCAGCTCAACGCCAGCGCCATGGTCGCCGGCGCCTACGCCATCGAGGGCGACGCCGTCATCGCGCTCGAGACGCTGCAGTCGGAGAACCTCGACTACAACGAGTTCCAGGCCGCCATCGACGGCCTGACGCTCGCCATCACCGAGCACTACGACCAGCTCAAGGCTTTCCACACGGCCTCGGCCGCCTGAGGGTAGGAGGAAGCGCACATGGGAATCTGGGCACGCATCTCGACCCTCATGAAGTCGAACATCAACGCGATGATCAGCAAGGCTGAGGATCCCGAGAAGATCCTGAACCAGCTCATCATCGACATGCGCGAGCAGTTCCTCGAGGCGAGGAAGCAGGTCGCGGTCACCATCGCCGACGAGAAGCGCCTGAAGCAGCAGTACGAGGCCGAGCTCGAGAAGTCCCAGGAGTGGGAGAAGAAGGCGATGATCGCCGTCAAGGCCGGCCGCGACGACCTCGCGACGCAGGCCCTGGCGCGGAAGGCCGAGCACGACAACCTCACCGAGCAGTGGCAGCAGCAGTGGGTCGCCCAGAAGCAGGCGGCCGACCAGCTGCGCGACGCGCTGTCGCGGCTGAACGCCAAGATCCAGGAGGCGAGCCGCAAGAAGAACCTGCTCATCGCGCGCGCCAAGCGCGCCGAGGCGCAGAAGAAGATCCAGGACACCATGTCGGGCATCGGCGACAACGGTGCCTTCGACACCTTCTCGCGCATGGAGGAGAAGGTGAACCAGCAGGAGGCGGAGGCGCAGGCCGCCGTCGAGCTGTCGGGCGAGATGGACGGCGACAACCTCGCCAGCGAGTTCAAGGCGCTCGAGTCGAGCTCGGCCGGTCAGTCCGACGCGCTCGCGGCCCTCAAGGCCAAGATGGGCGTGGCCCCGGCGCCCGCGCGCTCGGCGCTGCCGGCCGGTGCCGCGAGCGGCGCCAAGGCCGAGTCGGTCGAGGCCGAGCTCGAGGCGCTCCTGAAGGAAGACGCCTGACGTTCGAGCGCGACGAGCTCATGCGCATGCCCGCGCGGGACCTGGCCGCGCGCCTCTTCGGAGGCGTGCCCCGGGCTCTCGAGCGGGCATCCGCTGCGGCGCAGCCTGACTCCGAAGGGCCTCCGGGCAAGATGCCGTTCTGGGGCGACGGCGGCGTCGACGGGCGCCACGTGCTCGCGGCCTGGCCCGACCGCGTCATCCGCCTCGCGCGCGCCAGCGACCGCGCCAGCCTCGAGTCGGCGCTGCGCGAGCCGTGCCGCCGGCCGGCCCCGAGCGCGCCGCTGGTCGTCGTCGGCCTCGCCTACGACGCCGGCCGCGCGCTCGAGGCCATCGGCCCGGGTCCGACCGACGACCTCGGCCTGCCCGAGGTGGTCATCGCGCGCTACCCGGGCTCCCTCTCGGCGCGCTCCGAGCGCGGCCCGTGGAGCGCCGTCGGCGCGGCCGACGAGCTCTTGGCGAGCCTCGCCGACGACGCCGCGCCCAACGCCGGACCCGACCCCGAACCCGCCGTCGCCCCGGCCGCCTCGCCCGACCGAGCGCACGGCGCCGGACGAGATGCACAACCCAGGTTGTGGATGCGCGACCCGGTCGAGCGCGAGCGCTACCGCGCCGGCATCGCCCACGTGCTCGAGCGCATCGCCGCCGGCGACCTCTACCAGGCCAACATCGCCCGTCGCCTCGAGGCGCCGCTCCCCGCCCGCGACGTGCCGCCGCTCTACGATGCGCTGCGCACGGCGCAGCCGAACCGCTTCGGCGCGCTGTGGGCGCTCGACGCCGAGCGCTGGATCGCCTCGAACTCGCCCGAGTGCCTCCTCCGCTGGCACGCCGCCACGCGCACGGCGCGCAGCTACCCCATCAAGGGCACGCGCCCGCGCGGCGCCTGCGAGGACGCCGACCGCGCCCAGCTCGACGACCTCCTGGCCAGCGAGAAGGACCGCGCCGAGCACGTCATGATCGTCGACCTCGTGCGGAACGACCTCGGCCGCGTGGCGCGCACCGGCAGCGTGCGCGTCGAGGCGCTGTTCGACGCCATGACGCTCACGACCGTGCACCACCTCGTCAGCACGGTCGCCTGCGAGGTCCGCCCCGACAAGGACCTGGTCGATCTCCTGCTGGCGCTCTTCCCGGGCGGCTCCATCACCGGAGCGCCGAAGATCGCCGCCATGCAGCTCATCGATCGGGTCGAGCCCTTCCGCCGCAGCTTCTATTGCGGCACGATCGGCATCGTCATGGGCGGGGCCGAAGCGTCCTTCTCCATCCTCATTCGCACGCTCTTGGCCGCAGCGGGTCGCATCGTCTACGCGACCGGCGGCGGCATCGTCGCCGACTCGGACCCCGAGCTCGAGTGGGCCGAGACCGAGACCAAAGCGCGCGCCCTCGTGCTCGCCCTGCAACAGGACACCCCGCGATGAAGCAAGCCATCCCCATCCTCGTCGTCGACGCCATCGAGCCCTCGCTGGCCTTCTGGGTCGAGCGCCTCGGCTTCGCCGTCACGGCGCAGGTCCCGCACGATGAGCGCCTGGGCTTCGTCATCCTGGTGCGCGACACCGTCACCATCGAGATGCAGACGCGCGCCTCGGTGGCCGGCGACGTGCCGCTCATGGCCACCGCCGCGGGCGTCGCCACGGTCTACATCCCGGTCGACGACGTCGGCCCGGTGGCCGAGCTGCTGGACGGCTACGAGCACGTCGTGGTGCAGCAGCGCGACACCTTCTACGGCATGCGCGAGATGATCGTGCGCGAGCCGGGCGGCCACTTCGTGTTCTTCGGCCAGTCGCTGCGCGCCGAGGAGAACGCCGGATAGGCGCTGGCTCGCGCTCGCGCTCACCCTCGGGGCCTGCGCTTCGAGCGCGGGATCGACGCCGCCGGTCACACCCGACGATGGCACGGCCGACCCGCCGCCTGCCGCCAGCGGCGACACGGTCGGCTGCGCCGAGCTCGTCTACGCCGGGTCGCTGATCGATCAATCGACGGTCCCGCCGTATCGCTTCAGCGACGCGCGTCGAGCGCCGCCTCGACCGCGGCCGCGAGCGGCTCGGCCTCGACCGCGACGCCGGTCCACAGCGCGAACGCCAGGCGCGCCTGGTGGACGAGCATGGCCAGCCCGTCGTCGGCCTCGCGCTCGAGCCGCGCGCGGCCTCGACCCACGGCGTCCGGCGCGGCTTGTAGACGAGGTCGACCACGCGCGCCTGCGCGCGCTCCGCGCGAACCCCGCCTCGGCCCGCGCCGCCGCCGCCAGCCACGCCTCCGAGCCCGGCGCCAGGCCCATCTCGCCCGAGCCGGTCTGCAGCACCAGCGCCGCGCCGTCCAGCGCCACGCCGACGTCGTCGACGACCTCGATCTGCCCCTGCCCGCCCAGCGCCTCCGCCAGCTCGTCGGCGCGCGCGCGCGTCCGGTTCCACACCCTGACGACCGAGGCCCCGAGCCGGAACGCCGCCAGCACCGCGGCCCGCGCCGCCCCGCCGGCGCCGAGCACCGCCGCCGCGCGGCCCGCGCGCGACCTCGTCGGGCCAGCGCGCGACGACGGCCGCGACCAGCCCGCCGACGTCGGTGTTGTGGCCGACGACGCGGCCCTCGCTCGGCACCAGCGTGTTCACCACACCGAGCGCGGCGCCGTCGCCGACCACCGCGTCGCAGCGCAGCGCCGCCTCGCGCTTCCACGGCAGCGTCACGTTCAGGCCGTGGCGCGCGCCGGTCCGCAGCGCCGCGAAGTGGCCATCCAGGCCGGCCGCGTCGGGCACGTCGAATAGACTGTACTCGCCGTCCAGTCCACTCGCGGCGAGCGCCGCGCCGTGGATGACCGGCGACAGCGAGTGCGCGACCGGGTGTCCCAGCAGCCCGAGTCGATAGGTCGGCGGCGGCGCGGCCACCGGGCTACTCCCGGTCGGCCTTCTTGATGCCGAGGATCTTGCGCGCCTCGACGGCGTCGCGCCGCAGCTGCGCCTTCAGCGCGTCGGCGTTGGGGAAGGCGATCTCCGAGCGCAGGCGCGCGCGCAGGCTGACGCGCAGCTCCTGGCCGTAGATGTTGCCCTCCCAGTTGAAGAGGTGCGCCTCGATGGAGAGCGACTCGCCCTGGAAGGTCGGCCGCATGCCGATGTTCAGCATGCAGCCGTGCTGGCTGTCATCCTGCAGCGTGGCCATGCCGACGTAGACGCCGTGCGGCGGGAGGCAGATGCCCTCGTCGCGGATGTTGGCGGTCGGGAAGCCGAGCTCGCGCCCCATGCGGAAGCCGCGCAGCACCGTGCCGGTGATGACGTGGTCGCGCCCGAGCATCTTGTTGGCGGTCTCGAGGTCGCCGTGCGCGATGGCCTCGCGCACGATCGACGAGCTGATGCGCGTGCGGCCCGAGACGAGCGGGTCGACCTGGCCGACGTGGAAGCCGAGGCGCCGCCCCTCGGACGAGAGGAAGCGCAGGTCGCCGACCCGGTCGCGGCCGAAGGCGCAGTCGGGGCCGACGAACATGGAGCGCACGCGCAGCGGCTCCCAGAGGATCTCCTCGACGAACTCCGAGGCCGTCATCTCCGAGACGCCCTCGGCGAACGGCAGCACCAGGACGTGCTGCACGCCGAGCTCGTAGAAGCGGCGCATCTTCTCGACCGTGGTCATGAGCGGCCGGAAGTCGTCCTGCGGCTTCAGGACCTTGCGCGTGTGGGGCTGGAACGTCACGACCATGGTCGGCGACTGCGTCCGCTCGCCCTCTTCGGCCAGACGCGACAGGATCGTCTGGTGGCCGCGGTGGACGCCGTCCATGTTCCCGAGGGTCGCGATCGGCTCGAGCGGCGGATCGGGAAGCTCGTCAGTACTCCAGTAGACCTTCATCGCGTCGTCACTTCACCACAGCCGGGCCCGGCCCGCAATGGCGACCGGGCCGGCAGCCCGGCCGCCGGCCGCGATCGGTTGCGAGGAGCTCAGGCCCGGGCCACGGGCGGCGGCGGCGCCTGCCCACCGCCGATGGCCTGGAGCTCGTGCTCGCGGCCCTCGTGGCACTTCTTGAACTTCTTGCCGCTGCCGCACGGGCACGGGTCGTTACGGCCGACCTTGACCATGGTGCGGAGGTAGGTGCCGCCCTGGTGGACGACGCGCTGCTCGGCGGACTCGGCCGCGGCCGACGACGGCGCCTTGGCCGGAGCCGCCGAGGTGCCGGTCTCGCCGGCGCGCCCGAGGATGAGCTTCTGCTCCTCCTCCTCGCGCCGCTTGCGGATGGCGGCGATCTCCTCCTCGCTCGGACCCGAGGCGCGGAAGAGGACCTCGGTCACGTTCTCCTTGATCTTGTCGACCATCATCTCGAAGAGCGCGAAGCCCTGCTTCTTGTACTCCATCTTCGGGTCCTTCTGGCCGTAGGACTCGAGGTGGATGCCCTCGCGCAGGCTCTCCATGACCTTCAGATGATGCTTCCACAGCGTGTCGACGCTGCGGAGGTAGCGCTCGCGCTCGAAGAAGCGCCAGCGCTCCATGGCGGTCTCCTGCGACATGGTCTGGCCATGCGCCTCGGACGCGCGGATGAGCGCCTGCACGATCTCCTGCTCGCGCTTGGCGTAGGCGTCGCGCACCTGGCGCGAGAAGTCGCCGCAGATCTCCTTGAAGTCGGTGCCGAACTGCTTCGGGAACTCGAGGTTCGTCAGGTTGAAGTGCGCGTTCAGCGCCTTCACCATGTCGCTCGAGTCGAAGTCGTCGCTGTGCGCGCCCTCGGGCAGGTGCTCGTCGACGAGCTTGCCGACGACGTCGTCCATGGCCTCGAGCGCCAGCTCGTGGATGCCGTCGCCCATGAGCACGCGGTCGCGCAGCGAGTAGACCGCCTTGCGCTGGCTGTTCATGACGTCGTCGTAGTCGAGCACGTTCTTGCGCGTGCCGAAGTTGCGCTCCTCGACGCGCTTCTGAGCCTTCTCGATGGCGTTGGTCACCATCTTGTGCTCGATGGGCTCGTTGTCGGGGACCTTCAGGAACTCCATCACGCGACGGATGCGATCGGCGCCGAAGAGGCGCATGAGCTCGTCGTCGGTCGACAGGTAGAAGCGCGAGGCACCCGGGTCGCCCTGGCGTCCCGAGCGGCCGCGCAGCTGGTTGTCGACGCGCCGGCTCTCGTGGCGCTCGGTGCCGATGACGTAGAGGCCGCCCGCCTCGAGGACCTGCTTCTTCTCGGCCGCACACGACTCGCGGTAGCGCGCCAGCGCCTCGTCGTGCTCGGGCGAGCTGTCGTTGCCGACGGTGTCCTTGGCCAGGAACTCGGGGTTGCCGCCGAGCAGGATGTCGGTGCCGCGACCGGCCATGTTGGTGGCGATGGTGACGGCGCCGAGGCGGCCGGCCTGGGCCACGAAGTGGGCCTCCTTCTCGTGCTGCTTGGCGTTCAGCACGTTGTGCGCGATGCCGAACTTCGCGAGCTCCTTGGCGAGGTACTCCGACTTCTCGACCGAGGTCGTGCCGACCAGCACCGGCTGCCCGCGCTTGTTGGCGGTGACGATCTCGGCCGCGACCGCCTTCCACTTCTCCTGCTCGGTCTTGAAGATGAGGTCGTTGGCGTCCTTCCGGACCACCGGCCGGTTGGTTGGGATCACCACCGTATCGAGCTTGTAGATCTCGGCGAACTCGCCGGCCTCGGTCTCGGCGGTGCCGGTCATGCCCGACAGCTTGCCGTAGAGGCGGAAGTAGTTCTGGAAGGTGATGGTCGCCAGCGTCTCGTTCTCTTCCTCGATGTTGACGCCCTCCTTGGCCTCGATGGCCTGGTGGAGGCCGTCCGACCAGCGCCGGCCGGGCATCTTGCGGCCCGTGAACTCGTCGACGATGACGACCTTGCCGCCCTCGATGACGTACTTCTCGTCGCGCTTGTAGAGGGTGTGGGCCTTCAGCGCCTGGTGGACGTGGTGGAGGATCTCGATGCTCTCCACGTCGTAGAGGTTCTTGATCTTGAGCCGGCTCTCGACCTTGTCGACGCCGCTCTCGGTGAGGCTCGCCGAGTGCGACTTCTCGTCGACGACGAAGTCTTCGTCGCGCTTGAGGAACGGGATGATGGCGTTGATGCGGTAGTACCAGTCCGACGACTTCTCGGCCGGACCGGAGATGATGAGCGGCGTCCGGGCCTCGTCGATGAGGATGCTGTCGACCTCGTCGACGATGGCGTAGTTCAGGCCCCGCTGAACGCGGCGGTCGACCGTGAACTTCATGTTGTCGCGGAGGTAGTCGAAGCCGAACTCGTTGTTGGTGCCGTAGGTGATGTGGGCGCCGTAGTTGCGCTTGCGCTCCATGTCGGAGAGGCCGTGCACGATGACGCCGACGTCGAGCCCGAGCCAGCCGTAGACCTGGCCCATCCACTCCGAGTCACGCTTGGCGAGGTAGTCGTTGACGGTGACGACGTGGACGCCCTTGTTCGAGAGCGCGTTCAGGTAGACCGGCGCCACGGCGACCAGGGTCTTGCCTTCACCGGTGCGCATCTCGGCGATCTTGCCCTGGTGGAGGACGATGCCGCCGACCAGCTGCACGTCGTACTGGCGCATGCCGAGGCGGCGCTTGCTGGCCTCGCGCACGGTCGCGAACACCGTCGGCAGGAGGTCGTCGAGCTTCTCGCCCTGCTCGAGCTTGAGCTTGAACTGGCCGGTCCGCGCCTGCAGATCGGCGTCGGAGAGCTTGGCGGTCTTCTCTTCGAGCTCGTTGATGCGCGCGACGAGGGGTTGGATGCGCTTCACGGTCCGCTCGTTCGCGGTCCCGAAGATCTTGGTCAGCCACTTGAACATGAGGTCTGTCTCGTTCTCGGGGCGCTGCCGCCGCCGCGTCGCGTGATCGCTCGCAGAATCCAAGCCGCTCTCGCAAGGGTCCGACGCCCGGATTCAGGGACGCGAGAGGATAGCAGAACATCGACACGTGCCAAGGACATTCAAGGTTTGGGACAAGTACTCGTCCTCGCAGGGGATCTGACCCGGAAGCGGGCGCGGACGGGTGCAGGAATCGGCACTCGTCGAGGCCGGCGCCGCCTGTCATTGTCGCCGCATGAACCGGAACGTGCTCATCGACCAGGCGGTCCGCCAGGCCACGGTCCTCGTCGCGCACCTCGCGACGCAGGGTGGCGCGCGGGCTCCGCTCTCCGACGTCGCCGACCAGGTCTTCAGGAGCCTGGTGGCCGAGCTCGACGCGCAGGCCGTCGGCCAGAAGGTCATCGCCGACATGTTCGGCCTGGCCTTGCGCACCTACTACGCGCGCGTCCAGCGCCTCGGCGAGTCGCGCACCATGCGCGGCCGGAGCTTGTGGGAGGCGGTGCTGAGCCACATCGGCGAGCGCGGGCCGCTGGCGCGCGACGCCATCATGCGGCGCTTCGCGGCCGACGACGAGCAGGTCCTGCGCGCCATCCTGCGCGACCTGGTCGACGAGGGCCTGCTCGCCACCAGCCGCGGCGCCAAGGCGACCTATCGGGTCGCGCGCGCCGCCGAGGCCGCGGTGCAGCCGGCCGCCGTCGACGGCATGGTGTGGGTGGCGGTGTTCCACGCCGGCCAGACCACCGCGGCGGCCGTGGCCGAGGGCCTGCGCCTCGAGCTCGGCGCGGTCGAGGCGGCCATCGCGCGCCTCGAGGCCCAGCAGCGCGTGACGCGCGCCGCGGGCGGCCTCGTGCGCGCCGACACCTGCGTCATCGCGGCCGACGACGACGCCGGCTGGGAGGGCGCCGTCTTCGATCACCTGCAGGCCGTGACCGGCGCGCTGTGCCACAAGCTGGCGCGCCTCGGCCGGGCCGGCGCCGCCGATCCCGGCGATCAGGCGCTCGACCAGGCCATCGGCGGCAGCACCTACACCTTCGACCTCTCGCCCGAGAACCCGACCTGGGATCGGGTGCTGGCGCTGCTCGCGCGATTCAGAAAGGAGCTTTCCGATCTGCGCGCCGAGGCCGACGCCTTCGAGGTCGCGACCAGCGCGCGTCAGCGCACCCGCTTCGTCTTCTACGTCGGTGCCAATGTCCACGCCGACCGTCTGCCCGCACGCCGGGCCGAACGCCGCGCCGAGCCGCGCCGCAAACCCACGAGGTGACCATGCAGACCCGTTCCATCGCCCTCACCGTCGCGCTCGCGTGCGCGGCCTGCCAATCCAGTGACCCGCAGACCGGCGGCGAGACCCACTGGCAGAAGACCTTCCTCGCCGGCTGCATCAGCGACGCGCAGTGCGCCGCACCGCTCACCTGCATCCAGCACCTGTGCACGCGGCCGTGCACGGACGACGACGCCTGCGATGTCGCCCAAGGTGACGTCTGCGACGAGAGCGGCATCTGCGTCGTGCAGGAGCGCGAGGGCTGCACCAGCGGCGACCCCTGCGACGCCGATCACGAGGGCTGGCTCTGCGACGAGACGGCGCTCGACGCCTGCCGCTCCGAGGTGACCGTGTGCCGCGACGGCGCCTGGCTCGACGGCGTGCTCGACGTCTGCCGCACGCAGATGAGCGAGGCCGAGCCCGACGGACCCGACGGACCCGAGACGCTGACGGTGCGGCGCGCCGACGCCATCCAGCCGGTCGACGTGCTGTTCGTGGTCGACCAGTCGACGTCGATGTTCGAGGCCAGCGTCGCCGCCGGCCAGGCCATCCCGTCCTTCGTCGCGGGGCTCGCGCGCGCGGCGTCGGCGACTTCCGCGTGGCGGTGACCAACAACGACGCGCAGTGCGATCCCAGCCCGGCGGAACCGGTCGCGAAGGGGCTCTTCAACCGCTGGCCGGAGCGCGGTCCCCATCGCGACCGCGTTCGCGCCGCGCCTCGCGTGCAGCGACAATGACGCCTGCGCCGCGGCTGCGACGAGCTCGGGTGCAGCGCAGCGACGGCGAGCTGGACCTGCCAACCCTTCGGGCCGGCGGAGTGCAGAGCAACCCGAATGGCTCGATCAACTCGAGCTGCCGCCTCGACTGCGCCAGCGACGCCGACTGCTCGGCCGTGCTCGGCGACGGCTACACCTGCGCCACGCCGGGCGCGGGAACTCTCCGGCTGCATACGAAAGCTACCTGACGATTGCCCGGCCGAGATCCCCGCCGTCCTCGCTGGCGATGACCTCGCGCTGGCCCGATGCGCCATGCGGATGCGGTCGAGCGGCCCGAGCTGCTTCCGCTACGAGGAGCCGCTGAAGGCGCTGCGGCTGGCGCTCGATCCGACCGGCCCGAACCCGGACCAGCAGGGCGCGCTCGTCCGCGGCGACGCCATCCTCGCGGTGGTCGTGCTGACGGATGAGGAAGACTGCTCGACCGCGGCTGGCGCCACCATCGACGAGGCGAGCTACGACCGCTGCGGCCTCCTCGGCGCCACGGACGAGGGCGGCCCGCTGACGCCCGCGACCGACTACATCGACTTCCTGCGCGGCTGAAGCCGCCCGGGCGAACCTTCTTCGCGGCGGTCGGCGGCGACTCGACGGCGACCGACCCGGCCGTGGTGGCCGCTGAGCGCGACGCCTACCGCGCCTCGAAGCTCGGCCCGCAGGCCTGCAACGCCGCCACCAGCATGTGCACGACGCCCGACCGCAATCACCGCGTCGACTGGACGCCGCGCCTCTTCGCAGCCGTCGACGCCATGGCGCCCGACTCGCACGGCGAGAACCTGTGCACGCTCGGCGACTGGGATGACGCCTTCGAGCGCATCGCCTCGAGCCTGGCCGACTCGGCCACGCGCATCTGCCTGCCGCACGCGCCGACCCCCGGCATGACCGTGACGCGCGTGCTCGGCGCCGTGGAGACGCCGCTCGTCGAGGGCGCGACCGGTCCCGGTACGTGGCACCTGGTCGGCGGCGCGCGCGAGTGCCGATCGGGTCAGGCGATCGTGCTCGGCGATGCGCCGGCCGACGGCGAGACCGTGCGCGTGGTGTTCGCGCCCTGATGCGGAGCGGCCGCGGGCTGTACACCCGCGGCCGCCGCGCGCTACCGTGGACGCGATGGTCTCGTTCGCCAACGGCTACCTCGTCTTCGGTCAGCGCCTGCCGATCCGCTTCCACTGGTCCCTGCCGGTGGGCGCGCTCGTGCTCGGCGGCTTCGAGCTGCGCCCGTGGTTCTGGCTGGCCTTCGTGGTGCTGACGCTGCTGCACGAGCTCGGCCACGCGGTCATGGTCTGGCGCTACAAGAAGCGCGTCGTGGCGCTCGACGTGAGCGGCATCGGCGGCACCTGCCACTGGCGCGGCGCGGCGACGCCGTGGGAGGAGTCGGCCATCGCCTGGGGCGGCGTCCTGGCGCAGGCCGTCGTCCTGCTCGTGACCTACATCGTCGGGGCCGTGGCCGGGCCGCCCCAGCACGAGTGGAGCTGGGAGATCTACGGCGCGTTCACGAAGTGGAACCTGATGATCATCGGCATCAACCTCCTGCCCATCGGGCCGCTCGACGGCGTGCGCGCGTGGCGCATCATCCCGCTCTGGAGCCAGCGGGCGCAGCGCCAGCGCAACCTCAGCTGGGAGGTGAAGCGGCGCGTGGTCATCCACGACGCGCAGAAGAAGCGCGGCGCCGATGTCTTCGACCTCGAGAAGGTGCGCGACGCGCGGCAGCGGAGGGCCGTGGAGGACGTCGACGCCGAGGTGCGGCGGCTGGTCGAGAAGGCGCACTCGTCGAGCAAGAAGAAGCCGCTGAACTGAGCGCATGCGAGCGGCGTGAGACCGGCGCGGCGAGCGGTCGTGCGGCCCTACACTCCGCTTACATCTGCTCACGAATCTCGACGAACAATCGAATGGCTGGCCCGTAGACCACGCCATGAGGCGCTATCTCCAATCTCCGCTCCTGGCTCTCCCCTTCTCACCCTCATCGCTCCGGCGTGCCAGAACGAGGCGCGGTGGCCGCCCGGCGAGCCCACCCGAACATCATCGTGCTGACCGTCCTGGCCGCCGCGGCCGTGCCGCCGGCCACGGAGGGCGCGCCCGAGATCGCCGACCTGCCGGCCATCATCGACGCGCCGGCGGCCGACGAGGCGCCGGCCGAGCCCGCGCTGGACGACGCGCCCGAGGCGGCGCCGGCGGTGGCGGTGAAGCCGGTCACGAACAAGGTGGCCGGCAAGGTCGTGAAGTCGGTCGACGACTTCAAGGAGCCGCTCGACGCCTACGGTGACTGGCAGGAGAGCGACGAGTACGGCGACGTCTTCGTGCCCGACGACCCCGGCTACCAGCCGTACGCGCAGGGCTATTGGGAGGACGACGAGGACCAGGGCGCGACGTGGGTGGCCACCGAGCCCATCGGCAAGGTCGCCTGCCACTACGGTCGCTGGGTCTACCAGGGCCGCTGGGTGTGGGTGCCCGACACGCAGTACGGCCCGGGCTGGGTCGCCTGGGAGGAGTCGGCGCACGGCGTCGCGTGGGCGCCGCTGCCGCCCGAGCGCCATGGCCGCGGCACGCCGGCCGCGCGGCCGGTGCCGGTGGCCTGGGTCGACCAGGACGCGCTGTACGACCGCGACTGGTCGGGCCATCGCTGGCACGGCGAGCACGTCGACGAAGAGCGCCCGACGGCCCGGCCGGTGCCGGCGCCGCGGCCGGACCACGGCGGTCATGGCCACCAGAGCGACCATCACGGCGACCAGCAGGCCGACGCCGGCACGCCGGGGTACGGCGGGCACCAGGGCGGCAACGGCCAGGGTCAGGGTGACCACGGCAACGGCCAGGGTCAGGGCGACCACGGCAACGGCCAGGGTCACGGGGACCACGGCAACGGCAGCGGCCAGGGTCACGGGGACCACGGCAGCAGCAACGGCAGGGTCAGGGCGATCACGGCAATGGCCAGGGCGACCACGGCAACGGCCAGGGCGACCACGGCAACGGCCAGGGCGGCCGGCCACGCCGGGTCAGGGCGCCACGGCAGCGGCAACGGCGAGGTCAGGGCGACCACGGCAACGGCCAGGGTCAGGACCCGACGCCGGTTCGGCCGGCGCCTGAGCAGAGCGAGTCGTTCGGTCACCGCGGCCTGAGGCTCCCCGACCAGGGCGACCCGCAGCGCGACTTCTTCGAGATGGCGCGCCGCGAGCAGGAAGAGAAGGCGCGGGCGGAGGCCGAGGCAAACAGCCGCCGCGAGGTGATGCTCCAGGCCGAGCGCGAGCGTGAGCGCCGCGAGGCGAGCGAGCGGCCGAGGCCGAGCGCCAGAAGGCGGCCGACGAGGCGCGCGCCAGCGAGGCGCAGCGCTTCGAGGCGGCGCGGCGCGAGGCCGAGGCGCAGCGGGCGGCCCAGGTCGAGGCCGAGCGCCAGAAGGCCGAGCAGGAGCGCGCGGCCCGCGCCGAGGCCGAGCGCCAGCGCGCCGAACAGGAGCGCGTGCAGCGCGCCCAGGCCGAGCAGCAGCGCGCCGAGCAGCAGCGCGCCGAGCAGCAGCGCGCCGAGCAGCAGCGCGCCGAGCAGCAGCGCGCCGAGCAGCAGCGCGCCGAGCAGGAGCGCGCGCAGCGCGCCGAGCAGGAGCGCGTGCAGCGCGCCGAGCAGGGCGCGTGCAGCGCGAGGCCCAGCGGCTCGAGGAGAGCCGGCGTCAGCAGGAGGCCGAGCGCGCCCAGCGCGAGGCTGCCCGAGTGGAGCAGGAGCGCGAGCAGCGCGCTCAGGCCGAGCGGCACAGGCCGCGCGCGAGCAGGCCGAGCAGCAGCGCGCCGAGCAGGAGCGCGTCCAGCAGGAGCGCGCCCAGCGGGCCGAGCAGGAGCGCGCCCAGCGCGACGCCCAGCGGCTCGAGGAGGCCCGCCGGCAAGAGGAGGCCGAGAGCGCGCAGCGCGAGGCGGCCCGCCGTGAGCAGGTGCGCCAGGCGCAGGAGGCGCGCCACGCCGAGGAGGCGCGGCAGGCCGAAGAGGCGCGCAAGGCCGAGGAAGCTCGCAAGGCCGAGGAGGCCAAGAAGGCCGAGGAGGCCCGGAAGGCCGAGGACGAGCGCCGCCGCAACCTGGAGCGCGAGGTCAAAGAGGCTCCGGTCGAGCAGCGCCGCTTCGACCGCCACCGCTGAATGAAACCCTAGAGCTCGCCGAGCGCGGCGAGCGCCATCACGGTGAAGGTCACGACCGCCGTCTCGGCCCGCAGGATGCGCGGGCCGAGCGTCGCGGCCGTCCAGCCCAGCGCCCCCAGGCGCTGGGCTTCGTCGTCTCCGAGGCCGCCCTCGGGCCCGACGAGGATGCGCGCTGCGCCGCCCGCCAGGACCTCGCGCGCCGGCGCGCCGCCGCCCTCCCACAGGAACGCGCCCGGCCCGGCCGACGGCAGCCCGTCGACCGGCGCGGCCACCTCCGGCAGGAGCGTCCGCCCGCACTGGTTGCCGGCCTCGCGCACGATGGCCTGCATGCGCTGATGCCGGTCGGCCGCGCGCGCCGCGTCGAGCCGCACCACCGCGTGGCGCGACGCGAACGGCACGATGCGCGTCGCGCCGAGCTCCGTCAGCTGGCGCACGAGGTCGTCGGTGCGCCCGCCCTTCAAGAGCGGCACCCACACCTCGAGCTCGACCGACGGGTTGCGATCGGGCGCGGCCGCCGGCCCGACGACGTCGAGCGCGAACGGCTCGAGGCCCGTGACACGCGCCTGCCACAAGGCTCCGGCCCCGTCGCACACGGTGAAGGTCGAGCCCGCGCGCGCCCGCAGGACGCGCACGAAGCGGTGGCCGTCGACCGCGACGCGCGCGCCGACGCCCAACACCTCGGGCACCCGGAAGTGCTTCGACACGCGCTCAGCCTGCGGCGGGCCGCGCGAGGTCGACGCGGATCCAGCCGTTCTTGCGCGTCGTCGCCAGGTGCTGGAGGCCGAGCGGCAGGAACGCCTCGAGGATCTCCGCCTCGTGCTCGACGAGGATGCCCGATAGCATGAGCCGCCCGCCGGCGCGCACGCGCGCGGCGATCGGCGCGGCCAGGATGATGAGCGTCGGCGTGAGGATGTTGGCGACCACCAGGTCCCACTCGCCGCCGACCTCCTCGATCGGCGTCGTCTCCCAGCTGCAGCGCGCCGCGCCCAGCACTGGCCGGTTGAGCTCCTCGTTCTCGCGCGCCGCGACCATCGCGTTGGGGTCGATGTCGGTGCCCATGAGCTCGCTCGCTCCGAGCGCGCCAGCCGCGATGGCCAGGATGCCGGTGCCGCAGCCAACGTCAAGCACCTTGACCATTGGCGCGAAGCCGCTGGCCTGGAGCTCGTCGATGCCGGCGATGCACAGCGCCGTCGTCTCGTGCTGCGCGGTGCCGAATGCCATGCCCGGCTCGACCAAGAGCACGGTCTTCCCGGCCGTCGCCTCCGGCCGCTCCCACGGCGGCGCCACGATGAAGCGCGCCGACACGTCGATGGGCTTGAAGTACATCTTCCAGCGGTCGCGCCAGCCCTCGGGCAGCCGCGACACCTCGACCGTCGCGGTCGGCATCGCCGCCACCGCGTGCGCCAGCCGGACGCGCGCGTCCTCGAGCTGCGCCTCGCCGACGTAGACCAGGTAGCGCGTCCAGCCGATCGCCACCGGCGCCCGGTCCGACGGCGGCGCATCCCATGCCTCGACCGCGAAGCCGCCCGGCGTGATGGTCAGGATCTCGGCCTCGAGCTCCTCGAGCGCGAGCACGTCCGACTCCGGCACCAGCACGCGCAGCTCCATCCAGTGGGTCTCCATCGCCCTCTCCTCCGCCCCCCGGGCGCCCTCGAACAACGGCAGGTCGCGCCGCGGACCGACGCTGAAACGCGACGGGGGCATGGCCTCGCGACCACACCCCCGTGACGACGATCTATCGACGACTCAGTCGGCGACGACCCACACCTTCACCTGGGCGGTGACGTCGCGGTGCAGCTTCACCGCGACCTCGTAGACGCCCAGCGACTTCAGCGCCGACTCGAGCACGACGGCGCGGCGATCGATCGCGAAGCCCTCGTTCTTGAGCGCGTCGGCGATGTCCTGCGCGGTCACCGAGCCGTGGATCTTGTCCTTCTCGTCGCTCGCCACGAGGCGGGTCAGCGTGACCGACACGCCCGAGAGCTTCTTGGCCAGCACTTCGGCCTTCTGCTTCTCCTTGGCGATCTGCGTCTCGATGCGGCGCTTCTCGTGGTCCATCTCGCGCTGGTTGCGCGTCGTCGCCAGCACCGCCATCCCGCGCGGGATGAGGAAGTTGGCGCCGTAGCCGTTCTTGACCGTGACCGTCGCGCCGGCACCGCCGAGCTCCGCCACGTCCTTCGTGAGGATCACCTGCATGTCAAACCCCCTTGGCGGCGTACGGGAGGAGGCCGATGGCCCGCGCGCGCTTGATCTCGGTGGCCAGGGCCCGCTGGTAGAACGCCGACACGCCCGAGATGCGGCGCGGCATGATACGCCCGCGGTCCGTCACGAAGCGCTTGAGCAGCTCCGGGTTCTTGTAGTCGAGCTCGGAGGCCAGCTGCGGATCGCTCGCGAAGGGGCAGGACTTCTTCTTGCCGTTGCTCTTCTTGGACATCAGACCACCGCCTCTTTCCGGGCCTCGGCCTTGGCCTTGGCGCGCTTCGCGATCTCGGTGAGGTTCCGCGCTTCCTTGGCGAAGTCGAACTTCGTCGGGTCGACGCGGTCCTCGAGGAAGACCGTCTGGAACTTGATCACCGGCTCGGTGATGCTCATCAGACGCTCGATCTCGGCCACCGAGGTGTTGGTGCCGAGATACTGGAAGTAGAGGTAGTGGGCGCGGCGATTCTTGTTGAGCTCGTAGGCGAGGCGCTTGACGCCCCAGTCCTCGAGCCGGACCTCGCGACCCTTGGTGGTCTCGAGACCCTCGCGAAGACGATTGGTGGTCTTCACGACGGCCTCGTCACCCGCCTCGGGGTTCACGAGCACGACCGTCTCGTATTTACGGAGAAACATTCTGATCCTGTCGACTCCCCATGGACTAGGCCCCCGCCACCACGGCGGAGGAGGGAATCGGGCGGTGGCTCATGCCATACGCCGGGACATCGATCAAGCACGACGTCGCAGGCGACGGCTTTCGACTCAGCCCTCGGCCCCTTCGGGCTTGGCCGGCGCCTTGGCGGGCGCGGCCTCGCCAGCCGGCTTGGGCGCGGGCTTGGGCTTCGGCGGCTTGGGCGGCGCGGGCTTGGCGTTGGCGACGTTCTGGGCCGCCTGCGCGCCCTTCTCGAGCACCAGCTCGACGGCGGCGATGGCCTGGTCGATGAGCAGCGGCAGCTCGATGGCCTCGTCGCCCTTGAAGTCGGAGAGCACCCAGTTGGCGGTGTCGCCGTGCTTGGGCTTGCCGATGCCGCAGCGCACGCGCACGAAGTCCTTGCCGAAGTGCTCGAAGATCGAGCGCAGCCCGTTGTGCCCCGCGTGGCCGCCGCCGATCTTCACGCGCACGTCGCGGTAGTCGAGGTCGAGCTCGTCGTGCACCACGATGACCTCGGCCGGCGGCGTCTTGAAGAACGAGGCCGCGGCGCCGACCGACGTGCCCGACAGGTTCATGTAGGTCATGGGCTCGAGCAGCGCCACGTCCTTGCCGCAGATGGTGGCCTTGCCCCAGCGGCCGTTGAACTTGGTCTGCCAGCTGACGCCGGCGCGCTGCGCCATGGCGTCGACCACCATGGTGCCGATGTTGTGACGGTTCTTGGCGTACTGCGAGCCGGGGTTGCCGAGCCCGACGAGGAGCCAGGGCATGGTGTGTCTCCTGGGACGAGGCGAGTGCGCTCGAAAGACAAAAGGGCGGCCCGAAGAGCCGCCCTTTGGTCAAGGACCTTTCGTGTCCGAAGCTTACTTCTTCTTGGCGGCGGGCGCGGCGCCCTTGGCGGCCGGAGCGGCACCCTTGGCGGCCGGGGCGGCACCCTTGGCGGCCGGGGCGGCACCCTTGGCAGCCGCCGTCGCCGCCGGCTTCTTCTCGTCGTCACCGTCGGACGGAGCGCCGCCGGCCTTGGCCATGAAGACCTGCACGAGCGCGAAGTCGTGCTTGAAGACCGGGGTCACGCCCTTGGGCAGCGGGACCTTCGAGATGGTGATGTTGTGGTCGCCGAGCGGCAGCTTCGTCATGTCGAAGACCACCTTGGCGGGCACGTCGGCCGGCTTGGCGCGGACGGTGATGTCGTCGCGCGTGAAGCGCACGCGGCCGCCCTGGCGCTCCGACTCGGACTTGCCCTCGCCCGCGAACGGCACGGTCACCGTCAGCTGCGTGTCGGCGGTGATCTCCCAGAAGTCGATGTGCTCGATGGTCCGCTTGAGCGGGTGGATCACGAACTCCTGGATGAACGCCATGCGCGGCGCGGCCTCGCCGGCGACCTGGAGGTCGATGGCGGCGTTGCGACCGAGCGGGTTCTTCAGGAGCTGGACGACCGCCTTGGGGTCGGCCGAGACCATCACGGGCTCCTTGCCCTTCATATAGACGATCGCGGGCACCTTGCCGGCCGCGCGGGCCTGGCGATTCGGGCCCTTGCCGGTGGCGGTGCGGAGGCTGACGTTCAGAGAAGGACGCGACATGAGGAGAACTCCGGATGCTGCTTTCGAGGGCCCACTCCGCCGGGCGGATGCGAGTCTGGTGTCTGATTAGGGGCGGCAGGATTCGAACCTGCGCATGCGGGAACCAAAACCCCGAGTCTTACCACTTGACGACGCCCCTTCGGAGCCCGACACCCCAACAAGGAGGCGTCCCGGCGGCAAGTGGGGCGCGTGGGTAGCATGCGCTCGGAAATCATGTCAACGGGCTTGTGCCGCCGAGGGAGACCATCGATCATGCGCGCGATGTCGGCCTCGCGCTTCAATCTCCCGCTGCTCCTCGCGTTGCTCTCCTCGTCGGCGGGCGCGCTGGCCGCCGAGCCGACGCCGCCGGCGACGACGCCCGCCCCGGTCGAGGGCGGCCCCGGTGAGCCGATCCTCGACGATCTCGATCGCGCCCGCACGCTGGCGCCGGCGCCCGGCCTCTTCGCCGAGGGCGCCGCGCCGAAGCCGACCGTCGAGCTCGTGTCGCGCTCGGTGGTCATCGCCCACGCGCGCTGGATCACCATTCCGGGCGCCATCTTCGGGGCCTTCTTCGACCATCACGAGTCGCTGTCGAACGCGTCGGCCGGCATCGCCGTCGAGCTCGGCCCGGTCGAGAAGGAGGTCTGGGCCGTCGAGTTCGACTGGTCGGCCTTCGCGCCCACCGCGGGCAACTGGCTCGCCGTGACCAAGGCTCCGGCCGAGGCGACCTACGCCGACGGCGGCCTTCATATGATCTCGCTCGACGTGAACTACCGCCGGCAGATCCAGTTCGGCGACCGCTTCCGCATCTTCTTCGGCGCGGGCCTCGGGCTCGGCGTGCTGCTCGGCGACATCCACCTGGCCGAGGTGCTGCCGACCTGCGAGGAGCCGGTCGAGAAGTGCCCGCACTGGCCGAACGCCACGCACCGCGAGGCCGACCTGCCGACGCGCGTCGTGCCCATCGTGCACCTCACGACCGGCGCCGAGGTCGACATCGGCGCGGGCCTGACGCTGCGCGTGCAGGGCGGCTTCCGCGACGCGCTCTACCTCGGCCTGTCGGTCGGCGCCGCGCTGTAGGGCCAGCGCGAGCGGCCCGAGCTCGGTCAGGGTCGCGGTTGGTAGACGGGCGCGAGGTCGGTGCCGAGCACGTCCTCGATCATCTTCCACGTGCGCGGTCGCGCCTCGGGCAGGCGCTCGGCGGGCAGCTCGAAGGCGGCCTTGGCGTCCGCCGCAGTCGCGGCTTCGCCAGCCTTTGCGGCAGCGAGCGGAGCGACCACCGCGCTGATGCGCATGACGAACGGGGCCTCGGTGCCCTCGACGCTGGCGATGCCGACCACCTCGAGCTTGCCCAGCGCGAGCTCGCCGGCCTTGGTGCGCGCCACCTCGCCGTCGACGCGCATGGGCCGGTGGGTGGCCGCGACCCAGGCCGTCCAGTTGCTGGTGTGGTCGCGCAGTGCGGCCAGCTCGTCGGCCGCCATCGGGCGCGGCGCGACGCTCGGGTCGAGGCCGGCCGCGGCCCACTCGACCGGCAGGCCGGCGACGGTGTCGGGGCGCGTCTCGCTGGCGATGAGCGGCGTCCAGCGGAGGTAGTCGGCGAAGCTGCCGAGCACCAGGTCGTCGAGGTCGTAGGCCGACGCCAGCACGCGCTCCGGGTAACCGCCCAGCGCGTCGCGCTCGATCCAGGCGCTGTCGCCGCGACGCATGGCGATGGCCTTGCCGTCGTAGACGACCTCGATGCGGTCCTCGGCCACGCGCGGCGCGTTGTCGGGGAAGACCGACGGCGTCGTCCAGGTGCGGCGATCGACCAGCCGGAAGGCGCCGCCCGCCCCGCGGTCGATGATGCGACGGATCTCCAGCCGCTGGACGCCCGAGCTCGGCTCGATGCGCACCTCGGCGCTGAGCTCCATGTGGTGGGGCGCGGCGCCGGCGAAGGGCCCGCTGGCCGAGGTCACGGCCGCCCCCGACGCTCCGGTCGTCATCAGCGGGCGCGCTTGCGCCAGCGCGCGCTCGAGCGCGCCGGTCGGCTCGGCCTCGCCCTCGGCGTCGCCGCCGCCGCAGGCCGCGAGCACGGCGACCGCGAGCACGGCGATCGCGAGCTGGACCGGGCGGCGCATGCGCATCACGACGGCCAGGCGCCGAGGCGCATTCCGGCGCGCAGCGGGAAGCCCTGGAGGAACGGCCCGGCCGCCAGCACCTTCCGGCCCTCGGCCTGGAGCGTCTGCAGCACCAGCGTCGCGCCGTCGCCGCAGGCCACGGCGATGCCCTTCGGGTCGGCGCGGACCACCGTCCCGGGCGGCACGCCGGCCTCGGCGGGCGGGCCGACCTCGGCCAGCGGCAGCACGCGCACGACCTTGCCGTCGGCCAACGTGCGCGTGCCCGGCCACGGATGATAGGCGCGCACGCGGCGCTCGAGCACGACCGCCGGCAGGCTCCAGTCGAGGTCGGCGTCGTCCTTGCCGAGCATCGGCGCGATGGTCAAGCCGCTTTCCGATTGCGGCGTGGCCACGGCGGTGCCGGCGTCGAGCGCGTCGAGCACCGGCAGCAGCGCGCGCCCGCCGAGCTCGGCCGCGCGCGCGGCCAGCGTCTCGGCGGTGTCGGTCGGCGCGATGGCCAGCCGCTCCATGGCGTAGACCGGGCCGGTGTCCATGCCCGCGTCCATGCGCATGATGCTGACGCCGGTCTCGGCGTCGCCGGCCTCGACCGCGCGCTGGATCGGGCTCGCGCCGCGCCAGCGCGGCAAGAGGCTCACGTGCACGTTGACGCAGCCGAGGCGCGGGATGGCCAGCGCCTTCGGCCCGAGGATGTGGCCGAAGGCGGCCACCACCGCCACGTCGGGGCGATGGCTCGCGACCCAGTCGCGGAAGGCCTTGCTGCCGGTCGCCTCGGGCTGGAGCAGCGGCAGCCCGCGCTCCGCGGCCAGCTCGCCCACGGGCGGCCGCTGCAGCTCCTTGCCGCGCCCCTTGGGCCGGTCGGGCTGCGACACGACCGCGACCACCCGATGTCGGCTCGCCAGCAGCGACGCGAGCACCACCCGGGCCAGCTCGGGCGTGCCCATGAAGACGATGTCGAGCATGGCTTCCTAGGGCGACGGCCGGCCGTTCACGGCGACGACCACCGCCTCGGCCTCGTCCAGCGCCTGCTCGCGCGCGAGGCGCGCCGCCACCGAGTCGCCGCTGGCGATGGGGCGGCCGGCGGCGTCGACCAGGCCGGGCGCGCCCGCGGCGCCGGTCGGGGCCGACCCGGCCGGACGCGGCCCGGCGCCGGTGCCGCCCGAGGTCTGGTGGAGCGCCAGGATACGGTCGATGTCGTCGTCGTGCTGGTCTTCCTCGCGGCGGCGCAGGTAGTCGCGCACCACGATGGTCTTCTGCACCGGGTTCAGGCGGTCGACGAACACGACGCCGTTCAGGTGGTCGAGCTCGTGCTGGAGGCAGATGGCCATGAGCCCGTCGGCCTCGAGGTCGATGAGGCGCCCGTCGATGTCGTAGGCCTGGAGGTGGATCTGCTTCTTCCGCTTCACCTCGATGAGCAGACCCGGGAACGACAGGCAGCCTTCCTCATAGGAGGTCTTGCCGTAGCCGTCCTTGATGACCGGGTTGATGAGGTGCATGAACGCCTTGCCGCCCTTGTCGGGCTCGACGTCGATGGTCATCACGCGCACGTTGCGACCCACCTGCGGCGCGGCCAGGCCGATGCCGTTCGAGGTGTACATCGTCTCGCGCATGGCCTCGACGAAGTCGACGACGTCCTGGTCGATCTCGGTCACGTCCGCGGACCGGGTCGTGAGGATGCTGTCGGGGTAGTAGACCAGGGGGATCTTGGCCATCGGCGGTCGTCTTCTCGAGGGGCTTTCAGGAAGTCAAAGGGCCGTCAGGGCGCTCTGCGCGCGGCCGGCGGCGGGCTCGCTCCGCCGAGCAGCGCCCGCTCGTAGCGGGTGCGGAGGTCGGCGTCGGTCAGGACGAGGGCTGCGTCCGCGATGCCGCGGCCGATCTCGTCGAGCATGTCGAGCTCCTCGGGCGTGAGCCGGCCGGGCCAGCCGCGGGGCGAGAAGCGGCGCGCGAGGCGGTCGTGGCTCTCGCGGGCGAGGAAGGGCGAGCCACCCGGCTCGACCTCGAGGATCTGGAAGTAATCTGCGAACCGCACCTGGGCAAGCTTGGCGACGAGATCGGGATGCGACTCGCGGATCTCGGCGGGCGCGCTGGACGCGCTCGCGGCGCTCGGCGCGACTGGCGCGGCCGCGGCCGGGCTCGCGCTGGCGGCCGCCGGCGGCACGGCGCGAGCGGCGGCGCGGGCGGCGCGGACGGCGGCAGCGGCGCAGGCGCGGGCGCGCGCAGGCCTCCACCGGACGGACGCGCCGCGCGCCGTCGCCGGCGTCGGCGGGGTCTTGAGCGCCGCGACGCGCACGCCGCGACGCGTTCTGGGTCAGGCCGAGCGGCGAGTCCTCGTCGCCGAGCCCGGGCAAGGGCGGCGGCGCGACGCCGAGGTCGTAGAGCACCTCGACCGTCGGCTCGTCGTGCTCGGCGTGGTCCTCGTCGGCGTGCTCGGGCGCGCCGGCCAGGTCCTCGTCGTCGTGCTCGTCGCCGTGCTCGTCGGGGTGATCGTCCGGATGGTCATGGCCGAAGCCCGCAGCGCGGCCGCCGCGCCGTCGGGCGCGTGCCCGTCGACCTCGACGAAGGCCAGCGCCAGCCCGAGATCCGCCGTCCACTCGCGCACGCGCGCGGTGTCCTCGCTCGGCACGACGACCAGGTCCGGCACCACCGCGCGGAGGAAGGTCCGCGCGCCGTGCCGCCCGAGCGCCCCCAAGACCTGATGACCGGCGGCCCGCAGCTCCTGGGACAGGCGCCGCGTCACCTCCGGATCGAAGCCGGCGACCATGACGTTCACGACCGCAGGTTAGCCCTCGGACCCGCCTCGGACAAGGGCCGCGTGCACGCCCGGGGCATCCCCGAAAAAACTTGGGACAAGGAAGTGGAATTGAGCTACATCGCCCGCGCCCGTCCCGCGGGCACTGCGCATGCCGTTGCCCAAGTGCGCAGAATCAAAAGCTCAACTCCGCAATCGAACAGGTGCCTGGCATGAAAGAGTCACGATCACTCCGGAGCTACGCGAAGGCGCTTGGTGCGCTCCTCGCGTTCGCTCTGGTCCTCCTCCCCGCGGTGGCCTTCGCGAGCGAGGCCGACCTCCGCCTGCCGAATCTGGCGCGCGAAGACGTCCGCTTCCTCGGCATGACCGGCCACGCGCTGCTCCTGATCGGTCTCGTCGTGTGCGTGCTCGGTGGCCTGTTCGGCCTGCTCTATGCGCGCCAGCTCAAGAACCTGCCCGTCCACAAGTCGATGCTGGAGATCTCGGAGCTCATCTACGAGACCTGCAAGACCTACCTGAAGACCCAGGGCAAGTTCATCCTCATCCTCTTCATCTTCATCGGCGCCGTCATCGTCGCCTACCTCGGTCTCGCCCAGGGCCACGAGCCCAAGCCCGACGACCCCGGCCTGGCGGTGAAGATCCTGCTGACCCTGGCCTTCGGCCTCATCGGCATCGGCGGCAGCTACGGCGTCGCCTGGTTCGGCATCCGCATCAACACCTACGCCAACTCGCGCTCGGCCTTCGCGGCGCTCCGCGGCAAGCCCTTCCCGACCTACGCCATCCCGCTGAAGGCGGGCATGTCGATCGGCATGCTGCTCATCTCGACCGAGCTCATCATGATGCTCGCCATCCTCCTCTTCGTGCCGCCGCAGCTGGCCGGCATCTCGTTCCTCGGCTTCGCGGTCGGTGAGTCGCTCGGCGCCTCGGCGCTGCGCATCGCCGGCGGCATCTTCACGAAGATCGCCGACATCGGCTCCGACCTCATGAAGATCGTCTTCAACATCAAGGAAGACGACGCTCGCAACCCCGGCGTCATCGCCGACTGCACGGGCGACAACGCCGGTGACTCGGTCGGCCCCTCGGCCGACGGCTTCGAGACCTAC
>JAXLYZ010000042.1:0-88405 GCA_046351155.1 Myxococcota bacterium
GCGCCCACTTGCTCTTCACGTCCGAGGTCCACACCACGACCTTGCCGAGGCCCAGGCGCCAGCGCGCCAGGATGGGCTCGCCGAGGTGCGAGGCCATGAGCACCTCGGCGCGCGGCTTGGCGCGGGTCGACACGTAGCCGACGAGCGACGGCGCCTGCTCCATGTTCAGGCCCTTGAAGATCTGGAGGTTCCGGAAGCGCGGGTCGACCTTCGGGCGGAAGCGGTCCTCGACCAGGGCCTTGCGCGTGACCTCGCTCGTCTCCTTCAGGAAGAGCTGGGGGATGTTGTCGGGCGAGTTGGTCTGGTAGTAGCGGCCGTCGGCGACGGTGGCCACGCGGTTCAGGAGCTCGGTGTCGGCGCCGAGGCCGACCGCGACGGTCGAGATGGTGATGCGATCGAGCGCCGCCTGCTGCGCCAGCTCGACCACGCCGGCGCGGTTCGACTGGCCGTCCGTGAGCAGGATGATGTGCTTCACCTTGGCGTCGACCTGGAGCAGCTCGCGATAGCCGTACTCGAGGGCCGCGGCGACGTTGGTGCCGCCACCCGAGCGGAGCCGGCTCACCGCCTCGGTGATGCCGTAGCGGTTCGAGGCGCGCTGGAGCTTCACCAGCTCGCCCGGCTTGGAGTCGAAGGCGCAGATGCCGAGGAGGTCGTCGGGCTGGAGCACGTTGAGCGTCGCGATGGACGCCTGCTTGGCGAGCTCCAGCTTGGGCCCGGCCATCGAGCCCGAGCGGTCGATGACCAGCATGAGCGCCAGGCCGGGCATGTCCTGCTTCCGCTGCACGTCGAGGCGCACCGGCAGCACCTCGCGCTCGAGGTGGGTCTGGGTGTAGCCGCCGGGCCCGAAGCTGTTCTCGCCGCCGGCGAAGACCAGGCCGCCGCCGGCGCGGGCGTACTGCTCGAGCACGCGCATCTGGCCGGTCGACATGTTCTCGAGGCCGCTGTCGGCGATGCGCGGCACGTCGGAGATGAAGATGAGGTCGAAGGCCTTGGCGTCGGCGAGTGAGCCGGGCGTCCCGCGCGGGCCGCGCACCTCGACGTCGAAGTCCTCTTGCAGCGCAATTGACAAATTCTTCTGGTAGCGCGTCTCGCCCTCGATATACAGCAGCTTCGGCCGCTCGGGGACCTTGAAGGGGATCTCGAAGCGGTTGTTGCTGGCGAAGCGATCGTCCTTGGCGTCGACCGGCGCGCAGGTGACGCTCACCTTCTTGTCGCCGCCCTCCTTGACGCGGATCTCGTGCTCCAGCGTGGTGTCGCCGGCGTCGAGGTCGTGCTCCTCGCTCTTCTCGAGCACGCCGTCGAGCATCACCTCGCAGCGCGCCTTCATGGGCTGGGTCGTGCGCACCTGGGTCCGCACCTTGAACGGCACGCGCGCCTTCACGTCGGGCGGCACGCTCACCGAGGTGACCATGATCTCGTTCGGACGTGGCACATTCGTCACATCCAGATAGTGGATGGGCACGCCGAAGCGCGCCGCCGTCTCGGCCTCGGCGGCCAGGCTGCCATCGGTCTCGAGGCCGTCGGTGACCAGCACGACCTTGGGGATCTGGCCCTCGGGCAGGAGCCCGAACGCGAGGCGGAGCGCGCTCTGCGCGTTGGTCGCCGGCGCCGTGCCCTGGGCCGGGAGGCGCGGCAGCTCGGGGAACGGCGCCAGCGGCTTGCCGGCCTCGGGCTTCGGCAGCGCGACCTCCTGGGTGGTGCCGGCGAAGACCACGAGGCGCACCTCGGGGCGCTCCTTCTCGGGCAGCGCGTTGGCCGCCGTCCACGCCGCCTGGACCGCCTCCTTGGCCTTCGCGAGCATGGCGTCGGGCACCGACTCGGAGACGTCGACGACGAAGACGGTCGCGGCCTTCCGCGGCGTGGTCTCGATCTTCCGCACGTCGACCAGCGACAGCACGACCGTCACGACGAACGCCGACTTCAGGAGCAGCGACAGCCCCTGCTGGACGCGCGGCAGGTCGGACAGCGTGTGCGCGCGGATGGCGAAGAAGGCCGGGATGGCCATGAGCGCCCAGGCCATCTCGGGGTGCTCGACGGTGTAGCCCTCGGCGCGCAGCGCGGTCAGCCACGCGGGCCCGAAGGTGTCGACCACCCACCAGCCGACGATGGCCAGCGCCGCGGCGAAGGCGTACTGCAGGCCGACCAGGAGCCAGCGCTTGGCGGTGCGGTTCATACCGTCACCCGCCGATGCCAGGTCAGCCACTCGAGGACGACCACCGCCAGCGCCGCGAGCAAGAGCGTCCGCCACACGTTGGCGAGCCACGGGTTCTCCTCGGCGCGCTCGACCCTGGTCGGCGCCACCCAGGTCGCGTATTTCGCCTCGGGGCGCGCGCTCACCTGGCTCTCCTCGGGCGAGAGCAGGTTCACCGCCACCGCCAGCTCGGCCGGCGTCGCGGGCTTCGTCGCGTCGGGCTTCGCCGGCGCGGCGGCGGGGTCGGGCGCCGGCGTAGCCTCGGCCGACTGCGCGGCGATGTCGTAGATGCCGAGGCGCGGCGCGGTGAGCTGCACGCGGTCACCGACGCGGCGCGCAACCGGCGGCGCCACGCCGGCCGGCGGCGTGACGGTGAGCTGCTTCCCCTCGAACGGGAACGGCAGCGACAGCGGCACACCGGCGCGGTTCGGCTTCAGGAGGCCCTCGGGGTCCTGATAGAACCAGTTGAGCGTGTTCACGACCAGGAGCGGAAAGGCGTAGCTCATCGGGAAGAGCGACTTCCGGATGTCGAAGGTGAGCACCACGATCTGGCTCGCCGGGCCGCCGTCGGCCGGCACCACGCGCCGCGCGAAGAGGAGCGGCGCGCCGTTCTGGGCCGCCACGACGACCTGATCGCCCTTCTCGGTGGCGATGATGGGCGCCTCGAGGATGTTCAAGTCGACGAATTTGACAAATCTGGCCAGCGGATGCTTCTGGTCGACGCGCGCCGGCTGCGGCTCCTTGACGACGCCGGTCACCGGGAACGCGCCGCCCGGCTGCGGCCCGAGGACGAAGAAGTTCCCGCCCTTCGTGAGGTCGACGTCGACGCCGTCGACGACGGTGACGTCGAAGCCCTCCGGCCCCTTGTACTCGTCGGGCGCGACCACCGTGAGCTTCACGTTCTCGCGCAGGAAGAGCGCGGCGTTGATGAAGAGGTTGCCCGGCGTCACCAGCTGCACGTTCATCATGCGCCGCGGCGGCACCACCGCGAACGCGACGTCGTCGCGCGGGAAGACGTCGCGCGTCGGGTCGCGCGAGTCGGTGGCGAGGCGCGCGCAGAGGCGGCTGCCCGAGAACTTCACGTCGGTGGCGACGTCGCGCACGACGCCGTGCGCCGGCAGCGTCAGCGCCACGGTCTGGACGAGGTTGGCCGGGTCGATGAAGTCGGACTCGGAGCGGCCGTCGGGGTTGGCGTAGAGGAAGAGCTGCGCCTTCACCTCGCGCGCGGTGTCGTTCCGGACCTCGTACCAGGCGGCGTAGGTCAGGCTGTCGTCGAGGTAGGGCCGGACGTTGAACGCCCCGATTCCCAAGTTGTCGCCCGAGTCGGCGCCGACGTCGGCCGGACCGACGCCCTCGATCTTCATGCCGATGGCCTTCTGCCGCGCCTCGGGAATGGGCGCGAACGCCATGTCGGAGACCCACACCGTCTCGCCGCCCTCGCGCCCGCGCAGCGCGTCCTCGGCGAAGCGCAGCGCGTCGTCGACGCCGGTCGGCGTGTCGAGCGCCTCGCCGGTCGGGCCGCCGGCCACCTGATCGATGGCGGCGTGCAAGACCGACGGCTCGCTCGACCAGAGCGACAGCGGTCGCGTCAGCGCGTCGACCTGCACGATCATCATCTGCTGCGACGGCTCGGTCGCGAGCTTGTCGACCAGCGCGTGGGCCTTCGCGCGCGCCCGCTCGAGGCGCGTGCGCCCCTCCTCGACGGTGGCCATCGACGCCGACGCGTCGACCATGACCAGCGTGTGGCGCGGCGGCGTCGGCGTCGGCTCGGCGTAGTCGCAGCCGGCGAAGCCGCCGCCGAGGTGCGGGTCGCCGAGCGCCAGGACGACCAGCGCGATGACCAGCCACTGCACGAGCAGGGAGCCGATGCGCTTCAGCGCGCGGAAGAGCGACGACGACTGGCGCTCCTCGACGACGCGCGACCACAGCGGCGAGAACGGCACCTGCACGCGGCGCCGCCGCAGCTTGAGGATGTAGAGGACCGTCATGGCTCCTCCGAATATGGCAAAGAGCTTCAGCATGTCCCCGGGCTGGAGGCCCTCGAACGTCACGACAGGAACCCCCCGGTGCGCAGCATGGTCAGGACGAGCTCGTCGAACGGCGTCTGGATCGGCGCGCGGTAGTAGGGCATGTGGCCCGCCTTGCAGAAGGTCTCGAGCTCGCCCGACCACTGCGCGTGCGCCTGGCGGTACTTCTCGAGGAGGCGCGGCGTCAGCGTGATCTCCTTCTGCAGGCCGGTCTCGCAGTCGACGAGCAGGATGTCGCCGCGCAGGTCGGGCGACAATTCGCGATTGTCGACGATGTGCAGGACCAGCGGCTCGAATTTGTTGTATCGGAGGTAATTCAGCCCCTCCTGGTAGCCGTCCTGGGCGTAGAAGTCGGAGATGACGACGACCAGGCCGCGGCGCTTGGTCTCGTGCACGAAGGCGCGGAAGGCGTCGCCCATGGTGGTGACGCCGCCCGGCTCGATGCCGCGGAGGTAGTCGAAGATGCGGAAGATCTGCGCCTTGCCGCGGGCCGGCAGGAGGCGCGGGCCGAGCTTGTCGGCGAAGGGCACGATCGACACGCGGTCGAGGCCGGCCAGCGTGATGTAGCCGAGCGCGGCGGCGAGGCGGCGCGCGTAGTCGAGCTTCATCGAGTCGCCGACCGACATCGACGCCGAGCAGTCGACGAGGAGATAGACGAAGAGGTCTTCCTCTTCCTCGTAGAGTCGCAAGAGCAGCTTGCCGAGGCGGGCGTAGACGTTCCAGTCGACGTTCCGGAAGTCGTCGCCCGGCGAGTAGCGGCGATGGTCGGCGAACTCGAGGCCGGCGCCGAGCTTCTTGCTGCGGCGCTCGCCGCGCGCGAGGCTCGAGAAGGCCTTGCGCGAGACGATCTCGAGGTACTCGAGCTTGGCCATGAAGGCGTCGTCGAAGAGCGCGTCCGCCTTGCCGGCCGAGCGCGCGTGCGCGGCGCGCGGCTTCGCCTGCCCGCTCTCGCTCACGCGGTCTCCTTGGTCACGCGCATGACGTCGTCGAGCAGCGAGTCGGCCGAGACGCCCTCGGCCTCGCCCTCGAAGTTGCGGATGATGCGGTGGCGGAGCGCCGGCTTCACCACCGCGCGGATGTCCTCGGCGCTGACCGTGAAGCGGCCCTCGAGGATGGCGCGCACCTTGGCGGCCACGACGATCGACTGGGCGCCGCGCGGCGAGGCGCCGATGCGGATGTAGCGCCGCGCGACCTCGGGGGCGGCCTTCTGATCGGGGTGCGTCGCCAGCACGATGCGCACGGCGTAGTCCTGCACGTGGCGCGCGATCGGCACGTCCATCGACAGCTGCCGCAGCTGCAGGAGCCCCTCCTTGTCCATCACCGGCTCGATCTTCGGCTCGGTCCAGCCGGTCGTGCGATCGAGGATGGTGTGCATGTCCTCGGCGGTCGGGAACTCGACGTGCAGCTTGAAGAGGAAGCGGTCGAGCTGGGCCTCGGGCAAGGGATAGGTGCCGTCCATCTCCAGCGGGTTCTGCGTCGCCAGCACGAAGAACGGCGGCGGCAGCTTGTAGGTGGTGCGGCCGACCGTGACGGAGCGCTCCTGCATGGCCTCGAGCATGGCCGACTGCGTCCGCGGCGTGGCGCGGTTGATCTCGTCGGCGAGAATGACATTTGCGAAAATCGGCCCTTTCTGGAAATCGAGGGTGGTGTGGCCGTTGTCGTCCTGGAAGGCGACCTTGGTGCCGGTGATGTCGGACGGCATGAGGTCGGGCGTGAACTGGATGCGCGAGAACTCGAGCTCGAGCGCGCCGGCGAGCGTCCGCACCAGCGTCGTCTTGCCGAGGCCGGGCACGCCCTCGAGCAGCGCGTGACCGCCCGCGACCAGCGCCATCAGCACGCCGTCGACGATGTCGCGCTGGCCGACGATGACCTTGTTGATCTCGCTGCGCAGGCGATCGGCGGCACGCTTGAAGTGGGCGACGCGTTCTTTGACGTCCATCATGTCCTCGTCGTGAGCAGGCGTTGTCGGTCGGGGTCTGGGGTGGTCGGCGCGCCGGGAGCCACGCGGCGCGCGGCGCAGGGGGCGACTCAGCGCGGGCGGATCAAATCGAAGTACTTGCGCACGTAGGTGCGCTTGCCGGCCGGGATGTGCTCGCGCTCGAGCGAGTCCTCGACGACCTCGCTGTAGTCCTGGTGCACCTCGGCGTAGCCGCGCGAGGTGAAGCCCTTCTGAGCGGCGGCGTAGATGATCGAGCTCTGGCTCTCGCCGTCGCCCTGCTTGCCGGAGACGAACTCCTCGTGGGTCTTCACGTCGAGCGAGGTCTTGTCGCCGGTGAGCTGCTTGTCGTGGCCCTCGCCGATGCCGTTGGTGCCGATGCGCGCCTGGGCCTCGGCCTTCGTGCCGCGGCCGGGCACGACCATGGCGCCGCCCGGCTTGCCGCTGCCCTGGCCGCCGAGCAGCATCATGTCCGAGCCGTCCTTGCCCTTGCCGTCGGCCACCATGGCGTCGCCGTCCTTGCCGTCGCCTTCCTTGCCGCCGCCCTCGCCCTCGGCGCCGGGCTTTCCGTCCTGGCCGGCCGCGCCCTCCTGGAAGCGCTCCCAGGCGCTCTCGGTGTTCTTGCCCTTGCCGCCCTGCTGACCGCCCTGTTGGCCGCCTTGCTGGCCCTGCTGTCCCTGCTGGCCTTGCTGGCCCTGCTGACCCTGCTGGCCGCCCTCGGCCGCGCGCCGCAGCATCTCGCGCACGTCGACCATCTTGCCCTCGGCGACGCGCATCTGCTGCCGCGACTGGCCGCCCTGGCCCATCTTGCGCAGCGCCTCGGCGGCGCGCTTCAGGTCCTGCTGCGAGAGGCCCTGCTGGCCGCCTTGCTGGCCTTGCTGGCCGCCCTGCTGCCCATCCTGCTGGCCGCCCTGCCCGCTCTGGCCCTGGCGCCGGTTCTCGTCCTCGGGGCCGTTGGCGCCGTCCTGTCCGTTCTGTCCGTTCTGGCCCTGGTCGCCCTGCCCACCCTGCCCGCCGAGCTCCTCGGCCAGGCGGCGCAGCATGTCCTTGGCCGCGTCGTCGAGGTCCATGCCGAGCTTCTCGAGCTGGCGCATGGCCTGCGAGAGGGCCTCCTTGTCCTTGGCCAGCTCCTCCAGCTGACGCTCGAGGTCCTTCAGCCGATCCTTGTCCTTCTGGCTCAGCTGCTCGGGGTGCTTCTCGGCCTTCTCCTTCAGGCGGTCCTTGTCCTTCTTCAGGCGGTCCTCTTCCTTCTGGCGCTCGCTCTGCAGCGACTTGGCGAGCTCCTCGAGGTCCTTCGAGATCTTCTTCTGGTCCTTCTCCGAGAGCTTCTCGTCGCCCTTCTTGGCGAGCTTCTCGGCGACCTTGTCGAGCTCCTTGGCGGCCTCTTCGAGCTTCTGCTCCTTCAGCGCGTCGAGGAACGGCTTCACGTCGGGGTGCGCGTCGCGCTTCTTCTCGGCCGCGGTCTGGAGCTGCTTGCCGACCTGGTCGAGGTCCTTCGTGTGCTGGTCCTTCCATTGGTCAAGCGCCTTTTCCAATGCGGCCAGCCGCGCGTGCGCCTCCTCGGGCGTGATCTTGCCCTCCTGCAGCGCGCGGATGAGGTCGTTGAGGTCGGCCATGAAGTCGCGGACGCTCTTGTCGACGGCCTGCTGCTCGGTGGTCGCGAGCTCCTCGGCCAGCGCCTCGAGCTTCTTCCGGTCGTCGGGTCGCACCTCGGCCTTGGCGCGCTCGAGCGGCTTCAGCGTCAGCGCCAGGCGGCCGAGCGCGGAGCCGTCGGTGGCGCCGACCGGCACCTCGAGCGCCCACACCGTCGGCACCGTCACCGCCACGGCGACCGCGGCGGCGATGGCCGAGCCGGCCAGCGCGCTCCACTTCCACGGCGCGGCGAGCTTCGGGCTGGCGCGCTGGAGGACCGACATGGCGTCGGCGATGGCCGCCTCCTGCATGGGCGTGCGGGTCTCGAGGCGGGCGTAGTCGAGGGCGCTGCCGAGGCGCGAGTGGAGGCCGCCGGTCGAGTCGAGGAGCGTGGCCAGGCGGATGTCGTCGAGGCGACGGGCCAGGCCGAAGGCGAGGCCGAGCGCGGGCAGCGCGATGGCGATGGCGCCGCCGACGGTGGTGGCGTCGGTCGGCAGGAGGCGCGTCTTCACGAGCACGACCAGCACCGCGAAGATGCCGAGGCCGACGGCGCCGCCGACCAGGCCGTGGCCCAGCGCCGACTGGAGTCGCACGCGCCAGCGCACGCGGCTGACCACCCTACGGATGGATCCGACCTCGCTGCTCCCCATGCTCCCCACCTCCGCGGCGACGCGTCATCGTCGCCTCGTCCGAACCCCTCGCCGAGCGCCGGCGAAGCCGGCCCCGATGGCTGAAGAGAATACCGGAGACGAACGAGAGCTGGCTAAGTTTCATTTCGGCGCGGATTTCTCCGTGGCCGGCACGACCAGAGGCGGCGCCGGCGGCCCCTCCGGGAGCGGCCCGGGCGGCGCGTCCGCGGCCGGCGCGTCGGGGGCGGCGTCGGGCGCCGCGGCATCGGGCGCGGGGTCGGCCGGCGCGGGATCCTCGGTGGGCGCGGGATCCTTCGGCACGCCCGGCGCCGCGAGATCGAGCGTGACGATGCGCCCCTCGTAGAGCCAGGCGTAGCGCGCCAGCGTCTGGGTCACCGACTTCGCGTAGTTGTTGGCCTCGCGATACGGGATGCGCTCGACGAACTCGTCGAGGTCGACGTCGCCGAAGTCGTTCCGCCAGCGGCTGACGGCGCCGCCGCCGGCGTTGTAGCTGGCCGACGCCAGCGGGTAGAGACCGTGCTTGGCGAGGAGCCGCGCCAGGTACTTCGTGCCCAGCTCGAGCGCGACGTCGGGGCGGAGCAGCGCGTCGCGCGTCGGGTCGATGGTCGTGTCCTTGGCCAGGAACTTCGCGGTCGAGGGGATGATCTGCATGAGGCCGATGGCGTTCGCCCACGACACCGCCGACGGGTCGAAGTTCGACTCGACGCGGGCGATGGACCAGATCCAGAAGGGGTCGATCTTGCGCGCCTCGGCCCACTGCGCGACCAGCTCCGGGAAGGGCCGCGGGTAGGCGAGGCGCCAGGCGCGCGCGACGGCGCCTTTGGCGGGGTCGGCCTTGGCGGGGTCGGCCTTGGTGGCGTCGGCGTTGGTGGCGGCGGCCTGGGGGTCGGCCGGCCAGCCGAGGGCGCCGGCGTTCTCGGCAAGGCGCCCGAGGCGCACCGCGCGCGGGTAGTTCCCGGCCAGCTCGAGCACGGTCATGCTGGTCCAGGTCCAGTCGTCGCCGCGCAGCGGCTCGGACACGGCGGCGAGCTCGGCGTCGACGAAGGCGTGGAACGGGCTCGGGCCATCGGGCGGGTTGGCCGGCCCGGCCAGGCGCGCCCACTCGACGGCGCGACGGAAGTGATCGTCGGCCCACAGCTTCGGCCGCGGGTGGGCGTCGGGGGCCGCCGCCGAGGCGGGCGCGGGCGCGTGCTCGCGGAGCAGCTTCTCGGCCGCCGGCGCGTCCTCGGCGGCGAGCCGGCTGTAGGCCAGCAGCGAGTACCAGCTGAAGGCGTTGTCGGCCACCAGCTCGCGCCACAGCGCGCGCGCGTCGTCCTTCTTGCCGAGCTCCCACAGGGCGCGCGCCTTCCAGTAGCGATAGCGGCCGGCGTGGCGCGACGAGGGCTGCCCGTCGGTGGCGGCCAGCACCTTGTCGAGGGCGACCTTGGCCTCCTTCCACTTGCGCTTGATGATGGGCTTCGACACCAGATCCCAGGCGATGTCGTCGGCCATGTCGCCGCCCGGGTAGCGCGTCAGCGCCTTCACCAGGCCCTTGTCGACGTCGGCCGGGCGCTTGCTCGCGTTGGCGATCATCTGCAGCGCGTCGTCGGCGGTCGAGCGCTTGGGGAACTCGGCCACGTGCTGCTTCAGGAGCTTCAGCCCCTGCTTGGCGTCCGAGTGGCGCATGCGGTTGCGACCGCCGAGGAAGGTCGCGTCGCCGCGCGGGTCGCCCTCGCAGTCGAGTGCGCGCTTGTACCACTTGAAGGCGCTGTCGGCGGCGGCCTCGTCCTTCTTCTTCCGCTCCCAGGCGCGGCCGAGGAGGATCCAGGCCTGGCAGGCCTCGGGCTTCGGCGACGAGAGGCCCGACAGCACGGCGCGCGTGGCGTCGGCGCGGCCGGCGTCGAGCAGCGCGGCGCCGAGCTTCACGCGCGCGGCGGCCGCCACCTGGCCGAGCTCGAGGCGCGACAGCGCGGCCTTGCCGCGGTCGTCGCCCGGGAAGCGCGTGGCCAGCTGGAGCCGCGCCGCGGCTGCCCCGGCGGCGTCGCCGGCTGCGGCGCGCAGCGACTCGAGGCGCTCCCAGGCCTCGGCCGGCAGCACGTCGGGCTGGGCCGTGACCGCGGCCTCGAGCACCTTCCTGGCGTCGGCCGCGCGGTTCTCGTTCTCCAGCGCCTGGGCCACGAGCGCCTGGGCCGGGCCCCAGTGGATCGACGAGGCGGGGATCTTGCCGAGCGTGGCCACCGCTTGATCGAGCTCGACGTCGGCCGCGAGCGCGCGCGCCGCGGAGTCGTCGCAGGCGTCGGCGAAGAGCGGCCAGTCGGCGGCGAGCGCCTGGAAGCGGCGCGCGACGGTCGGGTCGGGCTCGCCGTCGGAGAGGACCCAGGCCGACAGGAAGCGCGCGGGCAAGGCGCGCGGGTCCTCGGGGTGGGCCAGCGCGAAGGCGTCGAGCGCCTGCGAGGCGGCCGCGCGCTGGCCGCTGTGCCACATGAGCACGGCGCCCGACAGCGGCGGCGCGTCGAAGTAGCGGCCGAGCGTGTCGAGGTCGGGCGGCGCCTGGTCGGCCGACGGCGTCGCGTCGATGGGACGGAGCGGCTCCTCGGCCGCCGCGCGGGCGGCGTCGCCGGGGGCGCCGACGGCGTCGCCGGTGTTGGCCGTGCGCGCGTCGGCGCTGGCGGCGCCGGCGTCGGGTGCCGCGGCGTTGGAGGTCTCGCGCGTCGCTTCGGTCGTCGAGCACGCCTCGCAGGCCGCGAGGCTGGCGAGCGCGAGCGCGGCGAGCGCGCCGAGGAGGAAGCGTTCGGGCCTGGCGGTCATCGAGGGGTCTCGTAGCATGCGCGGCCGCGAACGGGCGAGCAGACATGCATCATCCGGACATCATCCGGACATCATCCGGGCATCATCCGGGCATCGGTGCGACGTCATCCCGACGTCGGCGCGGCCGATCCGGTCAGGCGAGACCGTGGCGCTGGAGCTTGTTGTAGAGCGTGCGCCGGCTCACACCGAGGAGGCGCGCCGCCGTCGTACGGTTGTTGCCGCAGCGGTCGAGCGTCTCCTTGATGGCGGCGATCTCGGCCTGGTCGACGTGGCCCTCGAGGCTGGACGCGGCCGCCGCGGACGGGCTCGCGCCGCCGCCGAGCGGCGCCTCGGGCGCGGGCGCGGGGTGCACGACGCGGTCGCGGGCGAGCTCGCGCTCGACGTCGCGCGCGTCGATGCGCGGGCCGGGCGAGAGCACGGCGATGCGCTCGACCACGTTCCGCAGCTGGCGCACGTTGCCGGGCCAGGCGTGGGCGCGCAGCGCCGCGAGCGCGTCGTCGGCCAGCGCCAGGTCGGGCCGGCCGTGCTCGACGGCGGCCTCGGCGATGAAGGCCCGCACCAGCGTGTCGATGTCGCTCGTGCGCGCGCGCAAGGGCGGCAGCCAGATGGGCACGACGTTCAGGCGATAGAAGAGGTCCTCGCGGAACTGGCCCTGGCGCACGAGCGCCTCGAGGTCGCGGTGGGTCGCGGTCACGAAGCGCACGTCGACCTTCAGGGTCTGCGTGCCGCCCAGGCGCTCGAGCTCCTTGTCCTGCAAGACGCGCAGCAGCTTCACCTGCGTGGCCGGCGTGATGTCGCCGATCTCGTCGAGGAAGACGGTGCCGCCGTCGGCCAGCTCGATGCGCCCGGGCTTCCGCGCCGTGGCGCCGGTGAAGGCGCCCTTCTCGTAGCCGAAGAGCTCGCTCTCGAGCAGGTTGTCGGGCAGCGCCGCGCAGTGGATTTTGACAAATGGCATATTGGCGCGGCGACTCTCGCGGTGGATGGCGCGCGCCACCAGCTCCTTGCCGGTGCCGCTCTCGCCGCGCACCAGCACCGTCGCGCTCGACGCCGCGGCGCGCCGCACCAGCTCGTAGACCTCGCGCATGGCCGGCGCGGTGCCCAGCATCTCGCCCACCTCGGCCGCGGGCGCCGCGGTCCCGGGGCGCTTCGCCGGCGCCGGCGGCGGCGCCGCCTCCTCGCGGCGCGTGGCGCGGTCGAGCACGAACAGGAGCTCGTCCCGGTCGAACGGCTTGCTCATGAACTCGACCGCGCCGAGCTTCATGGCGCGCACCGCGTCCTCGACCGAGCCGTGCGCGGTGAGCATGACGACCGCGGTCTCGGGCCAGCGCGCCGACATCTGAACGAGCAGCTCGAGGCCGCTCATGCCGGGCATGCGCAGGTCGACGATGGCGGCGTCGAAGGGCTCGGCCTCGAGCGCCTGCAGCGCGGCCGCGCCCGACGGCACCGCGCGCGCGGCGAAGCCCTTCTGGCGGCACAGCGCGCCCAGCACCGTGCCCACCGCGGCGTCGTCGTCGACGATCAGGATGTGTCGCTTGGGGGTCATCGTCACCTCGTCCGGTCGTACATCGTGAGCGTCACGCGCGTGCCGCGGCCGGGCGCGCTGACGATGGCCAGGCCGCCGTCGTGCGCCTCGGCCACGCGTCGCGCGAAGGCCAGGCCGAGCCCGCTGCCCTGGGCCTTGGTGGTGAAGAAGTCGTCGGCCACCTGCTCGAGGTAGCGCGGCTCGATGCCGGCCCCGTCGTCCTCGACCTCGAGCGTCAGCGCGCGGCCGGCGCGGCGCGTGCGCACCGCCAGCTTGCCGCCGTCGGGCATGGCGTCGAGCGCGTTCCGCACCAGGTTCTCGAGCGCGCTGGCGACCAGATCGCGGTCGCCGCGCCAGGCCGTCGGGGCCGCGTCCGAGGCCGCAGGCTCGACCTCGACCGCGAGCGCCACGCGTTCGTTGCCGACGGTCAGCGCGCGCGCGACCTCGGACGCGAGCGCGTCGGGCGACCACTCGGTGGCGACCACCTCGGTCCGCGCCAGGCGGCGATAGCGCTCGATGATGGCCTCCATGCGGCCCACCTGCTGGGCCATGAGCGCCAGCATGTCGGGGTCGGCGGGCACGCCCGGCTCGCCCTGCAGGTACTGCACGGCGCCCTTCATGGCGGCCAGCGGGTTCTTGAGGTCGTGCGCCATCTGCGCCGAGAAGCGCCCGAGGCTCGCCAGGTAGACGCCGCGCGCGCGCCGCTGGGCGCCGCTCTGCACCACCTCGCGCACGGCCAGCGCCACCAGCACCAGCACGCCCAGGACGATCGAGAGCAGCAGCGCGAAGTCGAGGTTGGGGATGGCCAGCACGATGGCCAGCACCGTGGCCGCGAGGATGCCGATGGTGGCGACGTAGACCAGCATGCTGCGGCGCGGGTCGCCGACCAGGAGGTCGAAGCGCAGCACCACCGCGGTCATGAGCAGCATGGCGAGGAAGCTCCCGAGGACGCCGAGCGTCGGCACCTGGATGAAGTCCTTCGAGAGCTCGGTCGAGCCGAGGACGCCCGCCAGCAAGAGCGCCGCGATGAGGAGGCGCGCGCGCCACGCCGCCGGCACGTTGTCGCCCGCGGCCCGCAGCGCGCGCACGAGCAGCACCAGGCAGAAGGTCATGATGGGGAACCAGCCGGCGAGGTAGATGACCGACCACGCCGACGACTCGAGCCACGTCCGCGCCCAGGTCGCGAAGAAGGCCGGCCACGACGACGCGGCCAGCGCGCCGAAGACGGCGTAGGCGGCGACGAGCGGCGCGCGATAGCGCCGCACCGAGCCGATGTAGGCCAGGATGAAGTGCAGGACCAGCGGCGGCGTGAAGGGCGAGAATGACACGTCGAGCCAGTGCCAGACCGGGTCGCCGGTCGCCTGGAAGAGGATGGTCGCCACGTTCCAGAGCGCGAGGTCGACGGCCAGGAGCGCCAGCGGCAGCGCCACCGGGTCGCGCCGCAGCGCGCGGCTGGCGAGCCCGCCGAGGACCGCCAGGCCGGCGCCCGAGAGGACGCCGATGAAGTTCATGGCTCCCGACATCGCCAGGAGTATAGGCCGGCCGGTCACAGACGCCAGGCGAGCGTCGCGGCCAGCGCGCCCCAGGCCTCGCCCGCGCGATAGCGGTCCTCGGCGTACGCGCCGACGAGCCCGTCGAGGGAGAAGGTGGTCGCGGCCGACGGCGGGTGCGCCGGGTCGCGCGCGCCGCCGAGCGCGGTCTCCCAGTGGACGAGCGCGGCGACGGTCTGGCGCGGCTGCCGCGCGGCGTCGGAGACCATCAGCTCCCAGCGCGCGCCGACGAAGAGCGAGTCGTCGAAGAGCCAGCCGGCGATGGCCTGTGCGTCGACGAGGAGGTCGTCGGCGGCCAGCAGGATGTCGTTGTAGGGCTCGTAGTAAGGGCCGCCGATGGCCGAGTGGATCCAGGCCGGGCGGCACTCGAGGACGGCGATGAAGCCGCCGACCTTGGCGCGGAGCTGCGCGTCGATGTCGAGCCACGAGCCGGACGAGACCGTGCCCTGGTCGGCGTCCTCGAGGTCGCTCAGGCGCTCGGGGCTCCAGTCGCCGTCGAGGCCGTCGACCTTCGAGAGCAGCCCGAAGGTGCCGAACCAGTCGAGGCGCAAGGCGCGGGCGCGCAGGACGAAGAAGGCCGCCGGCTGGAACTCGACCAGGCCGCCGACCATCGACATGACGGGCGAGGCGCCGACGAAGGCGCCGACGTCGAGGTGATCGTCCTCCAGGAGCTCGTCGCCGTCGGGGCCGAAGCGCCAGCGGAAGGTCGTCTCGGACTCGAGCGTGAGCCCGAGCGGCGCGACGCGCGCGCCGAGCCAGAGGTGCTCGCCGAAGCTCGTGCGCGGCTCGGCCGCGGCCGCCGGCGAGGTGCCGCCGAGGCCCGCGGCGAGCGCCAGCGCAGCCGCGACACAGAGGGACGAACGATGCGACATACGGTTGGGGCTCCGAGCCGGACGATCGCACCAACCCCGGACGAGGGGAAGGCGCCGCGCCCCGAGGCAGAGCAACCGACGTGCCACGCCGCGGCGCGCGGCCGGCGAGCGCGGCGGCGCGGAGCCGCCTCCAGAGCGGGTGTGCAGGCCGTGGCGCGCGTGTGCAGGCGGCTGCACAGGCCGGCGGGGGACCGGCCCGCGCCGGCCCGAGTCAGGCCGAGTCGGCCCGAGTCAGGCCCGAGTCAGCCCGATTTCAGGGCGCGAAGCGGCGCGAGGCGAGCACACGGCCGTCGCCGGCGCGCCACTCGACTCGATCTCGTCGGCGTCGGGGTCGAGCGTGACGACCGCGACGTTGGGCGTGCCGTCGGCCCACTCGAACTGCACGACGTCGTCGGTCAGCACGCGCGGCCAATAGGCATTTGGCGCATTGCCGGCGGGGCTCGTGAGGATCTCGCGGCGCGACAGCTCCGGCGCGCCCGGGTCGCCGGGGCGGTCGATGTGCATGAGCGCGGCGAAGTGGTAGTCGCCGGCCACCCACACGACGCGGGCCTCGGGGCCGAGGTCGGCGATGAAGGCCAAGAGCTCGTCGCGCTGGACCTCGTACTTGTCCCAGCGGTCTTTCTCCTGCTGGAAGTAGTCGGGCATGTGCGCGATCGGCACCGAATTGACGATCACCTTCCAGCGCGCGGTGCTGGCGGCGAGCCCCTGCTCGAGCCAGTCGAGCTGCGCCCGCGAGACGTACTGCGCCGCGGGCGTGTGCGCGGTGGAGGGCCGGCGCTCGCTGCGGCAGTCGAGCACGAACAGCTCGAGCGTGTCGCCCCAGCGCTGGCTCCGCCAGATGCGCACGCTGCCGTCGGGACTGCGGAGCCCGATGGGCACGTGCTCCTCGAACGCCTGCAGCGCCACCGCGAGCTGCGTCGGGTCGACCGTCTCGGGGTCCCAGTCGTTGGTGACCTCGTGGTCGTCCCAGGTGGCGTACACACCGCAGCTGGCGAAGAGCGCGCGATATTCGGCCGACTCGCGCGTGAATTGCCATTTCCGACGATATTCGTCGAGCGTGACGGCGCCGTCGCAGTAGGTGGTGTCGCCGAGCAGCAGGTAGAAATCGAGCTCGAGCTCGGCGGCGCGCGCGAGCGTCGGCCACGGGTAGAGCGCCGCGTTGGTGCACGAGCTGGCGCCGAAGCGCAGGCGGCGCGCCGCGCCCGGCGCGAGCGCGGTCCGGAAGACGCCGACCTCGCTCCGGCTCCTCGGGCGCGTCGAAGACGTAGCGATAGGTCGCACCGGCCGCGAGCGTGCCGATCGCGACGCGCGTGGCGCCGGCCGCGGCGGGGTCCGGCATCGGCACCGGCTGGCTGCGATCGGGCCCGGCCGCGGCGCCTCGTCGTCCACGCGCCGCAGCGCGAGCGTCAGCGGCCCGGCCCCGCGGTAGTGGGTCTGGAGGATGACCGCGTCGGTCAACGCGTCGCCGGCCTGTACGCCGTAGGAAGGCCGCCGGCGCCGCCGCGCGCGTCCACGGCTCGTCGCTCGCGACCGCCGCGCGCCGGCGCCCGAGGCCGCTGCCCTCGCAGGCGCCGAGCAGGACGCCCGCGCCGGCGAGCTCCAGGAAGCGGCGACGGTCGAGGTCCTTCATGCCCGGCGGCCGCGACTCAGCGCCGACGCCGCGCGCCCACCACCAGCGGCAGCGCCGCCAGCGTCAGCACGAGCGGAGCCCCGCCGCCGTTGCAGCCGTCGTTGGAGCGGCCGCCGCCGACCGCGCCTTCGGCGATCTCGGCGCCCGAGTCGGGCGCCGGCTCGACCGTGTCGACCTCGGGCTCGGGCTCGGGCGTCGGCTCGGGCCCGACTTCGGGCGCGGGCTCGGGCTCGGGCTCGACCACCGGCGGCGGCTCCTTGCTGCACGTGGTCGGGTCCTCGACCGACGGGTACGGCTCGCCTTCCAGGCAGTGCGCGAACTCGCAGGCGCCGACCGTCAGCGGCTTCGGGCAGTCGGGGTCGACGGCGCCGCAGCCGCAGTCGCAGCCGTCGCCGGCGCCGTAGATGAAGAGCGAGCACACCCACGCGGTCGGCATCTTCTCGCACGGCGAGCCCGGCACGCGGCACACCCAGTCGGGCTCGCGCAGGCAGCGCTGGCTGCAGCCGTCGCCGTCGTCGCTGTTGCCGTCGTCGCAGGTCTCCTCGCCGTCGATCGAGCTGTCGCCGCACACCGGCAGGACGCACGCCTCGCCCGGCGCCGGGCAGACGTAGCCCGGCTCGATTTGACAAAATGAGTCGCAGCCGTCGGCCGAGTCGGTGTTGCCGTCGTCGCACTGCTCGGGCGCGCCCGGGTCGCCGCCGCCGCCGCCCGGGCCGATGATGACCTTGTCGACCGGCTTCGGGCCGCCGCCGCCGCCCTGGCTGTCCAGGTGACCGTCGCCGCAGACGATCTGGTGGCAGCCCTCCTTGTTGCAGACCCAGCCCGGCTCGCCCTTGCAGTCCTTCGAGCAGCCGTCGTCGGAGTCGGTGTTGCCGTCGTCGCACTCCTCGTAGACGGTGCCGAACTGGTCGCCCTCGACGACGTTGTCGCCGCACACCACCTGATGGCACTCGCCGGCCTGGTAGTAGCAGTTCCAGCCCGGCTCGGCCTGGCAGTGCTCGTCACAGCCGTCGCCCGGGTCGTCGTCGCCGTCGTCGCAGGTCTCGTTGCCCGGCGCAAGGATGCTGTCGCCGCAGCGGATCTCGTAGCAGCCCTGGAAGTCGTCGCACACCCAGCCCGGCTCGACCTGGCAGTTCTCGTCGCAGCCGTCGCCGGGCTTCGTGCCCCGGTCGTCGCACTGCTCGCCGCCGCCGAAATCGCCGCGCGCCACGATGCCGTCGCCGCACACGGTCGGCACGCAGCCGTCGAAGCGGCACACCCAGCCCGGCTCGCTCCGGCAGTGCTCGTCGCAGCCGTCGCCCGGGTCGACGCCGCCGTCCTCGCAGCTCTCGCCGCTCTGGGTCTCGTAGTCGAAGTCGATCATGCCGTCGCCGCACAGCGTCGGCCAGCAGCCGCCGAAGACGTGGCAGATGTAGCCCGGCTCGGGCTGGCAGTCCTCGTCGCAGCCGTCGCCCGGATCCTCGTTGCCGTCGTCGCAGTGCTCGCCGCGGTCGAAGTCGACGGCGCGATCACCGCAGCGCGGCACCGAGCAGCCGGCGCCGAGGCCGCTGCAGCGATAGCCGGGCGTGACGATCTGGCAGAACTCGTCGCAGCCCTCGCCGTCGCCGTCGTCGCAGTTCTCGCCCTTGGCGACGAAGCCGTCGCCGCACTCGTTCGGCACGCAGATGGCGGGCGCGCCGAGCATCGGCACCTCGCCGGCCGGGCAGAAGTTGTTGTTGCAGAGCGCGCGGTCGACGGGCTGGTCGCCGCAGTCGGGGTCGACGATGCCGCAGCCGCAGTCGCAGGTGTACCCGTCGGCGTAGAGGCCCTCGTAGCATTGCCACTCGGCCGGCGCGGTCATGAGGAGGGAGGCGATGAGCGAGGTCAGCATTTGTCACTTTCCAGGGGGCTTGCCGGGGCCGTCGCCGCCGGCGAAGCCGCTGCAGGTCGGATCATCGGCGTCGACGACGCCCTGCTCGGCCGCGGCGGCGCAGCGGATGGAGCGCGCGCGCTGCTCGAGCAGGTCGACGACGTTCCGGGCGTGCTGGGCGAGATCGAAGTCGATGTCGGTCCAGAACTCGTTGCCGCGCCACGGCTCGTCGGCCGGATTGGCATATTGCTGGTTGCGCGTGGCGGCGGCCACGGCCGGCGTGCGCAGGTCGTGGCGCAGCACCCACTGCGCCGCCTCGTCGCGCGCGCTCGAACCAGGGCGCGGCACTGCACGTCGGCGTCGCACCAGTTGGCCAGCGGCATGCACGAGCCGATGGGCCCGGGCGAGCCGTACTGCGGGATGAGCGCCAGATCGACGCTCCAGGCCATGAAGTCCCAGAAGCCGGCCGTGTCGACGTGCATGTAGAAGTTGTGGCAGCCCGACTTCATGCCGTCGGTGTGCTGGAGGAGATCCTCGACGCCGAAGAGCGTCGTCAGCTCGCGCCAGTCGATGGTGGTCAGCGCGCGCGTCGCCGCGACGTTGCCGGTCATCGCCGCCGCGACGCGGTCGGACAGGTCGTCGAGCGCCGCGGTCGAGTCGCCCTCGTCGATCGAGAAGCCGCCGAGCGAGCTCGGCAGGTTGCCGTCGGCCTCGTAGAGCGCCTCGGTCGAGCTGAAGTAGTCGCGCAGGAAGACCTCGTCGTAGTTCTCGATGACGCCGTAGAGGCCCTTCGAGACGCCGTTCACCGCACCTGCGCCCAGCCCACGCGCGGTGCCGGCACGCCCATGCCGCGCATGACCTCGTAGGAGATCCACTCGCGGATGGTCGAGGGGTCGTAGACCATGCTGTGCAGCGCGAGCTTCTTCGTGCCGCGGAAGGCGCGCGGGCCGGGCTCGCTGTGGCGCGCGAAGTGGAGCTTCAGGGACGGCTTGGCGCTCCAGGGGCGGTCGGTGATGGCGCCCTTGATGCGCAGGTCGATGCGCTGTGGGGCCGACGTGCCGCGCTCGTCGCTCCAGGTGAAGATGGCCGGCACGTAGGTGTGATGGTCGGCCTCGAGGCTCGCCTCGGCGGCGGCGTCGACGTAGAGATCGACGACCGGCATCGGGCCGTCGGCGCGGAACAGCGTGGCGCGCTCGTCGTCGAGGCTCTTGTTGGCCTTCTGCGGGGTCGGCGCGGTCTCGACGAAGGGGCCGGTGCCGTCGGGGATGCGGCCCTGCGCTGGCGAGCTCGGGGTCGCCGGTGCGCACCGGCGCGGAGTCGAGCACCTGGCCCTGGCCGACGAGGAAGGCGCCGTCGCTCTCGCACGACAGGCCGAACTCGGCCTGCGCCACCACGTGCTGGCCGGGCGCCAGCACATGGCCGGCACGCGCGCGCGCCGGGCTTGTCGGCGCGGTCGGCGATGTGGAAGCCGGTGATGTCGACGGGCGCGTCGCCGATGTTGACGAAGCTCGACCCACTCGCTCGGGTCGGCCCGCAGGCGATCTCGTTGATGACCACCTTGCCGACCGGCGGCGGCGACGTGTCGGCGGGCGTCGTCCGGCGCGGGGATGGTGTCGCTCGCGACGTCCGCGACGTCCGCGTCGGGCGACGACGGCGCAGCGTCATCGCCGCACGCGGCCGCGAGGAGCGAGAGCACCAGGAGGATGGGGGTCGGCTGCTTCACCGGCGGCTCGGTACCAGGGCCGCCGGTGAGGAGCAAACGATTTCAGGGGTTCTGAAATATGGACCCGCGCCCGCTCACGCGCGCGTACGCCGCCGCAGCAGCACCAGCGCCGCGAAGCCCGCCAGCAGCGCCGGCAGCGTCGCCGAGCCGCCCGCATCGCAGCCGCCCGAGCCCTGGGCCTGGAGGCCGTCGAAGTCGGTCGGGTCGCAGGCGTCGCCCGCGCCGTCCGAGTCGGTGTCGACCTGGTCCGGGTTCTTGGTGTCGGGGCAGTTGTCGTTCACATCGGGGACGCCGTCGTGGTCGCGGTCGCGCGCCGACAGATCGAGCAGGGTCTCGCAGTCGACGGTCGCGTCGTTGCCGTTCACGTCGTGGGCCACGACCTGCCAGCGCACGAACAGCTCGTCGGGCGGGACCACCGCGCCGGCGTCGTCGTAGATGGGCACGTCGCGCACGGCGATGGCGACGTCGTCGCGCACGATGACGTCGCAGCCCGCCGTGATGGGCGTCTCGACGCCGTCCTTCACCTTCACGCAGGCCACGTTCTCGATGGTGAAGCCGGCGCCGCAAGCGTCGCTGACGACGGGCGTGAAGGCCGCCGGCGGGGCCAGCAGCGTATCGCCGATGCCGCAGTCGACGGTGGGCGGGGTCACGTCGCGGACGGTGAGCTTGGTCGTGCAGGTGTCCGACTCGCCGCGGCCGTTCTCGGCCGAGAAGAGGACGTCGGTCACGCCGATCGGGAACGAGTCGGCGGCCGAGCTCACGGTGAGATCGGTGGCGCACACGTCGAGCACGTCGGCGCTCAGCGACTCGGGGTAGCCGCAGAAGTCGGCCGGCGCGTCGACGGTCAGCTCGGGGTCGCAGTCGATGTTCAGCGGCTCGACGCCGGTCACCGTCACGGCCGTGGTGCAGGTCGAGCGATTGCCGGCGCGATCGATGGCGGTCACCGTCACGTCGGTCTCGCCCGGCGGCAGCAGCACCGGGTGATCGAGCGAGCCGGCCGGACCGATGAGCGTCACCGACAGGCCATCGCAGCCGTCGCTGGCCGTGGCCTGCAGCGTCACCGCCGCGCCGCACACGCCGGCCTGGGCCTGCACCTCGAGGGTCGGGGCGCAGTTGATGACCGGCGCGATGGTGTCGTCGACGACCACGCTGGTGGTGCACGACGCGCTGTTCTCGGCGCTGTCGGTGGCGGTGAAGACGACCGGCGTGGTGCCGAGATCGAACGTCACCGGCGCGTCGTTGGTCACGTCGACCGGGCGGCCGCAGGCGTCCGAGACCGAGGGCCGACCGAGCGACACCGCGGTGCCGCCGGCGGTGCACTCGACCGCCGGCCGCGTCACCGGGCAGACGATGACCGGCGCGTCGAGGTCCTCATCGCAGACGACGCAGGCGGTCTCCGGCGCGGCCGAGATGAAGGCGTGGGCGTCGCCGGCGGCGGTGTCGGCCTGGCCGACCACGCGCCCGTCGGACGACAGCGCCACGGCCTCGGCGGTGGCGCCGCCGAAGGTGCCGAGGTCCTCGGCGCCGCGGGCCTCAGCCCAGAAGAAGGCGCGCGTCCCGGCGCCTACGGTGAAGTTGCCGGCCACCTGGCCGAGCGCGGTGAGGCCCACCGGCTGCGGGTCGGCGCCGAGCGCGGCGATGTTCACCAGCGCGCGGGTCGGCGTGTAGAGGAAGGCGCCGACGAGCCCGCCCTGCGAGGCGACGCCCACGGCCAGGCCGCTCGACGCGAGCGCGATGCCGGTCGTGGCCTCGCCGCTCGGGCCGATGTCGGCGATGCCGATGGCGTCCGTCCATATGAAGGTGCGGCTCACGCCGTCGGCGCGCGTCGACTGCCCGAGCACCGCGCCCGCGTCGTTCTCGGCCAGCGCGTACGAGTCGTCGCCGCCGAGCGTGCCGAGGTCCTCGACCGAGCCGTCGCCGTGGAAGACGACCGCGTGGCGGTGACCGCCGATGGAAGCCGAGCCGGCCACGTCGCCCGCCGTGTTGACCGCGACCGCGTCGCTCTCGGCCCCGGCCGTGCCGAGGTCGACGAGCCCGCCGGCCTGGCTCCAGCGGAAGGCGTGGTGCTCGTCGCTGGCGGTCGTCAGCTGCCCGACGACGACGCCGGAATCGGAAAGCGCCTTGACGGTCACGTCCTTGGTGCCGGTGACGCCGGTGATGGCCACCGCGCTGGCGCCGGCCGCGCTGTAGAAGGCCGTGCCGTTGGGGCCGTTGCCGGCGATGCGCCCGGCCGCGGTCGGGCCGAAGGCCAGCTCGGCCGAGGCGACGCCGCGGGCGAGGAAGAGCTCGGTCAGCGTGCCGGCGCCGGGGCCGGGCTTCCACGCGAAGACCTTGCTGACGCCGTTGACGGTGCGGAGGCCGAGCACGAGGCCGGCGTCGTTGACGCCGAGCGCGTCGCCGCCGACACCCTCGCCGGGCGTGATGTCGCGCATGCCGTCGGCCTGGGTCCAGACGAAGGCGTGCGTCTCGCCGGCCGCGGTCAGCGCGTGACCGACGGCCGTGCCGAGCGCGTTCACCGCGGTGGCGCGCGACGACTTGCCGCCGAGCGTGCCGAGGTCGGAGAGCGCGATGGGCACCGGCACGTCACCCGGCTTCACGCCGTAGTCGCAGACGCCGGTGTCGGGGTTGCACTCGCCGGCGAAGTGGCAGCCGTCGGGCGCGGCGCAGGCGGTGAAGCCGGTGCCGACGCACGAGCCGTCCTCGCACAGGTCCTCGCTCGAGCAGGCGTTGAGATCGTCGCAGGGCGTGCCGTCCTCGACCGGCGCGTACACGCAGCCGACGGCCGGGTTGCAGCTGTCGGCGGTGCAGGTCTGGTGGTCGTTGCAGGTGATGTAGCGCGTGGCGAGGCAGGTGCCGGCGGTGCAGGCCGAGGCGTTCGAGCACAGGTCGCCGTCCTCGCAGCTCGTGCCGTCTTCGGCCGGGCGGCAGTCGTCGCCGACGTCGCCGAAGGCGCAGAACGTGGTGGCGTGACCCTCGCATCCCTTCTCGCCGCACACGACGTCGAAGCCGACGTAGTCGTCGTCGTCGAGCCCGTCGCAGTCGTTGTCGACCGCGTCGCAGCTGGCGTCGGTGGTGTCGTAGCTGCCCTCGCTGTAGGCCTCGTAGTTGGCGTCGCTGCAGGGCAGGAAGGCGCCGTCGATGCACTCGCTGGCCAGGTGCTCGGAGCCCTCGCACACGCCGTCCTGCTTGTCGCAGGCGCTGAGCACGAGGTCGTCGTCATCGGCGTCGACGCGCGTGTCGCAGTCGTTGTCGAGGCCGTCGCAGGTCTCGGCCACCTCGGGGTGCGGCGTCAGCGTGTGCACGCAGCCGGTGAACATGACGCAGGCGTCGGTCGTGCACGGGTCGCCGTCGTCGCAGTCGACCAGCACGCCGGTCACCTGGTTCGACACGACGCGGTGCTCGTCGGCGCCGTCGATGCTGGCCGAGTCGAGCACGAGGTCGCCCGAGGCGCCCGACACCATGGCGCGGTAGCTGAGCGAGCCGCGGCCGCGCGGCGCCAGCACCTCGGTCTTGGTGATGAGCGCGCCGGCGACGACCGCGGTCGGGTCGCTGCTGGTGACGGCGCTCATGGCCGGGTGGATGGCGTCGTGGACGGTCACCGCCTGCGGCGTATCTGACAAATTCTGGTAGTCGATGGTGACCGTGACGAGGTCGCCGGTCTCGACGCAGCCGCCGTCCCAGCTCTTGACGATGGCGAGCTCGGCCGAGCAGTCCGAGCGGACCGGCGTCGGCGCCGACTGCGCGACCAGCGCGCCGCCGCTCTCGACCTTGGCGACGTTGGTCACCAGCGTCCCGGCCGAGGCCGGCGCCTGGCTCGAGTAGCCGAGCGTCACCGACTGGCCGGCGCCGAGGTCGCCGAGGTTCCACACCAGCACCGGCGCGCTCTGCGCCGAGGCGCCCGGACCCTTGATGGAGCCGCCGAGGTACGGCATCTGCGGCGGCAGCGTATCGGTCACGACCAGGCCGGTGCGCGCGCTGGCGCCGGTGTTGGTGACGGTGACGACCCAGTCGATGGAGCCGCCGCAGGTGACGGAGCGCGACGAGGCCTTGGTGATGTGCAGGCCGGGCGCGGTGACGACCGGACCGCTGAAGGGCACGACCACGCCGCAGGCGGCGAGGCTCGGCTCCTCGAGGCCGACGTCGACCACGGTGGCCGAGCCGCTGAGGGTGGCCGGCGCGGCCGGCGCCACGACCGTGAACGAGAACGAGCCGGTCTCGCCGGGCACCGCCTCGGGGAGGTTCCAGACGATCGAGCCGTCGACGATGGCGCCGCCCTGGCTGATGTCGACCACCTGCGCCGGGGGCACGGGCGGCGTCACGACCACCTGGCCGGTGCCGGCGTCATCGGCGCCGGTGCTGGCCCAGTCGACGAAGTAGGTCACCGTCTCGCCGGCCTCGACCGTCGAGCGCCCGGGGAAGACTGACAGCGCGAGCTGGCCGGCCGGCGCCACGAGCTCGGTCGTGGCCGAGGCGGCGTTGTCGCCGACGCTGATGTCGAGCGCGGCGGTGGCCTCGGCGTTGGCGACGAGGTCCTGGCCGATGCGGTCGCAGCCCGGCGCCGTGGCGTCGACGAACAGGTGGAACGGCTGGTACTCCTGCCGCGTCGGCCCGATGTACGGGATGCCGCAGGTGAAGGTGTCGCCCAGCTGATCGCAGGTGACGGTCTGGTTCTCGTCGCCGAAGCCGCCGATCCAGAGCGAGCCGCCGGTGACGACGCCGCTCGGCAGGATGAAGGTCAGCACGTTGTCGGTCGACACGACGTTGCCGGTGTTCTCGACCGTGACGTCGTAGGTGAAGAAGCCGCCGACGGTGACCTGGGTCGGCGCCGACACCGACACCGCCAGGTTCGGCAGGTTGCCGGTGAGCACGGTGGCCGAGGCGCTGTCGTTGCTGTCGCCGCAGTCGATGCTCGAGGTGGTGACGGTGGCGTTGGCCGTCAGCGGCAGGAACGAGGCGTCGGTGGTGACGTACACGGACGGGTCGCTGGTCTCCCAGGTCTCGCCCGGCGCGAGGCTGCCGACGACGTAGGTCTGCACGTCGGGGTCCGACTCGCCGTCGCCGGCCGGCAGGCTCAGCGTGAGCACGACGTCCTTGGCCACCGAGGCGCCCTTGTTCTCCACGGTGACGCTGTAGCCGATATTGTCATATTGCACGACGGTGCCCGCCGACGGCGTGATCGACACCGCGATGTCGGTCGTGGCGATGGCCACGGTGGCGGTGCTGCTGTCGTTGGCCTGGGTGATCTCGGGCGTGCTGGTGGCGATGGTCGCCGTGTTGTCGAAGCTCGCCTGGCACAGGTCGGGGACCTCGACGCGGTAGCTGAAGCTCGGGTCGATGTCGGTGCGGTAGAGGACCGACCAGCTGTCGAGCGACGTCTCCTGGCCGACCGAGCAGCCGAAGAAGAAGGAGCGGCCGGCCGAGTCGCTCTGCGCGCTCACGATGAGCGGGCTGCCGGTCTGGACCATGACCTGGCCCGGGTAGAACGCATAGATCTCCGGGATGGTCGTCGTGATGCCGCTGTCGCTCGGCTGGAACAGCGCGACGCGATTCATGCCCTCGGCCTCGGAGTAGACGTTGGTCGCCGTGACGCCGCTCGACGCGGCCAGCGCCGGGTAGGTCCAGTAGCTGCTGCTGTAGCCGCCCTTCGTCTTCGGCAGCAGATCGACCATCTGCGGCCGGGTGAGGTCGCCGCCTTCGAAGTACCAGCCGGCGACGCGCGTGCTGTTGGTCTCGAGGTCGACGTAGTTGCCCCACAGGGTCGGACCGGGACCGACGAACGTCACGACGGGCTGGTTGCCCGGCAGGGGCACCGCGGTCCAACCGCCCTGCCCGTCCGGAGCCTGGATGTACGGCGCCTGGGTGCCGTCTTCGGCCTGCATGGAGCCGGTGACGATGCCGTAGGCGCTGCCCGAGCCCCAGCGGGAGGGCCGATAGTAGGCCTCGTAGGAACCCTGGAAGGCGCCGCTGTAAGGCTGGAAGCGCGCGAAGCCGGGCGCGACCGCGAGCGGCGCGAGCTCCCAGTTGCCGGCGCCGTCGGGCTGCAGGACGCGCTGGTCGGCGGTGAACACCAGCGGATAGCCGCTGTCCCCGAACGGCATGTCGGCCATCGACAGGACCATGGTGTTGGGGAACGGCAGGACGATCGGGCTCCAGCTCGAGGGTCCGGTGCGGCGCCACACGATGGGGTACTGGGTCGAGCCCTGAGCGCTGCCGATGATGGCGTAGCCGCCGAGCCAGCCGGACTGGTTCGCGACGTTCACGGTCACGTAGCCGCTGTCGGGTGAGACGCCCTCGGGCACGGGAAGCGCCTGGACGCCGATGCCCATCGGCGCGCTCGGGTCGAGCCCGAGGAGCCAGATGGTCCGGCCGCGCGCGATGGCGAAGTCCTGGCCGCCGAGGTCGGAGCCGATCTTCTCCTCGTCGGGCAGGAGGCGCCCCGACCACACGAAGCCGGCCGGGTCGGTGGGCGACCACATCCAGAAGCCGCCGTGGCCCTCGCCGCCGGCGTCGTAGACGGCGCCATTCACGGTGATGGGCGAGTAGTTGAAGTCGGCGTAGTTGTTCGCGGCCTGCACGAAGCCCGCCTGATCGGGCTGCGCTGCGCCGTCGACCGGGACCTCGACGTAGGCGTCGGCGGCGGCATCGAAGTGGTAGAGCGCGAGGCGCCCGCGGCTCGGCGCGAGTCCGCGCGGCTCGGCGCCGCGGCGGACGCCGAGGCCGCCGAGGACCCAGTCACCGTCCGGCGAGATGGCGCCGAGCGTGCCGCCCTCCTTCTCGCCGACGTCGGGCAACGGATAGGAGGCGAGCACGTGGGTCGGGTCCTGCCGGAAGATGGTGGGGACCTGGCCGGCCGACTCGTTGCTGCGGTCGAACGAACTCCCGTAGAACTGGCCGTTCGAGGCGCCGCTGATGACGGCGACCTGCGAGCGGCGCATGCCGCCGTCGAAGGGCACGAAGGTCATGCCGAGGTCGCTGCTCGTCGCCGGATCGAAGTAGCCGATGACGTTGTTGACGCTGCTCTTGTACTGGGGGCAGCTCGGGCTGCGCCAGGCCGCGTAGCGCTCGTTGCGCGTCCAGCCGCCGACCTGGCCCTGCATGTAGACGCCGTTGCCCTTGGTGACGAGGCGCGAGTCGGTCGTCCAGGTGCCGTCGACGTGGTGCAGCGTGAGCTCGTACCAGGCATAGGTGTTGCTGTTCGAGCTCTCGTAGTAGCCGACCAGCAGCTTGCCGTCGGCGACGCCCCAGGCGCCCTGGAGCGTAGAGGGCTGGATGTCGGCCGGGAACGCGATGGTCGTGAACGGGTCGTAGCCGCCCTCGCCATCGGGGGCCGAGACGCAGAGGTGGAAGACGTCCTCGCCCACCGGCTTGCACTGGGCGACGAGGGTGCCGTCGTCGAGGATGTCGAGCGGGTACGAGTCGATCGTCCCCTCGTCGGGCACGGCGTCCGCTACCCAGCCCGCGGCCGTGTACTTGTAGAAGACGGTCCGCGAGCCGACATCGAAGCGTGAGACGCCCCACACGACGTCGCCGATGATGAAGCTCCACTGCAGGTTCGCGGCGCCGTCGAGCAGCGGCAGGCGCGCCAGCGACCAGGACCCGGCCGACTTCGTCCAGTGGAGCACGTTGTAGTCGTTGCCGCCATTGCGTTGGCCGGTGCCGAGCAGCGACCCGTCATCCATGACCCAGTTCACCGACTGGTAGTCATAGGCGTCGTCCATCGGCAGCTCGGTCATCTGCCAGGCCGGCTGGGAATCGTGGTCGTAGACCATGACGTGAGTGGCGTAGTAGCCGTTCGCCGGGTCGTAGCAGTAGCCGGCGAGGCGGCCCTTGTAGCCGGTCGTCACCTGGCAGGTCGCCGCAGGAGCGTCGAGCGTGAACGGCTCGCCGTAGCCGCCGTCGGGCGTCGGCGGCCACACGATGGGCTGCGTGCCGCCGTCGACCTCGTTGGTCCCCCACAGCCAGTGGTCGGCGAGGTCGTAGAAGTTGGTGTTGACGTTGCCGGCGTTGGCCGGGAGCGCCATCGGCAGGAGGTGCCAGCCGTCGGCGTCCTCGTGATAGGTGATGGGGTAGCGGTTGCCGCTGCGAGCCGGCTGCGCCTGGCCGAAGAGCTGGCCACTGTAGCCCGGGAACGACGGCGTGACGTAGTAGTTCCGGTCGGCCAGCTGCGGCAGGTCGGTCGCCGTCTGGTGCCCGTCGGCGTCGACCTTCCAGGTCACCATGCGGAAGTCGTACCAGCCGTAGCTCGGATACATGAAGCCCACGACGCGACCGTCGGGCAGGCACTGGTTGATCTGTCCGTTGGGCGGCACGAAGGGGAGCAGGCTCTCGACCTGCCCGAAGTCGTCGGCGCCATAGTCGCAGCGCAGCGCGGCGCCCTGGAGGTGGGCGCGCAGCCGGATGCTGCCGTGGCGGGCCGGGTCGACGGCGAGCGGGATGGCGCCGGAGGCGTCGGGCGCGAGCCCGACCATGAGCACCTCCCCGGTGACGGCGTCGAGCACGTCGACCGACAGGTCGCCCCCTTCGGGCACGGTCGACTTCACCACGATGCGGTCCCAGCTGACGACGTTGCCGTCGAGCGTCGCCGGGATGACCGGCGAGGTGTAGGTGCCGCTGTCGCCCTTGGCGCCGCTCACCACCACCGAGCCCGGCGACTTGGTGCGCGTGTTGTCGAACGCGCCGGCGCCGAAGTCGGCCTGCGAGTCCTGCGCGAAGGTGCCGCCGGCCGGCGCCGGCATGGGCGCGAGCCAGCGCACGCGCAGCGCGCGCACGGCCGGGTCGGACGTGCCGGGAAGTGCCAGCGGGAGTGACATAATCGAAATTGCCACTGCCGTCGTCGAGCTCGAGCACGGCGCCGTCGGGCAGGTTCTTGAAGCTCCCGACGATGTAGGGGATGCCCTCGGCGAAGTAGTCCTCGATGACGACGTCGCTGGCCGAGGCGCCGCCCACGTTGTTGTAGGCGATGGTGAAGGTCACCTGATCGCCGGCCGTGAACGGCGGGGTGGCGCCGAAGCCGGCCGCGCTCTTCGCCACCATCGGGTCGGCGCGGTACACGGTCGCGCCGCACGACGCGGCGTTGTTGGTGGTGATCTCTTCCTTCTGATCGACGGCCGGGTTGAAGTCGAAGCGGTAGTCGATGACGGCGGTGGCGGTCTGGGTGACCGGCGTGCCGCTGCCGACATTGGCGGAGAACTTGCCCGTGACGGTGATGACGGCCTTGGCGCCGGCCGGCAGGCCGACCTTGCGGTAGTAGCGCGCGGCGGTCGAGCTGGCGTCGCCGAGCACGAAGGTGTTGCCCGACTTCGACCACGACACCGGCTCGGAGATGGGCTGGCCGGTCGCGTCGACGAGCTTGGCGGGCGCGCCCGAGGCGCCGATGACGGCCACCGTCACGGCGTCGTCGCCGAGCTTGTCGAAGCCGCTGGGCGTCGGGTAGTCGACCTTCAGGCCGTAGGCCGGGACGGTGCCGTTGTTGACGAGCGTCAGCGTCACCGAGGCGGCCTGGCCGGGGATGGCGCCGGGGTAGGCGCCGGCCGGGTCGCACAGGAGATCCATGGCCACGTCGACGCCCGGCGTCTTGGTGGTGACGGTGCTGGTGTTGTTGCTCGGATCGTCGTCGCCGTCCTGGCTCGGGCCGGCCGGGGCGATGCTGGCCACGTTGGTGATGGTCGAGCCGGGGAGCGGCGTGAGGCCCGAGACGGGCGTCCGCAGCGCCACGTCGATGTAGACCGAGAACGGGCCCTCCTGCTTGCCGAGGTTCGAGCGCTGGATGGCGATCCACTGCACGAGGCCGGGCGTCTTGCTCCAGCCGCTGGCGGCGGGGTTCTGCGGGTCGAAGGCGGGTGCGGTGGGGCCGACGTTGGCGGCGTGGAACCACACCGTCTCACCGGCCTGCGTCGAGCTGCCGAGGTAGGTCACGTCGACCTTGCCGTCGCCGGTCGGGGCGTCCCAGAGCTTGTCGATGAGGACGATGGGGCCGGTCGACTCGCGGCTCGCGTTGCCGTAGCGCAGGCGGTAGGTGATGGTCTGGCCGGGCTGGGCGAAGCTCGGCGCGGTCTTGATGACGTAGGGGTCGGGCCGCGGCGTGCGCACGTCGACGCTGGCGCTGTTCGGCTTGATGGGGTCCTCGGCCGAGGTCGTCGCGACCACGGCGGTGGTGGTGAGCGTCGTCGCCACCGGCACGCCGCCGCCGATGCTGGCCTGGAAGGTCACCGCCACGTCGCCCGAGTGGCCGGGGAAGTGGCCGATGGCGTCGCCCGCCTTGGTCAGGCCGCGCCCGTTGAGGACGTTCCAGGTGAGGACGCGACCGCCGCCGGAGAGGATCGGATCGCCGCCCACCGACCAGCCGGCCGTGAGCACGTGCACCGAATTCGGCACATAGGTCACATTGGTCGGCAGCGTGACGACGAGGCTCACGTTGTCGGCGTCGTTGGCGCCCTCGTTCGAGACGAGCGCGGTGTAGGTCACGACCTCGCCGCGCACCGGCGCCGGCTGGTCGACCGACAGGCGCACGAAGAGGTCGCAGTTCTCGACCAGCACGCGGCACGACGAGAACGCGCTCTTGTCGAGGAGGCCGGTGATGTCCTTGGCCGAGGCGAGACCGGTGAGCTCGACGAAGGTGCCCGACGGCGTGCCGGTCAGCACCTTCGCGGCGACGGTCATGCGCCCACCCTCGCGCGAGCCGAGCGGGCCGCCGAGCGCGGCGCCGACGTCGGCCGTCAGCGTCTGGCCCGCGCGCACCACCGGCACGTTGACGCCCGGGTGGGCGCCGGCCAGGAAGGCGTGGCTCGCCGACTGGAAGACCACCTCGGCCGGCAGCGTCTCGGACAGGACGACGGCGTAGTCGAGGTTGGTCGAGTTGTTGACGTAGTCGACGGTGTAGGTGAACGGCTCGTTGGCGCCGACGACCGCCGGGCAGGCGCGCGTCAGCTCGAGCGACGGCTCCTGCGAGACGAAGGTGATGACCTCGTTGGAGATGGCCGGGAGCAGCTCGCGCGAGAGGATGCCGGCCTCGTTGCGCAGCGTGGTGCCGAGCGCGACGCCGCCGTCGACGGTGACGTTGTAGCGCACGGTGCGGCTCTGGCCGATCTCGAGCTGGGCCGGGCTGAGATTGGCATTGTCGACCAGGAAGGCCACCCAGGTCGGCCCGCTGACGCTCGGATAGACGCGGCCGCCCGAGCTCGAGCCGCGCGTGAAGGTGCTCCTCACGAGGGCGTCGGTGAGCACCGGGCTGTCGCCGCGCAGGTTGGCCGGGAGCGCCGGCGGAGCGGTGCTGCTGAACCACACCTCGCCGCCCAGCGCCGGCAGCTCGGCCGAGGCGATCGAGGTGCCCGGCGGGATGCGGTCGACGATCCACGAGCCGGTGGCGACGGTGTCGCCGATATTGACATAATCGAGGGCATATTCGACCTGGCTGCCGGGCGAGGCGACGCCGAGGTTGGTGCGCTTCGAGACGACCAGGTAGGGGCTGCCGGCCAGCGTCGCCGAGGCCGAGAAGGTGCCGACCACGGGGCTGCACTGCGGCACGTCGTCGTCGCCGCGGACGGCGGCGCTCATGCCGATGGAGGCGCCCGAGATGTAGCCCTTGGGCACGTTGACGCGCACGGCGATGCCGCGGCTCGTGGACGGCGGGATGTTCTCGTAGCGGACCGTCAGCGTGGTGGGCAGGCCGGCGAGATCGACCGTGCCGCCGGCGGCGTCGACGGACACGAACGGCACCGCCGAGTCGAGGCCGTTGATGCGCGTGCGCGGCAGCGTCAGCACCACCGAGACGTTGCGCGCGGTGTCGGTCTCGACGCCGCCCGACTGCTGGTTGAAGAGCGACAGGTTGAAGGTCACGTCGCCGGTCGCGGCCAGGGACGCCGGGCTCGCCGACATCGACGAGAACTCGAACGACGGCACGACCGGCTTCACCAGCACCGGCTCGCCGTCCTTCACCCAGTCGGTGATGCCGGTGATGGCGGTGACGGCGGTCTCGCCGACCTTGATGTAGCCGTAGCTCTGGAAGAGGCCGAGGTTGTTGATGACCTCCTGGCCGCAGCCGGCGCCCGGCGGGTTGACGGTGACGGTGAGCTCGGCCGTGACCGAGGTCGGGATGTTGGCGTCGGGGAAGTAGGTCGAGCTGAGGCGCGGCACCTTGACGGCGACCCAGGTGACGGTCGCGAGGTTGGCCGGCGGGGTCGTCGACCAGCCGGCGCCGAGCGCGCCGGTGGTCACGTCGACGGCCGGCGGCTTGTCGTCGGCGACCGCGGTGGTGGCCGTCTGGTAGTAGGCGGTGGCGCCGGCCGGGACGGCCAGCGACGAGAAGGCGGTGTTGGCCGGGACGCGGTCGACGAGCAGCGTGTCGGCCAGCGTCGAGGCGCCGCCGTTCTGCGCGTACAAGAGGAAGGTGATGGGCTCGCCGTAGCCCACCGACAGCCACCAGTTGTCGTCGCGCCCGGCGCCGATGCCGGCCGAGCCGCGGATGCGATCGCCCTTGGCGTAGATGCCGCTCGGGGTGTTGGGGATGCCGATGTAGACGCGGCTCGCGCTGGGGCCGCCGGCCTCGTGGGTGAGGCCGCTCTGCACCGCGGCGACGTTGTCGATCTGGTGGTTCTGCGGCAGCGGCCCGGCGTGGTCGGTGTCCTTCTTGAGCTTCAGGGTATATGACAAATTGCCGCGCTGGCCGACCTCGAGGGTGCCGAGGTTCCAGTAGATCGACTTGGCCGGGACGCTGACGCCGTCGACGTTGATGGCGTTGGCGGTGTAGATGCCGCCGCCCTGGATGGTGAAGGCGCTGGGCAGGGTGCCGGTGAAGATCGAGCCGCCGGCCCAGCCGGGCTCGGTCGGCGTGACCAGGTCGCTCACGTCGTCCCACACGATGGTGCGGTGGCTGACGGCGGTGCAGGTCGGCGGCGGGAACTCCCAGTTGGCGTAGAAGATGTTGTAGCCCAGCGTCTGGTCGGCGTTGATGTAGTACTTGTCGCCGATGAGGAAGGTGTTCTGCGACGTCTTCCGGACCGTCAGCGCGGCCGAGCTCTGGATGGTGGTCGCGGCCGCGGCCACGGCCGCCGGCGGGTAGCTGGCGAGCGCCGAGTTGGCGGCCTTGGCGGCGGCCGAGGTGGTGTAGGTGGTGCCGTTCAGGGTGCCGGTCGGCGAGCTCACGTTGAACGACACGACGAAGGTGTTGCCGGCGTTGACGTCGCCGAGCTGCCAGTAGACCGAGTTCGCCGCGACGGCGACGCCGCCGACGGTCGTCGCGGTCGTCGTGAGGGTGCCGCCGTTGGTCGCCGAGACGAAGTTGAGCGGATAGGTGCGGCCGAGCGGGTCGGCCGGCGCCAGCGGCAGCGGCGTCGCGACCACCACGCTCTTGGCGTTCACGTACGACACCGACACCTTGGTCTTCACCGTGAACTGCGCGCTGGCGCAGGCGCTCGCCGGGGCCTCGGTCGAGACGCGGATGACCGAGCGCGGCGACCAGGTCACGCGCGCCGCGAGCAGCGTCGGGCTGATGTGGATGTCGTCGCTCTCGCCGTTCTGCGGGTCGGGCAGGCCGACCACGCGATCGAAGCGCACGAGCTTCACCAGCAGGCGTCCGGTGAGCTCGGAGGCCGGCACGGTCGCGAGGCTGACCATGCTCTTCCAGCCGACGACGTCGGACGGCGCCAGCGCGAACGGCCCGTAGGTCGTGCCGCTCTGGCCGAGGAAGCGCACCTCGAGGTCGGTCGTGTTGGCGGCCGAGTAGTCGAGGTAGACCTTGCCCCAGGTGTCGAACGAGACCGGCGCGATGTCGATGCTCGACACCTGGCCCGAGGCCTTGCCGACAGCCAGCGTGACCAGCTGGCCCGCCGGGTCGTGCTTGACGTCGAACGTCTGCGCACCGACGGCGATGCCGGTGTTGTCCTGATACGAGTCGGTCCACGTACCGGCGTTCTGGTCGGTCTGCGGCGCGGCCAGGGCAGACGAGACGGTGACGAGCGAGGCGAGCGCCATCGCAAGCGATGCGGCGAGACGGTTCATTGGGAACCCCTGGGGAATGCGCCGGGCGACAGCTTGGGCGCGGCGGCACCTTACCTGGGTGCGGATTCGATTGAAAGATTGATTCCCCACAGCCGCCCGGAACGGTCTCGGGCGGCCCTAGCGCAGTGCGAGGACGAGGCCCGCGACGGCCAACATCGCGAAGACGACGCGCTTGAAGCGATCGGCCGGGATGCGGTGGTGGAGGAAGTCGCCGGCGATGAGGCCGAGGACGAGGGCCGGTGCCAGCACCAGCGTGAGGAGCGCGGTGTCGCTGGTGAAGCGGTGGCCGACGACGTGGCTCGTGACGAGGACGACGTTCAGGAGCAGCCACAGCGCAGACAGCGTGGCGCGGAACTCGGCCTTGTCGGGCAGGAGGCGGCCGCCGACGTAGACGACCATCGGCCCGCCGGTGCCGAAGGCGCCGTGCACGATGCCGCCGAGGACGAGCACGACGGCCTCGAAGGCGCCGAAGGGGCGGTCGGCGGCGAGCGTCGGGCGCTCGGGGCCGAGGCCGCTCCGGGCGCGGTGGTCGCGATAGGCGCGCCACAGCTCGAGCGCGGCCAGCGCGATGACGAAGACGCCGAAGAGGCGGACGAGGAGGTGGGCGTCGAGCGCCGCGAAGGCGAAGATGCCGATGGGCAGGCCGACCACCATCAGCGGCAGGATGCGGCGCAGCAGCAGATCGAGCCGCACGTGCCCGCGGTTGGCGCTGACGAGGCGCAGCGACAGGAGCACGTTCAACGGCACGAAGGCCGGCAGCACCTGGTCGACGGGCATGACCAGCGAGCCGAGCGTCACCGTGACGAGGGTCGCGCCGAAGCCGAGCGCGGCCTCGACCGTGAAGGCGAGGAGCACGAACAGGACGAGGGCGACGGTCGAGGCATCGAGGACCATGGGCGGCGCGCGGGTCTCGCGCGCCGAGCGAGCCGCGTCAAGCTCGAGCGGAGCCGGGTCGCCGGTCGGACTCTGCACGCAGGCCGCCGCAGGTGGCCGGAGGAGGAGGCCGACGCGGTGGCGACCCGCAGCGGAGCGAGGCCACGGGAGTGACGCTCGCGCAGCGAGCGGCGGAGCAGCTCGCTGCGACCGGCCGGGCGCGCGCGTAATCGACACTTACCTCCTGCCTCCGGGGGTAAGAGGGCTTGCCGCCGGCGTCCGACGCGGGTGGCGCGGAGCGGCCATCCAGGCGGGTCAGCGGCCGCGGCGCGGTGGCACCGGCCTTGCTCTACGCAGCCCTCGTGAGCACGACCACCCCCGACCTCGAGGCCCCCGCCGGCGATGACCGCGACGACGACGGCGCGCTCGCGTCGAGCGAGAGCGGGCGACCCGTGCGCGCGCGGCCGGCGCTGTGGGCGCGCGTCGTGGCCGGGCTGGTGTCGCTGATCGCGTCCTTGGCCATGGCCGAGGTCGTGGCCGGCGTCATCCGCCACCACGCCTTCCCGTTCCTCAACCTCTATATGGAGGACCCGGTCTTCGGCGTGCGGCTCGAGCCCGACGCGAGCACGCGGCTCAAGAGCCGCTCGGGCCACATCACCGACATCCGCACCAACGCGCTCGGCTTCCGCGGCGCCGACTGGACGCCGGCGCCGGACGACCTCGCGCCGGGCCGGTCGGTCGCCGGACGCGTCATGCTGCTCGGCGACTCGCAGGTGTTCGGCTACGGCGTCGAGGAGGACGAGACCTTCGGCGCCCGGCTCGCGGCGATGCTCGGTCCGGGGCACGAGGTGCTGAACGCGGCGACGCCGACCTGGGGTCCGCCCGAATATGTCGCGAGCCTGGCCGAGCTCGGTCCGCGCTTCCGCCCCGAATTTGTCATATACGTGGCCAACGTCGCCAACGACTGGTCCGAGGTGCGCGTGCCCAACGCGCGGCGCACGACGGCGCGCGACGGCTGGGCGCGGACCAGGGTCGGCGAGGAGGAGCCGCCGAGCGACTTCCCCGGGCGCCGCTTCCTGCTCGGGCGCTCGCACCTGGTGTACGCGCTGCGGGCCTTATTCCATGCGGCCGACGACGGGGCGCCGGTGCTGGCCACGAGCGCGACGCGCCTGGTCCACGACCTGCCGTGGCTCTTGCAGCCCGACCCTCCGTATCGCTCGCGCCTGACGTCGTCGGTGCTCGCGGCGGTGGATGCGTGCAAGCCCATCGGCTGCACGGTGATCGTCGTCGGATTGCCGCTCGATGTGCAGGTGCATCCGGCCGAGTGGCAGAAATATGACAACGAGAAGCCGATCGATACGGGGGCGACCTATCGGCTCCTCGGCACGCTGCTCGCCGACGCGCGCGCGCACGGCGTCGCCACGCTCGACCTGCTGCCGGTCTTGCGCGCGGTGAGCCCGGGCGCCTTCCAGGCCGACGACTACCACCTCTCGCCGCGCGGCCACGACGCCGTCGCGCGCGCTCTCGCGCCCCTCCTCGCGCACGCATCCCCTTCGAACGAGGCCCACCGATGATCACCCAGACCGCCAGAGCCCCGTTCATCCTGAGAGCCACGACGCCGTGGGCGTGGCGCAGCCGCCGCCGCATCGCCATGAAGCTCATGGGCTTCGCCGCGACCGAGCACGGCTCGGCGCTCGACATGCTGCGCGCCGCCGACCGCACGCACGACGCGCGGCTCCGCCGCCTGTTCTTCCGCCACGGGCTCGACGAGGCGCGCCACGCGCAGCGCTTCCGCGACGCCGCCAAGGCGCTCGACCCGGCCGCGGCCGAGCTCACGCGCGCCCACGAGAAGCTCCACGGCGTCCGCCAGGATCTGCACGAGCGCCTGGGCGAGGTGGCCTTCGTGGCCTTCGTGCACCGCTCCGAGGCGCGCGCCAAGGCGCAGTTCGACGTGCTGGCCGCGCACTTCAGCGACCACCCCGAGCACCCCGAGCTCGGCCGCCTCTTCAGCGAGATCGGCAAGGACGAGCGCGGCCACGTCGCCTACTCGCGCCAGCTCCTCGACGAGTGGCGCGCCGCCGGTCGCGCTCGCGAGGTGGCGCGCGCCGAGCGGAGCGTCCGCCTCTCGGGAGCGTGGCAGGCCTGGCGCCGGCAGGGTCGGCGCATCGGCGACGTCATGGTGCGGCTCCTGCTCTTGGCGCTGTTCATCGGCGTCGTGCCGCTCTTCGCGCTCATGTCGCGGCTCGGGGCCAAGCGCGCCGGCCACGACGGGACCTGGGTCGCGGCGCCGCCGGACGCCATCAGCCTCGAGTCCCTGCGGAGGCAGTCATGACCGCCGTGCTCGGATTGTCGGCCGTCTTCCACGATGCCGCCGCGGCGCTCGTGGTCGACGGTCAGGTCGTCGCCGCGGCGCAGGAGGAGCGCTGGAGCCGCCAGAAATCGGACCCGCGCCTGCCGCTCGAGGCGGCGCGCTTCTGCGTCGAGCGCGCCGGCCTGACGCTCGACGACGTCGACTGGCTCGTCTTCCACGAGAAGCCGCTCCGGAAGTTCGAGCGCCTGGTGTCGACCTCGCTCGAGACCTTCCCGCGCGGCCTCTCGCAGTTCGTGCAGTCGATGGGCGTGTGGCTCGGCCAGCGCCTGTGGGTGAAGAGCCACCTCGCCAAGGCCTTCGACGTCGACCCCGACAAGGTCCTCTTCTCCGACCACCACCGCTCGCACGCGGCCTCGGCCTTCTTCTCGTCGCCGTTTGGCGAGGCCGCCATCCTCACCGCCGACGGCGTCGGCGAGCACACCACGGCCGGAATCTACCGGGGCGTCACCGACCAGGCCGGCTCGCGCATCGAGCTCGTGAAGGAGCTGCGCTTCCCGCACTCGATGGGCCTCTTCTACTCGGCGCTCACCGCCTACCTCGGCTTCGAGGTGAACGACGGCGAGTGCAAGGTCATGGGCCTCGCCAGCTACGGCGACCCGGCCCGCTTCCTGCCGGCGCTCGAGCGAATTTGTCATATTCGCCACGACGGCTCGCTGGCGCTCGACATGCGCTACTTCACCTACCACCGCCACCCCGAGAAGAGCTTCTCGCGCCACCTCGAGACGCTGCTCGGGCCGGCGCGTCCGGCCGGCGCGCCGCTCGATCCGCGCGCCGGCGACGGCGTCCGCCTGGCCGACATCGCCGCCGCGGTGCAGGCGCTGTGCGAGCGCTGGGTCATGAACGCCGCGCGCGAGGCGTGCCGCGTCACCGGCCTCTCCGACCTGTGCATGGCCGGCGGCGTGGCGCTGAACTCGGTCGCCAACGGCAAGCTCCTGCGCGACGGCGCCTGCGCGCGCCTCTTCGTGCAGCCCGCGGCCGGCGACGCCGGCGGAGCCTTGGGCGCCGCCCAGCTGGCGAGCCACGTCGCGCTCGGGCTGCCCCGCGCGCCGCCGATGACGAGCGCCATGCTCGGCAGCGAGGAGAGCCCCGAGGAGGTGCGAGCCTTCCTCGACGACTGCCGCATCCGCCACGAGACGTTCGCGAGCGACGCCGAGCGCGACCGCGCGGTCGCCCGCCGCCTGGCGGCCGGCGAGGTCGGCGGCCTCTTCCAGGGGCGCATGGAGTGGGGCCCGCGCGCGCTCGGGGCGCGCTCCATCATCGCCGACCCGCGACCGGCCGGCACGAGCCAGCGCGTCAATCGCAAGATCAAGTTCCGCGAGCAGTTCCGTCCCTTCGCCCCGGCCGCGCTGCCGAGCGAGCTCGAGCGCTGGTTCGAGCGCCCGGCTCGCGACGACTTGCTGGCGCCGTTCATGCTCGGCGTCGTGCCGGTGAGCGACGCCGGCAAGGCCACCCTCGGCGCCGTGACCCACGTCGACGGCACGGCCCGCGTGCAGCGCGTCGAGCCCGCCGACAACCCGCGCTTCGCCGGCCTGCTCGAGGCCTTCCGCGCCGAGACCGGCCTCGGCGTGCTGCTCAACACCAGCCTGAACCTGAAGGGCGAGCCCATCTGCCGCACCGCCGCCGAGGCCTACGGCGTCTTCGATCGCTCCGACCTCGACTTCCTCGTCCTCGAACGCTCCCTCGTCACCCGGAGTCCCGCATGACCGCTCGCTCCCAGCCCCTCACGCCCGTCCGCAAGGCGCGCCGCCGCCGCGGCCTGCGCACGCGGCTCGCGACCTTCCGCGACCTCTTGCGCCACTTCGCCGGCACCGGCCGCTGGTGGCTCGTGCCGCTCGTGGTCGTGTTCTTCGGCTCGGCCATCCTGCTCATCCTGGTCCAGATCATCGAGTACGCCGCGCCGTTCGTCTACACGCTCTTCTGATTCGCGCGCCACTCTCGCGTCACTCTCTCGTCAGTCTCGCGCCACTCTCGCGCCAATATAGCGTCCTCCCGACGCACTCCACATGTCACTCTCCGAGGTCCCGATGCGCCACCTCTTCGCCGCGCTCTGTCTCGCCGCCCCGATCGGCGGCTGTCTCGAGTCGATCCCCGCCGGAACCGCCGACGGCGCCAGCTCCGCGCTCAGCAGCCACGACGCCACCGGCGCGAGCCACGACTCGCACGCCGCCGACAGCGCCTCGCCGACCGACAGCGCCAACGCGCCCGGGCCGGATGTGACAAATTCGTGCACGGCGCGCGCCGAGCGCTGCACGGACAGCGCCGAGTGCTGCCCGGGCAGCTACTGCACGCGCGACCCGATGTCGTACGCCGACGAGGGCATCTGCGCCGAGCCGCAGCCCGACGGCGCCTACTGCGTCGCCGACGGCTGGTGCCTGAGCGGCACCTGCCACGACAACGTCTGCGGCGCCGCCACCTGCACGGCGGCCGGCGTCGGCTGCATGTACTCGGGCGAGTGCTGCCCCGGCCTCTTCTGCTCGGGCGGCCCGTACGTCTACGGCGAGTGCACGGCGCCCGCGCCGCGGGGCTCGCCCTGCGAGAACGACAGCTGGTGTTCGACCGGGCTCTGCGTCGACGGCATCTGCGCCGTCGCCGGCTGCGGCGCCACGGGCAGCGAGTGCGCCAGCGCGGACGCCTGCTGCAGCGGCCTGTGCGTCATGGACAGCTACGGCCCGATGCACTGCGGCGCACGCGTCGGCATCGACGCCTTCTGCCAGGACGACAGCTGGTGCACGACCGGCCTCTGCCGCGACTACACGTGCGCCGCCGAGTGCCAGGCGCGGAACGAGGGCTGCTACTACGACAGCGACTGCTGCGCCGACCTCTACTGCCAGTGGAGCGACGCCATCGGCATGAACGGCTGCGCCCCGAAGCTCGCGGTCGGCACCGCCTGCAGCTGGGACGGCGTGTGCCAGAGCAGCGTCTGCCGCGACGGCGTGTGCCAGAACGAGGGCTGCCTCGCGACCGAGACCGAGTGCTACTCCGACGGCGAGTGCTGCACCGGCGCCTGCAGCTACGACAACATGAGCTACGCGCCCGGGCGCTGCTTCGTGCCGGCGGCGACCGGCCAGGCCTGCATGCGCGACGCGTGGTGCAGCTCGCAGCGCTGCGTGGACGGCGCCTGCCAGTAGTCGTATGAGCCAGGCCATGAAGGCCATCGGCTATTTCGACCCCCACCCGCTCCACCCCCTCGACTCCATCGCGTCCAGCGGCGAGCCGCAGCTCGAGCTCCTCGAGCTGCCTCGCCCGCAGCTGCGACCGGGCGATCTGCTGGTCGACGTGCGCGCCGTGTCGGTGAACCCGGTCGACACCAAGGTCCGCCGCTCGCGCGCCGGCGTGCGCCCCGACCAGCCGGTCGTGCTGGGCTGGGACGCGGCCGGCGTGGTGGTCGAGGTGGGCTCCGAGGCCCACGGCTTCGCCGTCGGCGATCGCGTCTTCTATGCCGGCGACATCACCCGCGCCGGCTCCGACGCCGAGCTTCAGGCGATCGACCACCGCATCGTCGCGCGCATGCCGGAGAGCCTCGACTTCGCCGCGGCGGCGGCGCTGCCGCTGACGTCGATCACCGCCTGGGAGGCGCTCTTCGAGAAGCTGCGCGTGCCGCGCGGCGAGGCGAGCGACGTCCTGGTGGTGGGCGGCGCGGGCGGCGTCGGGGCCATCGCCGTGCAGCTGCTCCGGCGCTTCACGCCGGCGCGCGTGCACGCCACCGCCGGCCGCCCCGAGTCGCGCGCGTTCCTCACCGAGCTCGGCGTCACGTCCATCGTCGATCGCCACGGCCCGCTCGGCGCCGACGACAGCTACGACTTCGTCTTCGCCACCACCGGCACGGCCGACCACTGGGCGAAGTACCCGAAGATCCTCCGGCCCTTCGGCGCGCTGTGCCTGATCGACGACGCCGGCGCGCTCGACGTCTCGCCGTTCAAGCTGAAGTCGCTGTCGGTGTGCTGGGAGCTGATGTTCACGAAGTCGCGCTTCGGCTGGAAGCCCGAGACGCAGGGCGAGATCCTGCGGCTCGTGGCGCGCTCGGTCGACGAGGGGCTCCTCCGATCGACCGCCACGACGCGCCTCGAGGGCTTCAGCGTCGCGAGCTTCGTCGAGGCGCACCGCGTGCTCGAGTCGGGCACCGCGGTCGGCAAGATCGTCGTCGTGCGCGAGGTCGCGCCTTGACCTGGCCGCGCCTCACCCAGACCGCCAAGCGCGCCGGCTGCGCCGCCAAGCAGCCGCCGGGCGCCTTGTTCCCGCTCCTCGAGCGGCTGCCCAAGGCGACCGACCCGAACCTGCTCATCGGCTCGGCGACGGCCGACGACGCGGCCGTCTACCGCCTCGACGACGAGCGCGCGCTGGTGCTGACGACCGACTTCTTCACCCCCATCGTCGACGACCCGTACGACTTCGGCGCGGTCGCCGCGGCCAACGCGCTGTCCGACGTCTACGCCATGGGCGGCCGGCCCATCTCGGCGCTCAACATCGTCGGCTTCCCCGACGGCGCGCTCGCCCCCGAGGTGCTGGTCGAGATCCTGCGCGGCGGCGCCGAGAAGGCGCGCGAGGCCGGCATCGACATCGCCGGCGGCCACTCGATCGTCAGCGAGGAGCCCATCTATGGACTGTCGGTCACGGGCCTCGTCCACCCCGCGCGCGTGTGGTCGAACGCCGGCGCGCGCCCGGGCGATCGGCTCATCCTCACGAAGCCGCTGGGCGTCGGCATCGTCGCGACGGCGGCCAAGCAGGACAAGGATCACCTGGGCGCCATCGGCCTCGCCACGCGCCTCATGGCGCGCCTCAACCGCGACGCCTGCGAGGTCGGCCAGGGCTTCGGTGCGGCCATCCACGCGGCCACCGACATCACCGGCTACGGACTGCTGGGCCACCTGCGGAACGTGCTCCTGGCGAGCGGCGTCAGCGCCACGGTCGACCTCGAGCGCGTGCCCTTCCTCGACGCCGCGCGCGCCTATGTCGCCGAGGGCATCGCGCCGGGCGGCACGCGCGCCAACGCGCGCTTCCTCGACGAATTTGTCAATTACAGCGGTCGCAGCGCCGACGCGCGCCTCTTGCTCTGCGACGCCCAGACCTCGGGCGGGCTGCTGTTCGCGGTGGCGCCCGACCAGGCCGAGGCGCTGGCGGCCGCGCTGGCCGCGCGCGGCACCGCGGCGGCGGCCATCATCGGAAGCGTGCACGCGCCCGGGCCGGCGCTCATGACCATTCGCTGACGTCCTCGCGCAGGCGCTCGAGGATGAGGCGCAGGTGGTAGTACGGCGAGGCGCGCGGCCAGCCGACCTCCTTCTGCGCCGCCGGCACGCTGTCGAGGCGCATCACCGCCAGCACGAACTCGCGCTCTTCGGCGGCCAGCTTGGCCAGCGCCTTGTCGAGGCAGGTGGCGCGGCGCGCGCCGTCGACCTTCAGGTCGGCCAGGCCTGGTCGGCATTACCTCGGGCAGCGTGTCGCGCGTGACGAAGCGGCAGCGGCGGCGTCTCGTCGACGAGCAGGTTCCGGAGCGCGCGCCAGGCGATGGCGCGCAAGACCGGCGGCGGCGTCTCGGCCAGGCGCGCCGGGCCGTAGGTCGCGACCATGCGGCACACGGCCTCCTGGGCGCAGTCCTCGGGATCGACCTCGACGACCCGACCCTGACGGACCAGGCGGCGCGCCCAGGCCTCGAGCGGCGCGAGCAGGCTCTCGAGCCAGGCCGGGCTGTCGAGGCGGGTATTCTGCGGGAGCGGAAACGTGGCGGTGACGGCGTGCGACATGGGGGTCTCCGGGTTGCGCACGACGACTGAGCAACCCGCGTACCGACTACCCAGACGCGCTCGGCCAACACATTTACGGGCACTTACGCCGGCCCGACCGCGCTCTCGGGCTGGGCGCCCACGGGCGCGCCCATGGGCGCCCACGCGTCGCGCCCGAGGTCCCCTGACATCAAACGTCGCTCGGCGCGCCGCGTGAAATCGGCGACGGGGAGGCTGTCCACGGCGAGCCCGGTGCCGTTGACCGGGCGCCAGCCTCCGGGTTCTCATGGCCTCGGAGGCAGCATGGCGGAGAGCCAGGACAAGGGCGGCGGCATCTCGTGGAAGGAGCTCCTCATCGACAAGGGGATCGACGTCGTCATCATCCCGATCGGGTTGTTCGCGGCGCTGTGGTTCCAGGGCTGGGTCGACGAGCGGAAGGAGCGCAGCGACTACGTGACCTGCTCGGCGACTTCCAGACCGAGCTCGCGACCAACGCCGACAAGGTGAAGGAGCTCGTGGAGGACATCGGCCCCATCGCCGAGCAGGACCTCGAGAAGGTGCTGGGCCCGATGCGCGCGCGCATCGAGCTCGTGTCGGAGAGCACGGCGCGCATGTCGCGCGGCTTCGACTGCCTCGACAGCTACATCGAGATCAGCCTCAAGGCGCCGCGGCTGCCGGCCAAGCCCGGGGCCGTCGCGGCGCCCGCGGCCGAGCCGGCGGCCGACGACGGCGGCGACATCGACGTCAGCGCGCTCTCGGACGAGGACAAGGCCGAGCTCGCCGACTGCAGCCAGGTCCTCGACGAAAACAAGAAGGAGACGACGAAGCAGTTCGCCGGCGTCGACCTGTCGCCCTTCTATCGATACGAGGTCTGGCAGGTCTACCTCTCGAACGGCATCAAGCTCTTCAAGGACGTCGAGGCCAAGCGCCTCGGCCTGAAGCTCGGCGAGTTCTACGCCAGCGCGCACGAGGTCGAGCGGCGCGTGCAGGAGATCGAGTCGCTCTACAACGACGCGCTCATGAAGAGCTCGGGCCAGATCGCCGCGCTGGTGTCCGAGTCGCAGGACCTCCTGCCCGACGACCCGACGCCCGACGACCTGCGCGAGATCCAGCCGCGCCTCCTCGAGATGTCGAGCGAGGCGCTCGAGGTGAAGTACGAGATCGCCAACGCCAGCAACGTGCTGTCGCTGAAGGTGCTGCGCCTGAAGGAGTTCATGGGCGCCATGAGCGACAAGCTGACGAGCCTGCGGAAGGACCTCGCGACCGAGCTGGCGCGGGTCGCCGGAGGCTGAGCGCGGCAGCGTGTCCCGGCCACGCCCGGCCGTGTCCCGGCTGCCACGCTGGGCCGGGCGGGCGCCAGGATCCAGGCCGCCGCGGGCGTGGCACATGGGTTGCTCTAGTCGCTCCCGTCTTCGACCGGAGCCCTTCGACTATGCGCCTCGCCCGTGCCATCTTCGCCCTCCCCCCCGCCCTCCTGAGCTTCGCCGCCTGCGACCAGGCGCTCGATCAGACCCAGCGCGCCGACGCCGACGCCGACGTGAGCGAGGTCCGAGCCGCGCCGCTCGAGGCCGCGTCGCCCATCGCCAGCCGCGCCGCGCGGCGCCGGACCCCGTCGCCCCGCCCGTCATCGCGCCCGTCATCGCGCCCGCGCCGACGGCCGTCTCGACCGCGGTCCTGGCGACCCGGCGCGCCTCGGCCATCCGCGCGCTGAACCCGGTGCTGGGCCTCGTGCCCGGCCTGGTCGAGTCGCTGGCGGCCGGCGAGCTGGCGCGCGCCGCTGATTCGCCTGGCCCTGCCCCACGGCGTCGCCGAGCTCACGGGCGCGCCCTGGCTGCTCCTCGACGGGCGCCTCGTCCTGGCGCAGGGCGACGAGATCCAAGCCCGAGTGGTCGGCCGGCGTGCCCGAGCTCGTGAAGAAGCCGCTCAGCGACGACGACGGCCTCTTCGTGGCGCGCCGCGCGCCGCCCGCCAGCGCCTGCCCTCGGCCATGCGCGCTGGTCGGCGCGACCGTCAAGGTCTACGACGCCGAGCGCGAGGTGTGCGTGGCGCGCGTGAAGGACCTCGGCCTCGAGGCCGAGGCCATCCACTTCCCCGATCGCTGGGACGACCCCGACGCCACGACGGCGAAGCGCGTCGACCACGACGCGACCGCGGTCTTCGACCTCGGCATGCCCATGCTGCTGGGCTCGCTCGAGCCGGTCATCGGCACCGCCGCCGACTGCGCGAAGGGCGTGTGGGCGGCGCCGGTCGAGGCCGCGCGGCCGCGCCTCTTCCGCGCCGTGGCGATGGACAAGAAGCTTTCGAAACCGGCGGTGCGCGCCTACCGCAAGCTGGCGGCGTGGCAGGAGCGGCAGGCGGCGTTCGCCACCTTCTACAGCGACGTGGCGCCCGAGAAGGGCCGCTGGGACGCCACCGCGCAGCACGAGATCACGCGCTTCGTCGCCGACGACGGCTCGCGCGAGGTGCTGGTCGTGACCGCCAACACCAACGACGGCTGCGGCTCGAGCGGCCAGCAGCTGACCGCCCTCTTCGACGTGGTGCGCGACGGCAAGGACGTGAGCCTCGCGCCCATCACGGCACGGGCCTGGGAGGGCGCTCCGAGCGGCATCGTCGACCTCGACGCCGACGGCCAGCTCGAGCTCGAGAGCGACGGCACCATCTTCCGCTGGCACGGCGATCGCCCGGCCGGCAACGAGCAGAACGGCTGGGTCGACCGGCAGTACGAGCAGCTCGAGCGCGCCGTCGTCCCCGACCTCACCATCGAGGGCTGCGGCTGCTGACGCCGCGGACATCCAGCCTTCCGGCAGCCTCCCGGCTGCCCGCCCGAGTCGGCCCCGCGCCGCCTCGGGCGTTCTGCTTTCGGCGGCGCTCGTGCTACATGGCCTGCGATGAACGGCTCCGACCCCGCCTTCTTCCGCGAGCTCGCCACCCTGCTCGAGCGCGGCGAGGCCTGCGCCACGGCCCAGATCGTGCGCGTCAACGGCTCCATCCCCAACGCCGTCGGCGCGCGCCTGCTGGTGAGCGCGGGCGGCAAGCTCGAGGCCGGCACCGTCGGCGGCGGCATGATCGAGCACCGCACGCTCGAGGCCGCGCGCGAGGCGCTCGCCGAGGGCACGAGCCGCATGTTCTCGGCCAAGCTGACCGAGGCCGAGGCGGGCGGCATCGGCATGATGTGCGGCGGCCAGGTCGACGTCTTCATCGAGGTGCTGCGCCCCGAGCCGGCGCTCGTCCTGTGCGGCGCCGGCCACATCAACCTGGCGCTGGCGCGCATGGCCCGGGGCCTCGGCTTCCGCGTGCTGGTCATCGACGATCGCCCGGACTGGGCCAACGCGCATAACTATCCGGACGCCAAGGTGATCGTCGACCGGCCGGAGCAGGTCCTCGGCACGCTCGGGCTCGACTCGCGGAGCTTCGTCATCGTCGGCACGCGCGACCGCGACACCGAGGTCATCGTCGCGGCGTCGCACACCCCGGCGCGCTACATCGGCGTGGTGGCCTCGAAGCGGAAAGCCATCCAGATCGTCAAGCACCTTGCCGATCGCCCGGGCGTCGACCTGGCCGCGCTGTTGCCGCGCCTGCACGCGCCCATCGGGCTGGCGCTGGGCGGGCGCTCGCCCGAGGCGGTGGCGCTGTCGATCCTGGCCGAGGTGCAGGCGGTGCGGAACGAGGCCGACGCCAGCGCGATGCGCGTGGCGCCCGAGGAGCTCGCATGCTTCGCCGCGAAGAAGTCGTCGCCCTCGTGACCGCGGCCGGCGCCTCGTCGCGCATGGGTCGCCCGAAGGCCCTCGTGGCCTGGCCGCCCGGCGCCGGCACGACGCTGGTCGAGCACCAGGTGCGCGCGCTGGCCGGCTTCCGCGCCATCGTGGTGGTGACCGGGGCGCATGCCTTCGCGCCGCCGGCTCCGGCCGTCGAGGCCCACAACGCGCGCTGGGCCGAGGGTCGCTCGACCAGCCTCGAGGTCGGCGCCGCCGCCCTGCCCGACGACGCGCGCGCCGTGCTCGTGACCGCCGTCGACCAGCCGCTCGACCCCGACGTGGTCGACGCGCTGCTGGCGACGCTCGACCTCGAGCAGGACGACGCGGTGCAGCCGATGTCGCGCGCGACCGGGCGGCGCGGCCATCCGCTCGTCCTCGCCGGCCGTCACCTCGCCGCGCTGCGCCAGGCCTCGCGCTTCCCCGAGGGGCTCCGCGGCATCCTGGCCGCGCACCCGGCGCGAGCGGTACCGGTGGATTCGCCCGCGATCCACCTCGACCTCAACACACCGGCCGACGTAGTCTGACGCTCCGTATGCGCCTCGCCCCGCCGACCCTCGCGCTCTCCGTCCTCGTCACCGCCGCGCTGGCCGCATGCGGCGACGACGCCGTGACCACCGACACGTCGGTCGCCGACAGCGCCGCCGCGACCGACAGCGCGACCGCGACCGACGCGACCGCGACGGTCGACAGCGACCCGCCCGACAGCGCCGAGCCCGTCGACACGGCCGACGCCGCCGTGCCCGACGGCGACGCGGACGCCGACGCCGTCGAAGAGGTCGTGCCGCCGTGTGCCGAGCGGCCGAACGCCTTCGTCTACCCCGACGAGATCGTCGCCTGGAACGACTACGACCTCGCCACCCAGATCGCCTCGCTCGAGCCGGCGAACCACCGCGGCCAGGACGTGGTCGTCGAGGTCGGGCAGCCGCAGCTGCTCGTCGCCAAGTTCGCCTACAGCTTCTTCGACAAGGACATGAAGAAGGAGGACGTCTCGATCTGGATGCAGCGCGAGCCGCCGTGCGGCGCCTGGGAGTGGATGGGCGACGCGCGCACCTCCGACGACGGCCAGTACGGCACGCAGTACGGCATCGAGGACGACGGCGGCCGCGTCTTCTTCGAGATCCCCGACGCGCGCGCCTTCCCGGTCGGCCGCTACCCGATCCGCATGGTGATGAAGGGCGACCTGACCATGGCCGCCTTCGACCTCATCGTGGTCGCGCCCGGCACCCAGGCGGTCGTCACCGACATCGACGGCACGCTCACGACCGGCGACGAGGAGCTCATCCTGGAGCTCGTGGAAGACATCTTCAACGAGACCTACGTGCAGCAGATGTACCCCGACGCCGACACCATGCTGAGCGGCTGGGCCGACAAGGGCTACCTCATCGTCTACATGACCGGCCGCCCCGACATCCTGCGGCCGATGACCGAGCGCTGGGTCGAGGACGCGAGCGCGCGCCACTTCCCGCCCGGTCCGCTGCACCTCACCGACACCAACGCCCAGGCGGTCCCGAACAACGACGGCGTCGGCACCTACAAGGCCCAGTACCTGGCCTACCTGAAGGCCCAGGGCCTCGACATCGTGGCCGCGTACGGCAACGCCACGACCGACATCTACGCGTACGCCCAGGCCGGCATCCCCAAGGAGCACACCTGGATCATCGGGACCCACCGCGGCGAGGAGAACACCCAGCCGCTGCAGGGCGGCTACACCAGCCACCTGCCGACGGCGGCGGCGTTCCCGGCCGCGACCATTCCCGCGCCCCCGGCGTTCGGCTGGTGGTGATGCGCATCGGCGTCGACCTCGGCGGGACCAAGATCGAGGCGCTCGCGCTGGCCGATGCCGGCCGGCCGGGCGGCAGCGAGCTCGTGCGCCGGCGCGTGGCGACGCCGCGCGACTACGACGACATCATCGTGGCGGTGGCCGAGCTCGTGCGCGCCGTCGAGACCGAGGTCGGCCCGGCGCGCGGCGTCGGCTGCGGCACGCCGGGCACGCTGTCGCCGACCACCGGCCTCATGCGCAACGCCAACACCACCTGCCTGAACGGCCGGCCGCTCGACCGCGACCTGTCGCGCGCGCTGAACCGGCCGGTGGTGCTCGAGAACGACGCCAACTGCTTCGCGCTGTCGGAGGCCACCGACGGGTCGGGCGCCGGGCACCCGGTGGTGTTCGGCGTCATCCTCGGCACCGGCGTCGGCGGCGGCATCGTCGCGCACGGGCGGCTCCTGCCGGGCTTGAACGCGGTCGGCGGCGAGTGGGGCCACAACCCGCTGCCGTGGCCCGACTCCTACGAACGCCCCGGACCGCCCTGCTACTGCGGCAAGCGCGGCTGCATCGAGACCTTCCTGAACGGCGCGGCGCTGCGCCGCGAGCTGCTCTTGCGCACCGGCAACACGCTCGAGGTCCCGGCCATCGCCGAGCTCGCGGCCCAGGGTCAGCCCGACGCGGTGGGCGCGCTCGAGACCTACTGCGAGCGCCTGGCGCGCGCGCTGGCGTCGATCATCAACGTCCTCGACCCGCACGTCATCGTGCTGGGCGGCGGCCTCTCGAACCTGCCGCTGCTCTACAGCGAGGTGCCGCGCCGCTGGGCCCGCTGGGTCTTCAGCGACCGCGTGGCGACCCCGCTCGTGGCCGCCACCTGGGGCGACTCGAGCGGCGTCCGCGGCGCGGCGCGCCTCGTCCCCTGAGCGGGGCGGGACGTCGTTCTCGCGCAGCCCCTGACTCGAAGCGGCGTCAGTTGCCCTTGCCGGGGGCCGGCGCGGTGGTCGGCTCGGGCATGGGCTTGTCGGCCTTGGCGCGCTCGGCGTCGACCCGCCGCGCCTCGTCGATCTTCTTGGCCAGCGAGCTCCGCGCGGCCTTCAGCTTGTCGGTCTCACCCGTGAGCTTCACGAGCTCGCCCAGTGTCTTCTGCGCGTCGAGCCAGGCACCGGCCGCGAGCTGCTGCCCGTAGGTCGTCCACAGCCCGTCGGGGGTCGGCTTGGGCGTCGTCAGGTTGGATGGCACGTTGTTGTCGGGCGCTGGCGAGGTCGCCGCCGGCTTGGTCGGGTTGGCGTTCCGGGCCGCGTTGTCATCGGCCACGCGGTCGGGCGCCTTCTCGTTCGGCTTGCTCTCGGTGCGCGGCGCGTTGGTCTTGGGCGCCGGCTTCGCGCTCTGCTGCTCGTCGTCGATGGAGACGGCGGGCGTCTTGTTCTTGCTCGTGTCGCGCACGGCCGGGTCCGCCTGCGGCGGCGCCAGCACCACCGGCGTCCGCGACTCCTCGTTGCGCGAGGGCGACTCGGCCACCATGATCTCGGGCGTGGTATCGGTGGGCGGAGCCGCGAGGCCCGCCTTCGTGCCGCGATAGGCGTCGTCGCGCTCCTCGCCGCCGGCGCTCGAGGTCTGGGCGCTACGGCCGACCACGCTGACGCCGTCGTTGGCCTGGTCCTCTTTCGCCTCGGCCTTCTTCGCGTCGAGCTCGGTCTTGGCGACCGCGCCGCCCGTGGCCGCGCCGAGCTCGGCCTCCGAGTCCTTGGCGAGCTCGCGCCGCATGCCCTCGTCGCCGTTCTCACTGCGGGCGAGCTTCGGCGGCGACGCGGTCGGCGCGCCGGGCGCGATCGCCTTCATGGGGGTCGGCGACGGCGGGACCGGTTCCTGCGGCGACGGGGCCTGGGCGGCCTCGGCGGGCGCATCGGCGGGGGCCGCGGCGGAGCCGACGCTGCCCTGCGCGGCGAGCGGCGCGGGCGCCGGAGCGACCGCGGTGGGAGGCGCGTGGTCGGGCCGATCGGCGGCCTCGTGCGCCATCGCCACGCGGCCCGCACCCTCTTGATCGGTGGGCTGCGCCGGCTCGCTCGGGAGCCGCCCGCTCTTCGAGGTGTAGATGCCGATGCCGACGCCGAAGATGGCGACCAGCGCCATGGCGAAGGCGGGCTGCACCGCGAACCGTCGCAGGCGCTCCCAGAACGACGGCCGCGGCGTCGCCGCCAGGGCCGCGGCCTCGGCGGCCGCCATGGCCTTGTCGAGCGCCCCGGCCGGCAGCGGCACGACCGGCAGGCGCGCCATCTGCGCGCGCGTCCACTGGTGCCGCTCGAGCTCGGCGGCGACCTCGGGGAAGGCCGGCAGCGCGCGCTCGAACTCGGCGCGCGCATCCCCCTCGAGCTCTCCGTAGAGATAGTCGAGGAGGCGACCTTCCATGTCGTCGCGCGAGAGCATCTGGGGGTTCTGGTTCACGGCGTCGATATTACGCACTCGGGCGTGCTGAGGGAATCGCTCGCGCCTGCCGGTGTGCCGATGCAGCCGGGTCGCGTGCCCCTTCCGACGCACGGTCCGACGATTCGATCTACGCGGCTCGAACGGCGCTTGTCACTTGCTCGTAGGCGCGTCCGGCTGCGCATCCGGGTGCGCACCGCGGAAGGCCTCGAGCGCCATCGCCGCCTCGGTCACCCGGGCGATCGTCGGGTAGGCGTCCATGTCGACGCCGAAGCGGCGCGCGTTGAAGACCTGCGGCACGAGCGCCACGTCGGCCAGCGTCGGGCTGTCGCCGAAGGCGTGCCGACCGGCCACCGAGGCCACCAGGAGCTCGAGCCCGTCGAAGCCGCGGCTCACGAAGTGGCGCGCCCACGCGTCGTTCTTCGCCTGATCGTTGCCGTAGTCGGCGACCAGCTTCCGCAGGAGCTTGAGGTTCTGGTACGGCTGGATGGAGCTGTTGACGCACTCGACGATCTGCCTGACGCGCGCCCGGCCGAGCGCGTCGCGCGGGAGCAGCGCGGGCTCGGGGTGCACCTCCTCGAGATACTCGAGGATGGCCACCGACTGGGCCAGCGCGGCGATCGCGCTGCCGTCGTCGGCGTGCACGACCAGCGTCGGCAGCTCGGCCATCGGGTTCAGCGCGCGATAGGCGGCCTGCAGGTGCTGGCCGCCGCCCTCGAGCAGGTGCACCGGCTCGTAGCGATAGGCGATGCCCTTCAGGCGCAGCGCGGCGCGCACGCGAAAGGAGGCCGACGAGCGGAAGTACGAGTAGAGGGTGTAGCTCACGCCTTCACGACCTTCTGGGTGATGGCGCCGAAGACCGAGTGGCCGGCGCCGTCGAGGACCTCGATGTGCACGTCGTCGCCGAAGCTCATGAAGGGCGTCACCGGCGCGCCCTGGGCCAGCGTCTCGATGGTGCGCTGCTCGGCGATGCAGCACGAGCCGACGCCCGGCACGTCGTTCGAGACGGTGCCCGATCCGATGATGGTGCCGGCGCCGAGCGGCCGCGTCTGGCTCACGTGGGCGATGAGATCGTGGAAGCCGAACTGCATGCCGACGCCGGCGTTGGGGTGGCCGAAGGGCTTGCCGTTCCAGCTCACGCGGACATCCAGGTGGAGGCGCCCGTCGTGCCACGCCGGGCCGAGCTCGTCGGGCGTCACCGCCAGCGGCGCGAACGCGGTCGGCGGCTTCGACACGAAGAAGCCGAAGCCCTTGGCGAGCTCGGCCGGGATGAGGTTGCGCAGCGACACGTCGTTCAGCAGCACCACCAGCTTCACGTGCTGGAGCGCGCGATCGGCCGGAGTGCGATACGGGACGTCGTCGGTGATGACGGCGATCTCGGCCTCGAAGTCGATGCCCCACTCCTCGCTCGCGTGCGCGATGGGATCGCGCGGCCCGAGCATGATGTCCGAGCCACCTTGATAGACGAGCGGGTCGGTGAGGAACGAGGGCGGCATCTCGGCGCCGCGCGCCTTCCGCACGAGGCGCACGTGGTGGAGGAAGGCCGAGCCGTCGATCCACTGGTGCGCGCGCGGCAGCGGCGCGCGCAGGATGCGCGCGGCGTCGTCCAAGCGGAACGACTGCGGCACGTCGCTCGCCTCGAGGCGGGCGGCGAGGCCGCGCAGCGGCGACTCGAGCGCGGACCACTGGTCGAGCGCGTCCTGGAGCGTGCGGGCGATCCCGGTGGCCGGGCAGGCGCGCGTGCCGTCGCGGGTGGCCACGCAGAGGAGGCCGTCGCGCGAGCCGTCATCGATGGTGCAGAGCTTCATGGCCGTTCTGTACGCCGCGGGTCCCGGCGCGACAAGCCTCACTCCACGGCCGCCGACGGGCGCGACGACGCCCGCCGATGCGCGCCGACGACGCCCATGCGCGGCCGCGGCCTGCGCGCCTCCGGCCTTGACGCTCGGCGCGGATGGAAGGATCGTCCTGGGCCGCGCCGTTGTCGGGCGGGAGGTGCCTCGGCCAATGTCCAAGCGTGGGATCATCGTCGGATTCGTGGCTGCCTGCGCGGTGCCCGCCGCGCTCTTTGCCCAGCCGATGAGCGAGGACGGCGTGTCGCGCGCGACCGACGGGACCATCCTGCACCGCCGCCTGCCCGGCGTCGGAGGCGGCGCCGAGGGCACCGGCGGCAGCGGCGGCGGGGCCGCTCCGACGGCCGAGACGCCGACCTTCGTCTACGACCCGGCCGCGGCCGGCGGTGCGCTGCCACGCGACCTCATGCGCGACGGTCGGCCGCTGCCGAAGCCGTCGAGCTCCCCCGACCCGGCCGCCGACGAGCCGGTCCACACCGCGCAGGGCCTGGCCAGCTCGAAGCCGCCGCAGGCCGGGACGCCGCCCGCGCCGCTGCCGCGGCCCGATCCCGACGCGGCCGAGGATCCGAGCCTGACGCCCGAGCCGCGCGTCGGCGCGAACGGCCCCGACGCCAGCGACGGCGACCGGCCGACGATGCCGGGCGGACCCGCGACGCCGGGCACGAGCGACGGCGACGCCGGCGCCTCCGACCCGAGCGCGTCGCCCGGCCCGCGCGGGGACGGCGACACCGCCGAGGGACCTCCCGGAGCACCTCCCGACGACGCGGCCGACGGCGGCGCCGCGCCCGGTGACGAGCCCTTCGCCGACCCGCGCGACGGGCTCGGCAACGAGGCCTGCCCGACCGCCACACCGAGCGCGAGGGGACGCTCCACTACAATGAGGTGTTCGATCCCTCGATCGTCCCGTTCAAGCGCAACCGCGCGCTGAACGTCGTCGGCAAGGACTACGCGCTGCGCCTCGAGGCCGGCCGCATGGAGCGGCTCGAGCCCATCGGCAACCGCCTCGACCGCGGCCACGAGGTGTTCTGGGGATCGCTCCTCGTCGAGGGCAAGTCGGGCGAGCGCATCCCGCTGCCGTCGGTGGCGCCCGAGTCGCGCATCCTCTCGTACGAGGCCAACCTGCCGCAGGACATGCGCTTCGAGCGCGACGACGCGGGCAACTTCTACGTCACGCCCGGCCTCGACGGGCGCGCGCCTCGTCTTCGTGATGGACGCGCCGTCGACCTACTTCGGGCGCGCGCTGCCCTCCGACGCGCCGCTCGGGGCCGTGCCGCCGGCGCTCCGGCCGCGCGTCCCGAAGGCCATCGCCAAGGAGGCGCGCGAGGTCGCGGCCGCCATCGGCGTGCCCGCGAACGGCACCTACGCCGCGACGCTGGACGCGCTGGTGGCCTGGTTCCGCGGCTTCACGCCGGGCGAGCCGCCGCCCAGCAAGACCTCGGTCTATCGCGACATCGCGCTCGGCAAGACCGGCGTCTGCCGCCATCGCGGCCACGGCTTCGTCATCACGGCGCAGGCGCTGGGCATCCCGGCGCGCTACGTCTTCAACGAGGCCCACGTCTTCGTCGAGGTGTGGGTGCCGGCCGGCGCCGGCGTCGATGCGGGCTGGCTGCGCATCGACCTCGGCGGCGGCGCCGAGGAGCTCGACGTGCACGGTGGCCAGGGCAAGAGCCTGCACGAGGGCGGGCCCGATCCCTTCAGCGCGCCGGCCCCGTTCGAGACCCAGCGCGAGCAGGGCCAGACCGCCGGCGCCGAGCGCGTGAACGGCCTGCCGGCCCCCGAGGCGCCGCTGCCGACGCCGGCGGCGCCGACCCCGGGCGCACCCGGCGCACCGGGCGAGGGCCCGGGCACCTCGGTGGCGCGCGTGGTGCCGATGCCCGAGCTGGTGCAGACGACGACCACCCTCACGGCCACGGGCTCCATCGTCTATCGCGGCGATGGGCTCGACGTGCCGGGCCGCGTCACCACGCTCGCCGGCGAGCCGGTGGTCGAGGGCTCGGTCCAGCTCGTGCTGCTGGTCGGGCCGGAGCGCCGCGCCGTGGCCCAGCTCGGCTCGACGCTGGCCCTCGACAAGGACGGCCGCTTCCGCGCGTCGGTCGCCATCCCGGCGACCCAGGCTCCAGGCAGCTACGACCTCGTCGCCGAGTTCCTCGGCAACGGCGTCCAGTCGCCCTCGGTCAGCAACTAGCTCGACCCGTGTGGACCACGCGGCCGTCGGCCGGAGCGCGCGCGGGTTACCGCCGCTCGGGGCGCGGTCTTGACCCGTGTTTTGATAATGACTATCACTGGCCTGTCGGCGTCACAGCACCGGCGTCCGAACCCGAACGTCTCCAGCTCGAGCCCAGAGTCGAGGCCATGATCGTCTGCGTCTGCGAAGGGGTGTCCGACCGCGAGATCCGAGCCAACATCCAGCAGGGCGCGAGCTCGCTGAGCGAGCTTGGCCGCCGCTGCAAGGTGGGGCTAGACTGCGGCCGCTGTCGCGAGGCCATCCGCGGCATGCTCGGCGACCGCGCGCACGTGCGCTCGACCGACGCCCCCTGCCACGAGGTCACCGCGCGCTGAGCGCGCGGCACAGCCCATCGAGGACACATGCCCGCGAAGACGCCGGACAAGGAGACCATCAAGCTGCTCAACGACGTCCTCACGGGCGAGCTGACGGCGGTGAACCAGTACTTCCTGCACGCGCGCATGTGCTTGAACTGGGGCTACCACCGGCTGGCCGAGTACATCCGCAAGGAGTCGGTGAGCGAGATGGTGCACGCCCAGAAGCTCATCGATCGCGTGCTGTTCCTGGGCGGCGTCCCGAACGTGCAGCGCCTCGGCAAGATCAACATCGGCGAGACGGTGAAGGAGATGATCGTCCTCGACCTCGGCGTCGAGCACGAGGCCATCCCGCGCCTCAACGCCGGCATCGAGCAGTGCCGCCTGGCCGGCGACAACGGCACGCGCCTCCTGCTCGAGGACATCCTCAAGTCCGAGGAGGAGCACGTCGAGTGGCTCGACGCGCAGCTCGAGCTCATGGCCCAGATCGGCGACGCGAACTACCTCGCGCGCCAGATCGAGAAGTAGCCGGAGCGCGACGCGATGAACGCCCCCTCCACCGGCGACATCCTGCGGGCCGTCTTCCGCCTCGAGGCCGAGCGCACCGTGTGCGCCGCGCGGCTCGGCCGCGTGGCCGGCGCCGAGGCCATGATGGCCGACGTCGACCAGCGCCTCGCGGCCGCCTTCGGCGCGCTCGAGGAGCGCAACGCGCGCTACCCGCTGCACATGCTGGCCGGCCGCTATCGCCTGTCCGAAGAGGACTACCTCATCCTCCAGCTGGCGCTGCTCGCGAACCACAAGGATGGGCCCGCGCTCGTCGCCGCGACGACCGAGGCGCTGGGCGACCCGGCCGAGTCGATCCGGCTATCGCACGCGCTGGCGCTCATCGCCGAGGGCTTCGACGACTGGGATCGGGCCAAGGCCGAGCTCGAGACGTTCCCGGTCTTCGCCGAGAAGCTCGTGCTGATGCAGGGCGAGCCCGACGACCCGACGCTCGCGCCGTCGCTCGCCGTGCTGGAGCTGCTCGGCCTCGAGTGAGCCCGCACTTCGGCGCTCGGCGACCGCCGCCGCCGGCCCGCCTTCGGCGCGAAAGTTCTGTGGCGGATCGCCTGCGAAATTGCTAATCCGCGGCGGCATCGTCCAGGGCTCCGGACAGCGGCGGCCCTGGCCCATCGGCGCCTCGCAGAGCGGGCGACCCATCCCAGAAAGGAGTCTCGGCATGACCACGAAGAAGCCCATCCGCGTCGCCGTCACGGGCGCAGCCGGCAACATCGGCTACAGCATCCTCTTCCCGATCGCGTCGGGCGACATGCTCGGCAAGGACCAGCCGGTCATCCTCCAGCTCGTCGAGCTGCCGCCCGCGATGCAGGCGCTGCACGGCTGCGCACTCGAGATCGACGACTGCGCCTTCCCGCTGCTCCACGGCATCGAGCTCGCGGACAACGCCAAGGACGGCTTCAAGAACGCCGACGTCGTCATGCTGGTCGGCGCCAAGCCGCGCGGCCCGGGCCAGACCCGCGCCGACCTCATCCGCGACAACGGCCCGATCTTCACGGGCCAGGGCGACGCCATCGATCAGGGCGCGGCCGAGGACGTGAAGGTCGTCGTGGTCGGCAACCCCTGCAACACCAACGCGCTCATCGCGATGTCGCGCGCCAAGCGGGTGCCGAAGGCGCACTTCACGGCCATGACCCGGCTCGACCAGAACCGCGCCGTCGGCCAGATCGCCAAGAAGCTCGGCGTCGCGCCGGCCGAGGTGAAGGACGTCTTCATCTGGGGCAACCACTCCGACACGATGGTGCCCGACGTCTCGCTCGCGCACGTCGGCGGCACGAGCGTGAAGGAGGCCGTGTCGGCCGACTGGTTGGGCGGCGACTTCGACAAGACCGTCCGCACCCGCGGCAAGGCCATCATCGACGCGCGCGGCAAGTCGTCGGCGGCCTCGGCGGCGTTCTCGGCCATCCACCACATCCGCGACTGGTACCTCGGCACCGGGGACCACAAGGTCGTGTCGATGGCCATCCCGTCGGACGGCTCCTACGGCATCCCCGAGGGCCTCATCTACTCGTTCCCGGTGAAGATCACCGCGCCGTGGAAGTACGAAATCGTGCAGGGCCTGGCGGTCGACGACGCCACCAAGGCGCGCATGCAGACCTCGACCAACGAGCTCCTCTCGGAGCGCGAGGCCGTGAAGGACCTCCTCTGAGCTGAGGGCGCCCCTCCCCCTCGACGCGACGCCGGCCTTCGAGCCGGCGTCGTCGTTCGGAGCCCTCGAGAAGAGGCCCGGTCGACAGGGCGCGGGACGGCCATCCATGCGCCGATCCGGCGACCCTTGCCACCAGTCGGACGAGCAGACATACTGCGGCCCGAGTGGTCGACCGGCTCCGGCTCCTCGGCCTTCGGACGAAGGCGGCTCACCCCCACAAAGCCTGTCTGGCACAAGGAAGCACCATGCGACGTCACCTCATGCTCGCCCTCTCCCTCGCGGCCACGACCTTGGCGTGCGGTGACGACAACACGGCCAACTGTGGCGCCGGGACGGTGCTCCAGAACGGCGCCTGCGTGCCCGCGACGACCTCGAGCGGCGACACGTCGAGCGACACCGGCACGGCGCAGGACTCGACGACGACGACCGCGACGACCAACCCGACGACCACGCCCGACGTGACGCAGGACACCACCGTCACGCCCGACGTCAGCAACGAGTGCACGGCCGAGGAGGCCGGCAAGGGCGGCGTCGGCGCGCCCTGCACCAAGAACTGCCAGTGCAACCAGGCCCTCAAGGGCAAGGCGCTGACCTGCTACAGCGGCCCGTACATGCAGGGCTTCAGCTTCTGCACGCGCGAGGCCGACGGCACCCTCAACGAGGGCGACGGCGTCGAGACCCTCAAGTACGTGAGCTCGTGCTTCCAGCCGGCCGGCGTGGCGCGCTTCAACGACATCTACGTGAAGGGCTGCACGAGCCTCGCCGACTGCCAGGCGATCTCGACGGCGTACGACGAGTGCGGCACGGCCAAGGCCGACTTCCCGTGGTCGACGAGCGACGGCGTCACCGACTGCCCGTACTGGTCGACGCAGGGCTACTGCGGCGCCTCGTCGATGGTGCTGAAGAAGACCTGCCTCGTCTCGGGCACGCCGCCGTTCGACCAGAGCTACGTCACGGGGCACACCAGCTGCCAGTGAGCCGCCGCCGCAACGTACGGCGTGTGGGCTGACGCCCACGGCGAAATTCCTTGCACGGCTGCCGGCCATCGGCCACAGCGCGTTTGCGCCGGCCGCACGTCGGCGCAGACAACCAGGTCCGAGGCACCCATGTCGAGCCACACTCCGTACGACTCTCCCCGCCCCCGGCGGAGCGCCCTCCAGGCCGCGACCGAAGAGCTCTACATCGATTGGGGCCCCGACCTGCCGGCGCGCTACCCGGGCGGCCGGGCGCGCCTCATGGTGGCCAACCCGACGACGATCTACGTGGCCTGGGAGACCGACGCGCCGGCGCCCGAGCACTGGGCCATCGAGCTCCACGTGGACGGCCGCGCGACGCAGTCGTTCGAGGTCCCCGGCAAGGCGTCCGACGGCTGGTTCCAGGTGCCGGCCGCCGCGCGTGGCGCAGTGCACCTCGTGCGCGTCGGCGACGGCCAGCGCTTCGACGTCGCCGTGCTGCCCTTCGCGACGCCGCCCGCGGGCCCGTCGGATGCGCTCGAGGAGCGCTGGGGCCGGCAGGACGAGAGCGGCAGCGTGACCGCGGTCGCCGCGGTGCCGGGTGGTCGCATCGACGACGACGCCGGCATCGACGCCATCGGCGCCTCGCGCGTCGGCTACGAGGCGCTCGACGTGGGCGGCTCGTCGAGCCCGCACCGCCACTGAGACTTCAGGTCGACCCGGCGCGACCGGGCCGACTGGTGATGCGGCCCGGCCGCGTGGGGATGTGATCTATGTCGAACGGCACGCTCTGCCTCGTCCTGCATGCGCACCTGCCCTGGGTGCGCCATCCTGAGCATCCGCACTTCCTCGAGGAGGACTGGCTCTACGAGGCCATCACCGAGACGTACATCCCGCTGCTCGCGATGATGGACGACCTCGAGCGGGACGGCGTGCCGTTCGCGCTGACGATGTCGCTGACGCCGCCGCTCTGCGAGATGCTGGCCGATCCGCTCTTGCGCAGCCGCTACACCGACCGCTTGAACGGGCTCGTGGAGCTGGCGCGCAACGTGGCGGCCGACAAGCGCGACACGCCCTTCGCCGACGGCGCGGCGCACGCGCTCGGGCTCCTCGAGAGGGCGCTCGCCATCTGGCGTGACCGCTACGGCACGGAGATCCTGCGCGGCTTCAAGCACCACCAGGACGCGGGCCACCTGGTCATCCTGACCTGCGGCGCGACGCACGGGCTCCTGCCGCTGACGGCGACGCAGGAGGCGCGACGCGCGCAGATCATGGCTGCCAAGGCCAACTACCGGAAGCACTTCGGGCGCGACCCCGACGGCATCTGGCTCGGCGAGTGCGCCTACCAGGACGGCATCGACGAGCTGCTCCGCGACGCGGGCATCCGCTTCTTCTTCACCGAGACCCACGGCATCACCTGGGCCAAGCCGCGGCCGCGCTTCGGGCACTACCGGCCGGTGCTGAGCGAGGCCGGCGTGGCGGTGTTCGCGCGCGACCCGGCCTGCTCGCGCCAGGTGTGGTCGGCCGAGACCGGCTATCCGGGCGACCCGCTCTACCGCGAGTTCTACCGCGACGCCGGCTGGGACGCGCCGCTCGAGTGGCTGCAGACGCTGCTCGGCGGCGGGCCGCGGAAGAGCGTCGGGCTCAAGCTCCACCGCGTCACCGGCAAGGTGCCGCTGCACGAGAAGGAGCCGTACGTGCCGGCCTGGGCCGAGGACCGCGCGCGCGTCCACGCGCGCCACTTCCTGGCGCAGCGCGTCGAGCAGATCCGCGAGATCCGCCAGCAGAGCGGCATCGAGCCGGTGCTGGTGGCGCCGTACGACGCCGAGCTCTTCGGGCACTGGTGGTTCGAGGGCCCGGTGTTCATCGAGGCCATGTTCCGCCAGGCGCACGACTTCAAGGAGCTGCGCTTCGACACGCCGCGCGGCTGGCTCGCGCGCGAGCCCGACTGCCAGATCGTCAAGCCGTGCCCGTCGTCGTGGGGCGACAAGGGCTTCTGGGACGTCTGGCTGAACGGCGAGAACGCGTGGATGTACAAGCACCTCTACCGCGCCGAGGAGCGCATGATCCGGCTCGCCAAGCGCGACGCGGCGCCGGGCTCGCTCGAGGCGCGCGCGCTGGCGCAGGCCGGGCGCGAGCTCCTCTTGGCGCAGTCGTCGGACTGGGCCTTCATCGTGACCATGCGGACCACCGTGCCCTACGCCGTGAAGCGCACGCGCATGCACCTCGCGGCCTTCGATCGGCTCTTCCATGAACTGACCGAAGGGCACCTCGACGAGGGGTACTTGAAGGACCTCGAGGACCGCTCGCCCATCTTCGGCGAGCTCGACTGGAAGCTCTGGCGCAGCGAGGCCGACCCGGCTTCGGAGACCCTGCCCGGCGTGAGCTCGCAGCCGATCGGTTGATCGGCGGCCTCGGCCGAGGCCGCGTCCCGGGTCGGCGGTGCCCCGCCTCGGCTCAGGCGAGCGGCGCGTCGACCGGCGGCACCAGCAGGCTCGCCAGGAACTCCTTGGGCGTCCACTTGCGCGAGGCGTAGCGCGCCAGGACGAGGTCGGCCGGGCAGCGGCCGGCCTCGGTGAGCGCGGCCAGCGGAGCCAGGTGGATCGACTCGTCGGCGTAGCCGCCCGCCGCCGCCTGCGCCGCGAGGCCGGCCTTGGCGATGGCGATGAGCTCCTTGGCGAGGTCGGCGGTCTTGCCCTTGGAGCCGGGCACCGGCGCGCCCAGCGCGTCGCGCGCGACGGCGCGGCGATGCGCCACGCGCTCGTCGAAGGACCAGCGCTTCACCAGGTCCCAGGCGGCGTCCATCGGGTCGTCGCGGTAGAGGATGCCCTTCCACAGGGCCGGCAGCGCGCAGATGTACTCGGGCGGCACGACGTCGGCAGTGCGCGTCTCGAGGTAGGTCTTCAGGCGCACGTCGGGGAAGAGCGTCGAGAGGTGGAGCTCCCAGTCCTCCATCGTGGCGCGGTGGCCGGTGTCGTGGAAGCCGTCCTTCCAGAAGGCGCGGAAGGTGAGGCCGTGGGCCGGCAGGTACTCGCCATCGCGCACGATGAAGAACATCGGCACGTCGAGCGCCCAGGTGGCGTACTGCTCGTAGGTCGGGCCGTCGCCCTCGAGCGCGAAGCGGAGGAGCCCCGAGCGATCGTTATCGGTGTCGGACCACACGTGCGCGCGGAAGGTCTTCCAGCCGCCGGGCTTGCCCGAGGTGCCGAGCGGCGGCGGCGTGAAGGGCGAGTTGGCGAACATGGCCGTGACGATCGACGAGACGCCCATGGCGGTCCGGAGCTTGCGACCCATGTCGCGCTCGTCGCCGTAGTCGAGGTTCGCCTGCACCGTGCAGGTGGCCTGCATCATGTAGCGCGCCAGCGTGCCGCGCGTCGGCAGGTACTCGCGCATGACGCCGTAGCGGCGCTTGGGCATCCAGCCGAGGTCGTCGAGGCCGTGCACCGGGTGCGCCCCGAGCCACAGCCAGCGCACGGGGAAGGCGCGCGAGAGGTGCTCGAGCTCGGCCACGTGGCGATCGAGCTCGTCCTTCGTGTCGTGGATGGTGGCGTGCGGCTGGCCCGACAGCTCGACCTGGCCGCCCGGCTCGAGCGCGATGCTGCCCTCCTTCGAGGCCAGCGCGATGAGCTCGCCGTGGTCCTCCTGCGGCTGCCAGCCGCAGCAGCTGCGCATGGCCTCGAGCAAGGTCAGGATGCCCGGCGCGCCGTTCTCGCCGCGGTAGGGCAGCGGCTTCAGGTCGGGGTAGGTGAAGGCGAACTTCTCGTGCTCGGTGCCGACCTTCCACTGGTCGCGGGCGCGCTCGCCGCGGGCGTGGTGCTCGACGAGCTGCTGCAGGCGCTCGACGCGCGTGGTGTTGCCGGAACCCGTGATACCGCTCACACGAACCTCACCCCGCCGCTCGTCGGAGCGGCCACCCTCGGATGACGCACCACGACAGGCGCGTTCGGACCGCAGGGGTACCGAGCCGCCCATACTGGGGCCCGGGCCCTGCGGGTCAACCCCCCGTCTGGCGAGGGCGAGGCCCCCGGGGTCGCCCGCCGCGGCGCTGCCGCCGCCCCGTCGCGCCTACTTCTTCTTCTTGGCCTTGCGCGAGCGCCGGCCGCCCTTGGCGCCGCCATCGTCGGTCGACTCGGGGGCCTCGGCGGACTCGCCGCCCTCGGCCGGCTCGTCGTCGGGCATCGCCTGGATCATGGTCGTGCGATCGGTCGGGCCGGCCTCTTCGGGGATGGCGGCCTCGATGTCGTCGAACGCCGGGATGGCGGTCGTGCGCGCGTCGGCATCGGCGCACGCCGACGTCGCGATGAACGGGTCGCTGCCGGGGGTCGGCGCGGCCGTGCGGATGAACGGGTCGCTGTAGTCCGACGCCGGGGTGAAGCCGAGGTCGTCGTCGCTCTTGGCGTCGCCCTTGGCCAGCGCCGCGAAGATGTCGTCGTCGCTCACCTGCGAGGTGTCGCCGAAGAGCTCGACGTCGTCGGCGAAGACCGAGCTCGCCTCGGGCTCGCTGAACGGCGCCGGGCTGCCGTGGTCGGTCGACGGGCCGACGTCGAGCGCGTCGGGCAGCGGCTCGGGCGACAGCTCGGGCAGCGGCGCCAGCTCGGGCTCGGGCTCGGGCTCGACGACCGGGCGGGCCATGGGCGGCAGCGTCGGCGGCACCCACGCGGCGCGCGCCGGGCGCGCGTGCGGGCCGGTCTTGGCCGGCGGGGCCGGGGCCGGCTCGGGCTCGGGCGGCGGCGCGGCGGCGAGCTCGGCGGCGCGCGCGAGCGTCTCGCGGTAGTGCTCGGCGAAGGCGGCCAGGATGGCGTCGCCGTCGGGCAGCTGCGGATGGGCCTCGAGCAGCGCGATGGCCACGGCCGGGATGACCTCGTCGGACTTCGCCTCGGAGCCGCCGGCGACCTTCGCCTGGGCCTCGCGGGCTCGTCCCGCGCCCTTCGGCTCGGAGGCCGCCACGCTGTCGTCGGCCGCCTTGAGACCGCCCTCGCTCTTCTTCTTCCTGGCCATGATCTGCTCCTATTGCTGTGGCCTCGGGGCCACCGTTCGGGCCCGGCTCGCCGGGCGCCCGCTCAGATGGTCTGGGGAGGGCGTTCCTTGACCCACTTCTCGACCAGGCGCTTCTCCGGGTCGGACAGGTTCAGGAGCTCGATGCCCATGCCGGGCAGGCCGCGCGCGTCGCCGCGCTGGCGCTGCCAGGCCACGATGCCAGTGGCCTCGAGGAACACGCCGGCGCGACCCACGCGCACGCGCACCTCGCGCCCCACCTTGAGGATGTTCGGCGTCGCGATGAACAGGCCGGGCAGGTCCGCCGGGCCGTCGTTCTCGTAGACGAAGAAGTGGTGGGGCTCGCCGAGATCGAGGTGGGCCTCGAGCGTGATCTTGAACTGGTTCGTCTTGGCGCGCGCACGCGCGTTCCGGCGGCTGGCGACCTTGTCCTCCGCGCGCGAGTTGCCGCCGACGTTGTCGTCGCCGCCGCTCTGCTCGCTGTCGCCGCCGACCACGCGCACCCGCTCACCGCCGAGCGTCGGGCCTTCACTCACGCGCGCGTCCATCGCCGGCAGCGAGGTCGCGGTCGCCATGTCGCTCACGCCGACCGCCGACCCGCCGCCCGACGCCGCGCGGGCGACGGGCTCGGGCGCGACGGCGCGCGTGATGGTCGTCGGCTCGGCCGTGGGGCTCCGGAAGAGCTGGGCCGGCGGCGACGGGGCGCGGTGGGTGAAGGCTGCAGGCTCACCTTCGTCGTCGTCCTCGTCGAGCGAGGCGGTCGCGGTGAAGACCTGGCGGGCCGCGTCGCTGACCTCGCTCTGGCGCCGGACGAGCTTCTGCTCCATCTCGGTGACGCCGGTCTCGGCCCGCTCGAGCGACTCGGCGCGCGCGGCGTAGAGCGCCTCGCGCGTCTCGATGAGCGCCATGCGGTTCTGCAGGATCTCGCGGCGCTGGTTGATGAGCGACTGGCGCTCCGTCAGCTTGCCGACGTCGAGCGCGTCGAGCGACGCCGTCTGGCCGCCCTTGGCCAGGAGCTGCTGCACCAGCTGGCGCGCCTTCGGGCCCATCGCCTCGGCGCGGCGGAGCAGGCTCGCCTCCTCCTCGCGGACGTGGGTCGCGAAGGCCACGAGCGCCTTGTTCTTTTTCTGGAAGGCCCGCTCCATCTGCGCCACGCCCTGCTCCTGGGCATGGATCTGGGCCTCCATCTGGACGAGGCCCTGCTCTTGCTCGTGGAGCGCCTGCTCCTCGACCAATAACGCGTTTTTGTCCGTGCTCATCGCCATTCCTTTCAGGGCCCCCCGCCCCGAACAGCGCCTCGCGAGGCGTGTGTATGAGCCGCGCGCGCAAGCGGCGCGGTCCTCTTCTCGTGGCCCGAGGGCCTGGTCGAGCCAGGCCGCCCGGCCGCTGTCACTTCATCTTCGAGACCTGCTGGGCGCGCCGGTCGAGCAGAGGATGCTCGCCGTGGCGCGCGACGAGCTCCTTGAGCAGCGCTTCCGCTTCGCCCGAGAGCCCGTTGTTGATGTAGAAATCGAGCTCCCGCAGATCCTCCTGCAAGGCGCTGCCGCCCTGCTGCTCGGCCGCCTGCGGCGTGCCGCCGAGCGCCAGCCCGTCGCCGAGCACCGCGCGCACGTCGTCGGGCACGTAGGCGTCGTCGACGATGGTGTTCTCGACGGTGCCGCCGAAGCCCGGCTCGTCGCCGTCGAAGTCGGCGTCGAAGTCGTCGAAGTCCGACATCGACTGGCCCTTGGCCGCGCCCGGCGCGCCCGCGGTCGCGCCCGGCGGACCGGCGTGCGCGCCGGCCAGCGCCAGCGGCGCCGCGTGGTAGGGCACCTCGAAGGTCGTCGGCACGGCCTCGGGCTTGCTCGTGCGCAGCGCGTCTTTGGCCTGCGGGTCGTTCGGATCGAGCGCCAGGACCTTGGTCCAGCACTCGTCGCGCTCGTGGAGGAGGCCGCTGTGATCGTAGATGCGCGCCATCTCCTTCAGGACGGCGACCGACTTGTGCACCTGCCCGAGCTGGCCGAAGCACTCGCTCAGGAGGCCCAGCACCTCGAGGTCCTGCGGGCGCGCGTCGTAGGCCTTCTTGAGCTTCGGCAGCGCGCGCTGCGGCTCGTCCTGCGCGATGTAGATGGCGGCCAGCTTCTTCGCCACCGAGGCGTCGTCGGGCTGGTGGTAGAGGAGGCGCTCGGCCACGCGCGGGTACTCGGCGTCGCCGGCCTTGTGCTCGAGCACCTCGGCCACGCGGCGCAGCTCGCGCGCGGCGTCGGCGAGCTGGCCCTGCGCCGAGTAGGCCTCGGCCAGGCGCAGCCGGTCGGCCAGGTTGTCGGGGTCGAGGTCGAGCAGCGTCTGGATCACCGCCAGCCGCTCGGGGGCGTTGGTCGCCGACGGCGGCGAGGCGGCCAGCGCCTTCTCGAAGGCCTTGGCGGTCTCCGAGTAGAGGCCGTGCTCGGCGTACTGGCGGCCGAGCGCCAGCGCGGCGTCACGGTTGCCCGGCTGCAGGCGCTGCACCTGGAGGTAGACCCCCATCGCCTTCAGGCCGAAGCCGTCCTTCTCGTAGCGGCGAGCGACCTGCATGAGCTGGTCGACCGCGCGCACCTCTTCGGAGGCACGGGCGTGCAGGTCGGCGAGCTCGAGACGCAGCCGAACGTCGTTCGGCTCGGCCAGGACGAGCTTCTCCAGCTCAGGAATGGCCTTCTTGAGCTGGCCGGACCTGACGTGCTTGCTGACGGTCGCGGCGATACGGTCACGTTCCACGAGGCGGAGTTCTAACATGGGCGTCCGAGTCGCGCCAGCGCGCCCCGGACGGCCCCCGGAAGAGAGGAGGTTCTGCTGTCACCGGCCGGGCCCCGGCGCCTCACGACGGCGACCGCGCGCGCTGGAGGTGGCTTGCCAGGCCGCGCAGGCCGAGGACATACGACTCGGCGCCGAAGCCCATGACGCGGCCGACGACCACGTCGGCGATGGTCGAGTGGTGCCGGAACGGCTCGCGCGCGTGCACGTTCGAGAGGTGGACCTCGACGGCCGGGAGGCCGACGGCGAGGAGCGCGTCGCGGATGGCGATCGAGGTGTGGGTGTAGGCGCCGGGGTTGAGGAGCAGCCCGTCGGCGCCGTCCGCGCGCGCCGCCTGGATGGCGTCGACGAGGGCGCCCTCGTGGGTCGACTGCAGCGCGCTGACGGTGACGCCGAGCTCGGTCGCGGTGGCGAGCACGAGCCGGTCGACGTCGGCCAGCGTCTGGGCGCCGTAGACGGCCGGCTCGCGCGTGCCGAGCAGGTTCAGGTTCGGCCCGTGCAAGACTTTGATGTGGATGGGCTTTCCGGTCATGGTTCACGCGTCGGTGGAGGGCTCAGGCGGGTCCCTGGCCGCGGCGGCGTCGGGCCTGCACGCGATAGAGGAGCTTCTCGAGGCGCTCGATCTGGCGCTTGATCGCCGGCGCGCGCGCCGGGATCGGCGGGGTCGACGGCTTGGGCATCGGCCGCGACGGCGGATCGGGCGGGAGGGTCGCCGACCCGGGCGCGGCCGCCTGCGAGGCGGGCGCGGCCTGAGCCGCCGCGTCGCCGCCCTCGGCCAGCGCCGCCTCGAGCTGGAGTAGGCGCGCGCGCAAGGACGCGTTGGTCGGGGCCTTGGCGATGAGCGCGCGATAGATCTCGATGGCCTCGGGGAGCTGGCCCTGGCGCACGCAGATCTCGGCGTAGGTCTTGGTCTTCACGGCCATGGCGCACCGAGCGCGGCGGAGATCTCGCGCCAGCTCAGGCGGCGCAGCAGCGGCCGCCCGAAGGCCTCGAGCAGGACGAAGCGCACGCCGCCCTGCCCGTCCGCCTTCTTGTCGCCGTGGGCGGCGTCGATGAGCGCGGGCAGCCGCGGCAGATGGGCGGCGTCGGGATCGCAGGGCAGGCCGGTCGCGGCCAGGTGCTCGACGATGCTCGCCTCGAGGCCGGTGGACGCCACGCCGAGGCGCTCGGAGAGCCGCGCCGCGAGCACCATGCCGAGCGCCACCGCCTCGCCGTGGGCGAGCGTGCCGTAGCCGAGCGCGCTCTCGAAGGCGTGGCCGAAGGTGTGGCCGAAGTTGAGGATGGCGCGCCGCCCGTCGGCCAGATCCTCGCGCTCGTCCTCGGCCACCACCGCGGCCTTGATGCGGCAGCAGGCGCGCACCAGCGCGGCCGTCGCGCTCGGGTCGAGGGCGGCCAGCTGGGAAGCGTTCGCGCGCGCCCAGGCGACCAGCGCCGGGTCGGCGATGAAGCCGTGCTTCAGCGCCTCGGCCATGCCGCCGCGCACCTCGCGCGCCGGCAGCGTGCGCAGGACGGCCTGCGACGAGGCCACCGCGCGCGGCTGCCAGAAGGCGCCGATGAGGTTCTTGCCGCGCGCGTGGTTGACGCCGGTCTTGCCGCCGACGGCGCTGTCGACCTGCGCCAGCAGCGTCGTCGGGACCTGCAGGAAGGCGATGCCGCGGTGCGCGATGGCGGCCGCGAAGCCGGTGATGTCGCCGATGACGCCGCCGCCCAGCGCGACCAGCGCGTCGTGGCGCGTGAGCCCGCCGCCGAGCGTGGCGTCGACGACGGCGCTCACCGCGGCCAGGTCCTTGTGGGCCTCGCCGGCCGGGAGGACGTGGCTCCGGACCGCGTAGCCGGCGGCCGCGAGGGCGCTGGCCAAATCGCCGAGGTAGAGCGGCGCGACGTTCGTGTCGCTGACCACGAGCAGCGTCCGCGCGTGCGGCGGCAGCACGCGGCGCGCGAGCGGCGCGGCCAGGGCGCCGGGCGCCGCGTCGTCGATGACGATGGGGTAGCTGTGCGGACCGAGCGCGACCTGGAGCTCGAGGGTCATGACCGGAGGTGTACCGCATCATCGATGGCCTGGACGACAGCGGCGAGCGGTCGGGCGGCGTCGACGGTGTGGGTGGCGCGCGCGTAGAAGGGCCGCCGGGCCAGGAGCTGCGCGCTCAGGAAGGCCTCGGCCTCGGCCGGCGAGCGGCCGGCGAGGAGCGGTCGGTCGGCGGTGAGCGCGCGCGCGACGAGGACCGACGGCGGGGCGTCGAGCCACACGACCAGGCCGGCCGCCAGCAGCTTGTCCATCACGCCCGGCTGGCATGGCGCGCCGCCGCCGGTCGCGAGGATGATCGGGAGGTCCTCGGCGAGGACCACGTCGAGGCACCGGGCCTCGAGCGCCCGGAAGGCGGCCTCGCCGTCGTGGCGGAAGATGTCCCCAATCGGGCGGCCCGTCAGCGCGATCACCATCTCATCGAGGTCGACGGCGACGTAGCCCGGCCAGCGCGCGGCCAGCGCGTGGGCGACGCTCGACTTGCCGGTGCCCATGAGGCCGACCAGGCTCACGAAGCTCGGGGTCAGCGTGGCCATAGCGCGACGAGCTCCTTCTGGAAGAAGAGCCACTCGAGCGCCGCCAGCGCGAGGAAGGGCCCGAACGGCACGGCCAGCTTGCGGAACGGGAGGTCGTCCGAGGCCTCCGCCGCGGCGGCGTCGGGCGCGTCGTTGGGCGCGTCGCCGGGCGCGTCGCCGGGCAAGTCCGGCAGCGTCGCGCGCGCGAAGTCGCGGCGGAATATGAGCGCGGCCAGGAGCCCCTGCAGCGCGCCGGCGAACACCACGAACGGCAGGCCGCGCGCGCCGAGCCACGCGCCGACGCCGAGGAGCAGCTTCCAGTCGCCACCGCCGAGCCCGTCGCGCCCGGTCGCGGCGGCGTAGAGGCGCATGCCGAGATAGGGCACGACGCCGCCCAGCAGGGCTCCCAGCGCGGCCGCCTGTGGCGTCGGGCCGCGTGTCGAGGCGAAGGCCGCGAGCAGCCCGAGGAGCGCCAGCGGCAGCGTCATGACGTCGGGCAGGAGGAACCAGTCGAGGTCGATGAGCGTCAGCACGACGAGCGTCACGACGAAGACGGTCTGGAGGAGCCACGGCACCAGCACGCGCGCGAGCTCACCCTGGGCCAGCGCACGCCCATCCAGCTTGGCGCCGCCGAGCTGCAGCCACAGCGCCACGGCGAGCAGCCCCGCCACCAGCTCCACCAGCGGATAGCGCACGCTCACGTGCACGCCGCAGGCCTGGCAGCGACCGCGCACGAAGAGCCAGCCCAGCACCGGCACGTTGCCCCACCACGGGATGGGCGCCTTGCACGACGGGCAGCGGCTGCCCGGCCGCACGATCGACAGGCCCAGCGGCACGCGGTGCGCGACCACGTTGCCGAAGCTGCCGAGCGACGCGCCGACCGCGCCGGCGAGGCCGATCCAGATCGACGGCGCGGCCTCGGACAGCGCGCTCACCGGATCTGGAAGGTGCCGATGCCGAGCCGGTTGTCGCCGCCCAGGTGGCGCACGTTCTTGCGATCCCAGTCCTTGATGGCCAGGCGCTTGTCCGGCCCCGGGTCGAAGAAGCCGACGTAGATCATGTACTCGCCCGACGAGGTCTCGGGGATCTCGATGTCGTAGGTGTCCTGCACGATGTCGCCCGGCAGCCAGTGGTCGGTGCGGTAGCAGCCCGTGCAGTTCTTGTTCTCTTCGCTGTGCTTGGTCGGGTTCAGCGGCCAGTGGTCGCCGCCGATGCGCGTGCCGCCCGCGCCCACGCGATCGAGGTGGATGAAGATCTTCCAGCTCTTCTGGATGGTCTTCAGCGCCTTGTAATAGACGGTGAGCTTCAGCGACTGGCCGCTCGAGACGGTGCTCGACTCGAGCTGGTAGCCGACCACCTGGATGGTGTCGTCGAAGTTGCCCCACACGCGCTTCAGGCGCCCGTCTTCGATGGCCGCGAAGCTCTTGTCGTCGAAGGTCGCCAGCGCCAGCCGGTTGTGCTGCGTCTCGTCGCCCTGGAGCCACGACGTCGCGAGCAGCACGCGGTAGCTCGAGCCGTCGAGGATGGGCAGGTGGCGGCCGCCCGAGAGCTTCCGCCACTGGAAGTTGATCTCGCTCAGGCTGTCGGCCGGCACGAGCAGCGCGCGCCGCTCGGGCGCCTCGGCCGAGGCGTGCGGATCGGGCGACTGCCCGTCGATGACGTAGTAGGCGCGGCCGAGCGGCGCCGGCGCGAAGGCGAGACGCGCACCGGCCTCGACGGTGACCGAGGTCTGGTCGTTGTCGATGATGTTCCAGGTCTGGCCCGTCGCGTTGACGAGGCGCTTGCCGCGCAGGCTCCCCGGCGTCCAGGTCTTCGATTGGTCCGTCAGCTTGTCGGGGCTCACGGCGCTGGCGTAGCCGCGGATGGCCGGCTCGTCGCGCTTCATGTCCTGGTTGCGATCGTTGGCCGGGCTCCAGCCGGTGAGCACGCGCTGCTCGGTGCCGAGCTCGGTCTCGAGCGTGACGACCTGGTCCTGCGTGCCGAGCAGCACCTGCAACGCCGTCGTGCGGTCGCGGATCTCGGGCACGCTGGCGGTGTAGAAGTTCGAGTCGGAGTGGCCGACGCCGCCCATCGGCAGCTTGAAGATGCGCTTGTCGTTGTCGGGTCCGGCCTCGGCCTCGCGCCAGGCGTCGATGATGTGCTTCTGGCTCACGTTGATGGCGAAGCTCGGGCCGAAGCTGAAGAGCGTGATGGCGGTCATGGCGGCGCCGAGCAAGGCCATGAGGCCGGCGAACACGTGCGGCCGTTCGAACCAGCGCGCCACCGCGTCGACGCCGTCGACGAAGCGCTGACCGACGCGCGGCAGCCGCGTGATGTAGCGGTAGGCGACCAGCAGACCGGCCAGCGCCACCAGCACGATCGACGGCACCAGCGCATCGAGGATCTCGCCGGCCAGCGGCTCGACCGTCACCGCCGAGCCCGGCTCGGCCGGCAGGTAGCGCAGCCACGCCCAGCGCTCGGCCAGCGGCACGATGAAGCCGGCGGCGAAGACCAGCGACAGCACCGCCGACACGATGGCAAAGCGCCTTGACGATGTCAGCATGCTCGGCACGACCGTCAGCGCCACGCCGACGAAGCCCACGAACATGCCTAGCCCGACCCAGGCGACGTGCCAGTCGGCGTCGCGCACGAGGCGCTGCACGAAGAGGAAGGCCAGCGCGCCGACAGCCGCCGCGATGGTGTGGAGGCGGTCCTTGCCGAGCCACCACACCAGCACCGCCAGGGCCAGCGCGCCGATGTAGCCGATGAGGCTCGGCAGGCCGACCAGCGCCTCGCCCCAGAAGTCGTCCGGGTAGCGCGTCGAGATGGCCAGGATGATGCCCACCGCGGCCCAGATGGCGGCGCCGATCGGCAGGCCCCAGCGCCGGATGAGCGGCGGCGGCGACATGTTGAAGGAGAAGCCGAAGCGCAGGACGGCGGTCACCAGCAGCGTCACGATGGAGAAGATCGAGACCATGAAGATGGGCTCGGTGAAGCTGGTGATGTCGGCGACGAAGGCCTTCTCGCTCGGGCCGATGCTGTCGGCGTAGCGCGAGCTCATGTAGGGGCCGTGCTTGCGACCGATGAGGAAGAGCGCCACCACGGCGGCCAGGACGAGGCACACCGCGACGGTCACGATGATGGGCTTGCCGAGGCGCGGGCCGGTCGCCGCGGCGGCGCCGCCGCGCGCGGTCGGGTCGGTCGAGGGCGCGGGAGCGGGCGGCTCGTCGCGGCGGACCCAGGCCAGGAAGCGCGTGAGCGCCGAGGCCACGCGGCCGAAGTGGGCCAGGCAGAAGACGCCGGCCAGGAGCAGGATCCAGCGGATGCCGCTGCCCACCTGCAGCGTCTCGGGGAAGCGGTTGGCGCCCTCCTTCGAGAACGGCTGCTCCCAGGTGAGCCAGCCGACCATCGACTGCGGCTGCTCCTTCAGGTCGTGGCGCAGGATGACGTACATGAGCACGAGCACGGTCGCGAGGAAGTAGGCCGGCACGCCGCGCTTCAGCACGCGCTCGCCGAAGATGGCCACCGCCGCGGCCGCCGCCGGCGCGCCCGAGAAGAGGTAGTGGTTGGCGTCCTTGAAGGCGGCCATCACCGCGACCGCCGGCACGAAGAACCACAGCGCGACGAGCAGGCCCTTCGGATCCTTGGCCTCGACCGCCCACCAGGCGAGGCTGCCGACCGCGGCCACGACCAGCGGCGACCACGGGTTCAGGCCGAAGCCGAGCTGCTGGATCACCAGATCGAAGTCGCGCGTCTGGAGCGTCGTGCCCGACTCGAAGAGCGGCACCTTCAAGGACAGCGACGACAGGAAGGTCTGCGGGTCGGCGCCGCGCACGAGCAGGTAGACGATGCCGGTGAAGGCCGCCGCGACGATGCCGGGCAGCCAGTCGCGGAGCGTCCTCGAGCCCATGATGAGCGGCGCCGACAGGCCGAGCACGCCGAAGAGCGCCGGCGCGAAGAGGCCCTTGGCCAGGACGCCGACGACCAGGCCGGTGACGAAGTAGGACCACGGCAGCGTGCGCGGCACGTCCTTGTCGGTGGCCAGGAGCTGCCCGCACGCGAACAGGGTCAGCGCCAGCATCATGCCCGGATCGCCTTGCGCGACGCGGGCTTGCGCGTAGAAGAGCGGCAGCGTGGCGAGCACGATGCCGGCCATGAAGGCGATGCGCGCGCCGTACACCGTGCGCAGCGTCGCGAGCAGCACCCACAGCGCGACCAGCGCGAGCACCACGCCGGGGAGGCGGGTCGACAGCTCGCTCGGCCCGAGGATCTTGTAGGCCGCGGCGCGGAGCCAGCTCTCGAGCGGCGGCGTGGCCACGGTGTCGCCCCGGTCCTTGAACGCGACGCGCCCGTCGATGGCGCTGGCGCCGTCCTCGAAGGCGACGCGCAGGCCCTCGAGATCGGTCGGGCCGACGACGCGGACGTTGGCGTCACCGGGGTCGGTCGTGGCCAGCTGGCCGAGCGCGGCCTGCACCTGGTCGGGGGTGGCCAGGCCGTCGAGGCCCCAGGTGGCCGACGCCATCTGCCAGGCCGCGCGCCAGCGCTCGAGCGCCAGGCGGTGGCGCAGCTCGGTCTCGGAGACGCCGCCGCGCGACACCAGGACGACGGTGCCGCCGGCCGTGGCGTCGAGCGCGTCGGACACCTTCTGCGCGGCGTTGGGCCAGGCCGCGGTGTCGGCGAGGCCGCCCGCCAGGATGAGGTCGAGGTCGATGACCACGGTCGCGACGGTGCGCGCCTGGGCCAGCGCCATGGCGGCCCCGAGCGTGGTCTGAGACTCATTGCCGCTGGCCGGATCGGGCTTCCTGATGACGACGCCGGCCTGCGCCGCGGCGCGCGTCACGAGCTCGGTGGTCGCGTCCTGCCCGGCTCCGAGCGCCACCACCGCCTCGGGCGGGGCGGCCAGCGTGCGCGCCAGGTCGGCGCGATCCATCTCCCAGGGCTCCCAGAGCCCGGTCGACCCCAGGCCGGCGAAGAGCACGGCCGCGCCGACCGCGAGCGCGGCCAGGTTGCCCCAGCGCTCGATGAGGCGGTCGAGCCCGTCGAGCCGGCCGGTGGGCGTGCCGGAGCCAGGCTGGCCCGCCTCCGGGTTGCCCTGGCCTCGCTCCGCTGCGCTTCGCTCGGAATTCCCGACCCATGCTCTTCCTTGCCGGACTCGCACGCGCCCCGCCTGCGAGGCGGCGGCCGTCGAGGACGCGGGAGCATGCCGTGCCTCGGGATAGACGGCAAGCGGGTATGTGGACCGCCGCGCGCTCGGTCCGGACGGCCGCGTCAGTCGGCGCGGGGCGGCTTGCCGGCGGCCACGTACTCGTCGCGGCAGGCCTCGGCCAGGAGCTCGTGGCTGACCACGCCGCCGCGGTCGACGGCGCGATAGGCGGCGCGGAGCAGCGCGTTCTTGATGCGCCCGCCGCTCAGCTCGAAGTGCTGGGCCAGGCGCGCGAAGTCGACGTCGGGCGCCAGCGGCAGGCGCGCCGGGCACAGCACGCGCCAGATGCCGAGGCGCTCGCGCTGGTCGGGCTCGGCGAAGGTGATGCGGAACTGGATGCGGCGCATGAGCGCCGGGTCGAGGCCCGACACGAGGTTGGTGGTCATGATGGCGATGCCGGGGAAGCGCTCGACCTCCTGCAGGAGCAGGTTCACGACCATGTTGGCCGAGCGATCGGAGGCCGACTTCGTCTCCTGCACGCGCTGCCCGAAGAGCGAGTCGGCCTCGTCGAAGAGCAGCATGGCGTGCGTAACGCGCGCCTGCTGGAAGAGGGCCTGCACGTGCTTCTCGGTCTCGCCGAGCCACTTCGACATGACCTCGGGCAGGTTCACGCGATGCAGCGGCCGATCGAGCTCGCCGGCCAGGATCTCGGCGGCGTAGGTCTTGCCGGTGCCGGGCGGGCCGTCGAAGAGCGCAGTGATGCCGCGGCCGGTGGTGAGGCGCTCGCCGAGGCCCCACGCGGTCATGATCAGCGACTGGTGGCGGCACGCCGACAGGAGCTCGCGCACGCGCCGATCGACAGCCGGCGCCAGCACGAGGTCGTCCAGCGAGAGGTGGGTCGTGCTGCGGATGGTGAGCCCGTCGAGCGCCTGCTCGAGCTGCACGCGGCAGCCCTCCTCGAGGAGCGCCGTGGTCATCTCCGGCCGCGGCGCGTCGCCGGCCATGGCGGCGTTGACGGCATAGGCCACGGCGCGGCGGATGGTGGCGCCGTGGAAGTCGAAGCGGTTGGCCAGCGCGTCGAGGTCGAGCGCGCCGCGGCGGGGCATGCTCGGCGGCAGGTGCGCCTCCCAGATGCGGCGGCGCTCGGCGGCGCTCGGCAGGCCGAGGCGGAGGTGCGTGACGGCGCGCTGGAGCAGCGTCGGGTCGAGCGCGGCCGGGTCGACGGTCGTCAGGATGGCCAGGCCCGGGAAGGCCTCGAGCGCGCGCAGCGCGGCGCGGCGCCGCGGGTCGGCCTTGCCGAAGAGATCCTCGGCGCCCTCGACGAGCACGAGCGCGTCGCGCAGCGTGGCCTCGGTGAAGACCTCGCCGAGCAGCGCCTCGAGCCCGCCGGCGGCCGGCGTCTTCGGCAGGTCGGCCGCGTCGAGCGCGATGAGCGGCGCCGCGCTCGCCGTCGCCAGCGCGCGCGCAGCAGCGTCTTGCCGCTGCCGGCCGCGCCCGACACCACCAGCACGAGCCCGCCCTGCGCCGGCAGGATGCCCTCCATGCCCCAGGTCGCGACCAGCGCGCGATAGCGGGCCGGCGCGCGCGCCAGCGCCAGCGCCTTCTGGCGCGTGTCCTCGGGCAGCACGACGCGCTCCATCGGCACGTCGGGCACCTCCCAGCGCGCCAGCGCCGCGACCGCCGGGCCGAGGCCGGGCTGCTCGAGCAGGAAGCGCACGGCCGGCGTGGTGAGCCGCAGCGGCTGGGTCGACGCGATGCCGGCCGCCGGGTCGCGCCCGAGCGCGACGATGCCGCAAGCGACCAGCCGACCGTCGGGCGACAGCGTGCGCTCGGCCGCGGCGCGCTCGCGCGCGTCGAGGCTGAGGCGCGCCACCGCCTGCCCGAGCGTCAGCGCGGCGGGCGCGGCGCGATCGAAGGTGACCTCGCGCGAGTCGCGGCCGGGCACACCGTGGCCGGCCAGCGCCGCCAGCACGAGCCTGAGCTCGACGCCCGAGAGGCCGTAGCGGCGCTGCAGCGCGACCAGCGTGACGTGCTCGAGCAGGTCGGCGAGCCAGCGCTCGAAGCGCTGCCAGTCGGTCGATGCCAGGGCCGCGGCGCCGGCCGCGCCGTCGCTCCGCACGAAGCGCGCGACGATGCGCACGCCCTCGCTCAAGACCAGGAGCGACTCGTCGTGGCCCACGCGCTATGCCGTCTCGGGCCCGCTCGTCGCGCCCTGCAGGGCCTCCGGCGGGGCCGGGATGCGGCGCTCGAAGTCGAGCCAGATGCGCTTGTCGCCGCGGCAGTCATAGGTGCGGCACTGGGCCGGCCGCTGCGCGTAGACCTGGCAGGCGCGCGTGGCCGGGTCGCAGTGGACGCAGTCGCCGTCCGCGCGCTGCGCGATGGCGTAGGGCCGCGCGTAGCTCCAGCGCACGACGCGCTCGTCGAGGTCCTGGAACGACAGGCGCGGCTCGAGCTTGCAGCAGCGCGCGCCGCAGATCGGCAGCAGCGCCTGGCAGTCGATGACGGGCAGATCGGTGAGCGCGTACTTGTCGACGTTCTCGGCGATGAGCACGTGCGGGCGCCGCGCCAGGCGCGCGTCCTCGCGGGCCAGCGCGCGGTCTCGGCGCGCCTGCAGCGCGCGCAGATCGAGCGCGCCCATGGCCACCAGCTCCTCGACGAGCGCCGTCAGCTGCGCGCTGGTCTCGAGCAGATCGCGCTTGGTCTGCATGCCCATCGTGTGGACGAAGCGCAGGCTGTCGTCGACGTCGCCGCGCAGCTCGGCGGTCGCGGCGTGCGCCCCGCTCGGCCCGCTCGGTTCGGCCGCCGGCCGCGCGTCTGCCGCGGGCTCGGCCTGGCCCTCCGGCTCCGGGGTCGGCGCACTCACTCGGGCACCCAGCTCCCGGCCGGGAACTTGTTGGCCGGGGCGCCGTCGAGGTTCGGCGCGTGCGCGCCCATGCCCAGACCCGTGCCGACGGTCTTGAGCTTGCCGCTCGTCGGCTGGCCGGTCTTGGCCTTCGCGTCGTAGGTCGCGCCCCAGTCGACCTCCCACTCGGCCCAGGCGATGTAGATGATGTCGCCGCCCTTTCGCGGCCGGGCGATGATCCACGAGCAGAAGCGGTCCTTGCCCTCGCTCTCGCGCAGGCGCTGGACGTCGTTCAGCTGCGGCGAGCCGGTGTCCCAGTCGAGCCGCGCCTCGGGCCCGTCGTCCATCTTGACGTTGAAGGCCTTGTCGGTGTCGTCGACGACCTTTCGCTGATGATCGTACCAGGGCGCCGGGATGCCCTCGTGGGCGTCGCGCGTGTCGCCCGGGATGCTGTGCAGGCGGTAGCGCTTGCCGGCGGGCTTGCCGCTGTAGTGGAACTTGCGCTCGACGCCGAGCACCGTCTGGATGAAGCCGACATCGTACTGCAAGGCCTCCTGGGCGGTGCCGCCGGTCACCTGGATGGTGGCGGTGATGTCGGTGTGCGGCGAGCTGATGATGGCCTTCCCACCCCGGTTGGTGATGATGAGCGGCTGGCCGCTGGCGGTCATCTGGATGCCACCCGATGCGAAGCGGAGCGGCCCCCGCGGCGCCTGTGGCACCGCCGCCACCGCGGCGGCGGCGTTGGCACGCTGGGCGCCGTCGAGCACGATGCCATCATCCTCGTCCTCGGGCGGGGCCGGCGGCGGCGGCGGCACCACCTGGTTCGGAGCCGCGGCCTGGCCGCCCGCGGCCGCTGCTCCGCCGGCACCATCCGCGGCCACCGGCGCGGCGGCGGCGGCCGGCGGCGGCGGGACGCCGTCATTGCGCTGGGCCGCGGCCGCTCCATCGGCGGGCGGCGGCGGCGGGACGCCGTCGTTGCGAGGCGCGGCGGCGGCCGGCGCGTGCGCATCGGCGGCCGGCGGCGGCGGCGCGGTGTCGTCGTGCTGCGCGGCGGCACCGCCGTCGGGCGGCGGTGGCGGCGGTGGGATTCCGTCGTTCTGCTGAGGTGCCGCGCCGCCGTCGGGGCCGGCGAAGGTGGCCTCGCCGCTCGCGCCCGCGGACGCCGCCTGGAACGACGAGACCGCGCCGTGGAAGTAGGACTGCGCCCCCTCGGAGTGGCCGCCCGACGTGGCGATGGTCGAGGCGCCGCCCGAGCTGGACTGCGCGGGGGCGGCACCATCCTGCTCGCCGCTCGCGGACCGCGTTGCGCGAAGACTCTGCACCATGGGTGACCTCGACGGGTGACGGTGGCGGGACGAGACCCAGCGCGAAGCTAAACCACTCGCGCGAGCCGCGACAAGAACGCGGAGGGCGATCCAGCCTCATCCCGCGGTCAAAGAAGTTTGAGCGCGCCGCCCGCGCGGGAGCGCGATGCGGCGATACCTCCGGTGGCGATGGCCCTCGGCGGCGATGGCGATGATACGCGGCGGAACCCCGCCGCGACCTTTCCAATCCGGCTTCGAATGGCATTCGAAGGCAGCGCCCCGCAGCGGCTGACCCCATGGTCATGGGGGATTACCGGCGCGTCGCGCTGGGGTCTCCTCAGCGAGTCGGCGCTCGGCACTCGCTCGAGACCGCGACGCAAAACTCCATCGACGAAGGACGACACATGAAGGTCAAGACGACGCAGATCAAAGCTGGTGGCAAGCCGGGCGAGTGGCCGGGCAAGTGACAGCCTGGCGGTCGCGCCACGGGGCTCCGTGGCGCGGCCTCCCGCGCGCGAGCCGTGCTACGCTCGCCGCATGATCGATCCCCACGGGGCCGCCTGGGCGGCCTGGCAGAAGGCCTTGAGCGGCGCCGAGCCGGTGCTCGAGCCGGAGCGACCGGCGCGCTGGCGCCTCGGCCAGCTCGACATCGCGTGCGCGTCCGACCCCACCGGCCAGCTCGCGCTCGAGGTCCGGACGACGAGCCGGCTGGCGGTTTGGGCGCTGCGCCGAGCGGCCAGTCCATCGACCGCGCTCGCGCTCGCGACCGGCGACGCGAGCTTCGACGGCGAGGTGCTCCTGCTCGGCGACGAGCGCGTGGTCGCGGTCCTCGACGGGCCGACGCGCGAGTCCGTGCGCGGCCTCGTCGGCGGCCGCCGCCTGTGCCTCGAGGGCGGCGTGGTGCGCCTCGACGCGCTGGCCGCCGGCGCGCTCGCGGCCGACCAGATCGCTGCGACGCTCGCGCGCATGACGGCGCTCGCCGGCCGCCTCGATCGCGCCGTCGATGCCTTCGACGAGGAGCTCTCGGCACTGCTCGCGAGCGAGCGCCTCCCGGCCGTGCGCGCCGCCATCGCGCAGCGCTTCCCGCGCCACCCGGCGGTCGTCCGCGCCAAGGTGACGGCGCTCGTCGACCGCGCCGACGGACCGGGCGCCGGCGCCGATCTCGGCGCGCTGGTGGCCATCGTCGAGGACCTCGAGCTGCCGAGCGCCGAGCGCCTGCGCGCCTCGCGCACCGCTCTCGAGCTGCTCGCGAACGCCCCGGGCCGGGCCATCGCCGTCGAGGACCAGGCGCTGCTCGCGCGCCTGGCCAGCGTGCCATCGCTGCCGGCGAAGCTCCGCGCCAGCGCCTTTGAGCGACTCCTGGCCGGCGCGCCGCTCACCGCCATCGAGCGCGTCCCGAGCGAGCTCTGGCTGCGCCACGCCGACACGGTCGTCGAGGCCATGCGCCGGAGCGACGCCGACCGCCAGGCCGGCGCGCGCTGCTTCGAGCGCGCCGCGGTCGCGCGCGGGGACGTCATCGCCCTCATGAACGGCGGCCTCGGGCCGGAGGATCTCGCGTTCCTCGCCGGCGCCCTGGCCGAGATCGGCGCGCCCGCCCTCGCGCGGCGGGCCCTCGTCGACGCGTGGCGGCAGCGGCCGACCGACGCGCTCGTGGCCAGCATCGTCCCGACGCTCGTGGCGATGGGCGCCGACCTCGGCGAGCTCCTGGCCGAGCTCGACGAGAACACCTTCCGCCACGCCGTCGGCGCCCTGCCGCGCATCGCCCCGCGGCTCACCGACGGCGTCCTCGTGCTCGACGCGCTCTACCCCCACCTGAGCGACGCCGGCGACCTCCGCGACACGGTCGTGGCGCTCGGCGGCCTCGGCGACGCGCGCGCCACCGAGACGCTGGTGGCCGCGCTGGCCAGCACCCACGACGGCGTGGTCGACGCCGCCATCGAAGCGCTCGGCCGGGTCGGCGACCTCTCGGCGCTCAAGCACCTCCAGCGCCACGCCGAGGGGCTCTTCCGCGATCGCGGTCGCAAGGCCCTGGCGCGCGCGGCCATCGATCGGATTCGCGAGCGCGTCGGCGACCCCGAGCACGGCCTGTCGCTCGCCGCCGACAGCGGCGGCGGCCTCGCGCTGAGCGACCGCGAGGGCCGCTGACTTCGCTTGTTCTTTCGAGCCCGCGTGCGTAAAGGGGCGCCCATGCCGCGCCCCGCTGATCCGTCCGCTCATCCGATCGACCCGCACGACGACACCACCGACGAGACGAACGAGGAGACGAGCGACGCGCTCGAGTCGGACGCGGTCGACCAGCCCGGCGACGGCACGCGCGACCTCGCCACCATCGCCGGCCGCTCGCGGCTCCCGGCCGAGCTCCAGAACGCCTCGGGCATGAAGAAGCTCGACTGGATCCTCACCCAGCACGACACGCGCGACTTCGTGGGCGCCCTCGCCCCGCAGGAGCTCTACTACTGGATCTGCGACATCGGTAAGGGCGACGCCTACGCGCTGCTCGCGCTGGCCAACACCGAGCAGATCCGCGCGCTGGTCGACCTCGACGCCTGGAGCCGCCACGAGCTCGTGCTGCCGCGCTGGCTCGAGTGGCTCGACCTCGCGCTGGCGGTCGACGTCGACACGGCGCTGAAGTTCGTCCGCGCGCAGGACGACCTCACCTTCGAGTGGCTCTTCACCGGCGACGTCCACGTCTACGCCTCGGACCACGACCTCGACTTCGTGCCCGACGACCTCGCCGCCTTCCACTCGCCCGACGGCCTCTACCTCGTCACCGTACCGCGCGATCACCCGCTCGAGGAGCGGCTGCCGCAGCTCATGAAGCTCATGTGGGCCGAGGACCAGGAGCGCGCGCGCCTCCTCCTCCAGCAGGCGCAGTTCGAGCTCAACGCCAGCATCACCGAGGACATGGAGCGCTTCCGGAACGGCCGCATCCAGGACCTCGGCTTCGAGCCGGTGACCGAGGCGCTCGAGGTCTACACGACGGTGCCGGTGAAGGCGCTGCGCGACGAGCTCCGGAAGGGCCGCGCGTATGATGGCGCGACGGTGTCGGGCCCGACCATCACCGGCATGGTGGGCGATCTCGTGCTGCGCGACGTGCCCGCGCCCGAGCTCCTCGGCGCCGCCCTCGACGGCCTCGACGGCGCCGCGCGCACGCGCGCCACCGAGGGCCTGGCCTACCTCGTCAACAAGGTCTTCATGGCCGAGACCGGCGACCTCGCGCGCTTCGACGACCTGCCCATCGCCGCGCGCCACGCGGCCGCGGTGGCCAACCTCGGCCTCGACTACCTGGCCGACTCGAGCATCGACCAGGCGATCGCCGTGCTCGCCACGACGACGCCCGAGACGCTCTTCCGCTCCGGCCACACGCTGACGGTCGAGCTCGGCAAGAAGGCCCGCGCCGTGCAGAAGCGCGCCGGCGGCCGCGACGGGCTGGCGCTCTTCGGCAGCCCCGTCGACGAGATGCTGCACGCCGCGACGCTGGCGCGACCGCTCTTCTACGAAGGTCTCGACGACCCGAAGCGCATGGGCCATCGCGCCTTCCAGACGCTCGACGACGTGGCCAAGGTCGAGGCGCGCGTGGCCGATGCCGCGGCGCTCGTCGACTTCTTCGAGCAGCGCTTCGGCTTCACGCCGGCGGCCATCCACCAGCTCGCGCTGGGCAAGGACCAGCTCGGCCGGCTGCGCTTCGCCACGCTGTTCCGGACGGCCATGGTGTGGGCGCTGCTCAAGGACGAGCTCGTCTTCGACCGGGTCGGGCCCGACGAGCTCGCGGCCTTCGCGCGCGCCGCCTTCGAGGGGCGCGGCGCCGCGGCGCGCTTCTCGCCGGCCATGCAGAAGGCGCTCCTCGCCGTCCAGGGGAGCGACGTCCCCGACGCGGTGCGGAGCTTCGTCGAGCGCGCCTTCGACGAGCTGCTCGATGTGCTCGGGCCGGTGCCCGCCGCCGAGCTCGAGACGCGCTACGCGGCCGACCTGTTCCTCGTGCGGAGCGCCTAGAATCAAGGTGATCCAGGCCAGGGCAAGTCTATTCCCGCGACGATTGTAGAAGCGTGCGGCGCGGGTTATGACCGCGCCATGCGCTTACTTCCCCTCATCGCCGCAACCCTGTTCGTCGCCACCGCCTGCAAGAAGGAGGTGCCGCCCCCCGCCGCCGTCGATGCCTCCGAGCCGTCGAAGGCCACCGACCCGAACGCCGCGACGGCCGAGCCCAAGGCGGGCGACCCCGACGCCAAGGCCGCCGACCCCAACGCGGGCGAGAAGCCCGTCGAGCCGCCCACCGGCGACTCGAAGCCGGCCGATCCGATGGCCGGCTGGGTCGCCTACTCGGGCCCGGACGGCTCGTACAAGACGAAGTTCCCGGGCAAGCCGACCGAGAACGCCGAGGACATGCCCATCGAGGGCCTGCCCAATCAGTCGATGAAGAGCGCCATCTACGAGGGCGCCGGCGGCAACCGCGTCTACATCACCGCGGTGGTCGAGATCACCGCGCCGGCCGGCACGACCTACGACGCGGTCGGCGGTCTGAAGGGCGCGGTCGACGGCATGCTCGGCGGCATGAACGCGACCAAGGACAGCGACAAGGACGTCAGCTGGGGCGCCGCGGTCGGCAAGGAGTTCGTCTACCACGGCACGACCGAGGGCCAGAACTTCAAGGGCATGGCCCGCGTGTACGCCGTCGGCGGCGCCAAGCCGTCGCTCTGGCAGGTGAACGCGCTGGCGGTCGGCAACGACACCAACGACGAGATGCGCCAGTTCCTCGACGCCTTCGAGCTCGGCATCCCCAAGGACGGCGTGCCGCCCAAGGCCGAGGACGCGAAGCCGGGCGACGTGAAGGCCGACGCCCCGCCGGGCGACGCCAAGCCGATGCCCGCCATCGCCGACTGGGTCGTGCACGAGTCGGCGCTCTACAAGGCGAAGTTCCCGATGAAGCCGGAGGAGTCGACCTCGCCCATGGAGACCGCCATCGGCACGCGCCAGATGGTGATGGCCACGGCTGGCGACGACAACGGCGCCTTCATGGCCGGCGCCGCCGACATGCAGGTGCCGCCGGGCACCGACTTCGACGCCAAGAAGGCGATGGACGGCGCCAAGGAAGGCCTCCTCAAGATCGCCGGCCCCGACGCCAAGACCTCGGAAGAGGACGTCGAGTCGCACGGCCTGAAGGGCAAGGAGATCCACTTCGACGCGGCCCAGAAGGGCCCGGACGGGTCGACCATCGAGGGCGCCGCCCGCATCTTCCTCGACGAGAAGGGCGGCAAGCGCATCTTCACGCTGGTCGCCGTCGGCAAGAAGCCGCTCAACGCCGAGGCGGTGAAGGCCTTCTTCGATTCGTTCGAGCCCAAGTGACGGTCGCGGGCTCGGTCTGAGCCCGCCCGCGCGGCGACGCCCGGCTTCGGCCGGGCGTTTTCGTTGGTGGGGCCGTCGGTCGCGAGCCGAGGCCACTCGCTCGTGCTCACCCCCGTCGCTCGTGCTCGTGGCTCGGGCCTCGCTGGGTCGTGCTCGTGGCTCGTGGCTCGTAGCTCGGGCCTCGTGCTCGCGGTTCGTGCCTCGCGGTTCGTGCGTGGTGACTCGTGATCGACGTCTCGCGCTCGGGTTCCGTACCGCGCGACCGACGCCACGCGCGGCCCCTGAACGCCGAAAGGCCGCCCCCCTTGCGGGAGAGCGGCCTTTCAGGGCGATGGCCCGCGCCCGTTCGGGCGCGGCGCGATCACTTGGCGAAGTTGCCCGAGAACACGAACGCGATGACGAGCGCGTAGATGACCAGCGACTCGATGAGGGCGAGGCCGAGGATCATCGGGGTGAAGAGCTTGTCCGACGCGCCGGGGTTGCGGGCGATGCCCTCGAGCGCGGCCGCCGCGGTGCGGCCCTGGCCGAGCGCGCCACCGAACGCCGCGATGCCGAGGCCGAGGCCGGCCGCGAGCGCGATGTAGCTACCCTGGGTGAACTTGTTGTCGTCACCGTCGGCCGCGAACACCATCGGGGCCATCGCGCAGAGCGACACGAACATCATGAACAGAACGGAAAGCGCCTTTTTCATCTTCGACTCCTATCTCTGGAACGACTCGGGTCACCGCGACCCGCTGGATGTGGCGCTATAGAGCCGCGCCCAAGCTGTTTCTGAACGACTCTGGAAGCTCAGTGGGCCGCCGCGTGCGCGGGCGCGTGCCCATGCGCGTCGGCGTGCGCCTCGTCGTGGCCGTGATCGTGGTCTTCGGTCGCGAGCGAGAGGTAGACGACGAAGAGCAGCGTGAAGACCACCGTCTGCACCACGCACACCATGAGGCCCAGCGCCATGAGCGGCAGCGGGATGAGCGGCAGCCCGAAGCTCATGAAGATGAAGAGCACCTGGTGGTCGCCGAACATGTTGCCCATGAGGCGCAGGCCGAGCGAGAGCGGGCGCACCGTGTGCGAGATGAGCTCGATGACGAGGATGAGCGGCGCGAGCGGGAGCAGCGGCCCGAGGAAGTGCTTGAAGTACTTCAGGGCGCCCACGGCCCGGATGCCCTGGTAGTTGTAGTAGAGGAACGCGATGGCGCCGAGGCCGAGCGTCGTGTTGAGGTTCTGCGTCGGCGGCACGAAGCCGGGGATGAGCCCGAGCAGGTTCGAGATGAGGATGTAGACCGCGGCCGACGTCACGAGCGGCAGGAAGCGCAGCGCCCGCTCGCGCGGCATCATGTTGGTCATGAGGCCGAGGATGGCCTCCATGAGGATGTCGAAGAAGGCGAAGGCGCCCCACTTCTGCGGCGGCAGCGAGCTCTCGCGCACCTTCTTCCGTACCGCCAACGCCATGCCGATGCCGATGACGAAGACGAGGAGCCCCATGAAGATGTGGCCGACGTTCAGCTTCTCGGCCTTCTCGCCGAGCAGCGACGGCCCGATCATGTTGGCCACGCTGTCGCGCAGCCCCTTCGGCAGGAGCTTGCCGATCCACCAGTGGTGGTCTTCGTCGGCGCCGCGCGACGCGGCGTCGTGGTGCTCCTCACCCTCCGCCCCCGCGGCGCCGTGCTCGCCGTGCTCGGCCTCGTGGCCGATGGTGGCGCGCTGCGCGTCGTGCCCGTGGTCGGGCTCGGGCTCGGCGGCCATGGCCGGCGTCAGGGTGGCGAACGACAGGGCGCCCGCGAAGGTCATGAGAGCGACGATACGAGGCATGCCGATCACTGGCGACGCTCCCCGGTGGTTGGGCCCTTGTCGATGCTCCTGAGCGCCGTCGCGATCAGCATGGCGGGGAGCAGCGTGGAGAAGCCGATGAGGAAGCCGATCGAGTCGATGGGCAGGTTCGCGAGCGCGAGCCACACGACCGTGCACAGCACCCCGAGCTTCAGCGCGAACAAGATGACGTACTTGAGCTTGCCCTTCTGCGCCTCGGCGTTGCCGCCCGAGGCCATGATGCGGCGCCCGAGGAACACCATGGCGCGCAGGTTGGCGGCGCCGATGAGCCCGCCCACGAGCGCGCCCCAGAGGCGCGGCCCGGGGCCGAACGCCAGGTGGCAGCCGGCCGCGGCCACCAGCACCAGCACGAGGTTGGTGATCTCGAGCTGCAGCGCGAAGCGCTCGCCCTCGGTACGCGGCGCCTTCTTGGCCCGCGTGGACACGTCGGCCGTCGCAGTCATCGCCCCACCTCCGTCGTCTGCTCGGCCCGGGCCTCGGCCTTGGCGAGGTCCCGCCGCAGATCGGCGGCGGCCATCGTGTCGGCCACGACCTGCCCCGGCTCGGGCCGCGACATGACCTTCCGAGCGTTCTTCACGGCGCGCCACACGGCCTTGCCGGCCGCGCCGATGCCGCCGGCGATGAAGAACAGCTGGCCCCACGGCGCGGTCTCGAACTGCCCGTCGAAGAGGTGCCCGAGGTACCAGCCGGCGAGGATGCACAGCCCGATCTCGAGCCCCAACGACGCAGTCGAGGCCTGCTCGCGAATGGCGCGCCAGTCCTTCTGCTGCTTCCGCTTGGGGGTCGGGGTCGTGATGCTCGAGGTCGCCATTCGGTTCATCTCGCCGCGCGCCGGGCTCGGCCGGGTCTGGCGTTTGGGGCCTGCGCGCCAGGCCTGGAGCCAGCTCGCCCCGCCTGACGGCGGCCGCTCGCTAACACGCCCCTCCCCCACCGTCAACCCCTATGTGGGGCCTTCAAACCCGCATGGAATCAGGGGTTGCGCGACCTGTATCGACGCCGGACCAGACCCGCCGACGCCCGCACGCGCCCGGAATCGGGTCAGGGCACCGCGAGCCGCGGCACGACCGGATGGATGCGCGAGACCACCTCGTAGTTGATGGTGCCCATCCAGCGCGCGAGCTCCTCGGCGCTGATGCGCTCGTCGCCGTCCTCGCCCATCAACGTGACGACCCCGCCGGCCCGCGCCTCGGGCGCGTCGGTGACGTCGATCATCGTCATGTTCATGCACACGCGCCCGCGCACCGGCGCGCGCACGCCGCCCACCAGCATGTGGCCGAGGTTCGACAGCCTCCGATCGTAGCCCTCGTGGTAGCCGACCGGCACGACCGCGATGCGCGACGCATGCGTCGTGCGGTAGGTCCGCCCGTAGCCGACGAACGATCCAGCCGGCACCGACTTCACCTGGGCGATGCGCGCGCGCCACGTCAGCGCCGGCGCGAGCGTCGGCAGGTAGCCGCCGCGCCCCTCGCGATCTTGCGCCTCGAGCGCCAGCGCCGCGGCGTACGTCTGCGCCGACGGCCACAGCCCGTAGGCCGCGAGCCCCACGCGCACGAGCCCGGCGTGCGTCTTCGGCCACAGGATGGTCGCCGCCGAGTTGGCCATGTTGGCGATCGGCACCTCGATGCCGGCCTGCCTGAGCGCCTGCAGCGTCTCCTCGAAGCGCTGGAGCTGCAGCATGGCGAAGCGGTGATCGGTCGTGTCCTCGATGTCGGCGTAGTGGGTCGAGAGCCCCTCGAGCGCGAGCCCCGGCGTCGCCGCGATGCGCTTGCCGAGCGCCACCGCATCCGCCGGCTCGAGGCCCTGGCGCTGGTTGCCGGTCTCGACCTTCAGGTGCACCGGCACCACCCGCCCCGCCTCGCGCGCCGCCGCCGCCAGCGCGTTCGCGAGCTCGTCGTCGTAGACCACGAGCCGCACGTCGGCGGCCACCACGCGCTCGGCCATCCACGGCGCCACCGGCCCGACGACATACAGCGGGCACGCGATGCCCGCGCGCCGGAGCGCCTCGGCCTCGCCCAGCGCGTTGACGATGAGCCAGTCGACCCCGGCCGCCACGAAGGCCCGCGACGCGACCTCGAGCCCGTGGCCGTACGCCTCGGCCTTCACCACCACGCCGAGGCGCGCCCCCGCCGGCACCACGCGCCGCCGCAGCTCGGCCACGTTGTGGGCGAGCGCCGCGGTCGACACCTCGCACCAGGTCAGCTCGCGAGGCCCGTGCATCGGCGTCATGACGGGTTCGGCCCGTGGCTGCGGTGGCGCATGACCAGCTCGGCCGGGATGTCGGCGGCCACCAGGAAGACCAGCGTGAAGATGCGCCGCGCCAGCTTGAGCTCGATCGGCAGGACCGCCTTCAGGGCGCGCCGGATGCGGCCGCCCGCCTCGTCGTGGACGAGCTTCTTGGCGTAGTCGAGGGTCTCCCAGTCGCGCATCCCGAGGGCTCCGGCGTCGGCGCGGGCCAAACGGCCGATGACCTCGCGGTAGTCCCTGAAGTGGTCGCGCAGCATGTCGAAGGTGAGCGCCACCACCTGCTCGACCGTCGGCGCGTCGCCGCCGTGCACCACCTTCAGATCGGCCCCGCCGTCGTCCCGGCGCGCGATGGTGACGACCGGCGGATGCCCGTCGTGCTCGGCGTTCAAGTCCATCAGCGCGTGCTGCCACTCGCGCTCGCGGTCCGGCCGGCGCCCATCCCAGAGCGCTTCGTCGATTCGGAACTTCACGGCTTCGGGTCCGGCGCGGCGACGGCGCGGGTGTCGATCTGGACGGCGCGCCCGGGCGCCGTCTCGAGCGTGCGGATGGGGTTGGCGATGGCCACGCCCGCCTCCTTCAGCCGCCGCGTCACGCGGCGCAGGTAGACGTCGCGCATG
>JAXLYZ010000043.1:0-84365 GCA_046351155.1 Myxococcota bacterium
CGCCTTGTAGCCGAAGATCGGATGCACGATCTCCTGCTCGAGCCGCCGCTCGTACGCCCGCAACACCGCGCGCCGACCACCGTCCGTCAGGTTGCACCCGTCAGCCCGCGTCACGAAGTCCGTCGGCTTCACCTCGCCCTGGTTCACCACCGACAGCACCACCGAGTCCGCCACCAGCGGGCGGACCTCCTCCATCAAGTCCAACGCCAGCGCCGGCTTGCCGTAGCGCGGCCGATGGTAGAACCCCATGTACGGATCGAACCCCGCCGCCTGCGCTGCCGCCGCACACTCGCGCGCCAACAACGCATAGACCAGGCTGAGCAGCGCGTTCACCGGGTCGCGCGGAGGACGCCGATTCCGATCGGTCACCACGAACGCCAGTCGCCCACTCTCGTCCCGCGGACGCAACATCGACCCGAAGAAGCGGAAGTAGATCGCCGCCGCCGCACCCTCGAGACCCAAGAGCTCGTCGACCCGCTCCGCGCGCTCGGCCCGCTCCGCCAGGAACGCCATCTCGCGCAGCTGCACCGCCTCCACGCCCTCCCCGTTCCGCCGTAGCAGCGTCCGCTGGTTGCGGATCTTCCCGCGCACGATCGCGCGCGCCACCTCCAGCGATCGCGGGCCATCGAGCGCGCAGCGCCACTGCGCCTCGCGCAGCACCACATTCTTGTGCGGCTGCCCGAGCGCCATCCCGACGAAGTAGCCCCCGGCCGTGAAGTAGACGACCGGGATGCCATGGTCCATCGCCTCACGCAGCGCCAGCGTCGAGACCTGCGCCCGCCCGAAGACCACCACCTGGCTCGTGTCGCGCACCCGCGCCGTCCCGCTCGGGCCCTCGTCCGTGCTGACCACGAAGAGCCCCTTCTCGACGCCGATGCGCGCCCGCGCATCCGTCACGTACAACGGCCTCCGCTCGTCGGCCGGCGCCAGCAGCCGACGCGGACGCGCCGGCTTCACCTCCTCGTCCGCGGCGAGCACCGCCTCGTCGTCGGCCTCGACCACCGGCGGCTCCGCCTCGGCCCGCGCGACCGGCTCGACGACCACGTCTTCCAGCACCGGCGGCTCCGTCCCCGCCGCCAACCCTCGCAGGAGGTTCACCTCGTCGGGCAGGCAGATCGGCATGAGGCTGCAACCCCGGCACTTCGGGCTCTGCACGAGTGGCGGCGGCAGCTCTCCGCGCTCCGCGGTCGCCACCAGCTCGCTCCGCAGATCGCGCACCCGCGCCACCAGCGCCGCGTCGAAGTCGACCTCGACCCGCCGCCGCACGGCCACGTAGAAGATGTAGCCGCGGTCACAGCGGTAGCCATGATCGCGCAGCACCAGCGCCTGGCCGCACAGCTGAACGCGATCGGCCTCCCACACACCCGTCGGGTCCTCGTCGGGTCGCGGCGGCCGCCCGCGCTTCGTGTCCACCGGGATCACCTCGCCGTCGCGGATCTCGACGAGGTCCATGCGCGCCGCCAGCCCCTCGCGCTCGCTCTCGAGGTAGACCGAGCGCGTCCGCAGCGGCTCGCTCGGCGACGGCTGGGCCATCCCGGCCACGACCTCGATGGGCGCTCCCGGCCAGTCGACGCGCCGATGATGATGCGTCCCCTCGATCGTGAACTGGTTGTCGTCGAACTCGCCGTGGACCCACTCGAGGATCCCCAGCCGACGACAGAAGGTCCACGCATTCAGCTTGCGGAGCGGTACGACCTGCATGCGCCCAACATCGCCGGTCGACGTGACAGCTAACGACAAGACAGTAGCCGTCGGGACCCTCGGCGACGGTGAGGTCGATGCACTCTGCCCCCGAGAACGAGCCACCCGCCGACGCGCACAACCGTGTGCGCCCAAGACTGTGCGCGCCGGTGCCGTTGACAGTGCGCCAGGAGACCCCGAGGCTCGCCACGCCTTCCGACTTCGAGCCACACGCCGCTTCCGCCATCGCGGCGCGTCCTCGTCTTGGTGGGCGGCTCAACCCGAGGAGGACCCATGAAGAGTCACGAGGTGGAGAATTGGATCTCCGTGCGCCGGATGCCGCCTGGTCGTCGGCAATGGGCGCTCAAGAACGCGCTGGCACAGCTGCCGGAGAGCGCTACCGAGCTGCGAGCGCTGGCGAGCGACGGCGTCGAGGCCGACGGCAGCCTCATCTCGCTGCTGCTTCGCTTCAAGAGTGGCCAGGCCGGACCCGACGCACGGCTCTGGCCGCCCGAGGTGGTGAACCTGGACGTGCTGGTCGACCGCAAGGTGGGCGATCTCTGCGACCTGTTCCGTACGCTCGCATCGCTGTTCGCCAGCAAGCCGAAGGGAGCGCTCTGGCAGCGGCTGCTCGCTGCGACGTTCCCGCTCGGCGCGGCCTACTACACGGCCAAGCCGTACATCGAGGAGGCGGCGGCGATCGCGGCGCTGAAAGCCGAGATCGGCAAGCCCGAGTGGGCCGACCTCATCCGGGAGGCCCTCGTCCAGGAGGCCCTGGCCGAGCTCGACGAGGTCTACCTGCCGTACGCCGCGCTCGTCGCGAAGTTCGTCTCGTCGGACCGCGTGACGTGGGAAGAGGTGAAGGCGCTCGACCTCGCCAACCATCGCCGCCTGTGCCTGGTGGTCGCCGGGATCCAGCGGGAGCTCGCGGGCGACGTGGACGTCCGGAAGGCCGCGCTCGAGCCCATCGCGCGCCAGGATCAGGAGGTCTACGAGTACCTCCGCGACCACCGCAAGCCGGAGGACATCGATCCAGCGACCGCGCCTACGACCGATCCGACGACCACCGCGCCGTCGGGCAGCGGCGTTGCGGACCAGCCGACTGCGTGAGCCTGCGAGCCCACGCCGAGGCGGGGTCGACCCGCGGCCGCTCCTCCCCCGGGAAGGGTCGATTCGCGCGCCGCGGGTCCGCCGCCCTCCCGCAGGGAGGTGGCCGGGACGGGCCCCCACGGCCTCGCCCCTCGAGAGGGGCGTGGCGGGGGGGCAGCCCCTCCCCCCGGTCGCCTTCCGGCGCGCCGTCGTGGGGGGAGCCCCACCCCCGGCGGCCCCTCCAGCGCCGGGGGCCCGGGCCTGCGGGCCTGCGCCGTCCCCACCCGCGGGGAGGGTCGGCCGGTCGCCGGCCCGATCGTCGCCCCTCCGCCCGCGTGGGTCGCCACACGGGCGCGACACCTAACGTCACGACGCTCCGCGTCGGCCCCCTGCCGGAGTGTCCGTCTTGCCTGCGCGGCACCCTTCATCTCTCGACGTTCACCGTAGACGCGGCCGTTCCCCCGTGGGGCGCGCCGACCCAGGAGCATCATGACCGCCATCAGCTACGAAGCCCTTCGGCAAGCCATCGACAACGCCGCCGCCATCCGCGCCGTCACACGACTCGAGCCGGCCGGTGGAGCCGGCGACAAGGTCTTCCCGCCGACCTATCTGAAGGAGCGCGGCGCGATGACCAAGTACGCGTTCGAGGATCGCATGATCGGCGGTCGCCAGGTGCGGACGGTGCTCCTCGACTCGGTCGCGTCGCAGGCCAATCGCATGGAGGAGGCGCTGCTGGACGCGTACCGTCGCGGCGAGCTCGACTTCCCGCTGGTCGAAGTCGACTTCACCGCGTCCAAGGGGCTCGAAGACCTCGATCGGATCTCAGCCCTCCAGGCACCCCACCGCATCGCCGACGCACTGCTGCGGGACAGCGTGATCGACGGGACCCCGTTCCGTCAGAGCGAGATCGGCAAGGCCGTCACCGACGCGCGGCCGAACCACGCGACGGCGATGTATCAGTATTGCCCGACGGCGCTCGTCTTCGGGTGCTGGGACTCGACCGGCCCCAAGGGCGGCCTCGGCTCGAAGTTCGCGCGCGCCATCGTGTCGGAGATCGTTGGCGTCGACGCGGTGGCGGGCGTGAAGACCGCCTCGCGCCTCGACCCGGCCGGCATCCAGAAGAACGCCGGTCCCGTCTACGAGATGAAGGGCGCCAAGAACGACTGGACAACGCTCGAGAGCGAAGCCGCCAAGGAGAAGGACAAGCTCAAGCTCTTCAGCCGGAAGGGCGCCGAGGGAAAGGACAAGGGGACGCCTGCGACGATCAACCACGGCAACATGGCGCCGACCATCGACCCCGACGCCGGTGGCGTCACCATCGATCATGCGCAGCAGACGATCGTGCTGTCGCTCGCGGGGCTGCGGCGCCTGCGCTTCCAGACTCGCACCGACGGGAAGCGCTTCGATGACAAGCTGCGGCCGGCGGCCGAGGGGGCGGCGCGGACCGCGCTCGCAGCGCTCGCGCTCGCCGCGGTCGTCTATCAGCGCGAGAATGACTTCGACCTGCGCTCGCGCTCGACGCTGGTCGCGACGGAGCCGCTGGAGTTCGAGCTGCTCGGACGCGACGGCGGCGCGCCGACGACCTTCACGCTCGATCGCACGGCCGCGGCGGCGCTGCTCGCGCGGGCCCGCCAAGAAGCCGAGAAGCTCGGCCTGGTGTGGCCGGACAAGCCCATCACGCTCGTCCCGTCCCCGAAGCTCGCGAAGCTCATCACCGTCAGCCGTGAGCTGGCGGCCGCGGGCGCCGCCGAGGAAGAGGCGAGCGCCTGATGCTGGCCATCGAGGTCACCTTCCTCACCGGCCGCTACGTTGCGACGAGCTATAACGATCGTCGCCGCGCCGAGTGGCCACCGCACCCCGCGCGCATGTTCTCGGCGCTGGTGGCGACGCACTTCGCTGACGAGGCCCCGGACGCGGCCGAGGGCGACGCGCTGCGGTGGCTCGAGGCGCTCGAAGCACCGCAGATCGCCGACGCCGGCGCCACCGAGCGCGAGGTCGTGACGGTCTTCGTGCCGGTGAACGATGGCGGCGTGCTCAAGAGCTTCGAGGACGCGGCGGCGGCGCTCGACGTCGCCCGCGCGACCAAGGCCAAGGGCGTCGACAAGCTCGAGAAGAAGCTCCGCGACGCCATCAAGGCCGACCTGGCCGAGCCTGCCACGATCTCGAAGGAAGGGCCGAAGGAGGCGGCGGCGCTGCTCCCCGAGAACCGGACGCGACAGCCGCGCACCTTTCCGTCGGTCACCCCCAACGAGCCGAGCGTCACCTACATCTGGTCGACGGCCGAGCCGACACCGGCGCAGCGCCAAGCGATCGACGCGCTGCTCGCGCGGCTCGTGCGCGTCGGGCACTCGTCATCGCTCGTCTCGGCCCGCCTCGTCGACGCGCCGCCAGCGCCGACGCGCGTCCCGGCCGACCTCGGCGAGCGCTATCGCGTCACGCGGCGCGGCCAGCTCGCCGCGCTCGAGGACGCGTTCACCCGCCACCGCGAGACGGAGCCCCGCGTCATGCCCGCAGCCTTCCAGATGTACGCCCCCGCCGCGTCCCCTCGCCGCCAACAACCAGGAGTCGCCGTCTCGATCTTCGGCGACGACTGGCTCGTGCTCCGGCGCGTCGAGGGACCCCACCTCCCGGCTTCCGCCGGACCCGCGGTGGCGCGCGGCCTGCGCAAGGTCGTCTTGAGCCTCTTCGGCGAGCGGCCGATCCCCGAGACCATCTCTGGTCACGACGCCCGCGGCGCGCCGACCACCCAGGACCACCTCGCCATCGTGCCGCTGCCGTTCGTCGGCCATGCGCGAGCCGACGGCGCGCTCCTCGGGGTGGCCCTAGTCTTGCCGCGCGGCGTCGATGACGCGGACCGGCGCGAGCTCTATCGCGCGCTGGCGCGGTGGGAAGGCGCGGCGCGGCGCGAGCCGTGGAACGCCGATCTGGCCGAGGGCGAGGTGCCGCTCGTACCACTCCACCTCGGGCCGGCCGGAGTGTGGCGATTGGAGCGGGTCGAGGGCACGGCGCGGCTCGTGAACCTCCAGGCCGCGACGTGGTGTCAGGCCGCGACGACCTGGTCGTCTGTGGCGCCGGTGGCCCTCGACAGAAACCCCGGAGACTTGCGCGCGCGCGACCCGGGCAAGCTGGCAAAGGCCGTGGCCGAGGCGAACGCGACGGTCGCGGCGGCGTGCCGGCGCATCGGCCTGCCCGAGCCGAGCGCCGTCGAGATCCTGCCGGCCGCCCCCTGGGCCGGTGCCGAGAAGGCCAAGCACTACCTGGCGGTGCCGGCGTCGGCGAAGACGCCGCCGCGCGTGCTGACGCATGTGCGCGTGACCTTCGCCGAGCCGGTCGAGGGTCCCGTCCTCATCGGGGCGGGGCGGTACCTCGGGCTCGGGCTCTTGCGGCCGGAGGGAGGTCGTCATGCGTGACCTCGACCCCGAGGAGTTCGACGCGTTCTTCGCGGCGATCCATGGCTACCCGCCGTTCCCCTGGCAGGCGCGGCTCCTGGCCCGTCTGGCTCGCGGCGACGGTTGGCCGGCGCTCCTCGACCTGCCGACCGGGGTCGGCAAGACAGCGGCGCTCGACGCGGCGGTATTCCACCTGGCGCTCGACGCATCACGGCCCATGCGCACGGCGTCGCGACGCGTCGTCTTCGTGGTCGACCGCCGGACCATCGTCGACCAGGCGTACGTGCGCGCGAAGAAGATCGCCAACGCCATCGCCGAAGCGACGAGCGGGATCTTGGTCGCCGTGCGCGAGCGGCTCGCGGCCTACCACGATGGCGACGAGGCGCTGGCAGTGACGGTGCTGCGGGGCGGCATGCCCCGCTCGGACGCGTGGGCCAAGACGCCGGACCAGCCACTCATCGCGGTATCGACGGTGGACCAGGTCGGCTCGCGCCTCCTGTTCAGGGGCTACGGCGTGTCGGACGGCATGCGGCCGATCCACGCCGGCCTCCTCGGCAACGACGTCCTGTGGCTCCTGGACGAGGTCCACCTCTCCGAGCCTTTCCGCGAGACGTTGGCGGCGATCGGCCAGCGCTATCGGGGCTGGGCCGAGGTCAGCGTGCGGGCACCTTTCGCCGTGGTCGAGATGTCGGCCACGCCGGGGGCGACCGCCGACGGGGGGGCGCGCTTCACGTTGGAGGATGCCGATCGCCGCCATGAGCGGCTGGCGCGACGGCTCGAGAACCGGAAGGCGGTCGCGCTGAAGCGGGTGAAGAGCAACGGGGCGTTCGCCGACGAGTGCGCGGAGCTCGCGATGCAGGCCGTGAAGGCCGGACAAGCCGCGGCGGTGGCCGTGGTCGTGAATCGGGTGCGCACGGCGCGCGAGGTCGCCGACAAGGCGCGCGCCAAGGTCGGGGATCTGGCCGACGTCGTGCTCGTCACGGGCCGTATGCGGCCGATCGATCGGGACGAGGTCGAGCGGCGCATCGTGCCGCGGGTCGGCGCGGGCGAGCGCAAGCGTGGTCCAGGCGAGCGACCGATCCTCGTGGTCGCGACGCAGTGCATCGAGGCTGGCGCCGACTTCGACTTCGACTTCCTCGTGAGTGAGTGCGCGAGCCTGGACGCGCTACGCCAGCGCTTCGGGCGCCTCGATCGGCTGGGCGAGCTCGGCGCGTCGAGCGGCGTCATCGTGCTGCGCTCGGGCGACCTCGGGGGTGACCCGGTCTACGGCGACGCGCTGAAGGCCACCGCCGCCTGGCTCGAAGCGCAGCCGTCGCTCGACTTCGGCCCGAGTCACTTCCCGGCGCTCGATCCGAGCGTGCTCGCGACGCTGGTGGCGCCGAAGCTCCACGCGCCGATCCTCCTGCCGGCACACCTCGACGCGTGGGTCCAGACGTCGCCAGTTCCAGAGCCGGACCCGGACGTGTCGCTATGGCTGCACGGACCGCAACGCCCGAGCGCGGAGGTGCAGCTCGTGTGGCGGGCCGACCTCAACGAGGCCGCGTTGGACGCGGCCGCCGAAGACGCTCTGGCGGCGCTTGTGGCGGGCATGCCGCCGACGCCGGGCGAGGCGATGGCCGTGCCTATCGGCGCGGTGAAGCGCTGGCTCCTAGGCTTGCCCGAGCCCCCGGCCGCGGACGTCGAGGGCGCCGTGGCTGTGGACGACGACGAGCGCGCGCAGCCGTCGCGGGCCTGGCGCGCGTTGCGGTGGAGCGCTCGCGACAAGGCGGTGGACGTGGTCGAGGCCGACCTGATCGCGCCCGGCGACACGGTCCTCGTGCCGGCGATGTATGGCGGTGTGACCTCGGGCAACTGGGACCCGACGAGCGCGGACGTGGTGAGCGATCGTGCCGAGGCTACGACCCTGCGACAGCGGGGGCGGGTTTCGCTGCGGCTGCACCCGGCGGTCGTGGGCGACGGCTGGCCGCGGCCCAGCGACCAGACCGACGACCGAGACGCAGTGACGACCTGGATCCAAGGCTTCGCCGGCGACGCGGAGGGCGAGCTCGGTCAGCTGGTGGCGAAGCTCGCCGCCGAGAAGGCGAAGCGCTGGCGCGTGGTGCGCGTGCCGCTGCTGACCTCGGCAGCGCCCGGGAGCGGCGAGGACGGGCCGCGCGAGTGCTTCGTCGTGAGCGGACGCAAGCGCTTCGGACCCGACCAGGCCGGCATGACGACCGAGCAGGAGGAGGGCAGCTTCAGCGGGGTCGAGGTCACGCTGCGCGAGCACCTCGACGGCGTGGCGACGGTGGCGGGAGGCTTCGCGCGCCGTGTCGGTCTCGGAGCGGAGCTGGTGTCCGACGTCATCCTCGCGGCGGGATGGCACGACGCGGGCAAAGTCGACCGACGCTTCCAGCGAATGCTGCACGGCGGGGACCGCTTCAGGGCCGAGGTGGCCGAGGAGCCGATCGCGAAGTCGGCGACGGCGGCCAACGACCAACGGTCGCGCCAGCGCGCGCAGGAGGCCTCGGGCTATCCGCGCGGGTCGCGGCACGAGGTCCTGTCGGTCGCGATGATGCGCGGGTCGGAAGCGCTGGCGGCACGCGCGTGGGATTGGGAGCTGGTGCTGCACTTGGTGGCCTCGCACCATGGTCATTGTCGGCCGCTGGCGCCGGTGGTGTTCGACGACGCTCCGGTGGTCGCCGAGCTCGAGCGCGACGGCGTGCGCCTCACGGCATCGAGCGCCCACGGCCTGGAGCAGCTCGACTCCGGCATCGGCGAGCGCTTCTGGGTCCTGGTCCGGCGCTACGGGTGGTGGGGCCTCGCATGGCTCGAAGCGCTGGTGCGTCTGGGCGACCACCGCCGCAGCGAGGACGAGCAGCGTAGCGCGAAGGGAGGTGCCTCGTGAGCGAAGTGACGCTGACCGGCCTCGACGGCTCGAACCCGCTCGGGCTCCTCGCCGCGCTGGGGGTGTTGGAAGCGACCGCGGCTCGCGGAGGGCGACTGTCGTGGCGAGATGAGGGGGTATGGCGACCGGTTCTCCACGGCGTGACGACCAGCATGGACGAGCTCCTGGCACTCCTCGACGCCGACCGTCAGGCGTGTATCGATGATCCTGCGCTGGCGCTCGCGTACGCCGGCGTCCGCGATCTCAAGCCACCTCCGGCGGTCTATCGCGCGTACCTCGAAGGGTTGGTCGCGAGGTCGGAGCGGACGACGCGGCGCGCCGTCGATTGGGCTGCGGCCTTCGCGACCGACGTCGTTGTCGACAACAATGGCAACACGAAGCCGACGGCGCTGCACTTCACGGCCGGAAAGCAGCTCTGGCTCAAGATGGTAGTCGACCTCGTGGGGGCGGTCGGCCCTGACGACCTGCGGGCGGCCATCGTAGGACCCGGGCGATACACCCGCGAGCGCCCCGTCTGGGCCTGGGACGCCACGGCGTCCCGCGACTACGCGCTGCGAGCCTCGAACCCGGCGACGGAGAAGAAGACCGGCGTGCCAGGCGCCGATTGGCTGGGAGTCCGCGGACTCGCCTCGGTCGGAGTCGTCCCCCGAGGCTCTCGTATCGTCACGACGGGATGCTCGGGAGAGTGGAAGACCGGCCACTTCACATGGCCGCTCTGGTCTCGCCCACTGACCCTCGACCTCGCCCGAACGACGCTCCGGCTCCTTCGACCCGAAGCGATGACCGCATCGGAGCGAGCGGCGCGCGGTATCGAGACGGTGCTCCGATCGGGCATCCGCCGGAGTGACCAGGGCGGCTATGGCAGCTTCACGCCAGCGTTGGTCCTGTGACCGCGGGTCCGTCGTGAAGAGGATGACCCATCAAAACCTCCCCCTCAATCGCTAGGAGTTCCATGAAGGCGCTGCGAGACAACCGCTGGCCAGGCGCTCCGGCGACGAGCCGGGCGCCGCTCTCGGCCGAGGATGTGGCGCTGGCCGTGGCCAAGGGCGGGGCGCTGCTCACTGGACAGGCCACATTTCATGCCAAGGTCGGACGCGAGGTCGCGCTGTTCTTCGTCGAGCCGACGGACGAGGCGGCGGACGCGCTGCTCGATGGCGTCGGCCTGAATCAGGTCTCGACGGTCTTCCCGACAGCCACGGGCCCCGCGCTCGTGCTCACCTGGCTGCTCCGGCGCGACTCCGACAACGAGCTCGTGCTGGCCCATGAGCATGTGCTGGACCCGTGGAACGAGGCGCAGCTCAGCTACGTGCGGAAGCTTGCGGCACAGCAGTACTGGCACTTCACCGCCATCGGCCCGAGTCGTCGCTCGCGGCGCTGGCTGCAACAGCCCAACAGATTCTTGAGCCCGTCCGTGCTGTCGCGCATGGTGACCTTCGCGCGCCAGCTCGAACAGGGGAGCTTCGCGGCGTCCCGGGCCGAGATCTACCGGCGTTTCCCGAACGCGCTAGCCCTCATCGAAGAGCAGAGCCGACTCTTCCGCCTCGGGCGCGATGTCGGAGAAGGCCTCGGCGAGGTCGACGCGAAGGACCTCGACCCCGGCGCTCCATCGCATGCACCGCGCTCGGAGGCGCGCTCGGCGGAGGAGCCGATCGCTCCGACTGCTGCGCCATCGCCGATGCGCGAAGCGACCTCGGCTACTCCCGCCATCGGGCTCTTCGAGCTGGCGCCGCCGCTTCTCCATCCGACGCTGCGCAAGCTAGGCCTCGAATCGGTGCAGGCCATGGCCGATGCGAGCGCGTCGTTGTGGGAGCGGGCGGCAGGCGTCGGACGCATCAAGAAGAAGAAGCTCGACGCGCTGCACGCGACCGCTAGGACGATGTGTGGGCGCGGGCCCGGCGCGGCTCCCGCGCGGACGCCGCCGGCCGCGCCCGGACGCCTCGAGCGGCTGGTGGCGCGAGGTCTGAGCGCAGACACACCGTGGGAGTCGGTTCTCCGACTCGCACCGGTCCGGGCCTTTGCCGCGCTGCGCGGGGCAGGAATCCACACGCTGGGTGAGCTGGTCGAGGCGGTCTCGGACTCCCAACTGTGCTCGCTCGCGAACTTCGGTCGGCGCACGCTGACCCAATTGCGTGAGCAGCTCGACGTCATCGCGGATCATGGCCTCGAGCGCTACTTGCACGGCAGCGCCGACGACATCACCAACGCGTCGCAGCTCGCCGCCGCCATGAGGCAAGTGTTGGACGAGCGCTCCTGGTCGGTTCTGTCGCAGCGCGCGGGCGCGGGTCGCACCCTGGAGGAGCTGGCGATCCCGATGGGCATCACACGCGAGCGTGTGCGCCAGCTCGAGCGGGACGCACGTGCGGAGGTTCAATCGCGCTTCGGCGAGGTGGTTGCGGAGCTAGGGCGGCAACTGAGGCACGAGGTCGATACCAGTCCGACGCTCGTCCGCGTGGAAGCGCTCTGCGCCATGCAAGGACCTTGTACGCCCAACGAGCTCGCCCTCGCGCTCGAACTCGGTGAGAGCGGGCTCGTCGTGTGGCGCGAGGCATGGATCGCCACCACGCCCACGGAGGAGCTCGACGCGGTCGTCACCGCCGCGCGACGAGCGATCCGCATGATGACGCGCCCCATCTCGACGGACTGGCTGTCGTTGACCTTGGAGATGTCGGGGCTCCGGCTCGATGACGGTGACGTGAGGCGCCTCGGCAGCGAGGTCCTGAGGCTGGTGTGGGACGAGCATGGACTGGCGCCGCCGCCCCGCCCGACGCTCGGGAACCTCCTGGCTGACGTGCTCGACGAGGCCGAAGGGCCGCTGACGCTCGACGAGCTGACCCGACTCGCCCGAGTGGCGATCAAAGAGCGCGGGCTGCCGCTCCGCGCCAGGCGCCGCAGTGTCCAGTCGCGAGTGAAGCGCGACCGCCGCATCCTGACCGCGGGCTACTCGCGCTACGTGCATCGAGCGCACGCGGCGGTCTCGCCGGCGGAGCTCGCCGCCGCCGTGGAAGAGGCGGTCGAGACCGTCAAAGGCTCCAAGAGGCCGGTGAACCTTCGTGCGCTGGTCGAGGTGATGACGATGGAGCAGCCATCTCTGGCCGGGCTCGACTGGCGCATGCTCCATGGCGAGCTTGCTCGACGCGAAGAGATCTTCGTCTGGCGAGCATCGCCCATGGTGGGCTGGCGGGCGACCGTGGGGGCTCGTTGGACGAGCCTGCGCGAGGACCTCCTGGGTGTCCTGCGCGCGTCGCCGAGCGCGCTCACGCTTCGGTCGATGATCGCCAGGCTGCCGGGACGCGCCGATCAGGCCGTCGTCGCGAGCGTTCTGCAGCTGCTGGACGAGGCGGTCGCGCTCGGCCGCGGGCGCTACCTCCATCGCGACCATATCGCCCTCGACGAGCCTGCGATCGATGCCCTGCTCGACGAGGTCTGGTCGAGCCTGCCGCCGGACGGGATGCCCGCGGGAGCCGACAAGGTCCTCGGCGAGATGCGCGAGCGTCTCCCTGAGTCCACACTCGAGGCTCTCGCGGCCGACGGCGGAGCGATCGTCTGGGGACTCGCGCGACGCGCGCGCCGTCGTGTACGGCCTATCCGTACCGGCGCGGGTCTGCTACTGGCGCGGCGACGGCACCCGGGTCCTCTGGTCGACGCGTGTATCTTGGAGACGCTCCGAAGACGACCAGGGATCGGCAAGGCGGCTCTGCATCGTGAGCTCGCGCGTCACCATGGCTACCGAGGCGCAGCGGCCGGCGTCAGTCAGCGCGTCGACCGGCTCGCCGCGCGAGGCGCGATTCGACGTGAAGGTCACCGCTGGTTTGCGATGCCCTGAGACCTGCTGCCATGGCTGACACGAGACTGGATTCAGGCGGCTGTGATAGCTTGGGCGGGTGGGAGAGCGTGACACATCCATCGAAGCCGAGCGCGTCCAGATGGCCATCTGGAGGCGACTCGGGCCGTCCGGGCGAGTAGCTATCGCCGTGCGCATGAGCGACGAGCTGCGCGAGGTGGCGCGCTCGGGGATCCGGTGCCGGCACGCGGCGTATTCGGAGCAAGACGTCGAGCTCGCCCTGCGCCGGCTAACCCTCGGCGATGCGCTCTTCACGGCGGCGTTCCCTGGGATGCCGCTCTTGGCACCGTGACCGACCTCGGTGGCTTCATCGCGCGCGTCGTCGCCACCCTCGACGGGCTCGGACTGACGTATATGTTCGTCGGCTCGATGGCGAGCGCGCTGCATGGACCGCCGCGGTCGACCCAGGACATCGATCTCGTCATCGCCCTTGGGCGTGCCGACATCGCCCGCCTCGTCGCCGCGTTTCCGGAGGACCGCTACTACATCAGTGCCGAGGCGGTCCGGGACGCCGTCCTGCGGCGCGGCCCGTTCAACGTGATCGACCTCGAGAGCGGATGGAAGGCCGACCTCATGGTCCGGAAGGACCGCCCGTTCAGCGTTGCCGAGCTCGGGCGCCGACAGCACGCCGAGATCCTCGGCGTGTCGACCTGGGTCGCGACGCCGGAGGACACAATCCTCTCGAAGCTCGAGTGGTCGGCCCTCGGTGGCGGCTCGGCACGGCAGCTCGACGACGTCCGAGGCATCCTCGCCACCCAAGGAGGGACCCTCGACCTCGCCTACCTCGATCACTGGGCTGGCGCCCTCGGAGTCTTGGACGTCTGGAAGGCGCTGCAGGCTCAGTCAGGGTGACCCGGGGCGCGCTCGGCCGAGGTCCAGAAGCGTCGCCGACTGCGACTCGGCCCAGCTGACGACCGCGGGATCGCTCGTGAAGAGGACGACCTGGTGGCGCTCCGAGAGCGCCGCGAGCCAGGCGAGCATGGCGTCGCGACGCTCCGGATCGGCGTGGGCCGTGATGTCGTCGAAGAGGAGCGGCGCGGACTCTTGCGGCTTGGTGAGCGCCTGCGCCAACACGACGCGCAGCGCGAGGTAGAGCTGGTCCGAGGCACCGAAGGACAGCGCGCTCGCGTCGCGCCAGTGCCCCTCCGCGTCGCGCACCGACACCTCGAGCGTGTCGGCCGAGACGCGAGCCTCCCGGTAGTGGCCGGCCGTCAGGCGCGGCACCGCCGCCGTCAGGCGTGCGGCCAGGCGCGGCGCGATGTCGCGATGGACCGCGTCGCGCGCCTCGGACAGGTAGCGAGCGGCGAGGTCGAGCGTGCGATCCAGCCGGCGCAGGCGATCGAGCTCGGCGCGGGCGCGCGCCAGCGCCTCCTCCGACTCGGCGATCGACGGCTCGCCCTCCCGGCGCGCCGCGAGCTCACCCTGGAGCCGCGCGGCCTGCCGCTCACACTCGCCGAGCTCCTCCTCGATGCAGGCCAGCGACTGGGACGGCGCCGCGGGCGCGCTGGGATCGGTCGGCGGCAGCGCCTCGAGCTCGGCCGCGAGCGCCTCGGCCGAGGCGCCACCCAGGTATGCGGCGCGCTGCTCGAGCAGCGCCGTGCGTTGGAGCGCGCGAGCGTGACGCTGACGCTCTTCGTCGAGCCACGTCGCGATGCTGGCGAGCCCGGCCGGGGTCTCGTCCCAGTCCGGGAGCCCCGCGGATGCCAGCGCGATCCCCATGCGACGCCGCGCCTCGCGACAGGCCTCGGCCCGCTGCTCGTGCTCGCCTTCGACGCGCTTCCGGGCGGCCAGGAGCCGCTCGAGATCCGGGCGGCGGCCGGCCGCCCGGGCCACCGCGGCGCGAGCGCGACAGGCCTCCTCGTAGTCGGCGACGGCTTCGGCGCCGCGCGACCGCAGCGCGTGCCCGAGCGCGGCGTCGGCCGCGCGAGCCGCGCCCTCGAGGCGCGCGTCGTCGGCGACCCACGCCTGCCAGACGCGACACTCATCGGCCCACGCCTCGAGGTGTGACGCCGCGTCACGCGCCGAGGTCGAGTCGACGCCGACGCCGCCGCTGGACAAGACGCGCCGGGCCTCGACGCGACGCTCCTGATCGTGCTCGAGGTCGGCCTCGTGGCGACGCCAGCCGGCCTCGGCCGCCGCGTTGCTCGCGCCTGGGCGGCGGCGGCGGCGCCCGCGCAGGGCCCACATCACACAGGCGACAGCCAGCGCCACGCCCGCGAGGGCGAGCCACCAGGCCATCACACCGACGCCAGCACCGGCGGCGACGCAGCCGACGAGGACGCCGAACCAGGGCCAGACCGGCGGCGACTCGACCGCCAACGCCCGCACCGTCGGCGGCAGCGGGAGCGGAGCATCGAGCACGCTGGCCAGCCCGCGCAGCGCGTGCGGCTCGAGGGTCGTCGGCACGGCCCGCGGTTCCTGCGGCGCCGACGCGCGATGGCGGCGCAGCGCCTCGACGGCGACAGCCTGCTCGCGCAGCGCCGCCAGCACGGTCGGGTGGGGCTCGACGTCGCCCGCGGGCTCGGCGGGAACGGCGGCCAGCTCGCGGGCGATGGCCGCGCTGTCCGGGGGACAGAGAGGCTCGGGCGGCAGCCGCTCGCGCACACCGGCGAGCGTCGTCGTCAGGTCGTCGAGCGTCGCGATCGCCACCGTCGGCTCGGAATCGGCCAGCGCCTCGAGGCGCTGGTCGATGGCTGCGATTCCGCCGAGGCGCGACTCGAGGCTCAGGCGCTCGCGCCGAGCCGCGGCGGCTCGGGCGCTGTCGCGATCGCGACGCAGACACTCGGCGACCGTCAAGAAGTGGCGCGCGCGCAGCGCGAGATCGGTGTCATCGGCCTGGGCCGCCTGGGCCGCTTCGAGGGCGCGCCGCGCATCGCGCTCGGCGTCGGTCGCGCGCTTGAGAGGCTTGGTCGAGCTGGCGTGCTCGCTGCCGACGTGCTCCTTCCGGAAGAGCTCGATGCGCGCCAGCGCCTCGTTGGCGGTGGCGTCCGGGGCGCCCCGCGTGGCGGCGCGCTGGAGCATCGACTGCATGTCGTCGGGCGTCTCGCGCACGCCGGCGAGCTCTCCCTGCCGAACGACGAGGGTCTTGACGACGACCGAGCGGTCGAGCTCGAGCCAGAGGCTGCCGTCCGGCGCGCGGTCGACCAGCAGCTCCGAGGTCCGATCGCGACCGAGCTCCAGATCGACGACCTTGGACCGCGACGGCTCGTCGAGGTCCTGGCAGAGCTCGAAGCGACCGCCGACGTCGAGGCGGACGACGAGCCGCACTCGCCACGGGCCACCGGACCACGGGCGATAGCGCTCCCACGCGTCAAAGGCGCGGCCGCGACGGCGGACACGGCCACAGAGGCCGGCCAGGAGCGCCGCGGCCAGCGTCGACTTGCCAGCCTCGTTGGGCCCGTGCACGACCGACAGCCCGCGAGCGAGTGTGTAGCGCCCTTCGAGCCCACCAAACCCCACGATCTCGATCGACTCGAGCCACATCAGACCACCTCCAGATCGTCTCGCCCCGCGAGCGCGCGCAGCCCCACGTGGAGGACGCGCTGCCGCTCCTGGTCGGGCAGGTCGGCGGCCTCCAGGCGGCGCACGAGCTCGCCGCGCACCGACGCCTCGCGCCGAAGGACGTCGCGATCGAGTCCCCAGGTGAGGCGCGTCGTGTCGACGACCACCGCGCGGTCGCTGGAGTCGAGCAGGCCGAGGGCCTCGGGGGTGAGGTCACAGGCGAGGTCGAGATCGAGCTCGGCCGCGACCTCGCCGTGCAGCTCGAGTCGCACCGCACCTGACAGGCCGGTGGTCGCGGCCCGGATGCGCGTGAGCGCCTCGTCGCGATGGGCCGCGGCGTCGAGCGACACGGAGACCTCCTGCACCTGCGAGCGCGCGACCGGCACGCGCCGACGCGTCAAGCCAGCCGGCGTCACGTCGACGACGAGGGCCGCGCGACGACCCGTCTCGCCGAACTGGAGCGGGTCGGGGTTGCCCGGGTAGGTGTGGTGCGGGCCGTCGGCCGGGACGTGGAAGTGGCCGAGCAGCGCGTGCGCGAGGCCGGTGCGCGGGAGGTCGGCGGCGTCGAACGGCGCATGCGCCTCCTTGTCGCGGCCCTGGATTGGGAAGGACGCGCGCTCGGAGCCATGGAAGAGCGCCAGGTTCAACGCGCCGCTGTCGGCGGGACGGCGGATGAGGGACTGGAGGAGATCAGCCGTGCCGCGCGGCCGATCGTGACCGGCGCCCCAGAGGACGAGACCCGGGGCGAGCTCGAGCGGGGCCAGCCGCGCCTCGAGGAAGACGTGGACGTTGGCCGGCCAGTCGTGGGTGAGCCAGGCGGTGCGCGGGCCGACCCAGTCGTGGTTGCCGGGCGCGACGTAGACGGGACAGCCGGCGGCGCCGAGGCGGTCGCGCAGCCACGCGAGGGTGTCGGGCGAGACGCGGTCGGCTTCGAAGAGGTCCCCGCCGCAGGTGATGGCGTCGGCGCGCTCGCGGCGCGCGACCTCGATGATGGCCTCGAGGGTCTGACGCAAAGCCTGCCGCCGCGTGCGCGCGGCCAGCGGTGGCAACCGCGTGAACGGGGTGTCGAGGTGCAGGTCGGCGAAGTGGACGAAGCGCATGAGGACCCTCCAGCGCCGAGCTTGGAGGATGCGCCTGGCAGGCGGTGTCGCGACGTTAGGTGTCGCTGGCGGGCGCGGACCGATCGAGTGCCGCGAGCCCGCGCTCGAAGAGGCCGCGGACGGCCTCGCGCAGCGCGGCTGGGGCGTGCGGCACGACGTCGCCACCGAAGCCGGCGATCCAGGCGGCGACCTCGGGCAGGCCGGCGGCCTCCATGGTGAGCTCGACGCCGCCGGCGGGCAGGTCGCGCAGGCGCTGGGTGTGATGGAATCGGCGCTCGCGGACGAGGAAGGCGACTGCCGGCCCGAACTCGAGGACGATGCGCTGCACCGGGCCGTGGTAGGCGCCGAAGCCCTTCCGCGTGTAGGCTGCGGGGTCGAAGATCGGGCTTGGCTCGAAGCTCTCGTCGCGGCGGGTCACCGCCAGGATCCGCTGCAGCGCGAAGTGGCGGAAGTCGCCTGCCGTGCGGCAATACGCGATGACGTAGAAGCCGCCCTCGGTGAACCAGGTCGCGTAGGGCTCGACGACGCGCTCCTTGGGAGCTGCGTCGCCAGGCTTGTGATGGAGGATGGTGACGACCTCGCGCTCCTGGATGGCGTCCTGCAACGCCGAGAGGATCTCCGACTTGTCGCCGAAGCCGGCCGGGGCCTTCATCGTCGCCAGGGACGCGGTCTTCAGCTCGTCGAAGTAGGTGCGCCCGGCGGGGGACATCATCGCCAGCAGCTTCGAGCGCAGGACGACCAGCGGATCGAAGAGCGTCGAGGCGCCCGTGTGGACGAGCAGGTTCTCGGCCAGCGCGAGGGCAATGAGCTCGGTGGGCTCGAGCGGGACGACCCAGCCGCCCTCACGCGGCTCCAGCACGCGCCAGCGCTTCTCGTCGTCCTCCTTGGTCAGCGGGAAGCCGGCGGCCTGGAGCGCTTCGAGATCGCGATAGAGGGTCCGAGGGTCGCACTCCTCATCGATGGCGTCGTGGAGCTCCGCCATGGTGAGGCCGTGACGACTGGCCTCGAGCGCTCGAAGGAGGCGCCACTGGCGCACGATCTGGTGGCTGTTGCGGGTCATCGCACGAGCGTACGGCGACGGTCGGACGACGCCAGTTTTCCGAACATGACCGCACCCGAGGAGCGTGCGCGGACCTGCCTGGCCGTTGACCGCCGGCCAGCGGCGGCGTTAGCGTCGGGGCTCCGTCACGGCGACGGTCGCGCGGGCGACCGGCCGACCACGGTCCCCGGCCCGGAGCGCACGTCATGCGGTTCTACCCGATCTCTCTCGCCGTCCTGGGAGTCGCGCTGGGCGCGTGCGCAGAAGATGGGCGGAGCGCTGGCGGCCCGGCGCTCGCCCTCGACATCGCCGCCCTCACGCTCGACGGCGTGGCCGACGCGGTGTGGGACATCCACGTCGAGAACGAGGCCGGTCAGACGGTGTTCGAGACGCGCATCACGTCGAGCCGCTACGGCGACGGCCGAGGCTCGGCGACCTACATCGGCACGTGCGACGCCGACGCCAACGGCGACCCGAGCGGCGTCGACTACGATCCGGCCGGCGACCCGAGCGCCCACTGGAACAAGGTCTTCGTCAGCGTCAGCGGCCTCTACGCGGCGGGCGTCGCGCTCGACGCCGACCACGACGAGTACGGCGAGAACGACGGCGACTTCGCCCCCGACGCGGGCGGCCCGTACGCGAGCATCGCCTTCCAGGACCCGGGCACGCTGAGCCGCCTCGCCGACTGCCGCGAGAACGCCGACACGCAGGTCGAGTTCGACGTGGCGCTCATGCGCCCGGCGCACCAGGGCTTCTTCGACATCGCGGTGAGCTTCAACGACATCTTCTGCTCGGCCAAGCTCGACTGCGACGCCGGCGACCTGCTCTTCGACGCCAGCGGCGCGCGCCGGACGACCGACGTGCTGGGGCTCGCCTGCGCCGTCGGCGGCGAGCACGCGCCGCGCCTCCTGATGGACGACGTCGTCATCGCCTGCGGCGACGTGGTGACGACCGTCGACCCGACGGCGCCCGACGGCAACCTGTGCGCCAGCGCCGGCCGCGCCGACGGCAGCGCTGGCCCGAGCGGCTGCGTCGGCCTCAGCGAGTCGAGCCCCGGCGCCGGCCCGCTCTACCAGGCCGCCGTCTATCGCTCGACCGACACCGTCGACGGCGAGCACCTCGCCTACTGGAACGTCGCGCTCGGCGTCGAGACGCCCGCCTTCGACCTCGCGAGCTGCTCGCTCCGGACCAAGGCCACGGCCGACGACCTGAGCGCGCCCGTGCTCGTCGGCACCCCGCCGACCGCGGTCGCGGCGGGCAGCGTCTACCCGTACATCGCCTTCGACCTCTCGAGCGACGTCGCCGACGCCGACCCGACCACGACCGGCGACGCCAAGTCGCTGGCCGCGTGCGGCGCGAACCCGCTGACGCTCGGCGGCGCCCCGCACCGCGAGAACGTCGAGGTCGCCTACACCGGCACGAGCGGCGCCGGCGCGTCCTTCGCCCACGCCTTTCCGGCGTTCCCGGCCGCGCCGGCCGAGGACCCGTTCGCCGGCACGCCGGTCCTGACGCTCGAGAAGTCCGTCCTCGCCGACATCTCCCAGGTCCCGTCGGGCAACATCTGGGGCGCGACGTTCCTGGGCGGTACGCTGTACGCACAGTCGCTCGGCGACCCGACGACGGTGGCGCGCTACGACCGCGCCAGCGACGCGCTGGTGCCCGTGTTGGTGACGCCCGACTCGAACGGCATGGGCAACGACGGCGAGCACATCGTGGTCGGCTCCGAGCAGGGCTGCGCCGGCGGACCGACCTGCGTCCGGCGCTATACGCTGGGCGGCGCGCTCGTCGACGAGCAGCCGATGAGCCCGGTCACGGGCGGGCTCCGCGGGGTCACCTCGCGTGGCAGCAAGGTCTTCATGCTGGGCGTCATCGGCGCCTGCCCGGACTCGATCGGCCCGGCCGCCATCGACTTCGGGGCGGTGCCGGCGGTCGCGGGGCCCGACTCGTGCGCCGGCGTCGCGGACGACACTGCCATCGTCGCGACCGCCACGACGATCATCACCGGCCGGGTGCCGGAGAGCGGCGGCGGCGGCGTCCTGAGCGTCTACGACATCGGCTCGGAGGTGCCGCGCACGCTGACCCTGCCGGGCTACACGGGGCGCGAGATCACCGCCATGGCGTGGGACGCCGCGAGCCAGACCCTGGTCGTCATCGGCCGCTCGCGCTTCGCGTTCTATCACGTCGCGGCCCCCTGACGGCGCGACCCGCGAGGCGGTGGGCGACCCGCCTCGGAGGTCGATGTGGCGGGTCGGGATGGCCGTCCGCGTGAAGGGGACATGCAGGCCATGACCCATCACGACTCCGTCGCGGCGGTGCGCCGCGCCTCCGAAACGACCGACCCCGCGACCAGCGGCGACGCCGCCCGGACGGGCACGTCCGCCGGCGCGCCCGACCTGTGGACCGCGGCGCGCGACGCGGCGCGCATCATCCAGGCCGGACTCGGCGCACGCGTGCGTCGCTAGAGCAGCGAACAGAACCTCCGCTGCGTCGGCATCTGATCGCTGCTCTGGACCGCATCGACGTGGCCCCGAAAAGCAAACGGCCGGGGCCCTCGCGGGCACCCGGCCGTCAGCTCACGAACGGAGCCGCGAGCGGATCAGTTCGAGCCGAGCAGGTGGAACTCGATGCGGCGGTTCTTGGTGCGACCGGCCGCGGTCTTGTTGTCGGCGACCGGCTGGGTCTCACCGAAGCCCGTCGCCGCGAGGCGATCGGCGGCGATGCCCTTGTCGATCATGTACTGCTTCACCGCGTCGGCGCGGTCCTGCGACAGCTTCATGTTGGCGTCGTCCGGACCCTGGTCGTCGGTGTGCCCCTGCACCTCGAGCCGCAGCTCCGGGTACTGCTGGAGGGCCGCCACGGCCTCGTCGAGCGTCTTGTAGGACGCCTTCTTGATCGTCGCCTTGCCGGCGTCGAAGGTGATGCCCTTGATGGCGCCCGCGAACTTCTGGACCGCCTTCGGGAGGCAGCCCTCTTCGGCCGCGACGCCCGCCTGGTCAGGGCACTTGTCCTTGTCGTCGGCGATGCCGTCCATGTCGCGGTCGGGGCAGCCCATGGCCTTGGCGCGGCCGGCGACCTGCGGGCAGGCGTCGTCCTTGTCGAGGATGCCGTCGCCATCGGCGTCGGGCGGCGGCGGGGGCAGACAGCCGCGGTCCTCGACGGTGCCCTTCACCTGCGGGCACTGGTCGACGTTGTCGGGCAGGCCGTCGTCGTCGCTGTCGATGCAGCCGCCGAACTTCGCCGAGCCGGCCACCGTCGGGCACTGGTCCTCGGAGTCGATGATGCCGTCGCCGTCGGCGTCGGGCGGCGGCGGCGGCGTCGGAGCGGCCTCGGGCGCCGTAGCGCAGCAGCCTGCGCCGCCAAGGATGGCGAGCGAGGCAAGGAACGCGGCATGAACGAGCTTCTTCATCATGGACCCTCCTGAAAGCTCAATGGTCTTCGCACGAACGCGCAGGCTCGGCAACCCGTCGACGACGGTTGCCAGCGCTTCGATGGAGCCGGCGCAAAGGATGACAAAGCCCCGGGCCGGACGCTCGGGTTGCGGGAGACATCTGGGCTCGCCCAGGTCCCGGTTGGGCTGCCGCGCTGGTACGTGCGCGAGAGCCGGGGGCGAGCGCAGTGCCGACCACGCCCGCCAGGGCATGATGCACCCGCGCCCGGTCGGGGGCCAGCGGATTCTCCGAGCGAAGGCCGCCGCTCGGCTCCGGAGCGAAGGCCCGCCGAAGAGGCGGGGCTTGGCGAAGGACCGAGCGGCCAGGCGGCCCCGAGCGGGGCCACAGCCATTCAGTACATGCCGGTGAGGCGCACGAAGAAGCCGTTGTCGACGTCGTTGGCCTGCTCGCCGGGGAGGAGCCCGCCGGCGAAGCCGTCGATCGACCAGCCGACGCCCAGGCGGGCGTGGTCGGCGATGGTGTAGCCGAGCTCGACCAGGCCGCCGTTCTTCTCGATCGCCAGGTCGTTGAGCGCCGCCACCAGGCGGAACTCGCCGGCCAGCTCGAAGCCCTCGATGAGCTCCCAGGCCAGCCGGTTGATCCACAGGAGCTCGTCCTCGTGCCCGTTCGGGGCGATGCGCGAGCCGGTCGTCGTGAAGCGCCACACCAGCTTCTCGGTGAGCGACAGGTCGTCGACCAGCCCGATGACGGCGGCGATGCTGAAGATGCTCGAGGTGCGCGACTCGTCCGAGCGCAGCGTCTCGCCGAGCAGGCTCACGCTCTGCTCGTTGGCGCGCTCGCCGACCTGCGAGAAGCGCGCGATGAAGACCAGGTCGTCGTCGCTCAGCGGGCGCACCGAGATGCCGGCCGTGGCCTCGAGGTCCTCGCGCACCACGGTGCGCGTGTCGAGGTCCTGCGACAGCGCGTAGTTGAAGACGCCCATGAGGGTCACGTCCTCGCCGAGCTTCACGTCGAGGCCGTTGCGCGCGACCGTCTGGAAGAGCTCGGTGGCCGCCTCGCCCGGGCGGTCGCGGTCGTAGCGCAGCTCGTAGAGGCCGCCGAACTTCACGACGTCGGAGACCAGCACCTCGAGGCCGCCCGACAGCACGTCGCGCGAGCCGCCGCCGGGGATGCCGGTGGGCTCGGAGTCGGGCGCGTCGATCGACTGGCTGCGCTCGTAGCCGAAGGTGGCGCGCACGCCGGGCGTGACGTCGAAGCTCCGGCCGAGGCCGACCACGGCCTCGTTGGTGTGGCCGCCGAGGCCACCATCGAGGCGGTACTCGCCGTAGGCGCGGCCCTTGCCGTCGTTGCCGAGCGCGGTGTCGCCGCCCACCACCAGCGCCGAGACCATGCGGTTGGCCTCCTCGCCCGGCATGAGCCGCTCCTCGACGTACATGCGGCTATTCGCATCGAGGCGCGTGACGAGGCCGAGGCGCGTGGCGTTGTCGCCGTTCCAGCGCACGCTCTCGAGCGCACGGATGGCGAGGTCGCCGGCCAGCTTCACCTCGAAGCCGGCGTTGGTGGTCAGCCGATCGTTGGCCGAGTCGCCGAGGATGGCGTCGTCGCCACCGAAGAGCGCGTCCTGCGACAAGAGCAGCGTCACGCGCGAGCCGAGGCGCAGGCGACCGCCGAGGCTCACGCCCGAGGTGTCGCGGGCGATGCCGTCGAGGTCGTCGCGGTGCTCGCCGTAGACCAGCTCGCCGAACAGATCGAGGTGGTCGATGCGGTGGTCGTAGCGGCCATAGAAGCGGTTCCGCGCCACCGCGCGCAGGCCGTCGGCGAAGCCGTCGTCGGAGACGAGCGTGGTGCCGCCGTCGTAGCGCAGCTCGACGCGGTTGCGATCGGACGGCTTCCACACGACGTCGCCGCCCCACTTCTCGGTGGCCTCCTCGCGCGCCGAGCCGACCGCCGAGAAGCCGGCCTCGAGCATCTGCCAGTGCGCGCGCACCACCACGTCGAGGTCGTCGACGCCGGCGATCTCGCCGACGTCGGCCACGAGGCCGAGCGTGGCGGCGTGACCGACGTCGTCATCGGGCGCGCGGTCGAGCGCGCGATAGCGTAGGCCGCCGTCGGTCGAGACCTGGGTCACGCCGTCCTTCGAGCGGCTGGACGCCCACTCGCCGTAGATCTTGGACGACTTCGAGAGCTTCACCGACGCCTGCGCACCATAGAGGAGGTAGTCGTCGTCGGAGTTGCCCTGGCCGGCCGGCCGACCCTCGCGCACGATGCCGCCGCCGACCTCGACGATGCCGGCGATCTCCTGCGTCGCGTGCAGGCCGAAGGCGACGTCGCCGGCCGAGCGCACCGCGCGCGACTCGTAGTCGACCTCGAGGTAGACGGCGTTGCCGTCGAGGATGGCGTGGCCGGTGAAGGGCTGGAAGCCATCGATCTGCATGAGCGAGTCGGACACCGCCGACACCGGCGAGCTGGTCATGATGCGGCCCGACGGATAGTCGATGCGGTACTGCGTGTCGCGCACGAGCGGCGCGCGGCCGAGCTCGATGCCGGTGTCGATCTCGCGCAGCACGATGGAGACCTTCTCCGAGCCTTCGACCAGGTCCTTGGCGCTCGTGTAGTAGAGCGAGCCGCCCGTCGCGCGGAGCTCGTCGTGACGGCGCACGAGGCGGCGGTTCTCGTCGGAGAGGAAGGCCTTGGCGCGCGTGTGCCAGCCGTCCTCGGCGGTGAAGTCGAGGTCCATCTTGGCGCCCATCAGCGCGCGGTCGTAGCGCAGGAGCTGGAGGCCCTCGATGTCGGTCCTGAAGCTGCCGTACATGATCTTCGAGCGGTCGGCCTCGACCATGATGTAGAACGGGCCGCGCGCGTTGGCGTCGCGGATGTCGTCGCTGGCGTCGCCGAAGATGACGTAGTCGCGCGTCGGGTCGATGACCTGCTCGAAGAACGGCTCGAAGTCGTGCTTGCGCTGGGTGTCGACATGCGCCGTGACGAAGATGTCCTTGGCGAGCGACGAGCCGGAGATGCGCGCCTTGGCATAGAGCGCGCCGCGGCCGGCGATGAAGAGGTCGCCGTTGTCGGACTTCTCGTAGCCGTCGAGCTCTTCGAGGCGCGCGCCGACCTGGCCGCCGACGCCATCGACCAGCGCGAGGACGAAGACCTCGGTGGTCGACACCGTGAGCGGCCAGCGCACGCGCGCGACGTTGCCGGCCTGGTCGGTCGACGTGACGACGAGCTCCTTCAGATCGGTCGGGACGAGGACGAGGTCGCCGAAGCGACCGGCCGCGTCGACGCGCAGCGTCTGGTTGCCGACCGTGATGGTGTTCTTGCGATCGGTCGTGCCCGACACCCACAGGCGCGGGCTGTCGAGGACCTGGCCCTTCTCCGGCAGCGTCACCTCGAGCGTCGAGCAGGTCATCGGCACCGCCGCCTTCGGCTCGGCGCCGGTCACCAGCGCGCCGGGTCCGAGCGCGTCCTTCAGCGCCGGGCCGCCGAAGTTGCGCAGCGGATCCTTCATGAGCGTGTCGTCGGGGACCTCGGCCGACGCGTCCGGCGTCGGCGCGGGCGGCTTCTTGTCGTCGGCGCCGGGCAGCACGATGGCCCCGCCCTCGTCGACGCGCGTCGGCGCGGCCGGCGCCTGCACCGCCCCCAGCGTGAACGAGCGGCGCGAGCCGTCGGGCGACTTCATCGACACGGCGATGACCGGCGCCTTGGCGACCGGCACCACGAAGGCGAGGTCGGACTCGAGCTTCACCGCGTCGCCCTGCACCACCACCGAGGCGGCCTCGTCGGGGATGTCGGGCAGCGGGTCGAGCGCGCCCTCGGCGGGCAGGACGGCGATCTCCACGCGCTCGTTGAAGGCGCGGTTGCGGTCGCCGACGTTGGGCCGCAGCGGGCGCGTGCCGCCGTAGCCGACGGCCAGCACGCGGTCGGAGGCGACGCCGCCCTTCTTCAGGAACTCGCCGATGTTGAACGCGCCGCGGCGCGTCTTCACGAGGTCGTTGGCGGCGACGGTGCTGGCGGCGACGTGGACCTCGACCAGGATGCGCGCGCCGGGGTGCTTCTTCAGCTGGGCCGCGGCCCGCTGCAGCGCGCGCTGGAGCTTCACCGACGGCATCTCGGCCTTGTCGAAGAGGCCCTCGCGCACGATGGTGCGCGCGTCCTCGTCCATGTCGGCGCCGAAGCTGGCGCCGATCCACACCGGCGCCGACTCGACGACGTCGCCCTTGCCGTCGGCCACGGTGAGGCGCGCCTCGTAGTAGCTGCCGCGGCGCAGGACGCCCGTCTCGTTGTCGCCGTCCATGCCGTCCCAGGTCACCGATGTCGGCGGCAGGCCGCGCCCCGAGAAGGCGCGGACGAAGGTGCGCGCCTCCTTGGGCAGCACCTCGGCGATGTCGAGGCGCCAGCTCGCGCCCTTCTTGTCGGGCAGGTCGCCGTCGACGTCGAGGCGGAAGGTGATGGGCCGATCGAGCGCGCCGGGGCGCCACGAGACGTTGGTCGTGCGCACGCGCTCGGGCTTGCCGCCGACGAGCTTGCCGGTCTCGATGCCGAGGCGGGCGCGGCGCGACGGCATGACCAGCCCGTCGATGGCCAGCATGAGCTCGCCGGCGTGGCCGCGCACGGTGTGGAACGGCGCGGCCTCGACCGGCGCGACGGCGGTGCCGGGCGCGGGCTCGACCTCGGTGGGGCCGCTCGTGGCGGTCTTGCAGCGCACGCCGAACTCGGCGGTGGCGGGCAGGCCGGGGGTGAGATCCTTCAGCACGCGCACCGGCGTCGTCAGCGTCGAGCCGGGCGGCAGCGTGTGCGCGTCGAGCTTCACGACGTGGGCGCCGGGGCGCAGGTCCTTGATGTGCCAGCGGCCGTCGCGATCGGAGTCGACGACGCGGCCGTCGTCGGACACGAAGCGCACGCCGCCCAACCCGCGCTCGCCCTCGTCGTGGTGGCCGTCGCCGTCGGCGTCGCACCACACCGTGCCGAGGACGATGCTGAGGTCGAGCTCGGGGTCGGCCTCGACCTTCACCTGCGCCTCGACCTCGTTGCTGAGCGGGCCGCCGGTGGAGTCGACCAGCCACACCACGTGCTTGTCGCTCGACATGGGCTTGGCGGCCGGCGTGGCGGTGATCTGGTAGGTGAAGCGCAGGCCGCGGTTGGCGCCGAGGTTGAGCGTCTCGGCGTTGCCGTCGCGGTCCTGGAGGAGGCGCGGCTCCTTCCTCGCCTTGCTCGGGTTGGCGGCGCGCACGACCTGTCCGTCGCCGCCCATGAGCTCGATGCGGCCGCTGTCCTCGACGTAGGCGAAGCCCTCGGGGAGGCGCATCTGCAGCCCCACGCCGCCGGTCGGTCCGTCGCGCAGGAGGTCGATGGTCGAGGTGTTGGCCACCTCCACCACGAAGGTGATGACCTCACCCTTCCGGACGACCTTGTCGTCGGGCGTCACGCGGATGAGGAGGGACTCCGGCGGAGGCGTCTGCGCGCGGGCCGGATGGCTCCCGACCGCGAGCAGCAAGGCTCCGATGAGGGTGACGAACGACGCGGTCGGGCGCAACACGCGCGGACTCTACATCGGACGCCGGCATTGCAAAAGGCCGCTTTCGACGACGCGGCGGCTCGGGGTGGCGATGGGCGCGCGACCGCGTCGCCCTTGACTCGCGGCGCCTCGACCGGCACGGTCGCGGCATGCCTCGACACCGAACCATGCCCTCCCGGGCGCTCCGCCCCCGTGCGCGCTGGCTCGCGGCGCTGGCGCTGGCGGGCTGCTCGACGGTCACGGCCCGGGTCGAGCACACCCAGGCGGTCGACCGCGCCTGGCGCGTGGCGCCGCTCGACGTCCCCGGCTCGGCCCAGGAGGTCGAGCGCGTGACGCTGCGCTTCGTCGACGGCCACGAGCTCACGCTGAAGGACACCGCCGTGGTCGGGACGGTCGAGGGCGTGCGCATCCTCGAGCCCGACGGCAAGCGCGACTTCCCGCGCGACGCCATCCGCGAGGTCGAGCTGGTGCGGCGCGTCGACACGCGCACGGTGTCGGCGGTGCGGCGCGAGACCTCGGCCGGGGCCGGCGCGCTCGCGGCGCTGGGCGGTCTGCTGGCGCTGCCGGTCGTGCTCTTCGTGCTGGAGGCCGGCCTGTGAGCGCGCGCGTCGTCGTCGCGCTGTCGCTCGCGAGCCTCGTCGCGCACGAGGCCTGCCTCGAGGTGAGCGCGAGCGTGAAGCAGACGCGCGGCGAGGCGCGCGTGACGCGCGTGCGGGTGGCCGACGGCGACGGCGCGGCCGACGCGCGGCCGGTGTATCAGGAGCGCGTCGAGGGCCACCGCGAGGACTACGAGCGCAGCGCCAAGGCCAGCGACGCGCTGCCGGTGGGGCTGGCGTCGCTCGTCTTCGCCGGCGCGTTCTTCATCGGCCTGGCCTTCGTCAATTCGTTCCGGGGCGTCGAATGAAGCCACTACTCGGCGTCATCCTGGCGACGGCGCTCGGCGCCTGCAGCGTCATGCGCTCGGTGCGCGAGGCGGATCTGCGCGAGGTCGGGCTGTTCGTGCCGGGCGCCATCGGCGACGAGCCGCGCGCCGATCGCGTCATCGTGCTGCACCACGACGGCCGCACGACCATCATGGAGGACGCGGTCATCCGCCGGAGCGGCGCGACGCTGCGGCTCGAGAAGGCGCGGAGCCCGACGGTCGGCATGGACCTGCCGTTCGCCGACGTGGCCGCGGTGGAGATCGAGCGGCGCGCCAGCGGGCCGACCGAGGCCGTGCTCGGCACCCACGACCCCGACGCGGTGCAGACCGTCGATGGCGGCACCGCCGACGTCATCGGCGGGCTGCTGCTCGGCGCGGTCAGCCTCGGGCTGATCGCGGTCGTGGCGTTCGGCAACTGATCCGATCGGGTGGGCGTCAGGCGTCGGGCGTCGCGCGTCGCGCGTGGCGTCGGCTCAGGCGAAGACGACGCTGGCGATCATGCCGAGCGTGCTCCAGTCGACCGGCGCGCGCGCGAAGAGCTCGTCGACGGTCCAGATCTCGAGCGTCGTGCGCTCGCCGTCGTCCGCGCCGAGCACGCTCCCGACCGAGGCGCGCAGGCGGTCCATCTCGGCCGCGTCGAGCTCGACCGCGAAGACGTGCGCGCGGTGCGCCGACATGGTGGCGGAGAGCTGGCGCACCGCGACCGGCACCAGGCGCTCGAGCGGCAGCGACAGACCGGCCTCCTCGCGGAGCTCGTCGCGGGCGACGACGCGCATGTCGTCCCCGCCGTCGAAGGTCGAGCCGCTCGGGTTCTCGTGGACGAAGCCGTCGGCGGTGACGGCCGGGCTACGGAACTCGCGCACCAGCGCGACCTCGGAGCGGCCGGGGCTCGCGCGGTCGCGGCGCACGAGCACGACGGCCGCGACGTCGGGGCGCGCGAGGACGACCTCGTTCTTCTTGCGGCGTCCCTCGGCGGCGACGTGCACGTCGACGTGCAGCGCCCAATAGAAGAGGTGCTGGCGCTCGGGTCCGACGCGCAGAGCCCACTCGACGCGCGCGCCGAGGAGCGTGTTGCCGGCCGCCTGTTGCGCGCCGAGCCAGGCCTGGAAGGACGGCGTGCGGTAGATGTGGAGCGGCACCTGGCAGGCGCCGCCGTGGCGCGGCGCGCCTTCACCGACCAACGCCAGGGCGAGGGCGAGCGTCGCCTCGAGCGTGTCGGCGCGCGGCACGCGAGCGCGCTCGGCGAGCGCCAGCGGGTAGCTCATCTTGGCCGCGTCGACGGGCGCGCCCAGCACGACCTTGCCCGAGCCGAGCCAGGCGCCGAGCTCGACGTTGGTGGTGAAGCCAGGCAGCCGCTCGAGGTCGCGCGGCACCCAGAAGGCGATGCAGTCGGCGCGCGCGAGGCCGCTCAGCTCCCACTCGATCTGATCGACGTAGCTGCCCTGGAAGACGCCGTCGCGCGGCTCGGGCACGAACACGGTGCCGGCGTAGCCCAGGCGCTCGAGGAGCCTCAGCGCGTCCGGCCGCCACGACGCCACCGCGGTCGATCGCGGCGTCGGACCGGCCAGGAAGATGCTGGCGGTCACCGCCGATGGGAAAGGCTCTTTCGCATAGATGACGTCCATCACACCCCTCGGGCTCGACGTGGGTCCGACCAGCCGAGCGCCGCGAGCACGCCCGGCACGCGCGCATCGGCAGGGAGGAACGCCAGCAACATCTGCTCGGCCCAAAGGCGCTCGAGGCCCACGAGCGGGCGCAGTGGGACGACATCGATCGCGACGGTTGAATCGTAGAGCTGAGCCAGGAGCGCCGAGCAGGGGGGCCGCGAGACGTCGAGGACAGCGTCGAGGCCTAGGCTGGCCGGCGAACGACCTGCAGCCAGCGCCGCGAGAATCGCGCGCAGGTCCCGCACGGCGTCACGGCGCACAGCGCTGAGCGGAGACGCGAGTCGCACGTACATCAAGCCCAGTACCGACGCTTGTTGGTCTGCCAGTGCCGACACGTCGGCGCGAGCCAGGAGCGCCGCAAGAGCATTCGAGCGGACGAGCGCGTCCGCATCCTCCAGAGCCGTCCACAACACGGAGTCGACGGCAGGGTCGCGCAGCTCGGCCAGCGCCGCGATGGCTTCAGCGCGGAGCGACGAGAGCGGGTCGAGCGCGATGGCACGCAGTGCGAGCACGCCGGACGCGTCAGCGCCGAGGCGCCATAGCGCTGTGGCGACGGCAATCCGGCCGAGCCCCGACCAGCGCCGCAGGGCCGCGCGCAGTGCGGGCACCGCCTCGGCCGCCTCCAGCTCGACCAGAGCTTTCGGGATGCGCCAGTCCTCATCGGCGCGGGCTAGGCGTGCGATGAGCGCGCTGACGATCAGCCCACGGTCCCCACCGTCGAGGGCGAGGAGGGCGCCGGCGTCGAGACCCTCGAACCCGGCGCGGTCGACCGGATCATCGTCGAGATCGGCGAGAATGGCATCCACCGGGGACTTTCGTTTTGTCACTTCGGCTCTCATTGAGCACCTCCCTTACGTGCCTGGGCACGGCGATAGCGCGCCTTCGCGATGCTGGCCGCGCGTCGTGCTTGGGCCTGGTCGAGCTCCATCACCGCGCCCTCCGGCAGCGGATTGCCCTCGCCGTCGAGCTCGCGGAAGACCCCGGTCAGCGGATGCTCTCCGTAGTGACCCGGCCCGTCGACCCAGTCCATCGCGTGGTACTTCACCGTGACGCCCGGGATTCCGTGCAGCGTCATCAGCTCGGTGGTCACGAGCACGGACGCAGGATCCCAGTCGCGGAGGTACACGTGGACCTCACCCTTGATCTGTTGCGCAAAGCGCACCGAGAGCATCTTCCAGAGCTCGAAGACCACTCGCTTGTCCTGGCACAGCTTGAGCCCCTTGGTCGCCCGATAGAACACCTGAGATTCCAATGTCTGTCGACCCTGGGCTGCGGCGTAGTCGCTGAGATCGATGCCGCCCGACCAGAGCGCAGCCTTGCCCGGCTGCACGTCCATCCAGCGAACCAGGCTGTCGGCCACCGACCCGAGCTTGGCGCGATCGCCTTCGCGCAGCCCGTCGATGATGAGCGACCACAGTCGATCGGCCTGCCCGACGGGGATGCCGATGCCAAGCGCTTGCTCCATCCACCGCCCGTACTCGGGGTGACGCTTCGGGTTCTTCAGCTGGGCGCGGGTTGGCGGGCGTTTCGCTGCGCGTCTCTTGGCGGCGCGCGCGGCGCTCTCGGCGGCTCGCGCCTCGAGGTCGAGCCCCTCGAGCTCGACCACCGCCTCGCGGACGCTCGGAGGCTCACCCGATGGTGCCGCAGGCGCGGGCTTCTCGACCTTGTGCTGCTTCGCCTCGAGCAGCTTCTCGGTCAGGTGGGTGAGCGCGTGCGTGGTGAACATCAAGGCCACCGACACGATGCCGTCGCCGAGGTCCTCGAGTTTCTCGCTGGCCTTCGTGAGACCCTTGATGGTGGTCGCGGCCTCCGCCGCCATCACGAATTCCATGATCGCCACGCCGACGTCGATGAGCTCGACGCCGTCCTTCGCCGCGAAGAAGGAATCGACGATGACGTTGAGGTAGGGAACGGCCTGAATGGCGAAGAGCGCCGTGAGGGTGAGGCCGAGTTGGACCAGCGCTGGAGGCTGGATCATCGCTTCGAGGGCCTCGACGACATCGGGGCCGAGCCGGGACAGTCGCACGGCGACCGCGTCTCGCTTGAGGCGGTCGAGTCCCGCCACCCACAGGTCGAGCCGCCGCTCGAGCCCGAGGAGGAGCTCGTCGATACCCCGGCCGTCCGACTCCGGCATGCTGTTGGCGTCTGGCCCTTCGACGCGCGGCCCCGTATCGACGGCGCGCTCGATCTCTACGACCGCGTTCGGCTCCGGGTTCTCGGCCGCCATGATGAAGCCCATCTCTTGGGCTTGCTTCAGTGAGCGCGTCAGCGAACGATCGATGCCGCGATAGAGATTGAACTCGTGCCACTCACGCAGCGCAGGGAAGTAGACGCCGAGGCTGCCGTCGTCCCGGAGCGGAGCAACAGAGAGGTCGAGTCTCGCCTCGATCTCGTTCGGGTCGTCGCCTCGAGCATTGAGCGGCACCCGAGCTTCGAGTGCGTCCAGGTGGGCCGGATCCAGCTCGGCGGCTTCGATCTGAGACGCGATTTCCGCCCGCTGGTCACGGACGTAGAGATAGCTCTCGAGGACGTCGTCGACCGGGTGGGCGGTGAGACGCGCGACCTCGGACTGGAAGCGCCGGTGTGCTGCGGCGCGGCGGGCGGCGACGTCCGCCAGGGCCGAACGCATCAACGCGATCTGGGTCTCGGGGAGGCTCGTCGGTTGTTCGATGAGGAGTTGTTCGGTGTCGGGCGAGAGGTGCCCATCGGTTCGGCCCCGCTCGCCCTGGTTCGCCAAGAACTCGAGCGTGTCGGCCTCGGACGCCGCCGTTCGCCGGAGCTCGGCGAGCCGCTCGGCCGGTATGCCCTCGACGGCGTGGCCATAGCGCTGCAGCAAGAACTTCTCGCGGCGGAGCGGCGGCAGGCGCTGTCGCATCGAACGCAAGCGTTCCAAGTTCGTCTCGCGCTGCGACGCGAGGATCTCGTCCTCGATGACGGCGACGCGGGCGTCGATGGCCCGCCACAGCGCGAGGTCATCGGCCTTCTCGAGGGCCTCGGCCGCATCGCCGCCCGTGTCGGCGGCGACGCTCATCGCGCTCGGCGCGAGGTCCACGGGCCGCGACAGCGACGGGGCGTGCTGACCGCCGAACACCCACAGGTCGTCGGCGCGACCGCCGGCGATCTCGCCGACGCGCTCGTCCGACAGCGACGACCACGCGCCGAGCCCGACGCCGCCGTCGAACCAGACGCCCGGAGTGGTCGGTACCGGGCCGGTCAGCGCGAAGCTGCCGCGGGCCTTCATGCGCGCGTCGTAGGCGTGGATGCGGTCGGTCACTACGAAGACCGCGCCCGGTCGCACCTGCGCCTCGGCCGCGCTGGCGTGGGCATGCCGCAGCAGCGGGTCGAGCGTCGTGGCCATGGGCCGCGATGCGCGCTGGCGGACCGCGTCCGCGGCGTCGCGCGCCGTGCGCTCGAGCGACGGATCGTCGAGCACGCCGCCGCCCTGGCCGAGGCCGCGCGACTGCTGCCAGACGTGGGTCAGCTCGTGGGCGAGCAGCGCGAGGCCGTCGGCGGAGTCGGGCTGGAAGCGGCCGGCGCCGAAGACGACGTGGCGCCCGACCGCGAAGGCGTTGGCGCGGAGCTCGCGACACAGCGCCGCGGCCTCGGCGTCGTCGTGGACGCGGACCTGGGCGAGGTCGACGCCGTGGCCGAGCGCGGCGAGCTCGGGACCGAGGCGCTCCACCACCTCGACCGGCAGCGCGCGGCCGCGCCCGAGGCGGGCCAGCACCTGGCCGACGGCCGGCCCGCGCGCGGCGGAGACGCGATCGTTGGCGTCGAGCTGGACGGCGTAGGTCGTGGTCGCGAGGTCGAGCGCGCGCGACGGTGAGCCGGGTCCGGCCGGCGTGGGCGCGACGTGAGCGCGACCGAGGTCGAGCGCCTCGAAGCTGGGCAAGGCCGAGCGGTGGCGCGCGCGAGCGTCGAGCCGCGGCACGAGCGCCTGGGCGTCCGGCGTCGCGCCGAGGCGCTGGGCGTCGCGCAGGACGCGGTCGAGGCCATGACCGCGAGCCAGCCACCGCTCCGCGGCGCGCGTCGCCGCCGGGCGCGCGAGGGGGTCGGCGGGGGCGGGCGCGCGGCGGAGGCGAGCCGGAGACGACGGGGTTCGGTCGAGCGATGAGTGCGCGGCGAGGATCACGCGCACCGATAGTTCACGCGACGATCCGCCGAGCCGTCACCGTGCGAGGCCGGCCCGCCGGGGCTCGGCGACTCGCCAGACCCCAGCCCGAGGCGCGCGCCTCAGCCGCCGGATGTGCCTCGCGACCGCGTGGAGGGCCGGCGGACGGGGATTCCGCGGCGAGCGGTTGGCCGTGGGGCTCGTGGACCCCAGCCGGCCTGCGCGCTCATTGCGGGTTGTAGAGCGAAAGCTCCTTGACCATACGGTAGCCGCCGCCGCCCTGATCGATGGCCGCGCCGCCGATGACCAGCGCCATGCCCGAGTCGAGGGCGACCACGCGGTGGCCGATGCGATCGGCCGGCAGGTAGGGCACCTGGCCGATGCCGCCCGGGTTCCAGCTCGAGGCGACCTCGATGCGCAGCGTGAGCGACGTCGTGTCGACGAACTCGTGGATGACCTCGAGGCTGCCGAGCGGGCGGATGCCGGTGCCGGCCGGCTCGTCGCCGGCGCCGCCGGCCATGAAGACGACGTTGTCGGGGAGGCCCACCGCCTGCTGGCCGCCGCGCGCCGTGCGCATGCGGAAGCCGCCGTTGCCGGCCACGAAGGCGGGCGGGTTCTTCGAGACGTCGAAGACGTCGATGGCCGCGGTGACGCCGCTCCGCTGCACGTCGGTGAAGCCGCCGGCCACGTAGATGAAGTTGCGCTCGGGCACCCACACCGCCGAGAGCTGCGTGCGCGCGCCGCCGGGCATGGCCTCGCTCACCGGCACCATGGCCTTGGCCACCGAGTCGAAGAGCATGGCCGTAGCGTGCACGGTGTTGTCGGTCTCGCCGCCGGCCACGAGCACCGCCGGCTCGGAGCGGTTCGGCAGCCGGAACAGGGTCGCCGTGTGGTGGCGGCGCGGCAGGCTGTCGGGCAAGGGCTGCGCGCCCTGCGAGCCGTTCACCGGATCCCACAGCTCCCACGTCCCCTGCGCGTCGCCGCCCACGAACAGGATGAGGCGCTGGGCGTCGTCGAGCAGCGTCGCGGTCTGGCCGGCGCGCGGCACCGCCAGCGGCAGGAGCTCGAGCGCCTTGCCCTCGAGGATGTCGGGCGGGTTGTAGAGCTCGCACGAGCTCGTCGGGTTGCCGGCCGAGTCGAAGCCACCGGCGAAGATGACCTGCCCCGACGACAGCGTGTTGGCCGTGTGCCACGAGCGCGGGAGCTTCATGTCGGTGCGCGCCGAGATCTGCATCGTGGTGAGGTCGATGGCCTCGACCGACGGCAGCACCTGCGCGAACGAGCGGCCGTTCCAATAGGCCGCCGACGCCTGCGCGATGGTGCCGCCACCCGAGATGACGACCTCGCGCGGCGTGACCACGGCGGCGTGCCCGACGCGCCCCTGCGCCAGCAGCTGCGGCGTCTTGGTGTCGGTCGAGATGAGCGACAGGAAGGTGTTCACGCGCCCGAGCAGCACGTCGAGGTCGGTCGTGTCCGACGACTCCAGCACCTCGAGCGGCTTGGCGCGCCCGCGCGAGATGGTGAAGCTCGGCTGCCCGCCGGCGTCGGCCAGGCCCTCGACGATGAGCTGACGCTTCTGCCCCGGCGCCGAGAACGGGATCGGGTCGAGCGTCGCCGAGCCGCCCGGCGTGTACTGCACCAGCGTGGCGATGGGCGAGGCGATGCCGTCGCCGGTCATGAGGAGGCGGATCCAGCCGACGCCGACGAACGGGTCGGCGGCGCCACCCGGTCCATAGAGATGGACCAGCATCCCGTCCGGGCTCGGGCCCGGTCCACTGTCACCGCACGCGGGCGCGAACGAGGTCGCCAGCACCGCCAGGACCCCAACAGTCAATCGTCTCATCGTCACCAGCTCACCGTCGTCCGGAAGCCCGCCGGGTCGCCGGCATTGGGGTTCTGCGAGAGCGCGATGGCGGCCGCACCGCCGCCCACCGCCCCCACGATCAGGGTCCAGAACCACCACGTCTCGTAGACCGCGGGGCCGTCGTCCTCGTCCTTCTCGCGCGGGCGCGGATCGATCTTCGGCGCGGTGATGACGTTGGCGACCTTCGGGTCCTCCTTGGGCGGAGGGTCCTTCTTCACGACCGTCGGCTCGACCTTGGGCTCGACCTTCGGGGTCACCTTCGGCTCGACCTTGGGCTCCACCTTCGGCTCGACCTTGGGCTCGACGCGCGGCTCGACCTTCGGCGCCTCGGCCACCACCGCCTCGTAGAGCGGCGAGCGGTCGGTCAGCACGCGGTCGTTCGGGAAGTTGCGCGTGGCCGCGCTGGCCTTGTCGCAGAGGTCGAGCACGTCGACCTGGAGGCCGGTGAGGTCGCCGGCCAGGCGCGCCGGGTCGAAGGCCGCCACCTTGCCGCCCTTCCACACGAACATGCCGAGGTCGTACTCGGACCCGTGCGCGCGCACGTAGGTGAAGAAGATGGCGTCGATCTTGTTGGCCGTCGCGATGCGCTGGGCCAGGTCCATGAAGGATGCGCCGAGCTCGCCCGAGCGCACGTACGGCTCGAGGCCGGTCGGGTCGTCGCCCGACTTCGTCGTCAGCGACGCGATCGACCGGCGTCGGCGTCGGCGTCTCGACCGGCGTCGGCGTCGGCGTCACGACCGCGCCCGCGGCCGCTTCGGGCAAGGTCGCGGCGACGTCGATGGTGACCTCTTCGAGGTGCGCCAGCTGGCCGAACGAGGTGCGACCCGGCGCGACGACGCGCACCACGTGGTCGCCGGGCAGGAGCCCGCCGATGGTCGCCGGCAGCGTGCCGCGCGCCACGCCGTCGAGCAGCGCGGTCGCGCCCGGCACGTCGGCGGTGATGTGGATCTGCGCGCCCGACGGCTTGAGGCGCGCCTTCACGCGCGGCAGCGCGGCGGTCACGGCCGGCGGCGCGTCGGACGGCGGCGACCAGTCGGGGGCCACCGCGAGCACCTTGGCCAGCTCGTCCTCGCCATTGTCGTCGTAGCCCGAGCCGAAGTAGGCCGCGGCCCGCCCGGCCAGCGCGGCGATGTACTTCGAGAAGTCCTCGAGGCGGCCCAGGTCCTGACCATAGAGGTCGAGCGCCTTCGTGTAGCCCTTCACCGCGTCGGCGGCCCGCTTCTTCTCGAGCAGCTTGTCGGCCGCGGCGAGCGCCTCGTCGCCGAGCGCGATGAGGTCCTTGCCCGGCTTGCCTTGCGCCACCGGCTTGGGCGCCGGCTTCGGCTTGGGCGCGCGCACCGGTCGGTCGGGGCGGTTGATCTTGTTGGGGTCGGGCGCCGGGATGACCAGGCCGGTCGTCGACACGACCTCGAGCTGCCCGTCCATCGCCAGGATCTGGTCCATGTAGGCGTTGATCTTCGTCGAGACCATGTTGCCGACGTCGGGCCGCTTCTGCGCGCGCAGGACGAGAACCCGGGCCTTGCCGGCAGGCGTCGCCGCCCACGCCGAACGCGACCCGATGTGGGGCCACACGCTGACGACCATCGCGAGGCAGGCGACGAGCGCCGTCCGAGCGCGCTTCCGGTCGCGGGGTTTTCCGTGCATGCTCCGCGCCTCCGAGTTCGCGGGGGTGCCCCGCCGAGCCCGGGAGAGTGGACCGACCGGACTGCCAAGTCAAACCCCTGGAAGCCTCGCCACCGCCCTCCGAGCCCAGCGCCGAGCCGCTCTCCCCGACTTCGCCGAAGCGGGAGATCGCGCGCGCGCTGGCCATCGTGTTCGGCGGGACCCTCGTCCTGGCGGTCATCCAAGCGGTGATCCCGGCCACCGCCGGCTTCATGCAGGTGGGTCTGGCCATCCTGCTGCTGCAGGCGCCGGTGTGGGTGATGCCGCGCGGAATCGCCCCCGAGGCGCTCGGCGTGACCTTCGCCATCGGTGACTGGCGGCGCGGACTGAAGCTCGGCGGGCTGGCCATGCTCATCGTGTTCCCGCTCTTCGTGGGCGGCTTCCACCTGGCCTACACCGCCGTCCTCGGGCGCGCGGTCGACTGGGACGCGAGCAAGGTCCTGCGCTGGGAGGAGGCGCTCGAGCAGGCGCCGCCGCGCGCGTGCGGCCGCGCCGAGGCGTCGGTGTGGACGCAGGACGACCAGCTGTGGGTGGTCGCGCCGACGCAGGCCACGCTGACCCTGCGCCTCGAGACGCCCGACGGCCCGCCGCTGGCGCGCGCCATCCGCTGCACGCCGGGCTCGGGCCCGCGCGTCGAGGACAAGCTCCTGCCCGGCCCCGACGGCGCGTGGCACCTGCCGAAGGGCACCGGCCTCTGGTTCCAGCTCGGCGCGCGCCACGACTTCCGCCTCTCGCTCGCCGACCACGACAAGCCGCTCGCCAGCGAGTCGATCCGCCTCGGCGCGAAGGGCGGCGAGGCCAGCGACGACGGCCTCGTCTCGGGCTCGCGCGACCTCCTCTGGCTGCTCGCCTACATCGTCATCCACCTCGGCCTCGTGGCGCTGCCCGAAGAGCACTTCTTCCGCGGCTACCTGATGGCGCGCCTCGACCGCGTCTTCGGAACGCCGCGCTCGCTCATGGGCGTGCGCGTCGGCTGGGGCCTCGTGCTGGCGGCGCTCTTCTTCGCGCTGCTCCACCCCATCCTCATCCCCGGCGCACATCGGCTGCTGGTGTTCTTCCCGGCGCTGCTCTTCGGCTGGCTCCGGCAGAAGCAGGGCGCGCTCGGTGCGGCCATCCTCGTGCACGCCATGTCGAACGTGTTGCTGGCGGTGGTGTCGCGCATGTACGGCTGAGCGGCGACCGCGCGGCACGAGGCCATGCGAGCGAGGCCCATACGAGTAGACATCGGGCGCCGAGCGGATACATTGGCGCCCGTGATGTCCAGGCTCGTGCTCGCGTTCGCGACGGTGATCGCCCTCGGTGTGCCCATGGCGCACGCCGGCGATCCCGGCGGCGCGGCGCAGCTGCACGCCAAGGCTCAAGAGGCGATGGCCGCCGGTCGCTACTCCGACGCGGCCGAGCTCTTCCACGCCGCCTACGAGCTCGACTCGGCGCCCGAGCTGCTGTGGAACGAGGCGCGCGCGCGCCACCTGGCCGGCGAGCTCGTCAAGGCGCGCGACCTATATAAGGAGTTCATCCAGCGCGACGACGCCCCGGCGGCGCTGCGCGGCAAGGCCAACGACTCCATCGTCGAGATCACCCTCGAGCTCGAGAAGCCGCCCGACAAGGTCGAGCCCGAGACCCACGACGACACCTTCGGGACCGTCATGGTCGCGACCGGCGGCGCGCTCGTCCTCGGCGGCGTCATCTCCCACATCGTGTCGTTCGGCGCCGCCGACGACATGGCGACGTTCGCGCAGCCGTCGCCGACCCTCGACGACGCCACACGCCTCGACAAATACCAGAGCGCCAAGAGCACGCGCGACACGACGCAAGCCCTCGCCATCGCAGGCTATGCGGTGGGCGGCGCGGTGCTCGTCACCGGCATCGTGAGCCTCATCCTGAGCGATGATCCCGAGCCTCCGGCCGACCATGTCCAGGTCGAGCCTTGGTGGTCGCCGGGAGCCGTGGGGGCGAACGCGCGCCTTCGGTTCTAGCGGGCTTTTTCGGGGCTGCGCGAGGGTCGTTCCGGCCGTTTGAAGTTTTTTGCGCCTGACGGTCGCCCGCCCCTCGAAAGGTGGCTATCAAGGGAGACGTCGAGGGTCGGGCGCACTGCACGCAACACCGCACCGAGCCTTGACCACACGCGTTGGCGACCACGTCGCCTCCGGTCAGGGAGGACCCCATGAACGACGCCCCGCGTCCACTGCTCGTGCCGCGCTCGCCCCCCCGCACGCGCGAAGAGCCGGCCCCGGCCGCCCTCAGCTCCGGCCGCGCGCCGCCGCGCGTGCCGCAGCCGCGTCACTCGCATGCGCCGGTGGTCGCGCGTCCCGAGCCGCCGCCGTCGCCCGACGTCGCGTCGCGCGCGCTGGATCTGGTGCTCAAGCCGGCGGCGAAGGCGCTGGCGCGCATCATGGAGCCCCTGCACTGACGAGCCGCGGGTCGCATCGAGGGCCGGGTTGCGGCATGATGACGAGCGATGTTGGACCGCCACGGCCCGCTCGCTCTCTCGTTCGCGGTCGCGGTCCTGGCGCTCGGCTGCGACGGCGGCTCTTGGCTCCTGCCGCCGGAGAAGGTGCGGCCCGACGTCGCGAGCGAGGTCGTCGACGCGGCCGACACGGCCCTGTCCGACTCGGCCGCGACCGCTGACATCGCGGTCGACGTCGATGGTCAGGACGAGGTCGTCCTGCTCGACGACGGTGCCGACAGCGCCGACGACGACGGCGCCGACGTCAGTGTCGGCGATGACGGCGAGGTCGCGGACGCGACCGACGTCGCGGTCGAGACGGTCGAGCCGAGCGACAGCGCGGTCGCGCCCGATGCGGTCGAGGACACGTCGCCCGACGACGTGCCGGTCGACGACGTGCCGGTCGATGACGTGCCGGTCGACGATGTGCCGGTCGACGACGTGCCGGTCGATGACGATGTGCCCGTCGACGACGTCCCCGTCGACGACGTGCCGCTCGTCGACGACACCCCGATCGACGACGCCGTCGACCCGACCTGCCCGCTCGGCCCGAGCGTGCACGACGAGGTGTGGGCCGCGCTGCTCGACCTCGACGACGTCGCGCTCAGGAGCGCGCTCCACGACCAGCTCGATGACGCCGTCGGCCTGAGCTACGACCAGGCGCGCGACCTCATGTACGTCACGGCCAAGGTCGACGTCGGCGACGACGGCCTCATCGAGTGCATCTACACCGGCATCCAGGTGCCGCCCGACGGCACGCGCTCGCCCGGCCCCATCACCACCGAGCACAGCTGGCCGCGCTCGGACGGCGCCGCCAGCTTCCCGGCCGAAGGCGACATGCACCACCTCTTCCCGGCCACCGCCACGTCGAACAGCCGGCGCAGCAACGACGAGTTCGGCTACACCACCTGCGGCCACGACGGCCAGGCGGCGTGCGTCTGGGGCGAGGCCGGCTCGTTCTCGGGGCCGGCCACCGACGGCCGGAGCCGCGTCTTCGAGGTGCGCCCCGAGTCACGCGGCGACATCGCGCGCGCGCACTTCTACTTCGCCGTGCGCTACGCCATGAACATCCCGCCGCTGGAGGAGGCGGTCCTGCGCGAGTGGCACTGCCAGGACCCGGTCGACGATCGCGAGCGCGCGCGCAATGACGATATTGCCATTTGGCAATTGAATCGAAATCCGTTCGTCGACCAGCCGCAGCTGGTGTCGCGCATCCACGACTACTGATCGCGGGCGTGACCCGCGGGCGGCGCGCCGGACACGCCGGCCACGCCGTAGTGCCGCGCGAAGCCGTCCTCGACCGCGGGGATGATGTCGCGCACCTCGAAGCACCTGCCCCAGAACGGAGTCTCGCGCAGGTCCTCGACCAGCGCGCGGTAGGCGCGCTCGTCGCGCACCTCCCACATGAGCACGTCGCTCGTGCGCGCCGAGTACGCCTCGGCGTCGAAGTAGCGCAGGCGCACGCCGGGCCTCCGCGCGAGCAGCGGCCGCAGCACCTCGTCGACGAACGCGTGGCGCTGGGCCGGCGTCTTGGCGAGCCAGGTCGCGGTGGCGCGCAGCAGGAAGAAGACGGTGAGGGTCACCGGCCGGTCGCGGGTCGGGTCGGCGGTCGCGGCGTGAGCTTCGAGGTTGGTGGCGTCGGTCATGGCGCGAGCATGGCGCCGCCGAGGCATGCTTTCCAGTGCATGCTCGGCAGGCTATGAGTGCACGCCATGCACTCCACGTTGCGCTCGCTGGACCTCAACCTCTTGACCGCGCTCGACGCGCTGCTCGACGAGCACAGCGTGGCCAAGGCCGCGGCACGGCTCCACCTGTCGCCGCCGGCCATGAGCCGCACGCTCGGGCGCATCCGCGAGGCGACCGGCGATCCCATCCTGGCGCGCGCCGGCCGGCGCCTGGTGCCGACGCCGCTGGCGCTGGCCATGCGCGAGCGCGTGCGCCAGGTCGTCGCAGAGGCCGCGGCGCTCCTGAGCCCGGTCGCGCCGGTCGAGCCGGCGCGCTTCGAGCGGCGGCTCGCGCTGCGCGTCGACGACGCCGTCACCGCCGTGCTCGGGCCGCCGCTCATGGCCGCGCTGCAGGAGCGCGCGCCGGGCGTGACGCTGGTCTTCCGCGCCGAGGGCGACGAGGACGTCGACGCGCTGCGCGACGGCCGGGTCGACCTCGACCTCGGCGTGCAGGGCGCGCTCGGCCTGGAGATCCGCACACGCAAGCTCATCGACGACGAGCGCGTGGTGCTGACGCGCGGCTGCTCGCGGCGGCGGCGACCCATGAGCCTGCGCCAGCTCGCGGCGCGAGAGCACATCGACGTGTCGCGACGCGGGCGCGTGCGCGGCCCGCTCGACGAGGTCCTGGCCGCCGCCGGCCTGGCGCGGACGGTGCGCGCGGTGGTGCCGAACCAGCTGGCCGCGGCCGTGCTGGTGGCGCAGTCCGACCTGGTGAGCCTGGTGTCGAGGGCCTTCGCCCGCGCCATCGGTGCGACCCTCGACGTCGGCTTCGCGCCGCTCCCGGTCTCGCTCGGCACGGTGCCCATCGCGCTGGCCTGGCACCCGCGCTTCGACGCCGACCCGGTCCACGCCTGGCTGCGCGACGAGCTCCGCCGCATCGTCGCCGCCGGGCGCGGTTGACCCGGCGGCTCAAACCCTCTAACTCCGACGGATGCCGTTCGCCCGTCGCGCCCTGCTCGCCGTCGCCGTCCTGCTCCTCGTCACGAGCGCCCACGCCTTCGTCTTCTTCGTGACCGAGGGCGGCGAGCCGCTGCGCTGGAAGCACACCAAGACGACCATGCGCACCTCGACGGTCGCGCCGGAAGAGCTCGACGCGGCGGCCGTCCCGGTGGCGCTGGCGCAGGCGTTCGCCAGCTGGGACGCCACCGGCTGCGTGCCGAAGGTGACCGTCGGCGGCACCACCGACGCCACCGAGGGCTCGCTGCCGGCCAGCACCAAGGGCCCGGCCGACAACATCCTGGTGTTCATCACCACGACCCAGCGCTGGTCGCAGCTCGGCCACGGCTCGAAGGAGATCGCCGTCACCGTGGTCGCCAACAACCCGAAGACGGGCGAGATCGTCGACGCCGACATCGAGGTCAACGACGGCGGCTTCGCGCTGTCGCTGGCCGACGCGCCGCGCCCGGGCGAGATCGACTTCCTCTCGACGCTGACCCACGAGATCGGTCACTTCTATGGCCTCGACCACTCGCCGGAGACCGACGCCACCATGTTCGCCGACTACGACCCGAACAACCCGACCGGCAAGCGCACGCTGTCGCAGGACGACATCGACGGCGTCTGCGCCCTCTACGCCATCCCGTTCCCGGCGCCCGACGACGGCTGCCAGGGCGGCGGCTCGGTCTTCGGCGGGCTCGGCTTCGCGCTCGCGCTGATGGCCTGGCGCGCCCGCGCCGCGCGCCGCCTGGCGCTGGCGCTGGCGGTCGCCCCGACGCTCGCGGCCTGCGACGACTTCGCGGGCAGCTCGACGCCGCAGAGCCACCTCGTCGTGTCGGTCGCGCCGCTCCCGCCCCTCGACCTGACGCACGACTTCCAGATCGATCTCGGCCTGCGCGACGCGACCGGGCTCGACCAACCGATGGCCAGCGACCTCAGCGCCTCGAGCTTCGGCGACGGCCGCGCGCTCAGCTGGGTCGGGGCCTGCGCGCCGGGCTCGAACCGCCTCGCCGTCACCGTCCACGATGTGAGCCCCGCGCCCGAGGGCCTGGTCGAGCCGGGGACGGCCAGCGTGCCGTTCACCTGCGTCGGCGGCGCGGACACCGCCCTCGACTTCGGCTTCGAGCTGGCCACGCTGCGCGCCGGCCCCGGTGGCGCGGCGGCCATCGCCTTCGGCGACGTGCGCTGCAGCGCGACGCCGACCTGCGGCGCGGCCGGCGAGAGCCTGGTCGTCCGCTGCGATCGCCCCGGCGTCGAGGACGGCAGCGTGACGCTCGGCGTGCGCGGCACGCGCGTCGTGTGCGGCAGCCTCGAGGTGCCGATCGCGCCCGACGGCGCGAGCCAGGCCTTCGACGCGAGCTTCGACGCCAGCGCCATCGCCGCTCCCGACGCGGCCACGTGGCGCGTTGCCGCCGCGGTGAGCGACCTCGGCGGCTGCCGCCTCGAGGCCGAGCTCATGGCCGCGCCCGAGCTCTTCGGCGGCCACGGCCCGGCGTGCGTGGCCTGGCCGACGCTCGCGGTGGCCATGCCGCTCGACGGCTCGGCCTGCGCGGGCGCCGGCCCGGTCGCGGTCGGCTACCGCCACGGCGCCGAGTACACGGCCGCGATCGCGGTCGACGCCAGCGGCGTGCACGCCCCGGCCACGCCCGACCACTGGCAGGCGAGCTGCGCCACGACGCCCGCGGCCGCGCCGGAGGCGGGTCTGCGCGACACCGGCGGCGAGGGCTTCTTCGACCTGTCGTTCGTGCTCACCATGCCGACCGACGATCCCTGAAACCTCCGGAGCTCGGGGCCCGTAGTGGATCGCGACCCTGCCGGGCGTGCCAGCCCGAGGGTCCGGGGTGATTATGAGTTCCATTGTCCGCGCCGGCGTGCTGGCCACGCTGGCGCTCCGCGCCGCGTGCGGCGAGAAGGCCCAATCGATGAACGCGAATGGTGATCGTGCCCGCGACGACTTCGCCGACAACGCCGCCCGCCGCTGGGTGAAGCCCGATGACGCGACGCTGCGCCAGCGCCTGACGCCGCTGCAGTACCGCGTGACCCAGCTCGACGCGACCGAGCCGCCGTTCCACAACGTCTACTGGGACAACCACGAGGACGGCCTCTACGTCGACATCGCGACGGGCGAGCCGCTCTTCAGCTCGGCCGACAAGTTCGAGTCGGGCACCGGCTGGCCGAGCTTCACGAAGCCGGTCGAGGCCTCGCGCGTGACGAGCAAGACCGACACCGCGCACGGCATGGTGCGGACCGAGGTGCGCTCGGCCATCGGCGACTCGCACCTGGGCCACGTCTTCCCCGACGGCCCGCGCGACCAGGGCGGGCTGCGCTACTGCATCAACTCGGCGTCGCTGCGCTTCGTCCCCATCTACAAGATGGACGCCGAGGGCTACGGCGCGTGGAAGAACACCGTGCTCACCGGCGCGCCGCCGGTGCCGGCCGACACCGACAACGCCTGCGCGCTGGGCGCCGATCCGGCCGAGCGCAAGGCCGCCGGCTGCGAGACGACCTTCGAGACGGCGGTGGTCGCGGGCGGCTGCTTCTGGGGCATGGAGGAGCTCATCCGCAAGATCCCGGGGGTGGTCGAGACCGACGTCGGCTACACCGGCGGCGCGACCGAGCACCCGACCTACAAGGACGTGAAGACCGGACGCACCGGGCACGCCGAGGCGGTGCGCGTGGTGTTCGACCCGAAGCAGCTGTCGTACGCCGACTTCCTCGAGCACTGGTTCTTCCGCATGCACGACCCGACGACCGAGAACCGCCAGGGCAACGACGTCGGCACGCAGTACCGCTCGGTGATCTTCACGACCACGCCCGAGCAGGCCAGGATCGCGGCCGAGGTGAAGGCCAAGGTCGAGGCGTCGGGCTTCTGGAAGAAGCCCATCGTCACCCAGATCGTGCCGGCCGGCGAGTGGACCGAGGCCGAGGACTACCACCAGGACTACCTGGAGAAGAACCCGGGCGGCTACACCTGCCACTGGATGCGGGACTGACGGGCGCCGCCGGCAGCGCGCGCGCCCGGGCCCCGTCAGGGGGATTGACCTGGGCGCGCCGCTCCGCTCTATAGTCGGGCGTCGCCGGGATGCGGACCGGTGTCGGTTCGCATCGCGGCGTACCCTGCGCGGGTGACGTCGACCCGCGCTCCTTGCGGAGGGACTATGAGGCGGGCCTCGTGCGTGTCGGTCGTGTCGTCGGTCGCGCTTGCTCTTCTGGCGGGCTGCGACAGCGGCAGCCAGATCGAGTCGGTGGATCTCAAGGGGATGGAGGCGCGGCTCACCGCCCTCGAGGCGGAGAACGCCGAGCTGCGCGCGATGGTCGAGGCCGCGCCGACCGACGAAGACCTCGCCGGCTTCGCCACCCAGGCCGACCTGGCGACCTGCGCCAAGGCGGCCGACCTCGCACCGTACGCCAAGACCGCCGACCTCGCGCCGTACGCCAAGAGCGACGACCTCGGCGACTACCTCACGGCCGATGACCTCGCGCCGTACGCCAAGACCGACGACCTCGGCGACTACCTGACCGCCGACACGCTGGCGCCGTATCTCGGGCCGTACGCCAAGACGGCCGACCTCGCGCCGTACGCCAAGACGGCCGACCTCGCGCCGTACGCCAAGACGGCCGACCTCGCGCCGTACGCCAAGACCGCCGACCTCGCGCCCTACGCCAAGACGGCCGACCTCGTGCGCCCTACGCCAAGACCGCCGACCTCGCGCCGTACGCCAAGACCGCCGACCTCGCGCCGTACGCCAAGACGGCCGACCTCGCGCCCTACGCCAAGACCGCCGACCTCAGCGCGTGTACGCCAAGACCGCCGACCTCGCGCCGTACGCCAAGACGGCCGACCTCACGCCGTACGCGAAGACCGCCGACCTCACGCCGTACGCCAAGACCGCCGACCTCGGCGTCTACGCCAAGACGGCCGACCTCGCGCCGTACGCCAAGACCGCCGACCTCGGCGTGTACGCCAAGACCGCCGACCTCGCGCCGTACGCCAAGACCACCGACCTCGGCCCCTACGCCAAGACGGCCGACCTCGCGCCGTACGCCAAGGTGAGCGACCTCGACGTGTACGCGCTCGACAGCGACCTCCAGGACCTGGCGACCACCGCCGAGGTCACGGCCGCGACCGACGGCTTCATCAAGCTCATCACCGTCGACACGGTGAAGAACATCCCGGCCGACTTCCCCGACCTCGTGGCCGCCTTCGCCTGGGCCGACAGCTACTCGATCGCCCAGGGCCACACCCTGACCTTCAAGATCGCCGACAGCGACACGCCCTACGTGTACCCGGCCACGGTGAGCCTCGGCCACATCAACGGCGGGCGCATCAACATCGTCGGCAACACCACCGACCCGTCGAAGGTCGTCCTCTACTTCCCGAACCCGGGCAACGGCATCGCCATCCGCTTCGCGCGCATCGGGCTCCTCGACGGCGTCACCATCCGCGGCCGCTTCCTGACGACCGACGCGACGCCGGCCGGCGGCGTCCCCAACGAGTCGGGCATCACCGTGTCGGACACCGGCGCCATCCGCCTCGGCACCAAGGTCGTCGTCGAGGGCTGGTGGCGCTCGGGCGTGCGCGCCTCCTTCAACGCCTCGATCTTCGCCGACGGCACCATCTCCCGCAACAACGGCGAGGACGGCTTCGCCGCGGTCGACGGCGGCGTCGTCATCGCCCGCAGCGCGCTCGCCACCGGCAACCGCCGCCACGGCTTCGCCGGCCTCATCGGCGGCGTCATCGAGGCCGGCCTGTCGCAGGCCGACGACAACCTCGGCCACGGCTTCCAGGCCTTCCTCGGCTCGGCCCTCTACATCGACGGCGCCAAGTCGGAGCGCAACACGCTGAGCGGCTTCTTCGCCGGCGAGTCGAGCGGCCTCCACGGCCAGGGCCTCTACGCCGACAGCAACAAGCAGAGCGGCTTCAACGCCTTCATGGCCTCGTCGCTGTGGGCCAACGACGCCACCGCCTCGCACAGCACCCAGAACGGCTTCATCGCCAGCGAGAGCGCCGCCATCCGCGCCGACCGCGCCGTGTCGAGCAGCAACACCCAGCACGGCTTCTTCGCCTACCTGTCGGCCACCATCAACGCCGCGACCTCGACCGCCAGCGACAACACCGGCCACGGCTACTCGGCCAACGACGGCTCGGCCATCGCCGCCGACTTCGGCAAGGCGCTGCGCAACAAGCAGAACGGCTTCTCCGGCTTCATCGAGTCGGTGGTGCAGGCCGGCGACTCGACCGCCTCGGAGAACACCTTCTACGGCTACCACGTCGGCCAGGGCTCGGCGCTGCGCTCCGATCGCGCCGAGTCGAAGCTCAACGGCGCCAACGGCTTCAACCTCTTCCTGGGTGCGACCGCCTTCGGTAACGCCATGAATTCGCACGACAACTTCGGCGCCGGCTTCGCCGTGAACCAGGGCGGCGATCTGTGGGCCGACGCCGCGACCGCGACCAACAACCGCGGCGACGCCACCCACCAGGGCGGCGACGGCTTCCAGCTCGGCGTGGGCAGCACCCTCACCGGCAACAACATCACCTCGACCTTCAACGACTTCAACGGCCTCAGCGCGGGCCTCGGCAGCGCCGCGTCGATCCACGACGCGGTCATCACCGACAACGACGACAACGGCATCAACGGCTGGATGGGCGCCGACGTCGACGCGCAGGGCGCGACCATCAGCCGCAACGGCTCGGCCGGCGCCTACCTCAGCGACGCGAGCTCGTTCGGCGCCTACGGCACGACCGTCGAGGACAACGGCTGGGTCGGTCTCGGCGTGGCGTGGGCGAGCGCCATGTGGGCCGACTTCGCGCTGGTGCACCACAACGGCAGCGACGGCATCCACTGCGCCGGCGGCAGCTGCTCGGCGCGCTCGGCCACCGTCGACGACAACGCCGGCTTCGGCGTCAACTCGTTCTGGAACGGCTGGCTCGACATCGCCGACACCGACATCACGGCGGCCTCGGGCTACCCGACCTGGAACCTCACGCCGGTCACCAACCCGACCGAAGAGGGCAAGGTCTACGCCGACCCGTTCTACGTCCCGCCGCCCTCGCCCTGAGGCCGCGGCGCCGACCGCTCGAGCACCGCGACCCGTCGCCGCGCGCACCAGCGCGTCACGACGAGGCCGCGCTCGGCGAGCCGGGCCAGGACCGTCGCGACGCCGTCGCGACCGATGAGCTCGGGGTGGACCTCGAGCACGACGACGCGCGCGTGCTCCCAGCCGCGGCACGCCGACAGCTCGAGCTCGGCGCCCTCGGCGTCGACCACCAAGATCGTTGGCCGCGCCGCGTCGCAGGCCGCCGTGAACGACGTCATCGGCACGCGCACGCGGTGCGTGAGGCGGCGGAAGCGGCGCGTCGAGGCGCGCCAGAAGTCGGGCGGCACGAACAGGTCGGCCCGGCCGTCGCGCGCGCCGACGAGCCCGTGGTGCAGCGTCGGCGCGACGCCGTTCAGCGCGAAGGTGTCGCGCGCGGCGGCGACGATGCGCGGGTTGGCCTCCCAGGTCGCGACGCTGGCGTCGCCCAGGCGGCGCGCCGCGACCGTCGCCACCAGGCCGAGGCCGGTGCCGACCTCCATCAGCCGATCGCCCGGCCGCACCAGGGCCTCGACGAAGGCGACCTCCTCGCGCTCGTAGTGGCCGTCGCGGATGGCCGCGGCCACGCCCGGCGTGAGGTGGAGCCCGAGGCGCAGGCGCACGCCGGCCAGCGTCAGCACCTCACCACGCGCGATGCGAGCCAGCAGCAGCACCTGCCTCGCGAGCGAGCTCCAGCGCACCATAGCGCGCACGATAGCCGGTCTCCGGGCTCGACACGAGGCCCGGTTCCGGCGATGTTAACGGCTCTCGCGAGTGCGTCGGGCGCACCTCGCATCGGCCCTCGCGGGCCACCCCCATCCGCCAGCTGCCTGGCCGATACCGTCATGTCCCACACCGTCACATCCTCGCGCGGACCGCGCCTCGGTCGGGCGCTCGCGCTCGTCGGCCCGGCGCTCGCGCTGGCGGTGACGCTCGCGGCGTGGCCCGGCCGCGTCGCGCGCGCCGACGCGGCGTGCAGCATCGACGGCGACTGCGCCGACGACGTGGCGTGCACCATCAACACCTGCGATCCGATCCTCGGCTGCCAGACCGACTTCGACGCCGGCGCCTGCGCCGACGACAACGCCTGCACCGTCGACGACTGCGACTTCGACGGCTGCCACCACATCGCTCGCCCCGACGACGCGCTGGTCGCGGCCGGCGTGCCGTGCGACGGCCCCAACGCCTGCAGCGCGGTGCTGGGCGAGACGCGCTGCCAGGGCGGCCAGCCGGTCACCACCTGCCCCGACTACGTCGACGGCATCGCCGCGCGCGACGACGACGTGTGCTCGCCGCGCGAGGTCGCCTACGCCATCGTCACCGACACCGTGTCGGGCGCGCCGGTCGGCACCGTGCGCTGCTGGCGCGAGGTCATCCTGGGCGCCGTCGTGGTCGACTGCGACCGCGCCAGCTCGGGCTCCAACGAGGTCAAGGTCTATGCGGACCTGCTCTGCCCTGGCGACCGCTAGCCTCCTCCTGGGGGCGTGCGGCTCGGGGTCGACGTCGATCCCCGACGGGCCGCACCTGACGATCGACGTCGCCGCGCTCGGCGAGGCGGTCGGCGACGCCGTCTTCGCGCTCACCGTCGTCGACGCCGAGGGCGCGACGGTGGCCCACGAGGACGAGCTCTCGGCGGCGCGGTACGGCGCGGCCGGCGGCTTCGACTACCTCGTGCCGTGCGAGCCCGGCAGCGACTACCGCGTCGAGCTCGTGCTGCTGCGCCTGGTCGACGCGTTCGGCCATGAGATCCCGGCCGGCACCTGGCACAACCCGACCTCGGCCGCGCACCCGCTGGTGCAGTCGGCGACGTGCTCCGAGGCCGGCCTGCCGGTGAGCTTCGCGCTCGACCTCGCCATGAACGCGGCCGACGGCTTCTTCGACATCGGCGTGCGCTTCGACGACGTCTTCTGCAGCGCCAAGGTCGACTGCGTCGACGACGACGACCAGCCGCTGCGGCTCCTCTATCGCGGCGACGGCACGCGCGGCGAGACGGTCGTCTTCGCGCTGGCCTGCACCGCCGGCGGCGGCCCGACCTGGCTCTACCTCGACGACCTCGAGGTCACCTGCGGCGGCCTCGCGACGCCGCTCGTGGTCGACCCGCAGCAGCCCGAGGGCAACACCGGCGCGCGCAGCCCGGCCCTCTACGAGACGGCCGTCTACCACGGCGTGCAGATCGTCGGCGACCAGCAGATCTGCTACTGGAACGCCGCGCTCGGCATCGACGTCGGCACCAACGCCGCGAGCTGCGTCCTGCACACGCGCGGCACCGCGGCCGACACCCAGTGGCGCGACTCGCAGTCGCCGGCCGACCACGTCTATCCGGTCATCGACGTCGACGTGCCGCTCACCGATCCGCTCGGCCACATCCAGTGTGGCCACCATCCGGTCGCCGCCGACGGGCCGGTGGCCGTGCGCTACACCGACGGCGTCAGCGGCGAGGCCTTCGATCGCAGCCGCGCATGCGGCTTCGAGACGGTGCCGTTCCCGCGCGACGTCGAGTGCGACGGCACGCTCGACGGCCAGGGCATCACCTTCACCGACCTCGGCAGCGGTCGCTTCGACGTGCACTTCGGCAGCGACGGGCTGGCCGCGCCGCTGTCGCTGCCGGTCGGCCGCTCGCTGGCCTCGTGCTGCGCCAACCCCTGCTGCGCGGACGGGCCGGGTCGCTGAGTCGATCGGAGGGCCTCGCTCCGGCCGCCCTCATCCGGCTTCTTCCGTCGCCTCGCCCGTCCTCTTTGAGTTGACGCGGGCCGGTGGCTCAGGCCTGGCCGAGCTTCTTCAGCAGCACGTCGATGGCGGCGCTCTCGATGACGAAGCGCTCGCTCTTCTGGCCGTCGCTCACGACCAGCATGCGCATCTTCTTCCAGGGCTCGCTCTCGACCTTCACGCTGGTGCGGTCGAACGCCAGCATCGGGCTCGCGCCCTTCATGCTGAGCGCCGCCGAGATGAGGCCCGACTTCATGATGGCCTTCACGAAGGCGACCCGGTTCGAGGTCACATAGAGCTCGCCGTAGCGGTTGCCGAAGATGCCCTTCTTGCGGAGGCCCTGGGCCTTGGCGAGGATCTCCTCGCCGTCGGCGAGCTTCATGGGCGGGGTCGTCATGTTGCCGGGAACCTGCATCGTCGTCTCCTGGTCGGCCCCCAAGCGGGGTGCCCGACCGTGGACCGCGAGCCCGGCGGAGGTCAACCCGCGATCACGCCACCTGCGTCGTGTGGATGGGCTCGAGGCGCTGGTGGAGGAGTGCCAGGATCTCGCTCTCGCTGCGGCGCTCGTCGCGCAGGTCGACGAAGCGGCTGGCCAGCGACTTGTGGCGCTTGAACATGAGCAGCACCCAGATCTGGAAGAAGTCGACGCCGTCGAAGACGATGGCGCCCTCGTCGCGATAGGCCGCGAGGTTGTCGCGGAACTCGCCCGGCAGCTCGGTCCAGTGGCGCGTCGCCTTGATGTGGTGCCCGATGTGGTAGCCGTCGTTGAAGCAGCGGCGGTTGTAGCGCGTGTTGATGCAGGTCAGGCTGTTCTTGTACGGGCTCTCGGGCGCGCTGGCGTCGATGAAGGCGTGCTGCACCCAGTTGCCCGCCATCATGAGGAAGCGCACCAGCACGAACGGCACGATGAACACGATGAGCGTCGCCGGCAGGTTCAGGAAGGCGAGGCCGATGACCAGCGCGTACCACGACAGCTCGCCGAGGAGCGCCATGCGGAAGAGCTTCGTGCGGCCGCGCTTCCAGTGGTAGCGCGTGAGCTGGAAGATGCCGCCGAAGAAGAACGACAGGAAGTAGGCCATGAAGCCGCGCGCGCTGTCGCGGCGGTAGCGCATGGTCGAGCTCAGGTCGGCGGCGAGATTGTTCTCGCGGTGGTGCATGCCGACGTGGTGGGCGAAGTAGGTGTACGGCGACTGCCCCATGAAGGGCCCGAGCACCGCCGGGATGATGTGGTCGAACGCGGCCAGGCCGGGCACGAACAGCTTGCGGTGGCTCGTGCAGTGGAGCATCAGGATGTAGCGGTCGACGAAGCCGAGGAAGACCACCGCCAGGTAGGCGGCCGCGAGCCAGCCCGAGAACAGGCTCGGGATGTAGAGCAGCACCGCCATCGGCAGCACGATGGCCAGCGCCGAGACGGTCACGCCGAGGAAGGGCAGGTCGCGCGGGTCGCGGATGAAGCGCGTCGCCCAGCGGGCGATGGGGCCAAGCGGCTTGGTGCTCTCGCCGGGATCGCGGATTACGATGTCGTTCATGGGCCCTTCGGCGTCCGAGTTCGTGCCGCCGCCTGACGAGATCCCCCGGGCGGCGGTCGGCAACTTGGTCACGTCGCTCCGTCCAAGCCCAGTTGCGGCTGCGTCAAACTTCAGTCAACGCCGGCGCGCGCGGTGCGCGGCGCGCTGCGCAGCCGCCAGTGCGAGCCTCCGCCATGGTCGAGGGGCGAGCCGTTGAATGATAACATCATAATCAATCATCAGGACCGGGGGCACCCGCGCGGGTCAACCGCCTTTCGCGCGGCCTCGAGCGGTGGCGCTCGACGCGCATCTCGATGCACACTCTCGAGCCATGGCGTTCGTGTGCCCTGCGGTCCTGCTCGCGCTCCTGGTGTCGCAACCAGCCGCGGCCGAGCCGCCGCCCGCGGCCCCCGCGACGCCGGCGACGACCGCCGCACCGGCGTCGATGGCCGAGCATGCGTGGCACCTCGTGCCGGCGCTCGACATCGGCTTCGGCTTCCCGACCGGCTTCATCGGCGGCCACGCCGAGCTGCGCTCGGGTCGCTTCTCGTTCGGGGCCGGCGCCGGCATGGGCTTCGGCGGCCCGCAGTTCGCCTTCGGCGGCTGGGCCAGCGTCATCGAGCTGGACCCCGGCGTGAGCTTCGACGTCGGGCTCTGGGCGAGCCACGGCGCGGTGCAGTCGCGGGGCGATCTCGGCGGCATCTTCGGCCCCGACCACCGCTACTCGAATGCCTGGTGGCTGAGCCTGCCGCTCGCCCTCGGGCTGCGCCCGGAGGTCGACGCCGGCCCCACCCTCCGGCTCATCGTCGGGCCGGCCATCCTCTTGAATCCCGAGTCGGGCGACAGCGGGGTCTTCATGCTCGGCTTCGAGCTGGGCTGGGACATCCCGCTGTGAGGCTCCGCGGAGCCCGACCCGGATGATGCGGCACACTGACGAGGTCAGGCGATGAAGAAGGGCGATCACATCAAGCGCGTCGGCATCGTGTTCTCGGGCGGCCCGGCGCCGGCAGCGAACGCGGTCATCGGCTCGGCGGCGATCTCGTTCCTCGAGGACGGGCGCGAGGTCGTGGGCTTCTTCCACGGCTACTCGAACCTCCAGGACTACCACCCGATCACCCACCGCCTGCTGCCCGACAAGCACTACCGCGTGTTCGTCGAGAAGGACCTGCGCGGCCTCCGCAACTCGCGCGGCATCCTCATCGGCACGGCGCGCGCCAACCCCGGCAAGGGCATCGAGCGCCCCGCCGACCTCGCCGACCCGGCCAAGACCGAGCGCCTGCGGAACGTCTACGACGCGCTCGTCGACCTGCGCATCGACGCGCTGGTGTCGATCGGCGGCGACGACACGCTGAAGACCGCCAACCTCATCTACGAGTACCAGCGGCGCCTGCCGCCCGCCGCGCGCCACGTCAGCGTGGTGCACCTGCCGAAGACCATCGACAACGACTACCGCGGCATCGACTTCACCTTCGGCTTCTTCACCGCCGTCGACGTGATGGCCAAGGAGATGCTGAACCTGCGCGCCGACGCCATCGCCACGAGCTCGTACTACATCGTCGAGACCATGGGCCGGAAGGCGGGCTGGCTCTCGTACGGCGTCGCCATCGCCGGCGAGGCCAACCTGGTCATCGCGCCCGAGGACGTCTCCGAGGCCCTCGAGAGCAACGGCATGCTCGACGTCGTCAAGCTGGCCGACCGCATCGTCGATCTGATCCTGGCGCGCGAGACCCGCTACGACAAGCACTACGGCACGGTGGTGCTGGCCGAGGGCCTGGCCGAGCTCCTGCCCGAGTCGGCGCTGGCGACCACCACGCGCGACGAGCACGGCCACATCTCGCTCGGCAAGGTCGACCTCGGCAAGCTCGTCGCGCTGGTGGTGGCCGACCGCTACAAGGGCCGCACCGGCCGCGCGCGCAAGGTCACCGGCGTGCAGCTCGGCTACGAGTCGCGCTGCGCCATGCCGCATGCCTTCGACGTGATGCTCGGCTCGCAGCTCGGCATCGGCGCCTACCGCGCGCTGGTCGAGGAGGACCTCGACGGCCACATGGTGAGCTGCGGCGGACAGCTCGACCTGCGCTACGTGCCGTTCGGCGACCTCGTCAACGCCGAGAACCTGAAGACCGAGGTGCGCTTCATCGAGGGCGGCAGCGACTTCCATCGCCTGGCGCGCTTCCTCGAGACGCGCGTCGATCCGATGCCCGAGTGGAGCCCCGGCCGCCGCAAGGAAGAGCCGCGCTGAGCCGCGCGCAGAGCGGTCGCGGAGGGTGGCTCAGTTCTGCGACATGCACTCGAAGCGGCCGTCGGGCTGGCCGGTGCAGACGCCGAGCTTGCTGCCGCCGATGCGGCAGCGCTGGCCGTCGGCGACGCAGCGCTCGACGATGCCCGAGCCCTTGGCCGGCGTGCCGCCCGGGCAGGCGCCGAGGATGAGCGCCGCGGCGGCCGCGAGCGCGAGGCGCGCGACGCCGCTCATCGGGCCGGCGCCACGACGGTGATGACCAGCGTGTTCGAGCGCCAGCGCCCGAGCCGCCACTCGATGGTGTGACGGCCCGGCGTGTCGAAGCGGTACTCGGTGATGTCGAAGTTGGTGTCGATGCCCGGACCGTCGAGGACCGCGCCGTCGTAGGTGCCGCTCTGCCACGGCGTGTCCGACTCGGCGAGCCCGGCCGGGAGCGGCGGCGTCCGCGGCGCCCCGTCGACGAGCTCGCCCTCGATGGCCTTCGGGCCCATGATCCAGAGCTGCGGCTTGCCGAGCGACTCCATGACGTGGAGCACGCGCACCGGCTCGCCGACCGCGACGCGCGTCCGGGCCGTGCCGAGCGACAGGCGCGCCGCGCGCACCACCGGACCATGCGCGGGCCAGGCGTCGTAGGCCCGGATGACGGCGGCGTCGGCGTCCGGGCACGGCACGGGCCAGCCCTTGCCGTCGCGCACGTGGCAGGGCGGATCGGGGATGCGCGTCGGCGCCGCGTTCAGCGACAGCGCCATGAAGAGCCACCACGACAGGAAACCCATGCCCACCTCCCGCGGCCGGACCGCAGCACCCATATACGCGCAAGTCCCGCGCATGGCGTCATCACGGACCGACGGCGTCGTGGTCCGGGTCGGCGTGAGGCGCGCCGACGACGCGGTCGGTGGCGACGGTGACGTCGACGTGGCCGCGATAGAGGCGGCCGCGATCGTCCCACTCGCGCACGAGCTCGAGCATGCCGGCCATGTCTTCGACGATGGGGCCGTCGTAGCGCACCTGGTCGTTGACGATGACGCGGAAGCTGCCGCTGAAGTCGATGCCCATGTCCGGGTGCAGGTAGATGCGCAGCGCGCGCACGTGGTTCGAGACGATCGAGAGGGTGTGGGCGTCGAGCACGCTGGCGAAGGCCTCGAGCGGGCCGGAGGCGCCCGGGTTCGGCGTGAGCTCGAGCCAGTAGCGCTCGTTCCAGCGGTACGCCCGGTCGCTGTAGATGGTCTCGGTCTGGCCGGCCCAGTTCGCATCGTAGCGCATCGAGCCGCCGCCCCAGAGGTAGGCGTCGGAGGGGTACATGTCGCGGCGCACGCCGGCGAAGAAGGCCGCCATGTCGGGCATGGCCTCGCTCGGCAGGTGGCTGTCGCCGGCCAGATCGCGCGCGCGCCAGTCATAGCCGCGCTCGACGATCCAGGCGCGGATGAGCAGGTTGGCCTGGCGCAGGTCGTAGGGCTCGGTCGCGCACCAGGTCTGGAAGCCGTGCGATCCGAAGAGGTTGCCGAGGCGCCCATCGTCGGGCCAGGTGACGTAGCCGCCGCTGGCAGGGGCCACCGCGGCGTAGCGATCGCCCTGAGTGATGGCCGAGCGCCAGGTCATGTGGCCGCCCATCAGGTGTCCGGCCACGACGATGCGGTCCGGGTCGATGTGAAAGTGCCTTGACAGATCCGACAGCGCCGTGAAGACGACCGAGTCGCCGATCGGCGACCAGCCGCGCGTCGTCACCGGCGCGATGACGATCATGCCGCGCGCCTCGAGCTCGGGCCGGTAGGCGTCGAGGTCGTCCGAGGCCGCGGCGCGCGCGTCGTCGATGTCCATCGGCACCGAGCCGCCGTGCGCGATGACCGCCACCGGCGTGGCGACCGACGGGTCGTAGCCGGCCGGGACCGCCAGGAAGTAGCTCGAGGCGTAGTCGACGTGGTCGCACGCCAGCGGGCGCTCCGAGACGTGGCCGACCAGCGCGCTCACGTCGGGATAGCTCTGACGGCCGCCGCGGATGAGGGCCTCGACCTGGTCGAAGCTCGCGCCGCTCTGCTCGATGGCGTGGACCATGAGGGTCGTCGCGTCGGCCGCGGCGTCGTAGCGATGATCGAGGTAGTCGTCGAGCGCGCGACCGAGCGCCGGCAGGTCGACGGACGCGACGACGTCCACGGCGACCTCCGACGTCAGCGCGTCGGTCGCGACCACGCTCGTGTCCTGCGTCGTCGCGTCGTCGACCGTCGTCGCGTCGTCGGCGACGCTGCCGCTGTCGTCGACGGTATCGTCCACATCGACGGCATCGACGGCATCGAGCGCATCGGTGGCATCACCCCCATCGACCGCGTCGACCGCGGTCTCGGTCGCGCCGATGTCGCCGTCCGGGGCCTCGACGGTGTCGGCGTCAGGCGCGGCGGCCGTGAGGTCGGGCGGGTCGTCGACGTCGAGCGCGGTCGCGGAGCCGCGCTCGGAGCCGGCCACGCAGCCGGCCCACGTCAGGGCGAGCGACAAGAACAGGCACGGTTTCCGAGGTGGCATCGGGAGTCCTTCGCGAGCATGGAAGTCCGTGTGAACGGACCTCGCGAAGCGACCCGGTAAACCGATGCAGAGCGGGCCGGCGGGCCCGCGGCGAGGCTAGCCCGACCGGCGCGAGATGCCCGAGCGCGGCCCGGCCTCGAAGTCGAGCTCCTGCGGCTTGCAGCCCGCCTTGGGGGGCGTCTTCGGCAGCGCCTTCTTCTTGGCTCGCGCGATGATGGCGGCGCGCACGGCCGACATGGGCTGGGCCGCGGCGGGCGGGGCGGCGGGCGCCGGCTTGGCGTCGGCGCGTTCGGTCGGGGTTCCGGAGTTCGATTCCATCTTCATCCTCGGTCGAGGCGGTGTGAACCGCCGATCCGTGGCGACGCCAGTCCGGAGCGACCGGAGCGAAGAGCGGGGGTCGATGCCTCGAGGGCACGCGCGGTGACTCGAAGGCACCGGCCGGAGAGCTCGACGATGTCCCAGCCGAGGAGCCCACACTACGGCCGCGGGCCCGCGGTTGCAACCTATGGCTCCCGGGCCGCTCCGATCGCGGCGGTCGGAGGGCGCTCAGAGATCGAAGCCGACGCCCACCTGCGCGCCGACGTAGAGCTGGTTCGGCTCGTCGTGTGGCCGCAGATCGAGCTCGAGCGTGGCGCCGACGAAGAGCCAGATGGGATCGCCCAGGCGGAACTGCACGAGCGGCTGCAGGTAGGGCGAGCCGGCCGCGACCGTCCACTCGCCGCGGTCGCGGTCGAGCTGGAGGAGGTTGACGCCGACGCGCGCGCCGACGGTCACCGGGCCGGGCGACATCTCGACCGAGAGCTCGGGCGCGATGGCCAGCTGGTCGAGGCCGTCGCCGAGGCGCGAGCGCGCCGCGGCCCCGACCTTCACGATGCCGCCCGAGGCCAGGCGCGCTTCGAGTCGCCAGGCGTCCGGCGCATCGCTCGAGCCGGTGGGCACCGAGTAGCCGACGCCGATGGCGCCGGTCGAGCACGCCGCGAGCGACACCATCACGAGGAACGAGAGCAGGACCGGGATGCGCGTGAGCATGGGACCTCCGGGTGGCTGGCTCGGGGAGGTGCCAGCCGCGTGCCAGCCGGTGGGGCCGCGACCTCGCGTTCGACCGGGTGGGTCATCAGGACGCGGGGCGTTTCGGGCCGGCCGAGGCAAAGTGCCCCAGCTCGGCGCGGGCGTGGCGTGGGGCGGACCGCGGCCGACGAAGGCAAGGCCTCGGAAGTACGTGGTCCGGCCCCGCGGCACGCGGCTTGCGATGGTCTTGGACGTGCTCGCTACATCGCGTGCGAGCTGCGCGACGGGGGTGCAGCGACGCGGTTCGGCGACACCGATCCCGACCACTCCATGGCCACTGGAGGCAACGGCGGCGAGGCGAGTGACGGCGCCACGCTCGGATCGGTGGCCCCCCAGCCCCGCGCGGGCGGGGCTGGGGGGAGGCGCACGCGGCCGGTCGGCACACCGCCCGCGCGCCCGCCCCGGCACTCCAGCCATAGGACGTCCGATGGAGGTCAGGTCAGCCACAGCCAAACCGGCCGCCGCCGCCGATGTGACAAATGCCCGGGGTGAGCGCCGCTCCGGTTGGTGGCCGGCGCGCGCCCGTGCTAGCGTCGCGACGCGCGCGTGGCGGACCGCCTGCCGGTCCCGGCCAGCCGCGTGCGTGGAGCCGTCGTGGAAGGGCGAATGTTGAACATCCTGCTCGTGGATGACGACGACGTCGACGTCATGAATGTCCGCAGGGCCTTCAAGAAGGCGAATATCGCAAATCCGATCTATGTCGCGGGCAACGGCATCGACGCGCTGGATATGCTGCGGAATGACAAAATCCCGGCGGGTCGGCGCATCGTGTTGCTCGACATCAACATGCCCAAGATGAATGGCATCGAGTTCCTGCGCGAGATTCGCAAGGACCCCGAGCTGAACCTCTTGAGCGTGGTGGTGCTGACCACTTCGAACGAGGACCGCGACCGCGTCGAAGCCTACGAGCTCAACGTCGCCGGCTATCTCGTGAAGCCGGTGACGTTCACCGACTTCGTCGAGGTGATGGCCACGCTCAACAAGTACTGGGCGCTGATGGAGCTGCCCTGACATGGGGCCGGTGCTGCGCCTCCTGCTCGTCGACGACGACGTGGTCGATCGCGGCGCCGTGAAGCGCGCGCTGCACGCCGCCGGGGTGCGCTGCGAGGTGACCGAGTTCGAGCTGGCGCAGGCGGCCTTCGACGCCGTGCGCGAGGCGCCCGACGCGTTCGACTGCGCCTTGTTCGATCTGCGCCTGCCCGACCGCGACGGGCTCGACCTGCTGAAGGGCATCCGCTCGCTCGGCGCCGACCTGCCGGTCATCTTCCTGACCGGGCAGGGCAGCGAGGAGGTCGCCGTCGATCTCATGCGCTCGGGCGCGTCCGACTATCTGCCCAAGGGCCAGCTGTCGCCGGCGCGCCTGCAGCAGAGCATCGGCCACGCGCTGCGGCTCATGCGCACCGAGCGCGCACAGCGCGAGGCCGAGGGCGCGCTGCGCGAGAGCGAGGCGAACTTCCGCAGGCTCGCGGAGAATCTCCCCGACGCGGTGGTGCGCTTCGATCGCGCCGGTCGCCACATCTACGTCAATCAGCCGGTGCCGTGGAGCCGACTCTCGACGGTCGACGAGCTGCTGGGTCGCACGCTCGTCGAGGCCGGTTGCGACCCGGCGGTGGTGGCGCCGCTCGAGGCGGCGCTCGAGCGCGCGCTGGCCGGCAGCGCCGACCAGGTGACGATGTACCTGCCCGAGCTGCGGCCCGCCCAGGAGGCGAGCGGCGGCGACGGCGAAGACCAGGACGGCGAGCTGATCGACGAGGTCCCGCGCTGGGTCGAGGTGCGCTTCGTCCCCGAGCGCACGCGCGACGACGACGCGAGCGAGTCGGTCACGAGCGTGCTCGGCATCTCGCGCGACGTGACGGCGCGCGTGCTGCGACGTCAGGAGGAGGAGCGCCGCTCCGAGTTCGAGCGCCAGCTCATCGGCATCGTCTCGCACGACCTGCGCAATCCCATCGGCGCCATCCTCATGAGCACCTCGCTGCTCAAGCGCAGCGTCGACGGCGACGAGCGCCTCGTGCGCGCGCTCGACCTCCTGCAGCGGAGCGGCCAGCGCGCCCAGCGCATGGTGTCGGACATCCTCGACTTCACCAAGGCACGGCTGGGCGGCGGCATCCCGCTGGCGCCGCGCCAGTGCGACCTGGCCGAGGCCGTGGGCGAGGTGGTGAACGAGACGCGCACGACCCACCCCGGGCGCGTCATCGAGCTCATCGTCGACGGCCCCGGGCGCGGGCTCTTCGATCCCGATCGCATCGCCCAGGCGACCTCGAACCTCGTGCTCAACGCCATCACCTACAGCCCGCCCGACGAGGCGGTCACGGTGCGGGTCGAGGAGCTGCCGAGCGAGGTCGCCATCGCGGTGACCAATCGCGGCGAGGCCATCGCGCCGGAGGTGCTGCCGCTCCTGTTCAAGCCCTTCCAGCGCGGGCTGAGCCGCGTCAGCGACAAGGACGCGACGCGCTCGGTCGGCCTCGGCCTGTTCATCGTCGAGCAGATCGTACAGGGCCACCGCGGGCGCATCGAGGTCAGCTCGGAGGGCGGCCTCACCTGCTTCCGCGTGCTGCTGCCGCGGCGCCCGCCGTCGGGTCGGCTGCGCGCGCTCACGCCGCCCGGCCTGCCGGCCCTGGCCTGAGCCGACACGGCAGGTCGCGCGTCGGACCGCCTGCGCTGGCTCGAGCCTCTGCGCTACGCGTCGGAGCGGCGCTCCGCGTCCGGCGCGCGGTCCTGCGTCGGCGCCGCGCTGCCGGCGAACGGCATGGCCTTGGACACGACCGGCCGCGGCGGGAAGGTGAAGTAGAAGGTCGCGCCCTGCCCGACCGCCGACGCGAGCCACACGCGGCCGCCCTGTTGTTCGACAAGCTTCTTGACGACCGCCAGGCCGATGCCGGTGCTCTCGACGCGGTCGCGCGCCTCGAGCGTCTGGAACAGTCCGAAGATGCGCTGGTGGAACTGCGGGTCGATGCCCGGCCCGTCGTCGGCGACGTAGAAGGCCGGCTCGCCGTCGGCGCGCGTGACGCCGACGCGCACGGCGCCGGGCCGCTTGCCGTGCTTCACGGCGTTGGAGATGAGGTTGAGCCACACCTGCTGGAACGGCACGCGCGCGGCGCGGACGGTGGGCATCGGCGTCTCGACGACGACGCTCGTGCCCTCGGGCGGCTGCAGCAGATCGATGACGTCGCGCAGCAGCGCGGCCACGGCGATCGACTCCTCGACCTGCGGCGTGCGGCCGGCGCGCGAGTAGGCGAGCACGCCCTCGACCAGCGCCTCCATGCGCATGACGCGCGACACCATGAGGCGCAGGTGCTCCTTGCCGTCGTCGTCGAGGCGGTCCTTGGCGTCCTCCTCGATCCAGCTGGCCAGGTTGGCGATGGCGCGCAGCGGCGCGCGCAGGTCGTGGGAGGCGACGTAGGCGAACTGGTCGAGCTCCTTCAGCGAGGCCTCGAGCTGCGCGCTCCGCAGCGTGAGCTCGCGCGTCTGCGCCTCGATGATGTGGTTCGCCTTCTCGACCTCGTGGACGCTCACGCGGATGCGCACGATGACGAACACCAGCAGGAGGAACGAGAGGCCGCCACCGGCGACCAGCATGACGCGCGAGGTGACGGCGCGCTCGTCGGCCATGAGCGTGCGCTGGTGGATGAGGTGCTCCTCGTCCTCGCGCACCGCGTCGAGGAGCTGCTCGACGTCGGCGAAGCTCGAGCGCTCGGCGGTGGCCCAGCTGCGCAGCGCTTCGCCCGCGCGGTCGCCGGCGTCGATGGCGGCGGCGCCGGCCTCGACGGTGGCGATGGCGCGCTCGAGCAGCGGGCGCGCCGTCGCCATGCGACGCTGCTGCTCGGGGTTGTCGACAGTCAGGGCCGCGGCGGTGTCGAACAGCCCCAGCACCGCGACACGCACATTACGCGCGGGGGCGATCACCGAGGCGTCGCCCGAGGCGATATAGGTCGCGAGCGCGAGGCGCGCGTCGGCGAGACGCATGCGCATGGCGTTGACGATGCGCCGGACGTTCCAGGCGTGGTCGACGCCGCGGCGCGCGTCCTCGGTGCGGTCGATGGCCGCGATGGCCACCCACACCACGACGAGCACCAGCAGGGCGCTGCCGAAAGCCGCGATGAGCTTGAGGCGCATCGAGGCGGTTCCCTGTCTGAGCTTCGAGAGGTCCATCGCAACTCCGGCCGCGACGCTAGCGCAATTCGCGCGAACCGTCGCAGTCAAAGCGGATATGACGCGACACTCGGAATGGTCTCCCCACCCGGGGTCAGGACTACTTCTTTTCTCATTTTCCGTGCGCCGGAAAATGAGAAAAGAACTGCCCCGGGTGGAAGCGCTGGGAACAAGGGGCGGAGGCTTCCGGCCCAGGACGTGCGAAGGCCCCGGGGATCGATGACCCCGGGGCCCCAGCGCCGACCTGTCCAGCGCGCGTCGAGTGGATCAGGAGTCCCGCTCGACCAGCGTCAGGATGACCTTGCGATCGTACTTCATGTCGTCGGCGTCGATGTACTTGGCGTCCTTCTCGCCGCGCGAGCGCACGAAGATGCGGTTGGCCGGCACGCCGCGCGCGTGCAGCTCGGCCGCGATGGCCTCGCTGCGCGACAGGCCGAGCGCCGCGTTGTCGGGCTTGGTGCCGGTGAGATCGGTGTAGCCCGTCACCAGGATCGAGCGGCCCCGCAGCGCACCGCTCTCCATGCAGGCCGCGACCTCGCCCACGATGGCCTTGTCGTCATCGTCGAGGCCGTCGGAGGCGTAGTCGAAGTAGGCGCGGTTGGTGGCGAGGTGGCAGGCCTTGACGACGCTGCCCGCGATCTCGACCTCGGTGCGCTTGTTGCGACCCGCCATGGCGTCGTCGTAGCGGATGGCCTTGGGGCCCGAGCTGCAGGCCGCGAGCGGCACGAGCGCGGCGAAGGCCGCGATGAATCCCTTGAGTGACATATGACATTCTCCTGTCGATGGCGTGGGTGTTGCGAGCGCGCGTCACTTCGCGGAGGTCAGACCTTCCGCCCCTTGGTCGTCGGCTCGTCGTCGGCATCCGCGGCGCGCTCGCGCGGCGGCTCGGCGGCGTCACGGACCCGCTCGACCAAGCTCGAGATCGTCTCTCGGACCTTGTCCCGGGCCTCGCCATAGAGCTCCTGGACCTTGCCCATGAGCTTGTCGAGGTTGCCGTCGATGACGTCGAGGTCGTCGTCGGTGAGCTTGCCCCAGCGCGACTTCACCGCGCCGCGCAGCTGCTTCCATTTGCCTTCGAGGATATCGGCGTTCATGAGTTCGCTCCTGATGGGATCAGCATGGGCAGCCGCCGTCACAGCGGGCGACGACCGCGGAAGATGTCGATCAGCAAGCTGACGACGAAGAGCACGAGGAAGGCGACTAAGAGGATTTTGGCAAATCCGGCGGCGCCGGCGGCGATGCCGGTGAAGCCGAGCATCGCGGCCACGATTGCGACAACGAGAAAGATGAGGGTCCAGCCGAGCATGGCCTCGCTCCTTTGGGTGGGTCTCCGCGCTGCGGAGCCCGTCACCAGGGCGAGAGTCGCTTGAGCAATTGCCCTGCCAATCAACGGACATGGCGCGGCCACGCCGCGTCCGCGGCCGAGCTGAGCGCCGCACGCGACGGCGAGCAGGCCGGCGCGGCCGCAGCTCCGCCATGCGCCGTCACGGACGCCCGACACTGCGGCGAGATCGGCCAGCTCGGCGCGGCGCTGAGGCGAAGTGCCTCGGCGCCGCTCTCGCGTCAGTCGTCGCCCGGCTCGGCCGCGCCAGGCGCCGCGCCCTGATCCTCGCGCTTCAGCTTGCGGAAGAGCGTCTTGCGATCGACGCCGAGGATGCGCGCCGCCTGGCTCTTGTTGCCGCCTACCGCGCCCACCACCTTCTGCACGTAGCGCCGCTCGAGCTCGTCGAGCGTCACGAAGTCGTCGGGGTCCTCGGACACGAAGTCGATGCGCTTCTTCTCCGCCTCGCGGATGCGCTCGGGCAGGTCGGCGACCTGCAGCGTGTCGGTGCGCGACAGCGCCACGCCGCGCTCGATGGCGTTCATGAGCTCGCGCACGTTGCCCGGCCAGCTGTGCAACACCAGCTTCTCGGCCGCCTCGGGCGAGATGCCGCGCACGTCGACCTTGTGGCGCGCCGCGAAGCGCTCGAGGAAGCTCTGCGCCAGCAGCAGGATGTCGTTGCCGCGCGCGCGCAGCGGCGGCAGATCGATCTGCACCACATTCAGACGATAATAGAGGTCCTCACGGAACGTGCCGTCGGCCGTCGCCTGCGACAGGTCGCGGTTGGTCGCCGCGATGACGCGCGTGTCGAACGGCACCGACTGATCGCCGCCCACCGCGCGCACCACGCGCTCCTGCAGCGCGCGCAGGAGCTTCGGCTGCATCGCCATCGGCATCTCGGCGATCTCGTCGAGGAAGAGCGTGCCGCCGTTGGCGTCGAGGAAGAGGCCTCGCCGCGCCTTCTTGGCGTCGGTGAAGGCGCCGCGCGCGTGGCCGAAGAGCTCGCTCTCGAGCAGCGTCTCGGGCAACGCGGCGCAGTTGATGGCCACGAACGGCCCGTCGCCGCGCGCGCTCTGGCGGTGGATGGTCTGCGCCACCACCTCCTTGCCGGTGCCGCTCTCGCCGAGCAGCAGCACGCCGACCTCGGTGGCCGCGACGCGGCGGATGAGCTCCTTCAGCTCGCGGATGGCCGGGCTCGCGCCGATGAGCTCGCCGTCGCTCGACGCCACCGCCTCGCGCCGCAGGCGCCGCACCTCGTGCGTCAGGCGCGCATGCTCGATGGCGCGCCGCGTCTGCAGCTCGAGCTCGTCGAAGCTCACCGGCTTGACGAGGTAGTCCCAGACGCCGCCGCGCATGGCCTCGACGGCCGTCTTCACCGAGGCGTGCCCGGTCATGATGATGATGGGCAGCTGCGGCCGCACCAACTTGGCGTGCGCGCTCAGGTCGAGCCCGCTGTCGCCGCCGATCTGGAGATCGGACAGCATCAGCGCGAGCTCCTCACCCTGCTCGCCCGACAAGATGGCCGCGGCCTCGGCCGCGGTGCGGCACGCGACCACGGCGTAGCCCATGCCTTCGAGCCCGAGCGTCACCGCGTCGAGCGTCGTGGCATCGTCGTCGACCACCAGGATCCTGTCGGCCATGCACGCTCCGTTCGGCTGCTCTCGTGCGCCCGCCGGACCCTTGACTCGGAGATCCGAAGGCTCCTGTCAAGGGCCCGCACGGGCAGACGGCCGGCCTAGAAGCGCCAGCGGACGCCGATCTGGCCGCCGATGCCGAAGGCCGGGCGATGCACGACGCCGATGCCGGGGCGCGCCTCGATGAACAGGTCGACCGGGGCATCGAAGCGGAAGTCGAGGCCGACCGGGATGACGACCGCCACCGAGGTGTAGTCGTTCGTGAACGCCACGGCGCCGCCGACGCCCAGGTAGAACACGCCGCGCGCGCCGCTGTTGCCGAGCGCGAACGAGACCAGGCCGAGCTCGTACTCGCCGTAGACGCCGAACACGTCGTCGAAGTGCTCGAGGCCGAGCCCGAGGTCGAAGCCGCTGACGTTGTCGTTCCAGAACTTGATGTCGAGCGCAGCGGGATCGCCGAGACCCAGCCCGAGGCTCACCGTGCCCGGCCGATAGGGCTCGGCGCGGGCGCTCCCGGTGAGCACGGGGGCGGCGGTCAGGGCGACGACGGCGAGGGCGCGAACGAGAGCGTGCATGGTGTCTCCAGATGATGCGCGGGTTCCTGGGCTAGGCGGGTTCCTGGGCTAGCGGCAGCGCTCAGTCGTAGTCGTAGTAGTAGTAGTGGCGATGGTGGTGGCCGTAGCGATGGCCGCGGTGCACGCAGCGCTCGCCGTTCCAGTAGTAGGCCGGGCCACAGCGCGGCTGGGCGCGCACGGCCAGGCCGACCGACACGCTGTCGACGTCGCCGTCGGCTTCGCGCACGAGGCAGCCCTCGGCCAGAGCACCGAAAGAGAGGACGAAGAGAAGAGTGCCGATGAATCGCTTCATGATGAGCCTCCTGGGACCTGTGTCCCGTCCGTGAGGGAGGGTTTTGCGAGCCGCATGCCATTGCCTCCGGAGGGGCGCCGGGCCGCTCCAGGGGCGGCCGCGAGCCATGAGGCGCGCGGCAAATCGGACCGGCCCTGGGGCGCATTGCCGCGGCCGCTCGCGGGGGTGCGGAAGCCTGGGACGCCAACGCAGAGGCCACCGTGACGCGTGTCGCGGTGGCCTCTCGCAGGAGCATTCGCCGCCCGGCGGGTCGATCAGGCGTAGGCCTTGCGCGCCTGCACCGAGCCGTCGCGGTAGTGGACGACCAGGTCGATGCCGAGCTCCTTGGCGCGCTCGCGCGCGTTGACGAGGCCCTCCTTCTTGGTCGGGTAGACCTCGCGGCCGCCCTCGCCGCCGCGCAGGATCCAGCCCTCGCTGCCCGGCTGCAGGTGGAGCGCCGGCGCGCCGTCGTCGCCGGAGAGCTCGTACTTCTCGATGACGCCGCCGTCCGAGGTCATCACCACCAGCGACAGCTTGCGCGCGCGCGCGAGCTCGCTGCCGCGGCGCAGCGCGTCCTCGTAGTTGTCGAAGGTGTAGCGGTCGTCGCTGGCATCCGAGAAGATCACCCATCGGTCATCCTCGGCCTGGATGTAGAAGCCGGTCGCGTCGGCGCCGAGATCGTCGGTGTCGATCGCGAAGGCCTTGGCGATTCCGAAGGACAGGGCGCGGTCGGGATGTCGCCCGGCCTCGAGCTCGGCGTTGGCGAAGTCGAGCGCCAGCCCGCGGATATCGTCGGGCAGCGACATGAACGCCGGGGGACAATGGGCCTCGGTCCAGGTGGGCGTGGTCATGGGTTCCTCCTTGGTTGGCCGCGGTGGGCGGCGCGGGTAGGTGGAGCAACGCGCATGCCATCGCGTGGCGTGACGACGCGGCGGAAGCGGCCGCGCGGGCGCGGCACGATCGAGATGTGGCCGTCGGCCTCGAGCACGGCGAGCTCGATCTGCGCGACGCTCGAGAGGCCGTGCGCGCGCGCGGCGACGATGAGCTCGTCCTCGCCGAGGTGCTCCTTGGCCAGCCGCTCGAGCAGCGCCTGGCCGCGGATCACCACGACCAGCGGCACGCCTTCGACGAGGCGATCGAGGCGCTTCCAGCGCCAGGTGGCGAAGCCCATGACGACGTCGACGGCGACGAAGACGGTGATGGCCAGGAGGCCCGAGCCCGGCGTCTCGTCCGAGCCGACGACGATGGGCTGGGTGAGCTCGGAGATCATGAGCAGCAGGATGAGGTCGAAGGCCGTCAGCTGGCCGACCGTGCGCTTGCCCGACATGCGCAGGATGACCAGCATGAAGAGGTACATGCCCACGCCGCGCAGCACGATCGTGCCGGCTCCGAGCGCGGCGGCGACGGCGATGGCGACGGCCATGGCGGCCCAGGTGAGGCGCTGCGCCAGCCACTCGCGGCGCTGGCTCCGATCGACGACGGCGGTGTCGGGGGTGGTCATGCCGCGGGTTCTTCATGGATCGATCCACCACGCGAGCAGCGCGCGACAGCGAGGCATCGGTCCCCATAGTGGGGCGTCCCGGGCCACGACCGAGCCGCCGCGCGACCGCGCAGATGGCGGAGATGCGGGCAGGAGGCTGACTTCGCAGGCGTGGCATGCTTCGCGCAGTCTGAGTGCGCGTGACCGTGGCGCCCGGCTCGCTCCGGGTCGTTGCGGTCGATCATTCACCACAAGGAGATCACCATGAAGCGCGCCCTCTCGACTCTCTTCGCCGCCGGTATCGTCGCCCTGCCCGCCGCCGCGTCGGCCGACAGCTGGGTCGTCCGCCAGGACGGCATCCGCTTCGACAGCGACGTCGGTGCTGCTTGCGGCGCGTTGAACACCGACATCTTCTTCCAGCCGGGCGAGACGACGCTCGACATCCACGACCAGTCGCCGCTCGACTATCTGGCCAAGTGCTTCACCTCGGGCGAGCTCGCCGGCGCCCAGATCGGCGTCGTCGGCTACTACGACGGCAGCGACACGGGCGCCATGGTGGCCAGCGGCCGCGAGCGCTCGATCATCGACTACCTCGTGGCCCACGGCGTCTCGCGCCAGCAGCTCAACGCGTGGTGGCAGCCGAGCGCCGACGCCGATGCCGCCTCCGACGGCCGCGTCGGGTTCAAGCTGATCACTCCCGGCCCGACCGGCTGGTGGTGGGTGATCCGCTGACCTCGCGGTTTGATCCGCCAGGCGGCGAAACGCCGTTCTGGCGGCGCAAAAGGCCGGCGCGACCGCGCCCAGCCCGTTCTGGCTGTTGTGCTGGGCCGGCCGGCGCCGGCCTCTGACGACGCCGGGTCCGCCGAGCGTGCAATTCTCCGCGTGCGATTTCGATGTCGGCGAATTTCGCACAAATTCGCCCTGCATTTGACTCTGCCGGCGCGCGGTCCGACCGTGAGCGTAGCCAGGAGGTACCCCATGCGCGACGCTCGAGCCGTTCCCAAGGACGCCGCACTCCACTCCGCCAGCCTCGATCCGATGCCGACCGAGCTCGTGTCGTGGAGCGCGCGGGGCAACGTGCTCGAGGGCGTCAAGGTGGTGAGCCGCCAGTGGGTCTACCTCCACGTGAACGACGCGGCGGTGCGCCACGGTCCGCGCGGGAGCCACAGCTTCGTCGGCCGGCGTCTCACCGACTGCCACCCGGGCATCGAGTCGACCGAGCTGTTCGCGGCCATGAAGCGCTGCATGGAGCTGCGCGTGCCGGCCGCGCTCGAGCATCGCTGCGTCGTCGCCAGCGGCGAGGAGCGCTGGTTCGAGCTGCGCATCGAGCCGGTGGCCGAGGGCATCTGCATCCACAGCGTCGACATCCACCAGCGCAAGTCGGTCGAGCTGGCGCTGCGGCGGCGCGAGGAGCAGCTGCGCGAGATGCTGGCCTCGACCGTTGACGGCGTCGTCGGGCGCGCCATGCGGGCGAGCCTGGGCGAGCAGTCGCAGAGCTGGCCGAGCCGCTAGCCGCGGCGGCCGCCGTCGGGTCGGCGATTTTTTTCGTCGCGCGTGTCGATCCGCGGAGGCGTCGTTCGTCGCGTCGGTGTAGCCAGCCACGGAGGCTCGGCACCACAGGAGACCGACGATGCGCTTCATGATGATCATGTTCCCGAACAGCGCCGCCGCCGAGGCGGGAGTGCTCCCCGACGAGGCCGCGCTCGCGGCCATGGGCCGCTACAACGAAGAGCTGGTGCGGGCCGGCGTGCTGTTGGGCGGCGACGGGCTCCACCCGTCGTCGCGCGGGGCGCGCGTGCGCTTCGCGGGCGGCAAGGCGGTCGCGACCGACGGGCCGTTCGCGGAGGCCAAGGAGGTCATCGGCGGCTACTGGATGATCCAGGTCCGCTCGAAGGAGGAGGCCGTGCAGTGGGCGCTGCGCGCGCCGTGCAGCGGCGACGAGATGATCGAGGTGCGCCAGGTCTTCGAGCTCAGCGACTTCGAGATGGGGCCGGAGTCGAAGGCGACCTTCGACCGCATCCAGGACGAGCTCGGCGTGCGCGGCACGTCGTAGCCCGAGCGCGCGACGGCCGCGCCGCGGACGCCGGGCATTGGCAGGATCGCGTCGGCGTGCTGTGATCCGCGGCCGTGGCGGCTTCGGAGACCCATCGGACCATCGACGCGGTGTGGCGCATGGAGTCGGCGCGGCTCATCGCCGGGCTGACGCGCCTCGTGAAGGACGTCGGCCTGGCCGAGGAGCTGGCGCAGGACGCGCTGGTCGCGGCGCTCGAGCGCTGGCCGGGCGACGGCATCCCGACGAAGCCCGGCGCGTGGCTCATGGCCACGGCCAAGCACCGGGCGCTCGATCGCCTGCGCCGCGAGCGGCTGGTCGAGCGGAAGCACGAGGCGCTGGCACCCGAGCTCGAGCTCGAGCAGCGCCTGGCCGCGCCCGATCTCGACGAGGCGCTCGACGACCACGTCGGCGACGACCTCCTGAAGCTGATGCTCATCGCCTGCCACCCGGTGCTGTCCACCGAGGCGCGCGTCGCGCTCACGCTGCGCCTCGTGGGCGGGCTCGCGACCGACGAGATCGCGCGCGCCTTCCTCGTGCCCGAGGCGACGGTGGCGCAGCGCATCGTGCGGGCCAAGCGCGCGCTGGCCGAGGCGCGGGCGCCCTTCGAGGTGCCGCGCGGCGAGGAGCTGGCGGCGCGCGTCGACGCTGTGCTCGAGGTGCTCTACCTGATCTTCAACGAGGGCTACGCCGCGTCCAGCGGCGACGACTGGATGCGGCCGCAGCTCTGCGAGGACGCGCTGCGGCTCGGGCGCATCCTGGCGGTGGTGGCGCCCGACGAGCCCGAGGTGCACGGGTTGGTGGCGCTCATGGAGGTGCTGGCGTCGCGCACGCGGGCGCGCCTCGGGGCGGCCGGCGAGCCGGTGCTGCTGCTCGAGCAGGACCGGGCGCTCTGGGACCGGCTGCTCGTCCGCCGCGGGCTCGACGCGCTGGCGCGCGCCGAGGCGCTCGTCGCGCGACGGGCCGCGGCGGGGGTCGAGGCGAGGGCCGGGCGCTTCCAGCTGCAGGCCGCCATCGCCGCCTGCCACGCCCGCGCCGATCGCGCCGAGGACACCGACTGGCCGCGCATCGCGGCGCTCTACGCGCGCCTCGGGCAGGTCGCGCCGTCGCCGGTGGTGGAGCTCAACCGCGCCGTGGCGGTCGGCATGGCGCTCGGGCCAGGGCGCGGCCTGGCCATCGTCGACGCGCTGGCGGGCGAGCCGGCGCTGGCCGGCTACCATCACCTGCCGAGCGTGCGCGGCGACCTGCTGATGAAGCTCGGGCGCTTCGCCGAGGCGCGCGCAGAGCTCGAGCGGGCCGCGGCGCTGGCGCTCAACGCGCGCGAGCGCGCGCTGCTGACGGCGCGGGCGGCGGCCTGCGCGGCGGCCGAGGCGGCGGCGGCACCGAGCGTGGACGGCACCCGGTCGGCGTGATAGCCGGGTCCTATGTTGGGGCACATCGGCCAGCTCGAGGACCACCGCGCCGCCATCACCGGTCACTGCTATCGCATGCTCGGCTCGTCGTGCGACGCCGAGGACGCCGCGCAGGAGACCATCGTGCGCGCCTGGCGCGCGCTCGAGCGCTTCGACGGGCGCGCCTCGCTGCGCACCTGGCTCTATCGCATCGCGACGAACGTGTGCCTCGACGCCATCGAGGAGCGCGCGCGCCGGAGCCGCCCGGTCGAGGACGGACCGGTCGGCACCACCGCCGACGAGCTCCAGACGCGGCCGCGGCGCCACTGGCTCGAGCCGGTGCCCGACGCGCGCGTCATCCCGCCCGACGCCAGCCCGGCCGAGCAGGCGGCCTTGCGGCAGAGCATCCGGCTGGCGTTCGTGGCCGCGCTCCAGCACCTGTCGCCGAAGCAGCGCGCGGCGCTCCTCTTGATGGAGGTGCTCGACTGGTCGGCGGCCGAGGTGGCCGAGGTGCTCGAGACCAGCGTGCCGGCGGTGAACAGCGCGCTCCAGCGTGCGCGCGCGACGCTGGCCACGCGCAACCTGGGCGAGGCCATCGCGAGCCTGTCGGCCGAGCAGACGGCGCTGGTCGATCGCTACGTCGACGCCTTCGAGCGCTACGACGTGGCCACGCTGACCTCGCTGCTCCACCAGGACGCGGTGCTGTCGATGCCGCCCTACACGCTGTGGCTGCAGGGCCCGGAGGTCATCGGGACGTGGCTCTCGGGCCGCGGCATCGGCTGCAAGGGCTCGCGCCTCGTGCGCACGATGGCGTCGGGGCAGCCGGCCTTCGGTCAGTATCGCGTGCACGAGGACGGCCGCTATCGCGCCTGGGCGATGGTCGTGCTCGAGCTCGGCGGCGACCGCGTGACGGCCATGACGTCGTTCCTCGACACCGAGGCGCTGTTCCCGATCTTCGGGCTGCCGCTCGAGCTCGACGCGCCGGCGAGCTGAATCGGACAATCGTCGCGAGGCCGCGATGAGTCGGCGCGCATCGCGCCGTCTATACGCCGAGCGCGCCGGCGGGGCCGGCGTCGAACCCGACAGAGCAGCCCACGGAGACCCCCATGGCCATCAAGAAGCTCAATCCTTACCTCATGTTCAACGGCAACGGCGCGGCCGCCATCGAGACCTACGTGAGCGCGCTCGGCGCCAAGGTCGAGGCCGTCTCGCGCTACGGCGACACCCCCGGCTCGCAGGTGCCGGCCGAGTTCGGCAACCTCATGATGCAAGCCGTGCTGCGGCTCGGTGAGAGCGTCGTCATGCTCACCGACACCACCCCCGACCGCGCCGTGCCCTTCGGCAGCAACGTGCAGATCGCGCTCGACGTCGACGACCCGGCCGACATGGACGCCCGCTTCGCGGCGCTCAGCGCGGGCGGCAAGGTGATCATGGCGCCGCAGGAGACGTTCTGGGGCGCGCGCTTCGGCGTCTGCAGCGACGCCTTCGGCGTGGTGTGGATGTTCAACTGTGACTTGAAGCGCTGACGCGCGCGCCGGCCGACGCGGCGGTGGAGGGCGCGGAGCGCGGCGGCGTCAGCGACCGAAGAGGAGCTGGTAGCCGTCGTCGTCCTCGTCGGCGACGACGATGTCGAGGTGGCCGTCGCCATCGAGGTCGGCCAGCGCCAGCGCGCTCGGGGCGCGGCCGGCGAAACCAGGCGGCCGGCGCCTCGAAGCTGCCGTCGCCGTGGCCGCGGAGCAGCGTCACGCTGTCGTCGGCGTGGTCGGCCACGACCAGGTCGAGCGCGCGTCGCCGTCGACGTCGCCGGCCGCGAGCGCGCTCGGGGCGCCGCCGACCGCGAGCTCGAGGGCGGGCCCGAAGCTGCCGTCGCCCTGGCCCAGGCGCAGGCTCACGACGTCGCTGAAGGTCGGCCACGGCCACGTCGGGCGCGCCGTCGGCGTCGAAGTCGGCCAGCGCCAGCGCGCTCGGCGTGACGCCGGACGGGTAGGCGCTGCGCGCGCCGAAGCGGCCGGTGGCGAGGCCGGGGCGGACGGCGAGCGTGGCCTCGGAGGCGCCGAGGTCGAGGGCGTCGGGGCGGCCGTCGCGATCGACGTCGGCCACCGCGACGGCGACGAGGCCCGACTCGGCCGGCGTCTCGACCAGCGATGCGAAAGCACCTTTCGAGTTGCCGAGGAGCACGGCGATGGACGAGGTGCCGTCGCAGGCGACCACCAGGTCGAGGCTGCCGCTGCGATCGAGATCGCCCAGCGCCACCGCCGTCGGCGTGGCGCCGAGGAAGTAGTTGTGGGCGGCGAAGGCGCTGCCGGTGCTGAGCAGCACGGTGACAGTGGTGTCGTCGCGGTTTCGACCACCAGGTCGTCGCGGCCGTCGTGGTCGAGGTCGGCGGCAGCCAGCGCCACCGGCACGCGGCCGGTCGAGACCGTGCGCGCGACGCGCGGCGAGCCGACCAGCACCACCACGTCGTGATCGCCGCTCCGCGCCAGCGCGAGGTCGGGGCGGCCGTCGCCGTCGAAGTCGCCGACCGCCAGCGCGCGCGGCGCCAGCGCGACGTCGCTCTGCGCGCTGGCCTGGCGGAAGCCGGCCGCGCCGCCGTGGACGACGGCGATGCCGCCGGCGTCGCGCGCGGCGAGCACGTCGACGTGGCCGTCGAGGTCGAGGTCGGCCAGCGCCACCGCGCTCGGGCCGCCGCCGGCGACGAGCGTGGCCGGGGTCGACCAGCCGCCGAGGCCGTCGCCGCGCACCAGCGTGACGACGTCGTCGCTGCCGCTGGCGACGACCACATCGGCGAGCGCGTCGCCGTCGACGTCGCCGAGCGCGACCCGATCGGGACGGGCTCCGAGCGGCACCGCCGGCGCCGTCGCGAAGCTGGCGTCGCCCAGGCCGCGCAGCAGATCGAGCGAGGTCGAGGCGGCGTGCGTGACGAGCGCATCGAGGCGGCCGTCGCCGTCGGCGTCGCCGAGGAGAAGGCCGTCGAGCGCGTCGAGGAGCGCGATGGTCGCGGGCACGTCGAGCCGGCCGTCGGCCGAGCCGCGCAGGACCGCGAGCTGGGAGGCGGCGCGGCTCGCGACCAGCGCGTCGAGGGCGCCGTCGCCGTCGAGGTCGCCGAGCGCGACGGAGAGCGGCGCGTCGCCGGCCGGAAACTGGCGGGCGGGCGCGAAGGTGCCGTCGCCGAGGCCGAGCAGCAGCGAGACGTCGTCGGCGCCGGCGTTGGCGACGAGCAGGTCGGGGCGGCCGTCGCCGTCGACGTCGCCGATGGCCACGTCGGAGGGCGCGGCGTCGGTCGGGTAGGCTGCGAACGGCGCGAAGCTGCCGTCGCCCTGGCCCAGCAGCACCGCGACCGCGTCGATGTCGGTGGCCACCGCCAGGTCGGGCACGCCGTCGCCGGAGAGGTCGCCGAGCGCGAGCGCCACCGGCGCGTCGCCGGTCGGGACGCGCGCCGGCGCGGCGGCGCTGCCGTCGCCCTGGCCGAGCGCCACCGACAGCGAGGCGTCGTCGAGGTGGGCGGTGACGACGTCGGGGCGGCCGTCGCCATCGAGGTCGGCCACGACGAGGGCGCGCGCCGAGCGGGCGTCGATGCGCCGGGCGGCCTCGAGGCCGGGGCGGCAGCTACGCGGCGTGGCGTTGGGCAGCGTCACGAGCGCTCCGGCGGCGGCGCTGACGAGGTCGCGGCGGCCGTCGCGATCGAGGTCGCCGAGCGCCAGCAACGCGGCCGAGCCGGCGCTGGTGGCGCTGACGTCGAAGGCGCCGGCGCCGTCGTTGGCGAGCACGGCGACGTTGGTCGCGGCGGCCACGGCGACCAGCTCGGGCGCCTGGTCGCCGTCGAGGTCGGCGGCCGCGAGCGCGCTCACCGGGCCGCTCAGCGCCACCTCGGGGCCGGCCGCGAAGGTGCCGTCGGCGGCGTGGTGATAGACGACGACGCCCGCGGCCAGGCCGAGGGCGAGGTCGAGGCGACCGTCGCGATCGGCGTCGAGCGCCAGCGCCGAGAGCACGCCCGTGGCGTCGTCGAGCTCGGCGCCGACGGCGGCGCGCGGCACGCGCGCGAGGACGCCGAGGTCGCTGCGCGCGAAGAGCGCGACCTTGCCGGAGGTGGTCGTGACCAGCGCGTCGAGGTCGCGATCGCCGTCGAGGTCGGCCAGCGCGATGCGCTCGGCCGGGCCTGCGGCGCCGGTCCTGATCGTCGAGGCGCGGGGCGGCGAAGGTGCCGTCGCCGCGGCCGAGCAGGACGCGCAGGTAGCCGGTCGTGGCGTCGCGGTCGACCTCGACCAGGTCGAGGTGGCCGTCGCGATCGAGGTCGCCCAGCGCCAGATCGGCGAGCGTCGTCGCGCCCGAGGCGGCCGCCACGGCGAGCGGCGCGGCCAGCTGCCGTCGCCGCGGCCGAGCAGGACCGAGGCCGAGGTGGCGCCGTCGGCGAAGTAGACCACGTCGGGGAAGCCGTCCTCGTCGACGTCGCCGACCCGCGGCGGACGGCTGGCGACGAAGGCCGCGACGCTGGTCGTGAGCGGCGCGGCGAAGCCGCCGTCGGGCTGGCCGAGGCTCACCGCGACCGTCGGCGAGGCGAGGTCGACGAGGTCGAGCCAGCCGTCGCCGTCGAGGTCGGCCAGCGTGGCCTGGTGCACCGCGACGTCGGGCTGCGCGCTCGGCGCGCCGAGGTGGAGGCCGTTGGCCAGCGCCACCGCGGCCAGCTCGCCGGCCGCGCCGGGGCGGCCGCGCAGCGCGGTGCGGACGCGCAGCGCCACGCTGGCGTCGCGCGGCACGTCGCGCGCCGAGTCCCATATAATGATGTGGCCGGCGCCGGTCGGGCTCGTGCCGAGGCCGAGCGCGCCGTCGCCGCCGAGCTCGCTGGCGGTGGTGGCCGGGCGATACGGGCCGCCGTCAACGGCGACCTCGAGCGCGACGTCGACCGGCGCCGACTGGGCCTGGGCCAGGTCGAAGCCGACGCGCACGCAGCCGGACGGCGGCGAGGCGAGCGCGACGGCAACGGCGCTCGGCGCGCCGAGCACGGTGAAGCTGGCGACGGTGGAGATGGTGCCGACCGCCGACGGCGTGACGATGCCGATCGGGCCCGAGGTCGTCCCGGCCGCCACCACCGCGGTCGCGCGCGTGGTGCTCAGGCGGTGGAAGGCTGCCGCGGGCGTGCCGTGGAAGCTCACCGCGGTGAGCGTCTCGAGGTCGACGCCGACCAGCGTCGACGACGTCGCCGGGCTGGCCCGAGGTCGGCGCGAACGAGGTCACGCGCGGCGCGCGCACCGTAGGTGAACGAGGCCGCGGAGGCGCGCGTGCCGCCCGGCGTCGAGACCTGGATGGGGCCGGTGGTGGCGCCCGAGGGCACGATGGCGGTGATGCGCACGTCGGAGTCGACCGTGAACGACTTGGCGGCGGTGCCGTTGAACGAGACCGAGTCGCGTCGGTGAAGAACTGACCGCCGATCTGCACCGCCAGATCGCCGCCGCCGAGCTGCGGCGAGAAGCCGAGGATGGTCGGCGGCGGCGTGAAGGTGAACTGCGCCTCCGAGGTGGCGGTGCCACCGCCGGTCGTGAGCGTACGAGCCCGGTGTGCGCGCCGGCGGGGATGGTGGCGGTGACGTGGCCGTCGTCGACGAAGGTGAAGGCGGCCGCGGTGCCGCCGACGCTGACCGCGGTCACGCCGCTGAGCGCCGTGCCCTGGATGGTGATGACGGTGCCGATGACGCCGCTCGCCGGCGCGAACGAGCTGATGACCGGCGCCGGGATGAAGGTGAACGGCGTGCCCGAGGTGGCGGTGCCGAGCGGCGTCGTGACGGTGACCGGGCCGGTGGCGGTGCCTGCGGCGACGACGGCGCTGATGCGCGTCGCGCTCTGGACCTCGAAGGACGCGGCCGCGGTGCCGCCGAAGGCGACGGCGCTGACGTCGACGAAGTCGGTGCCGTCGACGAGCACGGCGCGACCTACGCCGCCCGCGGCCGGCGACAGCCCGACGATGGTCGGCGCGAAGCGCACGGTGAAGTCGGTGGCCGAGGCGACCGCGCCGCCGAGCGTGGTGACGGCGATGGGTCCGGCGGTGGTGTCGGCGGCGACGACGGCGCTGATCTGCGTCGGGCTGTCGACCGTGAACGACGCGGCGGCGGTGCCGTGGAAGCTCACGCCGAGCGCGCTGTCGAGGTCGGTGCCGGTGATGACGACGCGCGTGCCGATGGGTCCGGCGGGCGGATCGAAGGCGGTGAGGGTCGGTGCCGGGACGAACGTGAAGGCGGCGCTCGAGGTGGCGCTGCCGCCCGGCGCCTGGACGTGGATCGGGCCGCTCGCGGTCCCGGCCGCGACCACGGCGCTGATGGCGACGTCGGAGGTGACCTCGAAGGAGGCCGCCGGGATGGCGCCGAAGGCGACCGCGCTGGCGCCGGTGAAGCCCGAGCCGTGGATGACGACGCTCGCGCCGAGGCCGCCGGCGCCGGGCGTGAAGGAGTCGATGACGGGCACCGGCGGGATCACCGTGAAGGCGTTGGTGCTGGTCGCGCTGCCGTTGGGGGTGGTGACGGTGATCGGGCCCGAGGCCGTCCCGGCCGCCACCACCGCGGTGATGGAGGCCTCGCTCACGACCGTGTACGACGCGGCCGGGGTGTCGCCGAAGCGGACGGCGGTGGCGCCGCTGAGGTGGGTGCCGCTGATGCTGACGCTGGCGCCGACCAGCGCGGAGCTCGGGCTGAAGCCGGTGAGCGTCGGCGCGAACAGCATGCGGAAGGCGTCGCGCGAGGTGGCCACGCCGCCCGGGGTGGTCACGCTGATGGGCCCGGTGACGCTGCCGGCGGCGACGACGGCGCTCACGCTGGTGTCGCTCACGACCGCGAACGAGGCGGCCGCGAGGCCTCCGAACGAGACCGCGCTGGCGCCGGTTAGGTGCGCGCCGGTGATGGTGACGGTTGCGCCGGCCAGGCCCTCGCCGGGCGTGAAGCCGGAGATGGTCGGGGCCGGCACGACGGTGAAGGCGTCGCTCGAGGTGGCGGTGGCGACCGGCGTGGTGACGGTGATGGGGCCGCTGCTCGTGCCCTCGGCGACGACCGCGGTGACGCTGCTGTCGCTCACGACCGTGAAGGCGGTGGCGGTGCCGCCGATGGCGACGGCGGTGGCGCCGGTGAGGTGCGAGCCGCTGATGGTGACGACGGTGCCGACCGGACCGGAGGCGGGCGCGAAGTCGAGGACGGTCGGCGTCGGCAGCACGGTGAAGGCGTCGCTGGTGGTGACGACGCCGCCCGGCGTGGTGACGGTGACGGTGCCGCTGAGCGTGCCGGGGGCGATGACAGCGCTCAGCGAGGTGTCGCTCACGACCGCGAACGAGGCGGCCGCGAGGCCTCCGAACGAGACGCCGGTGGCGCCGGCGAGGTGGGCGCCGGTGAGGGTCACGGTAGTGCCGACCGGGCCTTCGCTGGGCGCGAAGGACTCGAGCGTCGGCGGCACGAGCACGGTGAAGGCGTCGGCCGAGGTGGCGACGCCGCGCGGCGTGGTCACGCTGATGGGGCCGCTCGAGGAGCCGGCGGCGACGACGGCGACCAGCGTGCGATCGGCGGCGACCGTGAACGACGCGGCCGGGGTGCCGGCGAAGGCGACCGCGCTCGTGCCGGTGAAGTCGGCGCCGTCGATGAAGACGGTGGTCCCGACCAGGCCGGCGCTCGGGGTGAAGCCATGGATGGTCGGCGCCGGGCGCACGGCGGCGTCGCCGCAAGCCGAGACGGCGACCACCCCGATCGACCCGAGGAGCAAACAGAGAGCACCGCGCATGCTGTCTCCAACGACCATGTGACGGGGGCCGCCATCGCCCGCCTCGGCGAGCCACGTCGGGCGCGGATGATCTTGGGTCCCCCGACCCAGGTCAAGGCTCGCGTGCTATGCTCGGTTGCATCGCCCGCGTGGGCCTCTGCCAGGAGTCGAAGATGCCGCGTCTCACCTCACCATTGTCGGTCCTCGTGCTCGCCCTGCCCTTCGCCCTCGCCGCCGCGTGCGGCGGCAAGTCGTCGGGCGGAGGCGGCGACTACCCGGGCACGGCCGACGGCGCCAAGGCCATGGTCACCGACATGCTGAAGGGCGACATGGCGGCGATCGCCGCCAAGCTGAAGCCGAGCAAGGAGGACATCGCGGCGATCTACGACGCCAGCGTCGTCGACGCGGTGAACGAGCACGTCGAGAAGATGTTCGCCGAGCTGGGCGGCGTCGGCGCCAAGGAGGGCCAGAGCGAGGTGGTGTTCATGGCCGCCACCAGCGAGGACTTCAAGGCCGGTAACGACGCCGCCAAGAAGTTCCCCGGCGGCTACGCGCGCATCGCCGACAAGCTCAAGCCGGGCGTCACCTTCTACGCCTGGAAGTACGTCAAGCCGGGCGAGTCGAGCGGCATGGCCTTCGACGGGCTGGTCTTCGTGAACGGCCACTGGGTGTGGATACCGAAGTCGTTCCGCGCGATCATGAAGGCGGGCGGCTGACGCGCGCGGCAGGATGGGCTCAGGGCGCGTCGCTCCGAGCCTGCGCCGCGGGCGGGTGCGGCACCGGCGTGAAGCGCGTCGGCTCGCCGAAGTGGGCGTTGGGTGCGAACCAGGCCACGCGCGCCGCGTAGTCGAAGACGACGGTGAACTGGCGCAGGACCTCGTTGCCGATCGAGGCGTCGAGGTCGGGCAGCGCGTTGAAGCCGCCCTTGGTGGTGGGCTGGCGCGCGACGACGTGGTCGAGCGCGGCGCGCGGGCTCCAGGCGAGGTGGCCGACGGCGCCGAGGCGCGCCGGGATGGCGCCGCCGATGCCGACGCCGGTGACCTGCGCGGTGGCGTCGGGGAAGGCCGCGGCGATCTCGGGGTGGGCCAGGAAGGCGGTCATGATGGTGAGCGACGAGCGATCGCCGGTGTCGATCAGCACGCGCGCCGGGACGCCGTCGATGGTGGCGGCGATGACCGGCTTGTCGGCCACGAGCGTGAACGGGACGCGGTCGAAGCCGGCCACGTCCGCGGGCGCCACGCCGTCGAGGAGGTCGAGGCGCAGGCCGGCGAAGTCGATGCGCGCGGCGTAGCGCGAGAGCACCTCGAAGCCGAAGAGGCCGTCGAAGGCGGGCAGCGCGAAGGCCGCCTGGATGGGCGACACGTCGAGCACCATGAAGTCCTGCTGGGCGAGCTCGAGCGCGCCGAGCTGGAAGTGCGCGACGCGCGCGGTGGCGTAGGCGACCTGGCCCTCGCCCGCGCCGGTGGTCGAGCCGGCCGCGACGCTGGCGAGGCCGAGGCGCTCGGCCAGGGCCGGCGTCACCATGTTGGCGCCGCCGGTGTCGAAGGCGAACACGAAAGGACCTTGATGATCGACGAAGGCGTCGACCCAGATGCGGTTGTCGACGAGCCGGAACGGCAGCGACGCGACCACCGGGCTGGCGAGCGCGCTGGCGGCCGGCGCGGGCGCGTGCGGCGCGGGCGTGGCGGCGCAGGCGGCCGCCAGCGGACCGGCCAGGAGAGCGGCGACGAGGGGCGGGCGCGAGCGCGTGGGCGGCATGACCTCCGAGTAGCGCTTCGGGCGCCGCGGCGCAACGCGGTGGCCTGGCGCGGCCGGGCGGCGAGGGTTAGGCTGCGCGCGTGCCGAGCACGATCTCCGACGACGACGCCGAGGCGATCGCCATCCCGTGGGAGGGCGACCCGCTGGCCGGGCTGTGGCGCGAGCCGCGCGGGGCCAAGTGGCTCTACGTCTTCGCGCACGGCGCGGGAGCGGGCATGCACCACCCGTTCTTGGTGGCGATGGCGGCGGCGCTGGCCGAGCGCGGCATCGCCACGCTGCGCTGGGAGCAGCCGGCCATGACCCGCGGCGGGCGCCGACCGGACCGGCCGGCCGCGGTCGAGACCATGGCGCGCGCGGCCTGCGAGCATGCGCGCGCGCTGCGGCCGAAGGCGCGCCTCGCGGCCGGCGGCAAGTCGATGGGCGGGCGCATGACCTCGCTCACGGCCTCGCGCGCGCCGCTCGACGGCGTCCGCGCGCTGGTGTTCCTGGGCTTCCCGTTGCACCCCGCGGGTCGGCCCGGCGTCGAGCGCGCGGCGCACCTCGCGGCCGTCGACCTGCCCATGCTGTTCGTGTCGGGCACGCGCGACGCGCTGGCTGAAATCGGGCTGCTGCGTCAGGCGTTGTCGCCGCTGCCGCGCGCCCGGCTCCTCGAGCTCGACGGCGCCGACCACGGCCTGGCGCTGCCGAAGCGCGCCGGCATCGACCCCATCGCGGTGGCCGCCGACGCGGTCCACGCCTTCCTCACCAGCTTGTGATCCCCGCGCGCCCGGCGCGCCCATCAGGAGTCCTCCGCATGCGTCGCTTCGCCCTGACCCTCGTCGTGTCCGCCCACGCCACCACCGCGTGCGGCAAGAAGGCCCCGCCGCCCGCCGAGCCCACCAAGGCCGCGACCGCCGAGCCGACCAAGGCCCCCGAGACCAAGGCGCCCGAGCCGACCAAGGCGCCCGAGCCCGCGACCAACGCGGCCGAGGCCGACGCCGCCGCGGCGCCCGCCGCCGACGCCGAGCAGCCCGCCGCCGCCGACACCGCCGCGCCCGCGCCCGCCCCGGCCGGCGACCGCGCCGCCCAGGTCACCAAGTCCCTCGAGGCGTACGCCGCCGGCAACTACGACGAGGCCTTCGCCGACCTCGCCGACAACGTCGTGTGGACCGAGCTCGGCAACCCGATGGTGAAGGAGCCGGTCAACGGCAAGGCCGCCGTCATCGAGCTCCACAAGAAGCTCAACGAGGGCATCACCGAGCGCAAGTTCAAGCCGTCGCGCGTCTTCGACATGGGCGACGTCGTCGCCGTCGAGGCCACCTGGAGCGGCAAGAACACCGGCGCCATGCAGGGCCACGAGGCGACCAACAAGGACGTGTCGATCGCCGGCGCGTACATCATGCACTACGGCGCCGACGGCAAGGTCGACCAGGTGTGGAACGCCTTCGACTCGCTCTCGCTGATGGTCCAGCTCGGCCTCATGCCGGGCGCCGCCGCGCCGGCGACGTTCCCCGAGGCGACCGAGCTCGTCAAGGGCGACGCCAACCAGGCCAACGCCGACCTCTACAAGACCAACACCGAGAAGCTCAACGAAGGCAGCGTCGAGGAGGTCCTCAACGCGGTGGCCGCCGACGACTTCGAGGCCTTCGACGGCTTCACCGGCACGGTCGTGAAGGGCAAGGCCGACAACATCGCCGCCATGAAGAAGCAGTTCGCCGGCATGGGCGACCTCAAGATCACCGTCGACAAGGTCTTCACGGCCGGTGACTGGGTCGTCGCCGCGCAGACCGTCGCCTTCACCTACAAGGGCGGCATGGGCGACATCCCGGCCAAGGACCAGAAGGTCGTCCAGCCGGCGCTCGCGTTCGCGCGCATCGAGGGCGGCAAGATGAAGTCCTACCGCGACTACGTGAACAACCTCGGCGCGCTGGTGCAGCTCGGCGTCGACCTCGGCGGCGCGGCGCCCAAGCCGGAGGAGGCCCCCAAGGCCGAGGCCGGCGCGATCGAGAAGGTCGGCATCGACGAGTGCGACAAGTTCCTCGCGGTCTACGCCTCGTGCGTCGCGGCCATGCCCGAGGCTGGTCGCGAGGCTGCCAAGAACACGGCGGCCCAGATGGCCAAGGGCTGGAAGGACGCCGTGACGTCGGGCGGCGACGCCGTGAAGGGCCCGCTGGCCGATGGCTGCAAGAAGGCCTTCGAGTCGATGAAGGGCTCGGTCGGCGCCATGTGCCCGGGCGTGAAGTGGGAGTGACGCTCGGCACGAAGGTGTGAGAGCATCCAGGAGGCCTCGGTGGAGCACCGAGGCCTTCTTGTTTTCACCGCGCGTGCTCGGGAGCGCCATGTCCATCCTCGACGATCTCGTGAAGCACCTCGACGCCGACACGGTCGGCAGCATCGCCGGCAAGCTCGGCATCGACCCCGAGAAGGCCAAGGGCGCGGTCGCCAGCGCGCTGCCGACCATCGTCGGGGCGCTCGCCAAGAACACTCAGAGCGACGCCGGTGCGCAGAAGCTCGGCCAGGCGCTCGACAAGGACCACGACGGCTCGCTGCTCGATCAGCTCGGCGCCGCCGCGCCGTCGCTGGCCGATCACGGCCAGAAGATCCTGGCCCACGTCTTCGGCGCAAAGAAGCAGGCCGCGACCGACGGCGTGGCCCAGCAGAGCGGGCTGCCGGTCGAGGACGTGACGGCGCTGCTCGGCACGCTGGCGCCGATCGTCATGGGCGTCATCGGCAAGAAGAAGAAGGACGAGCAGCTCGACGCGGCCGGCGTGGCGAGCGCGCTCCAGGCCGATCGCAGCCAGGCCGCGGCCAAGAGCGGCGGGCTCCTCGGCATGCTCGACCAGGACGGCGACGGCGACGTCGGCAACGATCTGATGAAGCAGGGGACGAGCCTCTTCGGCTCGCTCTTCGGCGGCGGCGACAAGCCCGCGAGCTGAGCGTGAGCCCACCGCGGCCGCTCGCGGGTCGCCCGTCGCCCGTCGCGTGGCGACCGACCTCGAGCCCGCCGAGACACGCGCGGAAAACTGGCGAGGCTACGACTTCGGCCCCATACGCTGCGTGTGCGCGCCATCGTCCCCTACAGCTCGAGCAGCTTGCCTCCCGCGCGGATCGCCCGCCGCGAGGTCGCTCCGGCGGTCGGGCCGGTCGCGGTCGCGAGCGGCTGG
>JAXLYZ010000044.1:0-80695 GCA_046351155.1 Myxococcota bacterium
GTTGTGGACCGTCAGGGCGGCCACCGTGACCGAGGCGCGCGACACGGTGAGCTCGGCGCGGATCTGCCCCAGGCGATCCTGGTCGGCGATGGTGATGTGGTGGCTGCGCTCGAGCTCGGCCAGGCGCCGCTCCTCGGACTCGAGCAGCGTGACCTGCGGCAGCTGGTGCTCGAGGTCGGTCTTCTCCTGGGTCTCGGCCGCGGTCAGCGCGCGCGTGCCGGCGGCGCGCGTGAGCTCGGCCAGGCGCGCGCGGATGGTGTCGCCCTTGCGGTTGTTGGCGACGGTGATGGCGACGCCGTGGACCTCGGCGCGCTCGATGTAGCTCCCGTCCGAGCCGCCGATGCGGCTGGCGGTGATGGAGCCGAGCGTCACGGTGGCGCTCATGTTCGAGAAGGCGTTGGTCATCCCGGCCGACACCTGGTCGGGCTGGGTGTTGACGCCTTGCAAGGACGCCATGAGGTGCTGCACCGAGCGCTGCACCTCGTCGAGCATGTAGGTGCGCGCCTGGCCCTCGTCCTGCGGCACGTTGCCCGGCGGGGCGCTGGCGTTGATCTCGAGGTCGTGCACCTCGAGGTCGCCGACCGTCGACATCGACTCGCGCTCCATGATGGCGATGTCGCGCGCGACCACGGTCGGCAGCTTGATGTGGAGGCGCGACGACGGGTCGCGCTCGGTCGGGTACTTGAAGTCGACCTCGATGTTGCCGATGGCGATGGGGCCGGTCTGGACCGATCGCTCGCCCGACATGCCCGAGTAGCTGGCGATGTTCAGCGCGCGGCCGCGGATGGTGTAGAGGCCCTGGTCGCGGCTCTGCGAGATGTCGAGGCGGTTGGCGTCCTCCTGGCCGGCGCCGCGGTGCGCGAGCACCATGCCGCCGAGGTCGCCGCCCATGGCGTTCTGCGCCTGCTCGAGGTCGAGGTTGGTGGTGTGGTCGGCGTGGACCACGTGCGCGCCGCCGGCCACGATGGCGCGCGCCCCGACGTCGATGATGGCGCCGGCGCGCTGGAAGAAGCCGACGTCCTGGCGGTCGGCCGAGCGGTTCTCGAGCCACGCCGTGTAGACCGCGGCCACGCGCGGGCCGTTGGCCTGGAAGCCGTAGGTCTGGGTGATCCACGGATTGCTGGCGATGACGCCGGCGTGCTGGAGCTGCTCCTCGACGAAGCGGTCCTCGCGCATGCGGCAGAGCATCTCGAGGTTGGTCGTGAGCTGGCCGCGGTCCCAGCGCGCGCAGTTGTTCTGGAAGTCGAGCTTCCGCTGCTGCGTCTGCTCGGCGTTGTTGTAGAGGTGCTGGTCGCGGTCGTTGGCCTGGCGCTGATCGATGTGCCCGGTCATGCGGTTCCACCACTCGCCGTTATTGGCGAGGCGGAACTGGTCTTGGATGTCGCGCGGCATCACGCGCACGATCTCGAAGGCGAGGCGGGCTTCTTCGCTGGAGGTCTGGAAGGCGAAGAAGTGGTTCAGCATCTCGCTGACGAAGTGCAGGTTCTTCTCGGGCGCGCGCGCCTGGATGATGCCCAGGAACGTGAGCTTCCTCGCGCCCCAGCGCTGGTCGGCCGGCAGGTTGTCGAGGAAGCGGTCCATGAACGGGCCGCGGTCGAGCTGGTGCACGGCGGCCGAGAGGTCGTTGCCGTGGAGGCCGGCCAGGATGTCGAAGACCTGGCGCGCGTCGCTGTCGGTGATGGCCCAGTCGAAGACGCCGTACGAGAGCAGGCCCTGGATGTCGTGGATCTGGCTCCGCAGGTGCTCGTTCTGGGCCAGCGTGGCGCTGTCGGTCTGGGCCTGGCGCTGCTCTTCGGCGTGGCGCGCCTCGACGCCGATGGCGGTCTCGGCGGCGGTGTTGAAGCGGCGCTGGAGGTCGCTGCGCGGCGGCTCGGGCGTGACGCCGATCCACTGATTGAAGGGGCTGGTGGCGATGCCCTCGCGGCTGCGAATGCCCTGGCTGGCGACGCGGATGTCGACGTCGCGGAGCGCCGACATCATGCGCTGGAGCAGGCTCGCGTCGTCCGAGGCGTTGACCCAGGTGGGCGCGGCGCGCAGGAACGGCTGCAGCTCCTCGATGTGGTTGGTGGCCACGGCGAGCGCGGTGTAGGCGTGCGGGAATGCGTCTTGGCGGCGGCCGGGGTGTTCTCGTAGAGGCGACCGGCGGCGCTCGTCGTGAGCAGCTGGTCGACGACGACCAGGCGCGCGGGGCCGGTGACGCCCTCGATCATGCCGAGCGCCTCGCTGGCCTCGGAGTCGGTGATGGCCCAGTCGAAGACGCCGTAGGACATGAGCTCGTTGATGCGCTCGATCTTGCCGCGCGCCCAGCGCAGCGTGTTCTGGCGGAAGTCGGGGTCGCGTGAGCGGTCGTGGAACGGGTCGGGGCGCGCGGTGGTCTGGGCCGCCGCCTGCGGGCCGGAGGTGCCGTCGGCGGCCGGGCCGGTCGGGGCCTGGGCCTGCGGCCCGGCTTGCGGTGCGGCCTGCGGACCCGCCTGGGGTCCGGCCTGCGGACCGGCCTGCGGACCCGCCTGGGGCCCGGGGGCCTGCGGTCCGGGGGCCGCGGCGCCGCCCGGCTGGAGCCGGCTCGAGCCGTCGTCGTAGCTCATGCTGCGGAGCTCGCCGCGGACGCCGCCGCCGCCCGGAGCCGGGGAGGGCGCGGAGCTGCCCCCGGACGAGCCGGACGGGGAGGGCGAGTCTTCGCGACGCTGGACCTGGGCGGTATCGGTGGACATACGGGCTCCGCGCGTGGGCGCGCGGTCGCGCAGGCGACGGCCGGCGACTCGCGCGTGGAACTCTCGCCTGCGAGCGCGCGGCGACGAACCGGCGCGCTCTAGCGAGTGACCCCCCGACAAGATATCACGATCATTCCAAGTCGCAACGTCCGGCCCCGCCGGGGTCGACGTCACTCCTCGTCGCGGCAGGGCACGGCGTACGTGGCGCGGTCCTCGAGGCGGAGCGCGGTCATGAGGCCGCCCCACACGCAGCCGGAGTCGAGCGCGTAGTGGCTGTCGTCGATCCACAGGCCGAGCGAGGCCCAGTGGCCGTGGACGACGATGCGGCCGAGCGGCGCGCGGGTGGCGGCGCGGAACCAGGGCACCACGCCCGGTCGCGCGCGCTCGGGCGGGCCCGATCCGTCGAGCGGCTCGCAGTCGGCGCCGACGAAGCGGATGCGCGTCATGACGCCGAGCGCCGACGCCAGCCGCTCGCGCCCGGTCTGGGACGGCGACCAGGGCGGCCGCGGGCGGCGGAAGTAGAGGGCGACGAAGTCCTTCCAGTCGGGCGCGCGCAGGGCGGCCTCGATGCCGGCGGCCTGCGCGAGGATGTCGCGCTCGAGCTCCCAGCGCGGGTGGAAGCCGGCGTGCACCATGAGGTGGCGCTCGTCGCACACCACCACCGGGCGCCGGCGCAGCCAGTCGATGAGCGCGTCGCGGTCGGGCGCGTAGAGCACGGCGCCGAGCGTGTCCTGACCGGTCGCGGGCGTGACGTTGGCGGCGCGGCCGAGGAGATAGAGGTCGTGGTTGCCGAGCACGACGGTGGCGCAGTGGTCGTGGGCGACGAGCCAGCGCAGGACGTCCAGCGACTCGGGCCCGCGGTTGACGAGGTCGCCCACCAGCCACAGGCGATCGCGCGCCGGGTCGAAGCGGATGCGCTCGAGCAGCTGCTGGAATTGACGGAAGCAGCCCTGCAGGTCGCCGATCGCATAGGTCGCCATCGCCGCGAGCCTAGACCGTCACGCTCCGGCTGGCTATCACGCGTTGCTTGCCCGCATGTTCCCGGCCGCCTAGAGTGCGCCCGGGAAGGCCGCCGACCGCTCCGCGGTTCGAGCCCCACTGGAGGTCTGCCATGCGTTCGTTGAACTCGAAGGTCGTCGGATCGGTCGCAGGCGCGGTGCTCGCAGTGGCCGCGTTGGCGAGCGCCGTCCAGGCCGCGCCGCCCGACGCCGAGCGCGCGCGCCTCACCAAGTCGTGCGACAAGGGCAAGACCGCCGACTGCATCGATCTCGCCTTCATGTGGGCCGAGGGCGATCGCGGCCCGGCCGACGACACCAAGGCGATGGGCTACTTCGAGCGCGCGTGCAAGCTCGACGAGCCGCAGGGCTGCCACGAGCTGGCGCGCTACTACGACTCGGGCGTGGCGGTGAAGGCCGACATCAAGCAGGCCGTGAAGCTCTACACGCAGGCCTGCGACGGCGGCTACCTCGAGAGCTGCAAGTGGCTGGCCGGCGTCTACCGCGACGGCAAGAAGGTCGAGCAGGACCTCATGCGCGTGCGCCTCGTGCTGGCCAAGGCATGCAAGCTCGGCGACGGGCGGAGCTGCTACGACCTCGGCGTCCTGTGGCAGGACGGCAAGGGCGGCGAGCTGAATCTGACAAAAGCGCGCGACATCTTCCAGGCCGGCTGCGAGGTGCAGGACCCGCGGAGCTGTCTCCAGATCGCCACCATGCTGCGCGACGGCACCGGCGGCAAGGTCGACAAGGAGCAGGCCAAGCAGTACTTCGACCAGGCCTGCAGCTACGGCGGCGCGCGCTTCTGCGGCGACCAGGCCGGCTCGGGCGACATGCGCACGACCACCGGCGGTGAGGAGGTCGCCAACTCGCCGTGCAACGACGGCTCGAGCTCGGCGCGCTGCATGGTCACCGATGTGGTGCGCTATTTCTCCAGCGTCGGAATCGACAAATTGAAGCCGTCGGCCGACTTCTTCCAGAAGAAGTGCGACGGCGGCGACGCGGCGGCCTGCTACAAGGTGGCGCTCATCGCACACGCCGGCGACGCGCCGAAGGCCCGGAAGATCTACGACGCCGCCTGCGCCAAGGGCTCGCAGGAGGCGTGCGTCAACCTCGGCTTCATGTACATCACCGGCGAGGGCGGCGAGGAGGACCACGACAAGGCGCGCCTCCTCTTCTTCGCGGCCTGCGACGCGGGCGACGCCATGGCGTGCGTCGACTACGGCATCTACGTCTACACCGCCACCGGCACGGCCCACGATGACGTCCAGGCGCTGGCCCGCTTCGAGAAGGGCTGCGACGGCGGCGAGGCCATCGGCTGCTACAACGCCGGCATCATGTACAACCTCGCCATCGGCACGGCGCGCGACGCGCAGAAGGCCAAGGCCAAGTTCACGGAAGCCTGCTCGTCGGGCATCGAGCAGGCCTGCAAGGCCGCCAAGAACTGACGTCCGTCAGGCCTTGGGCGGGCCGCCGGGCTGGGTGGTCGCGAACGGGTCGTCGGCCAGCGCCGAGGTGGCCGGCGGCTCGCTCGGCGGCGGCGGCTCGTCGCGGTGCACGACCGCGACGAAGGCGTCCATGTGCTGGCGATGCGCGGCCAGGCCGGCCGTGAACTCGGGGTTCTGCTCGTCGCCGTGCATCTTGATCCAGGCGCCGAGCATCACGTCGAGGCCGATGACCTCGAGCACGAAGATGCCGGCGATCATCGAGAAGACCGGCATGATGGCGTCGGCCGGGCCGAAGAGGACGTGGCCGTTCGGCAGCTTGATGCCGAGCGTGTCGACCAGGCCGATGAGGAGGAAGATGCCGCCGATGACGTTCAGGATGAGCGCCGTGCCGCGCGAGCGCTTGATGACGGCGACCGCCTCCTCGAACGAGCTCGGGCGCACGAGCTTCCGGCCCGCCACGAAGATGACCAGCGGGGCCGCGACCACCAGGAAGAGGGCCGGCGCCATGAAGCCGCCGCCCGCCATCTGGTAGGGCATCATCAGCACCACGTGCATGAGCAGCGCGTCGAAGGGCGCCGACAGGAGCACGAGCCAGCCCGGCATGGGCGACATCGGGAACGCGACCTTGGCGATGAGCGCCGCGCGCATGACGCCCGGCACCAGCGCCAGCACCTTGGGCGCGAGAATGACAAAGTAGCTGAGGCCGCCCAGCAAGCCGGCGATCTCGCGCGCCTCGCGGTTCATGTTGTCGGCGCCGACCAGCGACGTGAACGGGATGATGGCCACCACGAACGGCGCGCTGTACGCCACGAGCCAGGTCATGATGAGCAGGCGCCGCGAGCTCCGCCAGCTCTCCCAGCGCTTGAACGCCACGAACACCGTCACGAGCAGGATGGCGTTCAGGATGACCAGGATGAACGACACCGCGGCCAGCCCGCCGGGCGTGTCCTTGCTGGCGAGGTCGGAGATGCCGTTGCCGAGCTCGAGGAGCAGCGGCGGGATCTGGAATATCATGGCGACGAAGAGCGCCGCGCGCCGCCACAGCAGGATGCGTCGGAACGACTCGCTGTCGGCGTAGAGGTCGGAGACGACCTGCTCGTCGGGCAGCACCTCGACGACCTCGAGGTCCGAGCGCGTGCCGCGCTTGAACCACACGCCGATGGCGTGGCCGAGGCCGCTACCCGGCGCGGCCGGCACCTGCGCGTCGGCGGGCGCCGGCTCGGGCTCGTAGGCCTCGGGCGGAGCGGCCACCGACGTGGCCGGCCGGGCCGCGGGCGGCGGCTTCGGCAGCGGTCGCGGCGCGGCCGGCGCCGCCGCCGGAGCGCCGGACGGTGGCTTCGGCGGCGGTGACAGGGGCTTCGGCGGTGGCTTGATCGGCGGTGTCGCCAAGCGTCAGCTCCAGAAGCGCTCGCCGCGCTCGGCCATCTGCTCGAGCAGCTTGGCCGGAGCGAAGCGGGGGCCGGCCTCGGCGGCGAGATCGCGCAGCTTGGCGACGACGGCCTTGGCGCCGCGGCGATCGACCCAGGCCAGCGGACCGCCCGAGCTCGGCGCGAAGCCGATGCCGAAGATGGCGCCGACCTCGGCGTCGCGCTTCTGGCGGAGGATGCCCTCCTCGAGGCACTTCACGACCTCGTTCACCTGCACCAGCATGAGCCGGTCGGCGATGTAGTCGATGCCGGTCCTGGCCGGCTTGGCGCTCACGAGCTTCCGCAGCTCGGGCCAGATGCGGCGGTCGGCGCCGTAGTCGTAGAAGCCCTTGCCGGCGACCTTGCCGATGCGGCCGTGCTCTTCGACGAGCGACTTCAGGAGCTTCACGCCGGCGATGTCGGAGACGTTCTCGCCGAGGTACTTCTCGCGCTGCACGATGCCGTGGTGGCCGAGGCGCAGCGTCACCTCGTCGAAGACCTTGAGCGGCGGCACCACCATGCCGGCGTGCTTGGCCGCCTGCTCGACCAGCACCGGGTCATGACCCTCGGCCACGAGCTGCACCGCCTCCATGAGGTAGGTGCCGAAGACGCGGCTCGTGTAGAAGCCGTAGCCGTCGTTGACGAGGATGGGCACCTTGCCGAGCAATTTGGCAAATGCCACGCAGCGGCCGAGCGTCTGGTCCGAGGTCTGCTCGCCCTTGATGATCTCGAGGAGCGGCATGGCCTCGACCGGCGAGAAGAAGTGGAGCCCGACGAAGCTCTCCGGCCGCACCGACGCCTTGGCCAGGTGCGTGATGGGGATGGCCGAGGTGTTCGACGCCCAGATGGCGCCCGGCGCCAGCAGCGGCTCGAGCTCGCGCGTCACGGCGTGCTTCACGTCGTCGCGCTCGATGACCGCCTCGATGACGAGGTCCGTCCCGGCGATGGGCCCGCTGTCCATGGTGTAGGTGATGCGGTCGAGGATGACCTGCTGCTTCTCGGCCGAGAGGTGTTTCTTCTTCTTGGCCTCGTCCTCGCAGTGCTTGCGCGCGACATCCAGCGCCGGCTGCGCGATGTCCTTCACCACCACGTGCATGCCCTTCTCGGCCGCGATGAAGGCGAGCCCCGCGCCCATCATGCCGGCGCCGAGGATGGCCACCTTCTTCGGCGTCCAGCCGTCGCCCTCGGGCATGCCTTCGCCCTTCAGCGCCGCGTTGCGGTGGTACCAGAAGGTGCGGATCATGTCCTTCGAGGTCGGCGAGATGGCGCATCTGACAAAATAGCGCGCCTCCACCTCGAGCGCCCGATCGAAGTCGAGCAGCGTGCCCTCCTGGATGGCACAGATGGCCGCCTCGACCTGCGGCATGTGGTTGCCGACCTTCTTGTAGGTCATGGCGCAGGCGACCATGATGATGTTCTTGGCGTCCGACGAGGTCGGCTGCGGCCCGGGGTACTTGAAGTCCTTCTGGTCCCAGGGCTGCTTGGCCTTCGGATTGGCCGCGATCCAGGCGTGCGCGGCCTCGAGCAGCGCCTCCTTGTTCGGGAAGAGCGCGTCGACCATGCCCAGCTGCGCGGCCTTCGGCGCGCGCACCGGCTGGCCCTGCGAGATGTGCTCGAGCGCCTTCTGGATGCCCACGATGCGCGGCAGCCGCTGCGTGCCGCCGGCGCCGGGGATGACGCCGAGGCTCACCTCGGGCAAGCCGATCTGCACGCCGGGCTCGTCGAGCGCGAAGCGGCGATGGCACGACAGCGCCAGCTCGTAGCCGCCGCCCAGGGCCGAGCCGGTCAGCGCACAGACCACCGGGAGGCCCAGCGTCTCCAGCGAGCGGAAGAGGCCCGAGAGCGCCTTCACGTACTCGTAGGTCTCCTTCGGATCGGTCATCGGCACGAGGCTGTCGATGTCGGCGCCGACGCAGAAGTTCTTGTGCGCGGTGCCGAGGATGATGCCCTTGGCGGCGGCGCCGAGGCCCTTCACCCACTGGATGGCGTCGTTCAGGCCCTCGGCCATGACGCGGTCGACCTTGTTGACGCCGCCGGCCATGGCGAAGGTCAGGGTGGCGACGCCGGTCGCCGGGTCATGCGCGCACTGGAAGGCAGGATTGCTGTGATTGGTCGTCATTTTGTCAATCTCCGGAGTGCCGTGCCAGTGTCCGTCAGACCCGCTCGATGATGGTGGCGATGCCCATGCCGCCGCCGATGCACAGCGTGATGAGCGCGGTGCCCTTGCCGGCGCGCTCGAGCGCATCCAGCGCGGTCCCGAGCAGCATCGCGCCGGTCGCGCCGAGCGGGTGCCCGAGCGCGATGGCGCCGCCGTCGGGGTTCACCTTCTCGTGCGGCACGCCGAACTCCTGCATGTACATGAGCGGCACCGCGGCGAAGGCCTCGTTGACCTCGAAGATGTCGATGTCGCCGATCTCCATGCCGGCCTTCTTGAGCACCTTGCGCGTCGCCGGCAGCGGTCCGGTCAGCATGATGATGGGCTCGGCGCCGGCCAGCGCCACCGCGCGGATGCGCGCGCGGCTTCAGCCGTGCTTCTGGCCCGCCGCCTCCGAGCCGACCAGCACCGCCGCCGCGCCGTCCACGATGCCCGACGAGTTGCCGGCGTGGTGCACGTGGGTGATGACCTCGACCTCGGGGTAGGTCTTGCGCGTGAGCTCGTCGAGCGCGAAGTTCTTGCCGATCATCTCGAAGGCCGGCTTCAGCTTGGCCAGGCCCTCGAGGGTCGTGTCGGGGCGGACGTGCTCGTCGCGCTCGAGCACCACCAGGCCGCTCTGGTCCTTCACGGGGACGATGGACTTGTCGAAGAAGTGGCGCTCCCACGCGTTGGTGGCGCGCTGCTGCGAGGCGATGGCGAACTTGTCGACGTCCTGGCGCGAGAAGCCGCGCAGCGTGGCGATGAGGTCGGCCGAGATGCCCTGCGGCACGGTGTTCAGCCGCAGCTCGGTGGCCGCGTCCATGAGCGCGCCGCCGTCCGAGCCCATCTCGACGCGCGACATCGACTCGACGCCGCCGGCCACGACCAGGTCGAAGTAGCCGGAGCCGACCATCGACGCGGCGTGGTTCACGGCTTCGAGGCCCGAGCCGCAGAAGCGGTTGAGCGTCACGCCCGGCGCGTCCTGGTTGTAGTCGGCCAGCAGCGCGGCGGTGCGCGCGATGCACTGGCCCTGCTCGCCCGACTGGGTCACGCAGCCGATGACGACGTCGTCGACGGCGCTCGTGTCGACGTGGTTCCGGTCGCGGATGGCCTTCAGCACGCCGACCAGGAGATCGACCGGGCGCACGGTGTAGAGGCTGCCCGAGGACTTGCCGCGGCCGCGCGGGGTCCGCACGGCATCATAGATGTAAGCGTTCGACATGGTGCTGCTCCGATCGTTATCGATGGGGTCGGTTCGTGTCGCTGGGTCGGGTCTCAGAAAATCCCGCGGCGCTTGCGGCAACGCGCGTCGAGGCGGTCGACGCGCTCGTTGGCCACGCCCAGGCGGGCGGCCAGCGCGCGCACATTGGCATATTCGCTCTTGTCGAGCTTGCCGTCGGCGTAGGCGCCCTCGAGCGCCTGGTCGACGACCCACTCGCGCGCGATCTCGAGGCCGCGCTTCTGGTCGGCCGGCGGCATGCCGAGCGCGGCGCCCCACTGGTCGAGGAGCGCCTTCTCGGCGGGCGCCAGCTCCTGGTCGGTGACCGCCATGGCCGCGGCGATGAGCCACATCTCGTTGCGCACCTCGTGCGAGCACTCCTCGAGGTCGGCCGCCGACAGCGGCGGGCGCTCGAGCAGCTCGTCGAGGCTCGGCACGCCGTTGCCGCCGACGAAGGAGTGGAAGAGCTCGCGCTCCTCGTCGCTCAGCGCGCCGTCGGCGGCGGCGATCTCGGCCAGCATGCGCGCCAGCGCCGAGCGGTCCCAGGCCTGCGAGATGTTGGCGTTGCCGATGATGGCGGCGAACTCGCTCTGCAGGTCCTTCAGCGTGCGCGCCGAGACCCAACGCCCGTTGGTCTGGTCCCACGCGAAGCGCGTCGAGACCGAGCGGAAGGCGTCGATGGTGGCCTGCTTCAGCTGCTCCGAGGTGAGCTTCATGTCGCGCACGGCCGACGGGGTCAGCGCCGTGTCGACGACCGCGCCGCCCACCACGCCGCCCACGCCGTAGCCGAACATCGAGCGCACCATGCTGGAGATCGACCAGCGCACGTTCCTCCAGAAGCTGCGCTTGATCTCCTTCTTGATCTCGCCTTCCGACGTCTCGCTCGCGGTCGACGTGCCGACGAACTCCTCGTTCGAGACGGGGCAGCGGAAGGTGATGCGGACGGAGTTGCCGGAGACCTCCTCGCGGGCGACGAGGGGGGTGATGTTCTCGTAGGTGGGCTCGGGCATGGGACCGCCTGTGTGTTCAGCCGGCGCGCACAATGCCACCGCGGTCAGCCCCCGGCAAGCGGCCGGCGCGCGGCCACCGATGCGGGTCGGCCCGCACGGCGGTTGACCCCGCCCGGGGCTCGTGGTCTTCGGTGGGCACCGCGTCCGACCCGGAGCTCTCCCATGACGATGTCGCCGAATCCCTCGTTCGCCTCCGACCGGCCCCGCCCGCCGAGCGACGCGTCGCCGCGCGGCCTGCTCACGACCGGCCTGGTGGGCGGGTGGCTCACCGCGGCCTCGTGGGCGACCTTCACCGTGGTGATCGTCGTCGCGGCGCTGATGGGCGCCGGCGGCCAGCGCGACCAGGGGCTCTTCGACTTCGCCATGGGCGCGGGCGTGCTGGCCTTCCTGGCCATGCTCACCTGGCTCGCCGGCATGGTGTGCACCAGCGTCGGCTGGTTCGGCATGGCCAAGCTGCACCCGGGCGTGGCGGGCGTGCTCGCCTGGCTGTCCATCGTCGTGACGGCGTGCGCGCTCATCCTGCCGTTCCTCGGCGCCGCCATGAACGTCTCGGGCGCCTACATCATCGTGGTGCTGGGCGGCCTCGTGACGGTGGCCTTCTATGTCCTGCACGCGAGCTTCTGGGCGCAGCGCGGACGCGCGCGCGGCGCGGCGCGCATCGCGGTGGTGGGCTCCATCATCGCGGCGCTGGCGTGCCTGGTGGTCACCATCGCCGTGCTCACGCGCTCGCAGCCGGACAGCGTCTTCATGCTCTTCGTCGTCATCGCGGCGCCCTTCAGCGCCTTCCTCGCGCACCTCGGCGCCGGCCTCGCCACGGGCCAGGAGCGCGAGACGGCATCCGCCCTCTCTTCCTTCGATTGAGCGGCGGGCTCGCGAACGATGGGGGCCGGCCCCCGCGCGGGCTAGAGATAGGGTACGAACAGGCGCGCCACGCCGTTCCGCAGGCGGCGCGCGAGGCCGACCTCGGCGAAGTCGCCGAGCGTCACGCGGCGCGCGCCGGTGAGCTTCACGTCGATGATCTCGCCCACGCGGCGCGCGAAGTCGGCGCTGTAGCACTCGATATTGAACTCGAAGTTGAGGCGCAGCGAGCGCGGGTCGAGGTTGGCCGAGCCGAGCAGCACCCAGGCGTCGTCGACCACGATGACCTTCGAGTGATCGAACGGGCCCTGCGTCGCGAACACCTGGCAGCCGCCCGCCACGAGCTCGGGCAGGATGGCCGCGCTGGCCCACTTCACCAGCAGCTGGTTGTTCCTCTCGGGCAGGATGACCTCGACCACCACGCCGCGCAGCACCGCCGTCATGAGGCCGGCCAGCAGGTCGGCCTCGGGCAGGAAGTAGGGCGTCACGATGCGCACGCGCTGGCGCGCGCAGGCCAGCGCGCCGAGCACCGCCCAGCGCAGCTTGCCGACGTCGATGTCGGGGCCGTCGGAGATGCCGCGCGCGAAGACGTCGCCGGTGGTGGTCGGCGCGAGCTCGGGGAAGAACGACTCGTCAAGGCGCTCGCCGGTCGTGAAGTGCCAGTCCTCGGCGAAGCAGCGCTGCATCTGCCCGACCACCGGGCCCTCGACCTTGAAGTGGAGGTCGAGCACGGGGTGGCGCGGCGCCTCGGCGACGCAGTGGCCGTGGCGGATGTTGAGGCCGCCGGTGAAGCCGACGCGGCCGTCGACGACGACGATCTTCCGGTGGTTCCGGAGGTTGGTGTAGGCCCAGCGCCACGGGAAGAGCGTGGGGTTGAAGCGCGCCACCGTGACGGCGTGGAGGCGCAGCTCGTGCAGCACGGTCGGGAACGAGTAGCGCGCGCCCACGGCGTCGATGAGCACGCGCACCGCGACGCCGCGCTGCACCGCGCGCCCGAGCGCAATGACGAAGCGCATGCCGGCCTCGTCGCGATCGAAGATGTAGGTGACGAGCGTCACCGAGTGCGTGGCCGACTCGATGGCGTCGAGCATGGCGGCATAGCCGGCGTCGCCGTTCACGAGCGGTTCGATGTGGTTCCGCGGGACCAGCGGCCGCACCGTGACGTTGTCGATGAGGTGCGCCAGCTCGAGCAGGTGCGTGTCGTCGCCCAGCGCCAGCCGCGCGTCGCGGTCCTCGTCGCCGACCGGGTAGGGGCGCTCGCGCCGCCGCCACAGCGCCAGCGCGCGCCGCCGCACCCGGTTGATGCCGAAGACCCAGTAGACCAGCGGCCCGACGAACGGCAGCAGGACGACGATGCCGAGCCAGCCGACCGCGGCGCGCGCGTCCTTCACCCGCAGCACCACGTGCGCGCCCGCCACCACGGCTGCGGCGGTGCCGAGGATGGGGAGCGCGACGGGCAGCGCGTCCTCGATGAAGGTGCTCATGGCGCGTGCGCGGGTACCGGTGCCGACGCGGGCTCGGGAGCGGCCTCGGCGCTGACGGCGACGGGCGCCGCCGGCGTCGTCGGGTCGAGCAGCGAGCGCCCGCCGAGGACGCTGTCGAGCAGCGCGCGCGTGGCCGCGCCGCTCTGCCAGGCGGACGTCCAGAGACCCCACGAGACCTGCCGCTGCTTGAAGGCGATGTCGGCCGAGCGGATGGCCGGCGGCGGCGTCACCGGCCGCGGACCGACGATCTCGGGCTGGATGAGCGTCTGCTTGAGCCGCAGCGGGTAGACCACCTCGCTGGCGAAGTCGGTCGGCCACACGACGAGCCCGCGCGGGCCGATGTCGTAGGGCGGCCGCCCGGGGAGGAGCGTGGCGATGTGCTCGCGCACGAGGTCGATGCCGGCGAGCTTGTAGAGGCCGAGGAGCGCCGCCTCGAAGGCGGTCTTGCGCGCGGCATCGAGCTGCGCCACGAAGCCGGGCACGACCACGTGGGCCACGAGGAAGCGCGACTGCTCCTCGAACGCCAGCTCGAGCGGCGTCGACGACAGCGGCGCGCAGCCGATGCGGACGGCGATGCGCGCGGGCGTGAGCTGCACGTGCTCGACGTCGAGCGCGGCCGCCTCGGGGAACTGCCCCGACTGGGTCAGCAGCGCCTCGAGCTCGCGCGCGATGAAGCGCTCGACCGCCTCCTCGACGTGGTGGAGGTCCTCGGCCAGGCGCCGCGCCTCCTGCGTCAGGCCCTTCCGCTCGGCGCGCCGGAGCTTCTTGAAGAGCGCCGGCACGGTGCCCGAGTGGAAGCCCGGCCGCAGCAGGCGGATGACCGTCTCACCGTGCGAGCCGACCAGCACCGGGCGCAGGTTGGGCCAGCGGTTCGAGCGATAGAGGCGCCAGCTCTCCTTGAACTCCCACACCAGGAAGCCGCAGATGCCGGGCAGCGCGAGCTGCGCCACGAAGCCCACCACCGGGTGCATGGTGAGCGTCATCGGGATGAAGAACTTGTGGGAGACGGTGACGACCGGGAAGTGCTTGATGGGGTTCAGCTGCGGCTCGGCGATGAGGTTCACCACCAGGCGCACGAGGTAGGCCACCATCGACCACACGAGGCCGAAGGCGACCTTGAAGACGGTGCCGACGCGCGACTGGCTGCGGCGATAGCGCAGCCAGCGATCGACCACATAGAGGACGATCTCGGTGCGATCGATGATGGCCTTGAAGAAGCCCATGATGAGCGCGAACAGGCCGGGCAGGAGCTCCTGCTTCAGGCGGTACCAGGCGCGCACCCACCAGTCGCGCGACAGCTCGACGAAGTGCCGCCCCGGCCGCGTCGCGAAGTAGACCGACAGCAGCAGCATGAGCGGCAGCCCGACCCACAACCATAGTTGTGCATCGGCGACGATGGCCACCACGATGAGCGTCGGCAGCGCCGCGAAGAGCGCCGGACGCCACACGTGGTCGCGGAAGAAGGCCCAGCCGCGCGTGCGCAGGAGCGCTGCCACCGGCGGCAGCGCGCGCACGACCTTCGGCAGGTCGGAGAACACGAAGCGCAGGCCGCGCCCGATGGCGCTGAAGGCCTTCTCGGCCGCGCGCCGCATGGCCGCCGAGTGCAGCACGCCGAGCAGCACGAAGCCGATGATGGTGAAGAGCGGCGGCGAGAAAAGGTGGAGGTGGTGGTGCACCTCGTGCGGCATGGGCAGGGCCAGCGGCATGGCCGGGCCGCCCACGTCGGTCATCATGACGGTCGAGGTCTTCGGCCCCGGCACCGCCAGTCCGATGAGCGGCATGACGGTGTGGTCGAGGCCCTCGAGCAGGAAGAACGAGCCGCCGAACGGCAGGAACAGGTAGCGCACCAGCAGCCGGCCGAAGGGCGTGCCGAAGAGCAGCGACGACAGGCGCTGCAGGCTCCGCCGGTAGACCTCGCCGCGGCGGTAGGCGGCGTCGAGGTGGGCGTGGCAGAAGCGGTCGAGGACCAGCAGCTGGTCGCCCTTCAGCCACTCGCGGACGCTGGCCAGGTCGCCCAGCTTGAGCTGGTTCCGCGCCACCAGATCGCGCAGGTCGGGGAAGGCGATGAAGCCCTTGTCGAGGAGCACGTCGCAGAGCTCGCCGACGATCTTGTGCTCGGCCACCACCTCGGGGATGGAGCTCGGCACGAGGCCGGCCTCGAGCAGCCCGCGCGCCAGGACGAGCCCGACCTCGTTGCGCACGCGCTGCTCGATGGCGTGCGACACGTCGCTCAGGAGGCGGTTCAGGCGGCGCCGATCGGGCTCGGCGATGCGCGCGAACACGAGCCGGCGCGCGGCGCTGTGCAGGTGGCGCGCGACCGCGACCTTCTGCGCCACGACCTCCTGGCGCTTGAGCGGCGCGCGCCCGAAGCCGCGCAGCCAGCGGCCGAGATCGATGTCCCACAGCGGGTGCTCGGCGTCGTCGACGGCCTTCTGCAGGTCGTGGAGGAGGCGCGCCTCGACGCCGGCCATGCCCCAGCGCGCGCGCGCCAGCAGCGGCTCGAGCGCCGCCGGCCACTCGTTGGTCTCCGGCCCCGGCGCATGCGCTGCGCCCGGGGGGCGGGCGGGCGGGGGGGCCCCCCCCCCGCCCGGGACCGGGGGGCCGCGCGCGCCCCGCGACTCGCTCTCCAGGCGCTCGGCCAGCGCCTGGTCCTCGCTGCCGCGGGCGGCGATGCGGCGCGCGCGCCAGGCGGCGATGGCCCCGTCGATCGAGCGGCCGTGGATCGACGCGCGCCGCGCCGCGTCCAGCAGCGAGCGCAGGCGCCAGCGCGGCAAGACGCCGTCGTCCTCGTCGGGCGCCGCCTCGGGCGCCGGCGGCGCCAGGGGATCGGGCGCGCCCTCGAGGCGCGTCGCCTCGAAGATGGCCTGCGCCGGCACCAGCGTGTCGAAGAGCGCCGGCAGGTCGTCGCGCCCGACCAGCGACGGGAAGTAGCGCGGCAAGAGCTCGGGCGCGAACAGGCGCAGCTCGCTGTGGAGCGCCACCAGCTCGCACAGCTCCTCGATGGCGCCGGCGCCGTGGCTCGTCAGGCCCTCGTCGGCCAGCAGCGAGCGCGCCTCGTCCATCGGCAGCTGGCCCACGCGCGTGACGACCTCGAGGGCGCGCGCGCGATCGAGCGTGCCGCGCGCCACCAGGCGCCCGAGCGCCTCGTCCATGCGCCCGTGGAAGACGCGGCGCCAGGTCGCCACGAGCACGCGCGCCGGATCGCTGGCGTCGAGGTCCTCGAAGTCGCCGCGCGGCAAGAGCAGCACCCAGGCCTCGGGGGCCTCGGGCTGGCCGGGCTCCGCCGCCGCCGGCAGCGGGCCGCCGAGCTCCTCGGGCGAGGCGATGCGCGCCAGCGTCGCGGCCGGCAGCGCGTAGACGTGGGTGTGCGGCACGAACGTGCGCACGCCGGTGATGGCGCGATCCTCGCGCACGGCGCGGCGCACGAGGTGCTCCTCCAGGACGAGCAGGTTCGGCGCGACCGCGCGAACGCGTCGCTCGAGCTCGGCGGCGGTCAGTCCATGGAGCGTCTTGTCGGCCACGACCGACGTGTTCTACGCACGCCCGTCGCGGCCGTCAAAGGCCGCTCACCCCGGTCGCGGTGTCGGTCGCGTCCGAGGGCTTCCCGCTCGTCAGCGCAGGCGCTCGGCGACGACGCGGTCGATGACCGCCTGGGCCAGCCACTGCACGTGGTCGCGCCGCTCCTGGAGCGCCTGCGGGGCGGTCGGGTCCATGCCCCAGATGGCCGTCCCGAGCACGCGCGCGTACGTGTAGTAGTTGATGACGGTCGCCGACAGCGTCACGAAGAAGTGCTTGGGCGACAGCGGCCCGTCGTCGGGCAGCAGGTCCTTGAACTCCTCGCGCATCAGCTCGTAGAGCTGGTGCAGGTTGGCGCGGATCTGCGGCAGCGTGCCGTCGTCGTGGCGCGCGACCTCCTGCATGACCAGGCGCGAGAACAGGTGGTTCTGATCCATGAAGTCGAGGTAGGCGTCGATGGCGCGGCGCACGCGCTCGCGCGGCGAGCCGCCGCCGGTGAAGGCGTTGGCGAGCGCCTTGGCGTGATTGCGATAATAGCGCTCGAGCACCTTCTCGAAGAGCTGGGTGCGACTTCCAAAGTAGTAGAAGATGAGTGCCTTGTTGACGCCCGCGCGCTCGGCGATGTCGCGCATGCTGACGTGGTCGGGCCCTCGCTCGGCGAGCAGCTCGTCGGCGGCGTGCAGAATCTGGAGCGCGCGCGCGGACGTCTCGATCGGCGTCTTCGATCGGTGGTAGCTCGTCGCCGTGTCGGGCTTCGGCGTTTGGGTCATGTCGTCCTCCCCTCAGCTGAATTTGGGCAGATCGCGCGCATGCAGGGTCGCGCGCCGCCAGTTGATTGTCCCCCCCATCGCGTTCCGGATGCGATTCCGGATGCTGTAACTGACGCGGACTCTACACGCAGGCACACCCTCTGTCACCGAACGATGCGCGACTTCTTTCGCACCCGCCCCGTGACTCGCTCGGTGAAATGCCACTTGTCGGGGCGGACAATCCCGAGTAGGCTGCGCGCGGTGCTTTCCGTCCCGCAACCTGTCTGGAGCTGGATTGCGGCTCTCGCGGCTGGCTCGGCCATCTCCGTCGGTTGCAATGTCGCCGAGCTCGCCGACGCGGCAGATTCGCGGGGCGCCGACATCTCCGACGCGGCCTCGGACGATGGTTCGGGAGGGGTCGACGGGGCGCCTTCGGACGCGGCCGACGGGCTCGCCGCTGACGGCGTCGGCGATGCCGACGACGCGATCGATATCGGCGATATCGCATTGTCAGATGTGACAACCGGCGACGGTGCGAATACGACCGATATCGGCGATATCGACGATATCGCTTCGGACGACACGGTGCCCGATGAGGTCGACGCCGGCCCGGACCCGGACGTCGTCGACGCGGACCTCGCGGACGTCGCGGGCGATGACGACGCGGTGGGCGCCGATGACGCGACCCCCGACGGCGTCGATCCCACGGATGGCGTCGACCCCGCCGACACGACCGATCTCGACGCGACCCCCGACGCCTGCAGCGGCAGCTGCGAGGGCCGCGCGTGTGGCGACGACGGCTGCGGCGGATCGTGCGGCGCGTGCGACGCCGACGCGACCTGCGACGCGGGCGGGCAGTGCGCGTGGGTCGTGCGCGGGCGCGTCCTCTTCGAGCGTCGGCGGCCGAACGTCGAGCTCACCGCGCTCGCCGCTCCCGAGATCGTGCCGCTCGTCGACCACGACGTCGCGGTGCGCGCCGGCGCGGTCGACCTCGGCATGGCCGCGACCGACGCCAGCGGCGCCTTCGCGCTGAGCCTGTCGCTGCGGCCGACCGCGCCGCTCTCGGCCGTGGTCGCGGCGGTGTCGCGGCCGGTGCCGGGCCACGCGCTGCCGGCGCTCACGCTGGTCGACGGGCAGGGCGTGACGTTCCCGAGCGCCGCGACGCAGCACACGCCGGTCGACGTGCATCGCGTGTGGGCGTGGACCTTCGACGCGCCTGCGCCCGACGCGCTCGACCTCGGCGACCACACCATCATGATGGCGGACGGCTCGGGCGCGCTGCAGATCCTGCTCGACCTCGAGGCGGCGCGCGGGCGCGCGACGAGCTACTTCCACGCGGCCGGCGTCATCGCCGACCCCGAGGCGGTCACGCGCCTGGCGGTCTTGTGGAACCCGGCGCTCACGCCGCCGTGCCTGTCGTGCTTCTTCCCGGGCGACTGGGGCCCGTTCCGCCTGGTCGACGGGCAGGGCGCCGTGACGACGACCTTCGACCGCGCCATCTGGCTCTCGGGCACGTCGACCGGTGCGCAGGCCGCGCCGTTCCAATGGACGCCGAGCCTGTCGGGCCACGAGCTCGGCCACTGGGTGATGGACACCTTCTCGCGCCTGCCGCCGGTCGGCGGCTCGCACTCGTGGAGCTCGCGCGCCTTCGCGCCGCTCGGCTGGAGCGAGGGCTTCGCGACCTTCTTCGCGCAGTGGAGCCAATCGGGTGGCGCGCCGCAGTCGCGCTTCTTCTCCATGCAGCAGAACACGCAGTACTGGGTCGACCTCGACAAGATCGGCGCCGCGCCGACCAGCGACGACACGAGCCTGCCCTTCACCTTCCCGCTGCCGATCGCCACCGGTCCGCTGTCGCAGGACATCAACGAAGGCGTCGTGGCCGCCATCCTCTGGGACCTCTGGGACGGCGGCGACGGCGACGACGACGCGCTCACGCTCGGCGACGACGCGCTCGGCGACATCGCGCTCGCCCGCCTGGCGACTGGGGCGCAGGACCGCGGCAAGGCCGGCCCCGACCTGGTCGACTACGTCGACGCGCTGGTCTGCGACGGCGCCGACTGGGCCACCCTCGCGGAGGTCTTCGACGGCTTCCCGTGGACCGGCCCGCCGCTGTGCCCTGCGCCCTGACGGTCGCCGCGGTCGCTGGCTTGCGGCGGGTCGGGCGCCGGACTATCTTGCCGACGCCCGCGGCCCGGAACCGCCGCGACGCGCACGGAGAGCCCATGCGAACCATCTCGATCCTGGCCCTGACGTCCGGCGCGCTCGCGCTGCTGGCCCCCGCCTGTGACAGCTCGAGCGGCGACTCCCTGCCCACCGGCTGCGACGCCCTGATCAAGCCGGGCGACAACGACGCCCAGGAGCTCCAGGCCGCCTTCATCGACGCGCAGTCGGGCGACACCGTGTGCCTCGCCGCCGGCACCTACGCCTTCGATCGCGAGCTGTCGCTGACCAACGCCGCCGACGTGACGCTGAAGGGCATGGGCGCCACGCGCGACGACGTCGTGCTCGACTTCGCCACCCAGACCGTCGGCGACGACGGCTTCACCGTCACCGCCACCGGCTTCACGGTCGAGAACCTGACCATCAAGAACTCGCCCGGCAACGGCATCGTCGCCCACTCGGAGACCTCGACCTTCCGCAACATCAAGGTGTGGTGGGACGCCGGCTCGGTCACCGAGAACGGCTTCTATGCCATCTATCCGACCGACTGCAAGAAGGTCATCATCGAGGACAACGAGGTCATCGGCGCCTCCGACGCCGGCATCTACGTCGGCTCCTGCGAATATGCCATCGTGCGCCGGAACAAGGTGCACGGCAATGTCGCCGGTCTCGAGATCGAGAACACCCACCACGCCGATGTCTACGACAACGAGGTCTACGACAACACCGCCGGCATCCTGGCGCTGGTGCTGCCGAACCTCAAGATCAAGGACAACCGCTACGTCAACCTGCGCAACAACAACATCCACGACAACAACCGCACCGGCTTCGCCAAGGCGGGCACGGTGGTGTCGTATGTGCCAAAGGGCATCGGGATTTTGTCACTCGCCGGGGCCGACATCGAGATCCAGCACAACCAGATCGTCAACAACGACGGCGCCGGCGCCATGGTCGTGAGCTACAAGACCTTCGAGATCCTCACCGACAAGCCGCTCGACGATCCGCAGATGGACCCGTATCTCCGCCGCCTCTACATCCACGACAACACCTTCGACGGCAACGGCGACCACCCGCTCGGCGCGCTGGCGCTGCTCGGCCAGGCGACGCTCGAGAACGTGCTCTGGGACGGCGTGACCGCCAACGGCGAGACCGTCGCCGACGCCAAGATCTGCCTCGGCGCCTCGCCGCCGACGTTCCGCATGTTCGCCGTCGCCGACGGCTTCGCGCCGGCCAAGCAGTCGACGGCGACGACGGACCACACCTGCACGCTCGAGTCGCTGCCCGAGATGCAGGACTTCAGCGGGATCACCGAATGAGGCCGCTGGCGCTCGCCGTGACCCTGCTCGCGCTCCTCTCGGCGTGCGGCGACGACGCGGGCGGCGGCGCGGTGTCGCCGGCGCCGGCGGGCGCGCCGTGGAAGAAGCTCTCGCAGTGGCACCTCTTCAAGGATGGGCCGGGCCAGGTGCCGAACGACGGCGTCTACGCCTACGACGTCACCTCGCCGCTCTTCTCCGACTACACGGCGAAGCACCGCTTCTTCTGGTTGCCGGACGGCGCCAAGATCACCTACCGCGATGACAAGGCCTGGGACCTCCCGGTCGGCGCCATCGTCATCAAGAGCTTTGGCTACGTGCGCGACCTGCGCGACCCGTCGCAGGGCGAGCGCGTGCTGGAGACGCGCCTCCTCGTGCGCGAGCCCGGCGGCTGGATCCCCCACACCTACGTGTGGGACGCCGACGACAAGGACGCCGTGCTCCAGGCCGCGGGCGACTTCGTCAACGCCAGCTGGATCGACGCCAGCGGCGCCACCCAGACGCATCGCTACGTGGTGCCCAACACCAACGAGTGCCAGGAGTGCCACGGCAAGGAGCCGCTGACCTCGCTGCTGGGGCTGAAGACGGCGCAGCTCGAGGGCCTGGCGGGCGAGAACCTCATCGACAGCTACCAGGCCGACGGCCTCTTCGCGACCGCGCCGAGCGCGCCCGCCGACCGCCCGCGCTACGCCGCGCCCGACGACGAGAGCGCGTCGGTGAGCGACCGCGCGCGCGCCTACGTCGACGCCAACTGCGCCCACTGCCACAACCCCGATGGCGACGCCAAGGCCAAGGCGCTCTACCTCGACTTCGCGCACACGGCGCCGACCGGCTCGCCGGTCGACTGGGGCACCTGCAAGATCCCGACGTCGGCCGGCGGCGCGACCTGCGGCTACACCTACGACATCGTGCCGGGCGACAGCGGCCACTCGGTGATGATCTGCCGCATGGAGTCGGCCATCGGCGCCGACCAGATGCCGCCGCTCGGGCGCTCGTTCGTGCACGCCGAGGGCGTCGCGCTCATCAAGGCGTGGATCGACTCGATGACGCCCGACGACTGTCTATGAGGACGCCGGGCCGCCCTGCGCGTCCGGGCTGGGCGGCCGCGGCGCTGCTCGGGCTCGGCGCTTGCGACGGCGCGGGTCCGGCCGCGAGCGGCTGGCCGGCCCCGAACGGGACGCTGCCGAGCGCCAGCGCCGCGGTCGAGAAGCAGGCCAAGCTGGGGCGGCTCTTGTTCTACGACCCGATCCTCTCGGCCGACGAGCAGACCGCGTGCGCCACCTGTCACAGCGAGCTGTGGGGCATGGGCGACGGGCTGCCGACCTCCATCGGCGTCGGCGGCGGCCGCCTCACCGGGCCGAGCCGGAGCGGCCCGAACGTGCTCGCGCGCAACGCGCCGACCCTCTGGAACGTGGCCTTCCGCGGCGAGCTCTTCTGGGACGGGCGCGAGCCCTCGCTCGAGGCGCAGGTGCTCCTGCCCATGCACGCGGCCGATGAGCTGGCGCGCGATCCGGCCGACGCCGTCGCCGCCATCCGCCAGATCCCCGAATATGTCACTCTCTTCGAGACGGCATTTCCCGGCGCCGGCGACGCCGTGACGGTGCCGCACCTGCAGCAGGCCATCGCCGCCTTCGAGCGCACGCTCATCTCCGACGACGCGCTCTGGGACGCCTGGCGCGACGGCGACGCTCGCGCGCTCACGAGCGGCGCCCAGCGCGGGCTCCAGGTCTTCGAGGACGCCGGCTGCGACGGCTGCCACGTGCCGCCGAGCTTCGAGTCCGACGTCTACGCCGTGCGCGTCGCCGGCAGCGACGTCGGGCGCTTCGCGGTCACCGGCGCCGAGGCCGACCGCGGCGCGTTCCGCACGCCGACCTTGCGCAACATCCGCGAGAGCGGCCCGTACTTCCACGACGGTCGCGCGGCGACGCTCGAGGGCGCCATCGCCTCCGAGCTCGCGAGCGACGGCGTCGCACTGACGGCCGACGACGAGGCCGCGCTGCTCGAGTTCATCGGCCGCGCCCTGGTCGACCGCAGCCGCGAGCCCTACCGGCCGAAGTCGGTGCCGAGCGGGCTCGCGGTGCCCGAGGACGGCTTCCGCATCCCGCGGTAGCGCGTCCTCGCGCGGTCGTCGGGCGACGACCGACGACTACTCCGTCACGCCGTAGACGAAGCTCGCCTTCGGGTAGCGGAGCACGCGCGCGGTGATGACGTCGGCGTGGATCTTGGCCAGACCCTCGGGCGAGACGTTCCGCGCGATGAGGTCGGCGGCGGCCTTGGCGTCGCCGGCGGCCTTGATGTGGCCGACCGTCTTCATGAGGTTCTCGACCGCGGCCGGCATCTTGTCGAAGTCGAAGTCGAAGCGACCCGGATCGGTCGCGCCGCCGTCGACCCAGCGGATGGCGCCGGCCGACATGAGCTCGCCCACCTGGATGGCCGCGAGCTGGCTGTAGGTCTTGGGCTTGCCGTCGCCGGTGGTCATGCCGCGCGCGATATGCCCGAAGGCCCACGAGATCGACGCGAGGTAGTTCTCGCGCACGTCCTTGTCCTCGACCAGGCCCTTCGACTTCAGGAACGAGATGAAGTAGAGCGCGCCGGTCTGGGCCTTGAGCTCCTCGAGGATGGCGTCGGTCGGGCCGCCGAAGACCTCTTCGCCGGCCTTGCCGTCGACCTTCCACGAGCCGTAGGGGCCGAGGTTGTGCGTGGCCTCGTGCAGCACGGTGCCGAGGCGCTCGACCGACGGATCCTCCGACGCGTAGGCGAAGGACGCGTCCGAGAACAGCGAGCGGTCGCGCTTGGCCAGGTCGCCGAGCGAGTCGGCGTCGGTGTAGAGGTTCACCATGGCGACGGTGCGGCCGCGCGACTCCTCGGCGACCTTGCCGAAGTTCGGCAGCGACTGGCCGACGGTGGCGCCGATGCCGTCGCGGCTGTCGCCGGCGTTCAGCACGATGTTGATGAACTCGGGCAGCTTGAAGTTCACCTCGCGCTTCACGTACGGGGCGCCGATGAGCGAGGCCAGCGTGGCCTCCATGTCCGAGCGCACCGCGGTGAGCTTCTGCTTCCACTCGAGCGCCGTGCGATCGATGAGCGCGAACGACATGTGGAAGCCGGCCTTCACCTGGCACGGCTCCCAGTAGGTCTCGTCGGGGCCGATGCGCAGGTACCAGCGGCTGTTGTCGGCCGACATGGCGGCCCAGGCCTCGTCGGCGGCCGGCCAGTCGTTGGTCTCGAAGGCGCTCGCGGCGGCCAGGAGGTAGTCCTTGAACGGCTGCTCCTCCTTGCTCTTCACGAGCTTGGCGGTGGCCTTCAGCGTCGCGGCGATGCCCTTCATCTGGCGGGCGTAGGCCTTGGTGTACGGCACGGCGTCGAAGCCCGACTTCTTGCCCGGGCGCACCACCGTGAACGGCGAGGTGAGGTCCTTGCCGTTCGGCTCGGCCGCCATCTTGGCGCAGTAGGCCGAGTCGACCTCGGCGCCCTGCGGCCAGGAGAAGTTCTGCAGCGTCGGGAAGGTCGAGATGGCGTTGCAGAACTTGTCGTTCTGGGTGAGCGCCGCCTCGCAGGTCGGGCCGTGGTTCCGGGCCAGCAGCGCCTTGCTGGCGAAGTCGTCCTTCGGCACCTTGGCGGCCAGGCCGGCGGCGCCGATCTGCACCTCGTAGAGCTCGTCGATCTGCTTGGCGGCTTTGGAAAGGCTCTTGACGATCGCCTTGTCCTCGTCGGAGGCGGCGCTGAGATCGGTCTCGACCAGCGTCGGTCGGCCCTGCTCGAGCTCCTTGGCGACGGCCTCGCGGCGGCGCAGCTCGACCAGCTGGCGGTAGGCCTTCTCGAAGTCCTTGGTGAAGCTCGGCGCCAGGAACTCGCCCGACTTCGCCTTCTTCGGCTTGGCCACGAAGCGGCTCAGCTGGCCGTCGCCCAGCATCGCCAGCTCGGCCGGATCGATCTGGCCCGGCGTTTCCGTGTCGTTGCGCCAGAAGAGCGGCAGCCCGGCGACCGCGGCGAGGCGGTTGAAGTCCGAGCGCTCGAGGGCGGGCAGGCCGTAGGGCGGCGGAACGGGGTCGGCCGCCTGCGCGGCGGTCGCGGTGCAGAGACTGAGGCAAAGGGCATATACGATGCGCACGTGGCACTCCCGGTCGGTTGGGGCGGCGCGGACCATAGTCCAAGCGCGCCAGCAGCGGTAGGAGCATGTGCGCTGCGGCCTCGGCGCGGCGGCCGGCGTCGAGCGCTCGCGGCCGCGCGGCGCGCATGTTAGAACCCCTCGCGAGGGGCGATGACGACGTTCGAGGTCACGATCGAGACTGCCGAGGCCAAGACGCTGCGGCTCCTCGTCGAGGCCGAGCACTGGGTCGACGCGTGGCAGGAAGGCTCCGCGATCATGGGAGATCCGCCGAGCCCGAACGACGCGAGCTGCGTCATCGACGGCGCGCTGGCGCGCGTCGACGTGCCGTCGACCGGCCGCGTCTACGTCGTGCGACCGCTGACCCATGGCCCGCCGCTGCGCGCGCGACCCGAGCCGGGCAAGCCGCTGCTGCTGACGACCGACGATCCGCGCGGGCCGTCGATGCGCGTGCAGGCCGCCGCGCACGCGCCGGGCGCGCTGCCGGGCGCCGACCAGCGGCCGCGCGCCTCGACGGTGCGGCGCGCGCGCCCGGCCGACCTGACGGTCCCCGATGCGCCCGCGGTCGGCGCCGACGATCCGGTCGCGCGCGTGCTCTCCGACCTCGAGCGTCAGCGCATCATGGCCCGGCCGGTGCGCATCGACGCGCACGGCATGCCCCAGCCGATCGACGGCAGGCGCCGCGCGACGCCGCAGTCGATGCCGCGCGTGTCGCTGCCGCCGGCCGACGACCGGCGCCTGCGCACGCGCGAGGACACGCTGGCCTTCACACCGGCCATGGCCAGCCCGAGCGACGCGCTGCCGCAGCAGTTCCGACCGGTGGCGCCGACCGGCGCGACCGATCCGGCGTTGCCGAGCGCGCGCTTCTCGGCGCTGCAGTGGGCCGTCGACACGGCCTGGCTGCACGTGCCGTGCGCGGTGGCGCTGCTGCTCGACGGCCTCGACTCGGAGCTGCCCGAGGTGGCGCTGGCGCGCGGGGAGCGCGAGCGCGAGACGCGCGGCTGCCGCGTGCCGCTCGAGCACTCGTTCCGCCAGGCGGCGTGCCGCGCGCCGACGCGCGTGCGCTTCGCCGACCACGCGCGCATCCGCTTCCTCTCGCCCGACGATCAGAGCTTCGACGTCGAGGTCGAGTCGACGCTGTGCGCGCCGATCGCCTTCGTGCCCGGCCACGAGTCGCCGTCCACCTTCGGGCTCGGGCTGGTGTTGCTCAACTCGACGCGCCCGACCGGCTTCACCGACAGCGAGCTGAGCGCGCTCACCTACCTCGCGCGCACGCTGGCCGAGCGGCTCGACGCGCTGCAGTGAGGCGCGCCGCCGCGGGCGGCCGGCGAGGGCGCCGCGGCCTCAGTGATAGACCACGCCGCGCCGCGCCATGAAGCCCGACAGGTAGTCGAAGTAGAGGCGCACGAAGAGCCGCTGCACCGGCTCGGGCGAGGAGCCGATGAAGCGCCGCTGCGCCTCGAGGTCTTCGGTCTCGCGCAGGCCGTCGAGCAGCGCGCAGGCGCCGTCGACGGTCGCGCGGTCGACGCGGCCGGCGGCCGCGAACGAGCTCCGGACCAGCGCGGGATCGAAGAGGTGGTGATGCCCGCCGGACGACTGCTGCAGCACGAACTCGAGCGTTTGACGCATGCCCGTGACGTAACCATATATGGTCACTCGCCGCAAGCATCGGTGCGCCGCCGAGCGAACTGGGAACCGGACCGGCCGGCGGCTATAGTGCGCGCATGGCACGTCTCGCGCTCGCCTCGCTCCTCGCCCTGCTCGTGACCCGCGGAGCCTGCATCAACTCGTCGGCGCAGCGCCCGGCAGCCGACGCGACGGTGAGCGGCGACGCGACCTCCGACGCCGACACGGGCACACCCGTCGGCGAGCCTTGCGACGGCCCCGGCGACACGCGCTGCTCGGTCGGGCAGGACGCGGTCGAGGTGTGCAGCGACGGCACCTGGCACGCCACGGTCTGCGGCGCCAACCGCTTCTGCGTCGATGTCGGCGGCGCGCAGTGCCTCGAGGCCAGCGGCACCGTCGAGTGCCGCCAGCTCATCTACTGCTACCTCGGCTGCGGCGCGCAGCCCGAGTCGTTGCAGGGCGCCTGCCAGCTCGACTGCTATCTCAGCGGCACGGTCCAGGCCCAGAGCCAGCTCGTCGCCTTCCAGACGTGCGCCGATCGCTCGGCCTGCAGCGCGGGCGACGCGGGCAGCGACACGCTGACCTGCCTCGACGACGCGTGCCGGACGCCGCTGGCGCAGTGCTACTTCCCGGACTCGGGCCAGGCCAGCTGCGCCTCGATCCTCACCTGCTACGAGGGCTGCCAGAAGGACCCGAGCTGCGAGGCGGCGTGCGGTCAGGACGCGACGCTCGACGCGCAGGGACGCTTCGCCATCCTCGAGCTGTGCCTGTGGTTCGCGTGCGCCGATCACCCCGACGACGCCTCGTGCCTCGACACGGCCCTCGGCCTCCAGGGCGCGTGCCAGCCGTTCGTGCGCAAGTGCCTGAACCCGCTCAACTGAAGCGCTGACGCGCTCAGCCGCGCATGGGGCTGGCCGAGACGGCGCCGTGGATGTCGCCGTCGAGGACCATGCGCTGGTCCGGGTGGGCGAGCCACTGGTTCCTGAGCGCCAGGTCGTCGATCGACTCGGCCAGCGCCATGACCTCGCCCCAGGCCTCGGCCAGGAGCGCGTCGGCGCGATCGCCGTCGCCGAAGGCGGACCAGGCGCGCGCGGCGGTCACGAGGTGGCGCGGGAGGTGGACGTGGCGCACGCCCTCGGCGCGCATGCAGGCCAGCGCGCGCTCGGCCTGCTCGACGGCGAGGCGCGGCTCGCCGCGGACCAGCGCGGCCTCGGCGGCGATGCGGAAGGCGCGCGCGGCGCGCGAGCTCTCGAGCCTCCGCTGCGCGTGCCAGCCGGCCTCGGAGGCCTCGAGCAGGACGATGTCGGCGCCGGCGAAGCCGCGCTCGGCCAGCGCCAGCTCGAGCACCAGCACGCGCGCGGCGCGCTGGGCCGCGAGCCAGGCTGCGGCGAGGTCGCCGAGGTACCAGGCGGCGGTGGCCTCGAGCGCGCGCGCGGCCGACACCAGGTGGTGGTCGCCGTCGTCCTCGCCGAGCGCGACGGCGAAGCGCGCGTGATCGCGCGCGGCCGCGAAGCCGCCGAGCTCGAGGTGGCACCAGCCGAGCTCGAGCTCGACCTCGCCGTCGAGGCGCGGCAGGCGCTGGCGCGGCAGGCACTCGGCCGTCTCCTGGGCCAGCGCCAGCGCGCGGTCGAGGCGGCCGATCATGCGCAGACGCGCGGCCTCGAGCGTGCGCGCGCGCGCCTTGTCCTCGGCGCGGCCGGCGCGCGTCGCGACGTCGAGGTAGGTGGCGATCGACTGCTCGGCGATGCCGCGCCACTCGACGTCGAGGCTCAGCTCGGCGCGCGCGGCGAGGAGGCGCAGGCACACCTCGATGCCGCCGCTCGGGCCGAGCGTCTCGAGGCCGGCCTCGAGCTCGGTGAGCGCGGCGGTAGGCAGGCCGTCGGCGCGGAAGCGCAGGCCGCGCGCCCAGTGCAGCGTGGCGCGCGCCTCGACCGACGGCAGGTTGCCATCCAGCGTGACGACGGTCAGCGCGTCGCCGACGAGCCGGTTCCAGTCGCGGCGGCGCTGGTCGAGCGCCAGGCGCAGCTCGAGCGCGGACTGGATGGTGTGGCGGTGGCCCATGTCCATGCCGAGGCCGACCAGCTCCTCGACCAGCGAGTCGATGGCCTCGAGCTCGCCGCACGCGAGCAGGACGCGCGCCTCGGAGCGGATGACCAGCGCCTCGTAGCGCCAGAGCTGGAGGTCGGGCTGGCTCGCGCTGGCGCTGCCGGCCGCGACCACCAGCTCGCGCGCGCGCGCCACCAGCGCCAGCGAATGCTGGAGCCACGAGCGCCCGGGCCGCAGCTCGGCCGCGGCCAGGAGGTGCGGCACCGCGAGCAGCGGCGCCCCCGACTCGAGCCACTCGTCGGCGATGCGGTGGGGCGAGGCGCCGGTCTCCTCGAGCGCCTGGGCGAGCCGCCGGTGCAGCGCGTCGCGACGCGCGCGCGGCAGCCGCCCGTACGAGATGGCGCGGCGCGCCTCGTCGGCCACCTGCACCGTGCCGTTGCCGCGCAGCTGGAGGATGCCGCGCGCGATGAGTTCGGGCAGCGCGTCGACCAGCGAGCCGAGGTAGGCGGCCAGCGCCGACTCGGGCACCGGCGCCTTCACGCACGAGAGCAGCGCGTCGAGCGCCTCCATGCGGCGCGTCGGATCGAGCGGCGGCGCGTCGGGCCGCGCGTGGCGACCGGTGCCCTCGGCGCGATAGTGGTAGCCGTCCTCGCGGCGCACGAGGTGACCCTCGCGCTGCATGGCGCCCATGGCCTCGACCAGCGCGGCGGGCGTCGGCGGCAGCGCCTCGACCGGCAGCTCGACCGGCCCGAGCGCGCGCGCGATCCAGCTGCGCATGGCCTCCTCGGACCACGGCGCCAGCGCCTCGAGGCGCACGTCGTCGCCGCGCAGGAACGCGGGCAGCGGCGCGTCGCGCATGGCCCGCGTCGCGACGAGCCGCGTGTGCGGGCGGCGATGGCGCTCGATGATGGCCAGCGTCCCGGCGTCGGCGGCGTCGACGTTCTCGAGCACGACGAAGAGCGGCCGCCGATCGTCGGCGAAGAGCTCGTCGAGCGAGATGGCCGGCGTCTCCGGATAGCGTTCGTCGAAGCGCAGCGGTACGACGCGCGCGCCGGTCTGCGCGGCCACGTCGAGCACCGGCCCGAGCAGGCGCCGCGCGAAGTAGCCGGGCGGCGTGTCGAGCACCACCGCCCAGGCCGGCGGCCGATCGTCGCACAGCATGTCGGCGATGGCGCCGAGCTGCTCGCGCCAGGGCAGCGGCACCGACAGGAGGTGCTGCACGAAGGCGTCGGCCGGCTCGAGCTCGACGTCCCAGCCGGTCGCCTCCGACAGCGCGGCCAGCGTCTCGGCGGCGCTCTGCGGGCGGTCCTGCGGGTGAGCGGCGAGCAGGCGTCGGACCAGCGTGGCGAGCGACGGCGGGCAGCTCGGCGAGGTCAGGACGGGCGGGCCTTCGTTGCGCGCCGCGAACAGCACGTCGGGGTCGGTCTCGAGCCACGGCCGCCGATGCTCGACCAGCTCGTAGAGCACGAGGCCGACCGCGTAGAGGTCGGAGCGCGCGTCGAGCGGCGCGCCGCCCAGGCTCTCGGGCGCCGCCTATTCGGGCGTCGTGACGACGGCCTCGCCGCGCTCCTTGCCGCTCGGGCCGCCGACGCCGAAGTCGACGAGGTGGAGGTGGAGGCCCTCGAAGCGCTCCGACACGAGCAGGTTGCCCGGCTTCAGATCGCCGTGCACGTAGCCGTGGCGGTGCACGTGGTCGAGCGCGCGCAGGAGGCCGGTCACCACCTGCACGATGGCGCGCAGCGGCAGGCCGCGCTCGGAGCGCTCGACCAGCTCGTGGAGCGGCATGCCCGGCGCGACCTCCATGGTGAAGTACGGGCAGAGCACGCCGCCGTCGCGGGCGTGGCCGAGCTCGTAGGCGCGCGGGATGTTCGGATGGGCCAGCTGCCGGTGCAGCAGGAACTCGCGCACGAAGCTCGGCGTCTCGGCTTCGACGGCGGGCTGGAGCCGCTTCAGCGCCACCGGCCGATCGCCCTGCAGGCGATCGTGGCCGAGGATGACGCGGCCCATGCCACCCTCGCCGAGGGTGCGCACGAGACGGTAGCGCCCGTCCCAGAGCAGAGCGTCCTCGGTGGTGGCAGCGTCGCTGACCATGCGGCCGTCATCATATACGGCCATCGGGCGCCGTCACCTTTGTCGATGCCGTCCTGCGGTCAGACGAGGCGCGCCCAGAGCGGCACGATGTGCTCGAGATCCTGCTCCAGCGCATGCGCGATGGCGGTGAGCGCCGGCGCCGGCGACGGCAGCGGATAGACCTTGGCGAAGGCCCTCGCCTCGTCGCCCTCGAGCTCGACCGCGATGCCCACGTCGCGCAGCGCGTCGAGCTCGGCCTCGCTGAGCGGCGGGCTGATGACGCGGCCGACGGCGTCGAGCGCGATGCGCAGCTCGCCCTTCGACAGCTCGACCTCGATGTGGGGCCGGTCGGAGAACTCGGGCGGCGTGTTGTCGCCGGTGCCCCAGGCCATGCTGATGGCGTTGATGCGGCCCTGGCCGCCGAGGTCGAGGCGCCACGGCGAGGTGCGCAGCTTCTCCTCGTAGTGGGGATGCAGCCGGCCGCCCGAGCGCCGCCCGAGCGAAGGCAGCAGCGCGTCGTTGAGCTCGAGGAGGGCGTCGCGGAGCTTCAGCCGATCGAGGTTCTTGCCCGGGTCGGAGGCGCCGCTCGCGAGCGCCTCGAGCGCGTCTTCGCTGATCCACGGATGGTCCGGCGGGCGCGCCGGCGGGAGGTGCGTCACGCGCACCGGTCGCGGCGGCGGCGGCGGCTTCGGCGCGGGCGGCGGGTCGGTCGGGAAGATGTCGCCCGAGTGCCCGGTCGTGCGGCGCTCGAGCCACGCCAGCACCTGGCCGGTGAGGAAGCGGACCTTCCCGTCGAGGGTGAAGCGCGGCAGGTCGGTCTTGACGAGGAGCATCTCGACGACCTTGCCGGGCACTTTCAGGAGGGTCGCCAGGTCTTGCTCGGTGAGCACGGGGTCGGTCATGCGCGCGATACTAGGCCCGATGGCCGAGAAAGGAAAACGCCCCCGAGGTCATCGGGGGCGTTACTCCTTCGGCTTGGCCGCGGGTCAGCGATGGCGTCCGCCGCCACCGCCGCCGCCACGGCTCGGGCGCGACGGCACGGCCGAGGGGCGCGACGGAGCGGTCGGGCGCTTGAAGCTCGGCGCGCTGGGGGCCGCGGGCTGGGCCGGGCGGCGCGGGGCCTGATAGCTCGGCTGGCTCGGGCGCTGCGGCCGATCGAAGCTCGGCTGCCGCTCGGGCCGATCGAAGCCCGGCTGGGCCGGACGCGCGGGGCGCATGTCGGCGGGGCGCGACGGGCGACCGGCATCGGCCGGGCGACCATTGCGGTTCATGTCCGCGGCCGGGCGGCCCTGGCGGCCGTTGTCGCCGGGGCGCATCGGGCGAGCGTCGTCGCCAGCGGGGCGCCGCGCATGGAACTGACCGTCGGGCCGCGCCGCCGAGGCGAAGCGGCTCGGGCGCGGGGCGCGGGCCTCGTGCGCCGGGCGCGGCTGCGGACGGGCATGCACCGGCATGGGCCGCGGCTGCGCCGAGTGCATCGGCCGCGCATGCGCCGGGGCGTGGCGGTCGTAGCTCACGTAGCGGACGTGCTGCACGTGGTGGTGGGCGTAGTGGTAGTTGTGGCCATAGGTCCAGCTGTAGCCGGCGTAATAGGCCGGGCGGTAGCCGTACGGCGCGTTCCACGTGCCGTAGTACCAGTGTGCCGGGACATAGCTCGTGCCGAGCCAGCAGCCGCCGACCCACGAGTAGCCGGCGCGGAAGCCGGGCCGCCAGTAGCCGTCGTACCAGAGGCCATCGGTCGCGTAGCCGGGCACCCACACGAAGCCGTCGCGCGCCTCGAGCGGCGACCAGTAGCCGGCGTACCAGAGGCCGTCGGCGTAGTAGCCGTCGACCCAGCTGAAGCCGGGGTTCGCGGTCGCGCGCCAGTGGCCGACGACCCAGTAGCCCTCGGGGCTCACGTAGCCCGGGGTCCAGATGTAGCCGGGGCGCACCGCGATCGGGCGCCAGTCGCCGGCGACCCACACGCCGCTGTCGTAGTAGCCGCGCGACCACTCGTAGCCGTCGCGGCTCGCCTCGCGCCAGAAGCCCGGATAGTAGTAGGCCTCGTCGTCGCGCCAGCCCCACTCGTAGACGTAGCCGTCGCGCGCGCTGACCGGCTCCCAGTGGGCCGGGACGTACGAGCCGTCGTCGTCGACGTAGGCGTCCACCCAGTTGAAGCCGTCGCGGGCGCGGTCGCGCCAGTAGCCCTCGATCCACTCGCCGTCGACGCCGTAGTGACCCTCGACCCAGACGGTGTCCTGCGAGGCGTCCTGGCCCTGGTCCGGCTGCGCACCCTGGCCGTCGTCGTACTGGCCCTGGCCGTTGTCGTACTGGGCGCCGCCCTGGCCGTCGTCGTACTGGCCCTGGCTGTTGTCGTACTGGGCGCCGCCCTGGCCGTCGTCATAGCGGACACCCTGGCCGTCGTCGTACTGGGTGCCGTCGTCGTTCTGCGCCGGATCGCCGGTCCATTCGCCGTCGCCGTCCGTCCACTCCTGCGCGTGGACCGGACCGGCGAGGGCCGCGGCCCCGAGGCAACCCGTCGCGATCCAGGAGAGTCGTCGAAGCATGTTCTTCATGGCGTTTCCTTCGGAGGTTGCCGGCTCGCTGGGCCAGAGTCGCAGGCGGACATCCAGGCGCCCGTGACGGCGTCTCTGAACACATATTCAAGCGGAGTCTGGGGTCCCGCCTGGAACGCGGTCGGGAGGGGTGGAGCGCAGGCGCTCGGCCGATCGCCCGCTCACGGCTCGGAGGCTCCGCCGCCGGTCGCGCTCGGCGCCGGCCCGCAGGCCAACACCAGGTGGGGCGAGTCGGGCGTCAGGTCCTGCAGGTCGCCGAAGCTGTGGACGTGGCCGCCGGGGGCTACGACGATGGCTTCCTGGTTGGGCGCCCCGACCGCGCTGAAGGCCGTCGCCGTGCGCTTCACCGGGTCGACCTCCCAGAGGCTCGAGCCGGAGTAGACGTTGCCGGCCGCCACCAGGCGATGCGGCACGGTGGGCTCGAAGGCGCAGTCGCTGAGCTGGTCGGCGGGCGCGATGGGGATCGTCCGGGTGGCGTCGACGCGGAAGGCGGAACCGTCGGCGACCAGGCAGACCAGGAGGCCCTTGGCCTTGCTGGCGGCCCAGCCGGCGCAGGCGCCGTCCGCCGGCGCGGGGTCGAGGCACAGGCCTTCGAAGTTGGCGGCGCAGTTCACGCCGTCGGCCGCGCAGCGCCAGTCGCCCTCGGGCGCGACCGCGATCGGGCCGACGTCGAGCGCGAAGCCCTCGCCGTCCGCGCGCCAGGCGCGCAGGAAGCCCGCCGACGTGAGGCCCCAGATGCGCCCGTCGGGCCCTCGCGAGAGGTTTTCGACGTCGTCGCCGGCGCCTTCGCCGAGCGGCAGGACGAGCTCGCGCGCGGTCTTGGCGACGAGGTCGTAGACGATGGCGCGGCCCTTGTTGCCCGAGTCGGCGACGACCAGGACGTGAGTCGAGTCGAGCATCGCCGCGCCGCTCGCCTCGGGCAGCGGGACGGTGTCGCTGTCGCCCTCGAGCGCGCACGTGGTCGGCCATGGGCCGGGCTCGGCGACGTCGGGCGCGGCGTCGGCGACCGCCGTGTCAGCGACCGGAGCCGTGCTATCGGCCGCTGCCGTCTCGCTGGCGCTGTCGACGGCCACCGCGACGTCGTCGGCCGTGGTCTCGGTGTCGGCCGGGCTCGCGGTCTCCGTGGCCGTCGCCGTGTCGATCGTCGTGACCGCGTCCGCGGTGATGCGTGCCTCGCGGCCCGACGAGCAGGCCGCGAGCAACGCCAGCGCAAGCAGCGGCTGCTCGCGGATCACCCGCCGAGCTGCACGGTCGTGGCGGTGACGAGGAACTCCTTCTTCTCGCCCGAGACCTTGGCCGGGTCCTGAGCGCCGTCCTCGGCCAGGTGCTTGGCCTGCGCCTCGGTGTAGACCTTGACCTTGAGGGTCCCCTCGACCGTGGCCTTCAGGCCCTTCGAGTCGAACGGGATCGCGAAGGCGTGATCCTTCATGATGACGCGCGCCTCGACGTCGCCGTCGCGCACCACCATCCAGCAGCCGCGCTTCTGGCAGACCTGGTCGACGGTGCCGGAGATGCGCACGACGTCGTCCTTCTCGGCCGACGCGGTCTTCACGACCTCGCCGAGCGGCTTGGCCTCGGTCAGCGTGAACGGGCTGCCGAGGAGCTGGGCCTGACCCGGGGCGGGCAGGGCGCCCGGCATGGGCTCGCCGGCTTCGGCCATCTTGTCGGCACAGCCTTCGTGGCCGGCCGCCATGTCGGCCTTGCGCTCGGCCGCGAACGGGCAGTCCGCCTCACCGGCCTCACCGGCGGGCATGGCCGCGGCCATGGCGTGGTCGCCGCACCCGGCGTGCTCGCCAGCCGGCTCGCCGGAGGCCGCCAGCGCGGTCGCCTCGGGCTTGGCCTCGGCCTTCGCGGCCTCGGGCTTCGCGGCCTCGGCCTTCACGGCCTCGGGCTTGGCCGACACCTGCACGTTGTCCGCGGGCTTGGGGGTCTCGGCCTGCTTGCCGCACGCCATGCCGCCGAGCGCCAGGGCGCCGGCCACGATCACCGTCACGAGCTTCATGGATCACCTCGGGCATCGACCTCGCGGGGGCGCGAAGCCGCGGCAAGATGCCGACGCGCGCGGGCCACTGTCAACCTTCCGGAACGCGAGCCGATCGTATAGGTTCCGCGCGTGATCGAACCCGACCCGCTCAGGGCCTCGCTGCGCGCCTGGTACCTGCGACAGAAGCGCGCGCTGCCCTGGCGCGATGCGCCCACCCCGTACCGCGTGTGGGTGTCGGAGATCATGCTGCAGCAGACGCAGGTCGCGACGGTGCTGCCGTACTTCGAGCGCTTCGTGACGGCCTTCCCGAGCGTCGAGCGACTGGCCGCCGCCGACGAGTCCGAGGTCATGACGCTGTGGTCCGGGCTCGGCTACTACCGGCGCGCGCGCATGCTGCACGCGGCCGCCAAGGTCGTCGCGGCCGAGCACGGCGGCCAGCTGCCGGCGTCGGTCGACGGCCTCGCGGCGCTGCCCGGCATCGGCCGCTACACGGCCGGCGCCATCGCCTCGATCGCCTTCGGCATCCGCGCGCCGGTCCTCGACGGCAACGTCGCGCGCGTGCTGTCGCGCCTCGTGGCGCTGCCGGATCATATAGATGGAGGCCCGGGCCAGAAGGCGCTGTGGGCGCTGGCCGAGGCGCTCGTCCCGAGCGACGATCCGTCGACCCACAACCAGGCCATGATGGAGCTCGGCGCGCTCGTCTGCACGCCCAAGTCGCCGGCGTGCGGCAGCTGCCCGTGGGCCGGCGCGTGCGCGGCGCATGCGGCCGGGAGCGAGCTCGACTACCCCTCGAAGAAGCCGCGCGCTGCGCCGAAGGCGGTCTTCGCCGTGGCCGGCTACCTGCCCGAGGGCTTGGCCGGCGACCGCGTGCTGCTGGCGCGGCGGCCGCCGATGGGCTGCTCGGCGGCCTGTGGGAGCTGCCGCGGCCGAGCTCGCCAGCGCGCGCACGCCGCGCAAGGCGAGCCTCGCCACCATGTTCCGCGAGCGGCTCGGCCTCGACGTCGAGGTCGGCGACCACGTCGCGTCGGTCGCGCACCAGTTCACCCATCGCTCGCTGAGCCTCGAGGTCTATCGCGTGCACGACCTCGGCCGGGCTCGGCGAGCGTGCGTGAACGGCGACGCCGCCGGCCTCGCCGGCCTGGTACACCGAGGCGCGCTGGGTCTCGCCGGCGGCCGACGGCGACGAGGTCCACTCTCGACGCTCACGCGCAAGGTGCTCGCCGCGGTGCGCCGATGAGGCACCTGAAAGAGCTCGCGCTGCCGCTCGGCAGCTCGCCGGCCGACCTCGCGCGCCGCGCCGAGGCGCTCGGCGTGCGGCCCGACGAGGTCATCGACGTGCGCGTCACCAAGGTCTCGGTCGACGCGCGCGACAAGCAGCCGAAGAAGGTCTACCGCCGTCGACGTGCGGCTCGCCGGCGACGCCGTGCCGCTGCCGCCCGAGCCGAAGCTGCGGCGCCCGGCCCACGTCGCCGCCGCCCGACCGGGCGTCTCGCCCATCATCGTCGGCACCGGCCCGGCCGGCCTCTGGGCCGCGCTGCGCCTCATCGAGGCGGGCGTCGCGCCCATCCTCCTCGACCGCGGCGGCGCGCTGCCCCAGCGCCACGAGGCCGTGCGCAGCCTGCGCCGCGACGGCGTGCTCGACCCGGAGTCGAACCTCTGCTTCGGCGCCGGCGGCGCCAGGCACCTACTCCGACGGCAAGCTCTACACGCGCCGCCGCGGCCGGAGATCCACGCATCTAGAGGATCTGGCCGCGCTCGGCGCGCCGCCGGATCCTCGTCGAGGCCCACCCGCACGTCGGCACCAACCGACTCATCAAGATGCTTTCGCATCTCGAGGGCTGGCTGCGCGAGTCGGGCGCCGACATCCGCTACGGCGCCAAGGTCACCGACCTCCTGCGCAGCGTCGACGGCCGCGTCCGCGGCGTGCGCCTGGCCGACGGCAGCGAGCTCGAGGGCAGCGCCGTCATGCTCGCCACCGGCCACTCGGCGCGCGACGTCTATCACTGGCTCCACGGCCTCGGCGTCCAGCTCGCGCGCAAGCCCTTCGCCATCGGCGCCCGCTGCGAGCACCCGCAGGCGCGCGTCGACCTCATGCAGTACGGGCCGAACGCCGGGCACCCCGCGCTCGAGCCGGCCGAGTACTTCCTGACCGCGCAGATCGGGGCGCGCGGCGTCTACTCGTTCTGCATGTGCCCGGGCGGCTTCGTCATCCCGACCACGACCGAGCTCGGCCGCCTCAACGTCAACGGCATGTCGAACCACAAGCGCGGCTCCGACTTCGCCAACGCCGCGCTGGTCGTCACGGTCGAGCCGCAGGACTTCTGGCTCGAGCGCCCCGGCGACCTCGATCACTTCGGGCCGCTGGCCGGGCTCGAGCTGCAGCGCGCGCTCGAGTCGCGCGCCTACGCGGCCGGCGGCGGCGGCTACGTCGCGCCGGCCCAGCGCCTCACCGACTTCGTCGACGCCAGGGGCAGCGCCACGCTGCCGCCGCGCACGAGCTATCGGCCGCTCGGCGAGGGCGGTCTCGTCCCGGCCGACCTGCGCGCCGTCCTGCCCGAGCGCCTGCACGCCCCGCTGGCGCGCGCCATCCTGCGCTTCGATCAGAAGATGAAGGGCTACCTCACCGAGGACGCCATCCTCATCGGCGTCGAGACGACGACGTCCAGCCCCATCCGCATCGTGCGCGACGAGCGCACCTACGAGGCGCCCGGGTTCCCCGGGCTGCTGCCGGCAGGCGAGGGCGCGGGCAGGGCCGGCGGCATCGTGTCGAGCGCGCTCGACGGCATGCGCGTCGCCGAGGCGCTGCTCGCCACGATGACGCGCTGAGTTGCAAGCCCGGATCGGTCGAATATTAGTTCGGGGAACTGGCCTTTCGATCCCGGTACAAGTCACGTTATCTTGTGCCTGGAGGGACGATGCAGCTCACGATCGCGCGCCGCCGAGGGCCACCGCTTCACGGCCTCGGGGCGCTGACCATCGCGACCTTGCTTGCAGCCGCGTGTGGCGGCGACAGCAACAGCTCTGACGGTTCGGACAGCGCCGACGTCGTCGCGGACTCGTTCGACGCGACCGTCGACAGCCACGCCGACTCGAGCCCGCCGACCGAGGTCACGCCCGACGTGACCGGCGCGGACGAGGTCGACACGACCGGCCCCATCGTCTGCGGCGACTTCGCGGTCTCGGGGCAGCTCGTCGCCAACGACGCGCCCGGCGCCTTCACGCTCGGCGGCGGCACCGACCTCGGCTTCGGTGGACCGCTGCCCGATGCCGTCGTGCTCGAGTTCTACTCGAACGCCACCGGCACCTTCGATCTGGCGACCGGCGGCAACGACAACTACGCCACCTGCGACCAGTGCATCCGCATCGTGCAGGACATCGATCCGAGCGACGCCAGCAAGACGCGCCACTTCTTCCAGGCCGGCGGCACGATGATCATCGACCCGTCGACGCCCCCCGAAGAGGGCCGCCTCGACGTGCAGCTCGTCGACCTGAAGCTGGTCGAGGTCACCATCTTCGCCGACTACCACACCGAGCCGCTCGACCGCGGCGCGTGCTACGACGGGCTCGGCAGCGTGCACCTCGAGACCGCGGCCTGCGTGCCGGCGTGCGGCGACCACATCTGCGGGCCCGATGGCTGCGGCGGCGAGTGCGGCGCCGGCTGCGCGACCGGCGTGTGCACGCTCGACGGCAAGGCCTGCGAGGTCGACCCGGCCTGCCACGTCCTGAAGCTCCCCGGCGGGCCCACGCTCGACAACAAGGCGGCCGGCGTCTACCGCACCGAGACCACCTCGTTCGGGCTCGGCGCCGAGTCCGAGAGCGACTTCCTGCAGCTCGAGTTCTACTCGCGCGCGACCGGCAACTTCGACCTCGCGACCAACGAAGACGCCGACCACGCCACCTGCAAGGAGTGCGTGCGCATGGTCCTCGACGGCAAGCGCGAGTTCTTCCAGGCCGGCGGCAAGCTCGAGCTCACCGCCGGCTCCGACGTCCTCGGCGACCCGGGCGCCGACCCGCCCGGGGGCGCCCTCACCGCGACCTTGAAGAACGTGCGCCTCATCGAGGTGACCTACGACGAGGAGACCTTCCACGCCCACCCGGTCGAGGGCGGCGCGTGCATCGACCTCGTCGTCGACGCGCCGCTCGAGAAGGCGCCCTGAGTCGATTCTCGAGGCGGCCGCAGGCACGCGGAGCGAGGCTCAGTCGAAGACGCCGAGGTAGGGGCGCCACGCCGGCGGCAGCGCGTCGCGATGGCCGACGAGCAGCTGCCACGAGCCGAGCGCGGGGCGACCCGGCGCGTTCCGGAGCGCCATGTCGGCCTCGGCCGGCGTGCGGTTGCCCTTGGCCTGATTGCACGGCCGGCAGGCCAGCACGATGTTCTCCCAGCGCGTCTCGCCGCCCCGGCTCTTCGGCACGATGTGATCGTAGGTGCCCTCGCGCCGCCCGATGGCGCGGCCGCAGTACTGGCACTGGCCGCGGTCGCGCACGAAGATGGTCTCGCGCGAGAAGCGCACGGGGGTCCGGTCGCGGCGGCGCGAGCGCAGGAAGCGCACGACCGAAGGCATGGGCAGCGCTACGCGCGGCGTGCGGATGACGCGGCCTTCCCAGGCTTCGAGGATCTCGACCCGGCCCGCCGCCCACCACGTCATGGCTCGCTTCCACCCGACCCGCTCGAGGGGCTCGAAGCTCTGTCCCAACACCAACGTCTCCACACCGATCTCCACACCGATGAACGTCGCGTCGACGCAGACACGCCCGCGCTCGCGGTCGGTGAAAGCTAGAGGCGCGATCTGGTCATCACAAGCTTGGGGCCGCGGAGAAGCCTCGCGCCGGTCGTAGGTTGACAGCGCGTCGAGGAACCCGCAGGATGTTTCCCGACACCCTGTCGAGAAACTAGAAACGCTAGTAGTCACGGTGAATTGTGCCGCGCCCGGTGAGCCAGGAGAAGCGACGGTCGGTGGCCCTGGCGGCCTTCGACGTGGTGCGCGCGCGCGGCACCCACAACGTCACGATGAGTGATCTCGCCGTCGCGCTCGGCATGAAGCGGCCGACGCTCTACTGGTACTTCCGCGACCTCGGCCACGTGTTCGACACCGTGCTCGAGCACGTGCTCGAGCGGCAGCGGAGCTTCCTCGTCGAGCGGCTCGCGGCCGTCGCGCACCCGGTCGATCAGCTGCTCGCGTACGCCGACGCCATCGACGCCTTCTTCGACGCCGAGGGCGCCATGCTCATCTCGCTCGTGTCGTTCTGGGGCGTGAGCGAGGCCGACCAGCCGAGCCGCGTCATCGAGCAGGCCATGCGCCACTTCCTGCCGCTGCGCGCGATGGCGGTCGGGCTGCTCGAGCGCGGCATCGAGGCCGGCACGGTCGAGCCCTGCGACGCCGCCGGCATCGTCGACCTGGTGGCGGTCACGGTCGACGGCTACCTGCTGCATCGCGTCGTGCGCGGGCTGCGCTGGGTCGAGGTGCGAAAGGTACTTTGGGATCGGGTCCTCGCCCCGTTGAAGCGAGCGGAGGCGGCATGAGGCAGGCCCACCCCCTGGCGGTCGTGAGGCTGGCCGGCGATGAGCCGAGCATGGGCGCGCAGCACGGCGAGATCACGCGCGCGCTCGGCGGCTACGACGCGGCCCTGGCGTTCTACCCCGAGCTGCCCGAGCGCATCCTCGGCGGCGGTCGGCGCGGGCCGGGGCGGCGCTTCCTGCTCGAGGTCATGCGGCCGCTCCTGGCCGCCGGGCTGGCGCGCCTCGAGCGCGCGCGACCCGACCTGGCCCGCGCCCGCACCCGCGCCTTCCTGGCGGCGCTCGGCCGCCACGCGCGCCACGGCGACGCGCGCCACATGATGGTGCTCGACCTCATCCAGAACGCCATCGGTGTCCTCGGTCGGCTCGGCGTCGCGCCCGACCACGACGTGCGCCGTCTGGCCGCGTCGTTCCCCGGCGCGTGCACGTCGTTTGCGGCCTGGGGCGAGGCCTCGCACGACGGCTCGCTCGTGTGCGGCCGGAACTTCGATCTGCCCGGCATCGGCGTCTGGGAGCGGCAGCCGGAGGTCGCCTTCTGCGCGCCGACGCGCGGCGTCCGCTACGGCTTCGTCACCACCCGCGGCGCCGACGTGCCCGGCGTCACGGCCTTCAACGAGGCGGGGCTCGTCATCGCGCCGCACACGCGCTTCCATCGCGCCGTGAGCTTCGACGGCCGCGGCGTGACCGACCTCGTACACCTCATCGCTCGGCGCGCGACGACCATCACCGAGGCCATCGCCGTGGCCTCCGAGCAGCGCATCGCCTCGAGCTGGGGCCTCTTCGTCAGCTCGGCGCGCGAGCGGAACGCGGTCGCGCTCGAGGTGCACGCCGGCCGCGTCGCGGTCGTGCCGCCGGCGCCGGGGCGCGCGTGGCACACCTGCGCCAACCGCTATCGGACGCCGCTCATGCAGGCCGGCGAGCTCGCGCCGTCCGAGGCCTGGGTGCGCTATTCGGATGGACGCCAGCACGCCATGGAGCGGGCGCTCGGGCGCGTGGGTCCGATCACGCCGGGCCAGGCGATGGCCCTCATGGGCAGTCGCGAGGCGGGTGACGTCGACGGCTGGCAGCGCGCGACCGGGGACACCATCTGCCAGAGCATCACCCTGCAGAGCGTCGTCTTCGAGCCCGAGCACGGGCGGCTCTGGGTCGGCTGCGGCGACGCTCCGGCCAGCCTCGGGCCGTGGGTCGAGGTGCCGTGGCGCTGGGGCGCGCCGGGCGTCAGCGTGATCGCGCCGACGCCGGGCGCGGTCGGCGCGGACGCCGGCTGGCCGGGCTACGTCGACTTCATGGAGGCTGCGCGGCTCGAGGGCATGCGCGCGCCGATCGAGGACGTCGAGCGCGCGCTGGCGCGGGCGCTCGCGGCCGTGCCGGACGATCCCTCGTACCTGCACCTGGCCGGCGGCTGCGCCCTCCGCGCCGGTCGACCCGACGAGGCGGTCGACCGCTTCGAGCGCGCGCAGGTCGGCGAGCGCTCGGCCTTTCGACGGCGCGAGCTCGCGGCCTGGACGGCCCGCGCGCGCGCGTCGCGACGACGTGCCCGAGCCGGCCTGGATGTGACGGTCGACTTCCAGCTCCTCACGCTCTCGTGAGGAAGTGGAGCCGGAGCGAGCAACGAGGACGAGACCGCAAGGACGCGTACGTCGAAGCTTGTTCCGCTACCTCGAGGCCCGTGACGGTGGGCCTCAAAGCGCCTGCAACCGATGTGAGGGAGGCAAACCGAGAGTCCCGCAACGCTTTCGCGTCTTCGATCCCGGTTCGAGAGGACCGTAGCGTGGCGCGTGTAGCGAAGTCAATGGCGTGTTTCGCAGTGGTTAACGCCGTGGGTCTCGCGATCGGGGATTTGGTGGCCGCGCGGAGGCTCCTGGTCTAGCCTTCACCGCGTATTCGAGAGCAGCCCGACCGCCGAGGCGAAGGGGGAGCCATGGAGCCGCAATTTGGACCAGCCTGGCATGCGTCCGCCGTATTGAAGGATGGGACCCAGGTCGAGGTCCGGCTCGTGCGGCCCGAGGACAAGCCGCTGCTCGTCGACGGGCTCCGGCGCATGTCGCCCGAGTCCCGCTTCATGCGCTTCTTCGCGCATCGCGATCGGCTGAGCCCGCGCGAGCTCGCCTACCTCACCGAGGTCGACCACGACCGCCACGTCGCCATCGGCGCCATCACGCGCGGGCCCGACGGCCACCCGAAGGGCCTCGGCGTGGCGCGCTTCATCCGGCTCGATCCGCCCGAGATCGCCGAGGCGGCCGTCACCGTGGTCGACGACGCGCAGGGGCGAGGGCTCGGGCGCGTGCTCTTCCAGTACCTCGTCGCGGCCGCGCACGAGCGCGGCGTGCGCGAGTTCCGCTTCGACGTGCTGGCCGAGAACGAGTCGATGCTGAAGCTGGTCGAGCACCTCTTCCCCGGCTCGACCTCCCACATCGAGGACGGCATCGTCACCATCGACTGCCCGCTGCCCGTGCTCGACGAGGCCGGCCAGACGCCCGACGCCATGCTCTATCGTGTGCTGCGGCTCGCGGCCGAGGGCGCGCTGCGCGTGTACCGGAGCCTGCGCGGGCAGGGCACGAACAACCTCTTGAAGGGGAGCGACGTGCCGGCCGACTTCGGTGTCACCGAGGACGACGTGCCGGGGCCGAGCTCCTGGGGCGCGGGTCGACGCCAGGACTGAGAGCCCCCGACGACACGTCGCGCGTCGGGCCGTCGACGGTGGTCGTCTCATCGACGGGCTTCGACCGGGACCGGGGCGCCGGGGCCGCATCCGAAGGGGCAGTTCTCGGGTCGAGCGTGTTTCGCGTCTACGAACCCCCGTACGAACTGTGCGGGCCGGAGCGAACCGCGTATGGTCCGCCTTCGTCGAGACCCGGCCGCGTTCGGAGGGTGTGTGCGTAGTTCGTATGTGTCTAAAATCAGGATGCTTTCTCTCACCTTCGGGGTGGTCGTCACCATCGGTACCGACCCCCGCGCGGCCGAACCGGGGCCCGCTCCCGGCACGCCGACGGATCCGTCCGCGCCGCCCGAGGACCACCCGCCGGTCGTGAACCCGCCCGTGAACCCGCCCGTCGAGCGGTCGCAGCCGCCGGCCGAGACCGATCCGGCGGGGTCGCCCATCGCCACGGCGACGCTCAACACGGCGAAGAAGTCGCACGAGCCCTCGGCGTGGCGCGGCTCCGAGATCGCCTACCGCAACTCGGCCACGGCCTACAGCTTCGACAAGGGCGCGCAGCTCTCCTACAACCCGACCTGGGTCATGGCCCTCGAGCTCGCGCCTCGCTACTCGTTCAGCAAGATGATCAGCCTGGCTGCATCGCTCGAGCTGGACCGTGAGGTTACCAACTCGGACGACACGACCTCGCGCGGCGAGACCGTCGTCTCGGACCTGACCCTGGCGCTGACGGCGTCGAAATGGGCCACGATTCCGGGCGATATCACCGTGTCGAGCACGCTGGCGCTGACGCTTCCGACCAGCGAGGCGTCCCGCGGCGACACGCTCATCATGGCGCTGGCGCCGAGCGTGCGGTTGGCGAAGACCTTCCCCAAGGTCCTCGATGGCCTTAGCCTCGGCTACACGCTTCGGTTCACGAAGAACTTCCACTCCTACACGACCAGCGAGCTCGACTCGCCGCTCATCGCGACCTGCTTCGCCAACAGCCTTGGCAGCTGCGATCGCTTCCTCAACACCGGCGGGCGGAATGTGTCATTCCGTCTGTCGAACAGCTTTGATTTGTCACTCGATATGACAAATTGGCTGACATTCTCGACCAGCTTCGGCGTCGGGGTGTCGTGGCTCTACGACGCCGTCAGCGACGACCGCGTCACCTTCCAACCCATCGAGTCGACCGACTCGCGCTACAGCCTCGTCGCCGACCTCGGCTTCTCCGTGCGCCCGTGGCAGCCGCTCGAGGTACGCCTCGGCGCCAGCACCATCAACCCCCAGCTCAAGCCCGACGGCGACCGCTACGCGCCGTACTTCAATCGTTACACCGAAGTCTATCTCGACCTTCGTCTCGACGTCGCCGAGCTCGTCAACAAGCTCGTTGCCCAGGAGGATTGACCTTGCCGCCGCTCCGTCTCCAACATCTCTCGACTTCAGGCCTCATGGCCATCGGCCTCGCGTTCGCCGTCTCGGCGTGCGCCGAGGAGCGAGCGCCCATCGACCGCACTCAACCCGATGCGCTCAAGAAGGCGTACTTCATCGGCAATGACTTCCAGAGCCCGGTGGATGATCCCGAGTTCTACATGCAGGGCACGCTCATCGACGTCGGCTTCGGCGCGACGCAGGACGGGCTCTTCACGTCGACGTACGCGCAGCCGCTGTCGCGCATCAAGTGGGTGGTCACCGAGAACACCCTGATCGCGCGCATCACCTACGAGCGCGTCGCCGACTCGGACGGCAAGGGCGCCGGCGCTGCGACCGACGACGGCGTCATCGCCGCCATGTATCGCATCACCTCGCACTTCGACATCACGCAGGCGTACAACTCGACGACGGGCGAGAAGCTCAACATCTTCGAGGAGAACACCAGCGACCGGCCGTGGTACGAGCGCGAGTACATGCGCGTCGACTGGTCGTCGAACCTCGCGACCGACACCTACGACTTCGACACGCTGGCCATGCTCGGCGTGTACGGCGGGGTGAAGTACGAGCCGATGAACTACTACGTGAACGACCCCTCGAACGAAGATGCGCCGCACTTCGATTTCGACAACGGGTACTTCGACGTCACGGTGAAGGCCTTCGCCAAGCCGCAGATGATCGACCTGTCGTCGTTCGACTGGGGCATCGACGAGTTCCCGGCCTGCATGCTGGACGCCGACACCCTCTCGGGCTCGTCGCCGTCGGGCAACTGCAACCCGGCCGAGCTCACCATCCGCCAGTCGTTCCGCAAGGTCGTGCCGACCGACTACGAGCCGGCCAACTGGGACGGCTATCGCTTCCAGGCGTTCGGCCCGTTCACGACCGACCGCTACGGCTACGCCCGCAACTACGGCATGAGCGACGCCAAGTGGCACCGCTTCGTGTCGCGCTACAACATCTGGGACCGCAGCCACTTCTACAGTGACCCGGCCAAGATGACCGGCGCCGTCGAGTGCTTCACGCCGGCCACCACCCCGTACGGCGAGGACCCGCACCGCGATGCCGACAAGGACGGCACCGAGGACGAGTGCGCGTCGGTCGGCCGCGGCTCGGTCTGCGACGAGTTCAGCCAGAAGTGCACGCTGCCCTACCGCGACCGCACCGCCAAGCCGGTGGTCTGGTACTACAGCGAGGGCAACGACCAGACCTACTTCACCCCGACCTCGTGGGCGGCCCAGGAGTGGGACGTGGCCATGCGCTCGGCGGTCGTGACGGCGCGCTACGTCGAGTGCTCGAAGACCAACGGCGACAACTGCGCGCAGTACCAGATCATGACCACCCAGCAGGACGACAACGACGACGCGGTGAAGCTCGCGACCGAGGTCGACGACTGCCGCCACGGCCTGTCGTACCCGGAGAAGGGCATGGACCGCGCGCAGTGCGACGCCCTGGCCGACTCGATCGGCGCGGCGCGCGGCTACGACGCGGCCGTCATCTCGCTCGCCAAGATGGACGAGATGGTGGTGCTCTGCCACAGCCCGGTGCTCTACAACGACCCGGCGGCCTGCGGCGCGGCCCGCCTGCCGGCCAACGTCGGCGTCGCCGACTGCAAGACCAGCACCGACGAGGACGTGCTCGCGGCCTGCAAGAGCGCGCTGCACGCCCGCCGCGGCGACATCCGCTTCCACCAGCTGACGGTCATCACCGAGCCGCAGAACGAGTCGCCCTGGGGCATCATGGTCGACGCCGATGATCCGCTCACCGGCGAGAAGGTCGCGGCCTCCATCAACGTGTGGTCGAACCCGACCGACCGCTGGAGCCAGAGCATCGTCGACACCTCGCGCTACATCGGCGGCGAGCTCGCGCTCGGCGACATCACCGAGGGCACCTACGTCAAGGATTGGGCGGAGGCCTCCGAGGCGTCTGCCGGCGCCGGCGCCATCCCGCGCATGAGCCGCGCGGACATGAAGAAGAAGATGGCCGACTTCGTGGGCAAGGACGTGGCCGACCTCGACGCGCAGAAGGTGCCCGTCGACGCGCGCCCGATGCAGGCTGCCAAGGAGATCAAGCGCGAGCTCCGGAACGTCGCGGCCAAGGTCGGCGTGGCTTCGGCCAACGCGCCGATGTACGCCGCGCGCCGCCAGGCCGCGGCCGGTACGCCGGTCGAGGCCGAGCTGCTCACGCCGATGATGCAGCAGCTGGCCGGTGTCGCCGGCATGGCGCTGACCCCGTCGGTGGTGTCGCTGGCGAGCCCGCTCCGCGGCATGAACCCGAGCATGCTGCGCGACATCAAGAACATGAAGGAAGTCGCGCTGGCCAAGCGCGGGGCCTGCATGATCGACGAGGCGCCGACGCCCATGTCGATCGCGGACCTGGCCAAGCTGCTGCAGAAGAAGTTCGGCGCGTTCTCGAAGGACGACAGCCCGGCCATCCAGCACGACCGCGCCGAGAAGATGCGCAACTACATCGCGACGCACGCGCACTACGCCGTCATCGCGCACGAGATGGGGCACTCGATCGGCCTCCGCCACAACTTCGTCTCGTCGGCTGACGCGTTCAGCTATCGCCCGCAGTACTGGCAGCTCCGCACCAAGAACGGCGCGGTGAAGACGGTGTGCGACGATCTGACGACCGACGGCGAGGCCTGCGTCGGCCCGCGCTACTTCGACCCGGTCACCCAGGCCGAGAAAGACAATTTCATCTGGATGTTCATGCAGGACTCCATCATGGAGTACCCGGGCGAGGCGACGCAGGACATGCAGGGCCTCGGCGTCTACGACTTCGCGGCGGCGCGCTCGTTCTATGGTGACGCGGTGCCCGTGTTCGCCGACGGCAGCTACGCGGCCGGCTCGGACCGCAGCGTCGGCATCCACGCCAAGATGGACAGCTTCGGCGGCATCCTCGGCATCTCGCCGCAGATCGGCGCCGACGAGATCCACTACTCGCGCCTCCAGAACGAGTACGACCTCATCAAGGACTGCAAGACCGTCGACGGCATGTCGTACAAGCCGGCGAGCTGGGACACCGCGCGCCTCGGCGAGTGGGACCCGACCTTCGATGGCCGCATCGTGCAGGTGAACGGGCAGTACTCGGTGTGCAAGACCCAGCCGATCGACTACGTCGACTGGTCGACCCTGCGCCAGCCGAAGAACAGCGAGTCGGGCGGCAACTACAACGGTGGGCCGTCGATCGACACCCAGGGCCGCACGCGCGTCCCGTACGGCTTCGGCACCGACGACTGGGCCGACCTCGGCAACCTGTCGGTGTACCGCAACGACAACGGCGCCGACCCGTACGAGCTCTTCAACTTCCTCATCACGCAGCAGGAAGTGTCGCACATCTGGGACAACTACCGCCGTGGTCGCCAGGACTTCAGCGTGCGGGGCGCCGCCAACCGTGGCTTCTCGCGCTACAACGAGAAGCTGCGCGACGCCGCCAAGGGTCTCGGCCTCATCAAGAACGTCTACGAGCACGTGTCGCAGGAGGAGGGCTGGAACTTCGACGAGTTCTGGCCGGCCGTCGGCCCCGTGTTCTTCCCCGAGAACATCCTGACCGCGGGCATGGCCTTCGATCACTTCACGCGGCTGCTCGCGCGCCCGCAGGCCGGCAACCACTACTTCGCCAAGGGTGACCCCGTCCTCCGCTCGGACCAGGACACCTGGGGCACGCCGACCTCGACGCGCGTCACCATCCCCAACGGCGCGACCGGCTACTACGGCAACGTGCAGTACGGCGGCCGCCCGCTCGAGAACGCGCTCTCGAACGACAACGGCGAGTACGACAGCGAGTACACCGTCAACGCCGGCTCGTACTACGACAAGTCGTGGACCGCGCTGCTCATGACGGAGTCGGTCGACAACTTCATCAGCTCGACGCGCGGCGACTTCTTCGACGCCCGCTACCGCTCGGTGAGCATCGCCGACCTCTTCCCCGACGGCTATCGCCGCTGGCTCGCCAACAACCTGACCGGCGACGACACGCTCAAGGGCGCGCGCCTCTCGGCGCAGGGCAACGGCAACCCCGAGGTCGGCACCGACAAGTTCCCGTCGAAGCCGATCGGCTGGGTGTCGTGGTGGGGCACCAACGGTCCCGAGGTGTGCTTCCCGAACAACGAGTCGCAGGTGTGCTCGCGCTACGGCGACCCGACCGACGCTCCGTTCAACCCGCAGGCGCCGGCCAACGTGGCCATCATCGACCCGCAGGTCGGCTGGGAGCAGCAGAAGTTCCTCATCGCCTGGACGCTCGTGTACCTGCCCGAGAACCAGGAGCAGTGGTGGCTCGACCAGCTCCACATCTACGAGCTGGGCGCGGACTCGGACCCGGGCATCACCAATCGCATCGAGCTCCACATCCCGGGTGGCAAGACGTACGTCGCGCGCACCTTCGGGACCGAGGAGATCTTCGGCGAGACGGTGCAGAAGGGCATCGGCGCGCGCGTCCTCGAGTATGCCAATCAGCTGCTGGCCGAGGCGTACGAGACGCAGGAGGTCGAGGGACCGGACGGCACCATCTGGTACGAGGCGAAGCTCGACCGCGACAGCGGCCAGCCCATCGTCAGGTGGGACCCGAACGTGTCGGCCATCACGCCGGACGGCAACTTCGCCGACGACGGCCTCCCCGGCTGCAACGCCACCGACAACTCGAAGTGCACGTGCTCGGCCAACAAGGCCTGCATGAAGCTCCGCGAGTACGTCGAGGTGCCGTACTTCATGCGCGAGGCGATGTCGACGTTCGCTCAGGGTAGCCCGTCGTGGAAGGGCGTGTTCTGATCGAGAGAAAGGCCTTCGGAGACGGAGGGCGGGTGCGGGAGCAGCCCGCTCGCCCTCCGGCCAGAAGGCTGCCCTGACTCGAGTGGACGCTAGGATCCACAACCTAGGTTGAGCATTCGGCCCGGACGGCATCGCTGTCCGGGCCGTCTGCTTTTCGGGGACGGGCGAGGCGCTTGCGCGGAAGTCCGGGGCGGTGTTCCATGCCGCGTGCCCACGACCCATGACCGCGACGGTGCGGGACCGTCCGCGCCGCACGAGCTCCGGCTGCGCGTGGCCGGGGTCGACCTGCGCCGCGGCGTTGCGGTGCGCGACGGGGCGGTGCAGCGGCTGACGCCGATCGAGCTGGCGCTGCTCGGCTACCTCGCGGCGCGGAGCCCCGAGGTGGTGGCGCGCGCGGAGCTCGAGCGCGAGGTGTGGGGCTATCGCGAGGGCGTCGAGTCGCACACGGTGCTGTCGACGATGCATCGACTGCGGCAGAAGATCGAGCGCGACCCGAAGGCGCCCGACCACCTGCTCACCGAGCGCGGGCACGGCTATCGGCTGCTGCTGCCGCTGGCGGCGGCCGCCGACGCGCACGGGTCGCGCGCGCCGTCGGGAGCTCGGGCGGCGCGAGCCTCCTGCCGCTCTTCGGGCGCGATGACCTCCTTGCGGCGGGCGCGCGAGCTGCTCGGTCGCACGCCGCTCCTCACGCTGGTCGGGCCGGGCGGGGTCGGCAAGACGCGGCTCGCGCACGCGCTGCTGGCGGGGGCTCGGCGGGCGAGCCGCCTGCTTCTGCGACCTCGGCGCGGCGCTGTCGCCGCGCGACGTCGAGCACGCGCTGGCGGGGACGCCGGCGCGCGCCTCGGCGAAGTGCGTCCGCTCGACGCCATCGTGCACGCGCTGGCGGCGCACCCGCGGCCGGTGCTGGTGCTCGACAACGTCGAGCAGATCCTCGACGCGGCGCGCGAGCTCGCGAGCCAATTGGCGGCGGGCGTGCCCGGCATCCAGCTGGTGGCGACGTCGCGCGAGGCGCTGGGGCACGCGCTCGAGACGCAGCTGGTGGTGCCGCCGCTGGCGCGGCCGGAGGCCGAGGCGCTGTTCGTGGACCGCTATCGCCGCGTGGTGCCCGACGCGCCGGAGCTCGGGCCGACCGATCTCGAGGCCATCGTCGAGGCGTGCGAGCGCATGCCGCTGGCGCTCGAGCTGGCGGCCGCGCGCGGGCGGCTCCTGCCGCCGCGCGAGCTGGTGCGGCGCTTCGACGAGGTGCTGCTGCGGCCGGGCGCGCACCGGCACACGAGCCTCGAGACCAACATCCGCTGGTCGTGGAACCTCCTCACCGGGCCGGCGCAGCGGCTCCTGTCGCGGCTCGCCGGCTTCGCGGCCAGCGTGTCGCTCGACGCCGTGCTCGGGGTGGGCGACGACCTCGACGCGCCGCTCGAGCTGCTCGACGAGCTGGTGCGGAAATCGCTGGTCACGGCCGACCTCGAGAGCGCGCGCTTCGCGCTGGCAGCGTCGGTGCGCGCCTTCGCGCGGGCGGCGCTGCCGGACGTCGAGCAGCGCGCGGCGCGCTGGCTGGCCGAGGCGGCGTCGGCGTGGGCGCGCGCGGCCGAGGAGGGCGACATGGCGGCGGTGCGCTCGGCGCAGGCGAGCCTCGCGGCCGAGGCGGTGAACCTGCGCGCGGCGACGCGGGCGGCGCTGGAGGGGGACGCGGCGCTGGCGCGGCGGCTGGCGGCGGCGCAGCGCACGCTGTGGATCACGCAGGGGCCGCTGGTGGAGGCGCTCGAGCTGACGACGCGCGCCTTGCGCATGGAGACCGACGCGGTCGGTCCGGGCGCGCTCGAGCTCCTGCGCGGGCGCCTGCTGCTCGGGCTCGGGCGCGTGCCGGAGGGCATCGAGGCGCTGTGGCGGGCCGGCGACGACGCGAGCGCGCCGAGCGGCGTGCGCGCCGAGGCGTACGACCTCGTGGCCGGGACGCTCGGGCAGGGGCCGTCGGCCGAGCGCGCGCTGGGCCTCGCGCTGGCGCTCTTCGGCGACACCCCCAAGGGGCGCGCCGAGGCGCTCGGGGCGCGGGCGATCGCGGCCTGGTACGGCGGCGACATCGAGGCGGCGCTGGCCGAGAACGAGCGCGCGCTGCGGGCGTTCGAGGCGCTCGGCATCGCGCGCCGCATCATCCAGGTGCAGAGCAACCGCGGCCTGGCGCTGCTCGACCTCGGGCGCCACGCGGCGGCGCGAGCCTCGCTGGAGGCGGCGCGCGCGATGGCCGAGGAGGCCGGGCTGTGGCTGCCGTGGCTGCACGCGACGGCGGTCCTCGGCATCGCCGGTCAGGACTGCGACGACGTCGCCGCCGCGCGCCAGATGCACGCCGAGGTGGCGCGCGAGAGCCGGCGGCGCGGGCGCATCGACTTCACGGCGCTGGCGCGGAGCTACGAGGCCAGCCTGCCCGGGCCGACGGCGCCGCGCGCGGCGCTCTTGAGCGAGGCGCTCGAGCTCAGCGCCAAGGCCGAGATGCGCGACATCGAGGCGCTGGCGGCGGCGACCTGGGCGCGTCGATCCGTCGCGGACGGACCTCGCCGCGCGCGCGGCCGAGCTGCTCCGCGCTGCCCAACGTCGTGCCGTCGCCGCGCCGCGAGGCGGTCGCGGTGCTGCTCGGTCACCCCGTCCCCGAGGCGGCGTTCAGGCGCTGGGCCATGGTGCGCGTCGCGTCCAAGGTCGACTGATCCCCTGGTGGGCGCGGCTCGTGGCGTCAAGGCCCGCGCTGCGCGAGGCGCCTCCGCGCGGGTGCCGGTGGAGAACCGCGGCATTTCTACGACCACATGTTCGGCGCGCGATTCGGCTCTGTCCGGCTCCGCTTCGCTCCGCCTCCGTCCAGAGCAGAGCCCGCGCGCGCCGAACTCCCGACCCGGAGATCCGCAGGAGAGGGGGCGCGCGCTCTGCGAGAAAGCGAGCCCCGGAGGGGCCGAGTCTCAGCGCGGGGGCCGCCGACGTTTCGCGCGACGGGAGCAAGCGTGACCCTCCGGGTCACGCGCCGCGGACGTCGCGCGAAATGTCGGATCGAAGGCCCACGCGCATCAAAAGGTATAGAGCAGGTCGAAGTGGACCTGGCTCGGGTCCTCGAGGACGCACTGGCCCTCGCTCGTGAAGGCGACGCAGCGGCGCTGGAAGATGGGGAAGCCGAAGTCGAGGCGGATGGGGAAGAGGCCGCCCAGGAGGTAGCGCACGCCGATGCCGGCGCCGAAGCGGAAGCTCGCCGGATAGAGCTGGGCGTGCGACTCGGCGAGCGCGCCGATGTCGAGGAATGACGCGAGCCAGAAGCCGCCGAGCAGCGGCACGCGCAGCTCGAGCGAGCCGTTGATGATGACGTTGCCGCCGAACTCGGTCGCGCAGTCGGCCATGAGGTTGCCGTGCCGGTCGTAGCGGCAGACGCCGTTGTCGACGAAGCCGCGCATGCCGTTGCTGCCGCCCAGTGTGTAGCGCTCGTCGGCCGGCAGGAAGGGCTGGCCGAAGGTGGCGCTGCCGCCGTAGCGGGCGAAGCCGGCCAGGATGAGCGGGCCGATGCCGAGCGCGCCGCGGAACGACGCCTCCCACTTCACGAACTGGTTGAACTGCTGCGAGGCGAGGTTGCGATCGCGGTCGAGGATGTAGCTCGTGGCGGCCGCAAGGACGATGCCGTGCGTCGGGTGGAGCGGCGTGTCCTGCCGGTCCCAGCGCCAGCGCAGCGTGAGCGTCAGCTGCGGGCGGAAGGACTTGTCGCTGCAGGCGTCGCTGTCGCCGGCGGCGCAGGCGGCCTCGCTGGCGGCGCGGTCGGCGAGGTCCTGCGGCAGGCTCGTGCTCCAGCCGACCGGTGGGCCCGACAGGCAGTAGACGCACGCGCCCTCGGGCTCCTCGAGCTGGATGACGCCGGCGCGCGCGGTGATGCCGGCCAGCATCTCGCGCGACAGCGGCACCGACGCGTCGGCCTCGGCGCCGATCTCCAGGCGGTCGAGCGGGTCGGTCACGCGGTCGAGCTCGGCCACGATGCGCGTCGTGAGCGTCACCGTGCTGTCGAGGAGGCGCGGGAAGGTGAGGCTCGGATCGAAGGTCGCGAGGCGCAGGAACTGCGACAGCGAGAAGCCGGCCGTGAAGGGCAGGCGCAGCTGGTTGCCGAGGCCGGAGATGTCGAGGTCGAGGTACTCGAGCTCCATCGTCACGAGGATGTCGGGGATGTCGAGCGGGTAGGCGCGGCCGAAGCCGCTCGACACGCGGTCGGCCTGGTCGACGAGCAGGCCCGCGCCGTCGGCGGCCGCGCGCGGCACGCGCCCGATGTTGCTGCGTTGGATCGAGCGCAGGCCGGCGGCCACGTCCAGGAAGCGATAGCCGGTCTCCTCGACCGACACCACCAGCACCACCTCGTCGCTGGCGAGGTCGGCCTGCTCGGGCGGCAGCGTGTGATCCTGGTCGAGGCCGAGCACGTCGACGCGCACCGAGTTGTAGATGCCGAGGCTGCGCATCTTCCGCACGGCGCGGTTCACGCGCTCGAGGTCGAGCAGGTCGCCGCGCTTCGGCAGGTCGCGCACCAGCACGTGCGGGTCGGTCTCGGCGTTGCCGCGCCATACGACCGCCCCGACCTTGATGGGCGGGCCCTCGCTGACGGCCAGCGCCAGGTCGACGTCGCCCTTGCCGACCAGCGACGCGGCGTCGCACGGCACCGGGTCGGGCGCGCCGGCCAGGCGGCAGGTGACGTCGACCTTCAGGCGGTGGTGGCCGCGCGCCTGGTAGTAGCGCGTCAGCCGATCGAGGCCGTCGGCCAGCGGCTTCGCGCCGAACGGGCGGCCATGGCCGAGGCCGGTCAGCGACGCCACCTCGGCCGGCGTGAGCAGGGTGACGCCGCTGGCGGTGAAGGACGCGACGCGCGTGGCCGGGCCTTCCTCGACGCCGATGATGAGGCTCAGGTGCAGGTCGGACTTGGCCTTCTCCAGGCGGAAGCCCATGTCGCCGATGGTGTAGCGCCACACGACGCGGTCCGGCTCGTCGGCCACGAGGTCGCGCTCGAGCAGCGCCGGCGCGCCCGCGGCGACGACCGGCGCGCGGTCGGCGAAGCGCATGGCGAGGTAGCCGCGCTCGACGTAGGCCTTCTGGATCTCGTGGAGGTCGGCGAAGGCGCGCGCCTCGTCGAAGGCGCCCGGGCTGCCGAAGAAGTCGTAGGCCTTCGACTTGATGAGGCCGCGCAGCGTCTCGTCGGAGAGCGCGCGGTTGCCCTCGAAGCGCACCGCCTCGATGCGGCGCGGCAGGTTGAGCGTGATGAGGTAGTCGATGGTGCCGACCACCTCGTGCGGGCCGCCGGCGTCGCGCGGCAGCTCGCGGTGGATGAGCTGCACGTCGGCGAACGGGTAGCCGCGCGCGCGGATCTCGCGCGCCACGGCGTCGACGCCGCGCGTCGCCTCGTCGAGCTCGAAGCTGCCCGACTCGCCGAACGGCAGCACGTCCTGCCAGTCGTCGAGCGCGTCGTGACGGAAGTCGGCGCTGCCGTCGGGGTCGGCCAGGTGCAGCGGGTCCTTCCAGCGAAAGGACAAGTCGCTTTCCTTTTCGGCGGTGGCGAGGTCGCGCTCCCAGACGCGCACGACCCAGCAGTGCTCGGTCGTCACCATCACCTCGAGGCGCTGCGGCTCGTCGGGGGCAGGCGCCACGTCGATGTCGGGGCGCACGTAGCCGGCCGCCTGGAAGGCCTTCCGGACCTTCTCCTTGATCTTGCGCTCGGTGAGGCGCGTGACGACGTCGCCGGCCTCGAGGCCGGTCAGGCGCTCGAGGCGCCGCTCGGTGATGGTCGGGCAGTGCAGATCGCCGCCGTCGCCGGCGCTGGCCGCGCCGGAGAGCTTGCGGATGTGGTGCGCCTCGACGGTGTCGACGCGGTTCCGCGCGCCCTCGGAGATGGTGAGCTCGAGGTCGAGCTCGGTCGGCGACACGAGGCGCGCGCCGGCCTTGATCTGCGCCGTGTCGAGGCCGGCCTGGCGATAGAGGCGCAAGAGCGAGTCGACCTGGCGCGCCACGTCCTCGTTCTCCATGGGTCGCGCCGGGTCGAGCGTGAGCGGCGTCCCCGGGCGCAGGAACACGCGCTTCATCAGGTCTTTCTTGTGGAAGACGTCGTTGCCGTCGAGCGTGACCTTCCTCACGAAGGTCTGCGGCACGACCGTCACGTACAGCTGGTCGCCCTCGCAGACGTAGGTCGGCGGCGCCGACACGAGGCGCGTCGCCACCAGCTCGCCCGACAGGCGCAGGAGATCCATGTCGGCCAGCGGCACGGCGTCGCCGCGCAGCGGCAGCGTCGCCACCAGGCGCGCGATGGCGGCGTGGGCGCGGCAGCGATCGGCGTCGCAGCCGACGATGGTGGCGCGCGCGATGGGCACGCCGGGGCAGGGGTGTGCCGGCAGGTCCGCTCGGGCCGATGCGCCCACGAGCACGGCCCATGCGGTCGCGATGCGCGCCAACACGGCGGGGATCGCGACCTGGGACCACCGAGGCATAGGGCCGGAAGCTACATCGGCCCGCGCCCGGTGGCCAGCGAACCCGCGTCGGGAAAGGCCGCGACGGGGGTAGGCCGACGGCACGCGAGCTGCACCGAAGGCGTGTGGCCGCGTTCGAGCCCGTGCCCGGAGGTGGATATGAAGGCCCTCGTCCTGGCGTTGTGTGCGCTGCTGGGTCTCGCGACCGGCGGCGGGGGGCCGGCGCGCGCCGAGCCGCTGATGGTCCCGAGCGGGCCGGCGGTGCTGCCGCTGTCGGGCCTGCGCATCGAGCTCCCGGCCAAGAAGGGTCGGACCTACGCCGTGTCGGGCAGCTGGCGCATCGCGGACGCCGGCCAGTCGTTCGACGCGCGCGACGTCATCGACGAGCACCGGGGCGACGAGCTCGTGGCCGGCACCTGGGTCATGGTCGGCTGGTTCACGGCCGGCGGCTGCCCGGCGGTCCTGCGCCAGGGCGCCATCGACGCGCCGTGGGAGGAGGCGCAGGCCAAGCTCTGGGGCGCGACCTTCGCGGCGCGCGGCGGCGTGTTCAGCTTCGAGGGCGCGCTCGGGCGGCAGCCGGTCGTCATGCTGTGCGCCGAGCGCGACGCGCGGAAGTCGCTCCTGCTCTACCACTTCTTCATCGGTCGGCCCGAGACCATGACGTCCGCCGAGATGCTGCGCGCGCTCCGCGCCGAGCCCATCCCGGCGCGCGCGTTCCGGGCCTGGACCAAGGACGCGTCGGTGCCGGTGGCGTCGCTCCGGCGCGCCGAGGTGCGCGATCGCAACGAGGCGGGGACGACGCTGCCGAAGGTCTTCGAGCTGGCCAACACCGGCCTCAGCGTCATCGTCCCCGACGACGGCTTCGTGTGGCTGCCGCACCGCGGCCCGGACGGCGTCGACCAGCTCGATCGGCTGGCGCCGGCGCTGCCCGAGGTGACGCTCGAGCTCGCGCGCGTCGAGGGGCAGGTCACCTGCGAGGACGCCTTCGAGCTGCTCGCGAACCCGCTGCCGTCGCCCGCGCTGAGCGGGCTCCCGGCCGCATGGAAGGCGGGTCCGACGCTGTCGTTCCCGCGCAACGAGCGCGAGCTCACCATGTGCACGGAGATGCCGTGGGGCGCCATCGTCGCCGGCATCTTCATCGTGCCGTCGAAGCTCGGCGCCACGGTCGACCTCGCCGCGTATGCGCCGATGCTCGACCAGATCCTCGCCGCCGGCGAGCGCGCGCCGCGCGCGACCGAGGCGATCCCGAGCGGTGATGCCGCGCCGCTGGCGCTGACGACCCGAGGTGGCCCATGACGACCCGCAGTCGACTCTCGTACGGCGTCGCCGCCGTCGCGGCCGCGCTGGCGCTCGGCGCCGGCCCGGGCGCGCGGGCGGGCGGCGGACCGACGCTCATCCAGTCCGAGCACACCTGGTCCATCGCGACCTGGGGCCCCGACGGCGCGCGCCCGCTCGGCCTCACGCCGGGCGCCGACGGCAAGGCGCTGGCCGTCCCGGGCGACGCGCTGTGGCTGGCCGCGCCGGCCTCGGCGCAGGCCCTCGACCCGGTCGAGTTCGACGCCTACATGACCGAGGCCGCGGCGCGGCACTGGCCCGGGCTGTCGCTGCGCGGCTACGACATGGGCTCGCGGCCGTTCGGGCGCGTGCTGGTGATGCACGACGTGCGCTGGCTCGACCTGCGCGACACCAGCCTGGCCGGGTCGCAGCTCGAGAGCCTGTGGCGCATGCCCTGGCTCGAGGCGCTGTTCCTGTCGGGGCCGGGCGTGACCGACACCGTCGTGGCGCGCCTCGACGCGCTCGAGTCGCTGCGCGTCTTCGTGTGCGACCACTGCGCGCTCAGCGACGCCGGCCTGGCGACGCTGGCCAGGCACGCGACGCTCGAGGACCTGCGCCTCGAGCACGCCACGCTGTCGACGGCCGGCCTCGCGGTGCTGGCGCAGCTGCCCGGCCTGAAGCGGCTCGGGCTGGCCGACGCGAGCCTGGCCCAGAGCCCGGAGGCCGGAGCCGCCGGCGCGCCGTGGCTCGCCGCGCTCACCGGCCTCGAGGTGCTGGACCTCGATCGCACCGGCCTCGGCCCGAGCGCGCTGACCGCGCTGGCCGGCGCTCGCGGCCTGCGCCAGCTCGGCCTCGTCGGCATGCCGCTCGGCGACGGCGACGTGGCCGTCTTGCAGGCCTGCGCGGCTGCGCGCGCTGCGGCTCCGCGGCACCGCCATCGGCGACGCCGGGCTCGCCGCGCTGGCGGCTCACGGCGTGCTGGCGCAGCTCACCGACCTCGACCTGGCCGGCACGCGCGTCACCGACGCCGGCGTCGCCATCGTCGCGCGCATCCCGACGCTCGCGCGCCTCTGGCTGAACGACCTCGCCGGCGTCACCGACCACGGCGCGGCGGCGCTGCGGCGCGCCCGCGCGCTGGTGCGGGTGAACCTCTCCGGCACCGCGGTGTCGCTCACCGGCGCCGATGCGCTGCGGGCCGAGCGCCCGACGCTCGACGTCATCCGCTGGTAGTCGCGCCCTCGCGCGCGTCAGCGCCCGACGTTGTCGAAGTGCAGCTTCAGGTAGGCGCGCGTCGCGCACCGCCTGGAGCGGGCGTCGGGCGCGGCGCGGAAGTAGACGCGGCTGTCGGCGTCGCCGCCCGCGAGCTCGGCGCGTGGGTCGCGGCCACCTTGGGCGCGCCGGAGAGCGTCTCGAAGCGCAGCCAGGCGCGGGCCGGAGCTCGACGCCGATCGGGTGGCGGAGCCACGTCACCGGCTCGTCGAGCGGCGTGGTCATGGCCGCCATGACGTCGACGTCGACGTGGCCCAGGACCTCGTCCGTCGGCTTGCCGTCGCGATCGGCGACGAGCGTCCAGCGCACGCGACCGGCGCCGGCCGCGCGGTCGTCGACGTCGGTGGCGTAGACGGCGTCGAAGGCTGTGAGGCGCGCGCCGTGGGCGCCGGGCGGCAGGTCGACGCGCAGGAAGCCCTGGCCCTTGCCGGGCGCGCCGAGCTGCTGGTCGGGCGCCTCGCCCGAGTCGTTGCCGTAGCTCCAGTCGTCGTTCATGTCGCTGTGGAAGCCCCACCAGCTGTCGCCGCCGCTGAGCCCGGCGAAGTCGCGGCGCGGCGCCGGCGCGGGGGCCGAGCTTCGAGGTCGGGCGCCAGGCGATGTCGACGAGCGGCAGCGAGTCGTAGCGCGCGATGGTGCCGTCATGGCGCATGACCAGCGCCTTGCCGGCCGACTTGTCGACGCTCAGCGCGAGCGCGTCGGGCGCGCCGAGCGGGACCTCGAGGCCGAGCCAGAAGTGCGGCGCGCTGTCGAAGCCGAGCGCGTGGTCGGAGACGACCAGGCCGTTGAGCGCGTGCATGGCCGAGCCGGCGGGCACCACGTCGACGTGCTCGCCCAGGAAGGCGCCCACCGGGAGGTTGTTGCCCGAGTCGGCGATGAGGCTCACCGTGACCGGTCGATCGATGTCCGCCTCGATGGCGCCGACGTGCCAGATGACCGAGATGTGATCGATGCGCACGCGCTCGCCCTGATAGGGCAGCGAGACCGGCAGCATCAGGCGCTCGCCCGGGGCGATCATGACGAGGCCGTCGACGTTGTGGCCGGTCGAGGTGGTCTCGAGGCGCGTGCCGTCGGCCGGGCCGGGCGGGCCGGGCTCGGGCGCGGGCGCGGGGGCCGAGGGGCAGGCGGTCGCGGCGAGCGCGACGAGGGACGACGCGATGAGCAGGGGGCGGCGCATGGGTCTCCGAGCGGTGGGGCGAGAGTGCGAGCGTCGTTGAGACGGGCGAGTGCCGCGGTCTTCAACGCGCGCCGCGCTCACCCACGGCGGGGAGGATCGTACCCTCGGCCGCGTCCGGTGGCGACACGCCGAGCATGAAGGCGAGCGTCGGGGCGACATCGCGCGCGTCGCCGTCCGGGCTGTAGCGCCCGGGGCGCACGCCGGCGCCGACCAGCCACAGCGGCACGCGGCGATCATAGAGGTAGGGCGAGCCGTGGTCGGTGCCGGTCGGGGCGTCCTCGGTGAAGACGATGCGCGCCTCCTGGCGCACGAGCAGCGTGCCGCTGCGACCGGCCACGCGGCAGGTGGCGTAGAGCGGTCGATACGGGTCGGCGTCGTCGGCGCGGTCGTCGAGGTCGAGGACGCCGCCCACGCCGGCGACGGCGGCGACGGCGCGCTTCACGGCGCGCCTGGCGTCGGCGGCCTGCGCCGGCGCGAGGTCGTCGAGCGCGAGGTAGAGGTGGGGCGGCGAGAAGCCGAGCACGCGCTTCTGGGCGGCCGCGTCGCCGAGGGCCTTGGCGAGCGCGTCGGAGGCGGCCGTGGTCACCGCGGCGTAGGTCGTGCGGCCGCCGGGCAGGCCGGCGTGCGCGAGCTGCTCGGGGACGGGCGTCGAGCCGTGGTCGCTGCTCACCGCCAGCGCGAAGCCGTCCCGGCCGAGGCGATGCGAAAGGCCCTTGACCAGCGCGCGCAGGGCGAGGTCGGCGCGGCGCAGGATCTCGGCGTGCTCGAGGCTGGTCGGGCCGTAGAGGTGGCCGATCATGTCGGTGGCCGAGAACGACACGACCAGCAGATCGGGGATGAGGTCCTGGCCGAGGTGCTCCTCGTCGACGGCGCGCAGCGCCAGCGTGACGAGGTCGTCGAGCGACTGCGGCACGGCGCGATAGGCCTTGGCTCGCAGGTCGGCCGCGACGGCGCGGAGGTCGTGGGGGAAGGTCGGGCCGAGGCCGATGTAGGCTCCGGACTCGCCGGGCAGGTCGTCGGCGGGCAGCAGGTCGGCGAGGCCGGCGGGCCGCTTGGGGAGCGGCAGCGGGCTCCAGGTGCCGGTGGCCATGGCGGCGGCGGGCAGCGCCTGGCCGAGGTCGGCGAGCCAGGCCGGGAGCTCCTGGCGATAGGCCTTCGAGGTCGTGAAGCGGCCGAGGCTCGGCTCGTACCAGATGGCCAGGTCGGCGGCGCGCCCGCCGGTGAGGATGGCGGCGCGGTCCTTCACGCTGATGGTCACGACGCGCGCCTTCGCGCCGAGCTCGCTGCGCATGGCGTCGCCGAGCGTGCCGGCGCGGAGCGCGATGGCCGAGCGGCCGCGGCCGTCGGTGGCCATGAGCACCGGCGCGGTCGGGTCGTCGACGACGTAGCGCGGCGTGGCGCCGTCGAACCAGGTGTTGACGGTGACGCCGTGGACGGCCGGGCTGGCGCCGGTCGCGAGCGTGGCGTGGCCGGGCCCGGTCTCGGTGGCGGCGCAGGGGTAGCGCACGTCGAAGCGCGCGGCGCCGAGCGCGCCGAGGCCGCCGAAGCCGCCGGGCCCGAACAGCGGCTCGAGGCGGTCGACGTCGATCGAGCGCAGCTGATCGAAGACGACGAGCACGCCCAGGCGCGGGCGCGGCGCGGCCGCCGCCGATGCGCTCGCACGGGTGAGGCCGAGCACGACGAGGACGAACGCGATCGTGAGGCGGTTCAGCACGGCTCCCCGTAGCACGTGCCGCCGCCCTCGGGGAGCGGCGTCAGCGGCTACTCGAGCGGGATGCGGTAGCGGCAGCGCGCCTCGTAGGTCTCCTGCAGCGTGGTCGTGGCCACGTCGCTCCGGCTGAGCGTGCCCTCGCAGACGAGGTTGTCGCCGATGGTGAGCGAGAACTTCGCCTTCAGCGTCGTCTCGGCGTCCGAGTTCACCGTCGTCGTGTCGAAGCACAAGTTCGGCGCGAAGCAGGTGCCGAGGCGATATTCGAGATTGCCCTGCTGGCCGACGGCGACCGACGCCGTCTTCACGAACGGCGCCTTGAAGACGGTGTTGAGCACGTTGGCCAGGTCGGCCGAGAAGACGCGGCTCTCCTGGGCGCGGTCGAGGTCGCCGCGCGGCTTGCCGGTGAGCAATAGCGACTGGATGTCGGCCTGGTCGAAGGTGGCGTCGTCGGACGACAGCTCGATCTTCAGATCGGGCACGCGACCGGTGATGTGCAGCGTGATGGTCACCTCCTTCTCGTCCTCCTCGAGCGACGAGGTCGAGGCGCGCGCGAGGTAGGTGATCTGCGACTGCGCGGTGACGTCGACCAGCGGGCGCTCGGGGTCGCCGTCGAAGTCGATGGCGCCGGTCGTCACCTGGAAGGCGCGCTCGAAGACGAAGTAGGTGAGCGTGCCGCCGGCGATGAGGTCGATGCGGCGATACAGGGTCGGCTTTGCGAATGTGCCACCGAGTGACAAATCCAGGCGCGCCGGCAGATCGGTGCGCGCCAGCGGCAGCGCCGTGACGATCTGGAACTCGGCCGCGGTCACGTCGACGTCGAGGCGCGTCTGGCCGAGCCAGGGCAGGTTGTCGAACATCGACTGCGAGTAGGCGTCGGCGCGCCCGCCGACCGCGCCGCCGAAGGCCTGGGCGAAGGTGTCGAAGCTCTTCGAGAAGCGGCCCTCGGAGATGGCCAGCGCGCCCGACAGGCGCGCGCTCGGGCTCGCCGTCTGCAGGCCGTGCACGCTGAAGTGGCCGCGCGGCGAGGCGGTGAACGAGAACTCGCCCGGGCGCTGCACGAAGAGGTCGGCGCCGACGATGTCGAGCTCGGCCGAGTCGGGGAGGAAGCTCGCCAGCTCGACCCGGCCGCTGACGCTGAAGGTGCCGTCGTCGAGCTCGCCGGCCAGGCCGTGCTCGGACGGGATGACGATCGACTGGGCGCCGCCGTCGCCCGGCACCAGCACCAGCGTCGAGCCGTCGCTCAGGCGCAGCTCGCGGCCCGAGCCGCGCGGCACCAGCACCACCCCCTGCGACACCAGGCGGCCGGTCATGGCCGGCGCGCTCGGCGTGCCGCGGATGGCGATGCCGGGCACGCCGCCCAGGCAGTCGCCGCGCGCGTCGCTCTCGTCGGCCGGGCGGCGGTGGCCGCGGTCGTCGCTCACGACCCGCGCCACGGCCGGGGCGGTGGCGCCGCTCGCCGAGGCGATGAGGAAGCGGCCGTCGGTGACGGCGAAGACCTCGGTCAGGAACGGCACGAAGGCGAGCTCGATCTGCCCGGCCAGGTGCATGTCGAGCGTGCGGCCGACCGTGCCGCAGGCCTGGAGCGGTGCGCTCGCGCCGCCGTTCGACGCGGTGCCGGCGGCGCCCAGCGGGCCGAGGCTCACCGGCTCGAGGCGCATGACGTCGCCCACCTTCGACAGCTCGAGCTCGGTGGCGTTGGTCCACACCTGGCCGCGATCGCGCAGCGTCAGGCGGATGTCGTTCGGGCGCGCGTGGACCTCGAAGCTCGTGGTCGAGCCCGGCGCGAGGCCGAGGTCGAGGTGGGCCGAGGCGCTGGCGATGACGCTCACGGGCTGGTCCTTGGCGGCCGGGACGAGGTCGGACAAGGCCAGGTCGGTGGCGTGCGCGCTCACCTCGAGGCGGCGCGGACGGAAGCCGTCGAGCGTCATGACCGCGTCGTCGAGCACCACGCCACGCCAGAAGTCCTGGTCGAGCGCCGACAGATCGACGCGCCCGTCGGGCCGCGTGAGCACGTTCAGGTGCGCGTCGCCCAGCGCCACGTCGCCCCACGACACGGCGCTCGCGCCGATGGTGCCGATGAAGGTCGGGCGGTCGACGGTCCCGCCGACGTCGAGGCGCGCGTCGATGGTGGCGTCGAGGTCGGGCACGGCGTGGGCCACGATGCCCAGCGCCTTCAGCGACAGCGGGGCGAGCTCGACGCGGCCGCGCAGCGAGCGCGAGTGGACGCCGACCGTGACGTTGCCCGAGGCCGCGCCGCCGCTCGGCAGGCGCGCGCGCCAGTTCTTGAAGGCCAGGTGATCGCCGTCGGCCTCGAGGTCGGCTTCGACCTGGGCCACCGGCTCGCCGCCGATGACGAGGTCGCGCAAGAGCACGTGCGCCTTGCCGCGCAGATCGCCCAGCGGGTCGGCCAGCGAGCCGGTGAGGTGGCCGCTCTCGACGTCGACGTGGGCGTTGGGGCCGAGCTCGGGCGTGATGGCCGAGAGCGCCAGGCGCTCGATCGAGAGGCGAGTGGCGGCGAAGGCGAGGCGCGCGTCGGGCTGGCCGGCGCTGTCGAGCATGCGCACCTCGCCGTCGAGCGCCAGCTGGCCGACGTCGTTCTTCGAGCGCACGTCGATGACGTGCAGGACGCCGTCGTGGAAGTCGATCTTGCCCTGCACCTTCTCGAGGCGCCGCCCCTCGAGGCTGGCCTCGGTCCAGTTGAGCGTGGCCGTGAGGCGCGGGTCGTCGAGCGTGCCGCTGGCCTGCGCCTCCTTCAGCACGAAGCGGCCGGTGGCCGCGCCGAGGCCGAGCCGGCGCGCCAGCGGGCCGACGTCGCCGAGGCGCAGGTACGGCTCGAGGTCGAGCTTGCCGCTGGCCAGATCGAGGGTGCCGGCGAGGCGCGCGCGGTCGTCGCCGCGGTCGACGACGACGCGCTCCAGCGCGAGGCGTTCGCCGTCCATGCGCAGCGCGCCGACCAGGTGGTAGTCGCCGACCAGCGACGGCAGCGGCGGGTGCCAGTCGAGGTGGGCGTCCTCGATCTCGAGGTCGAGGTCCGAGCGCTGGGTGTCGTGGTGCTGGCGCGCCAGCGTGCCGCGCGCGCTCAGCGTGCCGTCGAGGAACGGCAGCGCGCCGAGCGGCAGCGACGGGAACAGCGTCGGCAGGACGCGCGCCAGATCGACGCCGCTGAAATCGAAGACCGCGCTCAGGTCGCGCGGCTGGAAGCCGCGGTCAGGGCCCACGGGCGGGCCCTCGAGCACGAGGTCGCGCACGTGGACCGGGCCGCCGTCGAGCGCGCCGGTGGCGTCGTCGACGTAGACGGCGTGGTAGTAGCCGGTGGCGTCGGCGCCGCGCGGGGCGAAGCGGCCGTGCGCGCTGACGTCGTCGAAGGCCAGCGGGCCGATGCCGAGGCGCTGCGACTCGAGCACCCAGTTGACCGCGACCTGCTCGATGTCGCCGCCGCCCGACAGCTCGAGGTCGACCGGGCCGCTCACGAGGTTGCCGGTGAGGAGCCCGGTCTCGGGCGCGCCGTCGCGCGCGTGGACGCGGGCGCGGCCGTGCCACCCCACGATGGCCGGCGCCGCGTCGAGGCGTCCGTCGGTGGCGTCGAACCAGCCCGACGGGCGCGCCGGATCGCCGAAGCTGCCATGCGCGTGGGCCCAGTCGAAGCCGAACCAGTTCCAGTGGTAGCCGTCGACGGTCAGGTCCTCGACCGGGATGTGCACCGCGCCAGGGACGTCGGGCACGAAGTCGAGGCGCACCTCGGCCGTCGCCAGCTTCACCGACTGCGCCGTGAACTCGACGTGGTTCTCGCCGGTGAGCGAGAAGTCGGTGACGGTGTCGACGCCGTGGCCGATGGCGGTGATGCCCGGCCCGTCGACGCGCCCGCCGGCGTCGAGGAGCGCACCGTGCGCGCCGTGAGGTCGAAGTAGAGCGGCGTGTCGATGGTGCCGGGCTCGTTGTGCGGGCGCCAGCCGTCGATGACGAAGGCGCGCTCGATGTTGACGTGGCCGTCCTCCTCGACGCGGATGTCGGCCTCGGGCTCGAGCAGCTCGACGTCGGAGAAGCGCACGCGCATCGGCTCGTGCGCGCTGTCCATGATGAAGGTCGCGAGGCCGGGCAGCGTGACGCCGAGGTCGATGGTGGCGTCGACGGCCTTCACGCGGATGGCGACGCGCCCGTGCTCGTCGAAGATGCGCCCGTCGGCGATGCGCAGCTCCCACGGCAGCGGCCCCCACTGCGCGGTCGCGGCGGTGATGGTGCCGGGGATCTGATCGGAGATGACCTGCTGGATGAGGCCCTTGAACGGGCCCGAGCCGGCCAGGAAGTAGACGACCAGGTAGAGCGCGCCGAACACCAGGAACATGCGCGACACGAGCAGGTAGGCGATGAGCAGCGCCTGGCCGACGAAGACCAGCAGGCCGCGGATGAGGGCGGCCAGCAGGCGGAGCGGGCCGCGCCGTCGCCGTCGAGCCCGCTCCGGCGGCCGACTCGTCACTTGGGTTCCGGCGCGTCGGGCTCGTCCGGCGTCGCCTGCTCGGGCTCGACCCAGTCCGAGCCGTCCCACGACAGGCCGGTCTTGCCGCGCAGCTCGGTCGTGTCCCACTCGAGCTCGAGCTCGTACGGGTCGAAGCGCTCCTCGTGGGTCACGTCGACCGCGAGCGACAGCGAGCCGGACAGCGGCTCGCCCAGCGCCTTCTTCTGCGCCTCGCTGACGTCGTGCAGCACCAGCGCCGCCAGCGGCCCGCGCAGGTCGGCGAAGGCGGCCTCGGCGGTGAAGGTGGCGCGCTTGGTGATGGGGCTCTTCTTGAGGTGGCCGGACGCGTCGAGGACGCCGTCGGGGGTCGTGACCAGGCCGCTGACCGAGCCGCCCGAGAGGCCGATGGCGAGGTCGGCGTCCGACGCGACGTCGTCGATGGCGCCGCTCGGGGTGGTCCAGCGATCGATGCGCACGCCGATGAGCGAGCCCTCGAGCTTCTTCTCCAGATCGAACACCATCCAGGGCGCCGACACGCCCTCGACGGACCAGTCGAAGGCCGCGGCGTGGGCGGCCGCGAGCCCGCTCAGCGTGACGGTGACCTGCGGCAGGATGAGGCCCGGCGCGCCGGTGAAGGCGGGGATCTCGACGGCCACGAGCTCGGCGTCGAAGGGGCCGTTGTGGTAGCGCGCGGCGGTCAGCGCGCCGACGTGGCCGCGCACCAGATCGCCGTCGATGTCGACCACGACGCCCTCGGCGACGAGGCCCTCCGGCAGCTGGTCGCCGGCCAGCGCGGCCGCGTCCCAGGAGGCCAGGTCGAGGTCGGCCTCGGCGTGGAGGAGCGGCTTCTTCGCGTCCAGCGTGGCGTGGCCGACGATGCGCGCGACCATGTCGCCGTCGCGCTCGAGCACCAGCGCGCCGAGGTCGACCTCCTTGCCGCGCACGTTCGCGCGCTCGACGCGGCAGCGATCGAAGCCGGTCACGCGCCGGCCGTTGGCCCAGCCGAAGTGGCACGGGCCGGTCGTCACGTCGAAGCTCATGGCGTCGCCCACGACGGCGCGCAGGTCCACGTCGCGCGCGTGCGCCACCAGGCCGGCTCCGGTGAAGTCGAGCTCCTTCACGGCGACGCGGACGTCCGGGATGCTCAATCGATTCTTGCGCCCGCCGCCGTCGCCACCTTTCGCGAGGTCGGACCCCGGCGGCGGGCCCTCGCCGGGCTCGGGCAGGCGGATCGTCGCCTTGTCGACCAGCACCTCGACGCGCTCAGGCGCGAAGTCGGGACACCCACGCGCGCCCGACCAGAGCGCCACGTCGATCGAGGCGATGGGCAGCTCGACGCGGATGCGCGCGGCCCACAGCGCGCCCGGGGCCGGTCCCCAGTGGGCGCTGCCGACGCTGGCGCGCAGGTTGCCGCGGCCCAGCGTGTCCTCGACGATGCCGGCCAACAGCGCGCGGCCGGGCGTCGAGGCCAGCGCCAGGTAGGCGCCGACGTAGAGGGTCGCGGCCGCGAGCAGCAGGCCGACGACGGTGTTCAGGACCAGGCGCAATGGGCGGGGCAGGGACATCCGGCGGCGGACTATAGCGGTGCGCCGCCGCCCCGGCCAGAACGCCGTGCGCCGGGCGGGTCGTCGGAACAATGGCCGACCGGCCGAGGTCGGGCTATGACGCCGGCGCCTGCGCCGTGCCTCCACGCGCGCGCAGCCGGACCGCCATGTCGAAGCTGAAGGACGAAGCGCTCGCCTACCACGCCGGCCCCCCGCGGCCGGGCAAGCTCGAGATCCGCGCGACCAAGCCGATGGCGACGCAGCTCGACCTGTCGCTGGCCTACTCGCCGGGCGTGGCCGAGCCGTGCCTGGCCATCGCCGCCGATCCGGACAAGGTCTGGGACTACACCATCCGCGGCAACCTGGTCGGCGTCGTCACCAACGGCACGGCCGTGCTCGGGCTCGGCGACATCGGGCCGTCGGCGGCCAAGCCGGTGATGGAGGGCAAGGTCGTGCTCTTCAAGCGCTACGCCGACATCGACGCCTTCGACCTCGAGGTCGACGCCAAGGACCCGGAGACGTTCATCCGCGTGGTGCAGGCGCTCGAGCCGACCTTCGGCGGCATCAACCTCGAGGACATCAAGGCGCCCGAGGCCTTCGAGATCGAGGAGCGCCTGCGCGAGACGATGTCGATCCCGGTCTTCCACGACGACCAGCACGGCACCGCCATCATCACCGGCGCGGCGCTCTTGAACGCCGTCGAGCTGCAGGAGAAGCGCTTCGAGGATCTGCGCCTCGTGCTCATCGGCGCGGGCGCGGCCGGCCTGGCCTGCGCCAAGCTGTTCATGGCGCTCGGCGTGCGACCCGAGAACGTGCTCACCGTCGACAAGGACGGCGTCTTGCGCACGGCCGACGCCGACAAGCTCGACAAGTACCGCCGCGCCTTCGCGCGCGACACCGACAAGAAGACGCTGGCCGAGGCGCTGGTCGGCGCCGACGTGGTGGTCGGGCTGTCGGTGGGCGGCGTGCTGAAGCCGGCCATGATCGCCACCATGGCGCCGCGGCCCATCATCTTCGCGCTGGCCAACCCGACGCCGGAGATCATGCCGCCCGAGGTCGCCGCCATCCGTCCCGACGCCATCGTGGCCACCGGGCGCAGCGACTTCCCGAACCAGGTGAACAACGTGCTCGGCTTCCCGTTCGTCTTCCGCGGCGCGCTCGACGTGCGCGCGACGAAGATCAACGAGGCCATGAAGATCGCCGCCGTGCGCGCCATCGCGGCGCTGGCGCGCGAGGCGGTGCCGCCCTCGGTCATGCGCGCGTCGGGCGCGGCGCACCTGGCGTTCGGCAAGGACTACATCATCCCCAAGCCGTTCGACCCGCGCGTGCTGGGCTGGGTCGCGCCGGCCATCGCGCGCGCCGCCATCGAGAGCGGCGTGGCGCGCCGGCCCATCGCCGACTGGGAGGCCTACCGCGGGCGACTCGAGCAGATGATGGACCCGGGGCGCGGGCTCATGCGCCAGATCATCGACAAGGCGCGCCACGATCCCAAGCGCGTGGTGCTGCCCGAGAGCTACGACGACCGCGTGCTGAAGGCCGCGGCGGTGCTGAAGCGCGAGGGCATCGCGCACCCGGTGCTGGTCGGGCACCGCGATCAGATCGAGGGAATTGCCAGATTCGCCAATCTCGATCTCGAGGGCATCGAGATCATCCAGCCGTCGGCGCACCCGCGCTTCGACCACTACGTCGCCGCCTTCGCGACGGCCATGCAGCGCCGTGGCGTGACGCGGCCCGAGGCGCGCCGGCGCATGCACTCGCAGACGCGCTTCTCGCTCATGATGCTGCGCGAGGGCGACGTCGACTGCCTGGTGATGGGTGCCACCAAGCCCTACGCCGAGGCCATGAAGCCGGCGCTGACGCTGCTCGGCACCAAGGGGCGGGCGTGCGGCATGTACATCCTGCTCACGCGCTCGCGCACGCTGTTCTTCGCCGACACCACCGTGCAGATCGATCCCAGCGCCGAGGATCTGGCCGAGATCACCCGCAACGTGGTCGAGCGCGTGCGCAGCTTCGACATCGTGCCGCGCGTGGCCATGCTGTCATTTGCCAATTTCGGCGCGGTCGATCACGCCAGCACGAAGAAGATGGCGCGCGCCACCGAGCTCGTGCGGCAGCAGGAGCCCGACCTCATGATCGAGGGCGAGATCCAGGTCGACCTGGCCGTCGACATGGAGCTCCGGGCGCAGATGTTCCCGTGGAGCCGCCTCACCGAGCCGGCCAACGTCTTCATCTTCCCGAACCTGGCGGCCGCCAACATCGCCTACAAGCTGATGCACCAGATCGGCGGCGCCAGCATCTTCGGGCCGATCCTGCTCGGCATGAAGCGGCCGATGCACCTCCTGGCGCTGAACGTCGACGCCAGCGACATCGTCAACCTGGCGGCCTACGCCGTGGTGTCGGCGCAGCAGGAGCAGGCCGAGCGCGCGGCCGCGGGCGCCGGGCGCTGAGCGCGCGGCCATGACGAGCGGACGCCCGGCGTGCGAGACTCGGGCCGAGGCGAGCGCGGTGGAGTCGAACGAAGCAGCAGCCGAGGCGGGCCCGGACGACATCCGGCGCGGCGACCTGTTCTGGCTCGAGGCCGACCCGGCGCGCGGCTCGGTGCCGGGCGTCGCCCATCCGCACGTGGTGGTGCAGGACGACGTCTTCAATCGCTCGCGCATCAGCACCGTGATCGTGTGCGCGCTGACGACCAACCTCGGGCGCGCCGCCGAGCCGGGCAACGTGCTGCTCGAGCTCGGCGAGGGCGACCTGCCGAAGCAGAGCGTGGTCGTCGTCTCGCAGATCGAGTCGGTGCCGAAGACGGCGCTGCGACGCCGCATCGGCGCGCTGTCGCCGGCGCGCGTCGATCAGATCCTGGCGGGCCTCGCGTTCCAGCAGGCGTCGTTCTTCGGCGCCTGAGCCGATCGGAGGACCTCGCTCCGGCCGCCCTCATCCGGCTCTTCCTTCGCCTCGCGCTCTTCGCGCGAGCCTCCGTCCAGAAGCCGGGGCGGCCTGCGCTCGGAACTCTCATGGCTCGCTGCGGGCTATTCGGCGCTCGCTCACCGAAGTGAGCCACCTGCGGCTCCGACAATTCCGTCAGAAGGCCTCGGAGCGGACCTGCCCCAGCGCGCGCAGCGCGCTCGCAGGTCAGCGGAGAGGCTGCCCGACGGAATTCTCCGACAGTCTTCGAGCTCAGCGACTCCCCTGGACCGTGCGCGACCACATCATCATCATGTTGCGGATGACCGGGCCGGCGGGTGGCGTCGCCACCGGCGGGATGTCGACGCTGATGCCGTACTTGGCGAGGCGCACGAACGGGTTCCGCTCGTCCTGGGTGCGCACGGGCACCGACGGATCGCCTGGCCGGAAGCCGTAGGCCAGCGCCTGCTCCTGCACCGGCCGCGACTTGAGGAACGTCACCAGCTGGCGCGCCGCGTCGCGCTGCGCCGGCGTCACCCAGTCGGCGACGACCAGCGCCACCGGGTGGTCGCTCCAGATGGTCGTGCCCGGGTAGTAGACCTTGAGGCTGCCCCAGCGTCCCTGCGCGTTCTCGAGCTGCGAGATTGCCAAATTCTCGTAGACCACGGCGATGTCGTACTTCGACGGTCCGAACCTCACCATGTCGGTCATGAAGGTGCCGGTCGAGGTCTCGAACTTGGTCACGCCCTTCTCGATGTCCTTCACCCAGGCCTGATAGGTCGGGTCGAGGATGTCGGCGATCTGCAGGCCGGAGGTGCGCTTGTAGTACTCGAGCGACATCAGGAGCAGCGCCTGGAGCCCCGAGTTCGAGCGCGTCGGGTCGGTGTGGCCGAGCTTCACGAAGCCCCATGACGCGTCGCCGCCGACGGCCGGCCAGCCCTGGTCCGAGGCCACCGCCAGGCGGATGGCGTCCCAGGTGATCTTGCCGGCGGCGGCCTTCATGAGGACGTTGGCGCGGTCCTCCCAGATGGCGAAGACGAGCGGCGTGATGGCGAGCGACTGCGGCGCGTCGTCGCCGTCGTGCGAGAAGAGCGGGGTGTGGAACTTCGTGTCCCAGTCCGACTCGAGCAGGTTCAGCACCAGCGAGTCGGCCGGGCTCCACAGCGTGGGCTTCACCTTCTCGTCGAGGATGTCCTGCGCCTCGTCGAGCGAGCCGCGCCCGACGCGCGCGACCTTGATGTCGGGGTGCGCGCGCTCGAACTCGTTGCAGGCCGACTCGATCCAGTCCTTCTTCTCGCTCGAGTAGACGAAGGAAATCTGGGTGACGTCGCGCCCGACCGTGACCGGCGCGGTGGCGACGCCCTGCGGACCGGGGGCGGCGGCCGGGCGCTCGTCGTTCTTGCGGTTCAGCGTGAAGAACACGATGAGGCCGACGGCCACGAGGAAGATCGCCACGATGATGGGCTTGGACTTCATGCGTTCTCCATCTCGGCCAGGGACTCGAAGGCTCCTCGAAGACCTTGATGTCGCCGTTCATCTGCTGCAGCTCGGCGCTCACGCTGCCCGACAGCTCGTCGCGCGCGGCGGCGTCCAGCGCGCGCATGCGCACCACCTTGGCCGGCAGCGCCTCGAGCGTCGCGGCGACCAGCGTCAGCTTGGCCAGGATGCGGTCGTACTGGTCGCCGATCTGGGCGAGCGAGTGCTCCTGGCCGAGCTTGGCGGCGCGCGCCTCCTCGTACTGCCTCATGGCCTCGGGGTCGCGCGTGGCGCGGAGCCGCGCCTCGATGGAGGCGACCTCGTTGCGCACCGCGGCGCGGTCGACCGTGACGAGGTAGCCGGCGACGTCGGCGCCGCGCGCCACCATGAGCTCGGCCAGGCGCTGCAGCTCGTCGACCTGGAGGATGGTGCCGGTGAGCGTCGCGCGGATCTCGTCGGGCGTGTCGTCGAGCGTCGCGGCCAGCTCGCGCTGCGCCTCGACGATGGCGCGCACCGAGTCCGAGATGGCGCGGTCGCGGATCTTCCCCGGGTCGAGGTTCGGGCTCGGCGTGATGGTCGGCAGCGCGGCGCTCTTGTCCTTGGCCACGACCTTCTTCCAGTGGCTCTCGCTGGCGAGGTCGAAGGCGACGAGCGCGCCGTAGGCCAGGCCGCCGATGGCCGCGACCGGCCACGAGGCGAGCGCGGCCGCGGCGATGGCGGCGGTGCCGGCGACGCCGAGGTTGGTGGCGCTGGTGGTCGAGGCGGCCAGCGCGCGCCCGAACATGCGCCAGGGGCGGCGCTTGCCCGAGCGCTGCGCGGCGGCCTCGGCGGGCTTTTCGCCTCGGCCCATCAGAGGAACGACCCCATGTCCTGGAACACCGACACGATGGTCTTCACGTCGCCGCTGGCGGTCGCGCCCTTGGCCGCCTCGGCGATGCGGCCGAGGATGCTGGTGTCGGCGTTCTGGCCGTAGCTGATGGTGAAGACGCGCACCGGCGCCTCCTCGCCGCTCGCGCCGAGGCGCTCGTTGAGGGTCGCCAGCGTCACCGCGCGCGACGACTCGTCGCGGCCGTCGGTCATGACCACCACGGCGTGGATGCGATCGGGCTGGGTCTGGGCGCGCTCGCGCGCGGCGGCGTAGGCGGTGGCGACGGCGTCGTAGAGGGCGGTGCCGCCGGCGGCCAGCGTCTGGTCGATGCGATGGGCCAGGTCGGTCCGCGCCGGGCCGAGCGCGACCGGTCCGATGGCGGGATAGACGTAGCCGTCGAAGAGCTCGAGCGTCACCTGGTCGCGGTCGTGCAGCGTCTCGAGGAAGGCCTTGGCGCCGGCCTTGGCCTGGGCCATCGGCTCGCCCTCCATGCTGCCCGACTTGTCGAAGACCAGGATGACGTCGGCCGGCTTCTTGTTTTCGCGCCACAGCTCGAGGAGTGTCGTGAGCACCGGCGCGTCGGGCACCTCGAGCAGCGTCGAGGGCTGCTTCGGGTCGACGCCGTGCGCGGCGTCGATGGGCGCGGTCGTGGCGATGGCCGGGTCGCTCGGGCGGAAGCCGAGCTCGAGCGCGCGCTCCTGCGCGGGGCGCGCCTTCAGGAAGGCGAGGAAGGCATCGGCCGCCTCGCGCTCGTCGGGGGTGACCCACGGCGCGTCGAGGACGCTGTAGGGGTGGTCGGACCAGAACGTCCCTTCCACCGGATAGATGGCGACGAGCGGCATCGCCGGCGCCTTGGCGTAGGACTCGATGACCAGGTTCTCGTAGAGCACGGCGGCCGAGAGGTAGGTCGGCCCGCGCTCGACCATCTTGTCGGCGAAGAAGCCCGTGGACTTGCCGTAGTGGACGATGGTCTCCTCGACCGCGGCCACGAACTTCCCCGTCTCGGGGGCGTCGAGGTCGGCGATGCTCAGGCCGCGCGTCTTCTTGGCGCCGGCGTAGGCCTCGGCCAGGACCGACAGCACGCCCGAGTTGGAGAAGTCGGGGTGGGTGTGACCGAGCTTGAAGCGGCCCCACTCGGGGTGCTCGAGCGCGCCCCAGCCGCGCGGGTCGGCGTTCACGCGCAGGAGGTCGGCCCAGGCGATGCGCTTGTCGGCCAGGCCCAGCGCCTCGGCCATGGGCTTCCACATGGCGATGACGATGGGCGACAGCAGAGCGGCCTGGCTCCGGCGGGCGCCAGCGGCTTGGTGTGCCCGTCGACGCTCAGCCAGGCCTGGTTCAGCAGCGTGACGTAGACGCCCGAGGCCGGGCTGAAGACGTGAGGTCGGAGCTTGCCCGACAGGATGGCCTGGGTCGCCTCGCCCGAGCCCATGGCCTGCGTCTCGACGCGGATCGGCCGGCCGGACCGGGTGAGCGCGCCGCTGCGCTCGAAGGCCTGGGACTCCTCCTCGAGCCACGACTTCTTCTCGCTGCCGTAGGCCACGACGAGCGTCACCGGCTCGGCGCTGGCCGAGCCCGGTTCGGTCGGCGGGGCGGCGCTCGTGCCGGCGACCTTCGGCTCCTTGCCGCCGCACGCGCCGACCAGGAGAACCGCCAGGAGCCAGGTCACGCGCGCGCTCATATCGCCTCCTCCGTCGTGCCCCAGGCGTAGCCCGAACGCGCTCGAGGGCAAGCGGGCGGGGCGCCCCGCGGTCAGGCCGGCGGGCGCAGGTAGCGGGCCAGGTGGGGGTGCGCGGCCATGCGACGGGCGACCTCGGCCAGGAGCTCGGGCGGCCAGGCGACGGCCTCGCGGCTCCGGTGCGGCGCGGGCAGCACCAGGCGCGCGCAGGCGTCGAGCCAGGCCGGCTCGGGGGCGAGGCCGAGCGCCAGGGCGAGGTCGGCGAGGCGGGCGCGCGGGTCGGCGACGAGGTCCTCGTGGTGGAGGTCGACGCGCTCGCTCGGGCCGAGGCGGCGCAGCGCGACGGCGGCCAGGTCGGCGAGGCGGAAGTAGCGCGCCGCGGCGTCGGCGAGGGGGATGCCCTCGCGCTGGGCGATGCTGGCGATGTTGTCGTGCGGGTCGCGCACGTGGTGGATGGCGACGATGGGGACGGCGACGGTGGCGCGCAGCTGGTCGAGGGCGGCGGGGTCGGCGGCGAGCAGCTGGGTGCTGCCGCCGCCGCGCTTGTCGCCGATGACGCGCAGCGTCCGCCAGCGGCCCTGCCACTGGCCGGGGACGGTGTAGTCGTAGCCGCTCCAGAGGCGGCCGCGGGCGCCGAACCAGCGGCTCCGGAGGAGGAGCTTGGCGTAGAGGCGCGGCGCGCCGAGCGGCAGGCGCCGCGGCTGGCGCAGGACGGCCAGCGCGTGGAGCTCGTGCGCGACGAGCGCGTCGGGGTGCGCGTCGAGGAGGGCGCCGACCAGCGTGTGGCCGCTCCGCGGGTAGCCGATGAAGAAGACGAAGCGCTCGACCGACGCGAAGGCGTCGCGGTGGACGAGCGCCAGCGCGAGCTCCCGCGCCGGGGCGGCGAGGCGGCCGACCACGCGGCCGACCTTCCTCAGCAGGCGCCCGGGCGTCGGCGCGGTGCCCGGGCGTCGCGTCACGGCTGGTTCACGTCGCCGAAGGTGGCGACCGAGCAGGCGCGGAAGCCGCCCGTGCCATCGGGGATGCGGCAGTAGCTGGTCACGGCCTCGCCGTCGATCCAGTCGGCGGTGTCGACGACGGTGCCGAGCTCGTCCTCGAGGATGACGGCGTCGGCGCCGCCCAGGCCGAAGCTGTGGTCGACGCCCTTCACCAGGACGAGGCGCGCGCCGGCGGCGACGCTCGTGCCGCTCGGGAAGGCGTAGGTGTTGGAGGAGTCGTCGAGCATGAGCCAGCCGTCGAGGCTCACCGCCATGGCGCCGGTGTTCAGGAGCTCGACCTGGTCGTCGCCGCTGCTCGTGACCTCGTTGATGACGAGGCCGGCGGCGTGCGGCGTGCAGCCGGACTGATCGATGCGCGTGCACTGGTCGGCGCAGGCGAGCGCGCCGCCGCCCCAGCCGAAGCGCTCGCAGGTGAGGCCGCCGAAGTCGTCGCTGTCGCAGGCCTCGCCCGGATCGATGGCGCCGTCGGGGCACTCGACGACCGGGTTCGCGATGTTCTCGGCGCCGGGCGACGGCGTGAGCAGCGTCATGAACTCGCCGCTGCCGTTGGGGATGCGGCCCCAGCTCTGATCGGCGGGCGACTGGCCGGCGACCCAGCCGGTGCCGTCGACGAGGGCGCCGTCGGGGTCGAGCAGGTTGGCTTCGTCGGCGCCGCCGAGCCCGAAGTCGAGCTCGACGCCGCGGGTGAGGACGAGGTAGGCGCCGCTCGCGAGCGTCGTGCCGTCGGGCAGGACGTAGCCGTGCAGCGGGTCGTCGTCGCGCACGAGGTAGCCCGACAGGTCGGCCTCGGTGGGGCCGGCGTTGAAGAGCTCGATCCAGTCGTCGGGCGCGCCGACGGCGGCGATCTCGTTGACCACGACCTGCACGGTCGGGGTCGTGTCGACGTCTTCCACGGTGTCCACCACCGTGTCTTCGATCGTTTCGGTCGCCGTGTCGACCGCGCTGTCCTCGACGGTGTCCTCGAGGGTGTCGAGCGCGGTGTCTTCGACCGTGTCTCCGACGGTGTCCGCGACGGTGTCGAGCGCGGTGTCTTCGAGGGTGTCCTCGACGGTGTCGAGGGCGGTGTCGACGGCGCTGTCCTCGGTCGTGTCGACCGCGGTGTCGACGAGCGTGTCCGCGGTGTCGCTCACGCTGTCGCCGGTCGTGTCGCCGACGTGCGTGTCGGAGGAGGGCGTGTCGTCGCCGCAGCCGCCGAGTGGAACGACGAGTCCCAAGGCGATGGAGCCGAGCAGCGCGCTGAACCGCATATGCCCCTCCGAGCAGCGCCGTGCGGTGCACACGGCCTTCCGATCGTAGGCACTCGCGGTGGCGAGCCTACGAGTCGTTCGGCCCACGCGAGGGCGCGTCGCGTGCGACTTCGCGCTAGACTGTGGCGCGATGATCGAGCCGATCCACGAGCCGCCGCCCGAGCCCGACGACAGCGCCGCCCGCTACGACGAGGTGCCCTACGACAGCCGGACGGTGGCGCTCTCGCACCCCGATCACCTGGCCGTGCTGGCCCGGCTGCACGGGCTCACGCCGCCGCCCATCGCGCGCTGCCGCGTGCTCGAGCTCGGCTGTGCGTCGGCGATGAACCTCTTGCCGATGGCGCTCGAGCTCCGCGAGAGCCGCTTCGTCGGCGTCGACGTCGGCGCCCGGCAGATCCGCGACGGCCGGCGCGCGGTGGCCGAGCTCGGCCTCGACAACGTCGAGCTGCACGCGCGCGACCTCGCGACGCTGCGACCGGGCGAGCTCGGCCAGGCCGACTTCATCCTCTGCCACGGCGTCTGGTCGTGGGTGCCGGAGGCCGTGCGGAGCGCCATCCTGGCGGTCATCCGCGACCACCTCGCGCCGCACGGCGTGGCCTTCCTGAGCTTCAACACGCTGCCCGGCTGGCACGCGCTGGCCACCGTGCGCGACAGCCTCGTGCGCCTCGTGCCGGCCGACCTGCCGGCCGGGCGACGCGTGGCGCAGGCGCGCCGGCTGTTGGCGGTCCTCGGCGCCGCGCTCGGCGAGCGCGAGACGCCGCTCGACGCGACGCTCCGGAGCGAGCTCCAGCGCGCGGGCAACGCCAGCGACGCCTACCTGCTCCACGAGTACCTGGCGCCCATCAACCGCGGCGAGTTCTTCGGCGACGTCGTGCGACGCGCCGCCGACGCCGGCCTGGGCTACGTCGCGCACGCCATCCCCGACACCATGCTGGCCCACCTGTTCGCGCCCGAGGTGGCGGCCGAGGTCGAGGCCGAGGCGGACCCGATCGCGCAGCAGGAGATGCTCGACGTGGCGCAGTGGCGCCGCTTCACCTCGCTCGTGCTGGCGCGCGCCGACGCGCCGGTGCGGCGCGCGCTGACGCCCGAGGTCCTGGCCGAGCTGTTCGTGTCGGCGAGCTTCGACGCGGCGCCCGAGGGCTTCCCGGCCATCACCTCGGCCAGCGGACTGTCGTCGCCTGGGCTGTCGCCGCCGACTGATGCTGCGCCGCCCTGCCGCGAGGCCCGCGGCGCTGCCGCTGTTCGAAGCGCCTGGCCGCGAGCCTGCCGGGCGTCGCGGCCGAGACCTGGCGACGGGCGTCTTCGAGCTCTACGCGGCCGGCGCGGTCCAAGGCCGCACACGCGGTCGCCGCCGCCTTCGCGCACGTGTCGGAGCGGCCGCGCGCGAGCCGCTTCGCGCGCTGGCTGCTGGCGCGCGGCGAGCCCTGGGTCGCCTGTCAGCTCCATCGTCCGCTGGTGCCGAGCGAGGCCGAGCGGGCGCTCCTGGCGCGGCTCGACGGCCAGACGACGCTGGCCGAGCTGATCGCGAGCGACCCGGCTGTGTCGCAGCGCTTGGCCGACCTGGCCGCTCAGGCGCTGCTCGTGGACTAGACAGCCGGCCCTGCCACGAGCCATGGCAACAGCGTCGCTGCGCCGGCCGGGCAGGCGTTGGCGTCGGCGACGGGCGTGGCCTATCATCGCCGCATGCAGCCACAGCCGGGACCGTCTCGCGTCACCGCGGCGCTCGTCGCGTTCGCCTTCGGCGGCGCATGCCGCGATGCGTCGACGACGACCCAGGCTGGCGATGCCGCCGAGGGTGGGCCGGACATCGCGCCCGCACGGGTCTGCGAGCCAGGCACCACCATCTGCGGCGGGCCCTTCCTGAGCGACGTCCTGCGCTGCAACGAGCAGGGCACCGCCCAGGAGCGCATCGCCGAGTGCGACGCGAGCGCGCCGTGCAAGGACGGGTTGTGCGTGAGCCCGTGCTCCCACGACATCAAGCAGAACAGCAACGTCGGCTGTGGCTACTACGCCGTCGACCTCCAGAACGGCGACGTCGCCGCCGGCGCTCCGGACAGCGCGCCGTTCGCGGTCATCGTGTCCAACCCGCACGACCACGCGATGCAGGTCGCGGTCGAGGGGCTCGGCGACGACCAGACGGTGCAGGTCGAGCCCAGCGGGCTCGCGACCATCGTGCTCGGTCAGGCAGACGTCTTCGGCACGACGCGCGGCGCGAAGGCCTGGCACCTCAGCGGCAACCTCCCGTTCGTGGCGTATCAGTTCAACCCGCTCGACAACGTCGGCGTGTTCTCCAACGACGCCTCGCTGCTCTTCCCGGTGAGTGACCTCGGCCGCGAGTACATCGCCGTCACCGGCCAGCAGGCGGGCTTCGTGACGATCGTCGCGGCCTATGACGGTACCAGCGTCACCGTCACGCCGACCGCCGCCATCCGCGCCGGCGACGATGTGCCACCGCTGCCGGCCGGCGAGCCCTGGTCGACCACGTTGGTCGCCGGCGAGCTCTTGAACCTCGACTCGGAGGGCGTGCTCGACCGCAATCCCGAGCACCGGGATGGTGATCTCACCGGCACCATCGTCAGCGCCACACAGCCGATCGTCGTCTTCTCCGGCAGCCGCGCGGCGCGCACCAGCGACCGCTGCTGCGCCGACCACCTCGAGCACCAGCTCGTGGCGGTCTCGCAGTGGGGCGCCGAGGTCGTGGCCGGGCGCTCCGCGCCGCGCGGCTACGCCCCCGACTACTGGCGCATCGTCGCGGCGGAGGACGAGACCCGCGTGCGCTTCGAGCCGCAGGTGCACGTGCCCGTGAGCCTCGCGCGCGGCGAGATGCTGGAGGTCGTGAGCCGCAGTGACTTCGTCATCGAGTCGGACAAGCCCATCGAGGTCGTTCAGCTCCTGGCCTCGAGCTTCGAGGCAACGACGTTCGGTCGGATGTGCGAGCAGGCCGAGGACTGCCCGGAAAGCCACGACTGCGAGCTGGGCCTGTGCGTGCCGCGGTGCCAACCGCAGCGCGCGACCTGCGCCGCGGGGTTCGAGTGCCGCGTCCTGCCGCCGAGCCCGTTCTCGTTCATCGACCTCGCGCCCGGCGAAGGCCAGTGCGTGCAGCTCTACTGCCGGCCGGACGGCCCGCCTTGCGACTATCCGACGAGCTGTGTCGCGGTCTACAACGGCATCGGCATCTGCTCGCGCGACTGCAGCTATCCGTATGGCGCGTGCGGGTCGGGGCTCGAGTGCGGCTTCGGTGACGGCGAGACCGGAGCGTGCGAGCCGCGCTCGTGCCTCGACGACGACAGCTGCCTCGACGATCGCTTCGTCTGCGGCGAGGACGGCTGCACTCAGAAGTGCCAGCCGCCGCCCGGTTTGTGCGACGATCTCGGCTACACCTGCGAGACCGGTATCTCCGAACTGTCGACCTGCGTCGCGCCGAGCTGCGATGACGACTCGCAGTGTCCGGCGGGCCACATGTGCGGGCACTTCAGCCACGCCTGCGAGACCATCGGCGACCCGGCGATGTGGCTCGTGTCGCCCGCGGAGCAGTTCCGCGATCGCTATGTGTTCCTCGTGCCCTCGGGCTACGTGCACGACTACGTGAACCTGGTCGCGAAGCCCGGCACCGAGGTGCAGCTCGACGGGCGGCCGCTGGCCCCGACCTGGCGCGACGTCGGGGGCTTCAGGGTGGCCACCGTCGAGGTCGACGCCGGCGTCCACCGCCTCGTCGCCACGCAGCCTGTCGGCGCTTCGGTCTACGGGTTCGACGACGACGTGTCGTACGGCTATGCGGCGGGCATGAACCTCGACGAGCGCTGAGCCGGCGCGCGTCGCCGCCGCGCCGCGAGCGTGAGGCCCACGAGCGCCACGAGGTCGGACTCCGAGGCGCCGGCGGCGCAGCCGGAGTCCTCGCGCGCCGCGCTCCGCG
>JAXLYZ010000045.1:0-79869 GCA_046351155.1 Myxococcota bacterium
GGCCGGTGCACGCGTAGGTCGTCACGCCGCCGACCGAGAACTGCGAGCCGCCGGCCGGGCACTCCGCCGTCGAGCCGATGCTCATGGCCACGACCGACTCACCGGGCGGGCCGGCCTGCGCCACGTCGCCGGGCAAGCCGTTGCACGCGTAGGTCACCTCGAGCCCGATCTGGAAGCGCGTGCCGCCGTAGGCGCAGACGGCGTCGCCCTCGTCGACGCTCATCGCGTCCACCGACTCGCCGCTCGCGCCGGCGTCGCCGGTGTCGCCCTTCGGACCCTGCGCTCCGGTGTCGCCCTTGTCGCCCTTGTCGCCCTTGTCGCCCTTCGCTCCGGTCGCGCCGATGTCGCCCTTCGGGCCCTGCGCGCCGGGGTCGCCCTTCGCGCCGACGTCGCCGGGGTCGCCCTTCGGGCCGACGTCGCCGGGGTCGCCCTTGTCGCCCTTGGCTCCCTGCGCGCCGGGGGCGCCGTCGAAGCCGTCGCGCGGCCCGACCCACTTGCCCTGCGCGTCGACGACGGCCTGGCCGGCGACGGTGATGCTCTTCGGCGTGATGTCGCCGACGGCGTTCTCGGAGAGCAGCGCGTAGGGCACCGACACGAGCTGCATCCTCGGCATCTCGACGTCGTCGGCGACCGTCAGGCCGAGCCACAGCTCGCCCGCCGCGGCCAGCGCCGGCACGTTCAGGTCCTCGATCTCGCCGAGGTACACCGCGAAGTAGCCGGCGTCGACGTCGACCGCGTCGGCGGCCGCGCGCGCCTCGGTCCAGAGCGGCGTCGCCGCGTCCTCGCCGGCGTACAGCGCGAACGTGAGATCGGTCGGCCCGTCGAGAGGCTTGCCGTCGGCGTCGGTCAGGAGACCCTGCAGCGGGAACAGAGCCGGAGCCCCCGCGGCCGCTGGTGGAGCGGTCGCGACGAGGGTCGCCGAGGTCGTGAGCGCAAGTGCCAGGGCGCGGTTCATGGAGCCTCCGAAGGTGCGTGCGGGGCGATGGCCGGGTTGCCGCCGAGGATGACGCGGTGCTTGCTCGAGCGGGACGTGGCGAGCGCCGGCTGGCCGAGGACGAGCGTGGCGCGATAGCGGCTGGTGGCGACGGTCTTGCCGCCGCTGTCGGGCGCGACGAACGGCCGCGCGCGCACCTCGTGCGGGCAGCCGTTCGGATCGACGGCGCCGTCGTCGGGGTCGAGCTGGTCGACGATGCAGTCCTTGTCCGCGTCGTCGACCAGGCTCTCGATGATGTCGGCCTTGCCGTCGCCGTCGCTGTCGACGAGCTCCTGGTTCGGGCCGAGCTCGTCGGGATCGAGCACGCCGTCCCGGTCGCTGTCGCTGAGCGTGGCCTTCGAGCCGAGGATCGCCTCGAAGCCGTTGGTGAGCCCGTCACCGTCGAGGTCTTCGGCCGGGTCGACGCACTGGCCCTCGTAGCAGAGGCCGCTGTCACACTCGTCCGATACGCCGCAGGTGGCGCCGATCGGACGCTTGGCGGCGTCCGAGCAGCCCGTCCACGCCGCGGCGCACATCAGCAAGACGCCGAGCGCGGACACGATACGTCCGCGACCCATGAAGCATGGCCCGCGCATCGAAACCTCCCTCAGGAGATCTAACCGCTAGGACCAGGCAGGCGCAATGGCACGCCGGTCGATGGCGCGCGGGCGTTCACGTTTGGCGCGACCCCGGCGGTGAGAGACCGTCGAGCGGGTGGCATCGCGGTCGCCGCCGCGCGGCTCAGCAGGCGCCCGGGATGTCCCACAAGAGGCACAGGCAGCAGGAGCCGCCGCAGCCCGGGTTGGAGAAGAAGTCCGAGTAGCACGCGCGCCGCGCGTTGGCCGTGCCCGGGTCGACGTCGCCGTGGAGCGGGGCCTTGCCGCAGGCGGCGTAGACCGCCGCGCACGGATCGACCTCGCACACGTAGCGGTCGCCCTGCACCGACGAGCCGCCGCGCTGCACCGCGACCGGCACGTCCGGGTCGGCGCAGCCGCAGCTGTCGCCGCTGGCGGTGAGCGTGGCGCCGGCGCGGCCGGGGAAGTCGTCGGCCGGGTCGCAGGCGACGCGCAGGCGCGTTGTCGCCACCGAGAGTCGCGGGCGCGCGCCGTCGCTGTTGTTGCTGATGCGGATGTCATATTCGCCGGGCGCGAAATCGATGAGTCGCAATTGGATCTCGTCGAGCTCGGAGCCGACGTCGTGCTGGATGTGGAACCAGGCACCGCGCGCCAGCAGATCGTCGTCGGGGTTGTCCGACGCGGGCGCCTCGTCGGCGTCGTAGGCGAAGAACTTGGCCACGCCGGTGTCGATGTTCTGGACCGTCACGGTCAGCTTGCGCCCGAAGTTGTAGCCGCGCAGCGTGACGACTTTGTCACTCCCGGAGAGATAATAGGTTGGCGCCCAGTCCGGCGATTTTTCCAAATCCTCGAGCGTGGGCGTGAAATTCGACAGCACGTAGCGGTGCTGGCGCTGGCCGCTGACGATGCGCAGCGCGGCGTTGGTGATGGCCGGCTTGGCCTCGCACCAGCCGACGACCGTCTGGGGATAGCCGCGGTCGGGGTCGAGCGCCACGTCGTCGCCGGCCACCGGCAGCGTGTCCTCGTCGTCGTCGTAGGCCGGCGCGTAGCCCGCCGAGTAGCCGACGGCGGGGTCGTCGGCGCCCTGCTCGACCGGCTCGCCGAGGACGGCGTCGCACAGCGGGTCGAGCTGCTCGAACGGGACGTAGCTGGTCGAGCAGCCGAATTCGCCGCAGGTGTAGGCGAGCGTCACCGACTTGTGGAAGATGCGCGCCGCCATGAGCTCGCACACGGCCTCGTTGCGGTCGAGCGCGTCGCGGGCGGCGTCGTCGGCGGGCGCCTCGTAGGCGGGCCGGCGCAGCGCCTGGATGGGGATGCGGTTGTCGCTGACGGACGCCCGGAACGGCGCCGCGCCACGCAGCGGGCTGCGGTCCTCGGAGGCGGTGTCGATCTGGCGGCACCAGTAGTCGGCGTGGGCGCGGTTGAAGGCGCCGTAGATGATGCGCTGGCTGCGGCCCACCTGCTCGGCGTGGACGGCCGGCATGAGGTCGAGGTCCTCGGGCTCGGCGAAGCCGGCGATCGACTGCGGGTGCGCGGTGACGCCGAGCAGCGGCGGCAGGTCGTGGGCGAGCGACGTGCCGGTCGGGTCCGTGACCGATTGGCCGATGATGTCGGCGACCTCGGCGGTGAGGCCGGCGCGCACGAGGTTGCCGAGCGCGCCCGCCAGGAGCTCGGTCACGGCGTGGTCGTCGGGATCGATGAGCACGACATGGGCGCGCGCGAGGTCGGGCAGCGAGGTCAGGCCGGCGGCGGCGATGGCGCGGCCGAGGCTCTTGTTGGTGAGCCACAGGTCGAAGCAGGTCGCCTCGCCTTCGATGGGGCCGCCGACCGTCTCGGGGATGAGCGCGTTCTGGAGGCCGAAGCCGCCGCCGTCGTGGGGGCCGAAGCGGCGGATGACCTCGGCCTGGCTGCGCGACATGCAGGCGAGCAGGCTCGCGCGCTGGAAGGCGGTGTCGCCGAGCGGGAAGCGCGCGTCGCCGCCGGGCATGAGCGGCGGGTGCGTGGTGCGGTGCTCGAAGTCGTTCGGCGCCCAGGCGCCGCTCACCAGATCGAGCCAGCGGAAATCGCCGACGGCGTCGTGGGTCGCGCCGGCCAGCCGCAGGTTGGTGAGCGCCAGGCCGTCGACCTTGGCGTCGCACGGGGTGGCCTTGCCGCAGGGCGCGAACGGGTCGGGCCCGAGGTTGCGCGAGCCGAAGAGCTCGGTCGCGGTGAGCAGGCGGCGGACGACCGCGGGCGGGTCGCCGTCGACGTAGCGGATGACGATGCCCGGGCTCGAGGTCGGCAGCGGATAGGTCGCCTTCTCTTGGGCGCCGTGGAAGAGGCCGGTGAAGGCGCCCGCCACGAAGTTCGCGTAGAAGCCGTCGATCGTGACCGGGCCGCCCACGGCGAGGTCCTGGAAGGCGCTGGCGTCGGGCGAGCCGAGGCGGTTGAACATGTGGCCGGCGGCCCAGCGGTCGGCCAGGAAGTGGCCGGCGATGCCCTCGTAGGTGAGCGCCTCGCGCTCGGCCTCCTCGACCACCTGGGCCTGCTCGGGCCGCGTCAGGTCGAGCTTCCGGCGCAGCGCGGCGGCGCGGTCGGCGAGGCGCAGCGCGATGCGGTGATAGCGCTGCCAGTGGAGGCGCGCCTCCTCGCCGAAGTGCGAGCTGTTGGTGCCGGCGCCGAGGTAGCCCTTGGCGTCGTGGCAGCCGCCGAAGCCGTACTGCTCGGTGACGCTCGGGCGCGGCGGGCAGTAGCTGTCCTTGAGGAGCCAGTCGCCGAGCGAGTACTCGGAGTCGGGCAGCTCGTCGAAGTGATCCATGTCGGGGAGGTAGCGCTCCTCGAGCGGCGTGTTGACGTCGTCGCCGGTGGTGGCGTCGGCGCGGCGCGAGAGGAAGACCTGGAGCGGGGCGTTGGTCGGATCGATGCCGGCCCACCAGCGCGCGAGGTCGAGCAGGCAGAAGCCGCCGCCCGGCGTGCGGCCGGTGAGGCCGGGGCGGCGCGCGCCGTCGATGGTGCACTTCCCGCGCGGCTGGTCGGTGCGATACGAGACATACGGCGAGCCGGGCGCGAGCGACGGCGCGCGGGCGCGGTCGCCGTAGCGCGCCGCGCCGATGGCGGCCAGCGCGGCGAAGGCGATCTGGCGGTGCTCGTCGTCCCACGGCGACATCCAGGCGTCGGGCCCGGCCGGGTCGATGTCGCTGTTCCACGCGCGCGCCGCGGGGGCGGCCGCGCCGAGGGCGAGGGAGAGGGTGGCGATGGAGATCAGGGCGCGGTGGGACGGCATGGGGCACCCTCGCTGAGGAAGACGGCGCGGAAGTCGGACCAGGTCGGCGTGGCGTGCGCGGCGTGCACCTGGGCGATGCAGGTCGGGTCGCAGCGGGCGGCGCCGTCGAGGCAGGCGCCGAGCGGTTCGCCGCGGCGGAGGCAGTCGGTGACGTCGCCGAGGCAGTCGCCCCAGCGCGCGATGGCGTCGTCGAGGCGCGGGTCGGCGAGCAGCTCGAGCTCGGCGCCGCCGCTGTGGGACAGCGTGATGGGCGGCATGACCACGGCGCACTCGGGCAGCGCGCAGCCGTCGAGCACGGCGTGGGCGACGTCGGTCGGGTCGAGGATCGGCGCGTCCTCGGGCGCGGTCGCGTCGGGCGTCGTGGCGTCGGTCGGCGTCGTGGCGTCGGCGGGCGTCGTGGCGTCGGCGGGTGTCGTGGCGTCGGGGGACGTCGTGGCGTCGGTCGGCGCGGTCGCGTCACGGGTCGCGTCCGACCCGGACTTGGTGTCACCGCCGCACGCGGCGTGAGACAGGATCAACGCAGCGACGGCGGTGATGACGGAGCGCATGCTGCCGGTACGCACGTCGACGCGCGCCAGATCACCCGGCGCTCACCGACCGGCGTGGCCTCGAGATCGGCCGTCGCCCTGGACCGCGCGGGAACGCCGACCGGCTCGTCGGGGCGAGCGGCGATCGCATGCACGTCCGCCGCACGCCGCCGGCTTGAACTTACCCGCGGGTAAGCAGGCTTGCCGGAGAAAGGCGGGCCGAGGGCCACGCGCGGGGCTTGACGCTCGGGGGCGACTGACTATGAGCTTACCCATGGGTAAGACATCTGCCGTGCGAGTAGTCAAACCGGTGCCATCCCCGTTCAAGGACCGCGCGAAGCGCGCGAGCGAGGTCGAGGAGAAGCGGCTGGCCGTCCTGCGGACGGCGGCCGAGCTCTTCACGACGCGCGGCTTCCACAGCACGAAGCTGACCGACGTGGCCGAGCGGCTGAACATCACGAAGCCGGCCATCTATCACTACTTCTCGAGCAAGGACGAGATCCTGCTCGCCTGCACGCGCGTCGCCGTCGACGCGAGCGAGCGCTACTTCGCCGAGGAGGACGACGCCTCGCAGGACGGTCGCGCGCGGCTCGAGCGCTTCATGGTCTGGTTTGGTGAGAGCATGGCGACGCCGTTCGGCCAGGTCCTCGTCCGGGTCGCCGAGCAGGACCTCGAAGACGAGACGGTGACCCAGCTGCAGACGGCCAAGCGCGTCATCCATCGCCGGCTGCTCGCGCTCATCACCGTCGGCATCGACGACGGCTCGATCCCCAAGTGCGACGCCAAGGTCGCGGCCTTCACCATCGGCGGTGCGCTCGGCTGGCTCGGCCAGTGGCATCGCCAGGGCGAGCGCCTGTCCGCCCGCGAGGCCTCCGTGCGCGTGACCGCGCTGCTCCTCGAGGGGCTCGCCTCGACGCGAGGCGGCTCGTGACCGCCCCCGACGCTGTCACGCCGCGTGCGGCCCCCGAGCGCGCCCAGGCGTTCGCGGACGCGGGCCGACGCCGGCTGCGCGAGCTGCCGGCGCGCCTCTTCGTCGGCCGGCCGATCGCGCCGACGCCCGAGGAGTGGGCCGCGGTCGAGGGCGCGCTGTGGCAGGGCGACGCGCCCATGGATGCGCTCGTCGCGTGGATGTTCGAGGGCCGCCCGGGCGCCGCCAAGGCGCAGTTCGAGCAGGCGCTCACGCGCGGCATCGACACGCTCACCGACCCGCCCGAGCCGCTGCGCGCGTTCTTCGCGCGCGTCGACACCCCGCCGGCCTGGCTCGACCCGGAGCTGCTCGCGCACGGCTCGCGCTTCCTGCAGTCCTGCGGCGTCGTCATCTTCTATGTGCTGCGCGACCTCGCGCTGCTCGGCGGCTACGCGGCCCACAACAGCATGAACCAGACGCTCGCCATCTCGGGCACGCTCGAGAAGGACGTGTCGCGTCGCCTCGGCGAGACCGGCAAGTGGCTCGAAGACGTCACCCGCCCGGGCGGCGTCGAGCGCTTCGGCGAGGGCTTCCTCAACACCATGCGCGTGCGCCTCGTCCACGGGCTCGTGCGCCGCGCGGCGCAGCGCCGCGAGGGCTGGATCCCAGCGCTGGGGCCTGCCGATCAACCAGGTCGACATGCTCGCCACCTACCTCGCGTTCGGCCCGATGACCCTCATCGGCGCCCGCCTCTTCGGCGTGCCGGTGACGCCGCGCGACTCGCGCGCGGCCATGCACCTCTGGCGCTACGTCGGCTGGCTATCGGGCGTCGACGAGGCGTGGCTCGCGCTGACCGAGCGCGACGGGGTCAGGAAGCTGCTGCACGCCGCGCGCACCCATCGCCTGCCCGACGACAAGATCCACCTGCTCGGCAGCGCGCTCATCCGCGAGCCGCTCGCGCGCGCCGTGCCGGGCCTCGAGTCGAGCCCCCGACTCCGCGCCCTCGCGCGCTGGTACCTCTATCACAAGCACCTCTCGAACGCGTCGCTCGTCCTCGGCTGGCGCGCGCGGCGTCGCCTCGGCGTGCCGTTCTTCGCGCTGCCCTGGTACCCGCTGCTCACGGCGCCCGTGCGCTTCGTCGTGTACGGCGTCCATCGGCTCTTCGGGGCGCGCGGGCTCGAGGCGCTGCGGCGCCGCGGTGTCGAGCGCCAGCAGCGGCTCCTGCAGAGCTACTTCGGCGGGCAGCCGGCGGCCATCATCGACCCGAAGCGGGACCATCCGGCGCACGTCGCCTGACCCCGGCTAACGGCTGGCGCCGCCCCCGCCCGACGGGCTCGGCGGCGGCGCGGCGGGCAGCTCGTCGGCCGGCACGAACTGCCCGATCAACACGCGCACCGCGACGCTCGGCTCGTTCGGGTACCAGGCCGCGAGCATGGCCCGCGCCTCGGGCTGGGCCCGCGACGCCGCGCCCAGGGTGAGCACGAGCTCGCGGCGCAGCGGCTCGGGCGCGCCGATGAGCTTCGACTGGAGGAGGCTCAGGTCGAGCTCGGAGAGCGCCGCGCCATTGGCGACCTGCTCGCGCTCGGCCTGCGCCACCTCGGCCGCCACCTCGGGGTGCTGCTCGGCCTTCATGCGCGCCGCGAGCAACGGCCCGGCGTCGCCGCTCGGCATCCTCCGGAGCGCGTGGATGGCGGCCGCGCGCAGGTCGGCGTCGGGGCTCTCGACGAGCGGCTCGACGGCGTCGAGGAAGCCCGCATCGCCGGCGTTGCCCACCGCCCAGAGCGCCTCCACCGTGCGATCGGGCTGGCTCGCGTCGGCGAGCCGGCGGTCGAGGTAGGCGCGCGCGAGGTCGCCGACGTCCTCGGCGGGCGCGCCCGCGAGCAGCGTGCCGAGCGACATCGTGGCCGCGCTGCCGACGAGGTCCTGCGTCGTCGCGCCGTCCACGCGATCGGCCAGGCGCGTCAGCGTGTCGACCGTCGCGCGCGTCGGCGACGGCACGTCCGCGAGCGCGCTCACGGCCTGCGTGCGGAGGTTCTCCGGCAGCGCGCGATCGGCGGCCAGCCCCTCGAGCGCACGCCGCGACTCCGGCGTGTCGGCCTTCGCCAGCGCCAGCACGAGGGCCGCCTGCTCGGCCTCGCTGTAGCGCCCGGCGCGGAGCCCGGCGGCCAGCGCGTCGGCGCCTTCCGGATTGGCCCGGAGCCACGCCCGGAGGAGCTTCTGCGCCGCGAACCAGTCGTCGGCGGCGCCGCGCTGGTAGGCCTTCCACGCGTCCTCGACGCTCACGCCGCAGGCTCGGCCGGGCCGATGGCGTCGCGCGCCGCGCGCAGCTCGGCCTCGCTCGGCCGACCCCAGAGGTAGTGCGCGAGCGCGAGGTCGGCGCCGGCGAACGCCGCCGGGTCCGCCGCCCGCGCCCGCGCCGTGAGCCGCGTCGTCGCCTCGAAGGCCACGCGCCCGCGCGTCTCGCCGCGCACCACCTCGTCGTCGTCCAGGCGCGAGAACCACGGCGTGCGCGCGCCGTCGCCGAGCGCGACCCGGCCCTCCGAGCGCACGATGCGCGGCGCGACCTTCGGCCCGTCGGTCGGTGCCGCGACGGTGACGAAGCCCGTGCGGCGTCGCGTCACGACCCCGCGGCCGCCCGCGTCGTCGGCCGGCGCGAGCTCGCTCCGGACGGCGTAGACGCCGTGCGTGTCGCGGCCCTCGTCGTCGTAGCTCCGCCCCGCGCGCGCGACCCCGTCCGCGGGCAGCGCGAAGCCGAGCCCGTCGACCAGCCGCAGCATCCGATCGTAGGCGAGCAGCGCCGTGTCCCGGTGGCGCGCGGTCGCGAGCACGCGGCAGCGGCGGTCGAGGCGCACCAGCATCGGCCGTGCGAGGTCGGCCGACCACGCCGCCGCGGCCGCGGCCATCGCCTCGGGCGTGTCGCGCCAGCCGCGCGCGCGCAGCGCGACGATGGCCTCGCCCGCGGACGTCACGGCCAGGACGCGCCCGGCCAGCACGCCCGTCGCCCCCGAGACCACGCGCTCGACGCCCGCGTCGCCCGCGTCGCCCGCGTCGCCCGCGCGCGCGACGACCCGGTCGCCGCCGGATCCCAGCGCGTCGGCGTGGATGTCGATCGTCGCCGCCAGCTCGAAGTCGAAGGCCAGGTCCTGGCCCGGCGAGAATCGACAGGCGACGATTTTGTCATTATCGCCCGCGATTTTGCCACTCTCTGCGCCCGTGGCCGCGTCGGCGGTCACCGGCCCGCGCGCCGCGCCCGCGCCGCTCGTCGCGCCGCCGCCCAGCGCCACGGCGAGGCCGACGGCCAGCGCGGCGGCCGCGCCCGAACCGGCGACGAGCGCCACGCGGCGGCGCGCCATCAGAAGCCGGTCTCGCCCGAGAAGGTGAGCGACTTCTCGAGCAGCGTCATGCTGGCGAGGTCGAGCGGGTCCCAGTCGACGATGGTCCAGCTCTTGGTGTCGCCGAAGCGCCACTTGAGCTGGAAGTCGAGGCTCCCGCCGAAGCCCACGACGTCGAAGCCGACGCGCAGCGCGGGGACGAGCTCCCAGGCGATCTTCGAGGTCGCCGACTGCCACTTGAGGCTCCAGTGCAGCGACGGCTCGATCGGGAACTGCAGCTCGACGGTCGGGTCGAGGTTCAGCTTGAAGCCCGCCACGCCGGCGAAGAAGTCGACGCCGATGCTGCCCGAGCTCTTGATGGCGATGTAGGGGATGACCTTGCCGACGAGGCCGGGCTTCTCGCCCGAGGCGCCCGCCGTGGTCGCGACCTTCTCGACCTTGAGCGTCGCCTGGTCGTTCGGGCCGTCGCCCTTCAGGCCGAGCGCGCCGCCGACGCCGATGCAGAGCTCGAGGCCGACCGGGACCGGCGCGTAGAAGAACGAGCGGCAGCGCTCCTTCTCCTTCTCGACCGGCGGCGGCATGGGGATGTTGAACTGGTCGGGCAGCTTGTACTTCAGCTTCCAGAGGTCGAACGTCAGGACGTGGAAGCCGGCCGAGAGGTAGCTCGACACCACGTCGTTGTAGAAGCGGCCGAGCACCCAGGCGCGGAAGACGTCGTAGAGGCGCACGTCGAGGCCGCCGCCGAGCTCGGGCGCGATGGTCCCGTCGAGCCAGAGCCGCACCTGCGGACCCGCCGTCAGCACGAAGTCGCCGGTCACCTTGTTGACGAGCGCGTCGCTGAGCATGCCGCCCTCGGCCCCGAAGTTGACGGCGCCGAAGCTCACCGTCTTGGTCGGGTAGAGCGCGGGCGCGAGCCGCGTCTGCGAGATGGTCTCGCTGCTCCAGGCCGGCGCGCTGATGGACGTGCAGGTCGAGACGAGGGTGTTCCAGATCTGGTCCGCCGCCGCCTTGGCCGCGGCCTTCTCGCGGATGCGCGGCAGGTACTCGCTGAAGAACGCGCCGTCGTCGTCCACGAACTCGACCGCGCCGCCGTCGCCGACCTTGTAGCGGTGCAACATGTAGAAGCCGTTGCGCGCGCAGCGGGCCCCGCCGGTGCCGCCGATGGGGTAGGTCTCGGCCGGGCGCTGCCTCACGTCGTACTGCGCGTGGATCGGGTCGGGGTTGGTCCAGCGGTCCCACCAGCTCTTGATGATGGCCGGCGCGTTGGCGCCGTACTTCGCGAAGACCGAGCCCGAGTGGAGCCCCTGGCACATGTACTCGAACCAGTTGTTCGTGTGCTTGAAGGGGTCCTTCTTGAAGCCGACGTAGTCGCCGGCCTTGCCGTCGTCGCTGAGGTAGTAGCGACGGAGCCGCCGGTAGGCCTCGTAGTCGTTGTTGATGACCCTGATCCAGTAGCAGTAGTCGTGGTCGCCGCCCACGACGCCGGTCTGCTCGAAGCGCTGCGTGCACTCGTAGAGGAGGCCGCCGACCCACGGGCTCCGCGCGATGTGGGCATTGAACCAGTTGGCCGGCAGGAAGTACGGGTTGTAGTCCCAGTTGTCGCCGACCCCGGTGTGCTCGAGGTAGCGCTTGTAGTCCATCACGTACCAGTTCGTGATCTTCACGGACCGGTCGAGCTCGAAGTAGCGCTCCATCTTGTCGGTGTACTGCTGGAGCAGGCTCTGGTCGCAGCCGCCGGACGACAGCGCGCCGACCCGGAAGTCGTAGTCGGAGCGCTCGCCGGCGCCGGCGTCGTAGCCCTTGTCCCAGTCGGGCTCCTCGGCGTGCGGGTCGTAGCGCTTCTCGCTCGGGTCGCTGTCGGACGGCACGCGCGCGATGGCGATCGGCAGCCGCGCGCAGTTGTTGTCGAGGCCCATGCCGGGCGCCGTCGCCTCGCCGAGGTCGGTGGTCAGGCAGGCCTCGACCTCGAAGCGATCCCAGCACGACCAGCCGCCCTCGAGGACGCGCGCGCGCAGCTCGCCCGCGAGGTGGAGCCCGAAGCCGTGCTCCTTCACGGTGCGCTCGGCGTGCTCGGCGACGACGGCGTCGTCCGCCTCGTGGCCCTGCGCATCGGTGATGGCGAGCGCGGCCGGCTCGGTGTCGGCCGGCTCCGCGACCTCGCAGCCGGGGCGCGGGTCGCCGCTCGGGCGCAGCGTGAAGCGGAAGTCCTCCTCGGCGGTCGCGAGCGCGGCCTCGTGCGCGGCGTCGAGCGCGCCGTCGACGCTGAACGCGGCGGTCACGTCGAAGTCCCAGGGCTCCTCGGCGCGGGCCTCGTGGAGCGGCACGACCGAGCTGCCGGTCGTGACGCGCGCGCAGCTCGATGTCGACGCCGGGGTCGGCGTGGACACCGCCGCCGACGGGCGTCGTGAGCGCCAGGCGCGAGGCGTAGGCCTGCGCCTCGAGCGCGGCGGTGGCGTCGACCGGGGCCGCCGCGTCGTGCGTCGGGGTCGCGTCGACGTGGCTCTCGTCCTGGCCACCGGGGCGGGTCGGGAAGACGGTGAGCCACTCGGGGTCGAAGCTCGCCCAGGCCTCGACGTCCGCCTTGCCGACGAGCGCGGCGCAGCTCTCGGGCAGGATGGCCTCCCCGGTGAGGACGTAGCCGTGCTCGACCTGGCCGGCGAGGTCGGCCGGCGTGATGACGGCGGGCGCGGCCGCGGCCGCGGCGACGACGCTGCCCGCGAAGGCCGGGCGCATGCACTGCCAGGTCGTGACCTCCTCGGCCGGCTCGAAGGCGGGCTCGTCGGTGTTGCCGTCGGGGATGGCCGGCGCGTCGGTCGCGAGCGGCGCGTTCGGGTCGTAGCCCTTGGGGACCTCGCCCACGAAGCCCACGCACTCCTCGCCGGCCGCGGCGCAGGTGCGGCTCGCCGCGCAGTCCGCGAGCGAGCCGGGGTCGATGCCCGGGTCGTGCGCGCCGAGCGCCTGGTTCGCCTTGGCGGCGGCGTCGATCATATCGGTGAGGTGCTCGACCCCGAGCTCGCCGACGACGCAGCGCGCGTCGTCCCCGGCGCGGAGCCCGACGAAGAGCGGCGCGTCGAGCGGCTCGGCGTCGAGGTCGAGCTCGGCGCGCAGCGTGACGGGGTGCCCGACGTAGAGCTCGGGCGTGCCGTGCGGCGTCTGGACCGCGAGCTCGAGCAGGTCGAGGCGCGCCACCGCGGCGCGATACTCGGGCTCGGCGTGGCTCGCGCCCTGGCTGAGGTCGTAGAGCGTGCCGGTCGGGGCGGAGGTCGGCGCGTCCTCGGTGCAGGCCGCGACGGCGACCGCGAGGGCCAGCGTCGCAAGGGCTGGCAGGGCCGCGACGGCGAGCGTCGCAAACGCGGGCGCAGCCGCGACGACCAGCGTCGCGAGGCGGGAGCAGAGCTTCATGGTTGTCCTCGGTGAGGCGGCGGCAAGGCGCCGAGGACTTCCTCGTAATGGCCCGGAGGACAGCCTGTCAAGCCAGTTCGCGGGGGTCCAGGGCGCGCCCTGCCGAGGGTGCCCGGTCGCACAGGCGAGGGGGAGGGGGCACGGATCGCGGCGTCAGTGCGGGGCCGAGGATGGCTCGCGACAGGCGAAGACTCGGACCTCGGAGACGGCGAGGTCGTCCCAGAGGAGCCCCGGCGTCACCGACAGCGCCGTCACCTTGAAGTGCGAGGCTTCGACGTGCGGGAGCTGGAGCACGGTCCAGCCGTAGTACTTGCCGCCCGGAGTGCGGTCATATTGGAGCTCCAGGACACGCTGCACGGAGCCGACGTCCACGAGCGCGTGGCCGAGCATGCCGTTCAGGCGCTGCAGATCTCCCATCGCATCGCGTCGCTGGAACCCGTTGGCGATATGGATTTCGGCGAGACGGACCGAGCGGGGGAGGCTGATCTGGAAGTACGGCCCGTCTGCCTGCTTCTTGCCGGGCTGCCAGCTCGTTCCGAGGTCGCGGTCCACCAGGTTCTTCGCGTCGAAGGTGTAGGACTTCCAGTCGTCCTGAGCGCTCGACGCGGTCGCGGTCAGCGGCGCAATCTCCTCGAGGTCGCACGGCGCGACCTCCTCCGGCGGGTGCACGCACCGCCCGCCGGAGAGATGGCAGGCGCCGTATTTCACGCACACCTCGCTGGCCGAGCAGTCGGTCGCGACGCATCCCGGCTCTTCCTGCCTCGCGCTCCACTCCGGGGGCGTCGCAGGACCCGCACAGCGCCCGAGGATGCGACATATGTCACTCTTCGCGCAGGTGGTGTTGCTCGGGGGCAGCGCACAGCGTCCGGAGCGCTTGCAGAAGAGGCTCCGGTCCGCGAAGTCCTCGCCCTGTACGCACGTGCCGCCCGTGAGGAGATCGCTCACCACGCAATTGCCGTAGAGCTTGCACGCTCGTCCGGCTCGGCACGTCCCGCCGCCGCCGTCGGCGCCGCCACAGGTGTAGTCCTTGCCGCTGTTGCACTGCCCGAAGAACTTGCAGCCGAGGCTGGCCTTGCAGTCGGCAGCCGACGACGTCACGCAGCTCTCTTCGCCCTGGTCCCAGGTGGGTAGTCGACAGAGGCCGTAGCTCCGGCACGCGGGCGTCTCGCGACACCCTCCACCCGGAATCCGAAGCGGCTCACCTCGCGCGCGCGCGGATGGCCAGCACGGCGTCTGGGGACATCCGCGAGTCTCCTTGGGGAAGGGCGTGCAGCTCTTCGTCGCCGCGTCGTAGTTGCATTCGCCGTGGAGCTGACACAGCTCGGTCGCCAGACAGTCGGCCGCGCTGCCGATGACACACGACATCGCTTCCGGCGTGCAGCGCCCCAGCGTCGGACACGCGGGGTCGAGCCGACACTCCGGCGGGTCCGCCCGGACCGCGTGCGATATCGACATGGCGAGCGAGAGGGCGGCGAAAGACCAGAACCGGGGGTGCATCGAGGGCACTTGTCTGCGGGGCGACATCGGTCGACGAAGCCACGGCGCTCGTCGCACGTCAAGCGCGGGCAGCGCCGGACCACGGCTTCGAGATTGTCACTCTCTCGTGTCACTCTCTCGTGTCGCACTCTCGTGTCGCACTCTCGTGTCACTCTCTCGTGAGGCTCCAGGCGCGTGCTCGCGGCGATGAGGCCTCGGCGCGTCCGAGGTCAGGTGGTGGGCGCGGGCTCGAGGCGCTCGCTCGCGCGGCGGCGGGCGAGGGTGCGGAGGAGGGCCATGATGCCGATGACCGCGACCGCTCCGAGGGCCAGCAGCGGGTCGCCGCCGAAGACCACGAAGCCGACGATGGCGGCCGCGAGCGAGACGGTGAGGCCGATGGCGGCGACCGGGCGCGCGGTCTTCCGGCCGGAGGTGAGGCGCAGGACGACGAGGCCCAGGGCGAAGGTGCCGGCGAAGACCAGCACGCCGCCGGCCAGGCCGGCGTCGGCGCCGCGATAGCGGATGGAGAAGCTGGCGCGCTCGATGCTCGGGCCGTTGTCGGTGGTCACGTTGGCGAGGAGCTTCTGCAGCACCAGGCGGCGGCCGCGCGCCGGGACCTCGATGCGCAGGCCGTTCGAGCCCATCTCTTGATTGGCGGCGTTCGCGAAGCTCGAGGCGCTGACGTCGCTGACCTCGCCGTCGGGGCGCGCGACCACCGTCATGTTGGTGGTGATGCTGCCCCACTCGAGGTCGTCGGGCAGGTAGACCGACCAGCTCGTCTCCGTCTCGACCAGGTCGGGGATCGGCAGCTCGCCGTCGACGCGACCCGCGAAGCCGAGCGCGCCCTGACGCTGCACGTAGACCAACGACACCTCGAAGGGCGCCGCCGACGACGACAGCGGCACCAGCACCGTGTCGCCCTCGTCGCGCGCGGGCTTCACCGGCTGGCCGGCGAGCTCGGCCGACCACACCACGCTGCCCGCCGGCAGCGCCACGCGCAGGAACTGCTTGCCGCGATTGCGCACCGTGTAGCGGGCGCGCGTCAGCACCACGCCGTCCTTCGTCCACAAGGTCTCGTAGGCGGCGTGATCGATGGTCGCCACCTGCACGCCGATCTCGGCGTGACGCTTCACTCCCAACACCAGCTCCGGCGCCGGGTCGGCATACACATAATGATAGGCGAGCAGCAGCGGGTTCGAGGTGCGCAAGACCAGCTTCTGCGGCAGCTCCTGCACGTCGAGCGGCAGGAGGCGCTCCGACTTGGTGGGCTTCACCTCGACCGCGGTGAGGGCCTCGAGGCCGAGGCGGCCCTCTTCGACCACCGCGCCCGCGACGTGCACGAGCGGCACCGTCAGGCTCGGGTCACCCGGGGTGAGCACGCGCTCCCAGGCGAGCTCGATCCGCACCGTGCCCTCCATCTCGCGCGTGAATGACAAATTCAGGCGGCGGGGTTTGTCACTTCCGGCGACGGGCTCGATGACGCGGTGCTCGCGGAGCGACGGCGCGCTCGCCGAGAGCACGTTGATGCCGGGCGGCAGGATGACGTCGAGCTCGGCCAGCGTGCCCGCCTTCACCGTCACCTCGATGGTCGCCGCCGCGCGGAGCACGCCCTCGGCCAGCGAGAAGAGCGTGTCCACCGTCGCGTCGAAGCGCGCCGACTCGCGCTGGAAGGGCGCCAGCCGCACGGTGAGCGCACCGCCCGGCTCGGCGTACTTGTAGGTGTGCGTCACCTTCGTCTGCACCTGGTCGCGGAGCCACGACGGCAGCTGGTTCTCGCCGACCGCCGCCAGCCCGGTCACGTCGGCCGGCTGCACCTCGAGCTCGTCGCCGCGCACCAGCGCCACCATGCCGCGCTGGCGATGCATGCCCTCGACCGTGGCCAGCGGCACCGGCTGCGGCGCCGCTCCGGCCGCCGTGCCGGCGCCGTTGCCGACCACCACCTCGTAGTCGATCTCGTAGTGCGGCATGGGCGTGGCTCCCTCGACGGCGCTGCCGGCCAGGTCCCTATCGAGGTAGATGGTCAGCGCGCGCGGACCGTCGGCGCGCTGCTCGGCGCTGCGCCAGTCGGAGACGCCCGGGCCACGCACGGCGTTGACCAGCGCCGCCTGCGGCAGCGCCACCACCAGGCTCTGGGCCTTGCCGCGCGTCACCTCGATGAGCACGTGCGCCGTCACCTGCAGGACGCCGTCGGCCGCGCGCACCGTGTGGAAGACCTCGGCGTTGGCGCGCAGGCCCGCCTCGTCCTCGGGCAGCGCCTCGGCCCACGCCAGCGACACCGCGTCGGTCGACGGCAGGTGCACCGTCGCCTTGGTGCGGTCGCCGGTCTTCTGCTTCTCGACGCCGCCCACCGGGCTGACCGTGACGTCCTTGTCGCCGGGCAGGTCGAGGCTCACCGCCAGGGCCGGCGGGCGCGGTGTCCACAGCGTGGTGCCGGTCGGACCCTGACCCGACGCGATGCGCGTGTCGAAGGTCAGCGTCACGACGTGCTTGCCGCGGCCGTGGATGCGCACCAGCAGCTCGTCGCCGCGGGCTTCGATGACGGCCGTCTCGTTGTCGAGGCGGGCCTCGACGATGGCCACGTCGCTCTTGGCGATGGGCACGACCGCCATGTCGGCGCCCAGCACCTCGACGCCCAGCGCCGCCTTCCAGCGCACCGTGTCCTTCATGACCGTGCCCTGGTAGTCGCCGCCGGTCACGAGCCAGCGCTCGCCCGTGGCCGCGCCCCAGGCCAGGCGCACCCACGACGCGCGGGGCAGGGTGGCCGTCACCTGCGTCGCGTCGCCAATGACCTCGGTCGCGCCGATCTCGCCGGGGACGACCTCGATGGCGCCGCCCTGCGTCGGCACGCTGGCCGAGAACGTGATGGCCGCCGCCGGCGGCAACGGCACGTCGAGCGCGTCGCGCGTCGGGCGCGGTACGCGATAGCGCAGCTCGATGCTGTGGCGTCCGCGCTCGGCGGCGACCCACATGAGGTCCGAGCCGCGCGTCACGAGCGCCAGCGGCTGGCCGTCGACGGTGGCGCTCTCGACCGCGGTGCCGGCCGGCAAGAGCGGCACCGCCACCTGCTCGTCGCCCATCAGCTCGACGCCGACCGTGGCGTTGACGACGCCAAGGGCGGCGTCGACCGTGACCGCCGCCGAGGTGACGGCGGCCTCGATGGGCACCGCGCTGGCGCGCTTCTCGAGCTCGCGCAGGCGCGCCTCGAGCGCCTGGTAGGCGTCGAGCGGCAGGCGGATCTCACCCGGGCCGGCGGCCGGGGTCGGGGCCGGCTGGGCCGCGCTCGGGCGCGTGGCCGTCGCCAGCGCCACGCAGGCGCCGGCGATGATCGTCAAGGTGCTTGTCGTCTTCATTTGAGCGCCCTCCCGGATGCTTCCAGGGACTTCACGAGGTAGTCGGCGAGCCCGGCCTCGCCGGTGCCTTGGGTCATGCGCGCCACGAGCTGGCGGTAGCCGGCGAGCAGCGTCACCTGCTCGCGCACCGCCGGGGCCTTGCCGGCCAGCGCCGCGAGCACGTCGCCGGCGCGGCCGAGGAGGTTGTCGGCGCGGGCGAGGTCGCCGGCGCGGATGATGCGCGACGCGCTGAGCAGCGTGTCGCTGGCCAGGTGGGCGGCGCGGTTCTCGACCACGTTGAGCGACAGCGGCGTCGGCTGGTCGGCGCCGTTGGGCAGGCTCAGGCTGGCCTGGGCCTCGCCGTTCTGCATGCGCACGAGGTCCTTCCACTTGGCGTGCACGTCGAGCACCGGGCCCGGGCCGGGCACCACCACGTCAAGCAGGATGGCGTGGTCGTCGCCAGCCATGAAGGCCGGGATGACGATCTGGATGCCGTCCTCGTCCTCGCCGCGGTCGCTGGCGATGCCCATCTGCTCGGCCACCTTCTTGTCGATGCTGGCCTCGGCCGACTTCACGGCGCGCGTGTGCGTCACGTCGAGCGGGCCCGAGCCGACCACCTCGACCAGCTTCACGCCCGGCGCGAGGCGGATGCGCAGCCGCACCATGCGCGCCACCGCGCGCCCGGCGGCGGCCAGCTCGGAGGTCACGACGCGGCGCGCGTCGTCGGGGCTCGCCGCCACCCAGCGCCGACCCTGGCCGACCTGCGCCAGGCCGGTGAGCACGGCGCTCTGGCCGCCCATGCCGACGCCGATGGTGGACAGCGTGATGTTCTGGACCGCGCCGCGCTCGGCGGTGGCGCCGATGCCGGGCAGCGCGTCGAGCGACGGCGCGCGGGCCGAGGCGACCACCACGGCGTTGGCGCCGATGGCGGCGTCCGCGCTCGCCGACGCGCCGACCACGCGATAGGCCTCGTCGATGGCCGCGCTGAGCGCGGCCGGGGCGGCCTGGTCGGCCGGCTGGGCCTGGTCGGCGTCGACGCGGGTGCCGGACTCGACGGCGGCGGCCAGCGCGCGCACGACCTCGGCGGCGCTGAGCGCGTCGCCGCGCAGGACGACCGGCCTGGCCGGGCCGGCGATGACGACGGCGAAGCTGTCGCCCGCCTGGCGCTCGGCCACGAAGGCCTGGGCGATGCTCCAGAGCGCCTGGCGGTCGACCTCGGCGCCGGCCGAGCCGACGTCGATGACCAGCGCCACGTCGAGCGCCGAGCGCCGCGTCGCGGCCTGCGCCGCGCCGGCCAGGCCGACCTGCAGCGTGAGGCGCGTCGGGCCGGCGACCGCGGTGTGGTCGGCCGACAGGCTCAGCGCCATGGCCTGGCCCACCGGGCGATCGAAGGGCTGGCGCACGGCGTGGGCCTGCTCGTCGAGCGCCGCCACGCCCTTGTCCTGGGGCGTGGCGCGGAGCTCGGCGCGCAGCCGGTCGAGGTCCTTGTCGCCCGGCACATAGGTGTTGGCGAAGTAGCCGCGCGCCTCGATGAAGGCCGGCGCGGCGGCGTTGGCTGCCTTGCCGTCGTTGCCGCCCGGGCCGTTCGCGCTGTCCTTGCCCGCCTTCTTGCCGTCGACCTTGCCGCCGCCGTGGTCGGCGAGCGCCTCGGTGACGTCCTTGGCGTCGGTCTCCTTGTTGGCGAGCTCGAAGGCGAAGGTGCCCGGCAGGAGCGTCGTGATCTTGTCGGTCGCCGCGTAGCCGTCGACCGCGATGATGCCGCGCGTGGTGCGGCCGCCTTCGAGGTCCCGCTCTTCACACCGGCGTTGGCGCCGGCCTGGTCGCCGGCGTCGAAGCCGTCGCCGTTGCCGGTGCGGGTGAGGTCCTCGAGGCCGTTCACGGCCTCGTCGCCCGCCGCAGGCAGGTCGTAGACCCAGCCGTCGCGCGGCTTGCCCTTCGACTTCTCGTCGAGCTTGCCGGTCGCGTCGCCGTCGAGGTCGCCGCTCGTCTTCACGATGCTTTCGTCGCGCCCGTCGAGGGCGCCGAGGCGATCGGCGAAGCGGCCCTCGCCGGCCTCGGCGGCCTCGTTGGCGCCGACCTCGCGGGCGGTGTCGAGCTTGTCGACGCGCTGGCGCAGGTCGCTGTCGCGCGTATTGCCGAGCTGCCCGTCGCGCCAGAAGTGGTCAGTGGCGGCGTGCTCCTCGGTGCCGGTGTGGAGCTCGCCGTCGCCGAGCGCGACGGGCGGCGCCTCCGGCACGGAGCCGCCGAGGAGGCCCTGGTCGGCGGGCGGTCGGAAGGTGGTCGTCTCGGGCGTCGCCGCGCTCGGCGTGGGAGCGTTGTGCTCGAGGTCCGGTGGCTGCGTCCGCCCGCGCGGCCCGGCGGTGATCTCGCTCGCCGGGAGCTCGACCGTGGTGCCGGCCACCTTCGTCGTGGTCTCCTGTCGAGGCTCTGCCGGCCGGTCGTGGGCGGGGCGCGGCCCGCGCTCGCCCTTCGTGCGCTCCTGCTCCTGCTCGCCGAGCGCCAGGCCGGTCGCCGCCTCGCCGCCCGTGGCGCCGCGGTCCAGGCGCAGCGCGACCAGGCCGACCACCAGCATGACGGCCGCGGTGGCGAGCATGCCCCAGGCCATGATGCGCGAGCGCTTCCGGCGCTCGCCGTCCTGGCGCACGCGGGCCAGCGTGCGCTGCACCAGCGTGGGCGGCGGCTCGAGCGGCGGCAGCTCGCGCAGCGCTGGTCGACCGCGGCGAGCTCGGCGAGCTCGGCGGCGGCGCGGGCCTCGGTGGCGGCGCGGGCCTCGGCGTCGAACCCGTTCGTGTCGTGGGTCTGGCTCATGACAGTCCTCCTTCATGGGCGCGCCGCGCGGCGGCGAGCGCCTGGCGCCCGCGGTGCACCCAGGTCTTCACGGTCGCGACCGGAGCGCCGAGCACGCCGGCGGCCTCTTCCAATGAGAGGCCCTCGAGCTGGGTCAGGAGCAGCGCCTGCCGCGGCCGCTCGGGCAGCGCCTGGAGCGCGCCCTCGAGCCAGCGCATCGACTGGCGCGTGGCCGGCGCCTCTTCGGGGCGCGGCGCGGTGTCGGCGGGATCCATCGGCTTCCCGTCGGGGCCGCCGACCCACCAGTCGACGAGCACGCGGCGCACCACGCGGCGCCGGTGGTGGCTCTTGAGCAGGTTGTGGGCGATGGTGAAGAGCCACACGCGGAACGGCCTCCGCGGCTCGTAGCGAGCCGCATCCTTGTGCACGCGGAGAAAGGTCTCCTGGAACAGATCGTCGGCGGCCTCGGGCGGCACGCTGCGACGGAAGAACCCGAAGACGGGTCCCTTGAAGCGCTCGACCAGCTCGGGGAACGCCAGCGCGTCGCCGGCGACATGGCGCGCCAGGAGGGCCGCGCCCCAGTCGGGCTCCAGCGCCGGTTCGAGGGAGATGTCCACTGCGCCTCCCCCCGGGCCGGCCCGAGTGCGAGCATCGTCTGCTGGCACGGTCATCACGTCATAGTGCTGCAAGACGTCGGCCTCCGCATCCACGCCCCCGCCAACGCGGGTCGGGCGGAAAGGTTTCGCGGCGCGCGACGATTGTCGCGGGTCCCCGCACCGGGGTGGGCTCGCGGGCCCGCGCAGCCGCGTGGCGCGGCGTGCCTCCTGCTTGACCGCTGGCCAGGGCAGCCGGATAGTCCCGGCTGCGGCGCACACCTGCGGAGGTGCGCTCGACGTCACCGCTCCATCTCTCGCTCAGAGGATCCCATGTCGCTTCGACTGTCCGTCGCGTGCGTGCTCGCGTCGTCGTCCCTGCTGGCTTCCCTGCTCGCCGCGTGCAGCGAGGAGGCGGTCGCTCCGAGCGGCCCGGGCGTCAGCATCCGCGTGGCGCCGCTCGACCTCGCCGCCATCGATTTCGCCTGCTACGACATCCAAGTGACAAATTCACCCGGCGGCGCCGGCGACGTGGTCTGGAGCGCGGGCACCCCGGGCCAGAAGCTCACCGACGGCGACGGCGACACCCTCTGCTCGGATCGCTACGGCAATGGCGGCGGCGGTGGCCTGGCCTACGTCGGCACCTGCGACGCCGACGGCGGCGAGCGCGTGAACAGCGTCACGCTGTGGGTCGACGGCCTCTACACCGGGCAGAGCGACGACGAATCGGCGAGCCCCATCGAGAGCGACGGCGCCAGCGGCTGGCGCGACCCGTGCCCGGAGGGCTGCCGCCTCGAGGTGCCGTGCCGCGAGAACGCCGACGCGCCGGTCGACTTCGACCTCACCATCATGCGCAACGCCAACCAGGGCTTCTTCGACGTGGCGGTGAGCTTCGAGGACATCTTCTGCTCGGCCAAGGTCGACTGCCAGCCGTCGCTGCTGGCCGACGAGGTGAGCGGCCAGCGCATGCCGACCATCGTCATGGCGCTCGTGTGCAGCGCCGGCGCCGGCACGACGACCCTCTATATGAACGATGTCGTCGTGACCTGCCGCGACAAGCAGTACGCGCTGTCGCCGGTCGGCAGGCCCGGCAATCGCGGCGGCCAGGCGCCCGGCGTGGGGCAGACCTCGGTCTACTACGGCCCGCAGGCCGTGGGCGGCGTCGACGCGTGCTACCTCAACTCGGCCTTCGCGCTCGACCTCGCCAGCGACGACGGCGACCCGGCCATCGGCCCCGACTGCGTGCTGACCGCCAGCGCCACGGCCGCCTCGAGCGGCCTCTTCACGAGCGCCGACGGCAGCTTCTGGACGCCGCCGCACGCGGCCTATCCGCAGATCATCGCCAACGTGCCCATCACCGACGAGGCCGGCGGGCTCCTGTGCCAGCGCCACCCGCTCGGCGGACCCGACGGCACGCTCGAGGCGACCTACACCGAGCTCACCGCGACCGGCGCGTCGTACGCCTACGCCATGCCCTGCGACGGCGCGCCCGCGGCGGCGCCGGTGAGCGACCCGTGCGCCGGCGGCGGCTGCGACCTGGTCGACACGACACCGGCCTGGGACGGCTCGCGCACGCTCGGCACCATGTGCGACACCGGCGCCTACGGCGAGACGTTCACGCTCACGGAGACGACGACCATCGTCGGCTTCTCGCTCTTCGCGCGCACGGCGCAGGACATGAGCCCGCTCGAGGTGGTGGGGCAGATCGTCGCCTTCGACACCGGCTCGTGGCGCGCCGTCGGACCGGCGCTCTGGACCTCGCCCGACGTGCGCACGACGACTCCCGAGCTGAGCGAGATGCGCTTCGATGTCGGCGCGCTGACGCTGCCGGCCGGCACCTACATGGCGCTCCTCAACTCGGGCGGCGTCGGCGCGGCCGATGGCAACGGCGGGGCCGAGGTCGGCCAGGTCAACGGCATCGCCTACGAGGGCGGGCGGGCGGCGGACACGCAGTGCACCGACTCGGCCGACCCGCAGAGCTACTTCTGGTACAACGACGGCGACAACTTCGCCTTCATCCTGCGCGGTCATCACTGACGACGGCGCTGGGTCGGTGAGCGGGTCGTGCTTAGGCTCTGCCCCCATGAACGCTCACCCGACCCTCGAAGCCGTTCGCCATGCCCTGCTCGCCGTCCACAAGGAGCTCGTCGAAGTGGCGCGCGCCGACTACGCGCGCGAGCACGGCGCCATGCCGACGCCGCAGGTGCTGCTCCACCACCTCACGACCGACGAGGCGTACGCCTGGCTCCGGCCGCTCTCGATGTTCATCGCGCAGGCCGACGAGCTGCTCGACGACGACGAGGACGGCGCGCACGAGGCCGCGCTGGCGCTGAAGAAGGAGCTCGAGCTGGCCATGAAGGCCGAGCCCTTCACCGCCAGGTACCGGCCCGCGCTGCAGGACCGGCCCGACCTCATCATGGCCCACAGCGAGCTCGTGCGGGCGCTGAACGCGCTGCGCTGAGTCGCGGCGCGGGCGTCGAGCCGGGCGTGGGCGGGTCGACAAGGGCCGCGACCTGGACCATGCTCGCGGCGTGACGAGGACCCCCGGGCTCATCGCGCTGCGACCGCTCCGCCACGCCTGCCACGCCTGTGGCGCGTGCTGCGAGGGCTGGCGCATCCGCTTCGTCGACCCGGCCGAGGAGGCGCGCATCGTGCGCCACGGCGCGGCGCTCGGCGTCGAGCGGCCGGTCGAGGGCGGCGCGCTGCGCATGGTCGACGGCCGCTGCGTGTTCCTCGACGAGCGCAAGCTCTGCAGGATCCACGCGGCCTTCGGGCTGAGCGAGAAGCCGAAGGTCTGCCAGCAGTTCCCGAAGCGCGCCACGCTGGCCGAGGACGGCTACCGCGTCGGCCTCGACCCGGCCTGCGTGAGCACCGCCAAGACCTGGCGCGACGGCCCCGAGATCGAGCCGCTGCCGGCCATGCAGGAGGAGCGGCGGCTCGACCCGGAGATCGCCGCGTCGGAGCGCGGGCTCATCGGGCTGACGCTCATGCCCGACGCGTCGGTGGCGCGCTTCGTCGGACACCTCACCGGCGACGCGCGCGCCGTGCCCGAGCTGCCGCGGCCGTTCGCGCAGCGCCTGGTGAAGGCGCTGGCGGTGTTCGATCTCAAGGCGCAGCTCGCCGGGCCGGCCTCGGGAGCGAGCGAGGATCTGCGCGCGCGGCTGGCGCACGTGCCGCCGCGCCTCATGCAGCTCGACATGCAGCGGCCGCCGGCCTGGCGCGGCGTGCTGCCGCCGGCGTTGGATGCGTTCGCGCTCGAGGTGCTCCGGCGCCACCTGTTCCTGCGCCTCGGCGACCCGCTGGTGCCGCCGTTCGCGCAGGCGCTGCTCGTCGTGTTGGGCGTGACCGCCTGCGCCTGGGCCGACCCGTCGCCGGCCACCTTCCCGGGCGCGCTGTCGTCGTGGGCGCGGCTCGTGCGCTCGTCGAGCTTCTGGGGCGCGCTGCTGCCCGACAGCGAGCACGCGCGCTGGCTCGTCACCGGCTGATCGCCCGCGCCATCGACACGCTCGACGGTGAGCCGCACGCGGCCGATCATCGACCGCCGCGACGACGAGGTGCACGTGCCGGCGCGCTACCTCGGGCGGCGCACCATCGCGACGCGCTGCCCGGGGGCGGGCAAGGCGCGCCTCTCCGCGTCGAGGATCGCGCGCAGCTCGGGCCCGCAGCTCGCCTCGTCCACGAGCGAGAAACCCCATCGCTCGTAGAGGGGGCGATTCCAGGGGATGTCGGCGTACGTCGTGAGCCACAGCGCGTCGCCGCGCGAGCCGAGCGCGTGCTCGACGAGCGCGCGCCCGAGGCCGAGCTTCATCCAGGCGCGGCGGACCGAGAGCTGTTGCAGGTGGGCTTCGCCGTCGACGAACCCCAGCGCCGCGAAACCGATGGGCTCGTCGTCCGCGGTCACGGCCACGACGACTCGGCCCGCGTCGAGCGACGCTTGCCAGCGCGCCTGCTCGTCCGCGGTGAACGCCGCCGGGAGCTCGCCATCCCGACCGGCCTCGACGAACAGCGAGCAGGCGTCGTCATCGATGGCGACGAGGCGCGCGAGCTCGTCCGAGCGCCCCGTGCGCAGCCGCCAGCGCGATCGGTCGGCGCGGTGCCCGTACGAGCGCAGCGGCGTGCAGACGTGGATGTGATAGGCCGCGAAGAGTTGCTCGCGACCGAGGCGCTGGGCCGCCACGTGCTCGGGGTGGTCGCGCCACGCCGCGAGGGTCTCGAGCGACTCGAACTCGACGATCGAGACGGCCTCACCGTCGCCGGCGGCGAAGTCCTTGTACGAGATGAAGCCCGGCATGGCCGAGGCGAGCTCGTACATGCGCGCGCCGAGCGGGGCGAGCGTCAGAGGGTCCACACCCGCGCGAAGCGTGCTGCGAAAGACGACGATGACCATGGTGCTTCCATGCGGACGCCCTCATCCCGGCGACCGCCCGCGTAGTACGTAGCCCCTTCGTCTGGAGTTACGGTCGTCGGAGCGGACATGTCGACCCGCTCACGCGGGTCAGGGCCCCGCCGGCGCCGACGACGGCGCGACGATGCGGCCCGGGCCGAGCACGTCCTCGAGCAGCGCGCGCAGCGCCGTGTCGTTCTGGCGCTGGGCCATGCCGTTGCCGGCGACGGTGCCGCCGACCACGAAGCGGAAGCCGTTGACGGCGTCGTCGTAGACGGTGCTGCCGACCGCGGTCCAGCCGGGCGTGCCGGTCGAGAAGTGGCCGGCGTCGGGCGAGCACACGAGGCGATCGCCGTGGGCCGCGACGTGGCCGGCCGCGAGCAGACGCTGGTAGGCGACGTCGGCCAGCTCGCACGACGGCCACAGCTGATCGTCGGCGCCGCCCAGCAGGACGACCGGACCGGCCACGGCCTCGATGGGGATGCTGGCCGCGGCGCGCTCGGGCTCGCTGGCCTGCGCGACGGCGTCGAGGAAGATGCGCCGCGTCGAGGTGCCGAGGACGCCCTCGGACGACACCAGCGGGTCGCCGGTGAGCGAGCCCGACGACGGGATCGATGGCAGCGGCTCGCCGGCGTAGGTCCAGGCCGCGCCCTCGCCGGCCGCCGCGCCCCACACGTAGCCGCTCGGCACCTGCGCCACGACGCCCTTCACGGCCGGGAAGCGCGCGCCGAGGAGCAGCGCCAGCTCGCCGCCGCGCGAGGCGCCGACCACCACCACGCCGCCCGCGGCGACGCGCGCGTCGGCCGTCAGATAGGCAAGATCCTTTTCCAATATCTCGAGCGGCACGTCCTTCAAGGTCGGCGGCAGACCCGGCGCGCGGAAGTAGCCGACGCCGAGCGCGGCGTAGCCGAGGCTGGCGATGTGGCGGGCGCAGCGGAGGCCGCTGGCGGTGCCGCCTTCCGAGCCGCCGAAGCACAGCACCGCGCCGAACGGGCCGTCGCCGGGCGGCAGCGCCAGCACGCCGACGGTCGTGTCGTCGGCCACCGGCTCGACCACGATGTCGGCGTCGGTGGTGTGGCGCGACAGGGTGGCGCTGGCGATCTGGCGCTCGCCGTCGACGACGAAGGCGCTGATGGTCAGGTCGATGGGCGCGCTGGGATCGACGGCGCCGACCATCGACCACAGGAAGGCGTCGCGGTCGGCCACCGCCCAGTCGCCGGACAGCGGCGCGTCGCGCCCGAGGTCGATGACGCCGTCGCCGTCGGCGGCGAAGCGCGCCTGCGAGGTGCCGGCCGCGGCGCTGAAGGCGAGCGTCACCTGCTGGCCGGCGGCGAGGCCGTCGACGACCACGCGGATGGGGTCGCTCCAGCGCGCGCCGCGAAGGGTCGCGTCGACGTCGAGGTCGGCGTCGTCCTGCGGGCGCTCGTCGACGAAGAAGCGGATGCGCGGCGCGCTCGGCGCGGCGTCGGCGCTGTCGGGGCTGGCCTCGGCGCCGTCGGGGCTCGTGTCCGCGACGTCGGGGACGACCGCGTCGACGGGGGCGGTGGTGTCGCCGCAACCGGCCATCGTCGCGGCGAGCAGGAGCGGGGTGAGGCGTCGCATGCCGGGCAGACTACCACCGTTCCTGCGCGCCGCCGCAGCGCGCTTGTCAGGCGCGCGCGTCGCGGGCGATGCTCGCGCCATGACCGTGCCTCGCTTCGTCCTCCACTTCGCCCCCCGCACCCGCGCCGCGCGCGCCTCTGGCTGCTCGAGAGAGCGGCGCACCTTACGAGCTGGTGGTCCACGACCTCTCGAAGGGCACCCACAAGGCGCCCGAGTACCTGGCCGTGAACCCCGACGGCAAGGTGCCCGCGCTCGTGGACCGCGGCGCTGGCGCGCGAGATGGCTCGCCCGGCTGGCCGGTCACCGTCACCGAGAGCTCGGCCATCTGCGCCTACGTCGCCGAGGCCGTGCCGTCGGCCGGCCTGGCCGGCCATCGGCGCGCCCAGCGCGCGGCCTACCTGACCTGGCTCTTCTACGCGCCGGCGGCCTCCGAGCCGTCGCTCACGGACGCCATGTCGCCGCGCGTGAACGCGCCGGCGCCCGGCACCATCGGCTGGCCGCCCTTCGACGCGGTGGTGGCGCGCGTGCGCCTGGCGCTCACCGAGCGCACGCCGTGGCTCCTCGGCGCGCAGTTCACGGCGGCCGATCTGATGATCGGCGGCATGCTCGACTGGCTCGATCAGTGGGGCAAGGTCGCCGCCGATGACGCGCCGCTCCAGCGCTACCTGACGGCGCTGCGCCAGCGCCCGGCGCTCGGGCGCGCGCGGGCGCGCGAGGCCGAGATCGTGGCGGCCATGGGCTGAGCCGTGGCGCGCGCGAACGCCCTCGTCGCCGGCCTCGGCGCCGCGCTGGCCCTCGCGTCCGGCTGCGCCGTCGCGACCGGCCTCGACGTCGGCCCGACCTGGCTCGAGGGCGGCGGCTTCGGCGCCGAGGCGCGCGCGTCGCTCCAGGCCGCGGTCGGGACGCCCGAGCTGCGGGCCGGCGGCGCCATCACCGCCGGCGCCGGCGCGCTCGGCGGCGGCAGCGGGTACGGCTTCTTCGGCGGCGAGGTCTTCGCCGAGGGCGGGCAGGCCGCGCGCTGGCAGGTCGGCGTGCCGGTCGAGCTCCGCTTCGCTCCGGGCCTCGACTTCGGCGGCGGCATCGCCGGCTCGGTCGTCTTCCAGATGTCGTCGGGGGCCGAGCACGGCGGCCTCTTCATCGGACCGCGCGTCGCGGTCGAGGCCTTCGACGGGAGCGACGGCAGCGCCGCGCTGGTCCAGGTGGACCTCGTCCTGCGCTGGGTGCTCTTCGACTCGAGCGGCAACTCCTGGTGAGGCGCGCGCCCGGGTCGCGCCCATCGCACGGCCTCGGCGGCTCGCGTTGCCAGCCGGAGGCTTCGGCCCCACAATGGCGCCGCTCGTCCGGAGGGCCCATGCACCGTAGTCGATTTGCTCTCGCGGCCTCGAAACTCGCTCTCGCCCTCGTCGCCGTCGGTGCCCTGGCCGCGTTCGACGCGGGCCGCGCCCGCGCGCAGACGCCGGTGCCCGACAGCTCGACCAGGTTCCAGGTCGAGATCTTCGAGCCCATGCCCGCGCAGGGCGTGAACCTCCTGAACCTCGCCAAGTCCGACGTGATGCAGCACCTGTATCCGTCGGCCGGCGTCTTCTTCCAGATCGACAAGGACCCGTTCCAGCTGGTCCGCCAGGACGACACCGACGTCGTCGTGAGCCACCTCGTGAAGAGCCAGGCGACGCTGTCGCTGTGGGGCGCGGTCGGCCTCTTCGACCTGGTCGACATCGGCATCGTCATGCCGCTGGTCGTGTCGCAGAGCGGCGCCGGCCTGGCGCTCTTCAACCTCCCGAACGGCCAGGTCGACGGCTTCGTGCTGGGCGACATGCGCCTCATTCCGAAAATACGCCCGTTCAACCCCGAGGACGCCGGCGGCTTCGGCCTGGCCTTCACCATCCCGCTCTACCTCCCGACCGGCGACTCCGAGAGCTTCAACTCGTACGGCAAGCTGCGCGCGCTGCCGACGCTGGTCGTCGACTGGCGCGACGTCGACTCCGGCTTCGCCATCGCCGCCAACGTCGGCTACATGCTCCAGCCCGAGGCCCACGCCCACAACCTCGTCATGGACGACGGCCTCCACCTCGGCCTCGGCCTGGAGATCCCGCTCGGCCGCCCCGAGGTGAAGCTGGTCACGAGCCTCTTCGGCGTCCTTCCGTCGTCGGAGAACCGCGACCCCGCCGATTTGACAAAGACCCTTTCCGATCTGCGCACGACCCCCATCGAGATCGACGGCGCGCTGCAGATTCGTCTGGGGCCGGTCGTCCTCGAGCTCGGCGCCGGCGCCGGCCTCACGCAAGGCGTCGGCGCGCCCGACGTGCGCGGCTTCGCGTCCGTCGGCGACACGCCGGTCACGCGCGACCGCGACAAGGACGGCATCCTCGATCGCAACGACGACTGCCCCGACGACCCCGAGGACAAGGACAACTTCCAGGACCAGGACGGCTGCCCCGAGCCCGACAACGACAAGGACGGCATCCTCGACGTGGTCGACGGCCAGAAGGATCTCCTCGGCTTCGGCGCCTGCCGGAACGACCCCGAGGACAAGGACGGCCACGAGGACCAGGACGGCTGCCCCGACCCCGACAACGACGGCGACGGCATCGCCGACGTGGTCGACGGCAAGGCCGACGCCATGGGCTTCGGCACCTGCCGCGACGAGCCCGAGGACAAGGACGCCTTCGAGGACCAGGACGGCTGCCCCGACTACGACAACGATCAGGACGGCATCCTCGACGCCGCCGACGGGCCGGTCGACGCCAGCGGCTACGGCTCGTGCCGGAACGACCCGAGGACCACGACGGCCACGACGACGTCGACGGCTGCCCCGACCCCGACAACGACGGCGACGGCGTCCTCGACGTGGCCGACGGGCCCAAGGACGCCTCCGGCTTCGGCTCGTGCCGCGACAAGCCGGAGACCAAGAACGAGTACCTCGACGACGACGGCTGCCCCGACGAGGCGCCGAAGAAGGTGCGCATCACCACCTTCCAGATCGAGATCCTCGACAAGGTCTTCTTCGAATACAACAAGGCCGTCATCCAGCCGGTGAGCTTCGACCTCCTCGACGAGGTGGCGCGCGTCATCCGCGAGCAGCCGCAGCTCACCAAGATCCGCGTCGAGGGCCACACCGACTTCCACGGCACCGACGACTACAACGACAAGCTGTCGCAGGCGCGCGCCGACGCCGTCATGGCCTACCTCGTCGGCAAGGCCGTCGCCCCCGAGCGCCTCGAAGCCAAGGGCTGGGGCAAGCGCCAGCCGCTCGTCCCCGGCCCCGCCGGGCGCACCGCCGCCGGCATGGCCAAGAATCGACGCGTCGAGTTCCATATCATCGAGGTGAACGGGCAGCCGCACAGTCCGGAGAAGCCCGTCATCCTCGAAGCGGAGACCGAGCCGTGAAGTCACGCCTGATGATGATGTTGCTCGCGACCGTCTCGGCAGCGCTCGGCGGGCTCGTCGCGCTCGGCGGGACCGCGCGCGCGCAGATCGCCGACTGCGACCTCGGCGCGCTCCAGGTCGATCTCTTCATCCACCTGCGCTTCGAGAAGTTCGACAACTGCGGCGGCACGACCGGCATCAGCTGCACGCAAGACCCCGACGAGCAGGACCTCGTCGGCTGGGGCGTGTCGCTCGACAACGGCGCCGACACCGGCGTCACCGACGCGACCGGCCAGACCAAGTGGAACGGCAACGGCCAGCTCACCAACACCTGCGTCGCCTACGGCCAGCACAGCGTGACCTTCACCGTGCCGTCGCCGAGCCCGTACGACGCGGCCGCGAGCTGGCCCTCGAACCTCACCTTCACCTTCACCATCACGCCGCTCAACGCGCAGGGGAACACCGTCGAGCGCTTCTTCTTCGGCGTGAACCTCGGCTGCGGCTGCGCCAGCGACAACGTCTTCTGCACCCTCGACACGTGCCTGAACGGCACCTGCCCGTACCCGCCGCGGCCCTTCGACCCGACGCGCGCCGAGGTGTGCAACGGCGCCGACGACGACTGCGACGGCCAGACCGACGAGGGCCTGCCGCCGACGGTTCCGGCGTGCAACCTGGCGAGCTCGATCGGCTGCGCCGACAAGACGCGCGAGGGCTTCATGACCTGGTCCGAGTACCCGCTCATCGCGGCCTGCGCCGGCGCCTGGAGCGGGGTCGGGGCCGACGGCGACGCGCTGCTCGGCGACCCGAGCTGCAACCACCTGGCCGGCAACTTCGGCACCAACGCCTCGGGCGCCGGCTGCCACGCCGCCGACCTGTGCCCGACCGGCTGGCACATCTGCTATGGCCCCGACGACGTCGCCCAGCGCGTCGGCGGCGGCGGCGCCAACGCCTGCGTCGACGCGGTCGACCCGTTCTACCCGAACTTCGGCAGCGGCCCGGTCGACTCGCCCGACGTCACGGTGCCGCCCGGCGGCGCCTTCTTCGCCACGCGCGCCCAGGCCGGCGCGCTCGAGTGCTCGGACGGCGTGAACGGCCAGGCGCTGGCCGGCGGCATCGGCGTCTTCGGCTGCGGCAACATGGGCGCCACGGTGCCGGCCGGCACCTGCGGCCCGCTCGATCGCCAGGCCGGCCTCCTCTGCGGCGGCCTGCGCGGCACCGAGCTCCTGCCGGCCGACGACCCCGCCACCGACTTCGGCTACGCCCAGCCGGCCGAGTGGGCGTGGTCGTGCTCGGGCGTCGAGCTGCAGGACACGCTGGTGAAGACCATGCCCGACCGCCAGGGCGGCGTGCTCTGCTGCAAGGACACCGACCCGTCGCTGACCGAGGTGTGCGACGGCATCGACAACGACGGCGACGGCCGCACCGACGAGAGCGTGCAGGGGGCCGACGGCCTCATCGACGCCGGCGCCGTGTGCCACATCGGCCAGCAGTGCGGCACGCTCGAGTGCACGGTGGACGGCGGCTGGGCCTGCACCGGCGCGCACGCCTGCGACGACACCACCTGCGACGGCGTCGACGACGACCAGGACGGCGACACCGACGAGGACTACGTCGCGCCGACGACCCACTGCGGCACCGGCGCGTGTGCCCGCACCGGCAGCGCCGCGTGCAGCGGCGGCACGGTCGTCGACTCGTGCGCGCCCGGCCCGAAGAGCGAGGCCCAGGACCTCACCTGCGACGGCCAGGACGGCGACTGCGACGGCCAGACCGACGAGGACTTCGTGGCCTCGGCCACGAGCTGCGGGCGCGGCGCGTGCCTGAGCGCCGGCGTCCGCACCTGCGACGAGGGCGTTCCCGGCGACACCTGCGTGCCGGGCACGGCGGCCGCCAGCGACGCCACCTGCAACGGCGTCGACGACGACTGCGACGGCACCGACGACGAGGGCTTCGTCGGCGCGGCCACGAGCTGCGGGCTCGGCGCGTGCGCGCGCAGCGGCACCGAGACCTGCGTGGGCGGCGCGGTCGACCCGGGCTGCACGCCGGGCGGCAAGACCGAGGCCGACGACGCCACCTGCGACGGCGTCGACGGCGACTGCGACGGCGACACCGACGAGGGCTTCGTCGCGTCGGCGACCACCTGCGGCGTCGGCGCCTGCGCCGGCAACGAGGGCCACCTGACCTGCGCGGCGGGCGTGCCCGGCGACACCTGCGACCCGCTGGCGGGCGCCAGCAGCGAGACCTGCGACGGCGCCGACGACGACTGCGACGGCGAGACCGACGAGGGCTTCGGCGTGGGCGACGCCTGCGACGGGCCCGACGACGACCAGTGCGATCTCGGCGTCACCGTGTGCGGCGAGGACGGCCAGGCGCTGTGCGACGAGACCGGCCCGAACCAGGTCGAGGTGTGCGACGGCAAGGACAACGACTGCGACGGCGAGACCGACGAAGGCCTCGCCGCGAGCGGCTGCACCGACCGCGACGAGGACAGCATCCCCGACCAGCTCGACAACTGCGTCGACATCCCCAACACCGATCAGTCCGACAAGGACGGCGACCACATCGGCGACGTGTGCGACGTGCTGGCCCAGGGTGGCGCGTGCGCGGCTGGCGGCGCGGCCTGGCCCGACGCGGCGGCGCTGGCGCTGGCGCTGGCCTGGCTCGCGCGCCTTGCCGGGCGCGACCGGCGCCTCGCGCGCAGCCATCGGCGGCGCGCTCGGTGAGACCCGCGCCTCGAGCGCGCTGAGATCCACCATGCGCCGCGCGGCGCTGGTCGCGTGGGTATGCCTCGTTCTCGGGCACGACCACGGTCGGGACCAAGCACCTCTCGCGCCGAGAGTGCGAGGTCGCGCGCGCCGGTTACGCCAGGTCCGGGGCGACCCCAGTCGCGCGCTTTAGCTCCATCGCTGCCATCCCGTTCGCTCTCGGTACCCTGTGTGGAGGCGACGATGGGACTCGGTAAGCGTCTATGGCCCTTTGGCTCGAAGTCTTCGGTTCATGCCCCGCCGGGCGTCATCAAGGTGTCCGACCCGGAGCTGCGGACGCAGATCGCCTTCCAGGGGCTCACCGAGGCCGACCTCGGCGTGATCGGTGCCTGGAGTGAAGTGTGCCGGGCGCGGGCGAGCGCGCTGCTCGACGACTTCTACGCCAAGATCCTGGCCAGCCCGCGCACGCGCGCCATCCTCGAGAAGCACTCGAGCGTGGCCAAGCAGCGGCCGATGCTGGAGCGCTACATCGAGTCGATGTTCGCCGGGCGCATCGACGACCGCTACGTCGAGTACCGCATGCGCGTCGGCGCGGCGCACGACCGCATCGACCTCGACTTCAACTGGTACGTCCCGATGTACGAGGTCATCCGCTCGCACCTGAACGCGGCGGTGGCCACGGCGGGCGCGGGCCCGGCCGACCGCGAGGCCTTCCGCGCGGCGCTCGAGCGCCTCATCACGCTCGACATCGCGCTGTGCTCGGCCGGCATCAACGAGCGCAAGAAGCTGCTCGTGACCGAGGTCACGGCCGTGCTCGAGAAGGTCGCCGCGCGCGACCTGTCGACGCCCATGGTCGGCAAGCACGAGGGCGGCTACGGCCGCATCAAGGAGCTCCTGAACTCGGCCATCGAGCAGCTGCGCATGACCATCGCCCAGGTGGCGACGGCGGCCACCGAGGTGCACGCCGCGGCGGCGCACATCGCCGAGGGCAGCGAGACCCTGGCCACCGGCTCGACCGAGCTGGCGGGCGCGGTCGACGCCATCAACACCCGCCTCGGCGACATCAACCGCGCCATCGAGACGACGTCGCGCGCGGCCACGTCGGGCAAGCAGGTGTCGGCGGTCATGCGCGAGCGCGTCGACCAGGGCTCGCAGCGCGTCGAGCAGATGTGCGCCGCGATGGACAAGATCACGGCGTCGTCCGAGGCCACCGCCAAGGTCGTGCGCACCATCGACGACATCGCCTTCCAGACCAACCTCCTGGCGTTGAACGCGGCCGTCGAGGCGGCGCGCGCCGGACCCGCCGGCCGCGGCTTCGCCATCGTCGCCGAGGAGGTGCGGAACCTGGCCACGCGCAGCGCCGAGGCGGCGCGCAGCACGGCCGGGCTCATCGCCGAGTCGGTCGGCAACGCCGAGGCCGGCGCCATGCTGACGACCGAGGTCATGCAGAGCCTGAAGGAGATCACGACCCAGGTGCACGAGGTCGATCAGCTGATGGCCACGCTCACCGACTCGGCCGAGCGTCAGCACAACGACATCGCCGGCATCAACCACGCCATCGTCGGCATCCAGTCGGCGACGAGCGGGGCGGCCGCCAGCTCGGAGGAGTCGGCCAGCGCCTCGACCGAGCTCACCGGCCAGGCCCGCGAGCTGGCCAGCATGGCCAGCGAGTTCGTGCTCTCGGCCGGGCGCCGCGACGACATGATGGGGCGCATGCCCGAGCGTCATCCCGAGCGCATGCCCGAGCGTCAGCCGTCGCGGTCGACCGGGTTCAACCCCGGCACGGGCCGGAACCGCCGGCCCGAGCGCGACCAGGTGCGCATGTGAGTCGGCTCGGAGCGGCTACCCGGTAGCCGCTCCGAGTGGCTTCGAGCGGGTCGAGGTCGGCGACGCCACCTCTCGCGGCCTACCACGGAGCCGCGACCCTCGCCGAGCAGCGTGAGCGCCCTCCTGGCTCCGCCGCCGCCGGCGCAGCGCACTGGTAGCGCACCGTCCGCCGCGTGAGCAGCATCGGCACGAGCGTCGAGAAGCCGCTGACGCAGCCGCCGTACTCGCGCGCCTCGCCCGCGCTGGGTCCGTCGGGCAGCGGGCAGAGGACGCCGCCGATGATGCCGCCGCCCACCGCCAGGCCGACGTCGACCAGGATGTCGGTCACGCCGAGCTCGGAGTGGGCCCACGCGATGCCGTCGCGGCACTCGCCGGCGGCCGGGTCCGACAGCGGGACGGCACCCCAGAGGGTGAACCACTGGCCGTCGTCGCGCACCGGTCCGGCCGGGGCGGCGCCGCTCGTGAAGCGGGTGGAGAAGCAGCCGGCGAGGAGCGTCGGCAGGAGGAGAGACACCAGGGCGTAGCGTCGCATCGAGCACCTCCGCGCGGGCGCCGATGCAAGCCGACTGCCGCCGCGGCGATCGGCTCGGACCCGCGTCGCAGCACGCTGCGCCGGGCGTGCGCCGAGCCCCGCTGGGCCGGGACGCGCGCGGGCGTGCGCCGGACCGCCCCTCGCGCGGCCCCCTCGCACGACGCTCGCGCCGGTCACGCGGCGCGCAGCCGCTGCAGCACGAGCAGGTGCGACAGCACGACCAGCGGCACGACGACCGTCGGCAGGAGCGCGTAGGGCAGCCGGCCGAGCGTCGCCGCGATCTGGAGGTCGCCCAGCACGAGGAAGCCGTACTGCGCCGTGACGAGCACGGTGAGGATGTCGACGAGCCCGAACAGGCACCACACCAGCACGACCGCCCTGCGAACGCGCGTGAGCGGCGTGCGACCGGCGGCGAGCGCGGCCACGAGGGCGAGCGCGCCGGCGATGATGTCGCCGATGCCCGCCTTCTCGGCGAAGTAGGCCGGCAGGCGCCCGGCCGCCAGCTCGACGAGGAAGAGCGCGCCGAAGCCGACGCGCACCACGTGGAAGAGGATCGGCCCGCGCAGATCGAGCGCGTCGCTCCAGGCCCGCAGCGCGGGCGACCGGCGCCAGGCGAGCAGCGTCGAGGCGACCGCGACGGCGAACAGGCCGGGCACGAGCGGGCGCACCGCGGCATAGGCGCCCGAGGCGCCGAGCGCGATGGCCAGGGCGAGCCAGCCGAGCGCGACGGCGCGGTGGACGAGCGGCAGGGTGGGGCGGGGCAGCGTGGCCGACGGATTCATGGCAGACTCCCTTCGATGCGAGGCGCCGCCCGTCTTTGGAACTTCCGTGCCGAACGCCGTCGCGCGCGCGGAGGCGCCTGGCGGTGAGCGCTGCGCCCGGCATGACCGAGGCCGCGGCGTCGGTCGTCCGACGCGGCGTCGGGATCCCGACGTCGCCGCGCCCTGCCGAGGCGCGCGTCGCCCTGGTCGGCGCCGCCTTCCTGCGCGCGCGCCCGCTCATCGTCGCGCCGATCGCGCTGGCGCAGGTGCTCCTGCTGGGCGCCGCCGCGGTCGAGGCGCCGCAGCGCGCGACGCTCGCGCTCGCGCTCGGGGCCACGCTCCTCTTCTTCGTGGTCGAGGCGGTGGTCGTCCGCCGCCGCCCGGTGACGCGCGCGTGGCTCTTCGTGTCGCTCGCCATCACCGCGGCCGCGCTGTCGGTCGGCGCGCTGCTCTCGGGCGGCGTGGCGAGCCCGGTGCTGCCGATCCTGCTGGCCCCGCTCGTCATCGCGCTGGCGGCCTTCGGGCGCCGCCCGGGCACGCTGCTGCTGCTCCTGGGCGTGGCGCTCGCGGTCGCGCTGCTGGCGGCCCTGCCGCGCGACTGGCCGTGGCCGCCGCCCGCCGAGCCCTGGCTCGGCTGGATGCGCGTGGCCACGTTCGTGGGCGCCGCGGCGCTGGCGTGGACCGGCGTCGCGGGCCTCACCGACGCCTACGCGGACGCCGCCCTCGCGCTCGAGCGCATGCGCCTGGCGAGCCTCGAGGAGGCGGCGACGCGGCTGCGCGCGACCGAGCAGGTCGGCGCGCGCGTGGCCCACGAGATGAAGAACCCGCTCGCCGCCATGAAGGCGCTGGTGCAGGTCGAGCGCGCCGCGCGCCCCGAGGGCGATCGCGGGCAGCTGCGCCTCGGCGTCGTGCTGAGCGAGATCGATCGGCTGGTCGCGGTCGTGCACGATCACCTGACCTTCGTGCGGCCCGTCGCCGAGCTCGCGCCCGAGCCGCTCGACCTCGCCGCGCTCGTGGCCGACGTCGGGGCGCTCCTCGAGGCGCGCGCCGCCGAGCGCGGCGTCACCCTCGAGGTCGCCGCGCGCGAGGTGCGGCTCGTGGCGGATCCGGCGCGCGTGCGCGAGGCGATCCTCAACCTGGCCGACAACGCCATCCTGTCCACGCCGCCGGGCGGGCGCGTGACGCTCACGGCGCGCGCGCTCGCGCGCGGCGGTGCGCGCGTCGACGTCGAGGACACCGGGCCGGGGCTGCCCGACCCGATCCGCGCCGCGGGCGGTGACGCCTTCGTGACGACGCGCGCCGGCGGCACCGGCCTCGGCCTCGTCATCACGCGCAGCATCGCCGAGCGCCACGGCGGGCGCCTCGAGCTGGCCGAGCGCCCCGGCGGCGGCGCGCGCGCGAGCCTGCTCCTGCCGCCCGAGCCGGGCCTGCCGCTCGTGGAGGAGCCATGACGCGCGTGCTCGTGACCGACGACGAGCCGGCGGTGCGCTTCGCCATCGCCGAGGTGCTGCGCGCCGCGGGCGAGGAGGTCGTCGAGGCGGGCTCGGGCGCCGAGGCGCTGCTCGCGCTGGACGACGTCGACGCGCTCGTGACCGACCTGTCGATGCCGGGCATGGACGGGCTCGAGCTCATGCGCCGCGTGCGCGCCCTCGACGCGACGCTGCCGGTGATCGTGCTGACGGCGCGCGGCTCCGAGCGCGCCGCGGTCCAGGCGATGAAGGCCGGCGCCTTCGACTACCTCGCCAAGCCCTTCGACGCCGACGAGCTGGCGCTGACGGTGCGGCGCGCCAAGGAGCGCCGGACGCTGGCGCGCGAGGTCGCGCTGGCCGGCGCCGAGCGCGCCTCGGGCCGCGCGCTCATCGGCCGCTCGCCGGTCATGCGCGCGCTGCAGGCGACCATCGCGCGCCTCGCGCCGCGCGACGTGACCGTGCTCGTGCGCGGCCCGACCGGCACCGGCAAGGAGCTCTTCGTCGCGCGCATGCTGCACGGCCTGTCGCGCCGCGCCGCGGGTCCCTTCGTCGTCTTCAACTGCGCCGCGCTCTCGCCCGGGCTCGCCGAGGCCAGGCTCTTCGGCCACGCGCGCGGCGCCTTCACCGGCGCCCGCGAGGCGCGCGCCGGCTTCTTCGCGCGCGCCCACGGCGGCACGCTCGTGCTCGACGAGATCGGCGAGCTGGTGCCGGCGCCCAGCCGAAGCTCCTGCGCGCCCTGCAGGAGGGCGAGATCCAGCCGGTCGGCGGCCGCGTCGAGAAGGTCGACGTGCGCGTCGTCGCCGCGACCCACGAGATCTCCTCGCCGAGGCGCGCGCCGGTCGCTTTCGCGAGGACCTCTACTACCGGCTCGCCGTCGTCGAGCTCACCGTGCCCGCGCTGGCCGAGCGCCGCGACGACGTCCCCGAGCTCGCCCGCGCCTTCGCGGCGCGCTTCGCCGAGCGCTTCGGCCTCGACGACGTGCGCCTCTCGGAGGGCGTGTGCCAGGCCCTCGCGGCGCGGGCGTGGCCGGGCAACGTGCGCGAGCTCGAGAACGCCGTCGGTCGCATGGTCGCGCTGTCGGACGGCGGCCTCATCGATCGGCTCGACGACCCCGCGCCCGCGCCCGCCGACCGCCCCGCGCCAGCGGCGACGACCTCGCTGCGCGCGGCGCTCGAGGCGCTCGAGCGCCAGATGATCGGCGACGCGCTCGCGGCCGCCGCCGGCAACAAGGCCGAGGCCGCCCGCCGCCTCGGCCTGTCGCGCGTCACGCTGCTCGATCGGATGAAGCGCCTCGGCGCCTAGCCCGCCGCTCCCGGGCTCCCCCGCCGTCGATCACGTCACCGCCGGGCGCGCGCGCCGCCGGCGATCTCCAGCATCTCCTGGGTCTGCGTCTCGCGCCTCGCCTCGGCCAGGCGCCGCAGCACGCGCTCCTTGCGCTCGTCGAGCCAGCGCTCGGCCGCCTGCGTGGCCACGAGGCGCGCGCCGTGCTCGCTGGCGAGCGCGTCGATGAGGAGATCGTGCATGGCGATGTAGAGGCGCTCGCGCACGGCCGCCTCGGCCAGGTGGCGGGCGCTGCTGTAGCGTACCCGTGGCGCCGGGGCGTCCTCGGGCGCGGCCGCGAAGGCGGCGTCGGGCGGGGTGATCGGCAGGAGCACGGTGACCTCGGGCCGGCCCGCGCCGACCCCTTCGAAGCGGCTCGACAGCGCCACGAAGGCCGAGAGGTCCTCGGCGAGCCAGCGCTCGAGCATGGCCTCGGTGAGCGGCAGCAGCAGCTCGGGGATGCCGCGCGCACCGGCCGGCATGGCGTAGCTGGCGGTCGGGGGCAGGCCCTGGCGACCGAGGTGGAGCGCCAGCCTCCGACCGACGCACAGCGTCGGGCCGGGTCCGCGCGCGCGGCGCTCGTCGGCCGCGGCCTCGGCCAGGTGGGCGTTGTAGCCGCCGCACAGGCCGAGCTCGGCGCCGACCACCAGCAGCCCGACGGCGCCGCGCCCGGGCGGCAGCGAGGCATCGCTGTGGCGCACGATGCGATCGACCCCCTCGCGGTAGCGGCGCGCCGGCTCGAGCGCCTGGCGCGCATCGATGAAGTGGTGCGCCGACAGGCTCTTCATGGTGGCCACCGCCTCGCTCAGCGCGCCCAGCGAGCGCAGCCGCCGCTCGAGCTCGCGCTCGCGGCTCACGACGCCCTCGCCAGGCACTCGGCCACGAGCGCGCGCAGCCGCTCGAGCCAGCCGCCGCCTTCGGCGGCCGCGCCGTCAGGCTCGCGGCCGTCGACGAGCGCGCGCGCCAGGTCGGGGGCCTCGGCGCCGAGCCGGCGCAGCGCCTCGCCCAGCGCGCGACGCGCGACGGCCGGCGCCGCTCCGTCGAGCCAGCCCTCGCCGGTCGCCAGCAGCACGAGGATCTCGCTGGCGACGGGGATGGGCTGGAGCCGCGGCTGGCACAGCAGCTCGCGTACGAGGCGGCCGCGCTCGACCGCGCGCTTGGTGTTCGGGTCGACGTCGAGGCCGACGCGCGTCAGCGACTCGAGCGCCTCGAAGCGCGCCATGGTGAGGCGCAGGCTGCGCGCGGCGCGGCGCATGAGCGGCGTCTGGGCCGCGCCGCCGATGCGCGAGACGCTGCGCCCGATGTCGACGGCCGGGCGCCGGTTGCGCTCGAAGCGCGCGGCGTCGAGGTAGAGCTGGCCGTCGGTGATCGAGATGAGGTTGGTCGGGATGTAGGCCGAGATGTCGCTGCTCGTCGTCTCGGCGATGGGGATGGCGGTCACCGAGCCGCCGGCGGCGAGCGCGGTGGCGCGCTCCAGGAGCTCGGCGTGGATGTGGAAGATGTCGCCCGGGTAGGCCTCGCGGCCGGGCGGACGGCCGAGCAGCAGCGCCAGCTCGCGGTAGGCGTCGGCGTGCTTGGTGAGGTCGTCGTAGACCACCAGCACGTGGCGCCCGTCGGCGGCGAAGCTCTCGGCGATGGTCGCGCCGGCGTAGGGCGCGAGATACTGCATGCCGGGCGGCGCGCCGGCGTCGGCGGCGACGACGACCGTGCGCGCCAGGGCGCCGACGTCGGCCAGCGTCTCGACGATGGCCAGCGCGCGCGCGAACGGCTGGCCCACGACGACGAAGACCGACATCACGTCGCCCGGCGTCTGGGCGGCGATGAAGTCGAGCGCGAGCGCCGTCTTGCCGACGTTGCGGTCGCCGACCAGCAGCTGGCGCTGGCCGCGCCCGATGGGGATGGCCGCGTCGACCACCAGGACGCCGGTGTGGAGCGGGATGGTGACCGGCGCGCGCGCCGTGAGCGGCGGGGCGGGCCGGAAGACGGGCAGGCGCGGCGCGGCGGTCGGCGCCGAGCCCGGCGTCGCGCGCACGTCGAGCGGGCGGCCGAGCGGGTCGACGAGGCGCCCGAGCAAGGCCGGGCCGACCGGCACCTCGGGCGGGTGGCCGGTGGCCACGACGCCCTCGCCCGCGCGCACCTCGCCCGCGCCGGCCAGGAGCACGACGCCGGTGTGCTGGGCGGCGAGGTCGTAGGCCAGGCCGAGCGCGCCCGAGTCGAAGGCCACGAGCTCCTCGAAGCCGACGCCGTCGAGCCCGGCCACGCGCGCCACGCCGTCGCCGACCTCGATGACCGAGCCGCGCGGTCGCAGCGCGGCGCGCAGATCGAGCGCCTCGCCCAGCGCGGCCAGGCGGCGGCCGAGCGCCTGGTGCGAGGCGATCACGGCGCGGCCTCGGCGCCGGCCTGGACCGCCTCGGCCACGGCCGCGGCGGCGTGGCGGGCGAGGCCGAGCGCGGTGGCGTCGACCTGGCCGCGCGCGGTGTCGACGCGCACGCCGGCGCCGAGCTCGGGGCGGATGCGCCACTCGCGCGGCGCGCCGAGGACGGCCTCGAGGCGCGCGCGCGCCGCTGACGGGCGCGCGCTGGCCACGACCGCCTCTCCCGGCGCGACGTGGCCGAGCAGCGCGAGCTCGGCGCAGGCCTCGGCGACGAGCATCGTCCCGAGCGCCGGCGCGCCGATGCTGGCGAGCAGGCGCTCGACGGCGGCGGCGGCCATGCGCGCGAGGTCGTCGGCCAGCGCCTGGACCTCGCCGCGACGGTCGGCATCGCCGAGCTCGACCCGCTGCGCGCGTCGCTCCTCGGCGATGGCGTCGCGGGCGGCCTGGACGAGGCGCGCGGCCTCCGCGCCGGCCGCGGCGAGGCGGGCCGCGGCGCGCGCTTCGGCGGCGGCGTCGGCAGCCTGGAGCTTCGCCCTGCGCCGCGCCGAGCGCGCGCGCTGCCTCGGCCTCGTGCGCGGCGGCGCGGGCCTCGGCGTCGTCGCGGCGCCGCCGCTCGGCGTCGAGCGCGGCGCGCAGCGGCTTCAGGAAGAGCCACGCCCAGGGCGCCCTGATCAGCAGCGCGAAGTTGCCTAGCTCGAGGAAGTTGGCGAGGGTCAGGGACATGACGCCACCCTCAGCCGCCGTCACGAAGGGGTTGGCGAAGAGCAGCACGAGCGCGATGACCAGGCAGAAGATGGCCGTCGACTCGACCATGGCCAGCGCGACGAACTGGTTCCGCGTGATCGACGCCGCCTCGTCGGGCTGGCGCGCGATGGCGTCCATGCTGGCGGCGGCGATGCGGCATTCGCCCAACGCGCGGCGCCGACCGCGCCGATGGCCATGGTGAGGCCGGCGGTGACGAGGCTCGCCAGCGCGAGCAGTGCATGATCGGTCATGACGACTCTCCTTTCGTGGCCGTCGGCGAGGGCGCGCCGCTGCGCGGCTCCTCGCCGACGCGGATGGCCGCGCCGACGTAGGCTGCATGCGAGGATGGTGAAGATGTAGGCCTGCAGGAGGCCGATGAGCAGGTCGAGCGCCATCAGCGGGATGGGCACGAACAGGCCGGTCAGGGCCAGCACCAGCGCGACGACGAGGTGCCCCGACAGCATGTTGCCGAAGAGGCGGAGCGCCAGCGCCAGCGTGCGCGACAGCTCGCTCACGATGTGCAGCGGCAGGAGCAGCGGGTTCGGCCGCAGGTACTCCTTGAAGTAGCCGCCGGCGCCGCGCGCGCGGATGCCGGCCACCGGCACGGCCAGGAAGACGAGCAGCGCCAGCGCCGAGGTGACGCCGAGGTTCGAGGTCGGCGCGACCAGGCCCGGTAGCTGGCCGATGAGCGTCGAGCTGGCGATGAAGGCGAAGAGCCCGCCGGCGAAGACCTCGAGCCCGGGCGACTCGCGGCCTGCGGCGTCGCTGACGAGCGTGGCGAGGAAGCGGTGGGCGAGGCGCGCGGCGGCGGCGGTGCGGCCGTCGGGCCGGCGCGTGGCGGCGCGCCCGAGGGCGAGCGCGGTCGCGGCGGCGAGCGCGGTGGCGAGCGCCGTCGTCGCCATCGTCCAGGTGATCGGCAGCGGTCCGAGCTGGACCATGACCGGATCGGCGAAGACCTCGGGCCTCATCGCGATCTCCGTCCCGCGAGCAGCGCCGCCGCGACGCCGATCGCGAGGCCGGCGAACCAGCCCAGCGCGGCCGGCACGATGGGGCCGATGAGCGCCGCCGCGACGAGCACGGCCGCGACCAGGCCGAGCCGCGCCAGCGCGCCGAGGCCCGCGTGCGACCTGCCGCGGCGCGCGCTCGCGAGCACCGAGCCGTGCAGCAGCCAGGCCTGGAGCAGGCCGGCCGTGAACGCGAGCATCACCAGGAGCCAGGCCATCGCCGTCATCGCTTCCTCCTGTCGTCGCCGCCTCGCCGCCCGGGCCCGCGCGGGACCGAGCCGTGGCGTCGCACCGACGCGAGGGCAAGGAGCGTGCCCAGCGCCGTGCCGGTGAAGAGCCAGGTCAGCGTCCAGCGGACGCTCGCGCCGTCGTCGCAGGTCCGGCCGAGCAGCGCGCCGCCGACGGCCAGCGCCACGATGGGCCAGCCGACGCTGCCGATGAGGGCGAGCGAGCGCCAGAAGCGCCCGCCCTCCTCGCGCCGCTCGAGGCGCGCGAGGTCCTTGCGCGTGCGCTCGACGGCGGCCACGTCCCTGCTCCGGCGCTGGCGCTCACGGCTCATGGCCCCGCCTCGCCGGCACCGGCGCCGGCGCGACCGGCTGCCGCTGGCGCAGCTCGTGGACGATGCGCTGCTCGAGCTCGCCCAGCGCGCGCCGCGCCGCGAGCTCGCTGTCGGGCGTGGCCAGCCGCCGCTCGAGCGCCGCCAGCACCTCGTCGGCGGCGCCGGCCGCCGCGAACGGCGTGTAGAGCGTGCACGTCGCGCCGTCGCTCTCGAGCAGCCCGCCGGCGCTGGCGACGTAGCGCGGGCCGGTGTCGGTCGCCAGCACGACCAGCCCCGGCTCGACCACCAGCACGAGCGCCTCGCCGCGCGGCCGCAGCCCGACCTGCCCGGTCTCGGTCGGCACGCGCAGCGAGCGCGCCGGCTCCGAGAGGATGGCCTCGTGCGGCGTCCACACGCGCACCACCAGGCGGCGCGCGCCCGGCGCGGTGGCGACGGCCGGGTCAGGCGCGGCCATCGAAGGCCTCCGCCAGCCCGCCGATCATGAGGAGGCGGTGCTCGGGGATGCGGTCGGTCTCGCCGGCCAGGATGCGCGCCACGCCGTCGACCGTGTCCTCGGTGCGCACGCGCCGCCCGCCCGCGCCGGTGAAGCCCTGGGTCACGAAGAACGGCTGCGTCATGAACGCGCGCAGGCGGCGCGCGCGGCCGACCGTCACGCGGTCCTCGGCGGCGAGCTCGTCCATGCCGAGCATCGAGATGATGTCGGTGAGCTCCTCGTTCCGCCCGAGGACGCGCCGCGCCTCCTGCACCACGTCGTAGTGGCGCTGACCGACGATGGCCGGGTCGAGGCCCTTGGACGAGGACGTCAGCGGATCGACCGCCGGGTACAGGCCCTCGGCGGCGATGTCGCGCGACAGCACGAGCGCGCTGTCCATGTGCCAGAAGGCGTTGGCCACGGCCGGATCGCCGTAGTCGTCGGCCGGCACGTAGACGGCCTGCACCGAGATCATTCCGCCCCGCCGCGTGGCGGTGATGCGCTCCTCGATGGCCGCGATGTCGGCGGCCAGCGTCGGCTGGTAGCCGACGCGCGACGGCAGCCGACCGAGGAGGCCGGACACCTCCATGCCCGCCTGCACGTGGCGGTAGAGGTTGTCGACGACGAACATGACGTCCTTGCCGAGCTCGTCGCGGAAGTGCTCGGCGATGGTGAGCGCCGCCAGCCCGACCATGAAGCGCGCGCCCGGCGTCTCGTTCATCTGGCCGAAGACGAGCGCCGTGCGATGCATGACGCCGCGCCGGCGCATCTCGTCCCAGAGCTCGAGCCCCTCGCGCGAGCGCTCGCCGATGCCGGCGAAGACGGCGACGCCCTGGAGGTCCTCGACGGCGTTGTGGATGAACTCGGTGAGGACGATGGTCTTGCCGACGCCGGCGCCGCCGAAGACGGCCGCGCGCCCGCCGCGCATGAACGGGCAGAAGAGGTCGATGACCTTGATGCCGGTGGCGTAGACCTCGCCCCACGGCAGGCGCTCGGCCGCGCCCGGCGGCGGTCGGTGGATCGGCCGCCGCGGCGAAGCGTCCAGCGCCGGCCCGCCGTCGAGCGGTCGGCCGCGCAGATCGACGACGCGGCCGAGCAGCGCCGACCCCACCGGCACCGTGAGCGGCTGGTCGTCGGCCGCCACCAGCGCGCCGCGCGCCAGGCCGCGCGTCGCATCGACGGCGATGGCGCGCACGCGCCCGTCGGCGAGGTGCGCCTGGACGACGGCGGTCACCGGCGCGCCGCCCGCTGGCCGGCACTCGAGGGCGGCGGCGATGGGCGGCAGGCCGCCCGACATGGCGATCTGGAGGACCGTGCCGTGCACGGCCTCGACCCGTCCGCTGAATGCCGTCTCGCCCATCGATCCTCGGGCTCCTCCGGCCATCGCCGGCCGAACCTCGAGGTCGCAAGTGTCGTACCAGCCGCGGGCCCGCGCGGGCCCCCGCGACGCGGGCGGCAGCGGCGCGCGCGGTGGCCGGACAGCCCGCGGATGGTGCGTCTGCGCACGGCGGACGGACCGGCCGACCGTCGCGACCGAGCCCGCCCGCCGCCGGCCGACTACTCCTTGACGGCGATGCTCACGCCGTCGGCCCACACCTTCTTGTCGTTGGTGTAGTAGAGGTAGGCGCTCGACGCCGCGGCCTTGTAGCTGCCGGGCACGGTCGCCAGCAGGTCGAGTGGGATGGTCTTCGCGACGCTCGGGGCGAGGTCGCGGAAGTAGAGCACCACCTCGCGCGGGCCGGTCTCGAAGAACGCCACCTGGCCCTTGTCGACGAGCTCCTTCAGCTGCCAGGTCTGGAAGCTGAGCCCGCCCGGGATGCCGATGCGCGCCAGCGCCATGGGCTGCCCGCTGGTCGTGGTGTTGGTCACCGTCGCGGTGAGGCGCACCGCCTCGCCCATCGCCACCTCGCGCTTGTCGAGCGCCGTCTCGACCGACACCACCGCGTCGGACGCGGTGGCCGGCTTCAACGTCCGGTAGGTCACGGCCAGCGTGTAGGGCATCGGCTCGCCGCCCTCGTGCCGGAGCGCGATGGTGTGCGTGCCGTCGGCCAGGCGCGCGCCGAGCTCACCGGTCAGGGCGAGCTCGAGCGCCCCCTGGTGCCCGGCCTCCCAGGTGAGCTCGCCCACCTTGTCGCCGTCGATGCTAACGTCGACCTTGCCGGCCGACTGCGTCGCGCGCCGCGACTCGGCGTAGGCCGTCAGCGCCTTCAGCGCCAGCACCGTCGCCTGCGTGGTGCCGAAGCTGCCGAAGCCGCCGCGGTGCTTCTCGAGCCAGGCCACCGCCTTGTCGGCCTCGGCGGGGTGCTGCCCCTCGCGGAGCAGCGCCAGCACCGCCAGCGACGTCGTCTCGATGCTGAGGTTCTCGCCGCTGCTGCGCGTGATCGAGTGGTCCGCCTTCGACCACGCGCCGTCCTCGTCCTGCATGCCGATGAGGCGCGCGGTCGCCGCCACGCCGGCCGCGCGCGTGTCGGCCACGCCCATGAGCGCGTTGGCCGCCAGCGCCAGCCGATAGGCGTCCTTCGTCGACTCGGCCTCGCGCGACTGCAGCGCCAGCTCCGGCTCGAGCGAGGTCACGCCGGCCTCGACCAGGCTCCAGGTGATGTAGGCGTTGGTCACCTCGGGCGAGGCGCGGCCGAAGCTGTCGAGCGCCTCGGGGTTCATCTTGAAGCCGCCGCGCCCGTCGCGCCGCGTGAGCAGCCACTCGGCGGTGCGCTTCACCATGGCGTCGCTCACGCCCGGGAAGACCGCCTGCATGTCGTGGAACTCCATGAGCCCGTACGCGGTGAGCGCCTCGTGGCCGGGCGACTGCCCGAACCACTCGTAGCCCTTGCTCTTGGTCTCGTAGCCGGCGAGGCGCGCGTAGCCGCGCTCGAGCAGCCCCTTGCTGCGCGTGAGCAGCGCCGCGTCGTCGACCTCGTGGCGCTCGAGGTAGTTCATCACCATGACGTTGGGGTAGTTCGAGCTCGACGCCTGCTCGAAGCAGCCGCCCGGCTCCTGCAGGATGCCCTCGAGCCCGCCGAGCATGGTCGCCACCGGGCTCGGGTACAGCCTCACGACCGCCTCGATGGTGCCCGGCAGCGCCTCGCCGAGGTTCACGTCGTGGCGCGCGTCGGCGGCCAGCGTGCCGCTCTGCGTCAGCTCCTGCGGGAACCCGGCCGGCTCGACCGGCAGCTTCTGCGCGAAGCTGTCCGACAGCCCGGCCGCCGTCGCCGTGAACGACACCTCGCTCTGCCCGCGCCCGACCCGCGGCCGCGCCGCGTAGAAGATCGTCTGCCGCGCGTGCGGCTCGATGCTCACGTCGCGCGTGGCATCGGCCGCCTGATCGAGCTCGAGCAGCTTGCCGAGGTCGGCCTTCACCGTCACCGTCAGGCGCTGGTCGCCCTCGTTGGTCAAGGTCAGCGGCACGCGCAGCGCGTCGCGCGACGTCACCGCCTGCGGCAGCTTCACCGCCATCGAGAACGGCAGGCTCGAGGCGATGACGGTCTCGCTGCGCCCGAGCAGCCCGGCCCCCGCGCCGTCCACCCCGACGCCCTCGGCGAAGGCGCGGAACGACGTCACCGCGTCCGACAGGACGAAGCGCACCTGCGCCCGCCCGGCCGCGTCGGTGGTGACGCTCGGCGCCCACAGCACGGTGTCGCGGAAGTCGCGGCGCGCGCTGTCGGCGCCCGTGCGCCGCGCCGGGATCGGGAACACCCGCACCGGCGCGAGCTCGAGCGGCTCGTCGATGCCGTTGGCGTTCTCGCGGACGTCGCCGCCGCGATGACCGCGAGCGGGCAGGCCGCCGATGTCGTCGCGCGCGACCTCGCCGCCGGCGCGGCCGCGGCCCTTGCCGCCCCCGACCTCGATGGCGGCACCGAGGTCCCCACGCCGTCGACATCCAGCTGCTTCGGCCCGGCCACCTGGTTCGCGAGCCGCCGGGGCCCTCCACGGCCCCGCCGTCGAACGGATCGGCCACCACCGGATCCGGTGCCAGCGGCTCCGCCTTCGCATCCGCCTTCGGCTCCGCGCCCATCGGCTCCACCGCCGGCTTCGCGTCGATCGGCCGGTCGAGCGCGGGCGGCGCCTCCTCTTCCTTCGGCTTCTCCACCGCGGCGTCGAGGTGGTCGTCCCACGCCACCACCGCGCCCACCGGCGCCGCCACCACCTCGGCCGGCGGCACGACCGGCTCCTGGCCGAGCGCGTGCGCGGCCTGTCGCCTCGGGTCGCCGGCCACGGCCACCGGCTCCCCGGTCCCCGAGACCGGCGACGACGTGGTCGCCACCGCCGGCTCGAACACCGGCCGCCACTCGAAGCGCCGATAGCCCTGCGTCCCCATCAGCAGGTCGAGCGCCGGGCCCGAGTCCTTCTCGGTGAGGTCGAGGTAGAATCTCGGCTCCTCGACCTCGCCCACGAGCTCGGGCTCGAGCAGGAGCCGGCTCAGCATGTGCCCCGACTTGTCGTCGGCGTAGCTCACCACCGTGTCGTCGACCACCGACAGCGCCAGCGCCGCGCGCACGGGCTTCCCGTCCGCGTCGCGCGCGGTGATGCCGAGGCTCACCTCGTCGCCCGGCGCGTAGCGCTCGCGGTCGGGGGCGACCTCGATGCTCATCGTGTTCCGGCGATTGCGATACACCACGCGCTCGGCCAGCGGCCGCTTGGCCTCGTCGAACACCGTCACGCGCGCCACGCCCTGCGCCCGCGCCAGCGCCTCGTCCTTCGACGCGAGGTACACGACGGCCTCGTCGCGTGGCCCGGCGTGGACGACCGCGGTGTCGATCACCTGCTCGCGCTGGACCGCGCTCACCACGACGTCCTTCGCCTCGCTGCACGTGACGCCCACGCGCACGGCGCCGACCGCGCCGTCGAAGTCGTCGTAGCTCCGGAGCACGCAGCCCGCCTCGCGCGCCAGCGGCAGGGCGAAGCGCTCGCCGATGCCGACCGGCTCGGTGACCTCGGCGAAGTAGCTCCGCCCGGTGGCCGGCACGAAGGCGAAGCGCCCGAGCCCGTTCTTCAGGCTGGCGATCTCGGCCACCGTCGCGCCGTGGTCGTCGACGATGCGACCGCGCATGTCGGCCGGCTTGCCGAGCGGATCCTGCGCCCGGAAGTAGACGCGCGAGCCGAGCCCGGCCACGAGGTCGCCGCCCTCGGGGAAGAATGACAATTGCAATTTCGCCAGCACGATGGGGATGCGCTTCTGCACCGACTCGGTCACGCCGCCGTCGGGCACGAGCACCGTCAGGACGCCGTCGCCGCTCTCGATCTGGCCCGGCAGCGCGAAGCGCACGACCGCGCCGCCGCTGGCGTTGGTGGTCTCCGGCAGGCGCGCCACCTCGCGCCCGTCGAGGCGCACCGAGGCGATGGCCGACTGCCCGGCCATGGGCTCGCCGGTCGGCCGCGACAGCTCGAGCGTCGCCGCCACCTCGTCGCCCGGCCCGTACGCCTTCCGCAGCAGCTCGAGCTTCTTCTTCATGCGCGGCGGCTCGTACGACTGCACGATGACCTTCTTCTCGTCGCTCGCGCCGCTCGCCGTCCGCGCCCGCACCACGTACTCGCCGCCGGCCGCGCCGGCCGGGATGACGAAGTCGTTACTGGCCCGGCCGTCGGCGGCCTGCACGCGCTTCGTCGCCACCACCGCGCCGCGCGGGTCGACGAGCTGGTAGATGACCTCCGGGCCCGCGGTCTTGCCGGACAGATCGCGCTCGGCCAGCTCCCACGACGCCAGCCACAGCGTCTCGCCGGGACGGTAAAGGGGCTTGTCGATCTGGAGATAGACGCGCTTCGTGCCGAGGTGCTCGAAGTACGAGCGCACCGTGCTCGTGAGCGCCTCCGCCGATGCTCCGGCCGCGAGCCGCGTCGACGCCGGCGGCGCCACCTCGGCCGCCAGCGGCGGCTTCACGACGTGCTCGCCGACGGCCTCGTCCTCGGCCGTCTTCGCTCCACCGTTCGTCGCGTTCGGCCCGCTCGGCTCGTGCCCGGCCGTACCGGCGTCGCCGGCCAGCGCGACCACGCCGCCGGCGCCCGGCTCGCCCGGCGTCTTGCCGCGCGGCCACACGGCGAAGGCCAAGAGCCCGGCCGCGAAGGCGATGCCGGCGCCGAGCGCCACGCCGCGCCCGCCGCGCCAGACGGACGGCTTCAGCGCCGGCGCCGACGGCCCGGCCGCGATGCGCTGCCGCTGCGCGTCGGTGAGCGCGACGCCCGGCCCCTCGGCCGCGAGGTCCTTCCGCAGGAGATCGGCGGTCGCGCGCAGCTCGGCCAGCAGCGCGCGCGCCGAGGCGTCCTCGGCCAGCCAGGTCTCGACGGTGGCGCGCTCGGTCGGCCCGAGCTCGCCCAGCAGGTAGGCGGTGAGCTGGTGCTCACGGAGGTCGGTGGTCATGACTCGCTCCCGAGGTGGCTCCGCACGGCCTTCAGGGCGGTGTGCAGGAGGTAGCCGACGTTGGAGGTGGTGAGGCCGGTGACGCGCGCGATCTCGTCGTAGCTGAGCCCCGCCTGGAACTTCAGCCGCACCAGCTCGCGCTGACGCTCGGGCAGGCGCTCGAGCGCCTTCAGCGCCAGGCCCTGCCGCTCCTCCTGCAGCACGGCGTCGAAGGGAGTCTGACCGCTATCGGGTGGATGGGCGGGACGCGGGTTCGGTACGGGCAACATGCGACGCTCCTTCTTGAGGACGTCGAGCGCGCGATGCCGGCACACCGTGAAGAGCCACGCCGCCACATGGTCCCCCACCTCCTGGCGATCGGCCTCCCACAGGCGCAGGAAGGTCTCCTGCACCACGTCGCGGGCGCGCTCGAGCTCACCCAGGAGCCGCGTCGCGTAGACCGTCAGCGCGCGCTCGTGCTGAGCGAGCGCGGCTTGGATCCAAGCGCGTCGGGCCTCGGTGTCCTCGCGGGAACGATCGGGCAATGGGTCGGGTCCATGGGCCGGGGCAATGCTCGGCCGCCATCGACGCTCGTCGGTGGATGTGTCTCCCGTCGGCATCCCGACGGGTCCAGCCCACACGACGACCGAGCCCGGACCTTCTTAGGTCAGCGCGACGATTTTTTCACCCGCCCGCCCGACGCGACTCGACCGACGGCTACGCGCCGACCGACGGCTGCGCGTCGACCGACGGCAACGCGTCGGCCGGCGGCACCACCACGCGCAGCGGCTCCTTGACGGCGCCCGGCTTGAAGTTGGCGCAGCGGAGGAGGAAGCTCTCGGTCACGAAGAAGCCGCGCGCCACGAGCAGCGCGCCCGAGATGAGCTTCACGTCGTCGAGCAGGATCATGCCGGCCTTGAGCGAGCGCAGCGGCACCTCGCGGATGTCGACCTTCTCGGCCGCCACGCCGCGCAGCGCCGTCAGCGCCTCGAGCACGGCCGGCTCGTAGATGCCGGCGCGCCCGCGCATGGTGTCGAGCGCCATGTTGGGCGCGTTGCCCGCGGCGGTGAGCGCGTCGAAGTCGGTGGCCGCGCGCAGGAGGTTCGCGCCGCGCGAGATGACCTGCACGGCCGGGTCGGACGAGGGCTCGGCGCGCGCGCCCTTCGGCGCCTGCTTGAGCATGCCGCGCACGCCCTCGAGGCGCGGGATGTGCGCGATGAGCTGCTCGGTGAGCGCCGGCACGCGCGCCACCATCGCCTCCTCTTCGGGCGAGAGCGGCTTCCCGTAGTAGTGCTTCTCGGCGACCTCGGACGGCAGCGCCACCGCCCCGAGCTGCGCCACCATGGCCGCGACCTCGATGGGCCAGCGCTCGGCGATGCCGAGCTTCTCGGCCATGGCCGCGACCAGCGCCTTCACGCGCGACGAGCGCCCGAACATGAGCGGGCTCGTGATGGAGAGCACCTCGACCAGCGCGTTGATGCTGCCGTGCAGCGTCTGCTCGAGCAGCACGCGCTCGGCGGTGATGAGGTTGTGCTGCGCCAGCGCCGCGTCGACCGCGGTCATGAGCACCATCGGCGGGCACGGCTTGGTGAGGAAGCGGAAGATGTTGCCGTCGTTCACGGCGGCGATGGCGGCGTCGAGGTCGGCGTGCCCGGTCAGCAGCACGCGCACCGCGTCGGGGACCAGCGCGCGCGCCTTGGCGAAGAAGGCCGCGCCGTCCATCTTCGGCATGCGCATGTCGGAGATGATGAGGGCCGGCGGGGCGAAGCCGGGCTGCGCCAGCATCTCGAGCGCGGCGATGCCGCCGATGGCGGTGAACACCTCGCCGCGGCGGCGCAGGTGCAGCTTGAGCGCGTCGAGCACGTTCGGCTCATCGTCGACGCAGAGGATGCGCGGGACGGCGGGCGCGCTCATGGTCGCACCGCGCGGCCCGGCAGGGGCGGCCTCGTCGATGGGGAGGTCAGGCGTTCCGATGGCTGCACGGATGCTCCGTATAGAGGAGCGGCGACGAGCTCGCCGTGGGCTACTTCTACGTCAGACGGTCACATTGGCGGAACCCCAATAGCGCGAATTCCTGGATGGCGCCTGCGCCCCGAACAGCTGTGACCCGCGCCACGCCCGTGGGTGGCCGATCCGCGCGCGCGCCGTGGCCTTCGTCCGCCCGCGCCAACGCTCGGGTTACGGCGCGGCGAGGGCAGCCCGGGCGCGATCCTTCAGGGGCTGCCCGGTCTGGACGCGGGCGGCACGAACGTGCCGTGGAAGGTCAGCGGGATCGGCTGCTCGAAGCGCACCTCGGCGACCGGGCCGCGCGACGGATCGGCCCGCCGCCAGCACGGCGACGTGCGAGGCGTCGCAGGCCGCGTCGTAGACGAGCGTCAGCAGGTGCTCGCCGACGGCGAGTAGGCTCCGACGGGTAGGCGCCGGCCGCGGGGGTGCTCGCTCACGCGCCCGGTCGCGGGCTCGAGGCGCGCGATCGAGCGCTGCAGGTCGGTGCCGGCCGCGGCGCCGGCGACCATGGCCGCGACGAACGCGGCGTCGTGCGGGCGAGCCTCGGCGCCGGGCGGGATGCGCGGGAAGTCGCACGGCCGATCCCAAGGACCTCGGCCGTGACGCGCCCGCGCGCGTCGATGCGGTGGCGCGTGTAGAGCCCGGGCGCGATGGGGCGGAGCTCGCCGCGCGTCACGCCGCCGAGCCAGGCGTTGAGCGGCGAAGTCGGCATAGCGCACGAGGTCGATGACGAGATCGGCGCCGTCCTCGAAGGCGTTGACGACGTGCCAGGCCCAGAACGGATCGGTCTCGAGGCGGCGCACGCGGCGGGGATCGTCGAGGTCGACGATGAGCACCGTCGTGCCGCGCGCCGGCTCCCAGTCGAGCGCCTCGGCGACGCTGCGGCGACCCATGAGCACGCCGAAGACGTCGAACACGACCGGCGCGACGAAGACGATGGCGTGGCGCTCGGTCACGGCGAAGTCGTGGATCATGGTGCGGTAGGGCAGGGCAAGCGTGGTCATGACGCGCGCCGGCCCGGCGTCGGGCAGCTCGACCAGGCGCACGCGCCCGCCGGTGGTGTAGCCGATGCCGAAGGCATAGGTGGCGCGCCGCGCCGGGACGTAGTGCGGATGCGCGGTGGCCGTCGCGGCGAAGGCGCCGAGGTCGGTCGCGCCCAGCGTGGCCAGCGTGGCCGGGTCGACCTCGGTCGGGAGCGCCGCTTCCATGAGCGCGAAGAAGGCGGCCCTGCCAGCCGAGCACGGCGGTGTTGGCGGTGTTCTTGGCCAGGTGGCGCATGTGGAAGATCGGCGGCAGGCGGCCCGGCGCGCGCATGCCGTAGTTGCCGAAGAGGCGGCGGCCGGCCGCGCGCTCGGCATAGCTCGGGCCTCCGACTCGACGAGCCGCACCGCGCAGCGCGCCTCGCGCCGTCGAAGCGCACCGCCGACACCGCGCCGTCGCCGTCGAACCAGTGTCGATACGGCTCGCCGAAGCTCGAGAAGAGCGCCGGCCCGACGCGATAGAGCGTGCCGGCGAGCCCCTCGGGCGGCCGCCCAGAGACCGTCGGCACCCGGCCGTGCTCGCGCCGGAGGTCCACCAGGGCGCCTCGGAAGCGGGGCTCGGGGTCATCGCGCCCAGACCAGCGCCGCGACGGCCCCGAGCTGGCCGACGACGAGCAGCCAGACGGTGGTGGCGAAGCCGCGCTTGTCGACCTTGTGGCGGCGCCGGTGCGCGTACATGCCGAGCAGCGCGCCGCCGCCGCCGACCGCCGCCAGCGACAGCAGGCGCCGCTCCGAGATGCGTCGTGCGCCGCGCCGCGCCCGCGCCTTGTCGATGCGGAAGGCGGCCCAGGCGACGAGGTTCGCCAGCACGAGCGCGAGCCCGAGGACGAGCGCCACCATCTATAGGATCGACTTGCCGAGCGCCGACAGGATGAGCCACACGGCGAGCTGGCCGGTCCGGTTCGCGGCGTCGAGCACCGGGTTGAGCTCGACCACCTCGACGCCGACGAGCTTGCCGGTCTGGGCCAGCTTCTCGCAGATGAGGTGCGACTCGCGCAGCTCGAGCCCGCCCGGCACGGGCGTGCCGACGCCGGGCGCGTGCTCGGGGTCGACGCCGTCGAGGTCGAACGACAGATGGATGCCGGCGGTGTCGACGCTCACGCGCTCGATGGCCTCGCGCACGCACACGGCCGTGCCGCGGTCGTCGAGCTCGCTCATGGTGTAGACGCGGACGCCCGAGCTCCGCACGAGCTCCCGCTCGCTCTCGTCGACGTCGCGCGCGCCGATGATGCACACGTGGCGCGGGTCGAGGGCGGGCGTGTCGCCGGCCAGGCCGACGAGCTCGGGCCGGCCGTAGCCGAGCAGCGCCGCCAGCGGCATGCCGTGGACGTTGCCGCTCGGCGTGGTCGACGGCGTGTTCATGTCGGTGTGGGCGTCGACCCAGATGACCCCGAGCGACTCGCCGCGCTTCTTGTAGTGGCGCGCGAGACCCGAGACCGTGCCGATGGCGACCGAGTGATCGCCGCCCAGCACGACCGGGAAGCGTCCGAGCTCGAGGTTGTGCTCGACGCGATCGGCCAGCCGCGCGCAGGCGTCGGCGATCTCCGCCAGGAAGCGCGCGCGCGGGTCGCCGAGCGCGGCGATCTCGGGCGGGTTCACGTAGACCTCGAAGGTCTCGGCGACGGTGTGCCCGAGCGCCAGCAGCGCGGGCTCGAGGCCGGCCAGGTGGATGGCCGAGGGGCCCATGTCGACGCCGCGCCGCCCGGCGCCGAGGTCGATGTGTACGTTGCCGATGGCGATGTCGTAGGTTGGTCTGCGCACGGCGCGCAACCTACGGCACGGGCCGCCGCGCGTCGACCTCGCAGCACGCGCGGCCCTGACCCGGCGGTCGATACGCCAGCGTTGCCGCGCGCCTTCGAGTCCGTCTAGAGTCCGGCGGTCGGTCCACGCGAGGCATCCATGACCCAATCACGCGCAGGCGCGGTGCAGAAGTCGTCCGCCCCCACGCCGTCCGGCGCTCCGGCCTCCGGGCAGACGACGCCGGCCAAGGGCGGTCGCCCCGGCCTCCGCGGCGCCTCCTTCGCCAGCGGCGAGGCCGCCCTCACGCCGCCCGACGGCCCGCCGTCCGGCGGCGGCGGCGCCACCGGCAAGGTCCAGAAGAAGGCCGTGCAGATGGACGCGGCCAAGGACAAGAAGGATGCCCAGGGCCTCGAGAAGCAGGACCGCGCGCAGAACGATCGCGCCGGCCACGCCCTCGATCGCCACGGCCCCGAGGTCGAGGAGAACGCGCTCAAGCGCCGCCTCGTGACCGGCTACGCGCCCGACGGCGAGTTCGTGCCGGCGCCCGGCTACGCCACCAAGTTCAACACCTACGCCGACTACCTCGCGACGCGCAACGCCGCCGTCCACCGCATGAAGGTGCAGGGCAAGCAGCTCCTGAAGGACATGGAGGCGGTGCTGGCCGCCTACGAGTCCGTGTGCCAGGAGTTCGACGCCGCGCAGGGCGCCGCGCGCGGGCCCATCGTGCCGCGCCGGACCGCCGCCGCCAACGCCGTCCAGACCTACGCCCAGCGCTTCCCGGTCGGGCAGCGCATGCAGTCGTGCATCGCCATCAGCTTCCGCGCGAACCACGACAAGCCGCGCGAGTGCCTCATCCTGCGCACGCGCTACGAGGTCGGCATCAACCACGGTCGCTCCATCGGCATGGGCTACCAGGGCACCGGCCAGCGCCAGGTGCAGAACCCGCGCACCGGCGAGGCCACCGACGTCTCGGCCACGGTCAAGCGCGTCGACGAGATCACCCGCACGCGGACGCTCTTCCTGCCGCCGGCCGACACGGTGTTGACACCGACCTGGGATCCGAGCCAGTTCACGGTGATGCAGCACTTCCCCGACCCGGCGATCGCGGTCGGCATCGAGAGCTGAGCGAGAGGCGATGTCCGACGACTTCGATGCGACCCTCACCCGGGTGCTGTCCGCCATCCGCCGCCGGGACGCCAGCACCGCCATCGCGCAGCTCCAGCGCGTCTTCGAGTTCCCGGCCGTGCCGAGCGACGCCAGCCGCTTCCGCGCCGCGCTGTCGGCGCTGGGCGAGACGCTGGCGAGCTACGAGTCGCCGAACACCGCGCGCGTGCGCGCCGCCGCCTCGGCCTCGGACGACCCGGCCGCGCTCTTCGACGCCGCCTACGGGCTCATCGACGAGGGCTACGCCGGCTTCGCCGCGACGGTGCTGCAGCGCGCGCACGCGCTGAACCCGAACGACGAGAAGACGCTGAGCGAGCTCGCCACGGCGCTCGAGGTGGCCGGCGACTACGCATCGGCCGCCCTCACGCTCGAGGAGCGCCCGCCCGCGCTGGCCGACAGCTTCCTCCTCCGCTACCTCCACGCCTTCCTCTCGGCGCTGGCCGGCGACCTCGAGCCGGCGCTGCGCGAGTCGGAGCCGCTGCAGGCCGCGGCCGGCGACGACGCCCAGCGCTTCATGGCCGAGCGCCTGGCCGGCGTCGCGGCGCGCGCCAGGACGCTCCGCGGCACGCTGCCGCTCGGCGCCGACGACACGCGCGGCTGGCACGCGCTGCTCTTCGGCGGCCTGCTCCTGAACAAGGTCGCGGGCGACCCACGCGGCCGCGCGCAGAAGCTCAGCGACGACTGGAGCGGCTGCCGCACCGCCATCGAGCGCCTGAAGCTCCACCTGGCAGCGCTCGACCTCCAGCCCGATCGCGTGTGGGTGCTGACGGCCGACCCGTCGAGCGCGGCGCTGGCGCTGGCGACCGCTCGCCGCCTCGGGCTGGAGGCCGTGCCGTGGCCGGCCGAGGGCTCCGATCGCCCGGGCCTCATCCCGGTCTACGACCTCAAGGCCATCCCGACCGACCTCGAGAACGGCTACCGCAACCACCAGCCGCGGCAGATCCTCTGGGACCGCGCGGCGCGCTGGACCATCGGCTATCGCTTCACGGCCGACCTCACCGACACCTTCTGCAACGACGTCGTCGCCCCGTGGGGCAAGGTGCGCATCGGCGACGAGAGCGCCACGCCGGAGGCCTGGGCCGACCGCATCGAGCGCGCCGACCTCGGCGAGGTCGCGCTCGCGCCCGACGTGGTCGCCGCGGCGCGCGCGCTGCAACCGCTGGGCGAGCGCGGCGCCGGCGTGTGGCGTCGGGTCGGTCCGCGCGTGAAGCGCTGGCCGTGGGCGGTGCTCTGAGGTCGGTCGCGCGCGGCGCCCTCAGTCGCGGATGTAGACCGCCAGGCCCTCGAAGGTCGCCGTGTTGCTCGGGTCGGCGAGGGTCGCGACCACGCGGATGGTGTCGCTGCCGCCCTCGGGGACCCGCAGCGCGCAGTCGCTGTTGAGCTCGGTCGCGCCGCTGCCGCAGCCCGAGCCGCCATCGAGCGAGAAGCCGGCGCACGCCACGCGCGCCACCTCCTGGCCGGAGCGGAGCAGCGTGACGTCGAGGACCACGGCGTTGCCGCCGCTGTACTCGTAGCTGTCGGCGTGGACCGGAAACGAAAGCACCTTTCCGGCCTGCAACGGCAGCTTGGCCTCGACCTCGCGGTCCAGGCCGGGCAGCTCGACGCTGCCGACGGTCGGACCGAGACAGCCACACGCCAACCCGCACGCGACCCCGAGCACCCACTGCCGTCCCTTCATACGGAGACTATGCCTCGGGTCTCGGACGTCGGCGAACCGAGGCTGGGGTCGCCGGGGACTGCCGACGCCGGTGCAGGCTGGGGCCTGCGATCCCCGCTGGGGTCACTTGTCCCCGACTTCTCGCGTCGCCTGAAGTGCTATGAATTTCATGGCGTTGTGGTGGGCCGAGCGGCGCGATGACGCGTTGTGTGTGGATCGCGGTCACGACACCCCGCTCAGCCGCGCCACAAGCGACCCGGACCGCTGCCGAGGCGGCTCGGGTGACAATTACGCGGCGCGTCATGCATTTTCTTCGGGGCTTTGGCGAGGTGTCGGCCCGGCCTTTGCAGACATGCTCGCCGCCGGTTCGCAGGCCTGTCTCAGGACGCCGCGGAACCACCAATCGTGAAAATAGCCCATGTCGAGACGCCGGTGAGTGCCGGCTCGAGGCATGGGTTCAGTGTTAGGAGTTTCCTCAAATGCCGAATCGTCGCGCGTTCGATCACATTGGTAATTTCAACTTCAAGATCGAGATCGAGGGTGTCACCCAGGGTGCCTTCCGCAACGTCGAGGGCATCGACTCGGAGACCGAGATCGTGGAGTTCCAGGATGGTGACGACATCATCCTCCGCAAGCGTCCGGGCCGCACCAAGTACAGCAACATCACGCTGAAGCGCGGCTACATCAACAACCAGGAGCTCTGGGACTGGCGCAAGGCCGTCATCGACGGCAAGGTCGAGCGCAAGGCCGGCTCGATCATCCTCTGCGCCGACGACGGCTCGGAGATCATGCGCTACAACTTCTTCGAGGCGTGGCCCGCGAAGTGGAAGGGCTTCACCCTCGACGGCAAGGGCACCGACGTCAACGTCGAAGAGGTCGAGCTCGCCGTGGAGCGCGTCGACAAGGGTTGATCTCTCTCTTCGAGAGTGAGCCGAACGGGCAGGTCGCGAGGCCTGCCCGTTTGCTTTTCTCCCACTGCTTGATCGTCGCCCGCGTGAGCTCCGCAGCTCCGAGGTGACCTTGTCAGGTGCAGGTGTCCGCGTTAGGTATGGACCCGCGGAGCAACCTCCCGTCAACGAGGCAAGTGCAGCATGGCATTCAAGACCGAGTTCGAGTTCACCCTTCCGAAAGGGTTCGTGGACAAGGACAACAACGTCCACAAGAAAGGCGTGATGCGGCTCGCGACCGCCAAGGACGAGATCCTGCCGTTGCAGGACTATCGCGTTCAGAACAACCGCGCGTATCTCGTCATCATCCTTCTCTCGCGCGTCATCGAGAAGCTGGGCGACCTCAAGTCGATCAACCCCTCCATCATCGAGGGCTTGTTCTCGACCGACCTCGCGTATCTCCAGGACTTCTACCGTCGCATCAACGAGGAGGGGACCGCCAACGTCAAGGTGAAGTGCCCGGCCTGCGGCCACGACTTCGAAGTCGATCTGGGGACGCAGATGGGGGAATCGTGAGCTACCCCCTGGAGCGCATCTACCAGGAGGTAGCGTACATCGCCTACCACTTCCATTGGGCCATCGACGACGTCCTCGCGATGGAGCACCGGGAGCGGCAGATCTGGGTGAGGGAGATCTCCGAGATCAATCGCGAGATCAACGAGTCGCGTAAGAGTTGACCGCTGCGCCCGCCTGATGCGAGGCGGGCGTCCACGCGCGAGCCGGCAACACTGGAGGTTGGGACGTGTCGACGACCCTACGAGCACCTGGCGTCTACAAGGCGCCCGACGAGAACAAATACGTTTCGCTCCACCTCGGTGTGACCGGCATCCCCGGCTTCATCGGGCTCACCGCACGCGGTCCGACAAACGCGCCGGTCCGAATCACGTCCGAAGAGCACTTCATGCATGTCTACGGGCAGCTTGCAGAAGGCGGCTACCTGCAGGACGCGATTCGCGGCTTCTTCGCGAACGGTGGACGGTACTGCTACGTGTTGCGTGTCGCGCACATGGTCCGCCGCCTCCGCGAAGAGACCGCGAAGATGGCATCCATCAAGCTCAAGGACGGAGAGGGGCGCACGACTCTCACGGTCTTCGCGGCCAACGAGGGCATGTGGGGAAATGACCTGAAGGTCACCGTCAAGCGGCAGAAGCCACGCGTGCAGACGTTCCTCACGCTCGACCTCAACGCCGGCGACACGTCCGCGGTCATCAAGTCGACCCACGGCCTGGCGCGCGGGACCATCGTCCGGATCTTCGACGGCGAGAAGGACTGCTACCGGACGATCACTGACCTGAGCGGCAAGACCATCGTCTGGGAGGCTGCGCATCCGCTCGACAAGGCCTTCCGTTCCGGGGCTCCGACCTACATCGAGCCGCTGGAGTTCTCGCTCGAGGTCAAGTCCAAGGAAACCCAAGAGGTTTACCACAACCTCACGCTGTCGCCGAACTCGGACCAGTACGTCGAGCGCGTCATCAACTCGGCTTCGGAGCTCATCCGCGTCGAGGACGCCCGTGCCCAGACGGCGTTGCCGGAGAGCTTCCCGGTAGACCTCGAGCAGAAGCTGCTCGAAGGCGGCAGTGACGGCATCTTCACCGTGACTCCTGAGGACTTCATCGGGGCGAACATCGGCCCGGAGGAGCGGTTCGGCCTGGCGGCGTTCGAAGCGGTCGACGACATCGATCTGCTCGCCGCCCCCGACCTCATGTGGATGCTTAAGAAGTCCGCAGGGTTCAGGACCGAGAAGGACGTCGAGGTCGTGCAGCAGGCGATGATCACTCAGTGCGAGCGACTCAAGACACGCTTCGCGCTTCTGGACTTCCCTGATGCCACCGACCATCGGCGGGCGAGCCAGTGGCGGCTCCTCTTCGACAGCGCGTACGCGGCCTTCTACTTCCCGTGGATTCAGGTCGACACGGTCGATGGAGAGATCCGCCTCGTCCCGCCTTCTGGTCACGTCGCCGGCATCATCTCCTACTGCGACAAGCAGATGGGGCCTTACCGAGCTCCTGCGAACGAGGAACTGAAGGGGGTTGTAAATCTCGGCCGGAATCTTTTCGACGGGGACATCGGCCAGCTGAACTCCGAGGGCATCAACTGCCTCAAGAGCTTCCCGACGCGAGGTATCCGCGTCTGGGGTGCTCGGACCGTCTCGCACGATCCTCAGTGGCGCTTCATCAACGTGCGTCGCGTGGTGAACACGGTGATCTCTTCCGTGGAACGCGGTTTGCAGTGGGCAGTGTTCGAGGTGAACTCGCCGATCCTCTGGAAGACGCTCGAACGCCAAGTCGGCGCCTTCCTTCGGGACCTGTGGAACGCCGGATTCTTCCGGGGGGACACCCCCGAAGAGGCCTACTACGTGAAGTGCGATGCTGAAACCAACCCCAAGGAAGTGCGCGACGCCGGAATGGTCGTCATCGAGTGCGGCGTATCGCCCGTGCGCCCTGCCGAGTACTTGGTCTTCCGCGTCCAAGCCGATGCGCCGCAGACCGTTCAGTCTGGGGACTGAGCTTCTCGAAGCGAGTGGGGTCTCCCGACATACCTGGGGACTAGAGACCAGAGCAACGCGGACCCCCAGCACCGACAGCCCGACCGGAAGCGTGCGTGGCCCGGTCCTTCGACTAGAATGCCCGAGCGAAATCCTAAACAGGAGACCTGAGAATGAGCGACCCTGACGTCCCGTACCGCTATCAGATCGACATGGGCCATGTGACCTGCGTGCGCTTCACGGACGCCACAGGTCTCAAGTCCACCACGGCCGTCGAGTCCGTCCGAGAGGGCGGGAACAACCTCTTCGAGTACGCCATGGTTGGCTCGAACAAGTACGAGGACCTGACGATCAAGAAGGGCTTCTACTCGGTCGGCTCCGAATTCTACAAGTGGATGCGCCAGCTCCACATCAAGACGATGCCGATCAACCGCGTGAACATGTCGCTCGTCATCATGAACGACAAGTTCGACGAGGTCGGCCGCTTCAATCTCTACAAGTGCTTCCCCGTCTCGTACGACGGGCCTGGCTTCAACTCGACGGCGAAGGAAATCGTTTTCGAGTCGATCACGGTGCACTACGACTTCTTCGAGTACCACCCCGGCAACGCCCTCCAGGGCCTCGCTGACGCGGCCCTCGGCACGCTGGCTAACGCGATCGGAAACATCGGCCCGGTCAACGTCGGCGGCGCCATCAACACGTTGCAGAGCGGTGGCTCGGTGACCGGTGCTGTGACTGGCAACATCAGCATCTAGCGTCCACTGCGCCGCAGTCTTGCTGTGGCGGTGAGCTTGGTCTTCCGACCGCCTCGGCGGTCAGGGAGCCTCCAAGAGGTTCCCCTCGAATCCACCATGGAAAGTCCGTGGAAGTGAGCAGGTCATGACGAACCCGCATCAAATCGGTGAGCTGTTGCGCGCTGGCGTTCGGCCGACCGAAGAAGAGACCGAGCACCTTCGTGCGGTCGGCGGCTTCGTCGCGACCATGCACGGTCGCTACCTCGACGGGCGTCGGCCTCAGGCGATCGACGCCGGCTCCGATGCGTGGTCGAGTCGCCTGTCGAACCGGCTCGCGGCTTCGACGGCGGAGCGCTGGCAGCAGGGGCTCGGGCTCTCCGAGATGCTTCTCGCTGGCGACCTCGGGCGGTGGTGGGATCTCTCGAGGGGTGGGTTCTCTCGTGGGTACGAAGGTTTCGATCCCGAGATGGAGGTGCTGGCGCTGTTCGAGGACGAGGTTGCGCCGGTCGCGACCGAGACCGAGCAGGCCGAAGCGCCTCGCCGTCGAGGATCACTGTTCGGCGCGAAGTCGGCGTCGGCTCGGGGGCGCTTGGCGCCGACCAGGCTTGCCAAGGCTGGCTCGGGCTCGAAGCCGATGCGTCGCCCGATGGTCGCTTCACGCGACGAGGCCAGTGCTGCAGGTTCCGCAGCGCCTGAGCGGCGCGTGGCTGCGCGGTGGACCGATGGTGCGTTCGCCGAGCTCACGGTCCTTCGTGCGTTGGCCTCGGGCGGGCTCCACGTCGCGGATCAGGTGGTCGACATCATCGAGGAGATGGGCGCTGCCGGCCCGGGTCCGGTAGGGCACGCGGTTGCTGGCGCGGCGACACTGCCGACGCCGGCGGGCTGGATGCGCCGGCCGGGAGCGGGGGCTGCACCGTCGCGTCCGGACGCGATGGTCCGTACCGGTCGTGAGAGCGTTCGACATGTGCCTCGGGTCAGCCTCGATGGGATGGTCATCGACGAGCGGACGCCTGCCCTGGCGGCGGCCCTCGGTCGCGCAGATGCCGTCTTTGGTGGCCTCGGTGCGACAACGCCGGCGCTCAACTCGGCGCGTCTGGAGGGGCTGACATCGGCGACGAAGGTCTCCATCGACCGCGGTCTCGGTGTGGGAGCCCGTCCGGTGTACGGGTTCTACGACGCTGTCGAGAGCACGTTCCTTTCGCTGGCGTCGGAGATGACGGCTGCTTCTGCTAGCGAAGCAGCAGCCGCGCCCGCCGTGGTGCCTTCGGGTGCTCGTGAGCTCGGACGGTCAGTCAGGCGCCTTCCCGCCATTGCGCAGCGACTGGCAGGGACTCAGGGGCCGGCGCGCGTTCTGCCCCCCGCGGGTCCGCGGGACGCTGCGGTGCGCGGTGAGGTATCTCCGGCCGCGGCGCGCGTTCCTGCGCGGCAGCAGGTCACCACGAGTCTGGAGCGGGTGGTCCGCACGCAGTCTGGTGGTCGCGACGTTCGGCCGTTCACTGCGGGTGTCTTCTCGTCTGCTCCGCATGCCGCTCCTCGGACTCTGAGCCGCTTGGCCGTCGAACCCGATGCGTCGCGCACGTCGTCGACCGATGTCGCTGGTCGCACGATCGGCGCCGGAGCGGAGTCGCCGAATCTTCGGGCGGACGGGCGTTCTTCGGGACCGCCATCGATCGAAATGGCAATGGGCGGCGGGTCGCGTCGTTTCGACATCGCGTCGCGCGTGGCTTTCACGCCCGAGGGGCGCCCGGTGGCCGCGGTGGAGCGAGGCTCCATGAGCGCGCCGCGGATGGCCATCTCGTCGTTCGATTTCGTCAGGGGCGGCGTCGCTGCATCTCAGCAGGCTTCCTCCACCGATTCGCTGGTGCCTGCGGCGAGGTCCGCCTCCAGCGAGGCTCTTGGAGCAAGGGCGGCGCAGGCGGTCGGCTCGATGCCGACGCGCGGCGGCGATGCTCGAGTTCGGGAGACGATGGGCGTCGAGGCGGCACGCGGTCTGACCCGCGCGTCGTGGCGATTGGCGGCCGACGGCGGCCGAGACCTACCGCTCGGTGCGACCTTCAGCGGTACCGAGGTCTTCGGTGCGACGCGCGCGATGGACGCTGGCGTCGACTTCCGTTCGCTTCGCAACGAGTTCCGGCCTCTGATCGCGCAGACCCCCGAGGACAAGGTCGTTCGCGAGAGCAGGCTGGCCGGCGCGCTCGACGGCATGGTGTGGGTGACCAGTCCCACGAATGCCGAGGCGGGTCTTGAGGGAGTGTCTGGTACGCGTGACCTGCCGATGGCGGCTGTCCCGAGTGGGCGTAACGCGACCATGGTTCCCGCAGGCTCGGCGTTCGCGTCGATCGCTGTCGCTGCGGCGAGTGGGCGTGTAGGTGCCGCGGCTGCTGGCGACCAGGCGGAACTGATGGGTGCGGTGCAGGGGCGGGATTCTTATCCCGCCGGCACCGCCCGCAGTGGATGGGCGCCGTCGACGACGGCCGCCCTCGCCTCTACGGGCGCAGCGGACGACGCACTGCGCATGATGCGCAGCGGCATGCTTCGCAGTGATGCGGTGCCGACGATGGCGGCAGGCGTGGATCCGGCTGTCTCTGGTTTCAGGGTGACCTCGACCCCGATGAGCGCGCGGGTTGCTCTTTCGGCTTCGGGTGTCGGGGCGCCGGTGCTTGGCGCTTCGGATGCCCAGCTGTTCACGGCGGCGGGAGTATCTGGCGTCGATGCGGCCCGCGGCATCGGCATGACTGCAGAGTCGGCCACGGCCGCCGTCGGCGGGGAGCCGGGCTCCCCGACCGCCGGTCTTGCGCGGACTTCCCTCGCGCCGCGCTGGCTCGAATCAGTGCTGCGAACCCCCGATGCGCGGACCGGCAACGGAGTTGCGCGCTGGGTTCAGGAGGCGGTCGCGCAGGCGGGATACGGACGCCTCGACGACACGCGCGTGATGCTCGCGTTGGCCGAGGCGCGGACGGCAGAAGCGCGTGAGCGCGATGTGGCTTCCGATGAAGTGGGGTCCACGGCTGCTCTGCCGGCGCGGCGGCAGGCTGCGCTGTTCAGTGCCCTCGCGTCGGTGGGTCGTGTTACGCCCGCGGGCGAGGCGCGGGGAACGTCGGCCGCTTCGGCGCGTCGGCCTTCGGCCGCCAACATCGCGAGAGACGCAGGTGGGACCGGCGTTCCGGGTGCCGTCGGGCCGAGGGTGGCCGAGGCGCGCAGGGGCGCGGCAGACGAGTCGGGTGGTTCTCCGGTCGCGGAGGCCTCGGAGGTTCGCGTTCGAGCGATGCGCGACGCCCGCCAAGCTCTTCTGCGGTCCGTCATGACGGCTCGCGAGTCGCGCTCTATCGCGGCGGCGCTCGGGCCGAGCGGTTCCTTCGCGTCGCGCCCGAACGCCGGCCAGGGTGGCCAGGGGTTCGCGGCGACCGCGTTGCGGTTGGCGTCGCAGGCTGGTCACGGTCCGAGTGGCATGGCTGTCGCTGGTTCGGATGAACCGGTGCTGTCGAGGTTGGTGGCCGCGCTGCAGTCGGAGCGCGCAGACGCGACTCCGATCGCGCCTCGCTGGGATCTCGACGGCGGTCTGATGGAGCGCATCGCGCGGTTGCCTGGTGGCGAGCGCGCTCGTGTCGCCCATGGTCTGATGTCGGCGGGCTGGACGGCGCCGGAGCTCGAACTCCTGAACCTTCGAGATGTCAGCAGTCCGCAGCTCTCGGCTGTTCCTGAGGTCTCGGACTCCCGTCTCACGGACGTGATCGGGGCGACTCCCGAGCGGTCGGCCTCCAAGTCGCTCGATGCCGCGCGCGTTGGGCGGATGAGCCAGAGCCTGGCCCGTGTCGTGAGCGGAAACGAGTCCCTCGGAGGGTCGGTGGCCGAGTCGCAGTCGGGCTCGATGGCGTCGACCGCTGCCCGCGTGCAGGCCGCGACGTGGCTGCCGCTGCTCGGTGGGAAGACCGACAAGTACTTCGGTGCTCTGGCGCCCGCGCAGGCTGCGTCGTCGAAGCAGATGCGGCTCGATGCGTTCGACGACGCGATCGGTGAGCTCGTCCGGATGGCGGAGGCCGAGGCGACGAAGAGCGATACGCCGGCCGCGAGTGGCGCTTTCAAGGAGACGCTGCAGCGGACGTTGGCGGTGCGGAACCGCATCGCCGCGGCGAGTGCCTCGAGTGACGTGAAGGGCGGCCGTGTGGCCCGGGCCGCCCTGAGTGAGGCGTCGACGTCCGGTCGTGCGGCCGCTCCGATCGCGGTCAGCGCGGGGGACGCATGGCGTCTGGGACGCGGCGGCGATCTGGGCAGTGCTGTTGACGCTGCCCTGGTGGAGCGCACGAGCGGGCGTGCGGACATCGATCTGCCGTCGTCGCGTGGCGTGTCTGTGGATCGTTCGGTGACCGCAGAGCCGGCCGTCATGCGAATTCCGGATGCCGAGCGGACGATGGTCGGGCTCGCGACCGATTCGACTGCCGAGACTGCACAGGCAGGTGCCGTTCCGCCGCCGACCGGTCTCGGGCGTCGCGTTGCGGAGGCGCTGGCTCTCTCTGCGGGTGGTCCGGCTGGGGCGCGTCGTCTGGCGCGTGCTGGTATCGGGGCGGGTCGCGAGTCTTCGCCCGCGCTCTCCACTGACAAGGTCGGGGCGAGCTCGTCTGCTGGCCGTGGCGCGGAGATGGCGGGTGTCGCGGCGCCTCGTAAGCCGGGAGCGTCGCGGGCGGCTGGGCTCAAGGCGGCCGAGCTCTCGGAGGAGACGATCAAGCATCTGCCGGTCGGTCTGAGTCGAGTGCTGGCTCCGGAGGCGATGCTGTCCGGGTTGCGCTCGCCGGAGCTGTCTCGGGCGCTCAAGGCCGTGGCTTCGCGCCAGGCAGAAAGCGGATGGGACTCCGTCGGGGTTCTCACGACGCTCAGTGACTCGGGCATCGATCTTGGCGCCGCGCGCAGCAGCCTCAGCGAGGGCAGCCGTGGGGGCCGGGCGTCGACGGGTGAGCAGAAGCGCGGCGATGCCGCACAGGCTTCGACGCAGGCGCAGGTGATGCTGCGACAGGCGGCTCGGCTGGGTGGCGCTGCAGAACGCGCGCTCATGGAGGTCCTCTCCGGTGCGGACGCGGCCTCGGCGATCAGCCGGGCGAACCTGGGCACCGCACAGAAGGCGGGTCTGCTGAGCGCTGTACTGCGCGGCACCGAGCGCGCCGAGAGGTCGTCGCTGCTCGAGCGGGCTGGCGGGTCGGACTTCGCGTTCGCTTGGCTGTCGCGGGTGGATGGAACCCGCAGCGGCATCGATGTCGGCCTCGGTGAGGCGCGTGCTGAGTTCGGACGGACCTTCGGCAAGAAGCGTGACAGCGCGCTGGCGTCGTCGTCGCCCGTCGAAGGGGCGAGCCTGGTGGGTCCGGCGGCGGCGCCCGGCGAAGATCGGAGCGGGCTGCGAAGCGTTGCTGCGAAGGTGAACCAATCGGCCACGGGTGGGGCACGTCCGCAGCATGCCGCGTCGGATGCGATGCGGCGGACCGACTGGCGCTTCGTGGAAACGGGGTCCCGCGCCTCGACGGCGCACGCCGATCTCGGTAAGCTCGCGGCTGCCATCGTGGGCAACAGTGAAGCGGGTAAGCGCGCGCCGATGCCACTGGTGGCGCCGGCGGCGAAGGCGGTCGCGCAGACGGCTCTCCGGAAGGCCGGAAACGAGTCTGTGGGATCGGCCGGTGGTTCTGGCGGCGGTGGTGGCAGCCCTCAGTCTAGGGGACCGGGCCAGCCGCCGAAGCTGAGTGAGAAAGCAATCGACGCGTTGGCTGTCGAGATGGCCAATCGTGTGGCTCGCCTGATGAGTCTCATGAAGGAGCGGATCGGAGCATGGTGATCAACAAGCTTGTTTCGGCGGCTGCGGGCGCGGCGACTAAACTCCTCGACCAGACCGCAACGAACATGTTCGGCGGCGAGCTCGTCAAGGCGAAGCTCGTCACCTACAAGAAGTTCGAGAATGGCCAGCTCAGCGGGAAGATGGACGAAATTCCGTTCTTCCTGAACCCGAACCAGCTCGACACGAAGCAGGAAGCCGTGTTCAAGAGCGACGATGCGGCGCAGCGCACGGAGAGCGTCAAGTACGAGAAGACTGCGCCGCTGTGCCTGACGCTCCAGGATCTCATCTTCGACACGTACGACACGCGTAAGAGCGTTCGCACCGAGTACGTGGACAAGCTCGAGAAGCTGGTGCGCTTCTTCCCTGGGACACACTTCCTCCCGGCGGTGACTTTCGTCTGGGGACAGTTCACGGGTGCGACCGAGCACAACCGCGAGTACGTCTTCTACGTCACGTCGGTGGCGGTGACCTACTCGATGTTCTTGCCGGATGCGACGCCGGTGCGGGCTAAGGTGAAGCTCACCATGGTTCAGCAGCTCCCGCCGGACGCAGAAGAGGGGATGCGCAAGAAGGAGTCTCCGGACCACGCCAAGCTCTACACGGTGAAGCGAGGCGACACGCTCCAGGCCATCGCGAATGCCGAGTACGAGGATCCTCGTGAGTGGCGGCGCATCGCGAAGACGAACAACATCGACGATCCGATGGCACTCCGACCTGGGATGAAGATCCTCATTCCGCCCATCCTGAAGTGATTCGCCGCGAGCGGAGGTAGATTATGTCCAGTTCGAAGGGGAACCTCGGCGTGTCCGTCAAGATCGACGGGCAAGCCAAGCTGCCAGGCGCCGCCGGGAGTCGCGACAACGAGCAGGGCCAGCGCGTTCAGCGTGTGCAGGTCGACCAGCGTCTCGACAGCCCGGACTTCTTCTCGGTCCAGCTCCAGATGGCGGATGGGCACGACAACGACGTGCTCGACAAGCTCAAGCCCGGCGCTGGCGTCGAGATCTTGATCGGATATGGGACCGAGGGCGCAATCTTCAAAGGGGAGATCTCGTATATCGAGCCTCACTTCGCGCCGGGCGAGCGGTTCGTGACCATCGCGGGGTACGATTACTCGCATCGCCTCACGCGCGGCACGAACTCTCGGACGTTTGGCGACGGTCACAAGCAACAGCAGAACCCGGGAACGATCCTCGGGACGGTCGTCAGTGACTCGAAGGCGCTCAAGGGCGACAAGAGCGACGGTCTCTCGGCGTCGACCAAGACCGCGGACTCGAAGCTCGAGTACATCGCTCAGTACAACATGAACGACTACCAGTTCATCCAGCAGGTGATCGGTAGCTTCGGCATGGGTTGGGACGCGAAGTCGCATTCGAGCGGGAAGCAGCTGAGCCTGAAGGCACCCGAGACCTCGGGCGCCGAGGTGCTGAAGATCTGCCGCGACAAGTTCAAGGCGGGCACCGAGGCGCAGGCGATGTCTGCCGACTTCCGACTCTCGACCGTGCGTCAGGTCGCTCGCGTCGAGGTTCGCGGCTGGGACGGAATCCAGAAGCAGCCCATCCTCGGCAAGTCGGAGAAGATCTCCAGCGCGTTGGGTGGGACACCGGGCATCGAGCAGGCCGGAAAGGCGCACTATGGTGCGGCCTCGGCGGGCCGGGTGCTCAGCATCGTGGACATCCCGGTCGGCAGCAAAGGCGAGGCCGATGAGATCGCGCAGTCCATCATGGACAAGCTTGCGATGGACTGGATGACGGCAGACGTCGTCATCGAAGGCCGGCCCGAGCTTCACGCTGGCGTGATCGTCAACCTCAGCGATTTCGGGACCCGCTACAGCGGCAAGTACCTCGTGGAGGGTTGCCAGCACGTCTACATCGCGGGCTCGGGTTCCCCGTATCGGACCTTCCTCAAGCTCGCCCGAAACGCGTCGCCGGAACCGTGAGCTGAGCCTTCGTTCGCGACAAGAGGCCCTCCTAGGAGGGCCTTTTCGTTTTTGGGGAGCCGGCTCGGAGGCGAGGCCTCCGGGCTGTTCGCGTCTCGATGCGGCGGCCCACCGAGCCCGCGATGAGCTCCACGCGACCCGGAACTCGAGGTCGCCAAGGGGCCGAACGCGAGGCAGCGCTCACGGCGCGCGAGGGACCCGAGTCGTGTCCTCGGAATCGTCCCTCGACGAGGTGGGATCGATGCTCTTTTCGGTGTGCCGTGCGCGCGCTGCGATGTCTGAAAAGTCAAATGATAACAGTCGAGTGAGCGGCGGTCGTGCCTCGTCCCGGGGCCGGTTGACAACCCCCCTTCCTTGCCTATGATGCGGCTCGGTCACCGACCGGGGACGCGCTCGACCGCCAGGAGGCGAGGCATGCAGGATGCCGACTCTGATCAGTACGCGCAGCTTCAGGACATCCTCGACGAGATTCTCGCCGGTCGGACGCAGGATCACCCGTGCCCGTTCTGCGGGAAGGGCCCGCTACAAGTCCCGAAGTTCGACGAGGGGGGCATCCGCTTGGAGTGCCCGAGCTGCAAAAAGTTCTTCGAGGGGCAGTTCCGCTAGCCCCCTCGCTCCAGGAGTCCCAGCCGCATGAAGAACTTCCTCGGAAAAGGCTTTGCCTTCCCCCTGCGCGTCGATGGACGCGGTCAGGTCGAGGCGGCTGCGGGAGAGAAGAGCATCGCCGACAGCGTGCGGCTCATCCTCGGCACCTCGGTGGGCGAGCGCGTGATGCGCCCGGAGTTCGGCTGCGCGATCCACGACCTCGTCTTCCATCCCATCAACGCAAACACATGCTCCGAGATCGCGCTCCACGTGAACCACGCACTGATGAAGTGGGAGCCGCGGATCGAGGAAATCAAGGTGCGGGCGTATCCCGACCCGAGCGCTGAGAACACGATCCTCATCTTGATCGAGTACCGCGTTCGCTCGACGAACAACCTCCTGAACATGGTCTACCCGTTCTACATGCGCAGGGAACAGGATCTATGATTCCGACTCCGAACCTCGACGACCGCAAGTTCGAAGACATCGTCGACGAGGCGATCCGGCTCATTCCGCAGTACTGCCCGGAGTGGACCAACTTCAACAAGGCCGACCCGGGCATCACGTTGCTCGAGCTGTTCGCGTGGATGACGGAAATGGTCATCTACCGGCTGAACCGGGTCCCCGAGAACAACTACCTCGCGTTCCTCAACATGATGGGCATCCGACTGCAGCCTCCGCAGCCGGCCCGTACCATCGTGCGCTTCGCGATCTCGGAGAAGACCGACCTCGTCAACATCCCGGCCGGGACCCGCATCGCGACGCAGCCGGAGGGGGACACCCCGGCGATGGTCTTCGAGACGGAGCGGGACCTCATGGGTCTCTCGAACCGGCTCGTGCGCTGCATGTCGCAGCACGCCAAGACCTTCCAGGACAACTCGAGCGCCATCGACGGCGAGGGCCCTGCGTTCGAGGTCTTCGGAGGCGCTCGCTCGATCGAGCGCTACCTCTACCTCGGCGACGAGCGCTTCGGGTCGTTCAACGAGTCGTCGATCCTCATCGCGCGTTTCGAGGCGCAGAGCGCTGGCGACCGCCAGTTCCACGAGCTCCTCGAGTGGGAGTACTGGGACGGCAATCGCTGGCGCGAGATGTCGCGCCCGTCGATGGACCTCGAGCGCAACACCACCGCGTTCAACGGCCCGCCCGTGTTCGCGATGACGAGCATCAACGACGTGGAGACCTTCTGGATCCGTGGCCGCCTGTTCGAGGTGCCGCGCGTCGAGGAAGAGACCGTCATCGACACGATCTCGGCGCGCATCGAGGTCCTCGGTGAGGGGATCCGGCCGGAGTTCGCCATCTCGAATCCCGAGGGCGAGACGTACGCCAACCTCGACCTCGACAAGAACTTCGCGCCGTTCGGCAAGGAGCCGCGCGTCGACTCGACGTTCTACTTCGGCTCCAAGGAAGGCCTCGTCCAGCCGAACACGAAGATCCGGATCGACTTCACGCTCTCGGATCAGCAGGTCGCCGACGTCGCTCGTCCCTCGCCCGACCTCACCCTCCGCTGGGAGTACCACACCGGCAAGCGCTGGAAGGTGCTCGGTCGGGTGAAGTTCTCGGAGGGCGTCATCGAGACCGAGAACGGCTTCATCGATGGCACGCGCTGCTTCACCAGCAACGGCTCGATCCTCTTCGCGCGTCCGAAGGACATGGGCGAGGCCGAGGTCCAGGCCGTCACGACGTTCTGGGTGCGCTGCCGCATCGAGTCCGGGAACTTCGGCCAGCCGGGCACGTACGTCCTCGAGGACGACACGTGGATCTGGAAAGAGGAGAACCCGCTGCGGCCGCCGTGGTTCCGGGACGTCACGTTCAAGTTCCAGGAGGACCCGCACCCGGTCAAGCACGTGCTGGTCTACAACGACTTCGTCTTCACGGATCAGTCGAAGCTCGCGGCCACGGAGTACAAGCCGTTCCAGGTGTTCCAGCCGGTGGCCGAGGAGTCGCCGACGCTGTACCTCGGGTGGGAGGCGCCGTTCCCCAACGACACGTGCGCGGTGTACTTCAATGTCCTCGAGTTCGAAGGCAAGGGCGGCCGCGCGTCGCTGCGGGCCTTCGACGACCGCACCGAGACGTACATCGAGCAGCGCGTCGTGTGGGAGTACTGGAACGGGAAGAGCTGGTCGGCGCTCGCGCCGCGCGACACGACCGAGAACTTCACCAAGGCCGGCTTCATCGAGTTCATCGGGCCGCCTGACTTCAGGAGCTCGCGACGCTTCGGCGAGAGCCTCCACTGGATGCGCGCGCGCCTCGAGATGGGTGGCTACGACGAGCCGCCGCGCTGCAACCGGGTCATGCTCAACGCGGTGCACGCGCAGAACGTGACGACCTTCGGCGACACACTGCTCGGCGCGTCGGCTGGCACGCCCAACCAGTTCTTCCACTTCCCCCGCGGGCCGGTGCTCGACGGTGAGGTGGTGGTCATCCGCGAGCAGGACATGCCGTCGCCGGCGGAGCTCGAGGAGCTCGGGCAGCTCTGGGGGACCGACAAGCTGGCCGAGCCGGATGCGGACTTCGGGGGCTTCTGGATTCGCTGGCAGAGCGTCGACAGCCTCTATGACAAGGGGCCGCGCGACCGCTGCTACATCAAGGACATCGTCTCGGGCGAGCTGCGCTTTGGCGACGGCGTCCGCGGCATGATCCCGCCGAAGGGCGACAAGAACGTGCGGGCTCGCATGTATCGCGTCGGCGGTGGGCAGCTCGGCAATGTGCCCGCGCTGTCCATCTCGCAGCTGGTGAAGCCCATCGCGTTCGTGACCGAGGTCTCGAACCCGTACCCGGCCGCCGGTGGCGCGGACATGGAGACGGTCGAGGAGGCGAAGACGCGTGCGCCGCACATGCTCAAGGCGCGCAATCGGGCCGTCACCGTCGATGACTTCGAGTGGCTCGCGCGCGAGGCCTCGAACTCGGTCGCGCGCGTGAAGTGCCTGCCGTCGACGTCGCGTGAAGGCGAGGTCACGGTCATCGTCGTGCCGCGCTCGTCGGGTGCCGACGAGATGACGGAGAAGCCGGTGCCGACGGTCGAGCTGCTGAAGCGCGTCCGCCAGTACCTGAACCAGCGACGCCTCGTGTCCACGGTCGTGAACGTCGTGCGGCCGAGCTATGTCGAGTGCTCGCTGCGCATCGAGATCGTCGCGTCGCAGCGTGGTGGCGCCTCCGACAAGATCAAGAAGAGCATCGAGAAGGAGATCCGTCGCTTCCTCCACCCGTTGAAGGGCTGGCGTGGCGGGAAGGGATGGCCCTTCGGTCGCTCGCTCCTGAAGGTCGACCTCTACCAGGTCGTCGAGTCGGTCGACGGCGTGGACCTCGTTGACAAGATCCGGATCTTCGACGAAGACCGCGGCGGCGTCGAAGTCGAGCAGCTTCGGGTCGAAGAAGACCAGCTGGTCCATCTCGTCAACGTCACCGTCGTCGAGAAGGCGCATGACCGCATCGTCTGAAAGCCGCGCGACACGCGGGGTCGTCAAGCGCATCGCGATCCCGGACGTCGTCGGGCTCCACGTCGACAACGCGAAAATCGTGCTGTCGAACATGGGGTTCGAGCGATTCCGGGTGCACTACGTCGAGGACTACGCCGACGAGTTCTCGGTCGTGGAGCAGTTCCCGCGCTCGGGCCTCCTCGTGCCGAAGGAGAGCGAGGTCCTGCTGAAGATCAGCCGGACGAGCCTCCTCAACAACCTTCCGCAGGTCTTTCAGCAGAGCGAGATGGAGGGCGGCGGGTCGTTCCTCCGCGGCTTCCTCGCCATTGTACAGACGGTCTACGACACCGTGAGTCTCCGCATGCGGACGATTCACGAGCTGTTCGATCCGCGCACGACCGAGCCGGAGTTCCTGCCGTGGCTGGCGAGCTGGCTCGCCATCTCGTTGAACCCGGACTGGTCGACGCTGCAGCGGCGCAAGATGCTGATGGCGGCGACGTCGCTCTTCCCGTACCGCGGGACCGCGACGGCCATCCGCGAGTTCGTGCGCATCTACGTCGGCGCGAAGGTCGAGATCGAGGAGAACTCCTGGCCCTTCCAAGGCTTCAGGATCGGCATCCACTCGACCGTCGGCGATGACACGGTCATCCTGCCGCCGATGAACCTCGCGCACTGCTTCGTCGTGCGCCTGGACAAGCCGGCGTCGCAGGTGCCTGACGACGAGATCGTCAAGGTCCATCAGATCATCCAGAACCAGAAGCCCGCGCACGCCAGCTACTTCCTCGCGTTCTCGGACGAGCAGCAGTCGGGCCTGATGGGGGCCTTCATGGCCATCGGTGTCGCACCCACCGAGACGGTCGAAGGTGTCGCTCCGCCGGTCATCGGCGTCGGCATCGGCATCGGCTCGGACGGCACCATCTACGAAGGCGAGGGCCAGACCGGCCTCATCCAGTCGAGCGAGCCGGCCAAGCCGGCGGCCGACGAGGGTGCGGCGGGAGCGGCGGGCGAGCCACAGAAGAAGCAACCGAAGCTGAGGGTCGGCGGCGGCGACAAGGGCGAGGGCGGCGGAGACGGCGGGTAATTGCCCTGGCGCCCAGCGCTTGCTGGGACTGGCTGCGGGAGCGGCCCGGGGATGGAACTCAGGAGTAGTGGTCCATGGCGGATTTCAAGGGCTTCAAGCGCATCAACTTCTTCACGGGCTTCCAGACGACGGCCGATGACTGGAACGACCTCGTCAAGTACCAGGTGGAGAAGCACAAGCTCCACAACCGGCTGCTTCACGGTCCCGGTGTCGTGCCCAACGTGCTCGGCGGGCTCAAGGTCTCGGCGCGCGGCCGCGCCGACCTCTCGGTGGAGATCTCGCCAGGCTACGCCATCGACGGCGAGGGCAACGAGATCTACGTGCCCGAGCCGACCATCAAGACCATCGACCCGGGCGACTTCAAGCTCCCGCAGACCGTGTACATCGTGCTGAAGTACATCGAGGAGCTGACGGACTTCGTCAGCTACAAGGCGAACCTCGAGTACAAGGGCCACCGCCGAATCGCCGAGAGCTTCAAGGTCGAGGCGATCATCACCGAGCCCGACATCCGCCGTGAGGTCGAGCTCGCGCGCGTCCACATGACCAAGGACGTGAAGCGGATCACCGACTCGAAGGACCCGCTCGACCCGAAGCCGAACGAGCTCGACCTGAACTTCGTGCCGCAGGCGGGCATGGTCGGCTCGCACATCGACAAGACCAAGCTCAACGAGCTGGCCAGCGTGCTGACCCAGTCGAAGGCCGTCTACTCGCACATGTACAACAAGATGCGCATCCTCTCGGCCGGCTCGGTCGAGCAGGCGATGAACCAGCTGGACATGCTGCTCCGCTGCGGGCTCGTCGACGAGCGCAACCTCTACGACCTCTTCGCGACCGTCTTCACGTTCCAGGAGGAGCTCGTCGCGGACGTCGAGGCGAACTACCCGCAGTACAGCTCGAAGAAGGAGTTCGCGTCCTTCAAGAAGCACATCGAGCTCCTGCAGGGCATGTACAAGGAGCGCAACTTCAACCCTGAGACCCTCGTCAATACGCTGGGTTATCAGAAGAAGGGCACCGAGAACCTGCAGCTCATCTTCGGCGGCAAGGTCGTCAAGAAGGCGGTCGAGACGACGCAGAAGACGGCCGACGAGGTGATTCTCGCGAAGCTCAAGGAGAAGTCCGACGACTTCACCGACTTCGTCGAGGTCGAGGGCGTCAAGCTCAAGCGCATCGACATGATCGACATCCTCGAGAAGCAGTCGGAGCAGGACCACAAGTTCCGCATCGTCGACGCGAAGGACAAGTACCGCACCCGCCAGAAGCTCAAGTACCCCGACGGCGTGATCGTCGAGGACGTGGGCATCGCGTACGAGGGCGGCTACGCCGAGTGGGAGGTGTCCAACGTCACGCCGAACAAGGACATCTTCATGTTCATGCGGATGGACTACGTGCACGGCGGCTGGGAGGCGGAGATCACCGTCAACGGCAAGAAGACCGGCGCGATGGTCTGCGAGGGCGAGGACCGCAAGTTCCGGTGGCGCAACTGGCCGTACAAGATCCCGGCCGAGTACGTGACCGACACCTTCCTCACCATCCGCCAGACGCCGAACTCGGCCGACCGCGACGTGAACATCTTCAAGCTGTTCTTCTACCAGCCGGCGTGAGCCCGACGGGCTCGTCGCGCGGAAGCTAGAGGCATGGAGGCCGGACCGAGAGTCCGGCCTTCGTCTTTCCGGGCGCGCGCGCTCTGCGATCGCGAGGCGGCGCGCACGGGATGCGGCGCGCCTCGGAGGTCCGGGACTGTAGTTGGCATCGGCCCGTTCGGCATGCGATGATGCGCTCCGGGTCGGCGGTTCATGGCTTGGCATATGGTCGCCGTGCCCTTGCACCTTTAGCGGCTAAGGCGTCTAATCCAGAAAGGGTCGGGCCTCCAAGCTAGGCGCTGCAGGGGGTCATCGGGGTCGGCGATGGTGTGGGATTTCCTGAAAAATCTTGGGCGGCAGAAGATGAACGCCGTCCAGGCCGGCGTGAAGGCCAAGGTCGTCGGCGCGCAGGCCAAGGCGCAGATGAAGGTCGCCGCAAAGATCAACTCAGGAATCAAGGGCGCTCAGGACAAGGCCGTCGGTGCTGTGAAGGGAAAGGCCGGGGGCCAGAAGGACCAGGCCAAGGAAGAGAAGCAGCAGCAGAAGGACGACAAGATGGGGCTGTTCGGCAAGAAGAAGACGGAGTCGAGTCCGGCGATGCCTGCGGCTGAGCCGGAGGGCGCGAACTTCGGGGATAAGACGCAGTTCATCCAGGTCGTAGACGAGCAGGAGTTCAAGCCGGTGGTCGGCTGGCTCGTCGCCCTGAACGGGTCCCTGAAGGGACACGACTTCCGGATCCGTGACGGGAAGAACGTGATCGGTACGGCTGCCGACACGGACATCGTGCTCACGGACCAGTACATGTCGGCGCGGCACGCGGTCATCCGCCACGAGGAAGGCATGTTCGTCATGGTCGATCTCGACTCGACGAACGGCACCTACGTCAACGATCAGCGCTGCAGTAAAGAAGAGCTGATCGACAACGACCGCGTGCGGCTCGGGCGCACCGAGCTCAAGTTCAAGTCGCTCTACTGAGGGCTCGGAGTCGGATGCCGCGAGGCGGCCTTCGATTCCAGCCCAGGCGAGAGACGCCGCGCCGAGCCGTCACGCCGTCGCGCGGGTCTGTCCTCGAGGTCGTCGCTTCCGCGGCGAAGGGCGCCGCGTGGTGTCGCGCGGGTGGTGACGACGGCCGCGCTAGCGAACGCGCGAGTGGCCCGGGAGCGGTTGCAAGTTGTCGGATGCGGGTTCATCATCCGCGTCGAGTGGATGCGTGACGTGGGTCGGTGGGTCGCCGACGAGCGCCGCAAGTTGCTGCGCGGAACCGTCATCGACCGCGTGGGTCATCGGGCAGCCCGCACGCTTGCGGGTGCGAATTCGGAGGATGCCGTGGCACGGCGAGGAAATCGTGAGAATCCGCTTCTTCAGGGCAGCCTGGCTTCGCCAGGCGTTCGGGCGAATCCAGCGCAGGGGTCGAACATGGTCGTGAGCCGGCAGACTGCTCGGTGGGGAAGCGCGCTCGTCGCGGTGCTCGTGGGCGCGTGGTCGCTCGAGGCACACGCCAAGCTCGTCATCGACAATATCGATGCCGAGAAGTTCAAGGACACCGGCAAGATCGTCTTCTTCGCCGACATCCTCGACGAGTCGACGAACGCGGTCCTGAAGGACCAGCCAGCCGACCAGATCAAGCTGTTCGTCGACGACAAGGAGGTCCCGGGCACCTTCCAGGTGCAGACCTTCAAGGAGGCCAACCAGGCCATCGCGGTCGCCGGGCTCGTCGTGTCGCACGGCGCGTACGCGGCCGGTCCCGACAAGGACCAGGGCCTCACGGTCAACCCGCTCGCCGAGGAGATGAAGGGCTTCAAGGGCCTCTTCGAAGGCCTCTCGGACCAGGACCGCGTCACCGTCTTCTACGTGAACGAGGAGGGCTTCAAGCAGGTGGCGCCGTGGTCGAACGACCCGGCGGGGCTGGCTTCGAAGGCCAACGACCCGAGCCTCATCAAGACCGCGGTCGAGAAGAAGCAGACGCCGCCGCCGCTCTACAAGGCGATCGACGCGGTGCTGAAGTCGTTTTCCGAGGACGCTGCCAACCAGCCCCGACGCCGCGTGCTCGTGGTCATGGCCGACGGCACCGACGACCTGCCCGAGAAGCAGCGCGCGGGTAAGATCAAGGCCATCGCCGAGACGGCGGTCACCCCCGAGGTCGGCGTCAAGGTGTACGCCTTCGGCTTCACGCTCGGCTCGCCCGAGCCGCTCACCGACTTCGGCACGCTGGCCGTGAAGACGAACGGCATCTATCGCGAGATCCCGTTCGACAAGCAGGAGACTATCGAGACGGCCATCGCCGGCTTGGCCACCGAGCTCAAGAACCAGTACGTGCTCACGTTCACGGCGTCGGAGGACTTCCGCGGCTCCGAGAAGCCCGTGAACATGCGCCTCGAGCTGAAGACCAAGAGCGGCATCGAGATGAAGCGCCCGGTCGAGGGCGTGAAGATCGGCGAGCGCCCCGCCCAGATCATGAAGTGGGTGATCCTCGGCGGCATCATCCTCGGCTCGCTGCTCGGCCTCTTCCTCATCTGGAAGCTCATCAAGGCCATCATCAAGCGCAGCAAGAACAAGAAGGTCGAGGTGGTGCAGGAGGAGGCGTACTCGGGCCCGTACAAGGGCAAGCTGACGTGCCTCACCGGCGCGTACGCCGGCCGCGAGTTCTTCCTCACCGAGGACGTGACGACCATCGGCGCCATCTCGGGGAATTCGATCGTGCTCCAGGAGGCCGGCGTGTCGAAGCGGCACGCGGGCATCAAGATCGAGGAGATGCGCTTCGAGCTGGCCGACTTCGGGTCGACCAACGGCACCTGGGTGAACGGCGCCAAGATCACGAAGCAGTTCCTGCGCGATGGCGACGAGGTCCGCATCGGTGATGCGAAGCTCAAGTTCTCGCTGAAGTGAGGTCGTAGCCGACGGCCGCTTCGGCGGCCTGGCACGGACGCCCGCGACACGCTCGCGGGCGTTCGCGTTTGTGGGGCAGGGCGACGGGGTCGGCTCGCCACCGTCAAGATGCTTGACGAGCCTGCGCGCGGGCGCAGCGGGAGAGGCTCAGAGGCGCGCGCCGACCTGCAGGAGGAGGCCGACGGT
>JAXLYZ010000046.1:0-77101 GCA_046351155.1 Myxococcota bacterium
ACCGCTTCAAGGGCCAGGTGAAGGACGGCCACGGCGGCACCGACATCTCCGATGTCTACGTGGTCGTGAAGCCCGACGACAACCTGCCGCCGGTGGCGGTCGACGACAGCTACGAGGTGGCCGAGAACGCCGCGACCGGGCTCGACGTGCGCAGCAACGACAGCGACCCCAACGGCGATGCGCTCTACATCATCGACGTCGTGCAGCCCGAGGTCGGCTCGGTGGTGGTCACGCCGCAGGGCGACCTCGAGTACCACCCCGACGGCGTGCCGACGACGCGCGACGACACCGGCCGGCCCTACCTGACCTTCACCTACACCGTGTCCGACGGGCGCGGCGGCAAGGACACGGCCACGGTCACGCTCTACTTCCCGAAGCCGAACACGCCGCCGGTCGCCACCGACGACGTCACCACCACGCCCGAGGACACGGCCGTGCTGGTGAACGTCCAGGCCAACGACAGCGACGTCGACGGCGACGAGCTCCACACGACCGGCGTGTCGGCGCTGCCCAAGCACGGCACGACCACCGTGCTCGGCGACGGCAGCATCGTCTACACGCCGGCCACCAACTGGAGCGGCAACGACAGCTTCGTCTACGAGGTGTGCGACGGCCACGGCGGCTGCGACACGGCCACGGTGGTGGTCACGACCACGCCGCTCAACGACCCGCCCATCGCCGGCGACGACGCGGTCTCGGTGGCGACCGAGGAGGCGCGCATCATCGACGTCATCCTCAACGACAGCGACCCCGACGGCGACTCGCTCGACGTGACGCGCATCGTGCTCTTGCCGACCAACGGCACGGCTTTCACCAACCCCGACGGCACGGTGACGTACCAGTCGCACGCCGGCTATCGCGGCACCGACAAGTTCATCTACGAGGTCTGCGACGAGCACCAGGCGTGCGACACCGCGGTCGTCATCGTCGACGTCGGCAGCGGCAACCACGATCCGCTGCCCGAGGACGACGACGCCGAGACGCTCGAGAACACGCCGGTCGACCTCAACGTGCTCGACAACGACACCGACCCCGACCTCGACGACCTCCAGGTCACGCGCGTCGAGGACCCGGCGCACGGCACGGCCGAGATCGGCTTCGACGGCGTCGTGACCTACACGCCCGACCCCGACTTCGTCGGCATCGACGTCTTCTTCTACGTCGTGTGCGACTCGAACGGCGCCTGCGGCACGGCCTACGTCGTCGTCACCGTGCACGACGGCGAGAACAGCCCGCCGGTGGCGGTCGACGACACCGTGTCGACGCCGCGCAACACGCCCATCACCGTCGACCCGACCACCAACGACTTCGACCCCGACGGCGACGACATCAGCGTCACGGAGGCGACCGACCCCGACCACGGCACCGTCAAGGTGAACCCGGACGGCACCGTCACCTACACGCCCGACCCGGGCTACGTCGGCGACGACAGCTTCGACGTCACCATCGACGACGGCCACGGCGGCACCGACACCTCGACCATCAAGGTGGTCGTGACGCCGGGTCCGAACCGGCCGCCCGACGCGGTCGACGACGACTTCGACGTGCCGAGCAACATCGACGCGCCGCTGACGGTGCTGGTGAACGACAGCGACCCCGACGGCGACCCGCTGGTGGTGGTCGACGTGGTCCAGCCCGAGCACGGCGACGTGCGCATCAACCCGAACGGCACGCTGACGTTCCACTCGGTGCCGAACTACTGCGGCCCGGACTCGTTCAGCTACACGGTGACCGACGGCAAGGGCGGCTTCGACACGGCCACGGTCGTGGTGCGCGTCAGCGACCGCGACGCCGACTACCTGTGCGACGAGGTCGAGACCAACATCACCCACACCGACCCGGACGACCCCGACACCGACGACGACGGCCTGCAGGACGGCGAAGAAGTGAGCGGCGGCGACGACCCGTTCGCCTACGACGACGGCTTCGACACGAACCCGCTCGACGCCGACACCGACGACGACGGCATCTCCGACGGCGACGAGGTCCACGGCACCGGCCCGCTCGAGCCGTGGGGCCCGCTCGACCCGCTCGACCCCGACAGCGACGACGACAACGTGGCCGACGGTGTCGAGGTGGGCGTCGTGACGCCGGTGCCGGGCGGTGTCAGCGACGAGGACGGCGTGCCGTTCAAGGGCACCGACCTCACCGTGTGGATCCCCGACGCCGACCCCGAGACGAAGACCGATCCGCTCGACGACGACACCGACGACGACGGCCTGAAGGACGGCACCGAGGACGCCAACGGCAACGGCAGCTGGGACGGCACCATCGGCACGACCGGCACGCACGGCTCGGGCGAGACCGATCCGGGTAACCCCGACACCGACGGCGACGACATCCAGGACGGCACGGAGTCGGGCTTGAGCGAGCCCGAGGGCGAGGACACCGACCTCCAGAAGTTCCAGCCCGACGAGGACCCGACCACGACCACCGACCCGCGCGACACCGACACCGACGACGGTGGCGTGCGCGACGGCATCGAGGACGTGAACCACAACGGCAAGATCGACGGCTTCGAGATCGACCCCAACGTCGGTGAGGACGACCTCGCCGGCCGCGGTGACGGCTTCATCGCCGAGGGCGGCGGCTGCAACGGCGCGCCGCTCGACGCCGCGCTGGTGACCTTGCTCGCGGCCGTGGCCCTGTCGCTCCGCCCGCGCACCCGCCGGCGGTCATGAGCCGCGAGCCGACGCTCCTGCACATCGCGTTCTCGCCGTGGTCCGAGAAGGCCCGCTGGGCCCTCGAGGCCCGCGGCGTCGCGTACCGCTCGCGCCACTACCAGCCGCTCTTCGGCGAGCCGGAGCTGCGCGTGCGGCTCCGGCGCTGGCGCGGTCCGGTGACGGTGCCCTTGCTCGTGGCCGACGGCGAGACGCTCGGCGACTCGTTCGCCATCGCGCGCTGGGCGGCGGCCCGCGGGCAGGGGCCCGACCTCTTCCCGCCCGGCTCGGACGAGGCCATGGCGCGCTGGAACGCGCTCAGCGAGCGCGGCCTCGCCGCCGGCCGCGGGCTGTCACTGGCGCGGGTCCTGGAGAGCAAGGACGCCTTGCGCGAGCTCGTGCCGAAGCCGCTCCGGCGCGTGCTGGGGCCTGCCGGCCCGGTGGTCGCGGCGGGCGGCGTGCGGCGCACGCTGAGGAAGTACGGCGCCACCCGGGGCGACCACCGCGCGGCGCTGGTGGAGGTGCTCGACGCGCTGCGCGCCGGCCTCGCCGCGGTCGCCGGTCGCGCCGACGGCGCGCGCTCGCTGCTGCCCGGCCACGCCTTCACCTACGCCGACATCGCCATGGCCCAGGTGCTGGCGTTCGTGACGCCGCCGGCGAGCGGCCTGCGCGTCGGCCGCCACAACCGCCACGCCTTCACCGACGCCGAGCTGGCCGCGGGCTACGCCGACCTCCTGGCGTGGCGCGACGACCTCTACACGCGCCATCGCGGCGCCGCGACGCGCCCGGGCTGAGCCTTCGTCCCTGCGGCGGAGCGAACGTCCCACGGTCCGCGGGCCGCGACCCGCGGTCGTCGACTCAGCCCTCGCGCGCGCGCGCGATGACCGCCTCGCACACGCGCGCGGCGTCCTTCACGCCCTGGCGGCGCAGCTGGCGCAGCGCGGCCTGGAGCCCGGCGACGTAGCCGAAGAAGGAAAAGCCGGACCCCTCGCTCGCGCCGTCGGGCCCCTCGCCGAAGACCTCGCTGTAGTAGGCGTCGGCGTCCGACCGCGCCTGGCTCGTTCGCCCCGGCAGGGCGGAGACGGTCGCGATGGCCGCGGCGTTCCGACCCCAGGGCTCCTGCACGAAGATGCGCAGCTCGGGGTCCATCTCGCTGGCGGCGACGATGAAGCTACCCAGCGTGCCGGTCTGACGTGGTGCGTCGTTCAAGGCTGCGCTCCTTCCGCGGGCCGTCACGGCTCGCGGTCGGCTCACTCGTCGACGTTGTAGAACTCGTTCGTCTCGGAGTTGTTGTAGCTCTCGTAGTCGATGACCCACGGCTCGATGTCGGTGCGGCCCTCGCGGTAGCGGATGGTCAGCGCGGTCGGCGTCACGTTGCGGTAGCTCGAGCGCTCGGGCAGGTCGTAGTTGTCGGCGCCGCCGGCGCTGAAGAGCGTGATGAGCCGCAGGTCGGGCTCGTTGTAGGCGACGAGGTAGCCGACCTCGACCTTCTCGTGCCCGCGGATGAGCGTCCGCACGCCCATGCGATGCATGAAGGCGCGCGCCTGCTCGCGCCCGAAGGAGAAGCGGTTGGTGCTGGCCTGCAGCTCGTCGGGCACGTAGTCGGAGCTCGACGGGTCGCTCCACATCATCTCGTGTCGGATGAACGGCTCGTTCAGGCTCGACAGGTCCTCGTAGTGATCGCGGATGGTCGAGTCGCGCGGGATGCCTGCGTGCACCATCAGGATGTCGTCGAAGAAGAGCATCGCCGGCATGGACTCGAAGAGCTGCTTGTACGCCTGCAGCATCTCGACCGTGGCGCGGCCCTTCAGGCCGTCCATGCCCTCGGCCGGCTTCACCCCGGCGAACACCGCGCCGTTCTTCTCGAGGAAGTGCTCGTGGTTGCCGCGCAGTACGATGACGTGGTCGGGCGCCAGCGAGAGCAGCCCGAGCACGCCGCGCATGACGCCCTCGAAGCTGTAGAGCCCGCGGTCGATGTAGTCGCCGAGGAAGACCAGGAGCGGCTCGGGATAGTGCGCGGGGGCCTTCTTGAACTTCTCGACCTTGGTGAGGAACTCGGACTGGAGCAGCGCCGCCTTGAGGCAGCTGTAGCAGCCGTGGAGGTCGCCGAGCACGGTGATGTCGTAGCCGGCCGGGCGCGTCGGCGGGATGAAGTGCACCCAGCCGTCGAGGAAGGCCTCGTGGCCTGCGAGCTCCTGCACCATCTGGTGGCCGGTGAGCTCGCCGCTGTGGCCCTTGCGCTTCCGGTCCCAGATCTTCATGGCGTTGTTGACGCGCTCCATGTCGGCGTTGAGCTGCCGCTTGAGCACGTCCGGCTCGGGCGCGAAGTGCCGCTCGAGGCGCGTCAGCATCGGGTGGTTGCCGCTCGTCTTGGGGCGCGCGACCTGCTCGTGGACGACGATGTAGTTGCCCCAGTTGCCGCGGTCGGCCTCGGCGTGCGCCGGCGTGCCGCTGCCGTGCGTGCCCTCCATGATGAGCAGCAGGTCGTCGCGGAACTCGAGCTCCTCCGGGTGCGCGACGCCGTCGGCCATGAGCAGCTCGTCGACGACGCCCATGAGCGTCCGCCGATCGGCAGGCGGGAAGCGCTCGAGGATCTCGAAGCAGCGGAGCTTCATGCGATTGCGGACGAAGCTCGGCGCGCGCTCGCCTTCGGCGGTGGGCTCGTCCCACATGCCGGCGAGCTCGCTGTCGATGCGCTGGAACTTGCGATCGAGCTTGTCGATGAGCGCCGCGCGCCGCGCCCGTCCGGCCGGCGTCGTGGTGTCGGTCTCGTAGGACTCGGCGAGCTTGAGGATGAAGTCCTCGATGTACTCCTTCTCGTTGCGGTCGAACTCGCCGTCGATGTAGCCGAAGGCCGTGAGGTAATAGAGGACGGCCTCCATCTCGCGGAGGGCCTGCTCGGGGTCAGCGTTGAACGTGATCATGGAATCCACACCTCTCGCTGATGAGGTATCAGAAGTCAGCCGGCTTGACTCGTCGTAAGCGGCCGCCTCGTGCAGTGACGCTCACGGGTCGTCCGTCCAGCGCACCCCCGGGGCCAGGCCCAGCGACGCCGGGCACGACGGCTCGGCCTCGGCTCGCCGGCGGTCGACGCTGCCGCGGAGCGCGCGCGCTCGGTCGAGGTCCGGACTGCCAGCTGGCTCGCCGGTCGCCGCGTCGGGTATCGATCTCGCTCGCCATCAGAGGGCGGGCCGCCGCGAACAAAGCGAAGCCTTGGCTCGCGGCGGTGGCTTGATTGATGGATTAGCGGATGGATAGGCGGCTGAGCGCCGCCCGATGGGCACAGGCGTCATTATCGGCATCGGCCTGCCAAAAAGCCCGCGAAAAAAACCGACCGTGGTTTCACCGAGTGGGGAAGCCACGCCCCAGGCCTACGCGCGGCGACCCGGGGTTTGCCTGACCCGATCGGCGCGGCGGCCGCCCTCGGAATCGCCGGCCGTTGGCGCGGCGGCGGACGGCATCAGCGCCAGCGGAAGAGGCGCACGCCGATGGTGAAGGCGACGCCACCCCAGGCCGCGAGGATGCCGAGCTGCGGCAGCACGTCGACCAGCGTCGCGCCGTCGTTGGTCACGGCGCGCAGCGCGTCGTTCAGCGCCGTCAGCGGCAGCGCGCGGATGATCGGCTGCACCGCCTCGGGGAAGCGCTCGTACGAGAAGAAGGTCCCCGACAGGAGCCACATCGGCAAGGTCAGCGCGTTCACGAGCCCCGACACCACCTCGACCGACGAGGTGCGCGAGGCGCACAAGACCGCGAGCCCCGTGAAGGCCAGCACGCCGACCAGTGCCACCAGCAGCAGCGTCGCGACCGAGCCCTGCACCTCGACGCCGAAGGCCAGCGCGCCGAAGCCCACCAGGAAGGCGACCTCGCCGGCCAGGAACACCAGGCGCGAGATGATGTAGCTAGCCAGGAACTGGGTCTTCGAGAGCGGCGTCGTGGCGAAGCGCCGCATGAGCTTCTTCGAGCGCTCCTGGACCATGCCGTAGCCGACGCCCCAGAGCGCGCTGCCCATGAGGTTCATGGCGATGAGGCCGGGCAGCAGGAAGTCGATGTAGCGCGCGCCGCGCGGCATCGTCGTCTCTTCGAGGACGGGCGTGGCGTCGATGCGGCCGAGCGCCTTCTGCAGCTCGCGGTCGATCACCAGCCGCGCGTAGCGACCCTCGGCGCGCTGAGGATCGAAGCGGTAGTGCGCCGTCGGCGCGGCCGCGGGCACGCTGCCGGCGGTCGGCGCGTCGAGGCCGACGATGACGTCGAGCGCCCCCTTGTCGAGCTTCCGCGACAGCTCGGCGGAGCTGCCGTCGACGAGCGTCACGTCGCTGGCCTTGGCCAGGAGCTCGTGGAGCCGCGCCGCGTCGGGGCGGTCGGCGGCGACGCCGACGCGCGCCGGCTCGGGCGGGCGGTCGCGGAAGGCGACACCGAGCGCGACGGCCAGCAGCGCGGGGAAGATGAACACCCAGAAGAGCGCGGCCGGCTCGCGCACGAAGACGCGGATGCGCGCGCGGATGAGCTGGAGCAGCGGGTGCTTGCGCGCGGACGACGCGGGTCCGGGCGCGGACGATGGCGGCGGCGACGCGCTCACTCGAGACCTCGGCCGGTGTGGTGCACGAACACGTCCTCGAGCGTGGCCTGATGGGTGGCCAGCGTCAGGATGCGCGTGCCCGCCTGGGTGGCGGCCGCGAACAGCGCCGGCAGGGTCTCGGCCACGCTGCGCGACGAGAGCCGGCCGGTCTCGCCGTCGAGGCGCACGCTGCCGACGCCGGGCAGCGCGGCGAGCATGGCCGGGTCCAGCGGGCGCTCGCTGGTGTAGACGACGATGTCCTCGGCGCCGAGCGACGCGATGAGCGCGTGCGGCGTGTCGAGCGCGATGATCTTGCCGCTGTTCATGATGGCCACGCGGTCGGAGAGCTGCGCCGCCTCCTCCATGTAGTGGGTCGTCAAGAGGATGGTGCCGCCGCCCGCCTTGAAGTGCGCGACGATGTCCCAGATCTGCCGGCGCGACTGCGGGTCGAGCCCGGTCGACGGCTCGTCGAGGCACAGGAGGCGCGGCCGCCCGACCAGCGCGCAGGCCAGCGCCAGCCGCTGCCGCTGCCCGCCCGAGAGCTTGCCCACGCGCGCGTCGGCCTTCTGCTCGAGGCCGACCAGCGCCACCAGCTCCGAGGTCGGGCGCGCGTCCCCATAGAAGGACGCGAAGAGGTCGATGGTCTCGGCGACGGTGAGCCGCTCTTGGAAGTGCGACTCCTGCAGCTGCACGCCGAGCGTGCCGCGGATGATGCGGTCGCCGGCCGCGCTCTCGCCCCAGGTGCGGCCGAACAGCGCGATGCTGCCCGAGGTCGGCGCGGTCAGGCCCTCGATCATCTCGACGGTGGTGGTCTTGCCGGCGCCGTTCGGGCCGAGGACGCCCAGGCACTCGCCCGGGTGCACGACCAGGTCGAGGCCGTCGACCGCGACCACGTCGGGGTAGCGCTTCACCAGCGCGCGGCACTCGACCGCGTAGGTCGCAGGCGTGGAGGTCGCGAGCTCGGTCATGCGAGGCAGCTCCGGACGATGGCGCCGACCGCGGTGAGCAGCATCAGCCCCAGCACGAACGCGGTCGGCCCGCGGATGGCGCGGCTGCCGGTGGGCTGTTCCAGCGCGCGGGCGTCGGCGTCGGCGCGATCGGCGTCGGGGAGCTGCACCGGCGGCTCAGCGGCGGGGGGCGAGCTGCTGGAAGTAGTCGATGATCGACGGGTCGACCCAGTTCCGCGCGTTGACGAAGCGGGCCACGATGCGGCCGTTCATGAGCACGTAGGTGTCGGGCAGCTTGGTCGTTCCGAAGGTCTCGCGCAGCGTCTTGCCGCCGCTCTGCATCGGGTCGCGCACCAGCAGCATCTGCGACTGCGACGGCAGGTCGCCGACCCACTTCGTGAAGAAATCCCGGATGTTGGCCCAGGCGTCGTCGTAGCTCACGGCGACCATGATGAAGCGCCGATCCTGCAGCTGGCGCTTCAGCCGGAACATGCTCGGCAGCTCGTCCCGGCACGGCGGGCACCAGGTCGCCCAGAAGTTCAGGAACACCAGCGTGTCCTTCGGCATCTGGGCCAGCGTGATGTGCGAGTCGTCGCCGGTCTCGACCGGCCACGACAGCTGCTCGGCCGTGAGCGGCTGGTCCACCACCTCGGCCCCGATGGAGGGCATGAGGCGTTTCACCCGCATCTCGGGCCGATCCGCGCGCGCGGCCAGCCAGGCCTGCACGAGCAGGAACACCACCAGCGCGAGGCCGGCCGTCCACAGGAAGACGAGGCGCGCGCGGCGCGGGACGACCTCGTCGGCGGTGTTCACGGCACCATGTTCAGGAGTCACATCCACGGCCTGCCCGGCTACCACACGCGTGCAATATTATCCATGCTGCGATAGAGCCAGCGGGCTTCACGCCGGCTGAAACCGGTGTCGTCCCCTGCACATGAAGGGCTCGAGGAGGACTTGTTGGCCACGCTGATCGAAGGCTTCGAGGTCCGGACGGTGTACGCGGGCGAGCTCGGCCGCGGCGCCTACCTCGGTCGACCCGACGCGCGCGCACCGCGGCTCGTGGCCGACGAGGCCGAGGTCACGGCCGAGCTCGCCGGGGCGACCGTGGTCGACGGGCGCGACTGGGCCGGGGCCATGGACGCGGTCCACGAGCTCGGGCTCGGGCTGGTGCGCCTCGTGGCCGCGGCGCGCGCGGGCGCTCCACGCGCGGTCGTGCGGCTCGCGGTCGGCAACGACTTCCTCTTGCAGGTGGCGAAGCTCCGGGCGCTGCGCGCGCTGTGGGCGCGCGTCGCCGAGCTGGGGGCGGCGCCCGAGCTGGTGGTGTGGGTCGAGCCGAGCGCGCACGGCTGGACCGTCTACGACCCGTGGGTGAACCTCTTGAGGAACACCGCCGGCTGCTTCGCGGCCATCGTCGGCGGCGCCGACTGGGTCGGCCCGCGGGCCTTCGACGCCGCGCTCGGCGAGCCCGACGCGCAGGCCCGGCGGCTGGCCGAGAACACCTTCCACCTGCTCGTGCACGAGGGCCACGTCGCCTCGCCGGGCGATCCCGCGGCCGGCAGCTGGGCCATCGAGGCCTGGACGAGCGAGCTCGCCGCGCGCGCCTGGGGCGTCATGCAGGACCTCGAGCGCCACGGCTCCGCCGGCGGCGACGACGCGAGCGTCGCGTCCATCGCGGCCTCGATCGGCGCGTCGGCCCGGAGGCCAGCGCGCCGAGCGTATCGTCAAGCGCCTTGACGGTATCGTCGGCACCAGCCTCTACCCGAACCCGGGCGAGGTGCGCCCCGCGCGCTCCGGCTACGGCCTGGCGGGGCCGCGCGCCGCCGCGCCGTTCGAGGCCCTGCGCGCGCGCGCCGAGGCGGCCGCGGTGCGGCCGTCGGTGTTCCTGGCCTGCCTGGGTCCGCTGGCCGAGCACGCGCCGCGCGCCATGTGGGTGAAGGGGCTCTACGAGATCGTGGCGGCGCGCGTGGTGACGTCGCCGAGCTTGCCCGACCCGGTCGCGGCGGTCGCGGCCTGGCGCGCGTCGGGCGCGCCGCTGGCGGTGCTGTGCGGCGCCGACGAGGCCTTCGTCGCGCACGGCGCGGCGTTCGTCTCGGCCTTGAAGGAGGCGGGCGCGCGCGTCGTGCTGGCCGGTCGCCCGCGCGGCCTGGAGCTGCCGGTCGACGCCAAGGTCTGGGCCGGCTTGGACGTCGTGGCGGCGCTCGCCACCGAGCTCGACGCGCAGGGAGCCAGGCCATGAGCGCGCACATCCCCGACCTCGCCGAGGTGCCGTGGCAGGCGCCGGCCGATCGCGCCGCGCCCGCCTCCGCCGCCGCCGTCCTCACGCCCGAGGGCATCGCCATCGACGCGGCCTTCGGGCCGGCCCACACGACCGGCATCGCCGGCCGGGCCGCCCACATCGGCGAGCCGGGCGGGGCGCCGTTCACGCGCGGGCCGTACCCGACCATGTACGTGCAGCAGCCGTGGACGGTGCGGCAGTACGCCGGCTTCTCGACGGCCAAGGACTCGAACGCCTTCTATCGGAGGAACCTCGCCGCCGGGCAGATGGGGCTGTCCATCGCCTTCGACCTCGCCACCCACCGCGGCTACGACAGCGACCACCCGCGCGTGGCCGGCGACGTCGGCATGGCCGGCGTGGCCATCGACTCGCTCTGGGACATGCGCGTCCTCTTCGAGGGCATCCCGCTCGATCGCATGTCGGTGTCGATGACCATGAACGGCGCGGTGCTGCCCATCATGGCGCTCTACATCGCGGCCGCCGAGGAGCAGGGCGTCGCGCCGGAGAAGCTGACCGGCACCATCCAGAACGACATCCTCAAAGAGTTCATGGTGCGGAACACCTACATCTATCCGCCCGCGCCGAGCATGAGGATCATCGCCGACATCTTCGCCTTCACGGCGCAGAAGATGCCGAAGTTCAACAGCATCTCCATCAGCGGCTACCACATGCAGGAGGCCGGCGCGACGGCCGACCTCGAGCTCGGCTACACGCTCGCCGACGGCCTCGAGTACCTGCGGGCCGGCGTGGCGAACGGCCTCGACATCGATCACTTCGCGCCGCGGCTGTCGTTCTTCTTCGCCACGGGCATGAACTTCTTCATGGAGGTCGCTAAGTTGCGCGCCGCGCGCCAGCTCTGGTCGGACATCGTGGCGGGCTTCCATCCGAAGTCGGAGAAGTCGAGGCGCTGCGCACGCGCTGCCAGACCTCAGGCTGGTCGCTCACGGCGCAGGACCCCTACAACAACGTCGCGCGCACCTGCCTCGAGGCCATGGCCGCGACGCAGGGCGGCACGCAGAGCCTGCACACCAACGCCTTCGACGAGGCGCTGGCGCTGCCGACCGACTTCTCGGCGCGCATCGCGCGCAACACCCAACTCTTCCTGCAGCTCGAGACCGACACTGCCGCACCGTCGATGCGTGGGGCGGGAGCCACTACGTCGAGCGCCTGACCCACGAGCTGGCGCGCTGCCGCGCGCAGGCCCACATCGACGAGGCCGAGGCGCTGGGCGGCATGGCTAAGGCCATCGAGCGCGGGCTGCCCAAGCTGCGCATCGAGGAGGCCGCGGCGCGGACCCAGGCGCGCATCGACTCGGGCCAGCAGGTGGTCGTCGGCGTCAATCGCTGGAAGGTCGACGGCGAGCCGCCCATCGACGTGCTCAAGGTCGACAACAGCGCCGTGCGCGAGGAGCAGGTCGCGCGCTTGGGCGAGCTCCGGCGCGTGCGCGACCCGGCGCGCGTCGCCGCCGCGCTGGCCGCGCTGGAGGCCGTGGCGCGCGCGCCGGGCGAGGGCAACCTGCTCGCGGCCGCCGTCGAGGCGGCGCGCGCGCTGGCCACGGTCGGCGAGATGAGCGACGCGCTCGAGCGCGTCTTCGGCCGGCACCAGGCCGAGCTGCACATGATCCGCGGCGTGTACGGAGGGGCCGTGTCGAACGAGCCGTGGCGGGCCGCGCTCGCCGAAGCCATCGCGACCTTCGAGCGCCAGGAGGGCCGGCGCCCGCGCATCCTGGTGGCCAAGATGGGCCAGGACGGACACGACCGCGGCCAGAAGGTGGTGGCCACCGCGTTCGCCGATCTCGGCTTCGATGTCGACGTCGGCCCGCTCTTCCAGACGCCGGCCGAGACCGCGCGCGCGGCGGTCGACAACGACGTGCACGTGGTGGGCGTGAGCTCGCTCGCGGCCGGCCACCTGACGCTCGTGCCCGAGCTCAAGAGGAGCTGGCGGCGCTCGGGCGCGGCGACATCCGCGTGGTGGTGGGCGGCGTGGTGCCGCCGCAGGACTACCCGGCGCTCTATGCCGCGGGTGCCGTGGCCATCTTCGGGCCGGGCACCGTCATCGGCGAGGCCGCCCTCGAGCTCGTCAAGACGCTTTCGCATCCATGAGGGCCGCGCGCACGGTCGACGCGTGGGTCGACGGCATCGTCGCCGGCGACCGCGCGCTGGTGGCCCAGGCGGTGACGCTGGTCGAGTCGCGCCGCGCCGAGGATCGCGCCGTCGCGCGCGCCGTGCTGGCGCGCCTGCCGCGGCCTTCGAGCTCGGAGGCCGCCTGGCGCGTGGGCATCTCCGGCGCGCCCGGCGCGGGCAAGAGCACGCTCATCGAGGCGCTCGGCATGTACGCGCTCGGCCTCGGCCGGAAGGTCGGCGTGCTGGCCGTCGACCCGACCTCCGAGCGCACCGGCGGCAGCATCCTCGGCGACAAGACGCGCATGCCGCGGCTCTCGGTCGAGGCCGGCGCCTTCGTGCGCCCGTCGCCGTCGGGCGGCGCGCTGGGCGGCGTGGCGGCGCGCACGCGCGAGGCCGTCACCGTGCTCGAGGCGGCGGGCTTCGATCTGATCATCGTCGAGACCGTCGGCGTCGGGCAGTCGGAGACGGCCGTGCGCCACCTGACCGACACCTTCGTGCTGCTGGCGCTGCCCGGCGCCGGCGACGAGCTGCAGGGCATCAAGCGCGGCATCATGGAGGCCGCCGACGTGGTGCTGGTGACGAAGGCCGACGGCGAGCAGGCGCTGGCGGCCGAGCGCGCCGCGGCCCAGCTGCGCGCGGCGCTGCGACTCTTGCCGCGCGACGATGCCTGGACCACGCCGGTCCTGACTGTCAGCGCGCTCCAGGGCACCGGCCTCGGGGCCGCCTGGGAGGCCATCGCGCGCCACCGCGCCGAGCTCGCGGCGGCCGGCGATCTCACGGCGCGGCGCGCGCAGCAGGCGGTGGTCGCGTTCCGGCGCATGCTCGACGAGGCGCTGCGCGCGCTGGCCGAGGACCAGCTCGGCGACGAGCTGGCGCGCGTGGAGGCCGAGGTCGCGGCCGGTCGGCTGGCCGAGGACCAGGCCGCGCTCGACGTCGTGGCGCGGCTGCGCGGCGCCCCGCGCGCGGTCTGAGCGCCCGAGCGAGCAGGTCGCGCTGGGGTCGATGGTCGCCAGCGCGGCATGGCGAGCCGGCGACCGGAGACACCCGCGCGCGCTCGGCGGCATGACCCAGCGCGGCGACGCGCGTTGGCCCGGAGCCTGCACCGGTAGCCGCGGCTCGTACAGCGGGGTTGAGGATGAACAAGCTGCTTGACGATGTGCGCGCGTTGACGAGGGCCTTCGTGGCGCGCTTCGAGGCGCTGCCGCGCGACGGCGCGGCCGAGATCTGGGCGCGCGCGGCCGGCCTCGACCAGGCCTTCGGCGCGCTCACCGGCGCGGCCATGCCGCTCACGTCGCGGGCCCTGCCCGGCACGCGGCGCGTGGCGGTCGGCCTCGGCGACGGCGACGGCCGGGTGTGGCTCGTGCTCGAGCGGCTCGGCAAGGACGGCTATCGCGTGCAGGCCTCGACCACCAGCGCCGCCCGCGCCGCGGCGCTCATGGGGCTGCCGCCGATCGCGCTGGAGGAGGCCACGGCCTCACGGCTGCGTGTCGGCCTCGAGCCGCGCGAGCCGGGCCATGGCCTCGTCGCGCGACGCGCCGCACATGTCGGGCGACGGACGCAGCCCGACGCAGAAGCGCGGCCGCTCGGGGCGGCCGAAGAGGAGGCAGCGGAGGTCGTCGGCGAGCTGGACGCAGCGCACGCCGGCCGGCTTGCCGTGGGGCATGCCGGGGATCGGTGAGGTGATCGACGGCGCGATGCAGCACGCGCCACAGCCGCTCCTGCAGTCCATGCGCCAGTGCTAGCACGACGCGCCGCGCTTGCCATGACCGGATCGCTCGGCCAAGGTCTCGCGCATGTCGAGCCCGCGCGTCGCCATGCCCGCCCTCTCTGCCGCCCTGCTGGTCGCGTCGTGGGCCGCTGGCCCGGCCTGCAGCGACGCGCCGCTCCGACGCTTCGGCGAGACCTGCGCCGACGACGCGGCCTGCGACAGCGGCCTCTGTCTGGCGTCCCTGTGCATCGACCCGGCGCGCTGCGCCGACGGGCTCGACGCGGCCAGCCTGGCGGCGCCGCTGGCCGAGGCCTGCGTGGCGGCCATCGACGCGCTGGCGGTGACCACCGACCTGGCCGCGGTCGCGCCCGGCGCCTCGACCGGCGTGCACGTCCGCGCCACCTTCCGCGGCGACGCCAGCGCCTACGACGTCAGCGCCGCGGCCGAGCTCGCGGCCGAGCCGGCCGACCAGCTCGCGTTCGTGCGCGACGCCGGCGGCGCCGTGAGCGTCGCGGTGCCCGTCGCCGTGGTCGGCGATCGCTTCACCATCGACGCTCGGCTGGCGGCCAGCGCGGCGCTGAAGACGGCCAGCACCGAGCTCGCCATCGCGCACTCGGCGGGCTGGGGCCCGGCCGAGCAGATCGCCGCCGGCCCAGGGCTGAGGCCGGTCGCGGTCGGCGTCGACGCGCTCGGCTGCGCGCGCGTCCTGTGGATCGAAGACGCCGGCGCGCGCCTCGTGACGCGCCGGCGCTGCGGCGGCGTGTGGGGTATCAGCGAGACGCTGGCGGCGCCCATCGGCGGCGCCACGGTCGGCCTCGCGGCGCTGGCGGTGGCGTCCGGCGGCGAGGCGGTGGCGGCCTGGAGCATCGTCCCGGCCGACGTCGGCGCGGCCCTGCCGCAGGCCGTCGACCTCGCCACCTTCGCGCCCGACGACGGCTGGAGCACGCCGAGCAACGCCGCGACGCTGGCCGTCGGCGACCTGGTCCTGAACCTCGATGTGGCGCGCGACGGGCCCGAGCTCGCGCTCGTCGCGTGGCAGGAGATGGGCCCGAGCGCGTTCCCGCTGTACGCGCGGCGCGTGACCGCGACCGGCTTCGGGCCGCGCGAGACCGTCGACGCCGAGGGCAGCGCCATCGGCATCCCGACCATCGGCCTGCGCGCGACCATCGGCAGCGGCGGCGGGCCGCAGCACATCGTGTGGCACGACGGCGCGCGGACCTACGCCAGCCGCTTCGACGGCGCGGCCTGGGGCGAGCGCGCGGTGGTGATCGACAACCTGTCGCTCGGCATCCCCATGGTCTTCGGCGACTGCGCCGACGACGGCGCCGGGCGGCTGGTCGTGGTCGACTACGGCGGCTTCGACAACGGCGTCGGCGTCCCCGAGGAGCGCGTCGAGGCGGCCGCCTACGACCCCGGCCAGACGCCGCTGGCGGCCGGCTGGAGCCCCGCGCGCCCGGTCGAGCAGAGCGCCGCCGCGGCCGCTCCGAGCGCGAGCTTCACCGACGACGGCGCGGTCGTCCTGGTGTGGCCGGTCGTGGGTGTCACGGTGCCGGGCGTGCAGCTCGCGCTCGCGCGCGCCACGCTCGTGCTGGGTGAGCTCAGCTGGTCGCGCGCGGTGGTGCTCGACGTCTTCCCGCAGGCGGGGCGGGTCACGCCGGTGGTCGCGCTGCGCTCGCGGCGGTCGACCTGGGTCGTCTACCGTCGGACCGACGACGACCAGGTCGAGCGCCTGGTGGCGGCCCACGCCGACGACGCGGCGCTCGGCGATCGCGCGCGCATCCTGACGCCGAGCGGTCCGCTCGGGGCGTTCGTGGCGGACCGGACCGGGCGGCCACGGCCTCGCGCTGGCGCGCGTGGGCGACGAGACGGCCGGCTCGCTGTGGGCTGCGCCGCTCTATCCGTGAGCCGAGCGCGGCGCCGGCGTTCGATATATGACAGGCGACATATTTCAGGTAGGCTGCGGGCATGCGCTCGCGCCGAACCATCGCCACGGCTTGTCTCTCGCTCGCGCTCGCAGGTGGGCTCGGCTCGGCTAGGGCCGCGCCGCCGCCCAACGCGTCGTGCGCGACGGCCGAGGCGCTGACGCTGCCGGCGCGCGTCGCGGGGACCACGCTCGGGGTCGACGCGGCGCAGGCGCCGACGCCGTGCTCCGTCGAGGACCGCTACGCCGTGTGGTACTCGTTCGAGGCGCCGGCCGAGGACCGCTACACCTTCGCGCTGGTGGGCGGCGAGCTGGCCGACACCACGCTCGCGCTCTACGCCGCGTGCGACGACGCGACGCCCATCGCCTGCAGCGATGACCTGGCCTACGACCTGCGCTCGCGCATCGATCTGTACCTCGAGGCCGGCCAGGTCGTGCGCGTGCGCGTGGCCGGCTGGGGCGGCACGCGCGGCGACTTCGTCCTGCGCGCCGACCGCTTCGACGAGGTCGAGCGGCCGCCCAACGACGCCTGCGAGGCGGCCGTGCCGGTTGCGCAGGACGCGCCCGCCGCGGCCGCCACCTGGCTCGCGACCGGCACCGATCTGTCGTCGTGCGGCCCCGAGGACGCGGTCGACATCTGGTACTCGTTCGTGGCGCCGAGCGCGGGCGACTACGACTTCAGCATCACCCAGAACATGGTGCGCGCCCACTACATCGCGGTCTTCGACGGCTGCGGCGGCGCCGAGCTCGGCTGCGGCTTCCTCGGCGCGCACGCCACGCTCGCGGCCGGCCAGATGGTGGCGTTGCGCGTCGGCACCAACCCGAGCGCGGCCGACTGGTTCGACGTCGGCGTGTCGCCGAAGCCGCCGGCGGTGGTGCCGCCGAACGACACGCCGCAGGGCGCGCTGCCGCTGACGGTGCCGTCGACGGTCGTGGCCACGACGCGCGGCGCGACGATCGACGAGGGCATCGACTGGGGACCCGACTGCGGCCCGCACATCAACGCCGCCATCTGGTATTCGTTCGAGGCGCCGGCCGACGACGTCTACGTCTTCGACTCGAGCGGCAGCGAGCTCGGCGACACCGTGGTCGCGCTGTTCGAGGACTGCGAGGCGGGCGGCGCCGGGCCGCCGGCGCTCATCGTGTGCAACGACTTCGACGGTCAGGGCGATCACGGCCGGGTCGATGGCTTCATCGAGGCCGGCACCCGGCTGTGCGTGGCGGTGGCCGGCCGCTTCCTCAGCGAGGAGGGCGGCGTGACGCTGAAGGTGTCGACGCTCGGCGCGCCGCCGGTGAACGACCAGTGCGCCGACGCGCTGCCGATCGAGGTCGGCGCGGCCGTCTTCGGCGAGAACTACGCGTCGGTGCCGGTCGACATCACCAGCGCATGCCCGGGCGGCAACTTCGCGCTGTGGTACGCCTTCACGGCGCCGGCCGACGGGCTCTACAAGCTCGACACCAAGGCCGGCCGCGACTCGTGGCCCGACCTCGCGGTCTACGCCGACTGCGCCGCGGCCGAGCCGGTCGCGTGCTCGGTCGAGGCGCAGCCGGCCGTGTCGCTGCACCTGGCGCGCGGCCAGTCGGTGCGCGTGCGCGTCAGCACCGACGTGTGGTGGCGCGGCACGCTGCCCCTGCGCGTGAGCGCGGCGTACGACGACGCGCCGGTGCCGCCCGACGAGGGCGGGGCCGCGGTCGGCGCCGAGGGCGGGGCCGGGGTCGTCGACGAGCGCGGCGCCGCGGTCGTCGACGAGGGCGGGGCCGAGGTCGTCGACGAGGGCGGCGCCGAGGTCGGCACGATGGACAACCAAGGTTGTGGATGTGGCGCGGCCGGTGCCGGGCCGGTCGATGGCGCGCTGGCGCTGGCCGTGCTGATGCTGCTCCGCGCGCGAGCGCGGCCGCGGTCGGCTCAGAGCGCCCCGACGCGCGCGTCGGGGACGAAGCGGTAGCCGTCCTCCTCGCGCACGATGACGTCCTTCAGGCCGAGCTGGCGCAGCGTCGCCACCGCGACGTAGACGCGGTTCATGCCCGACTCGGCGTGCATGCGCTCGCCCGGCCAGCCGGCCTCGAGCACGTCGTCGACCGACAGGCCGCGGCTCGGCGCGTGCGCGTGGCGCTCGGCCAGCGCCAGCAGGATGAGGCGCAGCGCGCGCCGGCGCTGGAGGTTGTGCAGCTTGCCGTCGGGCGTCCGCAGCGTGCGCCCGTCCGACGACAGGCCGACCTCGAGGTGCGCGCCGGCGACGTCGCCCGGTCGGCCGCGCGCCGCGATGAGGCCCTCGAGGATGCGCAGCAGCGCGCGCGCGTCGTCGGAGACGTCGGCCGGCGCCGGGCCGGCGCCCTCGGCGTCGATGGGCGCGCGGGCCTTGGCCATGCGCGCGCGGGCGCGCTCGAGGCCGGCGTCGTCGCCGGTGACCTCGAGGAAGGCGTCGGCCAGGCCGACCGTCGCGCGCGTGAGCGGGTCGAGCGTCGCGGCCACGGCGTGCGCCTCCTCGAGGCGCGCGCGCGCGCCGGCCGCGTCGCCGAGCGCCGCCAGCGCGCCGGCGAGCCGCGCCAGGCACAGCGCCTCGGAGCGCGGATCGCCGACCGATCGCAAGAGCACCAGCGCGCGCTCGTGGTGGCTCTTGGCCTCGTCGTGGCGGCCGAGCTCCTGGAGCAGCGCGCCGAGGTTGCCGATGGCGATGGCCACGAGGCGCGGGTCGCGGGCCTGCTCGAGTGCAGGCCAGCGCGCGGCTGAAGTCGGTGAAGGCGTCCTCGGGGTGGCCGAGCTCGCTCGACGCGAGGCCGCGGTTGGCGAGGAAGATGCCGCGGTGGCGCTCGTCGCCGACGGCGCGGAAGCGGACGAGCGCCTCGTCGTAGAGCGCCATCGCTTCCTCGAAGCGGCGCGCGTCGTGGGCCAGCGCGCCGAGGTTGCCGAGCATGCGAGCCTCGGCCCGGAGCGCCTTCGCCGCGCGGTAGTGGACGAGCCCCGAGTCGTAGAGCGCGCGCGCCGCGGCGAGGCGGCGCGCCGGGGGGTGGGGCAGCCCGAGGTCGGCGCTGGCGTCGGCGACGACGCCGGCGGCGCCGAGGTCCCGGGCCAGCGCCAGGGCCTCGGCGAGGTCGGCCTCGGCGCGCTCGATCTGGCCCATGAGCAGCGCCGTGCGCCCGCGCGCCCGCAGCGCCGCGGCCCGCGCCACGCCGGGCGCGGCGGCGGCGGGGCGGCCGAGCGCGGCGTCGAGGAGCTCGAGGTACGGGCCGTACGGGCCGCGCGTGCCGGCCACGATCTCCCAGGCGGCGGCGGCGCGCAGCGCGAGGTCGCCCTGGGCGTCGGCCACCTGCGGCGCCTCGAGGATGACCGCGCGCGCGTTCAGCGCCTCGGCCTCGAGCGCCAGCACGGCCGCGTCCGATCCCGAGCGCCGGAACTCGGCGGCCGAGGCCTCGGACAGCGCCACCAGCCAGCGCGCGTGGCGCTCGGCCAGCGCCGAGCGCTCCTCGGCCGGCCACTCGCCGAGGCGCTCGCGCGCGAACTCGGCGATGGCCTCGAACATGGCGAAGCGCCGCGCGTCGCGCGCGCCGGCGCGCACCGTCAGCATCGACTTGGCGCGCAGCGCCCCCACCAGGTCGAGCACGCCGGGCCTGGCGAGGACGGCCTCGGCCGCGCCCAGCGCGAAGTCGCCGCGGAACACCGCCAGCGCCGCGAAGGCGCGGCGCTCGGTCTCGTCGAGCAGCTCCCACGAGCTGGCGATGGCGGCGCGCAGCGTGCTCTGGCGCGCGCCGCGCCCGCGCCCGTGCGGCGACAGGAGCTCGAGCGGCCGGCCGAGGCGCGCCACCAGGCCGTCGAGGCCGAGCACGTCGTAGCGCGCGGCGGCCAGCTCGATGGCCAGCGGGATGCCGTCGAGGCCCTCGACCAGGCGCACCACGTGGGCCTCGTTGGCGGCGTCGACGGCGAAGCCGGGCGCGCGCAGGCGCGCGCTCGGTGAAGAGCTGGACCGCGTCGGAGGCGGTCGCCGGCCGGCCCGACCCGGGCAGCCCGAGCGGCCCGACCTCGAGCGCGTGCTCGTTCGGCAGCATCAGCAGCTCGCGCGAGGTCGCCAGCACGCGGCAGCGCGGGGCCATGCGCAGCCACGCGGCGATGGCGCGCGCGGCCACGTCGACCACCTGATCGAGGTCGTCGAGCACGAGCAGCGTGTCGCCGCGCTCGGCCAGCACGCGGCCGATGCGCAGGATGGCCTCGCCCTCGGGCTCGGACGCCGGCGACTGGAGTGAAAGCGCCTTGACGATCGCGCGCACGAAGCTGTCGGCGTCGGGCGCCGCGCCGAGCTCGACGCTCAGCGCCGGGCCGGCGCCGGGGTGTCCGCGCGCCGAGGCGCTCCACCAGGGCCTGCGCGAGCCGCGTCTTGCCGATGCCGCCCGGGCCCCACAGCGTGACGAGGCGGCGCTCGGCGACGAGCGCCTCGAGCTCCGCGAGCTCGCGCGCGCGGCCGACGAAGATCACCGCGCGGGCGGGAGCGGCGTCAGGAACTGCGTGTCGCCCGGCCCGCCGTCGCGCTGCGGCAGCACCGCGGCCGCGCCGGTCGCGTCCCACGGCAGCGGCATCATCGGCGTGACCTGGCCGTAGCCGCCCTGGCCATCGCACCACACGCCCTGCGCGCGCAGCTCGCCGGCCGCGTTCTTCCACACCACGAGCCCGGTCGGGCAGGGGCCGTCGTCGTTGCGATAGAGCCCCGCGGGGGCCACCGCGGCGGCCGGCGCGAAGGTCAGCGTCTCGCCGCGCGGGCCGGTGAGCGTGCCCTGGCCGGCGCGGTCGCCGACGATGCTCCAGCCGTCGCTCGTGGCGCGGAAGCTGTCGTCGGCGTCGAGGCTGGCGCTGAACCAGCGCGTGTCGCTGGCATAGGCGGTGGCGCCGCCGCACAGGTAGGCCATGACGTGGTCGCCGTCGATGGCCACGCCGAGCGCCAGGTCGGTCTCGGCGATGGGCCCGGCGAAGGCCGCGCGCTCGGCGCCGCTCGCGCCGTCGTCGCAGCCGACCAGCGCCGAAGCCGAGCCGCACACCAGCGCGCAGGCGAGCGCGCCCACGACTCCCGTCAGGCCGGGAACGCCTTTCTTCCAACCGCCGTCCATGGCGCACCTCTCGCCCGACGCTACCACAAGCGCCGCGCTCGCTGCACGCCGGTGCGCCGCGCCCGCGCCGCCGCCCACGCGCGCGCGCGAAGCTTTAAGGTGCTTTAAGGCGTGGGCGCCGGGCGAGACCGCGGGCGCGGCGCGCTACGAGCCCGCGGCGATCGCCGCGAGCCAGCCCGCGCCGCTCCCGGTCGAGGCACAGCCGCCGCTCGCCGGCGTCCGGGCGACGCCCATCGCCTCCGCGCTCACCTCGCTGGCGACGGCGACGTCGGTCGCGTCGCTGGCATCGGGCGCCTGGCCGCCCGGGCACTGCTCGAGCGGGCAGCCGCGCAGGGTGACGGGCGGCGCCCGATCGGCATAGCTGTCGGTCAGCCCGCAGCGCTCGTCCTCGGCCACCACGCGGCCGAGGAGCACGTTCTCGAGGCGCGCGACCAGGCAGGCGTCATCGCCCGGCGGCTCCTCGCCGGGCACCCACCAGCTCGTCGACGCGTACCAGGTCTCGGAGGCCGCCACGTGCTCCACGACCGCCTCGTGCGCGCCTCCGGGGCCGGCGCGGAGCTCGGTCCGCAGGACCAGATAGGGGGCGCCGATGCCGCCGCTGCGCTCGATCAGGATGTCGCCCACGACCTCGCGCTCGCGTCCGGTGCGGACGATGTCGCAGCACACGCTCGGGTCGCTGGGGCAGGTCGAGTGGATCGGATGCGCGCACATGTCCGCGCCCACGCCGATGTTCCACGACCAGCGGTCGCGCGCCTCGAGCGACACGATGGCCAGCGACGCCGGCTCGGTCGGCGCGGTGCTGGTGTCGAACGCCAGGCTGCGCTCGAACGCCGTGAGCCCGCAGGCCTCCGGCAGCGACCCGGGCGGGTCGGCGACGCGCACCGTCAACGTGTAGCTGGCGTCGAGCGCCAGCGGCGAGAGCGGCCGCCAGCGCGGCAGGCCGAGCGGCGGCGCGCTCGGGCCCGGGTAGCTGACCGTGCCCGCGATGGTCGCGCCGTCGGCGTCGAGCACCGTCACCGCGAGTGCGTCGAGGTCGGGGTCGATCGACGACCACGTCACCGGCAGGAGGATGGTCGGCTCCGCCGGCGCGCGGCTCACCGTCAGCGGCACGTCGTTGCGCGGGACCCACCAGCCGGCGCCGCAGTCGATCCAGGTGTCCCACGACGACGGCGTCTCGGCCGTCGCCGTCCCACCGAGCATGCACGTCATCACCCCGAGCCCGAGCACCGACAGTCGCCGCATGTCTCACCTCGCCGGTGATGGCGTGCAGCATCCGGGCCACGCGCGCGCCCGCGCCGGGCCTCGTCGCGGCCGCGGCCACGGGCGGCGGAGCGACCAGCGGCTCGCCGCTATGGCCAGCGGCTGAGCGCTCCGACGTGGGCGCGGATCACCACTCCGACCAGTTGCCGGTCGCCTGCTCCCACACCGAGGCCTGCGGCGCGCCGGCGAACGCGGCGCCGAGCGCCTCCATCTTGGAGCGGTCGGCGTACTGCTCGCTCATGCCGTCGAAGTCGTGCCACAGGTCGAGCCCGAGGATCTCCATCGGCCCGCTGGCGCCGGGCATCGGCAGCTTGATGTAGAGCTCGTGGGCGATGAGCCCGCGGCGGCGCGCGTCGCGCTGGATGGCGCGGTCGACCGCGGCGAAGGTGGCGATGGCCTGCTCGGGCGCGGCGATGGGCGCGCGGATCATGCCGACGTAGCGCTCGTCGCGGCCGCGCGGCGCCTGCAGCGTCCAGGCGAAGGCGCCGCGCGCGGGCATCCACACCGTCGCGTCGCGCTCGCTGAACATGCCGGCCGCCTGCTGGCGCACGTGGGCGTTGCCGAAGAAGCGGCCGATGCCCTCGGGCTCGACCCAGGCGTCGATGAACAGCAGCTGGCCGGCCTGATCGCCGGCGCGCGACCAGCGCGCGCACGGCGCGTAGACCTTGTGGCTCAGGTCGCCGTGCTCGCGCGCGGCGGCGATGCCGGCGGGCGAGCCGGCGGTGTCGTTGTGGAGGGCGCGCGCGGCCTCCAGGGACTGGGGGGCGAGGGTCCCGCGGACCGTCAGCAACACGTGGGTGTCGGTGCTCATGCTTCTCCTTCATCGTCGCGGTGGAGAGCCGCCTTCCGGGCGCGCTCATGGGTGATGACGGGGGTCGTCGCGCGGACTCATCGGTCGGCCGAAAAGATCGTCGCCGCGCGTGCCGCGAGTTGACGACGACCGCGCGCGCGCTGACGCTCGGCGCGTGGACATCACCTCGCTCATCGTGGCGGCCCGGTCCGGCGACGACCGCGCCTTCGCCGATCTGGTGGCGCCGCATCGTCGCGAGCTGCGCGCGCACTGCTATCGCCTGGCCGGCTCGCTGCACGACGCCGACGACCTCCTGCAGGAGTCGCTGCTCAAGGTGTGGAAGGGGCTCGGCACCTTCGAGGGTCGCTCGAGCCTGCGCTCGTGGCTCTTCCGTGTGACCACCAACGCCTGCCTCGACGCGCTCGAGCGGAAGAGCGCGCGCACGCTGCCGAGCGCGCTCGGCCCGCCGGTCGAGCCCGACGCGGTGGCCGCCGACCCGCTCGACGTGGCCTGGCTCGAGCCCTGCCCCGACGCGCTGTGGACCGAGCTGCCGGCCGCGCCCGACGCCGCCATCGACGCGCGCGAGAGCGTGCAGCTGGCGTTCCTGGTGGGCGCTCCAGGCGTTGCCGGCCAAGCAGCGCGCGGTGCTCATCCTGCGCGACGTGGTCGGCTTCGAGGCCTCCGAGTGCGCGTCGCTCCTCGACCTGTCGCTGGCCGCGGTGAACAGCGCGCTGCAGCGCGCGCGAGACGCTGGCGCGGCGCCCGCAGCCGAGCGACGCGGTGGCGCCGCCGCCGCTCCTGGCGCGTTACATGGACGCCTGGCAGCGCGCCGATCCGAGCGCGCTGGTGGCGCTCCTGCGCGAGGACGCGACGCTGGCCATGCCGCCGCTCGCGAGCTGGCTCCGCGGCGCCGACGCCATCCGCCGCTCTGCTGGCGGCCATGGTGCTCGGGCCTCGCCGCGGTCGGCCGCTTCCGCCTCGTCGCGACCGCCGCCAACGGCGCGCCGGCCTGCGCCGCCTACGCGCGCGGCGCCGACGGCGCGTGGGCGCTGCAGGCGCTGCACGTGCTCGACGTGCGCGACGGCGTCATCGCCGGCATCGTGGCCTTCCTCGACCCGCGCTCGTTCGCCGGCCTCGGCCTGCCCGCGACCCTGTCCGACGTCACGCTCTAGCCCGACCGGCGCGCCGCTCGAGCCCGTCGAGCACGAGCGCGAGCCCGGTCTCGAAGAGCGCATCGAGGCTCATGTCGCTGTCGGGCAGCGCGGCCAGGCGCGCCAGCGTCGGGTAGGCCGCGACCAGCGGCGCGAACGCCGGCTCCTGCGCGCGCATCCACTCCGCGTTCGACATGCCGCTGTCCTGCTCGGCGCGCTCCTCGGCCTCGAGCGACACCGCCATGCCGCGCACGTAGGCCAGGAACGCCACGCCCGTCCGCAGGAGATCGGCGGTCGCGATGCCGGCGTCGGCCAGCGCCGCCATGACGTGCTCGGTGTGGGCCATGCCGTGCTTCATCGCCGCCGGCCGCGTCATCGAGAGCAGCGCCGGCAGCCACGGGTGGCGCCGGTAGCCCGCCCACTGCGCGCGCGCCAGCTGCTCGAGGCGGGCGCGCCAGCCGAGCCGCGCGCGCGCCTTGGCCGGGCGCGGCGGCGGCGACTCGGCCAGCACCGCGTCGGCCATCATGATGAGGAGCTCGTCCTTCGAGGCCACGTGGCGATACAGCGACATGGTCGGCAGCCCGAGCTCGCGCGCCAGGAGGCGCATCGACAGCGCGTCGGTGCCCTCGTCGTCGGCGATGGCGATGGCGGCCTCGACGATGCGCGCGCGCGGCGGGTCGGCGGCGGCCTCGCCCGCGCCGCGCACCAGCGTGCCGACGCCCGGCTTCACGCGCACGAGGCCCTCCTTCTTGAGGACGGCCAGGGCCTTGGTGGCGGTGGCGAGCGCCACGCCGTGCTCGGCCACGAGGGCGCGCACCGACGGCAGGCGTTCGCCCGGCGCGAGCTTGCCGGAGCGGATGCGGGCGCGCAGCTCGGCGGCGATGCGCTGTGAGGCGGTGTTCTGTTTCACGTCCGGTGTTCTAGTACATCGGCGTTGTTTGGCTAGTCCCCGGACGATACGCTGCGTACGTTGTACGCATGAAGACGCTCATCACTGGGGCCGGCATCGCCGGCCCGGCTCTCGGCTATTGGCTGGCGCAGGCCGGTCACGACGTGACCATCGTCGAGCGCGCGCCGGCGCTCCGTGTCGGCGGCTACGCCGTCGACATCCGCGGCGTGGCGCTCGAGGTCGTCGCGCGCATGGGGCTCCGCGAGCGGCTGCGGCCGCTCGAGACCGACACGCTGTCGAACGACGTCGTCGACGCGCGCGGCCGGCGCTTCGGGCGCACCGCGCGCGGGTTCGGCGTCATCGATCGGGGCGACGTCGAGATCGGCCGCGGCGACCTGGCTCGGGTCCTGGTCGACGCCACGCGCGCCGCGGTGGCCTATCGCTTCGACGACGGCCCGGCCGCGCTCGCGCAGGACGCGGGCGGCGTCGACGTCACCTTCGTCAGCGGCCGCCGCGCGCGCTACGATCTGGTGGTGGGCGCCGACGGCGTGCACTCGGCGACGCGCGCGCTGGCCTTCGGGCCCGAGGCCGACTTCGTCCGCCCGCTCGGCAGCATCATGGGCATCTTCAGCGTGCCGAACGAGCTCGGGCTCGTGCGCGAGCAGCTCCTCTTCAACGCGCTCGGGCGCGTCGCGAGCGTGAAGTGCGCCGAGGGCGACCGCGCGCTCAAGGTGTGCGTCTTCTTCGCCGCGGCGCCGGACGTCATCGCCGCCTTCGACGCGCGCGACGTCGCCGCGCAGCGGCGGCTGGTGGCCGCGGCCTTCGGCGACGCCGGCTGGGAGTTCGCGCGCCTGGTCGAGCGCATGGCCGTGGCCGACGACTTCTACTGCGACCTCACCTGCCAGGTGCGCATGCCGTCGTGCGTCGCCGGCCGCGACGCGCGGGTCGGCGACGCCGCGCACTGCCCGTCGCCGCTGAGCGGGCAGGGGACGAGCCTGGCGCTGGTCGGTGCCTGCGTGCTCGGCGCCGAGCTCGCGGCCATCGACACGGGACCGGACGCCGTCGCCGCGGGGTCCGACGCCATCGCCTCGGCGCTGGCGCGCTACGACGCCGCCATGCGCCCGTTCGTGGCGCTGAACCAGGCCGTCGCGCTCGAGATCGGCCAGGGCTTCGCGCCGTCGACGCCGCGCCAGCTCTGGCTGCGCAACCTGGCCATGCGCATGCTGCCGTACATGCCCAGGAGAGGTGTCGTCAAGAAGCTCGCCCTGCGCGGCGTGCGTCGGGCGGCGCGCGCGCTGGAGTTGCCGCCGCCGCGGCCGGCGTGACGACGGGCGGACCGATTGCGCTCGACCGGCCGGCCGACTGCTCCTAACCTCGGCGTCCCATGACCAGTCAGCCCGTCCTCGTCGGTCCTCGCGATCGCTATCAGCTGTCGTCGCTGCTCGGCCGCGGCTCGAGCGGCGTGACCTGGCGCGCCACGCGCCTGTCCGACGGCGCGGCCGTGTGCGCCAAGGAGCTCCGCTGGGCGACCATGGGCGACCTCGACGACGAGCGCCGCTTCCAGCGCGAGGCCGACATCCTGGCCGGCCTCCACCACGACCGCATCCCCGCGCTGCTCGACCACTTCGCCGTGGGCGAGGGCGCCGGCCACGCGCTGTGGCTCGTGCAGGAGCTCGTGCCCGGCACGACGCTCGAGGTCGAGCGCCAGGGCCGCGGCTATGCCGCGGGCGAGCTCCACTCCATCGCGCGCGAGCTGGCCGGGCTGCTGGCGTATCTGCACGAGCGGCACCCGCCGGTCGTGCACCGCGACCTGAAGCCGGGCAACGTCATGCGCCGGCCCGACGGGCGCCTCGTGCTGCTCGACTTCGGCGCCGCGCTGCTGGCCGGCATCGAGCGCGGCCACGCCGCGACCGTGGCCGGCACCTTCGGCTTCATGGCGCCCGAGCAGATCCGCGGCGAGGCCGGTCCGGCCAGCGACGTCTACGCGCTCGGCATGCTGCTGCTGGTGCTCGCCACCGGCGCGCCGGCCGAGTCGCTGCTCGACGACGCCAACCGCCCCGACCTGGCACGCGCCGCGCTCGCGCCCGAGGTCGAGCGGCTCATCGCTCCGCTGCTCGCGCTCGATCCGCGGGACCGGCCGCGCGCCTCGACGCTCGCCGCGGCGGTCGTCCCGGCCGAGGCTGCCCCGGTGCCGCGCCGCGAGCTCACCGAGCCGCCGCCGCTGGCCTCGGGCCCCGAGGCGCGGAGCCTCACGCCGGAGCATGCGAGGAACCTCGCCTGGTCCCTCGGCATCGGCCTGGTCGTCCTCTCCGTGGCCCTGGCGCTCTCGGTCCCGCGGCGCCAGGCGCGCGCGCCCTCGAACGGGCAGACGACGTCGCAGCTCGAGGTCGGGGCCGATCCGCCGCAGGCCGACGAGACGGCCCCGGCCCCGACGGCCGCGCCGGAGCCGCTCGACGAGACGCCGCCAGTCCCGATGCCCGCGCCGGAGCCGCTCGATCCGGCCGAGGCGGCGCGACGCGAGGCGGCCTGCCGCGCCGCCGCCGACAGCGAGCCCTGCTACGACGTGCCGCTCGATCGGCGCTTGGCCATCTTCTCGGCCGAGTGCGACAGCGGCCGCTGCGCGCGCCTGGCCGACTACCACCTGGCCCTCGGCCACGTCGCCGAGGCCTGGCAGGTCGCGCGCGACGCCTGCGCGCGCGACCGCGCCACCTGTCAGCTCGCCGCGCGCGTGGCGAAGGACCCGCGCGTCGCGACGCTCCTGAAGAGCGCCCCGTAGCTCGCCGGGCCGTCCGTGCCGCCGGCGCCGTCCGCGCCACCGCCGGGCACGGCGGCCCGACCTTCAGGCGGTTTAAGGTGGCCCCGCGGGCCGCTCGGGTAGCGTGGGCCGGCGTCGCAAGTGGACGCCGGTCACCCGTGAGGCTCCATGCTCGCTCTTCGTGCTCGCTCGTCTCCTCTCCGCGTCGCGGCCTCGGTCCTCGCGCTTGCGCTCCTGGCGTCGGCCTGCGCCAGCGACGGGCGCCTCGGCGGGACCGCCGACACCGCCGACGCCACGGCGACCGACACCGCGGTCGTGCCCGACATCTCGACCCCCGACGAGCCCGGTCGCTGCGACCTCCTCGCCTGCCAGCCCGGCTCGAGCTGCGTCGACGGCGCCTGCGTCGACGACGGCGCGAGCGCGTGCCAGCAGCGGCTGGAGCGCGTCGTGCTGCCCGACTATGCCAGCTTCCCGCAGGCGGTGGCGGCCGACGGCGACGTGGTCGCGGTCGCCAGCGCGCTCGGCCTCGAGCTCTACGCGCCGACGGTCGGCACCGCCGCGCCCGAGCCGTTGGGCGCGGTCGAGCTCGACGGCGTCGCCGGCGACGTCGCGCTCCACGACCACCTGGCCGCGGTCGCCCACGGCCGGGACGGCGTCGCGCTGATCGACATCGCCGCGCCGAGCGCCCCGCGCGTCGTGGCCGAGGTGCCCTCGTTCGGCGCCGCGGTCGGGGTCGCGCTGTCGGGCGATCGGCTGGTCGTCTCCGAGGGCGCCGCCGGCCTCAGCGTGTGGGACGTGAGCGCGCCCGAGTCGCCCGCGCTCATCGGCACGCTGGATGTCGGCGGCCCGAGCGCCGGCGTCGCCATGGCCGGCGACACCGCCTACGTCGCGGCGCACGGCCTCGGCCTCGCGGTGGTCGACCTCGCCGCCGCGCCCGGCCCGAGCCTGGTCGCGACGCTGCCCATCGAGGGCGGCGACGCGCTGCGCGTACGCATCGCCGACGGTCGCGCGTGGGTCGCCGCGAGCTACGCCGGCGTGGTGGTCTTCGACCTGACCGACCCCGCCGCGCCGATCCGCAGCGCCCAGTACTACCTCGGCGGCAATATGATCGTCGCCACCGACGTGGCCGTCGACGTCGCCGCGCGGCGCGCCTACGTCGCCGACTTCTGGCGCCAGCTCACCGTGCTCGACCTCACCGGCCCGGGCGACCCGACCTTCGTCGCGAGCTACTCGCAGTCGGGCTACACCCACGGCCTCGCCGTGGCCGCCGGTCGCGCCTGGGTCGCCGCCGACGCGCTCGAGGTCTTCGACGTCGAAGCCTCGCCGCCCGCGCTCGTGCACGCGCTCGGCCGCTATCACGAGTACGGCAACCAGGTCACCGCGGCGCTCGCCGACGACGGGCGCGTGCTGATCGGCGAGGGCAGCGACGGCGTCGCCCTCTTCGACGCAGCCCCCGACGGCACGCTGACCGAGGTCGGCCGCTATGCCTCGATCGACCCGGTCACCGCCGTGGCGGCCAGCGACACGCGCGCCTTCGTTGGCGTCGACACCACCCAGCCCTTCATCCTCACGGCCGATCTCCAGGTGGTCGACATCGCGCCCGGCCACGCCCCGGCGCTGCTCGGCACGCTCGCGCTGCAGGGCCGCATCGCCGACCTCGCGAGCGCCGGCGACGACATCGTCTACGCCGCGGCCGGCGTCGAGCTCGTCGTCATCGACGTCGCCGACCCGGCGCACCCCGCCCGCGTCGCGAGCCTCGCGCCGAGCACCCCCGGCGCCGACCAGCTCGATCTCGCCGGCGATCTCCTGGCCGTGTCCGGCGACTACCGCGGCGTCACCTTCTATGACGTGAGCGATCGACGCGCGCCGGTCGCGGTCGGCAGCTACGCCACCGGCTCGGCCCGGAACGGGGTGGCGCTGCTCGACGGCAGAGCCTTCGTGGCGGTCGACGACGCGATCGAGACGCTCGACCTCGCCGACCCGTCGGCGCCCGCCGTCGTCGCCCGCTTCGCGCTGTCGTCGCCCATCGTCGACCTGGCCGTGGCCGATGGCACGCTGTGGGTCGAGGCCGGCGGCGAGGTCCTGGCCTTCGACGCGCGCGGCCCGGGCCTCGTCCCGCTCGCGGCCGCGCCGAGCCCGGCGCGCACCCCGACCGCGGTCGTGGCGCGCGGTGGCGCCGCGCTCGTCAGCGACACCTACGAGGCCGTGACGCGCGTCACGCTGGCGTGCACGCCGATCGCGCTCGACCACCTCGGCGCCGCGCCGCCGACGCCGGGCGTGCAGTGGGTCGACCTGGCGCTCGGCGCCGATGCGCTCGGCGTCACGCTCGCATCCGCACCGGCGTCGCCCGCGCTCGACGCGCTCGGCTACAGCCAGGCCACGCCGCCCCGGCCGGTCCCGACCGAGGTCGCCTGGTTCGCCCACGACGGCGCGCCGGTCGGCCCGGCCATCCGCGACCTCGGCGACGAGCTCGTCGTCGCCACCGGCAAGGCCGCCGCCCCGCGCGTGGTGCGCGCCCGGCGCATGGCGCTGCCGGCCGCCGACCAGGTGCGCGTGCGCGTCGTCGACGCCAGCCCGGGCGCGCCGTTCCGCGCCGCGCTGCGCCGTGGCACCGACGTGCGCGACCTCGGCACGCTGACGCTCGGCCAGCACGCCGAGGCGCTCGACCTGCCCGCGCTCGCCGTCGCGCCGGTCGACCAGGTCGAGCTGTGGGTCGCCGACGACGCGCACGGCCTGGCCGCGCCGCTGCCCGTGCTGGCGCCCGGCCATGCCTACGATCTCGTGGTCGCGCCGTCGGCCGAGAGCGGCCTCTTCGCGCTGGTGGTCCGCGACGACGGCCTCACCCAGCAGGTCGGGAGCCCGGCGCACGCCACCCGCCTGCGCGTGGCCAACCTCACGCCCGGCGCGCTCGACGTCGCGCTCGAGGGCGAGCCGCACCGCGAGCTCGCGCGCGTGCCGTCGCTCGAGACCAGCCACATCGCCGCGGTGTGGTCGGGCAGCCGCCACCTCGTCGCGCGCGACCCCGACAGCGGCGCGGTGGTCTTCGACGCGCCGGTGCTGCCGCTGGCGCCCGGCGTGCAGACGACCTTCGTCATCTACCGCACGGACGGCGGCGCGCTGGCCGGCCTGCCGGTCGCCGACTTCTCCGGCCACCAGACCGGGGCCGGCACCGAGCTCCAGCTCGTGCACGCCGCGACCGGCGTCGGCCCGCTGGATGTGACATTGTCCGGCGATTCCGAAAATGGCACTTCCGGCACATTCGATTTCGCCGACGCGCTGGCGCTCGGCCAGGTCTCGCCGCGCAGCTTCCCGCCCACCGGCAGCTACGACGTCGCCCTCGACCTCGACCGCGACGGCCGCCTCGATCGCCGCTGGCAGGTCGGCTACTTCCCCGACTACGGCTTCAACGTCTTCATCGCCAAGGACGGCGAAGGCCGCCTGCGCATCGGCACGCAGTCGCCGGCCGACGACCCCATCTACTGGCGCTACGCGCGCGACGAGATCGCCAGCGTGCGCGTCATGAACCTCACCGGCCGCGGCCCGCTGATGCTCCGCATGGCCACCTGGTACGAGCCCGACCTGGCCGAGCCGCTGGCGCGCCAGGCCAGCAGCTACGTCTACCAGGTGCGGGCCGGCGAGGCCTCGTTGACGCTGGCCGACGACGCCAGCGGCGAGGCCCCCCCCTGGACCTGGCGCGGCACGCTGGCCGGCGCGTCGTCCTACACCGTCGTCTTCTGGCAGCCGGCCGAAGGCCCGGTGGCGAGCCTGGCCGTGCGCGACGCGCCGCTCGAGGTCGGCGGCGCGGCGGTGCGCTTCATCAACCTCGCCGACGGCCGCGGGCCGGTCACGGCCTCGTGCACGCCGCGGCTCGGCGGCGTCGGCGTGCCGCTCGGCCACATCGCGCCCGGTACTGCCGGCCCGCAGGAGAGCGTCGGCGACGAGGGCGGCGCCACCGATCGCTGGATCCGCGTGACGCCCGACGGCGGCGGCGCCGGCGGGGACGACGACGCGCTCGACTTCGCGCTCGGCTCGAGCCCGGCCTACCGCGGCGTGACCAACGTCTTCTGGGTCGAGGACGCGACCTGGCCCTACCTGGTGGTGCAGGGCGTCGACTACCTCGTGACCGAGCTCCACGCCGAGGAGCTCCAGGCGCGGCTGCGCATCGTCTACCTGCCGACGAAGCAGTCGGCGCTGCCGCTGCGCCTCGACGACGGGCCCGCCACCGAGCTCTACGCCGAGCCCACCTACGGCGCCGGCTCCGACGCCTTCCTCGGGCGCTCCGATCCGCAGTCGCTGGTCGGCGTCGCGCACGTCCTCCACCTCGGCGCCGACCCCGGGGTGGACGACCACCCGCTCGACCTTCCGGCCGGCACGAAGAGCCTCGTCGTCATCTCCGGCGATCCGGACGACCTGCGCCTCACCCTCCTCGACGAGACCGACCTCGACGCCGGCGCGCCCTCGGCCCACGTCTTCAACACCAGCGCGCAGACGGCCGGCGTCTACACCTTGGGCAGCCAGGTCGGCGCCGCCTGGACCCCGCTCGTCACCGCGATCGCCCCGGGCGAGCTCGGCCCGCGCCTGTCGGTGAGCAGCGCCGTCGCCCACTTCGGCGTCGACTGGGGCGCCGACGGCGAGGTCGACTGGAGCTCGTTCGTCGGCGGCGCCTCGGGCCACACCTGGCTCATCCTCACGCCGGCGCCGGCCGGGAAGCCCTACCTCCTGGTCCTCCAGGGCACGCAGTATCCCTGGATCGGCGGCGAGCTCCTGCCCTGACGCTCGGCGCGCGCGCGCGATCGGCTATGCTCGTGCGATGCGCCTGGTCGCCATCGCCGACACCCACCTCTTCACCGACGACCTCACGGTGCCGCCCGGCGACGTGCTGATCCACGCCGGCGATCTGTGCCGCGCCGGCAGCCTCGAGGAGCTGGCCGAGGCGGCGCTGTGGCTGTCGCGCCTGCCGCACGCGCACAAGGTCGTCGTCGCCGGCAACCACGACTGGGCCTTCATGCGCTCGCCGACCGAGGCGCGCGCGCTCATGGCCGAGGCCGGCGTCGTCTACCTCGAGGACGCGCTCGCGGTCGTCGCCGGCCTGCGCATCTGGGGCGCTCCGTGGCAGCCGGCCTACAACGGCTGGGCCTTCAACCTGCAGCGCGGCGCGCCGCTGGCCGAGAAGTGGGCGCTCATCCCCGACGGCCTCGACGTGCTCGTGACCCACGGGCCACCGGCCGGCATCGGCGACGCGTCGGTCATGGGCGCGCGCCGCGCCGGTTGCGCCCACCTGCGCGCGCGCGTCGCCGAGGTGCGCCCGCGCCTCCACCTCTTCGGCCACATCCACCAGGCGGGCGGCGCCTGGAGCGTCGACGACACGACCTTCGTCAACTGCACGACCTGGGAGTGCGAGCGCGCCGCGACCCTCATCGACCTCGACGGCGACCGCATCGCCGTCGACGCGCCGCCAGCCGGCGGTTGACCTCGCGCAAAGCGGGCTTAAGCAGGGTGGGCGCTCCTGCCGCTCGCAGGCTCGTGCCGTCCGCGGCCTCCCGACGAGCAGCGCCAGCCCGTCGTCGCCCCCGGACACCACGCGGGCTCGCAGGAGGCCCGCGATGTTCACTCGAACCCTCGACTCGGCCGTCGTCGTCGACGGCACCGAGGCCGGTGAGTTCCTCTCCGAGGGCCGGCGCGAAGCCGCGCTGCTCAAGACCGGTGCGCTGCAGAGCGCCATCTTCAACAGCGCCAACTTCTCGAGCATCGCCACCGACGCGACCGGCGTCATCCAGATCTTCAACGTCGGCGCCGAGCGCATGCTGGGCTACGCCGCCGCCGACGTCGTCAACGAGATCACCCCGGCCGACATCTCCGATCCGCAGGAGCTCATCGCGCGCGCCAAGTCGCTCTCCGACGAGCTCGGCACGCCCATCACGCCCGGCTTCGAGGCGCTGGTGTTCAAGGCCTCGCGCGGCATCGAGGACATCTACGAGCTGACCTACATCCGGAAGGACGGCAGCCGCTTCCCGGCGGTGGTGTCGGTCACGGCGCTCCGCGACGCGCAGGACACCATCATCGGCTACCTGCTCATCGGCACCGACAACACCGCGCGCAAGCAGGTCGAGGCCGAGCAGAAGGTGCTCGACCAGCGCCTGCGCGACCAGCAGTTCTACACGCGCTCGCTCATCGAATCGAACATCGACGCCATCATGACCACCGATCCCTCGGGCATCATCACCGACGTCAACAAGCAGATGGAGGCGCTCACCGACTGCACGCGCGACGAGCTCATCGGCGCGCCGTTCAAGAGCTACTTCACCGATCCCGAGCGCGCCGAGGCCGGCATCGAGCTCGTGCTGAGCGAGAAGAAGCTCACCAACTACGAGCTCACCGCGCGCGCCCGCGACGGCAAGGAGACGGTCGTGTCGTACAACGCCACCACCTTCTACGACCGTGACCGGCGCCTGCAGGGCGCCTTCGCCGCCGCGCGCGACGTCACCGAGCGCAAGCGTCTCGACCAGGTGCTGCAGGAGAAGAACCTCGAGCTGGAGACGGCGCGCTCGGTCGCCGAGAAGGCCAATCTCGCCAAGTCCGACTTCCTCTCCAGCATGAGCCACGAGCTGCGGAGCCCGCTCAACGCCATCCTCGGCTTCGCCCAGCTCATCGAGTCCGACACGCCGCCGCCGACCCCGGCGCAGGCCGACAGCGTCGGCCAGATCCTGCGCGCGGGCTGGCACCTCCTCACGCTCATCAACGAGATCCTCGACCTGGCCAAGGTCGAGTCGGGCCAGGTGCCGCTGTCGCGCGAGCCGGTGTCGCTGGCCGAGGTGCTGCTCGAGTGCCGCGGCATGATCGAGCCGCTGGCGCTGCAGCGCAATATCCGCATGACATTTCCGCAATTCGATGGGCCGTATTTTGTCAATGCCGACCGCACGCGCGTCAAGCAGGTCGTCATCAACCTGCTGTCGAACGCCATCAAGTACAACGTCGTCGACGGCACGGTCGACGTCACCTGCGGCGACGGCGAGGCGGGCCGCGTGCGCGTGACGGTGCGCGACTCCGGGCCGGGCCTGCGCCCCGAGGAGCTCGCCCAGCTGTTCCAGGCCTTCAATCGCCTGGGCCAGGAAGCGGGCGGCGAGGAGGGCACCGGCATCGGCCTCGTCGTCGCCAAGCGCCTGGTCGAGCTCATGGGCGGCAGCGTCGGGGTGGCCAGCAGCGTCGGCGTCGGCAGCGAGTTCTGGTTCGAGCTGGTGGGCGTCGCCGAGCCTCGCCTCTCGGCCGAAGCCGCCGAGGCGCCCCTCGTCATCGCGGCCCATCCCGCGCGCGGCCCGCGCCCGCGCTCGCTGCTCTGCGTCGAGGACAACCCGGCCAACCTGAAGCTGGTGAAGCAGATCATCTCGCGCCACCCCGACATCCGCCTCATGACGGCGATGAGCGGCAACGGCGGCGTCGAGATGGCGAGGAAGCACCGGCCCGAGGTGATCCTCATGGACATCAACCTGCCCGACATCAGCGGCTTCGACGCGCTGAAGGCGCTGCACGCCGACCCGGCCACGGCCCACATCCCGGTCATCGCGCTCAGCGCCAACGCCATGCCGCTCGACATCGAGCGCGGCCTGAAGTGCGGCTTCTTCCGCTACCTGACCAAGCCCATCCGCGTCGACGAGTTCATGCAGGCCATCGACGTCGCGCTGGCGTTCGCGCAGAGCGATCCCGACGACGCGAGCTAGCCGTGGTCGATCCGTCCGCCATCCTCGAGGCGCGCATCCTGGTCGTCGACGACCTCGAGGCCAACGTGCGGCTGCTCGAGCGCATGCTGGCCGGGGCCGGCTACACCGCGGTCCAGACGACCATGGACCCGCGCGCCGTCTGCGAGCTGCATCGGGTGCAGCGCTTCGACCTCATCGTGCTCGACCTGATGATGCCGGGCATGGACGGCTTCGAGGTCATGGCCGCGCTCGACGCGCTGGGCGGCGACGGCTACCTGCCGGTGCTGGTCATCACGGCGCAGCCCGACCACCGGCTGCGCGCGCTGAAGTCGGGCGCGCGCGACTTCATCAGCAAGCCGTTCATCCTGCCCGAGGTGCTGGCGCGCGTGCGCAACCTGCTCGAGGTGAAGCTCCTCTACAAGCAGCTGAGCACGGCCAACGACGCGCTCGAGGAGCGCATGCGCGAGCGCACCGCGGCCAGCATCGAGCGCGCGCGCGTGGCGCGCTACAACCAGGTGGTCCTCGACTCGACCGGCGAGGGCCTGTTCGGCGTCGACCGCGACGGCACGCTCACCTTCCTGAACGCCGCCGCCTGTCGCTTCCTGCGCATCGACGCCGAGACCGCCTGCGGTCAGCCGGTGCACGACCTCGTCCACGCGTTGCGCGACGACGGCTCGCCGCTGCCGCTCGACGAGGACCGCATCGTGCTCGCCGCGCTCGGCCGCCCCGCGCCACGCACCGACGGCGAGGTGTTCGTGCGCGGCGACGGCACGACCTTCCCGGTCGAGTACACGGCCAGCCCGCTGCGCGACGTGGGCGAGGCCGGCGGCGCGGTGGTGGCGTTCAACGACATCACGCTGCGCAAGCAGGCCGAGCAGCAGCTGCTCGCGGCCAAGGCCGACGCCGAGCTGGCCAACGCGGCCAAGAGCCAGTTCCTGGCCAACATGAGCCACGAGCTGAGGACGCCGCTGAACGCGGTCATCCTCTACAGCGAGCTGCTGCAGGAGGAGTCGGAGGAGATCGGCCGTCGCGACATGGTCGACGACCTCGAGCGCATCCGCCGCGCCGGGAGGCACCTCCTGGGGCTGGTCGACGGCGTGCTCGACCTGTCGAAGATCGAGGCCGGCCGCATGGACCTCTTCATCGAGCGCTTCGACGTGGCGGCGCTGATCGACGAGGTGGCCCAGCTGGTGATGCCCGCGTGCCGGAAGGGCGGCACGACGCTCACCGTCGCCTGCGCGCCCGACGTCGGGGCGCTGCAGGCCGATATGACAAAAGTCCGGCAGATCCTCGTCAATCTCGTCTCAAACGCCTGCAAGTTCACGCGCCAGGGCGCGGTCACCATCACCGCCGCGCGCGTCGCGGTGGCCGAGGCGGGCGGTCGCGCCGGCGTCGAGATCCGCATCCGCGACACCGGCATCGGCATGTCGCCCGCCGAGATGGAGCGGCTCTTCGAGCCGTTCGTCCAGGCCGACGCGTCGACCACGCGCCGCTTCGGCGGCACCGGGCTCGGCCTCGCCATCAGCAAGCAGTTCGCCGAGCTCATGCAGGGCCACATCGCCGTCACCAGCCAGGCCGGCGTCGGCTCGACCTTCGTCCTCACGCTGCCCGACGCCGCCTGACGGCATGGGGGCCGTGAATCACCAGCTCCCAACGAGCGTGCAGCGTCCGGCCTCGCACTTGGCGTCGCTCGGGAGGCAGCCGGCCATGGCGATGGGGCAGTCGCCGCCGGTGCAGTAGTCGGCCTGGATGGTCGAGAGGGCCTCGCTCCACACGTCGAGGTTGGCGCGGTTGATGGCGACGCCGCAGGTGCTCGAGCAGCCGGTGTCGTCGCTGGCGCGCACGCAGTCGCTGTCGACCTGGCAGGCGTCGTACTCGGCGACCGCGGCCTGGAGCGCGCCGTTGGCCTTGGAGGAGGCGGCGTCGCAGGTGAGGCAGCCCTCGGCGGTCTGGCGGCCGGAGCTCGGGTCGCACGTCGGCTCGGGCGCGGCCATCTCGCAGCGGCCGGCGATGCAGGCCGAGGTGACGTTCGCCATGTCGGCCACGATGATCGGACACTCGGGTCCGAGGGCGCCGCAGAGGTCGGCGTCGATGGCGTCGACCGCCGACTGGAAGCGCGCCACGCCGAGGAAGCTCACGGCGAAGAGATCGACGCCGCCGCAGCGCGTGTCGGCCTGGGCCAGCGTGCAGTCGGCGTTGGTGTCGCATGCCGCGGCGTCGATGCGCGCGGCCTCGACGGCCGACCAGCCGGCGTTCATCGTCGACTCGCAGGTGGGCGCCGGGGCCTCGGTCGCGACGAACGCGTGGGCGTCGTTGCGCTGCGGCGGGCGCGTCCAGCGGCGCTCGTACGACCGGACGGGGCCGGCTTCGACGCCGCGCGGGCCGTGGCCGCGGACGGCGGCGCTGGTGCGGGCCGGCGCCGAGGCGGGGGTCGAGTCGACGCCGTCGCAGGCGACGGAGAGGAGGGCGGCGGCGGCGGGCAGGGCGACGAAGAAGCGATGCATGCGGGGACTCCTGAGTGGCGGACGCAGGGCTCTTTTCAAGTCCCGTTCCATCTCGCTCGGGCCTTGATCCCCGCATGAATGCGTCGCCTCCGGGCCTCGGCTACGTAGCGCCTACGGTAGACGCGACGGCAGGGACGGCTCACGAACCGAAGCGCGTGGGCGTGATCCGGTCACGCCGCTGCGCCGTAGGGCAGGGGTACCGCCGCCAAGGTGAGTCCTCCCCATGCACATCCGCGCATCGCTCCTCGCGCTCCTCGCGCTGGCCCCGACGTCCGCCTGCGGCGACGACGCCGGCACCGCTCCCAACACGACCGTGACCGTCGCCGCGAGCGGCGGCGCGGCCTTCAGCGTCCCGCTCGACGCGGCGCCCGACGACCACGGCGACGTCTTCGTCTTCCTGGCCAGCGACGACCTCGGCGCGCCGGCGCTCTTCCGCGTGCCCGCCGCCGGCGGCGAGCCGACGCTCATCCACCGCGGCGCGCCCTTCGTCGCGCCCCTCGGCCTGGTCGCGCGCGGCACGCTGGCCGGCGGCGATCTGCGCGCATGGGTGGCCGACCCGAGCGTCGGCGTCCTCGCCTTCGCCCACATCGGCCCCGACGGCGTCGACGCGCCCACCATCCTCAGCGGCTCCGTCGGCACCGCCCCGGTCGCGCTCGACCAACGCGGCGGCGCGCTGGTCCTGGCCGGCGAGGACCCGAGCTCGCGCACCCCGGCCATCCTGCGCCTGGCGCTGGACGGCGGCGCTCCCACCGTGTTGGCCAGCGGCGCGCCTCTGGTCGCTCCGGGCGGCGTGGCGTGGACGCCCGATGGCAGCGTGGTCGTGGCCGACGCGTCGGCCGGGAGCGGCGGCTCGGGCGCGCTGCTCGTGGTGCGCGACGGCCACGCCCAGCCGCTGGTCGACGGCCTCGTCCTCGGCGCGCCGGCCGGCATCGCGCTGGCGCTCGACCAGCAGACGGTGCTGCTGTCGGCGCTCTCGGCGGCCGGCACCAGCGAGGTCGTGGTCTACGACCGCGCCAGCGGCGGCGCGGTCGCGGTCGACGACGTCATCAAGGCCAACTCCGACAGCGGCGGCCTGCATCGCGCCTTCGGCGCCGACGTGAACGCCTGGGCCGACCGCGGCGGCAGCCGCTCGCTGGCGCTCTCGCTCGGCGTCGGCACCGTCTATCGCGTGGCTGGCCGCGGCGCCGGCGGCTCGTTCAGCGTGTGCCGCGACCCGGCCTCGGGCATCGAGATCGACTGCCCGCCGCCGCCGCCGCCCGGCTGCCGTGACCCGGCGTCGGGCATCGAGATCCCCTGCCCGGACGTGCCCCACGACGGCCTGTGCCGCGACCCGTTCTCGGGCCTGCCGTGCCCCGAGCGCTGCACCGACCCCGACACCGGCGCCCAGGTGCTCTGCCCCGACGTGATGCCTACCCAGGAGTGAGCCGTCGCCGCGGATGCACAACGGCGGTTGTGCATCTTGCCGCCCGAGCGCCGCTCGGCCTCACGCCCCGAGCCGCGCGCGCATGGCCGCCACCAGCCCGGGCATGGCCCGCTCCTGCGCCGCCACCTGGACGAAGCGCGGCAGCGGCATGGTCGGCGCGGCGTGGATGCGATACGTCAGCAGCGACCGGCCGGCGTCACCCGCGTGCGGCACCAGCACCCAGCTGCCGTCGTTGGCGGTGTAGTCGCCGCTCTCGAGCGTCCACTCGCGCGCGTAGCGGACGCCCGGCTCTATATAATGAAGCGCCCGCACGACGGCCGTCAGGTCGGGCAGCGGGAACGGCATGGCCAGCGTCATGCGCGTCCGCAGCGTCGCGCCGTCCGGCGGCAGCGGCCGCGCCTCGCGCACGCGCGGCATGTACTCGGCCCAGCGCTCGACGTCGGCCACCAGCGCCCAGGCCGCCTCGGCCGGCGCCGCCAGGATCGCCCGCGTCACGAGGCGCGGCCAGCGCGATCCGGCGACGGGCTCGGCGTGCACCCGCACCTCGCCTCGCTCGAGCCGCGCCGCCTCGGCCTCGTCCAGCATCGTTCGGCCGCCGATCCCCATGCGGATAGGCTAGCGCATGCGCGTCCTTACAAAAACAAACGCGTGCGCCCCGCCCGCGCGCAGTGCGGCCCGGCCCGCGCTCGTCAGCGTCCGAGTCGGCCACCCGACCATCTCCGCGCTTGCCGTCGCCCTGCGCGGTCGATAGGGCTTGGTCCTCGGCGCGTTCCCGAGCGCCGGCAGCGAACGCGGAGATGAGCTTCCCATGAGCATCGCTCGACTGCTGTCCATCGGCCTGGTCCTCGCGGCCTGTTCCGGCGACAAGGCGCCCGCGGGCGGCCCTCCGAAGCGTCCGCCGGCGCCGGTCACGACCACCGTGGTCACCAAGGCCGACGTCCCGGTCGACGTCGACGCCATCGGCCACGTCGAGGCCTCGCAGACGGTGGCCATCTCGTCGCGCATCGGCGGCCAGCTGGTCGAGGTCCACTTCAAGGAAGGCGAGGTCGTGAGCGCCGGCCAGGTGCTCTTCACCATCGACCCGCGCCCCTACCAGATCGCGCTCGACGCCGCCAAGGCGCGCCTCGCCAGGGACCAGGCCATCGCGCGCAACGCCGGCCGCAACCTGGCGCGCCAGGACGCGCTCGCCGCGAGCAACATCGCCTCCAAGGCCGAGCTCGACACCGCCTCGACCTCGGCCTCCAGCGCCCGCGCCACCATCGCCGCCGACCAGGCCGACGTCGCCAACGCCGAGCTGCAGCTCTCCTACTGCGTCATCACCGCGCCCATCACCGGCCGCACCGGCGCGCTGCTGGTCCACGCCGGCAACCTCGTGCGCGCCAACGACACGCAGCCGCTCGTCACCATCCGCCAGACGGATCCGGCGCGCGTCGTGGTGTCGATCCCCGAGCGCTACCTGCCGCGGCTGCGCCTGCGCATCGGCGACCCGCAGCCCCTCGAGCTCGAGGCCACCCCCGAGGGCGACCACGCCGTCGCTTCGAAGGGCACGCTGGCGCTGGTCGACAACAGCGTCGACGCCACCACCGGCACGGTGCCGATCTTCGGGACCTTCCCCAACGCCGACAACAACCTGTGGCCGGGCCAGTTCGTGAAGGTGCGCGTGCGCCTGGCCATCGACAAGGACCAGGTGGTGGTGGCCGCGCGCGCGGTGCAGGACGGGCAGAATGGCAACTTCGTCTATCTGGTCGTCGACAAGAAGGCCAAGATGCAGCCCGTCACCGTCGCGCGCATCCAGGACGACGTGGCCATCATCGCCAGCGGGCTGACCCCTGGCCAGGTGGTCGTGAGCGACGGCCACATGCGGCTCGCACCGGGCGCCGACGTGGTGGTGACGCCTCCCAAGGACGCCAGCGCCGGGCCCGACGCTTCGGGCCAGCCGATGACGGTGAGGGCCGCGCCGTGAACATCGCCGGGCCGTTCATCCGCCGGCCGGTGATGACCACGCTGCTCAGCCTGGCCATCATCCTGTTCGGCATCCTGTCATTTGGCAAATTGCCGGTGAGCGATCTGCCGAACGTCGACTTCCCCACCATCCAGGTGTCGGCGTCGCTGCCCGGCGCCTCGCCCGAGACCATGGCCGCTTCGGTGGCGACGCCGCTCGAGCGCGAGTTCTCGACCATCGACGGCGTCGTCGAGATGACCTCGGCCTCGCGCCTCGGCTCGACCTCCATCACGCTGCAGTTCAGCACCTCGAAGAACCTCGACTCGGCGTCCCAGGACGTGCAGGCCGCGCTGGCCCGCGCCGCGCGTCGCCTGCCGCCCGCCATGCCGTCGCCGCCGTCGTACGCCAAGGTCAACCCGTCGGCCACGCCCATCCTGTTCCTGGCGCTGACGTCCGAGACCATGCCGGTCTACAAGCTCGACGAGGTCGCCCAGACGACGCTGGCCCAGCGCATCTCGGCCGTGCCGGGCGTGGCTCAGGTGCAGGTCTACGGCAGCCAGAAGTACGCCGTGCGCATCCAGCTCGATCCCGACACGCTGGCCGCGCGCGGCCTCGGCATCGACGAGGTCACCAACGCCGTCGAGCGCGGCAACGTCAACCTGCCGACCGGCAGCCTCGACGGCGCGACCAAGGCCTACACGCTGTCGGCCAACGGCCAGCTCACCAACGCCGACGGCTACCGCCGCCTCATCGTCGCCTACAAGGACGGCAAGCCCGTCCGGCTCGAGGAGATCGCCCAGGTCGGCGACAGCGTCGAGAACACCAAGACCGCCGCCTGGTACAAGGACCGACGCGGCATGATCCTGGCCGTGCAGCGCCAGCCCGGCACCAACACGGTGGAGATCGCCGACGCGGTCATGAAGCTGCTGCCGTCGTTCCGCGAGCAGATCCCGGCCTCGGTGCAGCTGTCGGTCCTCTACGATCGCTCCGAGTCGATCCGCGCCTCGGTCGAGGACGTCGAGTTCACGCTGGTGCTGACGCTCGGCCTGGTCATCATGGTCATCTTCCTGTTCCTCCGGAACCTGTCGGCGACCATCATCCCGAGCCTCGCCATCCCGATGAGCCTGGTCGCGACCTTCGCGCTCATGTACGTGGTCGGCTACAGCCTCGACAACCTTTCGCTCACGGCGCTGACCCTGTGCGTCGGCTTCGTCGTCGACGACGCCATCGTCATGCTCGAGAACATCATGCGCCACATGGAGCACGGCGAGGCGCCCTACGAGGCGGCGGTGAAGGGCGCCAAGGAGGTCGGCTTCACCATCGTGTCGATGACCATCTCGCTGGCCGCGGTGTTCCTGCCCATCGTCTTCATGGGCGGCGTGGTCGGCTCGCTCTTCCGCGAGTTCGGCATCACCATCGCCATCGCCATCCTGGTGTCGGGCATCGTGTCGCTGACGCTGACGCCCATGCTGTGCAGCCGCTTCGTGCGCCCGCCCAAGTCGAACCAGCACGGCCGCGTCTACCGCGCCACCGAGAAGGTCTTCGACGGGCTGCTCTCGTTCTATGACTGGGGCCTGCGCTGGTGCCTCCGCCACAAGCTGGTGGTGATGCTGTTCTCCGCCGGCGTCCTGGCGGGCACGGTGTGGCTCTTCGGCCAGGTGAAGACCGGCTTCCTGCCGAGCGAGGACAACGACCAGGCCTTCATCCAGACGCAAGGCCCGGAGAGCATCAGCTTCGACGACATGGTGGCGCACCAGCGCCAGCTCGCGGCCATCGTCATGGCCGATCCCGACGTCGAGGGCTTCATGTCGTCCGCCGGCGCGCGCGGCGGCGGCGGCGCCAACACCGGCATGATCTTCATCCACTTGAAGCCGAAATCGGAGCGCACGCTGTCGGCCGACCAGGTGCTGGCGCGGCTGCGTCCGAAGCTCGGCGCGGTGCCCGGCATCCAGGCGTTCGCGTCGCTGCCGCCGCCCATCCGGCTCGGCGGGCGCCTCACCAAGGCCGACTACCAGTTCGTCCTGAGCGGGCCGGACACGTTGGGCCTCTACGAGAAGACGCCCGAGCTCGTCGAGAAGATGAAGGGCGTCCACGGCCTGCGCGACGTGACCAGCGACCTCGAGCTGAAGAACCCGCAGGTGGTGGTCGACATCGATCGCGATCGCGCCGCGGCCCTGAACGTCAGCGTGCAGCAGATCGAGGACGCGCTCTACTCGGGCTACGGCAATCGCCAGGTGTCGAGCATCTACGCCTCGACCGACACCTACCAGGTCATCCTCGAGCTGGCGCCGGAGTTCCAGCGCGACCCCGAGGCCATCAAGGCGCTGCACCTGCGCGCCTCGACCGGCGAGCTGGTGCCGCTCGAGGCGGTGGCCGACATCAAGAAGGCGATGGGTCCGCTCACGGTGAGCCACAGCGGGCAGCTGCCGTCGATCACCATCTCGTTCAACCTCGAGCCGGGGACCTCGATCGGCGAGGCCACGCGCGCGGTCACCGAGCTCGCCACCGTCACCTTGCCCGACTCGATCAGCACCAACTTCTCGGGCACGGCGCAGGCGTTCCAGAGCTCGATGTCGGGGCTCGGCATGCTGCTGCTCCTGGCCATCCTGGTCATCTACCTCGTGCTGGGTGTGCTCTACGAGAGCTTCATCCACCCGCTGACCATCCTGTCGGCGCTGCCCTTCGCCGGCTTCGGCGCGCTGCTCACGCTGCTGGTCTTCGACGTCGAGCTGTCGGTCTACGGCTTCGTCGGCATCATCATGCTGGTCGGCCTGGTGAAGAAGAACGGCATCATGATGGTGGACTTCGCCATCGAGGCGCGGAAGACCGGCAAGACGCCCGAGGAGGCCATCCGCGAGGCGTGCCTCGTGCGCTTCCGGCCCATCACCATGACCACCATGGCCGCGCTCGTCGGCACGCTGCCCATCGCGCTCGGCTACGGCGCCGGCGCCGAGTCGCGCCAGCCGCTGGGCCTCGCCGTGGTGGGCGGGCTCCTCTTCTCGCAGGTCCTGACCCTCTATGTGACGCCGGTCTTCTACGTCTACATGGAGCGCTTCCAGGCCTGGCTCGGTCGCCACGTGCACCTCGGCCGGAGCGACGACACGGCCACGGCTCAGCCGACCGCCGACGCCTCGCACACCTGAGGTCGCGCTCGCGGCGCGCGCCCCGCTCAGCGCGCGCCGCGGCTGGCGATGGCCAGCGCCGGCCAGCCCGGCGTGCCGTGGAAGTCCTGCGTCGCGAGGGTCCAGACGTCGTCGCCGACGAGGACCGGCCGCAGGCGATAGACGCCGTGGTCGCGGTGCGCGTGGACGAACGGGGCGGCGAGCGGCGTGAGGCTCGCCGGGTCGAGGAGCAGCAGGTGGATGTCGTTGTCGACGAAGCAACCGGCGCAGACGAAGATGGTGCTGCCCGCGGCCCAGCTGGCGCCGACCGCGGACCCGACGTGGAAGAGGCTGGCCGGGCCGGAGGCGCGGCCGACCGTCGGCGTGTCGAGCGGGTAGCGGTCGATGCGGTCGTCGGCGTGGACGACGGCCAGGTAGAGCTCGATGGCGCCGGTGTAGCCGGCCGGGCCTTCGACCCCGTTGAAGTCCACCCAGCCGTCCGTGTACGTCGCCCACAGGTCGTCGCCCACCGCGAGCAGCGTCGCCGCGCCCTTGGGTGAACCGCCGTAGAACGCGTCCGCATAGGAGTGTCCGGCGCGCGGCGCCGGCGACACGCGCAGGCGCCCGCCGACCGGCGCGCCGGTCGCGTCCGCGCGCTGGAGCCACAGGTCGCTCGCGTCCGGGTCGGCGCCGGTGGCGCTCCAGGCCACGGCCAGCCCGGCGGGCGTCGCGACCGCGCTGAGCGCCGTGACGTTGCCAGGGGCGGCGTCGAGCGTCACCGGCTCTGCCGGCTCGGCGCCGCTCGAGCGTCGGACCTCGAGCCCGGCGCCGCCGCCCACCACCACGAAGACCGCCTCGTCGCGGACGACCAGGGCCCCGAGCCCGCTCGCGCCGACCTCGCCCTGGGTCGTGATGGTGCCCTCGGTCGCGTCGACGACCGCGTAGGTGAGCCTCCCGACGAGGTCGTGCCAAAGCGCGAAGAGGTCCTGACCGAGCGCCGCCAGCGCCACGTCGGACCAGACGTTGGCCGACGGGAGCGCCGTCCGCGCGCCGAGGGAGCCGTCGCGCTCGACGCGGCCGATGGCGAGCGACTGCGCTCCGGATTGGGCGTCGAAGATCGCCTGGAGCGCCCACACCGCGTCATCGAGCGCGACCGCCGCGAGCGGCACCCAGTCCTTCAGGGCCGGCGTCATGGGCGCCAACGTCTCGCTGCAGGTGGTGGTGTCGAGCGGCGCCCGCTCGACCAGCGCCGGCCCCTGCGGCTCCACCGGCTCGTCGCCGTCGCCCGGCTCGGACGCATCCGCGTCGGGCGTCGTGCCCGTGTCCGGGGGCGCGCCCGCGTCGGAGCATGCGGCGCCGCCGGCCAGCGCGAACCCGAGCGAGAGCCAGCCGACCGCGGACGAAAGCGAGGGTGTGTTCATGGCCTGACCATGGCGAGCCGCGACCGTCGACACAAGCCGGATCCATCGGCCCCGCACCGCCGCGCGCCGCGCTCGGGAGCGGCTCGCCCGCGTCGCTGGCGCGCGGCCGGAAACGAGGGCGCGGGCCTTCGCGCACGCCGACGTTCGGAGTACCTTGCGCGTGGGGAATCGCTCAGCACCTGGCCACGGGTCGAACGATCCCCGCGAGACCTGAACCACCCCCGGAGGTCCGATGAAGATGCGCATGACGCTGCTGACGTTCGCGCTCGGTGTCGCCGCGTGCGGCGACGACAGCCACGAGCCCGAGGCCGACTCGACGACCACCACCACGACCGACGCGTCGCTCGACACGCAGACCGGCGACACCACCGCGACACCTGACGTGACCGCCGCGCCGGACGCCGACGCGACGAACCCCGACGCGACCGCGCCGGACACGCTCGAGACCGACACGGCCGTCGCCGACACCACCGCCGTCGACACCGTCGACGACACCGCCGATGTGCCGGTCGTGACGCCGCCCGACCTCAGCTGCATCGACCTGCCCGACGTCATCGCCATCGTGCCCCACCCGACGCCCATCACCGTCGTCGTGACCGACCCGCTCACGAGTGCGCCGGTCAGCGACGCCACGGTCATCGCCTGCCCGCCCGGCGACACGCTCTGCGCCACGCCCCTCGCCAGCGCCACGACCGACGCGACCGGCTCGGCCACCGTCACGCTGGCCGCCTCGCTCGGCGCATTCGACGGCTTCATCCAGGTGAGCGGCGCCGGCCTGGTGCCGACGCGCTGGCTGCCGAACCCCATCATCCCGCGCGGACAGGCGACGACCGTGCCGCTGGTGGGCATCGCCACCGCCCAGCTCCCGGCGCTTTCGGCGCTGGTCGGCAGCATCGACGCGACCCAGGCCCAGGTGCTCGTGCGCGGCCTCGACTGCGCCGCCACCGGCGTCGCCGAGGCCACGCTGGCGGTCGACCTCCACGGCTCGACAACCCGGGTTGTGTACTTCGCCGGCGGGCTGCCCTCCGACGCCACCACCACCGACGCGAGCGGCATGGCCGGCATCTTCAACGTGCCGGTCGGCGGCACGGCGGTGCTCACCGCGTCCTATGATGGCGCGGCGTATGGCAGCTACTCGTTCCGCCCCGAGGCCGGCTTCCTCTACCAGCTGACCGTGGTGCCGGGCCCGGTCGTCACCACCGAGGTGCGCGCCGTCGGCAACATCAGCGTCCTCGACTTCTTCACCCAGGCCGCCTTCTACGACGACGTCACCAACGTGCGCTTCGCCAACGCGCCGAGCTGCGTCCTCCGCGCCGTGCCGCCGACCTCCGCGAACATGCCGGCCGGCGAGCTGACCGTCGGCGGCGACGCCATCGACCCGGACATCAGCGTGAGCCCGGATCAGTGCTACCAGGACTACACCTACTTCGACCCGCCGTACCTGCTCGCGAACGACAGCACCGTCGCCGTGGCGCTCGCCGGCGACCAGGTCTCGGGCATGCCGAGCCAGACGCTGCCGACGTCGCCCGAGGCCGTCGTCGAGGTCACGAGCCCCCCCTTCGATCCCGACCTCGGCGGCTTCCACGCGACGGCCGGCGCGCCGCTCGACCTCGCCTGGGTGCCGCCGGTCGGCGCGAGCACCGAGCAGGTGATGTCGTTCCGCATGGTGGTCTTCCCGCCGGCCGGGACGCAGCCCTTCGGCGACCTGTTCTGCGCCTTCCCGTTGAGCGCCGGCAGCGCCACCATCCCCGGCAACGTCACGGCCGAGCTGGCGCTGCGCGTCGGATCGGGCGGTGGCGGCTCCGGCCACCTCTTCGCCGGCGGCCAGCTCGAGTACACGAGCCCGACGGCGTCCTACATCGTCGAGGTCGCGCGCGGCTTCGACAGCACCTCCATGGGCGGCGACGTCAGCATCGACCTGGCCTCGAACCTCGTTGCGCCGCCCGAGCCCGCACCGCCCGAGGTGCTGCCGGCCTCCGGTCCGACGCCGTCGGGCTCGGTCAAGTGCGCCAAGGCGCTCGGCGCGAGCGCGAACGTCAACGCCATCGCCGGCGCCGGCAGCGGCTTCGTCGTGGTCGGCACCTTCGCGGTCGGGCTGTCGCTCGACCCGACGCACAACCTCGTGACCGCGGGCACCACCTCGGGCTTCGTGGCGAGGTACGACGCCAGCTGCGCGGTGACCTGGGCCCAGGCCATCGATGCCGTCACGACCACGAGCGCCGACGCGGTCGCGGTCGGCGCGGACGGCGCCGTCGCGGTCACCGGCGTCTTCAGCGGCCAGCTCGGCAGCCTCACGGCCGCCGGCGGCAACGACCTCTACGTGCGCTACTTCGACGCCGACGGCAACACGACGTGGACGCGCGGCGGCGGCGGCACGGCCGACGAGAGGGCGTTCGGCGTGACCTTCAGCGGCAGCGACGTGATCGTCTCGGGCCGGACGCTCGGCAACGCGACGTTCGACACCGAGAGCGTCACCTCGGGCTCGACCTACGTCACCCCGTTCATCGTGTCCTACGGCGCGGGTGGCACCATCCAGTGGCTGACCCAGGTCGGTGACGGCGAGGGCGCCGACGTCGACGTCTTCGACATCGACGCCACGGCTACGGCCGTGACCGGCATCGGCAACTGGATGTCCGCGCTGAGCTTCGGTCCGGATCCGCTCGACGCGCCGTGCGGCGTCGACGCCTTCGCCTTCCAGCTCGATGCTGACACTGGCGCGCTCACGTGGATCAAGCGCTTCGGCGGGCCGGGCTTCGACTTCCCGTTGGACGTGGCCGTGCTGAGCGACGGCTCGAGCGTGCTGGCCACCAGCTCGAGCCGCCGTGTGACCTTCGACGCCGGGCTGACGAGCCAGCTCGAGGCGACGCCCGTGGGCGACGGCGGTTTCGTCGCCCACCTCGGCGCCGACGGCACGGCGCGCTCGCTCGAGCTCGTCGACGGCCCGTTCACCGACCATGCCTCGCTGGTCGCCGCGACCTCGAACGGCTACGTCGCCGCGGGCACCTTCGGCGCCTATGACGCGCCCGGCCACACCGTCCTCGGCGCGGGCGAGGCGAACGCGACCGTGCTCAGCGGACCCGCCGGCAACGACGTCTGGCTCGCGCGCTACGACTCGGCGGGGCTCGTGTGGGCCCGCATGATCGGCGGCGCGGGCACGGCGGAGCAGGCCAACGGCCTGGCCGTCGACGGCGCCGGCAACATCGGCGTCATCGGCGACTTCACCGACACCGTGACCTTCGACGCGACGTCGCTCACGAGCGTCGGCAGCGACAGCTTCCTCGTCATCTACGCGCCGTAGTCGCGGCGGTCGCGGGTGGTCGGGCGCGCATGCTGCTCCGCGCGCCCGGCCCCTCGAGCTTCACCATCGAGGGCGTGCACGCGGCCGGCATCGCCGACCATGGCGGCATCTCCGAGGGCGACGTCCATGCGATCGTCGGGCTGATCGCTCCACCCGAGGCGGCGCTGAAGGCCTACGGCGCCAGTGAGCGACCGCGCTTCGCCTGGGCCTACCCCGACCCGCTGCGCGCGAGCCACGCCTTGCGCTGCTACCGTGTCCGGTGCCGCCGGGCGGCGCGCTCCTCATCGCCTACGCGCCGGCGGGCGAGCGCGTCACGCCGGCCGAGCTCGACCTTCTCGGCGCGTTCCGCTGGGCGGATCGAAGGAGCCGCCGAGCGCGCTCCAGCCGTGGGCGGCGGTGGCGGACGCGGCGTGCAAGCGCGGTGACACGGCGACCTGCGCGGCGAAGGACCTCGACCTCCTCCCACGCCGCGACCCACCAGGCGGCGCGGCGACCCCGGCCCCGGGGCACCGCTGAGCAGCGCCGGGTCGACCGCGCGACCGCGCTCAGGGCTCGGGCGCGACCTTCAGGAACTGGCTCAGCTCGCCCAGGAACCTCTCCTCGCCGAACGACGACGCGGTGGTGCGGCCGAGCGGGTTGGTGGTCAGCGAGTGCCAGACCTGCGAGCCGTCGCCGAGGCTGCCGAGGCTGATGGCGCCCGGCTTGAGCGTCGGCTTGGCCGCGAGCGTCCAGTCGTTCCACTGCAGGCCGGCCGTCTCGTGGAGCGCGACCTTGCCGAGCAGCGTGTGGAACGGGTCGGCGACCTGGTTGCCGAGCTTGGCGAGGCGCGCTTGCACGTCGGCGAGCGGCACGGGGCGGAGGGGACGAGCGGCGACCTTGGCGATGAGCTCTCGCGCGGACATGATCATGTTCTACCCGAGCCTCGCGCTCCCGTCTCGCGCCGCTCGCTCGAGCGGCTCGCCGCGCTCCGGCCCGCGAGACGATGCATACGCCGTAGGCAGGTCGACGCAGTCGCAGCCCGAATTCGGCGAGCGGGGGCGATCACTTCGACCGGAGCTCGCCCTAGGGCACGGCCGGCTTGCACACACCCAGCGTCGCCGAGCAGGCGCCGTTGACGCACCAGTCGGCGCACTCGCTGTCGTGCTGACACGGCTTCGGGACGCACGCCCCCGGGCTCCCGCCCTGGCACTCGAAGTTGGCCGAGCCGCAGTCGGCCGGGCCGCCGCAGGCGGCGTTGGTGCAGTGGTGGTGGGCGGTGCATGCGAGGCCGACGCCGCAGTCCTCGTCGACCGAGCAGCCGCGGCGACAGTGCAGCGGCGTCCGGGCTCCGCCATGCGGGAAGTCGCAGAGCCTGGCGTCGCAGATGAAGTCGGCGCCGTGGGCGGCGCAGTCGCCGTCGCCGTCGCAGTCGTTGTCGAAGGTCGAGTCGATGACGCCGCCGCAGATGGGCGGCAGCGTGTACGAGGCGCAGAAGTCGCCGCCGTCGCACGGCGCGTCGCCGTGGCAGCTGCCGTTGTTGCCGACGTCGGCGCCCGCGTCGGTGGCGCTCGAGTCGCCGGCCGTCGAGCTGTCGCCGCTCAGCGCGGTGTCGCCGCCGGTCGTGGCGTCGGCGCTCGTTGCGGTGTCGACGTCGCCGCTGGCCGCGCTGTCGCAAGAGCCCGCGATGACGAGGACCAGCGACCAGGCGATTCGTGACTTGGCGTTCGGGCTCCTCGCCGCGGAGACTGCGCCGGCGCAACGCCCGACGCAAGTTGGGCCGGCTCCGGGTCGCCGCGGTCAGCCGCTTGTCGCGCCGCGTCACTGTCGCGAGTGCCGCGGTGTGGAAAGGTCGGCGCATGACCCCGCTGCTCCACACCGTCATCGCCGCCATGGGCGTCATGCGCATCGTCATCGGCCTCGCGCCGCTCGTCGCACCCGGGCCGGCCTCGCGCCTCCTGCGCTTTCCCGCCGCCCACGACAACGCCACCGCGCGCCTCATGGGCCGGCTCTTCGGCGTGCGCGACGTCGGCCTCGGCGTGCTCGTGTTCTACGCCCTGGCGCACCCGGCCTTCCTCGACTTCAGCTTCCTCTTCCAGGCGGCCATGGACGGCGGCGACCTGCTCGATCGCGGTCCCGCTCGCGCGCCGCCAGGGCATCGACCGCGCCGCCATCGGCTCGGCCGTCTTCGCCTTCGTGGGCGGCGTCGGCTGGCTCGTCGTGCGCGCGCTGGTCGACGGTTGACGCTCGGGTCGCGGCGGCGCAGAACAGCCCGATGCGCCCGCATGGCACCGTCAGTGCGCTGCTCGTCCGCCCGGTGTTGGCGGCCGCCGAGGCCGTCCCGCACGGCCTGGCCGCGCTGCTGGCGGCCACCGAGCTGACGCCCGAGCTGCTGGCCGACGCCGAGCTGCGGCTCACCTCGACGCAGCTCCGCGACGCCTGGCGCGCGCTCGCGCGCCTCCCCGGCGCCCCCGCCCGCGCGCGGCGCGGGGCGGCCGCCACGCCGCCCGGCGCCTTCGGCATCGTCGAGTACGTGTGTCGCAGCGCGGCCACCGTCGGCGACGCACTGGCGCGGTGGGTGCGCTACCTGAACCTGCTCGACGAGGTGGTCGAGGTCGCGCTGGTCGACGGCGACGGCGCCGACCAGGTGGCGCTCGAGGTCGTGGTCGAGAGCCCGGTGCCGGCGCCGCTGGCCCACGAGCTGTGCTTCGCGCTGCTGACGCTCCAGTGCCGCGCGCTGACCGCGCACGCGCCCGGCCTGTTCCGCGTGGCGCGCGTCGAGCTGACCCACGGCCTCGGCGGCGACCTCGCCGACTACGAGCGCTTCTTCGATGCGCCGGTGCGCTTCGGCGCCGAGCGCTGCCGCCTGGTCATGCCGCGCCGCGCGCTGCAGGCCCGCCTGCAGAGCGCGGATGCGAACCTGCTGGCCATCCTCGTGCGCCACGCCGACGAGCTCCGCCTGAAGGACCCGCACGCGCCACCCATGACCGCGCAGGTGCGCCGCGTCCTGTGCGAGGTCCTGCGCGAGGGGCCGGTCGAGGTCGCCACCGTCGCGGCGCGCCTCGGCCTCACCGCGCGGAGCCTGCAGCGCCGCCTGAAGGACGAGGAGAGCTCGTTCCAGCTCGTGCGCGACGAGGTGCGGAAGGAGCTCGCCACGCGCTACCTGGCGAGCGGCGAGCTGGCCATCGCCGAGATCTCCTTCCTGCTCGGCTTCTCCGAGCCCTCGGCCTTCTTCCGCGCCTACAAGCGCTGGACCGGGCAGACGCCCATCCAGAGCCGCCGCGCCATGTGACCGGGCGCGGTCGCCGCGGTCAGTCGCATGTCGCGCGCGGTCATTGGAGGGCGGGGCGTGCGGGCGCACAAGGGCGGCATGACGACGCCGACCCCGACCCGAGCCCCGACCCCCGCGCCCGCGCGCCGCACCACCTACGCCGACCTCGACGCCTGGCGCGCCTACGAGCGCTGGTTCCCCGAGCGCATGCGCGCCGACGCGACGACCTCGCCGCGCGAGGAGTGGTGGTCGTGGCGCGGCCTCGACGTCCACCTCGATCGCATGGAGAACCCGAGCGCGCGCCTCAAGGTCATCGTGCTCCACGGTGTCGGAGCCTACGGCCGCGTCATGGCCCCGGCCGCCGTGCTGGCGCGGAAGCACGGCTTCGAGACGGTGGCGCCCGACCTCCCCGGCTTCGGCCTGACCCGGGTGCCGCGGCGAAAGCTCACCTATGAGCTGTGGATCGACTGCGTCACCGATCTCATCGAGCTCGAGCGGGCGCGCGACGATCGCCCGGTGGCGCTCTTCGGCGTGTCGCTGGGCGGCCTCCTCGGCTACCAGGCGGCGGCCCGCTCGAGACACGTCGCCGGCCTCGTCGCCACCACCCTGGCCGACCCGCGCGAGCCCGCGGTGCGGAAGGACTTCGCCAAGAACCGCGCGCTCGGCGGCCCCGGCCTGTGGCTCCTGCAGAAGCTGCGCTGGCTCACCGACGGGCTGCCGCTGCCGATGGCGCACGTCTCCAAGATGGACCGCATCTCCAACACGCCCGAGCTGTCGCGCCTCGTGTCGCGCGACAGGATGGGCGGCGGCTCGTGGGTGCCCGCGCGCTTCCTGCGCACCATGCTGTCAGCCGCGCCGGCGCTCGAGCCCGAGGCCTTCGACGTGTGCCCGGTGCTGCTCGCCCACCCGGGCGAGGACCGCATGACCGCCATCGCCCACAGCCAGCGCTTCTTCGAGCGACTGGCCGGCGCCAAGCGCATGGTCGTCCTCGACGGCGCGAGCCACATGCCCACCGAGTCGCCCGGCATCGATCAGCTCGAGTCGTCGGTGCTGGCCTTCCTGGACAGCCTCGACGTGACGACTGCGCGCGCACCGGGAGCGTGCTAGCCTCGGCGCATGTGGGGGCGGATGTGGGCGGCGGTGCGAACGGCGTGGCGATGGTCGCAGGCGCGCTGGTATCGGCGCTGGACCATCGATCTCGCGCTCATCCTCTTCGCCTTCTGGGTGGTCGGCCGCATCCAGTCGCGGAACCTGCTCGACGACGACACGGTCGCCCCCGCCTTCACGCTGCCCGACCTCGACGGCGTACGCCACGCGCTGGCCGACTATCGCGGCAAGACCGTGGTGCTCCAGTTCTTCGCGCCGTGGTGCGGCGTCTGCCGCTTCGAGTCCGACAACTGGGCGCGCATCCAGTCGTGGCGGAGCGACGTCCAGGTCATCGCGGTGGCGCTCGACTGGCGCGACCCCGCCGCCGTGCGCGACTTCATCGGTGACGACCGCGGCGCCTATCCGGTGCTGCTCGGCACCGACGCCGTGCAGCGCGCCTATCACGTCGAGTCGTTCCCCTCGCACTACATCATCGACCCCGACGGGCGCGTGAGCTGGCAGGGGGAGGGCTACACGCCAACGGTCGGGCTCTGGCTCCGCCTCTTGTGAGGCTTCCCGCGACGGGTGCGGCGCGTCGGGTCGGGCACGGTCACAGGCTCTCGCAGTCGCACGCGCGACGCCTCGCTGGGCGCGTCGTGGTGACGCGCGAGCTCCACGGTCCCCAGGGCTCGGGTCACCGTGGGCGAGCGGCCCGACACGACGCTGACGGCCGCCGCACTCGGTGCGCCTCGAACGACCGCGACGTCGGACGGCTCGCCCATCGATCCCGCCACGCCGACCAGGGGGTCGGCGGATGAGCATCGCGATCCACACGCCGCGGCCACGAGGCCGAGCCATCTGACTCTCGATTCCCTCGCGTCGGCGCCGACACCGGCGGGGACGCCTGTCGATGCCAGGGCGCCGACCCCGACGCGGTCTGGTTCGCATCCCGATCCCGCCGAGCCGGCCTCGGCGCCGAACGGACGGCATGCCGATCCAGCGCGCGCGACCACGAGTACGGACAGGTCACCAACCGATGCACGCATGCCGACCCCGACGCCGCGTGCTCTGTCAGTCGATACGCGCGCGCCGACCCCGGCGCCGGCTGCCGCGCCTGTGGATCGAGAGCCGCCGGCGGACACACCGGACGCCGTCGCGTCGCTCGGAGGACGCCGCCCTCGACGCCCGACGGGTCGCACGTCCAGCCCCGCTCGTCGGTCACGAGCTGGACATCGGGACCGACGGAGACGACGGGCCCCAGTCATGCGCCCGCGGCCAGGGTCGGTCGACCACAGCGTCGCGGCCGCCATCCAGGCGGGCCTACGAGCGATCGGGCGGTGCGCCGGCGCGCGCCTCGCGCTTCGGCTGGGGACGGCGTGCGCGCGTGAATAGACCGCGATTGGCAGCTCGGCCACGCGCGGCGCGGATCGGGTCGACCGACCGGCCGCGTCGTCGCGACCGTCCCCGCTCGGCACGCGACTTGGAGTGAGGGAGCTCGCCGGCCACGATGGCCCGGCGCTCACCGAACAATTTTCCGAGGAGATCCTATGCGAGTCGTTCGTCAGTCCGCCTCCAGTGACCAGAAGTTCAACGACACCCGAGTCTCGCTCGTGCGCGCGGTCCAGCGGCCCGACCTGAAGGAGCTGGTGGAGAAGTGGCTGGCTCAGCCCGTCGCGGTGGCCACCGTCGCCCAGGACCGCACGCGGAGCGCGGCCCTGACCTTCACGACGGCGACCGCCGAGTGCGCGCTCGCGCGCACCGCGCTGCTCGACGTCATCTGCAGGTCGCGCGAGTTCTACTTCAACGCGGGTGGTCGTCAGCGCCAGGATCCCCTGCGTAACGCCACGTTCGTCGACTCGGTCGGTCGTCTCCGCCGGCTCTCCGGGGAGGCGCTGGTGGAGCGCGCGCGACAGCTGGCCGAGCGCATGGGGGCCACGTCGTATCCCCGGATCACGAAGGAGCAGGTGAAGGAGGAGGCCGAGAAGATCCGCGCCGGCGCCGAGCTGCTGGCGGCGAAGGTGCAGGCGCTCGCCCTGGCCACGTCCGCCAAGGAGGCCGCCGACCGGGCGTTCGCCAGCGCCGCGAGCGTCTGCCAGCTCGAGCTCGCGAGCTTCAAGCGCGTCCTGCGGGCGGAGAAGATGAGCGAGGCGGCGGTCCACGAGATCATCCCGGGCTACTCGCCGAGCCGTCGTCGTCGCCAGCCGCCGTCGCCGCCGCCGGCGCCGGCGCCCCAGCCGGTCGCGGGCGGCGCGACCAGCGCGTCGCCGGCGTGAGCATGGATGGGCCGGAGGCCGTCGCGGCGCGCGGCGGTTCCTCCGGCCCGTCGGTCGGTGCGCCGACCGACGAACGCTCGGCATCGCGCCGGCGGCGCGGACGCCGCCGGCCGACCCGATAGCTCGCGCGCCACTCCCGCGGGTGACCCGTGGGCTCGCGTCAGGCGCGCTCGGGCGCGGCCCGACGGCCGTGAGCGCGCCGGCAGGCGCGCGCGACGGCCACGAGACCAGCATCCATGCGGCCAGGCCACCGCCGTCGGCGGCGCCGCAGCCCGACTTCTCGGCCGTGTCGACGCTGGCGCTGCCGTCGCTCGGGTCGATCGGGTCGCGGTCGGCCGCGATCTCCTCGCCGTCGCTCATGCCGTCGCCGTCGCTGTCGGCCTTGTTGGGATCGGTGTGGTACTCGGTGAGCTCGTCGTTGTCGCTGACGAAGTCGTGGTCGCTGTCCGGGTCGAGCGGGTTCGTGCCGAGCGACACCTCGGTCGTGTCGATGATGCCGTCGTTGTCGTCGTCGGTGTCGATGCAGTCGGGCTGCCCGTCGTGGTCGGTGTTGACGCAGCTCGCGGCGCACAGCGGCTCGTGGTCGTCGCAGTCGGTGCCGCCGCAGCCGTCGCCCACGCCGAAGCCGTCGCCGTCGAGGTCCTCGCACTGCGCCTCGGCGCAGTCGGGGATGCCGTTGCCGTCGCCGCCGGTGCGGTCGGTGACGCAGTCGACGTTGCAGGTGGCGATGGCGTCGTCGCAGTCCGGCTGGCAGCCGGCGCCGACGCCGTAGCCGTCGTGATCGTGGTCGATGCACGGGTCGACGTTGTCGCAGACGCCGTCGCCGTCGACGTCGGTGGTGCCGAAGCACGGGTCCTCGGACTGGCAGCTGGCGTCGCAGCCGTCCGCCCGGCGTGTGGTTCTCGTCGTCGCACTGCTCGCCGGCCTCGACCTCGCCGTTGCCGCAGTGGATGCAGAACACCGGCAGGCCGATGCACGGGTAGTCGTACTCGAGCTGGCACGCCGGGCTGCAGCCGTCGCCGGCCGCGGAGTTGTTGTCGTCGCACGCCTCGCCGCTGTCGAGCTGGCCGTTGGGGCAGCTCGGCGCGCACATGGGCGTCGCGCCGGCCAGGCATGGCCTGCCGCGCACACGTCGCCGCCGAGCCGTCCTCCATCGCCGTGGCGCGGCAGCCGATGCTCGGGTCGCAGGCGTCGTCGGTGCACGGGTTGCCGTCGTCGCACGACAGCGACACGCCGCTGCAGGTGCCGCCGAGGCAGCTGTCGGAGCCGGTGCAGGCGTCGCGGTCGTCGCACGGCGTGCCCGGCGCGCTGGTGGCGAGGCAGCCGCCGACGAAGCCGAAGTCGAGGCCGCCGATGGCCTGGCCGCCGGCCAGCGCCAGCATGGTCGGGCTGGCCTCGGAGTACGTGGCGGGGTTGCCGCCGACGTAGGGCGTCGTGGCGCGGAAGCCGGCGGCGGCCAACACCGGGTCGCTGGCCGCGACGGTGATGGTGTAGCTGCCGGCCTCGAGCCCGTCGAAGTGGTAGCTGCCGTCGGCGCCGGTGGTGGTCGTGACCGTGCGCTCGACGCCGGGCGTGCCGTCGGCGTCGATGCCGAGCGTCACCACCACGCCGGGGATGCCCGGCTCGCCGGTGTCCTCGAGGCCGTCGCCGTCGACGTCCTGCCACACGCGGCCGCTGATGCTGGCGGTCGCCGGCTGGGCGCAGACGGTGCCGGCGCAGCTCGTGCCCGCGCCCGAGTTGATGCCGCCGCCGCCCGTGCAGAAGGCCGGCGCCTTGTCGGCGCAGTGGCCGTCGGGGAAGCAGCAGGCCTGGGCCGCGATGGGGCCGCAGGTCCAGCCGCCGGCGCCGGTGCAGAGGATGGTGCCGGGCTGGCCGTTCGCCTGCGTGCACGGGTCGCCGGGGAACTCGTCGGCGGTGCCGTCGTGGACGAAGTCGACCTCGTCGGCGAGCCCGTCGGCGTCGTTGTCGACGCCGTCGCACACCTCGGGCAGCGACCCGTCGGTGTCCTTGCAGCAGAGCACGCCGCCCTGGTCGTCGGGGCGCGTCTTCACGACGAACTTCGACTCGTTGGTGCCGTTGCCGTGGTCGTCACAGAACCAGGCCCACTCGCTCGGCAGGTAGCCGTGGGTGCCGGCCGAGGTGCCGCCCTGCACGTCGCTGTCGTGGAGGCCGACGCACTGGTTGTGGCCGAAGCGATCGAGCGGCACGCAGTTGGATTGCGGCGTCGAGCCCATGTTGCCGCAGCCGAAGATGTCGTTGAACGACTGCGGGAAGCCGTTGACGACCTCGTCGCAGTTGCCGGTGCCCGAGCCCGAGGTGCGCGTCATGAAGAAGGCGGCGCCGGGCGGGTGGGAGAGGGAGGTCGGGCCGGTGCCGTTCTGCGGGTAGCTGGAGGCGACGGCGTCGACGCAGCCGCGGCCGCCGGTGCGGATGTTGATGTCGTCGGGGCCGTAGCAGACGTGCCAGGCGCCGGCGCAGAGATCCTCGACGTTGCAGCCGGCGCCGCTCTCGAGGACGCCGTCGTTGCCGGCCTGGCGGCCGCAGGCGGGCGCGTCCTGGAAGGCGCCCTGCACGTCCCAGGCGCCGCCGCACGAGGCGATGGTCGGGTAGAGCGACAGGTCGGTGAAGCCCTCGCGCGTGCCGTCGGAACAGCCGACGACCAGCGGCTGCGCCTGCGCCGAGGCGCCGACGAGGGCGAGCACGATGACGGTGAGACCCGACAGGACGACAGCGCGCTTCGACTTCGACTTCATCTGGTGCCCCCCACTGGGCGCATCGTCTCCGATGCGCGCGCGACGAAGACCCCGCTCCGAACGGAGAGCGGGGCAGACCAAACTCCGGGTTCTGCCGGCCCATGTCAACCTATGTTCACAGGCCGTCGCCGAGCCTCCCGGCCTGCCTCGACCCCGTGGTAACATCGGGCGATGCGCCTGCTCGCCACCGTCGTCGCGACCGTCGTCTCGCTCGCCCTCGCGCCCGCGTGCGCGACGGGCGCCGCCTCCGAGCGGCCCACCGACGACGGGGGCCCGCCATCGCTGGCCGCGCTGCGCGCGCGCGTCGAGGCCGCCTCGACGGATGAGGCCTCGCTGGCGCTGGCCGACGTCGCACGCGGCCTGGTCGGGCGCCGCGTCGCTTGGACCGCCTGGCTCGTGCACGGCGATGGGCTGGGCGCCCACGACGCGCTCGTCCTCGTCGCGGACGATCCCTACGCGCCCGCCGCGCGCGCACCGCTGGCCGCGACCGTCATCGTCTCCGGCCTCGCGCCCGACGTCTTCGACGCGCTCGTCCCGGGGCAGCGCGTCGCCGTCAAGGGCGTCATCGTCGGGGCGACGCTCGGCTCGGACAGTACCTTCTGGGTCGTGCGGACGGCTGGTGAGCCGGGCCCTGATCCGCTCGCGCCGCTCGCGGGCAGGCCGCCGCGACCGGCGCCCGACAAGGCCTTCCGCGTGAGCCTGAGCGCACCCGGCGGCCTCGCAGTGCCCGGTCTACGAGGTCGTGGCGCGCGGCGACGGCAGCGTCGAATGGTGGGGCGGCGCGCCGAGCCGCCGCCTGCCGCACGGCGTGACGCTGCCGCCGGGCGACCTGCGCGCCTTCGTCCGGCCTGCTGGCCTGCTGCATGCCGGAACGACATGGACGAGCACCTCACCGACCGCCGACGACCGATCCTCGGTATTCGGCGACGTCAGCGCCATGCGCACCGTCCATCACCACGCGGGCGACTCGAGCGCGCCGCTGCTCCTCGAGATCCTCGAAGCAGGCCGACTGCACCCTCGGCACGTGCGCGCTGGATCACCCTGAGCCTGGGGCGACCTGCCGCCGTGGCGGCCAGAACGACGATGCGCCTGTACGAGCCGGACGTCGCCAATGCTGCGCGTGCGCTCGGCGCAGAACCGCAGCGCCACAGCCGGAGGTAGCCGTCGACGACCTGGTCGGGCGTGAGCTTCAGCGCTCGAAGAACGGTTGCATCGTCGAGGCGCCACCTGCGCGTGAACAGCCGGCCCTCGCGGACGACCTGGTGCCACCGGCAGTGCTGGGGACAGGCGCAGCAGGAGAACTCGGCCTGACCTTCGTCCGTGCGGTGAATCCCGGAGCACGCGGCCGACCGTGCCCTTGTCGTCCTGGTCGTTGCCGTAGAGGAATGACGCGTAGGGCCCGATGCCGGAGTCGAAGGCCTTGCGGATGGCCTCCTGGCGCGCGCCAGCGCGGACGGGTGGCGGCCGGTGAAGGCGTTCATGCTGATGGGATCGGGGCCGGTGACGAGGGTACATGTCGATGCCGGCGGCCTTGGCCTGGCGAGCAGGGCTCGGCGGTGATGCGCGAACACCGGAAACGGCGTTGATGTAGCTCACCGCGCCGCAGGCGCGCCGCGCGCGATGAGTAGTCGAGCAAGCCCAGCACGCCGGCCGCCGCCTGGCAGCTACCGTCCTCGGTGATGCGGGGCGCTTGCCGTGCGCCTCCATCAGTGGCTGGCCAGCACCGTCGAGCGTGAAGGCGCGCAGGTACGCCCATGCCGGGGCAGGTGGTAGCGCAGACGAGCGAGCGCAGCCGCGCGAGAGCTGGAGCGATAGTCGTCGGGGCGGCGTACGCGCTCGGCGCGGCGAGATCAGCGGCAGGTCAGCAGCCGTCGAGGCGGGTCGAGGCGCGCTGGAGCCGCTCGGCGCTCAGCGCCAGCGGCGGTGCGGCCAGCCGCCGCCTTCGCCGACGACGACGGCGTCGACGTGTCGGCGGCATCGCCGGGCAGCGCCGTCGGCGATGCCGCGCGGCCACCACGGTCTTGCTCGCGGCGCGGAAGTGGTCGGCCAGTTCGAGGCCGCGCGAGGCGGCCGAAGAACGAGAGCGCCGTTCCAGATCGGCGTCGGTGGGCGCGGGCGCCGTCGACGATGGTCGTCGCGGTCCGAACTCGCCAGCAGCAGGCCACCGGCGGCGATGGCGGCGATGCCGATGCCGACGAAGGAGCCGAGGTACTCGTTCATCGGCACGGCGACGCAGCTCGGGGTGGCTGTCGGCGTGGCGTGCGAAGCGGGGGTAGACGAAGAGGACCTTCATGGGCGGGGCTCCGGCGGCGCAGGTGTCGCAGATCCGGCCGGTGGTCGATGCGGGGTGCCGCGACCAGCGCGCGGCATTCTTTTCACGGTGCAGGAAGCGTGCGTGCGGGCGAGCGGTCCGTCGGCGAAGCCGGCTGCGCCAGCGCGCGCCGCGTCGCGCAGCATGGTCAGCGGCCGAGGCGATGCAGGTAGAGCGGGTCGCGCAGCGCCGCCAGGCCGCGCGCCTTGCCCGCTGCGACGACCTCGGCGACGCGCCGATCGCCGCGTCGTCCTCGACGCTCGCCGTCGCGCTCGCTGGCGCCGGGGTCATGAGCTCGAGCTGGCCGAGGCGCGCGGCCAGACGTCGTTGGCGCCCTCGAAGATGCGGCGATGCGCGCGTCGGCGAGGAGCAGGCGCGGCACGCCGAGGTAGCCTTGCGCCGCCGTGGATGGAGCGCCATGTCGCAGATGGCCCAGTCGCCCTCGCTGCAGAAGACCTTGGTAGCGAGCGATAGCGCCGCGCGCGACGGCGGCGGCGTCGACGGTGGCCTGAACCAGCGCGCGCATGGCGTGGAGCGTCGCGGCCATGTCGGCGAGCTGCGCGCGCACGACCGGCTGCGCGCCGAGCAGGCGCCCGAACTGGCGCCGCACCTGGAGGTGTCCCGTCGCCAGGTCGAGCGCGGCCTGGGCCGTGCCGCAGCAGCCGGCGGCCATGGCCGTGCGCCCCCAGGCGAGCACGTGCCCGAGCTGGTCCGGACCCTGGCCCGGCGGACCGATGAGGCGATCGAGCGGGACGTCGACGCCGTCGAGTCGGAGCGGCGTCGTCGACGAGCCGGCGCAGCCCGAGTCAGCCCTGGGCCGACGCGCAGGCCGGCGTCGCCGCGCTCGAGCACGATGAGCGCGCGACCGGCGGCCGAGTCGCCGAAGCCCTCGGTGGCGACGGCCAGCGTGTAGACGCCGGCCAGCCCGCCGTTGGTGACGTAGATCTTCTCGCCGTCGACGGCGACGCGATCGCCGCGCACGCGGGCGCGTGGCGGCGGCGCGCAGGTCGCTGCCGGTGCCCAGTCGGTGGCGGCGAAGGCGGCGATGCGGCGTCCGGCGGCGAGGTCGGGAAGCCAGCGTGCGCGCTGCTCGGCCGAGCCGAAGGCCACCAGGCCACGCGTGCCGAGGCCGAGGTGGAGACCGACGGTGTAGGCCACGGCGCGGTCGCGGCGGGCCAGTTGCCGCACCACGGCGCAGGCGCCGCCAAGGCCGAGGTCGGTGCCGCCGTAGGCCTCGGGGATGGTGACGCCGAAGACGCCGAGCTCGGCCAGCGCGCCGAGCACGTCGGACGGCACGGCACGGTCGGCGTCGATGCGGCGCGCGTCGACGCGCTCGCGCATGAAGCGGTCGAGGTCGGCCAGGAACGCGTCGAGGGCTTCGTCGTCCGCGCCGCCCGCGCTCATGCGCGGGCCTCGACCTGCGCCCCGGCCAGGCGCGTCTCGGCGATGGCGACGATGCCGCCCACCGTCTCGATGCCGAAGACGTCCTCCATCTCGAGGCACAGGCCGAGCTGATCGTCGATCATCGACAGCAGCTCGAGCGACGCCACCGAGTCGAGCGCCAGGTCCTCGCGCAGGCGCGACGCGGCGGTGATGACGCCGGTCGGACCGATGGGGCTCACCTGGCGGATGAGGGCGCTCAGCGTGCGCAGGAGGTCGTCGCCGCTCGGCGTCGGGCGGGAGGCGGTGGTCGCTTGGGTCATGTCACAGGCCTTGGGTCGGAGGGACGGAGGGAGGAACGACAGGCTCGGGGATGAAGCGCATGCGCCGGGCGAAGCGCGTGACCTCGGCCAGCGTGTCGGCGAACGGCGTGAAGCCGCCGGGCAGGAGGCCGCCGGCCAGGCGCGCGTCGATGGCGGCGCCGTGCAGCACGAGGTCGACGATCTCGCGGGCGAGGAGCGCGCGCGCGGGCGTGCCGGCGACGCGCGCCTCCTCGGCGTCGGCGAAGGCGATGGCCGCGTCGGGCGCGAGCGGCGCGCGCGGCGGTCGCACGCCGAAGTGGTGGGCGAGCTCGCCGAGCAGCGCGTGCAGCCCGACGGTGCGCGAGGCGATCAGCACGCGCCGGGGCGGCGTCGCTGCCGCGCCGAGCACGACCAGGAGGCGCGCCACGTCGCGCGCGTCGACCAGGCTCACGACGCCGTCGGGGTGGGGCGGGTCGTCGCCGCGCGCGGTGGCGATGACCAGCGCCGAGGTGCCGATGCGCAGGTCCCAGGGCCCGATGCAGGCGCCGGGGCAGGCTACGACGACCTCCAGGCGATCTTCGGCCGCGGCGCGCGCCTCCATCGCCCACTTGGCGTCGTGGTAGGCGCCGAGGCCGGGCAGCGCCGCGAACACGTCGCTCTCGCTCGACGGCCGGCCGTCGTCGCGGCGCGCCACCGTGGCGGTGCTCGAGACGTACACCACGCGGCGCACGCCGGACCGGGCGGCGGCGTCGAGGACGTTGTCGAGCTCGCGCACGGCGCGCTCGCGCGTGGCCGCCGGCGTGCGCCCGTCGCGCGGGTAGTGCCCGGCCAGGTGGTAGACGACGTCGACGTCGCGGCAGGCGTCGGTGAGCTGGGCCACGTCGGCGCAGTCGGCGCTGACGCGCGGCACGCCGCGGCGCCGGAGCGGGATGGTGTTGGTGCGCGCGCGGTGCGCGCAGCGCGGCGTCTGCCCATCCGCCAGCAGCGCATCGACGAGGTTCAGGCCCAGGAATCCGGCAGCGCCGAGGACCAGCGAACGAGGAGCAGCACCCACGACCACCTCCGCGCGGCGCACTGTGGGTCAGGCGTCACGCGGCGGCTTTGATCGCGATCAAGCTCCGGGTGTTTTGTGCGCGATGAGCCGCACCTCGCGCCCGCGGATCTCCAGCACGCCGCGCCGCGCCAGGCGATGCAGCATGCGCGACACCGTCTCGAGCGTGAGGCCGAGCACCTCGCCGAGCTGCTCGCGCGTGGCCGGCAGGCGGTACCACGCGCTCGGGTCGGGCGCGCTGGCGACCAGCTCGCGCACCAGCGCCAGCACGCGCTCCTCGGCCGGCTGCGCGTGCAGCGCCAGGTCGCGGTGCCCGGCGTCGAGCTCCTTGGCCATGGCGACGACCAGATCGACGGCGTGCGGGGGGTGGCGCGCGAGCCACTGGCCGGTGTGGTCGGCGGTCACGAAGCACACGCGCGCCGGCGTCAGCACGTCGATGGTGGCGGCGTAGCGCGGCGTCACAGCCAGCGTCCCGGCGCGGGCGAGCGCGCTGGTGCCGAGCACGTGACCCGGCCCGACCATGCGCGCGGAAAGCGCGCGGCCCTCGTCGTCGTACACGCTCTCGCGCAGCCAGCCGCTGACGACGGCGAAAAGGTGGCGCGCGACGTCACCCTGGCGCACCACCACGTCGCCGCGCTCGAGCTGGCGCTGCCCGGTCGAAGGGCGGCCCTGGCACTCGAGGCACGCCTCGCGCAGCGCCACGTGGGCGGCCACGGGGCAGAGGTTCGACGGCGGTCGCTGCGCACACACGATCCAAGCATAGGGGATTTCGCCTGCCGTCACCGCGGGCGTCTTTCCACAGGCGCAACCGACGGCCGCCGCCGCACTTCGGTGAAGCTCGCGCGAAGAGCGCGAGCCGAGGAAGCAGCCGGATGAGGGCGGCCGGAGCGAGGCCACCCGATCCACTCAGCGCTGGCCGCGGCCCACCGCCGTGTACACCGCCTCGCGATCGCGCATCGAGCGCGTCACGTAGCGCAGCTCCTCGAGGCGGGAGAGCGCGCGCTCGAGGTCCTCCCCGACCAGGCCGCACTCCTCGCCGAGCGCGCGCGCCGGCCGATCGCCGACGCGCTGGAGGGCATCGAGCAGGTTGGCCTCGGACGCGACGAGCCCTTCGTAGGCGCTCGGCGCGCGCGCCGCGGCGCCCGCGTGCACGAGCGGCAGCGAGCCGCCGATGACGACACCGCGTGAGGTGATCTCGAAGGTGCGGATGGCGCGGCTGTGCGGACCGCGCCGCATCTTCAGGACCGCCACGGTGCGGCGATACTCGCCATCGAGCTCGATGAGCCGGTTCAGGATGATGTCGTCGCACAGGAACGACATCTGGTAGAGCGTGAAGCGCTGCTCGGTCGGCCCGCCGACGATCTCGTTGGTCATCATGACGGTGACGCCGGTGGCGGTCAGCATGCCGAGCAGCCGGTAGAGCGACTCGCGGAAGTCGGTGCGGAAGGTCGGTGCCAGCGCCACCTCGAAGCCCGACAGCGAGTCGATGACGACGCGGCGCGCGCCGATGCGCGTCACGATGTCGTGGAGCTCCTGCATGGTCTCGTCGACCGACAGATCGAGCGGCCTGAGGTACATGACCTCGAGGCGTCCGCTCTTCACGGCGTCGCTGAAGCCGTCGCCGCCGAGGCCGCCGGCGCGCACCAGGTACTCGCGCGGCCGCTCCTCGAAGACCGCCACCACCGCCGCCTCGCCGAGGCGCAGGCCGGCGTTGACGAACTCCATCGCGACGGTGGTCTTGCCCGAGCCGGTCGGGCCGGCGACGAGCACGACGTCGCCGCTGGGGATGCCGCCCGACGTCATCTCGTCGAGGCCGGCGATGCCGGTCGAGAGCCGCGTCGCCGGGCGCGCGCCCTCGTTCTCGGGGTGGCGCTCGAGCAGGCGCGGGAACACCTGCAGCCCGCGTTTCGTCAGCGCGGAAGGTGTGCGTTTCTCCACCGAGGCCTGGCCGCGCACCTTCATGACCTGGAGCCTGCACGACCGAGTTGCGGTCGACCGCCTGCGACAGCCACAGGATGGCAACGCCTGGCGGACGACCGGCACGGTCCTACCTGGCGTCCTGGAAATGCCCACCAGGTCCGCGCGAACCCTGGTGTTCTCGCTACAACGCCGGATACGGCGAATGCCGCTGCACGAAGGCCGAGCGCCTGGTGGGCGTTGCTGCGCCAGCAGCGCGCGCTACAGCGCGCGCGCCAGAGCGGGCGCAACAGCGCTGTCGACCGTGACGTTGGCGGGTGGGCTGATGGCGCGACCTCGGCGACGATGCGGCGGCGAGCAGCGTCGAGATTGCCGCTCAGCACCGTCTCGCCGAGATTGACAAAATGGATGTCCCCGCCGACGCGGGCGATGTCGAAGAAGTCGAACTGCTGCTGGTGGCGCAGCAGCTTGAGCGTCGGTTCGCCCAGCACGGTGATGAAGAGCGCCGGACGTTCGGGCGACGCGTTGGCGAACAGAACTGCTGCACCAGCGTGGTCTTGCCGGCACCGGGACCACCGGCGACGAGGCTGAACGAGAACTCGCCGCCGCCGAGCACGGTGTCGAGACCGGTCACGCCGGTCTCGAAGGAGCGATCTGGACGCGGCGCACCGCCCGACTCAGTCATGGCCTGTTCCTCCCGAACCTCGGTCCTCGCTCTCGGCGAGCCCAACTTCACCAGCTGCATCGCCATGTCCCGGCCGACGAAGCGCGCCAACATCCGCACGACCGACACCAGTACCTGGATGCACGTCTCGCGCGCCGCCACCGTGCCGGTCGCGACGCGGCCGTGGACCTCGCTGCCGAGATCGAAGCCGAGCCCGCTCGGACCCCCGTTCACGCCCGACCCGTCGAGCGCGCGCTGCAGGAGCGCCTGCCAGCCGTCGCGGCCGACCCAGCGCCCGAGGTAGTCGCCGAGCGCGCGGCACACGTTGGCCATGGCGGGGTACACCGAGCCGGTCCGAGCGATCTCACGGTCGAGCGCCGCCGCGACGAGGACGCCCTCGACGGAGTCGGCTTCGCGCTCGGACTGGTTCGTGCTCATGCAGCCTCCCGCCGTGAGATCCGGCACGTCTACCGAGCGGGGCGAGCTGTCTCCCTCGCCTCGAACCCTTTGGCTCGCGCGATCTCTTCTGGCGAGTCCCTAGCACGCGCATCGATCAGAGTCACGGCATGTCGCCGAAATCGTCACTGCAAAATTGCGTCATTGCAATGTGATCAGCCGAGCCTATTGTCGTCGGGCGGCAGCGTACGGCCGGGACCCATCACCACCACCGATGGGCGGCAGTCGTTGCGCGCGACCAACGTCCACCTCGCCACTCGGGCCTTCCGAGCCTGTGCGAGATGCGCGCAACGGTCAGTCCATGTCGTCGGTGATTCGGACACTCTCTCTCAGGAGCGGATGGCCGGATGGCACGAACGCGTCGCTCTTGCGATGTGACTCGAGCACGCCGGTAATTCAGCCGCGGAGATCATCCATATGATGCGCAATATTTTCGTCACTCTCGTGAGCCTCGCCGTCATCCCCTTGGCCGCTCCCAGCGCCAGCGCCGACCATCACGTCAACCCGTCCAACGTCTCGCTGGGCGTCGGCTTCGGTGACCCGACCGCGGTGGACCTCAAGATCTGGACCGGCGAGGGCAGCGGCTTCGACATGGGCGTCGGCCTGCAGCGCTGGTCCGAGCGCCTCGGCGTCTACGCCGAGTACGAGCTCGGCCTCATCGACTTCTGGATCGGCGACGACGTGCACGGCCTCTTCTACATCGGCCTCGGCGGCGCGGTCGCCTTCCGCCACCACAACGACGACACCTCGCTGGCGCTGGTCATCCCCATCGGCCTCAACTTCCGCTTCCACGCCCCGGTCGAGCTCTTCCTCGAGGCGCGCCCCGGCGTCGAGCTGCTCGACCGCACCGGCTTCGGCATCGGCGGCCAGCTGGGCGTGCGCTACGTCTTCTGAGGTTGCGACGGGCTCCGCCCGCCAAGGGGGATGCACTCCCGCGGCGACGCCAGGCCCTCTCCGCTCAGCCCGACAGCGCGCGCCCCGGCCCCGCTGAAGCCACCATCGCATCCCGGCCGGTCGACTGACCGGGACCGGACCTGCGGCGCGCCATTCGCCTGCCGCAGCATATTGGGAGAATGACATGAAGAACATCATCACCTTGACGCTGGGCGCCTTCGGCCTCCTGGCCGCCTGCAGCTCGAACACCACCGGCGCCGTTCGCTACGACGACCACACCGCCGGCGTCGCCAACGAGAAGCGTACCCAGATCGAGGTCGAGGAGCGCGTGTCCGACGAGTGCAACCTGCCGCGCGGCGCCACCTACTTCGCCTACGACGAGAGCGACATCGACAAGACCGACGACGACATGCTGACCAAGGTCGCGGCCTGCATGGACCACGGCGCGCTGCGCCACGAGTACGTCGTCGTCATCGGCTACGCCGACGCCCGCGGCACCACCAGCTCCAACAAGAGCCTGGGCCTCACCCGCGCCGAGGCCGTCGCCGACTCGCTCGTGAGCCACGGCGTACCGAAGAACCGCCTCTACGTGAAGACGTACGGCGAGCTCCACGCCACCGACAAGACCGGCGAGGCCGACTACGCCCGCGACCGCAAGGTCACCCTGCGCGTGGCCGAGCCCGACTGACGACGTGACGGGGCAGGCCGCGCGTCGACTCGTCGACGATCGCCGGTCTCGCGCGCGCGGCGACTCTCCTCTAGAGGATGACGCCGAGAGGGCCTCGACGAGGCCCGTCGACCCAGCCACGCGGCCCTCCTCCTGAAGGGGGCCGGCCTGGCTGATCATCCATGCTCGCGAACCGGACATGGATCCAGGCTCGGAGCCGCCACGCGCGGTTCCGAGCCTTTTCTCGTTCCGGGGGCGCGTGCGTGCGCCGACCGCATGACGGCAGTGTCGCAATCAGCCTGATGGCATCAGTCAGACCAGAATAGCGCGCCGAGCACGGCGCCGCGACCACGCGAATATCGATACGTCTGCAATTGCTGCCACATCCGAGAGTCGCCGAGAGTGGCACGTGCCTTGCGAACGGCGCACTCACGCAGAGCCCGATCGTCGGACTCGCGCAGTGCCGCATCGTCACATTCGATCCGGCGTAGACGATTCATCCCGCCAGCCCAGACCGGCGTCGCCAGCTCATCGTGGCGATTCGGAATGTCGAAGAGGTTCCCCATGACGCGCGTTTTCAACGGCGAACTGTCATCCATCACGCGATTCGAGGGCTCGCAGCGTCCGCTTGCGCCATGGCGCTCTCCGGCTGCAGCGACAAGGACACCACGACCGATCCCGTCGAGGTCGCCACCAAGGGCTCGCTCAACGTCAACGTCTCGCCGCAGAGCGCGGACATCGTCGTCACCGGGCCGGGCACCTTCAGCCAGAGCTTCGTCGGCAACCAGTTCATCACCGGCCTCGCGCCGGGCGTCTACAGCGCGGCGGCCTCGGCCGACGGCTACGGTGACGCCACCAGCTCCATCAACGTCGTCGTCGGCGAGACCTCGAGCATCTCCATCTTCCTCGTGGCCCCGGTCGGACCCTCCGTCACCACCGGCTCCTTGAACGTCAATGTGGGGCCAGCCTCGTCGACGGTGGTCGTCACGGGCCCGAACGGCTTCACCGAGACCTTCATCGGCAACCGCTTCCTCACCGGCCTGGCCGAGGGGCAGTACAACGCCGCCGCCAGCGCCCCGGGCTACGGTGACGCCTCCAGCGCCGTCAACGTCGTCATCGGCCAGACCTCGAGCATCTCGATGGTGCTGGTCGCGCGCGCCATCGTGACCGAGGCGCCGCGCGCCGTGTATCGCGGCGAGTCGGGCAACCTCATCTCGCTCGATGCGAGCAGCCTGCAGTCGGGCAAGTTCGTCTTCTACGCCTGGCTCCAGGACGAGCCGGGCGGCATCTCGACCGTGAAGCTGCGCGACGCCATCTCGAGCGACCCCGGCAAGCCGCTCCTCTCGGAGCAGGACGAGTCGGCCCCGAGCTTCACCCAGAACCTCGCCGGCGCGTGGGTCGGCTACACCGATCCGAGCGGCGTCGTGCGCCCGGTCATCGGCGCCGACGTGCGCTGGGAGATCGACCAGTGGTGGGAGGGCCGCGTCAACAGCATGCAGTTCGGCACCTCGGACGACAACCGTCAGGGCCTGGGCTACGGCGTCTTCGACGACCAGGCCGACACGCGCACCAACAACGGCCGCCTCATCGCCGAGGGCTACCCGCTCATCGCCAGCGAGTACCCGCTCTTCAACCAGACCGGCATCGGCACGCCGTTCACCGACGGCTTCACCTGGGTGACGCTCTTCTCCCCCGACCCGCGGGCCAGCGGCCGCATCGTCGCCGTGGCGACCATCAACGGCGAGGAGATCGGCAAGCAGATCATCTACAAGAACTTCGCCCCGTCGCCGAAGATCGAGATCACCAAGACCGTCGACAAGGAGGTCGTGAACCTCGTCGACGGCACCGCGACCGTGACCTGGACGGTCACCGTCTCGAACGTCGGCACCGGTGACGCGACCGAGGTCTCGCTCACCGACTTCCTCCAGTCGGGCGCGGGCGCCAACTACTCGCTGGCCGGCCTGCCGGCTGGCAGCACCGCCGTCGGCGACGGCTTCACCTACTCGTTCCCGCTCGAGTCGTCGGCCGCCAGCGGCACCTCGGAGAGCGCGCAGATCCTCGGCGACGCGCAGAGCTTCGCCGTGCTCGGCAACGCCGCCAGCTCGACCGGCCTCACCGTCGTGAGCGGCGATGTCGGCGTCAGCGGCACGACCGCCGTCTCCGGCTTCCCGCCGGGCGTCGTCCTCAACGGCTCGGTGCACAACAACGACACCAAGGCGCAGGCCGCCCAGCTCGCGCTGACCGTGGCCTACGGCGACATCGGCGACCGCGCCTGCGAGGGCGTCGCCAACCAGCCGCTCAACAACCGCACCTTCACGCCCGGCGTCTATTGCTACGACTCGACCGCGGCGCTGACCGGAGCCCTCGTGCTCGACGGCCAGGGTGACCCCAACGCCGAGTTCATCTTCAAGGTCGGCAGCACGCTGACGACCACGGCCGGCTCGTCGGTGAGCTTCATCAACGGCGCCAGCGCGTGCAACGCCTACTGGCTCGTCGGCACCACGGCCACCCTCGGCGCCAACAGCTTCTTCGGCGGCACGCTGCTCGCGCAGTCCAACATCGGCGCCGGCAAGGGCGCCAACATCTCGGGTCGGGCGCTGTCGCGCACCGGCTCGCTCGCGCTCGACACCAACGTCATCAACGCGCCGCTCCAGTGCGCGCTGAACCCGGGCAAGGCCAAGAAGTTCACCTTCACGGCGACCGTCACCGAGGCCGGCAAGTTCTGCAACCAGGTCAATGTGACGTCGTACACCGACGGCACGAGCACCTGGAGCCCGATCGACACCTTCGGCCTGGCGTGCTTCACGGCGCTCGAGTCGAGCGTGTCGATCATCAAGGACTTCGTGGCCGACGACCTCACCACCAGCCTCGGCAGCGCCCGCACCGTGGCGGCCAGCGTCCCGGCCAAGCTGCGCGTGCGCGTCGTCAACGGCGGCAGCGGCGTGGCGAGCGGCGTCAAGGTGAAGGACGTGCTCACGAGCGGCGACGCCACGAAGTACGAGCTCATCAGCGTGTCGTCGGGTACGCCCAACAACACCGACGGCTTCGACGCCACCATCGGCGACATCGCCCCCGGCGCGACCGTGACGCTGCTCTTCACCGTGCTGGCCTCGGCCGACGGCGTCTACTGCGACACCGCGACCGTGACGGCGACGTCGGGCACCATCGGCATCGGCAGCGACAGCGCGTGCCTCACCGTGGCCACGCCGAACCTGACCATCACCAAAGACGACTCGCCCGCGACCGTGCTCCCCGGCTCGACCTACACGTCGACCATCGTGGTGCACAACACCGGCACCGCGACGGCCAGCCACGTCGTCATCAGCGACGTGCTCGGCCTCAACGACGACGGCACCGTGCGCGTCATCTACGTGAGCTCGAGCCAGGGCGGCCAGGCCGGCACGCTGTCCAACAACGTCGTGACCGCCGACGCCGTCGACATCCCCGGCGGTGGCAGCGTGACCTTCACCATCGTGAGTCGCATCCCGCTCGGCGGCGTCGCCGGGCAGTACTGCGACACGGCCACCGTCACCGCCGCCAACACGCCCTCGCGCTCGGCTTCGGACTGCGTCGCCGTGCCGGCCTTCTCGGCGCTCCAGACGCAGAGCTCCGACCTCGGCGATCCCGTCCAGGTGGGAGACAACGTCACCTACTTCAGTGTGCTGTATGTCGAGCCGCTCTCGAACGAGGGCGTCGGCAAGAACGCGGTGAAGTACAGCCTCGGGCTGCCGTCGCCGACCGGCCTCGGCACGCCGGGTCTCTTCCGAATCGTCTCGACCAAGGTCTACATCGACGACAGCCCGGTGCGCGATCCGGGCACCGGCTTCGTGGTGTCGGACACCTCGAACCCGAGCGCGGAGCTGCAGGTCCTCGGGACCGACTACACCGTCGACGACAGCGTCCCCGGCCTCGAGAACATCGTCATGACGCCGTCGATCGTGCTCGAGCCGAACACCGCGATCTACGTGGTCACCGTGGTGAACGTCCCGAGCGGCACGCCGGCCAATCACCTGTACACGACCAGCTACATCTGGACGTCGCAGGGCCTCGTGAACCCGTCGAACACGTACCAGGCGAGCTCGTCGGAGCCGACCACGGTCCTGCCGTGAGGTCGCGTCGCGCGTGATCGGCCCAGGGCCGATCGCGCGCGGCACAGTTCGTCGAAATCCGGAAATTCGCCGAGTGGCAATCCGGCCCATTCCGCCTCGGCGCCCCCACCTGGGGCGCCGTCGTCGTGGTGGGCGCATGCGCGCTCCGGGCCGCCAATGAAGCGGTCGAGACAAAGGTCGAGCTTGAAGTGGATGGTTGTTGTGCGTCGAATCAGATTGGTCTACAGCAAATGTAGAATCGGACTGAAATGATGGTGTCCATGAGAATCGATGACCTCCATGTCGAGGAGCTCCTGCAACTCGATTCCGCGGTCGGCGAGATCCGGCTCATCGGACAGCGCGCCGTCCTGGTCGATGCCACCGCGCTGGGCATGCTGCGCAAGGAGCTGGTCGAGCACCTCGGGCTCGAGGTCGCGCGCGTGGTGCTGACGCGCTTCGGCTTCGTGCAGGGCTGGGGCAACGCCGAGGCCCTGCGCTCGCAGTCGAAGTGGGAGTCCGAGGCCGAGCGGCTCATGGCCGGTCAGCGCATCCAGATGATCGAGGGCATGTGCTTCATCGAGCCCGGCGATCCCGGGCCGCTGTCGAAGCAGGGCTCGACGCTGGTGTCGTCCTTCGAGGCCGAGCAGCACATCGCCCACCTCGGTCGCAGCGATCAGGCGACGTGCTGGATGCTGTGCGGGCTCACCAGCGGCTATCTCAGCCGCGTGCTCGACAAGGAGATCTACGTCCTCGAGGACCGCTGCATCGGCAAGGGCGACGCCGCCTGTCGCATGGTGGCCCGGACGCGCGAGGAGTGGGGTGACGCGCGCGCCGACGAGCTGCGCTTCTTCCGGCGCGACAACCTGAAGGACTGGCTCGACGAGTCGATCCACCATGTCACCAGCACGCTCGACAAGGTCGAGCAGAAGCTCCGCGCCAAGCGGCGCGTGCTGGCGCGCGTGGCGGCCGACGTGCCCGATCCGCTCGGCCTGGTGGCGCGCAGCGAGGCCATGCGGCGCCTCGTCGAGCGCGCCCGGCGCATCGCCAAGGTCGACTCGACGGTGCTCATCACCGGCGAGAGCGGCACCGGCAAGGAGCGCATGGCGCGCCTCGTCCACGACGAGTCGAAGCGCGCGGCCGGGCCGTTCATCGCCGTCAATTGCGGCGCCATCACCGAGACGCTGCTCGAGAGCGAGCTCTTCGGTCACGTGCGCGGCGCCTTCACCGGCGCGGTGCAGGATCGCCTCGGGCTGTTCGAGGCGGCCAACGGCGGGACGCTGCTCCTCGACGAGATCGGCGAGGTGTCGTCGGGCATGCAGGTGAAGCTGCTGCGCGCCCTGCAGGAGCGCGAGATCCGCCGTGTCGGCGAGAATCGCAGCCGGCCGTTCAACGCGCGCGTCATCGCCGCCACCAACAGCGACCTGGCCGGCGCAATCACCGCCGGCCACTTCCGCAAGGACCTCTTCTACCGCCTGAACGTGGTCGACCTGCACGTGCCGCCGTTGCGCGAGCGGCGCGACGACATCCTGCCGCTGGCGCGCGTGCTGCTGGCCGAGGCCGCCATCCGGCTCGGGCGGCCGATGACCGGCCTGTCGCCGCGCGCGGCCGACCAGCTGCTCAAGTACCCGTGGCCGGGCAACGTGCGCGAGCTCGAGAACGCCATGGAGCGCGCGGTCGCGCTCTCCGCGGCCGACCGCACCGAGCTCGACGACCTGCCCGAGGACGTGCGCACGGCCTTGCCGGCGGCGACGCTCAGCGGCCCGGTGAAGGCGCTCGAGGACGTCGAGCGCGAGTACATCCTGGCGGTGCTGGCGCTGAACGACGGCAATCAGGCGCGCACGGCGACCATGCTCGCCATCGGCACCGCGACCCTGTACCGCAAGCTCAAGGCCTACGGCGCGCTGCGCGGCAAGTGACGCGGCGCGGGCGAGCGCCGCCGTCCGGATATCCGACGGCGGATCCAGACGGCGCGTGGCTGACTGAGATACGCCTTGAATGGCGCGCGCGCGGAGCCGACTCTGCAGGGGTGCCGGCGCCCCGCTGATGCGTCATTCTCGACGCCGCGGAATTGGCATATTCGCGGTTCCGCGCGAGCGATCCGCCAGAGGCGACATGCTGTCCACGCTGCTCCTGATCCTCCTCGTCCTGCTGATCATCGGTGCGCTGCCTCGCTGGGGACATAGCCGGAGCTGGGGCTACGGGCCGAGTGGCGTGCTCGCGCTGGGCCTGGTGGTCGTCCTCGTGCTGGTCGTCACCCACCGCATCTGAGTGGAGCCGATCGCGGTCGGCTGCTCGACGCCTCCGAGCGCGCTCGACCCAGGAGAAGACCTACGGACATCCGCTTGAGCATCAGCGCGGACGAGCTCATCGCCGCCGTCGTGGAGATATTGCCGCTGCAGGTCGGCTTCGGCGCGGCCGACAGCGGCCGCTTCATCCGTCTGGAACGACCGAGCGAGGTCGAGTTCGTGCCGCGCGTCGGGCTGCGCCTGCGCTGTAGCGGCGTGCTCGGCTATCCCGTGCCCATCCTCTCGGACGAGCACACCATCAACACCGCGGTCGCATCGGTGGGGCCGGTCATCGTCGAGCTCGAGGACGGCGAGGCGCTGGCGTTCCAGGTCGTGCTGGACGAGCTCGACATGAAGCGCGTGCCGGGCTTCATCGACGACACGCTGCTGGCCAGCGCCAACGAGCGACTGGCCGCGCAGCCGCCGCCGCTGGCCTGGCGCTTCCCGGCGACCCTGACCCACGCCTTCCCGCTCGGGCCGCGCGTGGCGCTCGTCTCGCACGCGCAGGTCACGACCAAGCGCGGCTGGGTCGAGGTGACCCAGGACGGCATCGTCATGAGCGTGAGCTCGGCCGTGTCGTTCGCGCGTGCGCCGCTCGGCGGCGCGGTGCCGGCTCAGAGCAAGGCGTCGCTGGCCTGACCGACCGGGGCGGTGCGACGAACAGGGCCATGCAGGGTGGCCGCGAACCAGTCGTCGAGGCCAGCGTCGAGGCGACCGAGCTCGTCTGCGAGGATGGCGTCGAGCGTCGCGACCACCGACGCCGTCGTGCGCTCGGCCACCGGCCCGCAGCGTGGCGAAGGCGTGGCGCCAGACGACCTCGTCGTCGGCCGCGCGCACGAGCTCGAAGCGCATAGCCAAGCGCGCCTGCCAGTGCCCAGGGTCGAGGTCGAGCTCCTCGGCCGCGATACCTCGCCGCGCAGCTCGTAGTCGGGGGTCGCGCCGCTCGAGCGGGCGACGACGGCGCTGAAGAGCCGGAGGCGCGCAGGTGCTCGGCCACGGCTTCGCTCAGCATGCGGCCCTTGGCGACCCACGGGCGGTAGGCGTTGAAGCGCAGCTCGCGCTCGTTCGGGCGGTAGACCAGCTCGGCGCGATCGTAGACGAGCGAGGTCTCGAAGCGCGCGACGAGGATGCGCACCGGCCAGGGGCCGGTGGCGGGGCCGGCCAGCGCGGGCGGGGTCGAGCCGGCGCCGAGGCTGTAGTAGCGCGGATCGGCGGCGGCGCCGAAGCACGCGCCGAGGCCGAACGCCGACACGGTGAGGGCGGTCGCGAGGCGGCGCGCGCGCGCGCGGCGGCGCGGGGCGAGCGGGGTGTTCATGGCTTCTCCCGGGGCTTGGTGGAGCGGCCGAAGACGAGCGACGCCGGATCGCTCCGCAGCATGTCGGCCAGGTCGCCGATGCTGTCGATGCCGTTGCTGATGGACTCGAGCGCGGCGTGGAGGTCGCTCTGCGAGCGGCTCATCAGCGTGTCGGCGCGCGCGACGAGCTGGCGCGCGTCGACGGCGCTCTGGTCGAGGTGGGCGAGCAGCGGGTCGACGCCTTCCTTGGCCACGCGCGCCACGGTCGCGCCGATGCTGCTGACGCCCTTCCTCACGCCGACCAGGGTGGCGCGCGCGTCGGCCACCAGTCCGGGCAGCTCGGCGCCCAGCGTGTCGGCGCGGGCCATGAGCCCGAGCAGGCGCGGCGCGGCCTCGACGGCGAGGTTGTCGAGCGTGCCCGTCAGCGAGTCGACGTGCGCCAGGATCGACGACACGCGCTCGCGCTCGGGCCCCGTCTCGAGGCCCTCGAGGCCATCCAGCACGCGGTCGAGGCGATCGGCGATGCCCTTGGCACGGTCGGTGAGCATGTCGAAGAGCGAGTGGCCAGGCGGGATCTCGTCGCCCGGCTTGCGGCGCGGGGCGCTGTTGGTGCCGCCGCCGAGCTCGACGTAGCGGAGGCCGGTGATGCCCTGCATGGCGACGGTGGCCTCGGTGTCGACCGGCACCGGCGTGCCGCCGTCGAGCAAGAGCTCGATGTCGACCAGCGCCACGTCGTGCGGGTCGACCTCGACCTCGCCGACGCGGCCGACCTGGATGCCGTTGAAGGTCACCGAGGCGCCCGGCTGCAGGCCGCCGACGCCGCCGGGCATGCGCACGTGGTAGGTGTCGTGCGAGCCGAAGAGGCGCGGGCCGACCTTGGCGCCGACGGCCAGCACCAGCGCGCCGGCGGCCAGCACGAGGA